>NZ_JBHTKM010000063.1:880873-881263 GCF_042675845.1 Winogradskyella rapida | reverse complement strand
GAAGATGCTGAAGCTGGAATTTTAAATGGTCAGACCGGAATAACGTTAACTTATTACGAAACGCAAACAGATGCCGATAATGCAGTTAATGAAATTGTAAGTCCGTATGTTAATACCAGCAATGCTCAAACTATTTTTGTAAGAGCAGAGAATGATGCTACGGGATGTTTTAATACAGTTACCGTTACCTTACGTGTAGATCCAGTGCCATCACCAGAGCCGAACCCAACACAAATTGACGTTTGTGATGATGATAACGATGGTTATGCTGAATTCGATTTAGAACAACGCACCTTAGAGATCACCAATAACGAGCCTAATGTGGTTATTAGCTACCACGAAACGCAAACGGATGCAGAGACAGGCGTGAATCCAATTGTAGGGTTGTAC
>NZ_JBHTKM010000063.1:879324-880863 GCF_042675845.1 Winogradskyella rapida | reverse complement strand
ACACAGATGATTTATGTGCGTTCAGAAAATACGATAACAGGATGTTACAGTCTTACACAAAACACATTAGAGTTAAATGTAATTGCGGCACCAGAGGTACCAACAGCAATAGACCCTATTGTTTTATGTGATACGGATAATAACGGTATTACCCAATTTGATTTAACCGTAAAAGAGAGTGATATTTATAACGGACAAAATACTTCAGCTGTAGAGCTTAGCTATCACGTTAGTGCAGCAGATGCAGCTACAGGAGCCAACCCAATTATAAATACAACAAGTTATACCAATACCAGCAACCCACAGACTATTTATGTGCGCTTGTATAACCCAACGGTAGGCTGTGAAGATGTAGGGACATTTGATTTAGAAGTTAATCTTCCACCAGTAGCGGTACAACCTACTCAATTAAGTTTATGTGATGACTTAGGGGAGATGCCAGGAGATGAGTTTACAGTTTTTGATTTAACACAAAAAGATGATGAAATCACAGGGAACAACGGTAGTTGGTTAGTTAGCTATTATGAAACAAGTGCAGATGCGCAAGCGCAAACCAATGCTATTGCAGACCCTACTCAGTATACCAATACTTCAGTAAATGGTTTAGATGCTAACCCACAAACGCTTTATGCCGTGGTAACAGATAGCAACACCGGATGTACAGATATGGTTACCTTAACCATACGTGTATTACCAAATCCAACACCAACCTTAAGTGAGAATATTCCAGATTTAGAGTTGTGTGATGACTTTAATACAGGCGATGGTGTAGAGGTGTTTGATCTTACCGCAAATGAAATACTTATTCTTAACGGCGAGGCAGGTGTAACGGCAAGTTATTATGAAACGCAGTTAGATGCCAATAATGGTACTAACGCTATCCCAGACCCAACACAGTACACCAATATAGAGACACCAAGTCAAGAGATTTATGTGCGTGTAACACGTAATAGTACAGGATGTTATTCTTTAGTAGACTTTACCATTAGAGTGCACCCATTACCAGAAGTGGTTGCTGTTACCGATATGATTCAATGTGAATTATTTACCGATGGCATAGATAGTTTTGATCTTACCACTAAAGACGACGAAGTCTTAAATGGTCAGGATCCAAATCAGTTTGTAGTGAGTTACCATAGCAGCTTGGCTGATGCGGAAGCAGGAACTAATGGTTTGGTAAGCTCTTATACCAATACGAGCAATCCACAGCAGATTTTTGTAAGCATAACCAATGTAGATACAGGCTGTTCAATTAGTACACAAAGTTTTTATATTGAAGTACATGAAGCGGCACAGGCCAATCCGGACACCGTGCCAATTGTATATGAAATTTGTGATGATGAAATGGAACTTGATGGCGATCCAACAAATGATAGTGCACAATTCGATTTAACAACAATGGATACTGAAGTGTTAGACGCTCAAAACCCAGCAAATTATAATGTGACTTATTATGAAACGCAAGAGGATGCTGATTTAAAAGTAAATCCATTACCAACCTTGTATGAAAACACGGTAAACCCGCAAATTATTTATGCA
>NZ_JBHTKM010000063.1:704667-879314 GCF_042675845.1 Winogradskyella rapida | reverse complement strand
CCAGATGCCACAACAGGAAATGATACCTCTATATGTTATGCGGTAGCCGAGTTAACCTTAGATGTTAATCCACTACCAGAATTAATTTTAGACGATCGTTATGTATTGTGTATTGATACTAATGGCACAGAGATCTTAGATCCTTTAGTTATAGACACCTATTTAACAGCAGGAGATTACAGTTTTGAATGGTATTTTAATGGTGTTATCATTCCAGGAGAAACCGGACCAAGCTATATGCCGTTAGAAGAAGGAACGTACCGTGTAGATGTTACAGACATCAGTACTTCAACACAGACAAACTGTTTTAATAGCGCAAGTACAGAGGTTATAGAAAGTGCACCACCAAGTGTAACGATCGAGTTGTTAACCCAAGCTTTTGCAGATAATCACGTTTTAGAAGCAACAGCTATAGGAATTGGAGTTTACGAATACAGTTTAGATGGCGGACCATGGCAAGATAGCGGAGTGTTTAATAATGTGTCTTCTGGAGATCATGAGATTACTGCCCGCGATAGAAACGGATGTGGATTAGCAAGCACCTCGAAGTTTATAATTGATTACCCGTTGTATTTTACGCCTAACGGTGATGGTAATAATGAAACTTGGAACATTGAAGGTGTTGGAAGTAATGCAAAAATTTATATATTTGACCGGTACGGGAAATTATTAAAACAACTAAGTTCCGACGGCAATGGTTGGGATGGAACCTTTAATGGAGAAGCAATGCCAAGCGATGGCTACTGGTTTACAATAGAGTACGATGAACCAAGTACCGGACAACGCAAAGAATTTAAAGCACATTTTACCTTGAAACGATAAAAACTTATGAAATTAAAAAACTATTGTTTAGCAGCATTTATAGCTTTTTTGGCAAATTTTAGCTTTGCCCAAGAAGGGATTCCTATTTATTCGGATTATTTAACAGATAATTATTATCTTATTCATCCGTCTATGGCAGGTGTTGCTAATTGTGCCAAGGTAAGATTAACAGCAAGACAGCAATGGTTTGGTGTAGATGATGCCCCAAGTTTACAAACATTAAGTATGAATGGTAGAATAGGAGAGTCTCCTGTTGCTATCGGAGGTGTTCTTTTTAACGACTCTAACGGATACCATTCTACAGTTGGTGGTTATGCTACTTTTGCTTATCACTTAATGTTTTCTAGAAATGAGATTGATCTTAACATGTTATCTTTCGGTTTAAGTGCAGGATTTCTTCAGTATAAGTTAGATGAAACGTCTTGGTTAGCGCCAGGTGAATTTGATCAGGCTGTTGCGGGGATTGAGCAAAGTGCAACAAACTTTAATGTAGATGTAGGATTCTCTTACCACTTTGTTGATTTTTACGCGCATTTTACAGCGAAGAATATTTTAGATAATGAAGGAATTAACTGGAATGGTATAGATGGTTTTGAATACCAAAATCTAAGAACGTATTTATTCTCTACAGGATATACATTTAGCCAATACGGAAGCGAATGGAGCTATGAGCCTTCTATTATGTACATGTACAGAGATGCAACAGCAGAGTCTTCAATAGATATCAATGCAAAGGTTTATAAGGAAATGGATTTCGGTAAGCTTTGGGGTGGATTATCATATAGACGTAGTTTAGATGGTGCTGAGTTTCAAGATGGATCTGGTGTAAGCAGTCAAAAATTACAATACATTACACCTTTTGTCGGTGTAGATTACAATAATTTTGTATTTGCATATACGTATTCTTACCAAGCTAATACAGTGAATTTTAATTCAGGTGGTTTTCATCAACTGACATTAGGATTTAATTTCAACTGTAGAAGAGAGAAGTACGAGTGTAACTGTCCTGCAGTAAACTAATACATCACTAATTTTATACAAAGAGGCTCAATGAAAATTGAGCCTTTTTTTGTTTTATGAAATAGGAGAATAATGCTGTGGTCGTCTAAACCTAGAATAGCATCTTTACCTATAAAAGAAAATATCCTTTAAAGTCACAATGCGTTAAGGGTCACTTTCCATACGTGAACACTCCATCTGACTTCGTTAAAGCGGTGATTTATTCAAAATAAAGGCAGGAATTCACGATTCCTCATTTTAAGAATCCGATTAAAGTATGTAGCTTAGTCTTACAAACCAATAAGCCAGTGAGGAGTTTTAAAATACATTATATCTATAGCCTCTTTCTTTTGATGAGTTATATGGCTTTCGGGCAGCAAAGAACGTTTGAAAAGCCTCTAGAACAACAAGCCATACTTAACATAAGAGGTAAGGTATACGAAAAAGATACCAGAGCGCCTTACAAGGATGTAGAAGTCCTGTTGAATGGTGGTGGTTACGTCACTACAGATGCTGATGGGATCTTTCATATAAAGGCCAAAATAGGGGATGAGTTAACCATTAAACATCCGGAGTTTACGACGCTCTATTATACCATAAACTCTGATGAGCGTATTTTTATTGAAGTGGTAGGCATCAAACCATCCCAGAAACGGTCGAAAACCATCACTGAAACTTCACGCTTTAATCAAAGCCTCGACTCGGCTCGTGCGTATCTTAAAAAAGATGCCGAAAAGAGTATTCAGTTTATCGGTGATGCCTTAAATGTTGATGTCAATAGCAGTCAGGTTGCAGAAGCCCATGAGTTGTTAGGTCAAATTTATGACTATTGGAAACAATACGACTTAGCGATTTCGGCCTATAAAGTGAGTCTTCAGAATAAAGAAAAAACAGCAGTGAAACTTAAGCTCGCCAAAGCTTACCTGCGGAATGGAGATTTTAAAACCAGTCTTAAAACGGCGGAAAATATTAACGAAGCAACCTTAAGTCTTGATGAGAAAACACGATGGTTTGAAGGAATTGGTGATGCTTATGTAAAAATAGAAAAGTTTGATTTGGCCATTACAGCATATCAAAAAGGATTAAAGTTTGCCCAGCAACAAAATATTATTCCCAAAATCACCGATTTAAATTCTAAAATCGCTGAAGTCTACAGCCAACAAGGCGAAACAGCTAAAGCCAAAAAATACTTCGGAAATGCTTTAAATTTAGCAAAAAAGGAGAATCCAAAACGGGCCGTGGAAGCGCAGGTGAAAGTCGCAGAATTTAATAGCCGTAATGCCGATTATGATGGTGAAATTGAATTGCGAAAAGAAGCTATTAAAGGGATTGCTGCTATTGAAAAAGATTCTATAATTAACAATGCAAGTGCTATAACCGCTCAAAAACAAAATTATAAAATTGGTAATGCTTACTTGCTGAATAACGATTTTAATAGTGCCATCCCTTACTTAGAAAAAAGTAGAGAGGAAGCTGGAAAGCGCGGTGATTTGGATGTAAAATTAGATGCCACACGAAAGCTCTCTGAAGTTAATGCAAGGTTGGGGAATACCGAAAAGACAATGGCTTATAACGAGGAATATAAGTCTGTGGTGGATGCCTTATATGCTAAAAAAATTCAAGAAATATCTCAAGCGGCGCGTTTTAGTAGGAGTATTGCAGAACAGCAAAACAGAATTACTTCGCTAGAGAGCGATCGGGCTTTGTCTAAAAGTAAATACGAATTAACCCAAGAACGTAATAAACGCCAAGAGCTCATTATTTACTCTCTGTCCGGAGGATTAATTTTACTTCTAATTATGGGCTACCTGATGTTTAAATATATCAAACAACAACGCTTGGCCAATAATCTTTTAGCTCTAAAATCCTTGCGCAGTCAAATGAATCCGCATTTTATTTTTAATGCCTTAAACTCTGTAAATACGTTTATAGCCACCAATGATGAGCGTACAGCTAATAAATATTTAACTGATTTCTCTCAATTAATGCGTTCGGTTTTAGAAAATAGCGAAGAAGATTTTATCCCTTTAAAGAAAGAAATTGAACTTCTAAGCTTGTACACCAAGTTAGAGCATTTTAGATTTCAAGATAAATTTGATTATGCTATAGAGGTCGATCCGGCTATTGTTATAGATCATTTTCAAATTCCACCAATGTTATTACAGCCTTATATTGAAAATGCTGTTTGGCATGGCTTGCGCTATAAGACCGAAAAAGGATTTTTAAAAATTCATATACAACCCAAGTCCAAAGACGAAATAAGCATTAGCATCACGGATAATGGTATCGGACGGGAGCGTTCTAAGGCCTTAAAAACAGAGCATCAAAAGAAGCATAAGTCAAAAGGAATGCATAACATCAAAAAACGTGTGGCCATTCTTAATGAAATGTATAAAGATAAAGTTGATGTCTCTATCAGTGATTATCAAACGTCAGAAGATGCAGGAACAAAAGTTGTAGTCACTTTAAAAAAAGATTAATGGGTTTAGAGGTCGGAGAAGGTGAAAAATTACACAGCTTGGGCTTCAAATATTAAAGAAAAAAGCATGAAATTAAACGCTATTCTAGTTGAAGACGAAGAAAATAGTCGTCTTATTTTAAAGAATTATATTCAAAAATATTGTCCTCATATTTCCATTTTAGGGGAAGCCGCTAATGTGGAAGAGGCCTTGGTTTTAATTCGAAATCACGACTTGGATGTCGTATTTTTAGATGTGGAAATGCCTTACGGTAATGCTTTTGATCTGCTCGATAAAGTTGGCGATATAACTTTTGAAACCATATTTGTTACCGCCTATAATCATTATGCTATTGACGCGCTTAATGCCCATGCCTCCTATTATTTAATGAAACCGATTTCTATAGACGAGTTAATTAAAGCTGTAGATTATGTCACTGAAATTAGAACCAAAGAAGCCGCGCTACAAGATCAGGTTTTGGTTCCCAAAGTGCACGCGGTTAACGGAAAAATAACCTTGCCTCAGCAGGATGGTTTTGAGGTTCTAGAAACGGCAGATATTATGTATTGCAAGGCCGATGATAATTATACCGAAATCTATCTGAAGAACAATAAGAAGAAGTTGGTCAGTAAAACTTTAAAATATATTGAAGAACGATTGGAAGCGTCCAATTTTGCGAGGGTGCATAAAAGTTACCTGGTTAATGTCAATGAAATCGTAAAATACGTGAAGGGCAAAGGAGGTAGTGTGGTACTTAGTAATGGCCAGGAAATTTTGGTCTCTGCCTCTAAAAAATCTAAACTTCTCGCTTATTTTAAATAAGGGTTACCCTTATACTTTTGCACGGATTACATTCCGGATTCGTGTGTAAATGCCGCGTTAATTTCAAGATTTATTGTCATACAGTGTTTAAAGGATTGTCCATTTTGGTCTACTTATTTAGAAAACTGGTAAAGGGATTTCAGAATTATAGTTTGAATTTTGCAGCATGAAAAAAATATCAAACTTTGGCATATTCACGTTGTTATTGGTGAGTAGCTTAACCATCATGGTTGGAACAGTAATAGCACCTTCACTTTCAGGAATTGTTACACATAAAAATTTAAGTTTTTCACCAAGTTGGTTAATTACCTTGCCCTCATTAGGTGTAGTCGTTTTTGCGCCTTTCATAGGACGGTTATTAGCAAGGTTGGGCACTTTAAAGCTCTTGAGTTTTGGTCTTATTCCGTATGCTATTTTAGGACTCTTAGGGGCGTTTATTGCCAATGACTACCTCCTCATTTTAGATCGGTTTCTATTAGGGGGTGCCACAGTTGCTGTTCAAGTTGCTGTAACGGCCTATATTGCTGATTGCTTTATTGGAGAAGCCCGTATAAAAATGATTGCATGGCAAGGTATGGCCATTGAATTAGGAGGTGTTGTCTTCCTGGCGATTGGCGGTATTTTAGGGGAATTACATTGGCAATACCCCTTCTATATTTATCTTTTAGCATTATTGTGTTTAGTATTAGTGGCTAAAACATTACCCCAAGCTAAACCGACTTCTCAAAATAGTGAACAAGAGGTTAAAGGCAAACCGCAGAAATTTAAAGTACGCCTAATTTTCTGCGCTTCATTATTAGCAATGATGCTCTTTTTTGTTGGTTTTGTAACCTTACCTTTATACCTGCCTAAGACCTTTGGTTTTACGGAGTCTCATACCGGTTACCTTATGGCGTTTATCTCTGTTGTGGCTATTTTAACCGCAAGTCAAATGCCAAAAATGGTAAAAACCTTTGGTGATGGAAAAACGTTAACTCTCGGATTTATGTTTTTTATGTTTGGGTATTTGGTGCTTAGCTTTACCACTAGCGTTTGGTTTTTAGGCTTTACAGTGCTTTTTATAGGTATTGGATTTGGCTTTACCATTCCCTTGCTTAATCATATGATGTTAGAAGCAAGTACAGCCAAAACTCAAGGAAAAAACCTGGGTTTATTTTCTATGGGTGTTTTTGGTGGACAATTCTTATCAACCTTTATCAATTATATATCAAAAGATTACAATGCGATTTACGGTACGGCTGCGGCATTGGCCTTATTATTTGGAATCCTTTTGTTTGCCTTGTTTAAAAACGTATCAAAAGCTTAGTGTATAGGTTTTCTTGTTATTTTTGAGTTCTACTTGAACCCTAATCATGGCGAAGGAACATTGGAAAAATAAAATTCAGATTATAAGGTCTTATCAGGGGAAGGACGCATTACTTTCAGTAAATTCTATGGGTATTTATTTTGAAGGCCTAAACAACTCTGAAATCATTATTCATTTTAAACCTTTAAATGAGGTATTCAATCCCAGTGTTTTTAAAAGCCCTTATGGCGTCTTACTTAATTTTGAACGCGAACTCATAGATGAAGATGATATTGAGTACGCCTTAGACGTTATGACGCTTTTTAATAAGTATCCTACCCTAATGGTTAGTGCGTCTAAAGAGGTGGAACTTTTGCAACAAATTTTCAAGCTTATTACAGAGGAGATGGACCGCGAAGCCGCTTCTTATATTATGCTAAAAACCGTATTAAAAGTTCTGCTGCTGCACCTGATCCGTTTACAGAATACAAGTTTTATAACTCAAGACCTTCAGCAAAAACGCGTTTTTCAGTTTTTAGAGCTTATGGAAACTCATTTTTTACAGGAGACACAAACCCAATTTTATGCGGAAGAAATAGGGGTAAGTACCAAACGCTTAAATCAGATTTTAAAAGATAAATTAAACCTTACCGCCAAGCAAATCATTCAACAACGTCAAATTACAGAAGCCAAACGCCGTTTAATTCGTAGTGATATCTCCACCAAAGAGCTTGCCTTTGTTTTAGGTTTTGGCGCGATAAGTAGTTTTTCTCGCTTTTTTAAGCAGTATGTTGGGGTGAGTCCTTCAGAATTTAAACGCCTACATCAATAAGGTTGCTATTTAAGTCTTTTATGACGTTTTCATAATAAGCTTATAGGCCAATTGTAGTAAAGCGTCTTTTTCTTTAATACTGGCCGTTAAGGGTAATTGTGCCAAACCAATAAGGCGGCGCATGATCTCAATACCTGTAATTTGGGCTAAACGTGACGCATCTATTTTATGTGGGTAATAGGCTTCAATCTTAGATATAAAGCTGGCATCTTTGGTGATTAAAATAGCATGGGCCGCTAAAACGCCAAGATCAAATTCTGGAAATCCTAAAAAGCTAAATTCCGGATCAATAATATACAGCGCGTCTTTATTGGTCATCCAACTGGCCGGATAATAATCGCCATGCATTAAAGTTGTTCCTTCAGATAAATAAGCATCACCAAGCACCTTAATTTTCTCTTTTAATGCTTTATCCGTTTTATAAGTTGTAGAAAGCGCTTCCAATCCTGGTTGAATTTCATCTAAAGAAAACCCGTTATTTTCTATAAAAGGAAGTTCAAAAATATGCTGGTAATTCAATTCGCGTAAGGCTCTGTTTTTGGGATATCCTTGCGGCGTCTCAGAGCTATGGATATGGGCTGCAATTTGAACAAGCAGTTCTAACTGTGTGTCTTCTATCTTGTGAGCAGCATACAATAACGTCATATCTTCGCAGGCACCTAAGTCTTCTAAAATAAGAAGGTGATGTTCTGCACTGTATTTTAAAACCTTCGGGAAATAAGGGTGAAGTTCACTATTATTAGCAATGGTTGTATAAAATTGATATTCGACATCGATACGTTCTATCGGCGCTTTTATGTCCTGATATTTTTGAACAAAAGGACGCGATTGCTTTACTATAAATGAGCGTAAATTAGTTTCAACACGCAAAACTACATTCATATTACCTTCACCAGGTTTTGTAAGCTTGGTAATGGTTTCGGTATGGTCTTTAATAAAATTAAGATCCTCTAAAAATGTTCTGAGTTCGGCTTTTGGGGTTTGTAAATCTATAAACATAAAGCGCTTCGGTTATAAGTTGTTTAAGGTATTCCAAAAATCACGTGTCATTTCAGCCGCATCAATTTGCGTATGGATGCCTATGTGGCGCTGTGTATTTTCAGGCGGTGTAAGTTTTTTTTCTATGGTAGAGAGTTCAGGACGGGCTAATGCTTCAATAATAGCCACATCCCACATGGTCCACTGCGTTTTTTCAGGATCGTCCTTAGTCCACCAACGTTCATAGGTTTCCCAACGTTGCACTAAGTATTGCGCGACCCCTTTTTTGTGTTTTAATTGACGGTCTACATTTTGCTTAGTAAAGACCAAATGCTGACTTGAGGTAGCGGTCATAACATTAAGATCTAAGGGTTTCGTATTCAGTAAAACCTCCACGGCAATAGGGTCGTTTCCTGAGTTAAACTCTTTTTTATTGTAAGCATTGGTTTCTGGGGTATGCCAAAACCCGAGGTAATGCACTTTAATTTTCGGAATGATTGTGGGGTCTTCTAAAATAGCCGAAGCAATATTGGTACAGGAGCCTAAAATTACAAGATGCAACTTCTCTCCCGCCGGCATACCATGTGCGGTTTTAATAATAAATTGAGACGCTTCAGAACGCACAGGTTTCCCATATTCCACTAAAGGCGTGTTACTACCTAAAGGAAGTGAAATGTTAGTGACATCCATAAGCTCTAATAGCCTTTCATTGATGGCTTGGCTTTCTTTAACGGTTTGCGCAGATGCCAAAGGTGAGGTATGAAATTGTGCCGATGATATAGCGATGAGATTAAATTTGGGTTCTAAAACAGCCCTTACAATAGCATATAAATCATCAACTTCATTAGCGGTGTCAGCATCAATAATGAGGTTTAATTTGTTATCAGTTTCTTGAGCTTTTAAATAGAAAGGTGCGCCTATTATAGCGGCTATAAAAAAGAAAAATGTAAGGCGTTTTGGGTCTAATAGTGTCATTTTATCAGTTTAGCAGCGTTCATAAATCCTTAAATTTTAAATAAGAGTATAAACACTTGAACGTATAGGTCGTAAAATTCTTAATTTATTACGACTTGTGAGGCGATTAATTAAGAAGACTTAACTTTTTTGTTCTTATTTTTCAAATTTAGACCTGCGTTGTTACTGATGTGATATGACAAATAGAAGACTTCAAGGTGAAAACGTTTAGACCCAAGCATTTTTTAAGGAGTTTTATCGAGCACAAGATCTATAAGGGCTTTATGAAAATTTAATAGATCAGCGGCACTTTCTGCATGTGAGGAATATTTTAAAGAAAACACAGAATAGATCTCATACATGTCATTTTTATGCTGACCAGTGCTGTGGAGTTCAAAGGCGGTGTTTTCAAACAAATCATCTAATTGATGTTTTATAACACATGCTTTAATACTGTTTTTTAAAATTGAATTGGAACAGGAAACGGCATAGCGATGCTTTTTAAATTGTAAAAATCGGCTTAGGTGATCTATCGTTTTTATTTTAAACTTAACTTGATTAGAGTGCTGTTTTAGATGAATTCTGAATGTAGCCGTATCCGAATTCCCGTAATCGTAAACAATGGTTATAGGGTGTTGCCGGTAAGGAAGTATGAGATGGTATTTTGAAATATGAATAGTGCTGCCTTCAGCCCCATTAACTTTTGTGGCCTCATGTTTAAAAATACCTTGGTGTTCGTCGCAAATGCGTTTTAATTCTATTTCAGGATCCATTAAATTTGAATAAAAGCTGAGAAGCAGTACAGACTCATCTTAAGCCTAAAAATAGGGGTTAAATCTTTAATCGCCCATACTTTGTTTTAAAATATCGTTTTAGCTAAGCGTCTTAGAGTTTATTACGGTTTGCTGTGCTCAAATTGGGTTGGAGATTTAGGAATTAAATTCCGGTTACAGGTTGTAATGTTTCAAGAACATTTTAAGCAGAATTCGTCTTGATTTTTAAAGCTTTTCATTGAATTTTTGTTCTTATTTTAGCTGAATAGGGACTGTTTTTAGTGAGTTTCATTATTTTTAATTAGGCCTTTAGTTGGTTTTTAGTCAGTGTTTTAAGGTTCTTTTTGCTGTTGTTGTTTCAGGATGATAAAAATAATTTCAAAAAAAAATAAAAAAAGTTAAACGTATTAAAAAATAATCTACATTTGCTTTGAAATTGGTACTGATCATAAACGATTATAAACCCAATTTTAGCTGAACAATTGAAACATGTTTTTATGTTCGGGCGCTTGAAAATTAGGAAGTCATATTCAAGAGCAGCTTATAGATTAAGTAACCGAATTTTAGAGCTAACTTCCGCTTCTACATATACGAAGCATTCACGATTTCTTATTTCTAAAAATAAGAATGCAAGAGTAATTGCTGCAAGTCAGCATATTTACGGTTTTGTACCGACTACACGAAGCCAAATTCAGGTATGATATAAACATATCCTTAGAGCGTTTACATCCTTATTTTTTTACTTGAATTTTATTAATTGACAACATGAACAATAAATATATTGATCTGATCGATCAATCCTTTCACTTTCCTCAAGACGAATTTAAACTTGAGGACAAAACCTTGCATTTCCATGATATAGACCTTATGAAACTGGTTGAAGATTATGGCGTACCCTTAAAGTTTACCTATTTACCACAAATTTCTAATAATATACAGCGCGCCAAAAAGTGGTTTGCTGATGCTTTTGAAAAACACCAATATAAAGGGCAGTACAATTACTGTTATTGTACTAAAAGCTCGCACTTTAAACATGTTTTAGATGAGGCTTTATCTAATGATATTCATATTGAAACCTCTTCGGCTTTTGATATTGATATTGTAAAAACGCTTAAGAAAGCGGGTAAAATCACCAACAAAACTTATGTGTTGAGTAACGGATTTAAACGCGACCAATACATTAGTAATATTGCCGATCTTATAAATGAGGGCCATGAAAACTGCATTCCTATTATCGATAATTACGAGGAAATCGATTTGTTATCAGAAGTGATAGAAGGCCAATTTAAAGTTGGAATCCGAATTGCTTCAGAAGAAGAACCAAAATTTGAGTTTTATACCTCGCGTTTAGGGATTGGGTATAAAAACATTGTACCATTTTATAAAAATCAAATTCAGAATAATGAAAAGGTAGCCCTGAAAATGCTTCATTTCTTTATTAACACGGGGATTAGAGACAATGCGTATTACTGGAATGAATTGCACAAATGTTTAAAGGTCTATACGGCTTTAAAGAAAATCTGTCCAAGCTTAGATAGCTTAAATATTGGAGGCGGATTTCCGATAAAAAACTCATTAGCCTTTGATTTTGACTATGCTTATATGGTTGATGAAATTGTAAATCAAATCAATTTGGTTTGTGAAGAAGAAGGTGTTGAGGTGCCAAACATTTTTACCGAATTTGGAAGCTTTACGGTTGGCGAAAGTGGTGGTGCTGTTTACAAAATTTTGTACCAAAAGCAACAGAATGATCGCGAGAAGTGGAACATGATCAACTCTTCGTTTATCACCACCTTACCCGATACTTGGGCCATAAATAAGCGTTTTATTATGTTACCTATTAACCGCTGGAATGATAGTTATGAGCGTGTGCTTTTGGGAGGATTAACCTGTGATAGTGATGATTATTACAACAGTGAGCAGCACGTTAACGCTATTTATTTGCCAAAATATAACAAAGATAAACCCTTGTATATCGGCTTTTTTAATACGGGTGCCTACCAAGAAAGTATTGGAGGTTTTGGCGGATTGCAGCACTGTTTAATTCCAACACCAAAGCATATTTTAATTCAAAAGGATGCCGATGGAAACTTACATTCTGAGGTGTTTGCAGAGCAACAGAAGAGTGAGGATCTATTAAGTATTTTGGGGTACCATCATGAAGATGAAAAGCGTCCTAAAACCAAGGAACTTATAAATCAAGAATTTTAAACAGATAGAAAAGCTCCCGAATTTAAAAGATCCTCTTAAGGGGATCTAGGAGTATTTTTCAATGAAATAATAACTTAAATAAGATTCCTGCTGCCGCAGGAAAAGATTATGAAACCAATTACTTACGCTGGTATTCCAGAAGATTTAGCAAAATTAGAAACAGCTAAAATTGTACTTATTCCAGTACCTTATGATGGTACAAGCACATGGCAAAAAGGAGCCGATAAAGGACCTAAAGCCTTTTTAGAAGCTTCAGAAAACATGGAACTTTATGATATTGAAACCGATTCTGAAGTGTACCAACAAGGCATTTATTTAGCCGAGGCTGTGACGGAAAACAGTTCGCCAGAAGCGATGGTAGAAGCGGTGCACCAAAGCACCAAGAAATTTATAAAAAAGAACAAATTCGTTACCGTTTTTGGTGGGGAACATTCGGTGTCTATTGGTACCATTAGAGCCTTTAATGAAATGTTTAATGATCTTACGGTATTGCATATAGATGCCCATGCCGATCTGCGCGAGAGCTATGAAGGCTCTACCTGTAATCATGCCTGTGCGGTTTATGAAGCAAGCCAAACGACCAACCTTATTCAGGTAGGAATCCGTTCTATGGATAGTATTGAGAAAACGGTGATGGATAAGGAGAAAACTTATTTTGCTCACGACATGGTTTTGGGGGATAGTTGGATGGATGCGGCTATAGATCAAATGACAGGTAATGTATTTATTACTTTCGATTTGGATGCTTTTGATCCTTCCATTATGCCAAGTACAGGAACACCAGAGCCAGGAGGCTTGTTGTATTATGAAACCTTAGAATTCCTAAAATTGGTGTTTAAAGAGAAAAACGTTGTCGGATTTGATATCGTAGAATTATGCCCTAATGAGCAGGAAAAGTCCTCAGACTTTTTAGCTGCCAAACTCTATTACAAAATGTTGAGTTATAAATTTCAAAATGAAAATATCGAAGATAATTTTGAAAGTAACTTCAACGATACAACCCAAGCCGGAAACAAAAAATCTAAATTCAACACAGAAGATGACTACTAATAAAGGAGAAATTTCAAAATTCATAGAAAAATATTATTTACACTTTAATGCAGCGGCCTTAGTGGATGCGGCTAAAGGTTATGAAGCCCAACTAAATTCGGGAGCCAAGATGTTGGTGTCTTTAGCCGGTGCCATGAGTACGGCGGAATTGGGAAAGATTTTTGCTGAAATGATCCGTCAAGATAAAGTGCAAATCGTATCCTGTACAGGAGCCAATTTAGAAGAAGATATTATGAATTTGGTAGCGCACTCCCACTATAAACGTGTGCCTAATTATAGAGATTTAACCCCTCAAGACGAATGGGAGTTGTTAGAAAAAGGCCTTAACCGTGTTACGGATACCTGTATTCCAGAGGAAGAGGCGTTTAGGAGAATTCAAGAACATATCGTAAAAATTTGGAAAGATGCCGAAGCCAAAGGCGAACGCTATTTGCCGCATGAATACATGTACAAATTATTGTTATCTGGGGTTTTAGAAGAACATTATGAGATTGATCTTAAGGATTCATGGATGTATGCTGCAGCCGAAAAAAATCTGCCTATTGTTTGTCCAGGATGGGAAGATAGCACCATGGGAAATATTTTTGCAAGCTACGTCCTTAAAGGTGAATTGAAGGCAAGTACGGTAAAATCTGGGATAGAATACATGACCTTTTTGGCGGATTGGTATACGGATCATTCTGAAAATGGCATTGGGTTCTTTCAAATAGGAGGTGGAATTGCAGGAGATTTTCCTATTTGTGTGGTGCCCATGTTGTACCAAGATATGGAACGTACCGAAACGCCATTTTGGAGTTATTTCTGCCAGATTAGTGATAGTACTACCAGTTACGGGTCGTACTCAGGAGCAGTTCCGAATGAAAAAATAACATGGGGTAAGCTTGATATTAATACTCCTAAATTTATAATTGAAAGTGATGCGACTATCGTGGCGCCTTTAATATTTGCTTATCTCTTAGAGATGTAATGGAAGATCATAAAATTGATAATATTACCTTAAGTTTTCTAACGGTGGACGATTTTGAAGAATTGAAATCGGCCACCTTAGAGGCCTATGATGGGGTGTTGAATTCTTATTGGAAAAAAGAACATATTGCGCGTTTAACGTCTATATTTTCTGAAGGCCAAGTGGTAATCCGTATCGATGGGCAATTGGCGGGTTGTGCATTATCCTTAATTGTAGATTACGATAAAATTGACGATAACCACACCTATGCCGATATTATTGAAGGCGATAAGTTTAAGAATCACGATCCTCATGGCGATGTGCTTTATGGTATTGATGTGTTTATAAAACCAGAATTTAGAGGTCTTAGATTAGGGCGCCGTCTTTACGATTACCGAAAAGAATTGTGTGAAAACCTAAACCTTAAAGGTATTGTGTTTGGAGGGAGAATCCCTAATTACCATAAGTATAAGACGCAGTATTCCCCTAAAGAATACCTTCAGAAGGTAAAGCATAAGGAAATTCATGATCCGGTATTAAACTTTCAAACCTCAAACGATTTTCATCCTATAAGAATTATTAAAGGCTACTTAGAAGGCGATACGGCTTCAAGCGAATATGCAGTATTGATGGAATGGGATAATATCTATTATACCAAACCTAATAAAAAGGCGAGTAGTGTAAAAACGGTGGTACGTTTAGGGTTGATTCAATGGCAAATGCGACCTTATAAGACTTTGGAAGATTTAATGCAACAGGTTGAATATTTTGTAGATAGTGTGTCTGCTTACCGTTCAGATTTTGCTGTATTTCCCGAGTTTTTTAATGCGCCATTAATGGCTAAGTACAACCATTTGCACGAGCCACAAGCCATTAGAGAACTAGCGCGTTATACCCAAACCATTGTAGAGAAAATGCAGCAGTTGTCTATTTCTTATAATATTAATATTATTACAGGAAGTATGCCCGAGCTGGTGGATGATGTACTTTATAATGTAGGGTATTTATGCCGTCGCGATGGAAGTTTAGAACGCTACGAAAAAATACATGTCACTCCAGATGAAGCTAAAGTATGGGGCATGCAACGCGGCCATCAATTAAAAACCTTTGAAACTGATGCGGGTAAAATAGGCGTTTTAATTTGCTACGATTCAGAGTTTCCTGAGTTGTCTAGATTATTGGCCGATGAAGGGATGGATATTTTGTTTGTACCCTTTTTAACCGATACGCAAAATGGCTATTCGCGTGTGCGCCTTTGTGCTCAAGCCCGTGCCATAGAGAATGAATGTTACGTCGCAATAGCTGGAAGTGTAGGAAATTTACCTAATGTGAGCAATATGGATATACAATATGCACAATCTGCAGTGTTTACGCCATGCGATTTTGCCTTCCCAAGTCATGGGATTAAAGCCGAAACAACAGCGAATACTGAAATGATTTTAGTGGCCGATGTAGACCTAGGCCTATTAAGGGAGTTGCATGCTTTTGGTGCCGTAAAGAATTTAAAAGATCGTAGAAAAGATGTTTACGATGTTATACGAGTAAGTAAATAAGTATTATATTTAAAAAAAAATTAGCTTTAGAAATAATATTAGATAATGAAACCAAAAGACGCACATTTAAAACGAGTTATAGTTGATTTCAAAAAATTGACCCCAGAAATTTTAGCCCTTCTGGTCGAAAAATATCCTGATGGGTACGACGATGACAACGTGATTTCGTTTAAAAATGCAAAAAATGAAATTGTTGAAGCCGTAGAGGTGACTACTGAAGATACGAAGTATTTAGTAAAAGTCAGTACGAAGCTAGAGCAAACGATGGAGAATTATGACGAAGATGATTATGAAGATTTCGAAGATGATGATCCTAATGCGGTTGTTGATCCGGAATTAGAACCTGGAGCTGAAGACGAAGATTTTTCTTAAAAAGCGTCTTAACATAGACCTTAGTTTTTACACAATTATAGAAACTCAGTGCTACTTTTTTTAATTAAAGGGTTAAGCTGAGTTTTTTTATACCGAACATTCTGGGGGTAAACCTAGAATTTTTATTAAATTTTTAAAATACCTAACCTTAAAACGATAACACTTCAAAATACACGTTCACATTCCGATCCACAGACATTAAACCCTAGCGGTTGTAATCTAAAAGCATTTGGGCTTGAGGTGGCAAAATCCCAAAACCTTAAACTAAAATTAATTATAGCTGATTAATTTCAGCTTAAAAATGCAATCTCATGAACGTATTAAAATTCAGTATAATAGTGTTATTCGTATCGGCGTTACCAATGAACGCCATGAATAATACCCCATGTCAAGACACAAAAGTGATTACTTCGGATGGGGTTTATGATGGTTATGATGTTAATGATGGCTATGCCTTTGTTATAGCAGAAGACCTAAGTGATGAGGAGGATACCACTATAATTTATTTTTCAGATTTGAAGGAAGGGCTTTTGAAAACCCTGAATTTAAAATCTAAGGAATGGGTTGGTAAACGGTTTGAAATCACTTATGAAGTTACAACCTATGAGGAAATTGATGAAAATGGAGACGCTGAAATCTATGAAGATTATAAAATTGTAGCGCTAAAACACATAAAATAAGCGCCTCTTAATCTATTGATGACGTTGAGAAACTGCCGGGAAACTGGCAGTTTTTTTTAGGGCCACTTCCCAAATAAATACAGAAAACACAATAAGATATTCTAAACCTATAATCCATAAATTCTCAGTATTAGAAGTGTTTGAGTAGGCTAAATAACTTAAGATAATAACGAAGGACCATACCAATGGAAACTTATAATTGGTAAAAACAGAAAAGAGCACTAGGGTCGCAATATACCAAGGATGCACCGTGGTACTTAAAAATAAATAGCAAGTAAATACTAATAGCATTGAAGTAATCAGTTTAGATAAAGTATTGTTTTGTTTAAACAATGAAAACCCAAAAATTATAAAGACCGAAATTATAGGTAGAATTTTACCAATAATAGCAATTTCATTATAGCCCGTTATACTGTAGCCTATTGCTCTTAAGAGATAATAAATACTTGCGTTAAATTCAAAATTTCCAAACCAAAGCCCAACTGTTTTAGAGTAATTGTTTACAAATTCCATAGAAAAAAAAGGAAGGAATAGGAGGAGTATAGTTATTCCGATTATAGCATAAAATACAATTAGTTTACGATAGGATATTTGTGATGTTTTTGTTGTTTTAAAAAATTTAAAAAATAGAGGTAATAACATTAATGGAATTAACTTCACTGAAATTGAACAAGCAAAAATGACGGCAGCCCATTTCCATTTACCTGAATATAAAAGGTAAAGTGACCAAATGAGGAAGAAAATCATTACACCTTCAAAGTGAAGATTACCAGTTAATTCTATAATAATAAAAGGATTTAAAATATACCAGAAAATTCTATTTGAAGGTAGTTTTAAACGTTCTAAGAGTTTCTTTCCAAAATAAAGCGTACCAATATCAGCAGCAATAATTATAAGTCGCATTGATAGGATAGAGCCTAAAATACTATGACTAAAAAATAAAGCAGCAATTGTGAAACACAGCTGGTTAATTGGAGGATAGTTAGTGTAATGAGACGAGCTTAATTCGCCCATTCCATTATAAAGTTCTTGGGCCTGTGCCACCGGATATTTGCCTTGAGTGATAAAAGAATCTGGCGTGTATAAATAAGGGTTGAAACCTTCAAATATCATTCGTCCATCCCAAATAAAACGGTAAAAATCTTGTGATAGATTGGGGATTGAAAAAATAAAAACAATCCGAAATATAACTGCTGTGTATGTTAAAAGTTTAAGGTTTGTTTTATTAAAATCTACTAATTTGTAAAACAGAAAAAATAGAGCAGCATATAAGGCCACTATTTTGTAGTATTCTGTTCTTGTTGTGTAATAAGCAAAAATAAAATAGAGGATTAAGCTTGTAACAACTAACAAAATTGAGGACTTTTTTAGCTTTGAAAATAAGGTGTTGTCTAGCATAAATCAAATATAAATATTATTTGCGGGGTTTGGTTAATTGCTGAATTTGTAGTTCGGTGTTTTAAGACTCTTTTTTAATGCAGAGCTTACAATAACTCAGTTATTTATCTAAATATTCTTTTTGTACGACAGCTCTTCCTGTTAATAATCTAAGTGTAATAAGGTAATCTTTACTACTTTTGAGGAACTAAAAATCACAGATAATATGAAGAATATATTTTATTTTGCTGCTTTTTTAATTGTACTAAGTTCATGTAAAGATGCTGGTCAATCTAAAACAGAAACAGTTGTGAATACACAAAAAGATACAACAACAACATTAAAAGTAAATGAAGTTATAAGTTTTAAGGGGCAACAGGTTACAGGAGTTTCGGTTGCTAATGATGGTCGTGTTTTTGTGAATTTTCCAAGATGGAGAGAAGGAGTTAAAAATTCGGTAGTTGAAGTTAATAAGAATAAAAAAGAAGTAAGCTTTCCTAATGCAGAATGGAATTCGTGGAAAATTGGAGACGAAGTCGTTGAAGATAAGTTTGTAGGTGTACAATCTGTTGTCGCTTTTGAAGATAAACTATATGTTTTAGATACAAGAAGTCAGTTGTTTCAAAATGTATTAGATGCACCTCGTGTTTTTGTATTTAATTTAGCTGATAACACTTTAAGTAAAGTTTATAAGCTTTCTGAAGGGAGTTACCATCCAGATTCTTATATAAATGATCTACGTGTAGATAAGAAAAAGAATAAAATCTATTTTACAGATTCTGGTCATGCCGGATTAGTAATCTTAGATATGAATTCTGAAGTATCTAAAAGAGTTTTAGATAATCATAAATCTACAAGTGCCGAAGCTTCTTATTTAACCTTTGGTGATAAAAAATGGGAAAGAGCAATTAACTCTGATGGTATTGCTTTAGATACAAATAATGATACATTGTATTACCATGCGCTTACTGGTTATAGTTTGTATGCTATTCCTACGAGTGCTTTTGATCTTGAAAATGAAACTCAGATAGAAAATCAAGTTAAGTTTATAGCGAAAACTGCTGCGCCAGATGGAATGATTTTAGATGCTAGCGGTAATTTGTATTATGCAGATTTAGAGCATAACAAAATACAATATAGACAAGCTGATGGAAGTATTTCGACTCTAGTAGAAGGTGATAAGGTAAAATGGGCAGATACGTTTAGTATATATAATAACGAACTGTATTTTACAAACTCTAGGATTAACGAGATTTCAGGAGATATTTCTGAAATGGAATTTACCTTAAACAAAGTCACATTGCCTACTAAATAAACATTTAGAATAATATAACGTTAAATTAGAGTAAAAAAAATCCGTAAAATCTCTATAATTAAAGACTTTACGGATTTTTTATGTTTAAATGTTTTTTAAACCTTAGACGATAATGATTTAAAGAATACATAACCAAAACCAATGAAAAGCATTAAGTGAAAAGGAAATAATCCGAAATCTCCACCTTGGTCGCCTACTATAAAAGCACTGTACATTCCAAATGCAAAATACAGCATAAGCATACCTTCAATAATAACATGAGGAGAAACCTTTTTCATAATGTATTTGTTGCCTTTCCAAGAGTCTCTTATTGTACTGATATTAAACTTTGGAGTTCGTACAAATTCACTACGTTTTCCAATATGACCTTCAATAACTGCAATCGAATTATGAAGTGAGAAGCCCATGGCTATTGAGAAAAAGGTAAAGAACATCCCCACATAGTTGAAGAATTTCTTAAAACCACTTCCATAGATATTTCGGTACATAAACCAATAACATACAAAGAAGATGATGGTGCTCGTTACAAAGAAACTCATAATATAGAAGTAGTTTCTAAGGTGCGCGTATTCGTTTTTAATATAAAGCATTGGGATGCTTAAAATAGCTACCGTAAAGATGCTTAAGAACATGGTACTGTTTAAAAGATGCAATAAACCATGAACTTTAGTTTTTGTAGAGATATTATCTGACTTTAAAACGCGCCATAACATTTTTCGGAAGTTTTCTGCCCCTCCTTTATTCCAACGGAATTGTTGAGAACGTGCAGCACTTATAACGACTGGTAATTCAGCAGGCGTTTCTACGTCTTCTAAATATTTAAATTCCCAGTTTTTTAATTGAGCACGGTAACTTAAATCTAAATCTTCGGTAAGGGTATCACCTTCCCAATTTCCTGCGTCAATAATACAGGCTTTTCTCCATACTCCAGCGGTTCCGTTAAAGTTAATGAAGTGTCCTTTACTATTTCTACCGACTTGCTCTAAAGTAAAATGCGCATCTAAGGCAAAAGCTTGAATTTTTGTTAATAACGAATAGTTTCTGTTAATATGTCCCCATCGTGTTTGAACAACGCCTATTTTTTTATTCTTAAAATAAGGAATGGTACGCATTAACCAATTAGGTTTCGGTAAAAAATCGGCATCAAAAATGGCAATATATTCACCTTTAGCGACCTTTAAACCTTCTTTAAGAGCGCCAGCTTTAAACCCACTTCTATCCGTTCTTGTAATATGTGTAATATCTAACCCCGTTTTAGCCAACTGCTCTACATGAGCTTTGGTTGTCGCTACGGTTTCATCGGTAGAGTCATCCAACACCTGAATCTCTAATTTATCCTTAGGATACTCTAGTAATGCAATATTATCGAGCAAACGCTCCATAACATACATTTCATTGTATACCGGAAGTTGAATGGTAACAAATGGAATCTCTTCAGTATTTGAAAAGTTAAATTTGTCACAAGTTTCTCTTTTCTTTTTTGAAGAAAGATAATTGTAGAGTAAATTTAACTGTGCTAAGGCATACATAAAAATAAGCACTATAGCCACAGTGTAAATAACGATGATGGTGTATTGAAGGTAAATCACTTAAAACTGTATTTAAAAATCCATGTCAAGATTTTTATGCCTGCAAAGATAGCACCTTTTATCGTTCCTGAAACTTTTGAGACACCTATTCTGTTTCTATAATTTACAGGGATTTCTTTGTAGCTGATTTTTCGCTTCAGTACTTTAAGTTGCATCTCTACCGTCCACCCATAAGTTTCATCTTCCATGTTTAAGTCTAGAAGTGTGCTGTATTTTATGGCTCTAAAGGGACCTAAATCGGTAAATGTAGATCTAAAGAATAAACGCATAAGGCTTGTTGCTAGCCAGTTGCCAAAAATTTGTGGCGTCGTCATAGAACCGTCTTCACGTAAGGCTTTCACTCTAGCGCCAACCACAAAATCGATGTTTTGGTCAATAATAGGTTGTACAAGTTTTGTTAATTCCTCTGGATAATCGCTATAATCACCATCTAAAAACACAACAATGTCTGTTGTATTTTTTTGTTTAGAAATATAATCCATACCCTTTAAGCAGGCAAAACCATAACCTTTTCTCTTTTCAACCAGCACTGTTGCCCCAGCATTTTTAGCGTTAATCTCGGTATTATCGGTAGAATTATTACTCACCACAATAACTTCATCAACGATAGAAGGGATATCTTTTATAACTAAAGGAATAGACGCCTCCTCGTTGTAGGCAGGAATAATAACTTTTATTTTGGGCATTTTATCTTGTTGTGCGGCAAATGTACAATATTTGAGAATTTAATTTTAAGAAATCTTTTTGCTCAATAAACACTTGATTTTATAGCGATAACCTCAAGCTTGTTTTGCCTAATTAATAGGTGAAATATAATGTTTATAGAAAACATAAAGACGTTCCGAGATGCAACTGAAACGTCTTTATGAATTATACGGTTTTAAGAATTTAGAATCTTATTTTTGGTTAACAAGCTCCATTAAATCCACATCATTACCCAAAAGAATTTCATTAGAATTGATACGACCTTTCATACCATCATTTTCTAATTTCAAAACCCCTCTAGGACAAACAGCAGAGCAAATACCACAACCTACACAACTAGAACGAACGATGTTTTCTCCTTTTTGCGCATAATGTCTAACATCGATCCCCATTTCGCAACTGTTAGAACAGTTTCCACAAGAAATACATTGTCCGCCATTGGTGGTAATTCTAAATTTTGAAAATAAACGTTGTTGAAAACCTAGGATAGCCGCCATAGGACAACCAAATCGACACCAAGAACGGTTTCCTAAAATAGGGTAGAAGCCTGTTCCTATAACTCCAGAAAAAATAGATCCTATATAAATTCCGTAAGCAGCTCTTAAAGCTCCAGCTTTAATATAAAAAAGGTGATCTGTAGTTCCTGTAAAATGCATCACTAACAAAAGGGTAATGGTAATAAAGAAACTTATAGCGCCATATTTAGCATCTTTTGCCAACTCCTGACGTTTAAAAATCATTGTCCCAGCAAATACTAAGGTTAACAAACCAATAACAAAACTGATGAAAACCCCACGAGTGAGCCAGAAATCGTTTTTATCGTAGCCTAAATAGGTGTAAACGACGGCCGTAGTCATTACCACAGAAAAGACTAAAACCACATGGATTAACCAACGTTCTATTTTCCATGCGTATAGTTTTTTAGAAGATAATTGTCTAAAAGAATCTCCAGCAGTTTCGGCTAAACCTCCACAACCACAAACCCATGAGCAATACCATCGTTTCCCGTATTTATAGGTTAAAATCGGGGTGAAAACAAAAATGGATAAAATACCAAAAAGGAGTAAGGCGAGCCCTATGGTACCATTAGACAGAAACCCGTTTACGGACCATTCATCAAAAATATAATAGTTAAGCGGCCAAATACTTTTTAGGTCATAGTATGGTAAGTCGTTATTCATGACGTACATAAATTCAGGAATCAAAAAGGCAAAACCCAATTGAAAAAACATCACTGAAACGGTACGTAATTGTTGGTAACGATTGTGTCTGTATTTTAAAATAAACTTATAGCCAAACGCTAAAATTGCCACGGTGTAAAGCGTCCCATAGACAAACCATTGGCTGGCGTTACGTCCACTTAATAATTGGCTTAATGGATCAAAAAGACTAATAAGTCCTGTGTTTTCTTCTCCATCGGTGCCTAATCCTAAATAGGTAGGGAAAAAATAAAGCACAATATAAAAAGTGGTTAGTACGACGCCAAGAATCCAACCGAGAATACCTCGAGAAGAAATGGATTTAAACCAGACGCCATCATTTTTTATGCCTTCTAATTTAGTAAGGTATGCTTCTCTAGAAAAAACGACAGTTCCGCCAATAATTGCCGCTAAAGAAAGGGTTAAAAACAGGGCTTTATTAGGGAAATTAACATTGAAAAGTGCTAGGGCAAAAATAAATGAGCCAATAACGCCAATGGCAACAGCTACTTTTTGTTTGTTATTAATTCCTAAGGCATCAGGTTTTGCCAAAGACATACTATGATTTAATTTGTTACTCATTGTAATATGGGTTATTTATGCTTAAAGGTGTGCTGCTTTTAGCGGTATTAACTTTTAAAATCTATAGGGGTTAAGATTTGGCAAGTTGTGGTTGGTTAGTGTATGATTTAAGAATGTCTTTTTCAAATCTTGAATAAAATTCAGGATCAAAATTAGCTTCAGAGAGGTGATACATTACATAATCGACATCACGTTGTTCGGTGAGCCAACGGTCAAAAACTTCGTGACGCATGCGGATTCCGAAGGTATTAATCCCTAAGAATTTTTGACTCTCTTTATGGTAGGCTACGGTTATACATTTGGTATCGTCTTCATGCTTCCAATGAAAATGTTGTTCGTATTCTGGGCGTCCACGTTCGCCAAATACCCAACCGTAAGTTTGGTATTCAATATCTAAAAATTTTGCTGAGTTAAACCAGTGCCCAGGATTATAGGTCATTTTATTTCCGCAAATGGTTTGTGCTAAAACTTCGCCCATCATACGGCCTGTATACCAAACCGCTTCTATAGGTCGGCGATTACCAATAGCTTCGTGTTGCTCAGCACAATCACCAATAGCATACACGTCAGGGATATTGGTTTCTAAATAACGATTCACTTTAACGCCTCTTCCTAATTCAATACCTGAATCTTTTAAAAAATCGATATTCGGCGTTACACCAGCGGTTAAGCCCACAACATTACAGGCGAGTTCTTCTCCTGTTTCTTCAATAATTACAGATTTTACTTTACCATTTTCATCCGTATTTATAGCTTTTAAATTTGTAGACAAACGTAAATCAATATGGTGATTTTTAATATGTCTATTAATCATTTCGCTTTCACCCTGGGGTAAAACACCATTCCAAAAACTATTTTCTCGGACTAAAAAGGTCACCGGAATACTTCTAGAATTTAACATCTCGGCCAATTCAATTCCTATTAAACCACCTCCAACGATAACGGCACGTTTACAAACCTCATTATTAGGGGCGTGTTCTTCTAAGTGTTCTAGATCTTGTTTATGGTACATCCCCATAACGCCTTTCGCGTCTTGTCCTGGCCAGCCAAATTTATTCGGTTTACTACCGGTGGCAATAACCAATTTATCATAGTTTAGGGAATCACCTTCAGCAAAATGAAGGGTTTTAGCTTCTGTATCAACTTGTTTAACATAGGCTTTCTTTAAACTGATTCGGTTCTTTTCCCAAAACCAGTTTTCATAAGGTTGTGTATGTTCAAACTTCATATGGCCCATATAAACATACATTAAAGCGGTACGGGAGAAGAAGTAATCAGTTTCGGCAGAGATGATAGTTATTTTTTTATCTGATAACTTTCTAAGGTGTCTGGCCAAGGTGACTCCAGAAATACCGTTGCCAATAATAACAATGTGTTCCATATCGTTGAGGTTGTAATGTGGACTATAGGTCGAAGCTTTTGTTAAAACCTTAATCTCTTAGTCGATTTTATTTAAATTTAAGCATAATTTCGCAGTATGAGACCTCTTTTTTATAGCCTTTTAAGTATTGTAATGCTCAGTTGTGCCGCAGCAAAGTATAAACCGTTAAAGATAAACGGGGTAAGTTTTGTGGCTTCTCGGGGTGTGGTTGATGCCTCGCATGTGAAACCTATTGTGAATATTAATGCGAATGCGGCAGCTGTGATGCCTTTTGGTTTTATTAGAGATAAGGCCCATCCTGAAGTGACACACAATACCAAGCGGCAATGGTTTGGAGAAACCCGCTCTGGCGCCGGACAATATATAGAAGCCCTGCATAAAGAAGGAATAAACGTTATGGTGAAACCCCAATTGTGGATTGCCCATGGTGAGTTTACAGGATTTTTAGAGGCGTCTTCAGAGGCCGATTGGAAATTATTAGAAGCGTCTTACTCCGATTTTATTTTAGAATATGCTGAAATGGCTCAAGAATATAATGTAGAAGTCTTTTGTGTTGGTACCGAACTTGAAGCCTTTATTACACATAGACCTGCGTATTGGCAAGAGCTTATAAAAGCTGTTAAAGCAGTTTATACCGGGAAGTTAACCTACGCGGCAAATTGGGATGAGTTTTGGACAACACCTTTTTGGGGCCAACTCGATTATGTGGGGATTGATGCTTATTTTCCTGTGAGCAGCATGCAAACTCCAACTGTAGAAGACTGTATTAAAGGTTGGGCCAAGCATAAACCAGGATTAAAGGCGTTTTCTGAAAAACTAGATCGACCAATAGTATTTACCGAGTTTGGGTATCGTAGTGTAGATTATACAGGAAAAGAGCCATGGCGCTACGACCGTTCTATGACGTCTGTAAATCTCATAGCACAAAATAATGCCACCCAAGCTTTATTTGATGCGGTTTGGGATGAAGATTGGTTTGCCGGAGGCTATCTGTGGAAATGGTTTGTAGATCACGACAATGTTGGCGGTGTAGATAATAATCAATTTACCCCACAGAATAAACCTGTGGAGCAAATTATAAAAGCACATTATAAAAGCTAGTTTATAAGGTTGATGTTATTCCGATTCTAAAGCCTTAAATTCTTTGATGGCCTTATTGGGTTCAATAATATTATAGCCTTTCCAAAATTCAGGATCGTATTGGTTTAGTGCTGTAGGTTCTGTATAAGCGGTTTGTTTTAACGCTTTAAAATCCGCTTCCGTTATGGCGTCGGTTTCAAACACAATGAGTTCTGTTTTATCAATATTTTTAACAATAAAATGAATGTCTCCTTTTAGTTCATTTTGCTTGCGTCGGCCTTTAACATGTTTGTTTTTTTCAACAATCTTAAGCGGTCGTTTTATACCAACAAGTTCGCCTAAGGTTTCGTCTCTATATTTTAAAGTGTATTTCTCATTTTCGTTTTTCTGAAATATGATAGTACCTTCCTTTAAATATTTCCGCATGGAGATGCCTAATAATGAAAATTTACTCAATGGTTTTACATTTTTATAATCCACTCGGACCACTGCAAAATCTTCCGTGTTTACGTACATTGTTCCTGAAAAATCTTCGCTTCGTTTAGGTTGAAATGGAATAACATAGACAAACATATCATTGATATAGGCGTAATCTTTCAATTCAAACTCATAGCGTTGCGATTTATGAATGATGTTAAGATCATTGTCTTCATCAATAAAATTATTGTTTTCAAAATTGTGAATCTGTAGCTTTCGCCATGCTAAAAAACTAATTTTATTAAGGGAGTCTTTCTTTTTTCGCTCGGCAATTAAGGCTTCAGTTGCTTGTTGTTCTTCTCCAAATAATGAAGGATCCATATCTTCTTTCACACTAAACCAACCCGATTTAATTTTAAAATACGAGTCGCGTTTTACGTATTTCTTAAAAATGGCGTTAAAGCGTTTTTCGTAATTGTCTAAGTTGATATCCTTCGATTTATCATATAAACGACAGGCCTTTAAAATGTTTAATTTCTGATGCGTTTTTGGTTCTATCTTCCCGTAAATTTCACCTAAAATTTCCGTATGACTGCTACTGGTTTTTGGCATAATTTGCAGAAGACTGTCTACAAATTGCTGATTAAATTCAGGGATGGTAGATTTGTCTAAGTGCACATCATACTTGTCCATTTCATTGTAGTATGATGTTCTATAAAACAGTTTTCGTCGCTTATAGTTATAATCGTAATTTTCAGTAAGCCGTTCTTTTATGTTTTCTAAGATTTCATCTATACTATAGGTTTTGTTGGTCACTAAAACCTCCGATAAGTCGATGGTTTGTGGGGTTAAATAGATGGGTGCTTCATTAAAATTTAATAAGGGAATCTGTTTTTCTTCATAGCCTAGGCAACTTATTTTTAAAGAATCGCTGGCCTTGACTTCTCGTCTAATGCTAATGTTAAATTCGCCTTGGTCATTGCTTATAACTCCGGTTTTAGAGTTAAATTGAATGGTTGCAAACGGAATAGGGGCTTCGTTTTTTGCGTCGCGTAAGGTGGATGAAAATGTTTGCTGTCCGTAAGATTGCGCTACCATAAAAAGGGATAGCGCAATGCAGATTTGATTGATGTTCATTTTTTGATTGATTGATTAATGGTCAGCAAATTAGAGCATTGAATTGTTTTATGAATTCGATTTAGAGTTTTATTAAGTAAGATTTATCTTAAGTTTAACAATTGTAAAAATTTTTGATAATAAGGGAGATAAGTCTATTTTTCTAAAATTATACTTTAGCTTTGATTAAAAAATAGGAGGTATGAGAACATTAGCAGTTGGAGATATACACGGCGGATTAAGAGGGTTGAAAGATTTGGAACAATGTGCCCAATTCGGGCCAGAGGATCGTTTTATTTTCTTAGGAGATTATGTTGATGGTTGGAGTGAAGCCGCTCAGGTTATTGAATACTTAATAGAATTATCTTCAACCAATACCTGTATTTTTATAAAAGGCAACCATGATGTGTGGTGCGAAAAATGGCTGGCTACGGGGAGTGTAAATGAGGTGTGGTATAACCACGGCGGAAAAGAAACCATGGCAAGTTACGAGGGCCTTTCTTTAGAAGATAAACAGCGCCATCTCTATTTTTTTGAGGCGATGAAACTCTACCATATC
This sequence comes from Winogradskyella rapida, assembly GCF_042675845.1. Classification (NCBI taxonomy): domain Bacteria; kingdom Pseudomonadati; phylum Bacteroidota; class Flavobacteriia; order Flavobacteriales; family Flavobacteriaceae; genus Winogradskyella; species Winogradskyella rapida. Next base: position 851,258 of record NZ_JBHTKM010000063.1, on the reverse strand, counting down.
GATACGGACAACCGCTTGTTTTTACACGCAGGTTTTACATCTATGAAAGGGGTGGAAGCAGAGTTGCACACCGAGAATTTTTATTTTGATAGAACCCTTTGGGAAATGGCCTTAACATTAAATCCTAGTATAAATAAAGATTCTTTGTTTTACCCCAATCGACTAAAGCATTACAAAGAGATTTATATTGGTCATACGCCTACCATTAATTTTGGAGAAGACCAACCCATGCACCGTGGCAATGTTTGGAATGTAGATACCGGAGCGGCATTTACCGGACCCTTATCGGCGATAGATATTGATACAAAAACCGTGTTTCAATCAGAGCCTTTAAAGGCGCTTTATCCTGATGAGATGGGAAGAAATAAGAAAAAGTAAAGCTTGTTAACAAATGTGCTTTTTGTAATAGCGGAGTAAGTCATCAGCCGAAGCTCCGAAATATTTCTTAATATAAATGGCCCAAAAATGGTATTGTAATGTCCAAACACCATGTTTTTGGTAGCGTCGGGCTGAGGTTGTTAACTTTTTGTTGATAACCACAAAAGTGTTCCGTTCATAAAGGGCATTTATTAACATGTTATCCTCATAAATGGTATAATTTTCATCATAGCCTCCAATAGCATTAAAAAGTGAAGCGGTAATAAACTGACTTTGGTCTCCACCTCTACAAGCACGCCAACTAAACTGAGTAAACCAACCCGCAAGTTGTAGCCACCAATGGGTGCTATTAAAGGCCATTCTAAAACAACCAGCCTCATGGCCTGCTTTTACTTCATCAATAATGAGTTGGTCAAAGCCTTTAGGAGGAAAGGAGTCGGCATGTAGAAAGTATAAAATATCCCCCTTAGCCTGTTTGGCCCCTTGGTTCATTTGTTTGGCTCTACCTTTTTCTGAAGTTATAAGTTGTAACTCCGTTTGCTTTAAATTTTGGTTTCGGACTTTTGTTTCGCTACCATCTTTAAGAGCTTCGCAAGACAAGGTTTCAGATTGTTCAGAAGAATTTTTCGAGATAATCGCGCTTATAATGTCTGTTGTTCCATCGGTACTTCCGCCATCCACCACAATAATTTCGCAGTGCTTTTTGGACGTCATATTTGCGACTAAATGCGATAATAAAGTTCCAATACTATCGGCTTCATTTAAAACAGGGATAATTATACTAATCATATAGTACCTACGATAGAATTAGGAGTACAGATTTAATTATTTAAATTCCAGTTGTAATCTTTATAGTTTGCTTTTGCCGATTCTGAAATCTCAAAGTCGGTATATTGGTTTAAGAATTGGATTAAACTCCCCGTAATTTCAAAATCTTTTTTAAACCATTTAAAGATTCTAGAAAGTTGAACGGCATCTTTAGTAAGTTCGTTTTTAGTAGGATCGTTTAAAAATTCTTTGGTCGCTTGGGTTAATTGTATTTCTAACGTTGAAGCTGTAAACGCCTTGTTCTGTAATTTAGGACAAGATATTGAAGCGCAAACAATAGCAAAGTGAATTCTAGGTTCCTTCATGGGCCTTAAAATTTTATGCTCAATCGTATTTAAGTCTTGCCAAGTGTCTCCAAATTGCCATAATTTTTGATCCCAAGGGTTTTTAATGCCTTTGATGCTTTTTACCGGATAATTTTTTAAAATTAAATCTATCGTTAAAGCGTTATAAGCATTAATCCAATAGGCCAATATTGCTTCTTTTGTCCAAGCGTCTGTAGGCGTATTATGAGTTAAGGCGTCAATATAGATGTTTAATTCTGAAGGGTCATTTCTAAGAGCGTCGTAATTAACCTCTCCAGAGTTAGAGACATGCTTTTGTAATATGCGGTCCCAACGCGAATGGTTAAAAGTTTCCGCTGTTGTGCTGTCTTTTTTAGAAGGTAATGGTGCTTTCGGTGGAAGTGCTATAGCCTCCTCCTCCTCCTCCTTGGGAGTTGCAGTGTTTTTGTTAACTACGGGAGTCGTCTTGTCTGTGAGCTGTACTGCTGTTTGTTGAAGTGTATTTTGCTCTTGAAGATTTTTAGCTCCGCAAGTGCTTAAGCCTACAAGGATAAGAATGGCGGATAGATATTTTATAGAACTCATGGTTTTAGGATTTAGATGGCGGTGTTTTACGTTTTTTAGAGAATGCAGGGTACATCGATTGCCCTATGAAATCTTGCGGAAAGCTGTCGTCATCTTCAAAGCCAATGGCAATATCTCTTCCGTTATGCGGAATATAATCGGTTTTAAAAAGGTAATCCCATAAGCTCAAAGTAATGCCGAAGTTTACGCCAAAGCGCTCGCCTTTTGGAAGTTCTTTAACATGATGCCAAATGTGCATCTTAGGATTGTTAAAAATGTATTTTAAAATTCCATAATCCCAACCCAAATTGGCATGGTTTAAATGACCAATAGCAATATTAAAAAAGTAAATAATAGCCACGTCTTGGGCATCAAAACCTCCAATAATAGCTAGGGGAATGTATAAAATAGATTTGTAAACTACGGGTTCCATCCAATGGTACCGGAGATGTCCGGCAAACCCCATTTCCTTAATACTGTGGTGTACTTTGTGGAAATTCCAAAGCCAATCAAAACGATGTAAAAGCCGATGTGTGTTCCACTGTACAAAATCAGAAACAATAAATAGAATAAATAAGCCTAACCATTTAGGGAGTTCATTAACATTAAACAATTGAAAACTGGATAGCGATAAACCTACTAAACCAAGCACATCATTAAATAACTCGGCCACGGTATTAGACAAGGCAATGAGTATGATAAGGTTCAGAAGAAAGAAATTAAAGAACATGTAAAAGGTGTCTAGCCAAAAATCTTTCCGAAATAAGGCTTGTTCTTTACGCCATGGAAAGGCAATTTCTAAAATCCATACCAACACAGAAATTAAAATAAGACCATAGAAAAAGTTGTCCCAGTGATTGAGATCAATAAGTTCATATTTCAGATAATTCCAATACCCGGAATATGATTTTAGGATGAGGTCTAAGTATTTTTCCATAAAACTTTCTTGTGCTGGTAGAAAGGGTGGTTTTATAATGTTTTTATTAATTCTTTAAATAAGGTAATCATTTGCGGCTCTGCTTTTTCGGCCATAGCAATAATTTCCGAAATTTCAACCGGTTGTAGGTTGTCGGGATCACCCTCATCGGTTAATACTGATACAGCGGCAACCTTAAGATTAAGGTGGTTGGCTACGATAATTTCGGGCACGGTACTCATACCTACGGCATCAGCACCAAGAATTTTAAGCATTCTATATTCGGCACGGGTTTCTAACTGTGGCCCTACAACAGAAGCGTAAACCCCTTTATGTAAAGTGATGTTGTGTTCTTTGGCAATGCGCTCAAATTCAGAATTAATTTCAGCATCATAAGGCGCGCTCATATCTGCAAAACGTTCTCCTAATTCAGAGACACCTTTAAACGCTAGAGGAGAACCGCCTTGTAGATTTAAATGGTCGTCAATAAGCATTAATTCCCCTTTCTTAAAATCTAAGTTTACGGCGCCAGAAGCGTTAGACACTAATAAGGTTTTAATGCCTAATTTTTCCATGATTCTTACCGGAAACGTTACGTCTTGTAAGGTGTAGCCTTCATAAATATGAAAACGGCCTTGCATCACCACCACTTTTTTACCTTCCAATAGACCGTAAATGAGTTTGCCTTTATGAAACTCAACTGTTGCTGTTGGGAAATTAGGAATGTGGTTATAACTGGCTTCAGCAATAATTTCAATTTCATTAATGAGCTGCCCTAAACCGGTACCTAAAATGATACCAAGTTCTGGGGTGTCAAAACCTTTACTTTGTAAATATTCTGTGCTTTCTGTGATAAGTTTAATCATTGAGTTGCTGTATTTTTTCTTGTAATTTTATATTCGATTTATAAAAGTCTGAAGCAATTAAATCTTCATAAGTATCAATATCGTTTAAGACGGCTAAGGTACGGACAGAAACCGCTTTGTTTTGTAACTCTTGTAACGTTTCCTCTAGTAAATTGGGTTGGCTCCAAGGTTTATTCTTAAAAATATCGGTATTCATTTTAGACATACCTACTAAATAGTAACCGCCATCTTCCGCCGGACCAAAAACAACTTCGCTTTGTGCTAAGGCTTTTAATCCGTTGTTAATATGTGTGCTGCTTATATCTGGTAAATCGGAGCCGATTAAAACAATCTTTTCGTAACCTGCATCAAAACCTTCTTGAAAAGCATTGCACATCCGTTCGCCTAAGTCCGCACCACGTTGTGTGGTTTTATAAGTGTTTTCCCATTGTGAATCCACCACAGTTTTAGAAAAATAGATGCGTTTGTCAACTTCTAATTGCGCTGTCGCTTTTTCTGTGATTTTAACCAATTCGGTATAAACTTCAAAAGCTCCAAAATCGCCAATAGTTTTAGCCAATCGGGTTTTAACGGTGCCTAGTTTTATATTTTTTACAAATACAATAACAAGTGATTTATTCATATATTTTTTTGCCTTTTATCAACCATTTACTCCAAGCTTTAGAGTATGCGTGAATGTGTTCTGTTTCTTTTTCTTCGGAATTATAAACGGGAAAATTGTTGTTTTTCCATTCAAAAATACCACCAAATAAATTGTAAACATTGGTGTAACCTCTTTTTTTAAGCTGTTCTGCAATAGTTTCAGACCGGACCCCAAGAGAACAATAAACAACAATGTTAGTATTAAGATTAGGAAGTGACTGTGCCACATCTTCCAAGTTAAAAGTAGAATACCCTACAAAAATTGCGCCTTTAATATGGCTCACCTCATATTCTTCAATTTCTCTTGCATCAAGAAGAATGGCTTTTGTTTTGGGCATCGCTAATTCTTGTACGGAAATATAGGGTACACTTTCTTTATTATAGGTTTTTAATAAAGTACTCAAGGTCTCTTGACTGTAGCCAATACAACTTAACATTAAAAAAGAAATTAATATAACCTTCCGCATTTTTAATTAGTGTAGATAACAAGGCAAACCTTACACCAAAGGCGGTGAAGCAAGTTATTATTTTTAAATATGTTGTGTGGTTTAAAGGGAATCATAGTGTTTATGCCATTGATTTTAGATAATGTTGTACTCTAATTTACGACAAAATGATGGCATCGGTTTTCTGATTGTTAGAAACCGATTACCGTTTGTAGGACGCCTAATGAGCCCTAGCCTTTAGCAAAACTCTAAAAAGCTCATTTCAAGGTTTGTTCTAGGGGTTCACTTTGTTCAAGTCTAGAGTTTTAGGTATACAAAAAAACTAATGAAAGAGGCCTTAAGCCACGACACCTTGGCAACTGCTTCCCGCACCAGCTGTACAGCCATAACAATGTTGAGAAATAACAATATCACGACCTTCTAGAAGCGTCTTGTTAAAATCAGAAATATGTTTGGACGGACTATTCACAGGGAGCTCTAACATTTGGTTAAAATCGCAATCAAATAGATAACCATCCCAACTTATAGAAAGCGTATTGGTGCACATAACATTTTTTACAGCCGCAGGATTATAAGCGTCCACTAAAGCATACATGTAGTCTTCGTAATTTTCTGAGGCGATTAAATAGTCTAAGAAACGGGCAATAGGTAAATTGGTTATGGCAAAAAGATTATGAAATTGAATACCAAAATCTTCCATTAAGGCTTTTTTAAAATCCTTTTCCATGGCGGCTTGATTTCCTGGTAAAAAGGCTCCTGATGGATTATAAACCAAATCTAATCTTAACTCAGAATCGGGCATGCCGTAGCCAACGGCGTTGAGGTCTTGTAAGGCTTTTATAGATTTATCGAAAACACCATTTCCGCGTTGTTTGTCTGTTTTGCCACGCGTCCAATGTGGCATAGAGCTCACTACATGCACATTGTGTTTCTTAAAGAATTTAGGTAAATCATGGTATTTTTTATTGGCTCTTATAATGGTTAAATTAGAACGCACTATAAAATCTTTGATTCCTACTTTGGCGGCTTCCTCTACAAACCATCTAAAATCTGGGTTCATCTCAGGGGCACCACCTGTAAGATCTAAAGTGTGTGCGCCAGAGTTTTTAATGACCTCAAGACAGAGTTTCATAGTGTCTCTTGTCATAATCTCCTTTCGGTCTGGACCGGCGTCTACATGGCAATGATCACAAACCTGATTACACATATAACCAACATTAATTTGTAAAATTTCTAAAGCTTTGGCTTTAAGCGGAAATTGAGACGTTTCTGATATTTTAGTTTTAAAGGTGGGCAATTCGCCATTTTTAAAAATACCATTAGAAAGGATGTCTAATTGTTTATTGCTTTCTGCTAAGTTGCTTCCTTGTTTTTGTAGAGATTGTGTTGCCATGGATTTAATATCAGGATTTGTAATTCTTACTTTCCCGTTAGGGAGGAGTAAGGCCTTAACCGTCTAGTTTATTCACTTTATTCATCATCTGAACGCCATGAACTAATGTGGCTCCGCTTTTAATAGCAGCCCCAACATGTATGGCTTCCATCATTTCTTCTTTAGTAACGCCGCGCTCTAAACCATCTTTGGTGTAAGCATCAATACAATACGGACATTGTTCGGTGTGTGCAACGGCTAAAGCAATGAGCGATTTTTCACGGGCGGTTAAGGCACCTTCTTCAAAAACTTTACCGTAGTAATCAAAGAATTTAGTGCCTAATTCTTCATTCCATTCTGTGATTTTTCCAAATTTTCTTAAGTCTGCAGCGTCGTAATAGGGTTTAGACATTTCAGTATATTTTAATTAATAAGAATCAAGATACTGTTTTCTTTTGAAGTTAACCGTAAAGCTTACAGAAATTTATGCAAATCAGCGTTCCAATTAATAGGCTGTTTTATCTATTTTTTTGGTCCATTCAGTAAAAGGTTCAAGTGCAATATCGCGGGCCAATTGTTCAAAAGGGATGCTTCTTTTTTCATAAGGAAGTGGAATTTCTTTATAAATAAATTCATCATCAAAGCCAATATTTGCAGCATCAACTTGGTTGCTTCCGTAGTAAACCTTATTAGGTCTTGCCCAATAAATAGCGCCTAAACACATAGGGCAAGGTTCGCAAGAGGTGTAAATTTCACAGCCTTCTAGTTGAAAAGAATCAAGATTTTTACAAGCATCTCTGATTGCTGTAACTTCAGCATGAGCTGTAGGGTCGTTTGTAGAGGTCACCTTATTGTTTCCGCGTCCAACAATTTCTCCATCTTTTACAATAACACAACCAAAAGGACCTCCTTCATTATTGTGCATGCCTTTTAAAGCTGCATTCACAGCTTCTTTCATAAATTGTTCTTTATTTTTCATCATTATAGTGTCAGTTTATTAAGTGTTAGCAGTCGCTGCTAAGTGTGCCAAAGATACTAAGGTATTTTTGATCTCTAAGTTTTACCGTGTTCTTGGGGTTAAAAAGAGTAACCAATGGCAAAATTTAAAACGGAATCATCCACTCTAAAGTCCCATCGTTTCCCTTCTTCTAAAGATGGATCATGGAAGGGGGCCGCCAAATCAAAACGAATAACAAAACCTTGGACGTCTACTCTAAGACCAACCCCAGTACCCATTCCTAGTTCGTTAATAAAGTTTGAAGTGAATTTATCTTCACCATTAAAAGAGGGGTTAGATTTTGAGTTCCATACATTTCCGGCATCGGCAAAAATAGCCCCTTTAAAAAATGAAAAAATTGGAAAACGGTATTCGGCATTGGCCTCTAATCTAATGTTTCCGGTCTGATCAAAATAACTGCTGCTATCATCATCGGTTTCGCCATCATACGTTCCTGGACCTAATGAACGAATGCTAAAAGCTCTTACACTATAAGGACCACCAGAAAAATATTGTTTGACGTACGGAATTACATCCGAGTTTCCGTAAGGTAAACCGTAACCTGCAAAGAAACGCGTGGCTATGGTGTGTTCTTTGTTTTTTCCGAAGTTATAATGAAACCTGAAATCCATATCTGCTTTAGCATACTGGGCATATTGCAATCCTAGAAAGGTATCGGCTTCGCCATTTTCTCCAGAGCTTCCTAGTAAGCTAATTGAATTACCTGCGACATCTAGTGTGGTGTTGAGGTAAAATTGGTACGGATCATTGGCATCTACCATTTCATTATAAATAAATGAAAATGTAAGTCCGGAAATAAATTGCTGATCAAAGCTGAGTTGTAGAAAAGGGTTGTCTTCTAAAATGGTTTCGAATTCTGTTGAAGTTTTAGCGAGCTGCGTATAATTAACAGAAATAGGGTTGAGCTCGTAAGTAATGTATTTATTCGCATTCCAAGAATACCCAAAAAGTGCATTCCCCGAAATTAGGGTGTATAATTCACTACGACTTAAATAACTTACCCCAAGGCTGGTTTTGGTTTTAGGAATAGAATATTCAAAGAAGTCTTCATTAAATTCTATAGGGAAAATCACCCGAGGGAAAATAAGTTCTCCTTTAAGGCCTAGTTCAATACTGCTAAGTCCCGCATTATCGCCACTACCAAGTTGGGTTTCGTAACCTAAATTGGTGCTGATATTTAAGGTTTCGCCTCCCTTAAATAAATTACGATTACTATAGGTTAAAGCTAAGTTAGGTCCGGTGAAGTTACTCGATTTTGTTACAGCTTGCAATTCGGCACGTACCGCTCTTTTGGTTAAGGGCGACAAGAAAATATGCGCCTCTAAGGCCGCTAAACTATCGGTTAAGGCACTGTCAATTTCTTTATATTGAATGTTGACAAATTTATAGGCGCCGATAGTTGATAAGCGTCTAGACGTATTTTTTGACGTGCTCGGATTGTATAATTCGCCTTCTTTTAGCGTGATGAATTTATCCAAACGCTCTGGTTTAAAGAATAAAGAGTCTTGATAATAAGTTTTATTGTTGAAACGCTCAGGGGTAATTTGTGTAGAGTCGTTTAAGTTATAATTTGGGTAGATGTGAACGTTCTTTATGTAATACGGAACGATAGATTTTTTAGGAACTTCAGCCTTGAGTTTTAAAAATAAATCAAATTTTTTGTTGTCGTATTGGTTGGTGTCGGCTTCGAAGATGAAGAACTCCGGGTTCAGGTTATAATACCCTCGTTTTTTTAATTCGGAATCAATACGTTGGCGTTCTAATTTCATATTAGACAGGTCAAAACGTGCCGTCGCTTTAAAAGGAGAATTAGCGGTTTGTGCTTTTACAGCTTCATAAATCGGTGAAGGCATCGTATCAACTTGAAACCGTTCCATAGCATAAGGTTGGGTTATTTTAAGTTGATAAGTGACAGAGGCTTCTTGAGCTTTCTCTTCAAAACTGCTCGTTGCTGAGCTGTAGAAAAAACCATTATTTTCTAAGCGATTACGGAGGATGTCTTCCACTTCAAAAGTTTCTACATCCGATTGGTAAACGGGTTCTTCGCCAATTTGCCTGTAGAGCCATCGGTTAAGAAATCCGGGATTCTCTTGTTGTACTTTATAATAAAAGTGCAAGCCTGGGCGCATTCCTAAAAATTTAGAATTAGGCTCGGGTCTTAAAACACTCTCTAACTCTGTTTTTAATGCTGCAATATGCTTTACGCTAGTATCATTTTCAATTTCTATACGAGCGCCGGTATAAAGACGTTGCCCTTCTGGGATGTATTTTTTTACACTACAAGAGTAGGCAAGGATGCTGATCAGTGCAATACTAAAGATATGTTTAATTTTGAAATTCAAAGGTTCAGGCTTTTAGTTTTCGGTAGTGTTATTTTTTGCGTTGGCGTCTTCTTTTTTAGAAGGGGTTTCAGGTTCTGTAGCTATATTTTTTTGGGACTTGAAAATGGCTTCCCAAAGTTCGCTAAACTGATTAAATTCTTGTGTAAATATGAGGGCAATACCGCTAATTATGGTCTGGCCATCGATGACATTTTCAAACTCACTTTTTCTAAAACCTTTTAAACGATAGCGACCATCTTCAGATAAGATATATTCTAAACTAACATTACCTATAATCGGGGTTTCTTCATCTGTTGTACTACTTCCTTGTAAATCTACAGCGCTTCCGACTCTTACAATGAGACGGTCGTTAAAAAGTTTTTTCTGAGCGGCAATATCAAGTTGGGTGCGGTCTGTAGCTGTTTCTCCTTGGTAGTCGGTATAGCTATCCAATCCGAAGTCGAGTTCTACGCCGGTGCCTCCAATAATTTTATCTGAAAAAGCATTGAGTTGTTCAGAAACGGCGTCGTTAAGGTTGTCTCTAGCAATGGTAGCAAATCCACCAGAACTTCCGTCGCTACCCGATTCAGGATAAAAACGATTTAAAACTAACAATGAAAATACCTGACGGTTAAGTTCACCTTCTTGCTGATTGACTTGTTGCACTCTGCTGTATACTTGTCCGCTAATAGCGCCTTGGTCTTCCTCGGGCATATCTAAACCAAAGGAAATTTGTGGTTGCATTAATTCGCCATCAATATTAAGGTAGACATTAAACGGAAGCACTTGTCGGTATTTATTCTGTACCGAAGAATCGGCACCAGAAATTTGTGAGGCCATTAAACCAGAAGCTGAGGTTTCTAAATTGTAAATCGCCCTAACATCGAGTTTCGCATCTAAAGGGTCGCCAGACCATGTGACACGGCTTCCTGGGGCTATTAAAAAAGTTCTGTCAACAAGGTTGTATAAATTTAGTTCGTAATGCCCATCTGCAATTTCATAAGCGCCAGATAAGGACATACGCCCATTAGGAACCATGGTAAAAATAAAATCACCTTCTCCTGAAACTTTAAAATTATCGCCAGTTTCTTCATCTAAAATCACGGTAACTGCGGCTTCTTTATCAACTTTTATTTGGGTGTTAAGATCAAAACCTTTTAAGGTAGCTGTTTGCGTTTCCGTTTGGGTTAAGATCGCATCAGGATTTTCGCGATTCACAAAAGCCACCACACCATCGCGTTCTTCTATATTTGCCACAGAGGCTGGCATAACATATTTAAGATCGGTGTCCGCACCAAGTGTCACTTGAGCGCTGAGTTTAGGAATTTGTAGGTCTCCTGTAAGTTTCGCGTCGGCATCAAAGGTTACGGTGCCGTAAAACGCATCATTGTCTCTTCTTGTGGCATTTAAGACTTGAAAATCGTTAGCCTTAACGTCTAAGTTAAAAGTAGGATTAATAAAACTTTCTGTGCCAATTGTGCCCGAAATAACTAAAGCATTATCGTTCTTGTCTCTTATGGTGAAATCCGTCATTGAAAGTCCGGCATTATCGACATTTAACTTTTCGTTTGCCATACTAAATTGTGAATTTAATTTAGCGATGTTAAATGTGGCGTCATTAAAGTTTATAAATCCATCGTATTGCGGATCTGTGGTGGTTCCGGTAACTTTAAACTGTCCAGAAAAACGACCATCGGCTTCTTTAATTTCTCCCATAGAAAGCGTATTGAGGGCTTCCATTTTAAATTCATTAATATCTAAATTAAGATCTAGGTTGGCGGAGTTGTTGGTTACGGTATAATCACCCACAAGATCAAAATCGATATCACCACCCTTTAATCCGGCATTAAAAGCATAATTGTTGGTATTTAGAGCATTTCCATTGAGACTAAAAGTTCCTAAATCAGTTTTCAACATTTTAAATTGTTCAATGTTAATATCCGCTAAAATACCTGTGTTGGTAAAAGGATTTTCAAGAATAAAATCGCCATTAAGTTGCCCTGTGGCAATTTTAGATTCAGGATTAAGGTAGTTAAAGACCTCATTAATATTAAAGTTTTCAAAAGTTAAAGCAATATGGCTTTTTGCAATTTTAGCCAATTGATCGGTAAGGGTTATCGATTGATTATCATGGGTGATTTTAAAATTAGTAAAGGCTAAATTATTTGTTGTAAATACAGCTTCGTTGTCTTGGGGTATAGTCCAATTTTTGCCATTGAGAAGCAGGGTGTCTGGACGAATAGAAAATCTTAAACTATCATTACGACTCACAAGCTTAGAATTGACATTCATAAGTTTCTTATTGTTGTGATAGCCTAAGAAATTAAGGGTTAACTTTTGGTCGGTTTGGCGGCCTGTAATTATAGTTTCCGGAATATCTAAAGGACCAGCCGTAATATTTTTAAATCCGAGATTGAAATTAAAGTTGGTGGTATCCGTGTCCATAGAAAAGGCCAAGCTGTCTAAAGTGTTACCGCTATAGTTAATATGCGGGGCGGTAATATTCGCTTTCAAGCGTTTTTCTTTTTCGGTAAAATCTACATAAAGCTGAATGGTGTCTAAATCTTTTACATTCACTAAGAAAACCTCATTAAGTAGGGGCGACTGGGAAATTTTTCCTTCTAATTTTAAATTTACAAAATCTGAAATGCTATCTGTAGTACGGTTTTGAGTATAAAAATAACTTGAAACATGACGTTGAATAGCAGTGCTAAATGTTTGCGGATTGGCGTTCGATTTTAAGTTAATATCTAACATTTTATTAAATACAGAAACGGCTGTGGAATCTTTGTCAACATGTGCTTTTGCATCCAAATCCCCCAATAAATAGGTTTTATTATCATAAACAATGACCCCATCTTTAACATCTGCCGTGGCGTCATAAAATTCTGTATTCCCTTTAAATTGTGCATTAACCATCATGGCGGTTTTTACATTGCGTTGCATAAGTCCAAGCGCTTGTAGATCGGCACCAATAAGGTTTAGTTTTAAGGTGGCTTCTGAAGCAATAGAGTCTAAAACAGTAAAAACATCGAGTTCAGCATTGAGGTTATCATCCTTATAATTGGCGGCTACATTTCCTTGCCCGTTTACCAATTCGCCTTGAAGATTTAAGTTAGAAATAGCATAGTTGTTAAACTGAAATTTAGAAACCTTAGCTTCAATTTGTGCATCTAAATCATTAAGGTTTGTACCACTTCCTTTAGAGTTGAGCTCAAGGCTAAGGGGTCCCAATTGCGGATTGTTTAGCAATTCATTTAGTTTGTATGAATCAATATTTACTTGGGCTTCGTACGCTATGCCTTCAGAATTTCTAAAATGTCCATTAAGGGTTGCAAGGCCTTGTGTGGTATTTAACTTGGCTTTTGCAGTAAGCTCTTGAAGCTGCCCTTGGGCCTGTCCGGTTAAGCTTAAGGTTTCAGGAAACTGCAGTCCTAAATCGGCTTCATTTACAAATTGACTGATATCCTTTTTAGAACTCTCAGCAGAAAATTCAGGAATATTAAATTGAAGTGTTTCAGGATCGGTAATGTTTTTAAGGTCTCCGGAAGCCGTAATTTTCGTGTTGCTCCCCCAGTTGAATTGCACCTGGTTTAAAGACAACGCGGCTAGATTTCCAGAAGCAATGATAAGACCTTCTATGGGTTGTTCGCTTAAGGTTTTAATATAAGGATTGTTCTCTAGTTGCGGTTGAAACTTGAAAATTTCAGCTAAAGACAAACGGATATTTGGTAAATTGACGTCAACCTGAGTTTGCTCTGGTTGTGCCATTAAACTTGAAAGTGATAGGTACTGTAAATGAGTATCGCCTAAAATACGGTTGTTATTAAGTTGAAAATCTAACTGGTCTAAATCTAAATTTTGGTCCGTAAGTTCAAGGTTGAATGCTAATTGTTTTAAGTTTAAACCAGAAGCTTCATTAAAACGAAGCGTTTGAAGTTGAAGCGCCGCTTGTTGGTTTTTTAAAATTAGGTCTTGCGCTTTTAAGCTAAAATTGCTTAGCGCTATAGCATCTGGATTAAAGACATCTCTAGAAGGACGTGCTTCTCCGACATTATAAGTAAATGTATTATTTTCAAAATCAATAGTCCCTAAGTTTAACTTTATTCGGGGCCACTCAAAAGCGGAATTTTCTGTGGTAACAGAAGTGTTCTTAGAAGTGGTTTGTGGGGCTAAGCCTTCAAAATTAGCTTCCGTTGTAATCTTTATGTCTGAGTTTTTTAAGGTAATCTCTTCGAGACTAAAATCACTGTCGGCCAAATTTAAATCTGGAGATTGGCTTGAGAATTCCTTAATATTAACATCGGCGATGAGACGGTCGGGTTGCGATTCATAATAAGCCACAACATTATTTAGTCGTAAAGATTCTATCGCTAATTTAGGTAATGGAGTAGTGGAGCTTGTGGTATCTTCAACAATAGGTTTCTGAATAAATTTAATATCGGAATCACTTAAGGCAATATCAGAAGCTTCAAAAACCATCGCCTCAAGATTGGTTGTAGTCATTTGGGCCTTAAGGTTGCCGATCTTAAATCGGGATGTAATGCCAGCAACAGCATCATCAAAAACAAGATCTATAGATTTAAAATTGAGTTGTCCTAGAACAAGCTTTGTGGTTGCTGTGGTGGTGTCCGTTTTGGTGGCTGTGCTGTCTGTGGTAGCAAAAGCATCAATTAAAAATTGAAAATTATAGCCTGTAAGACTGTCTTTTCGGTATATGTTAGCGCGTAGTCCTTCCCAGTCTAAAGACTCAACACCCACAGCTTCACCTCTAATCATTTTCCATAATGGAATGTTAGCTTCAACGGAATGAGAATAGACTAAAGTATCTCCTTTTTTATCTTCAAGATAAAGGCCGTCTAACTGTACATCGCCATCAAAAGTGATAAACAGCTTTTCAAGATTGACTTTAGTTTGGGTTTTACTAGAAACGTAATCCACAGCTTTTTCTACGATAAGACCTTGACCCCAAGGGCTTCTTATAAAAAGTAGGAGCAGAAATAGAAACACAAAAAAGCCTAGCAGAATCCTAAGGGTTCTACGCAGCCAACGGAATTTACGCTTTGTTGGTATTTGGGGATTGATATCTTCGGTATTAGTCAACAGTCAAATATATACGCTTAAAAATAGCATAATTGTCTTTATTGCTAATAATATTAACGCTCTCGATATAAAAATTAACGAAAATTAAATGGGACACAGGAGTTAGTCGTAAGATTTATACTGAAAATAAAAAAACCGAACATAAAGTTCGGTTTGTAAATGGTACATCTAAAAGTGGAAATTTAGGCCACTTGAGGTTCATGTTTTTTTTTAGAATAGCATAATTCTGAGGCGAATATTGGACTTAGAAAACGTTCTATTTGATCAAATTCAATTAAGAAGGCATCATGACCGTGTACGGACTTTATTTCGTGAATATGAACATTGTCTTTAGCGCATTTTAGGTCTACATAAGTATTCCAGTTTTCATCGGCCTTAAAAAAGAGGTCAGAGTTAATGGTGATAATATGGATGTCGCTTTCTATCTTAGAAGCTACAGCTATAAAATCATTCCGATCTCTTGTAATGTCTATAGTTCGTAAAACTTGATTCATTAATTTATAGGCCGCCACTTGAAAGCGGTTGTTTAAAGCTGTTCCGTGGTAATTGAGCCAAGACTCAATGTGAAATAAACCCTGATCCTTTTTAGTCCGATCAAATTTTTGCGTTAAAGATTCAGGAGTACGGTATAAGGTCATGGCGTGCATTCTAGCATCAACCAACGGTTGAGAAGAATTGTTTAAAATAGCATCTTGAATATGGCAGTTGGCAATAACCCAATCCGTAGATTTCCAATCTGTAGCAATTGGGATAAGATGCTGAATTAAGCGGGGTTTTAAGGCGGCTAATTCCCAAGCAATTCCACCACCAACAGAACCACCAATAACAGCAAATAAGGATGTGATATCTAATTCCTCTAAGGCTAAAGCAAAGAGTTTGGCGATGTCCCTAGCGGTGTAATCTTTATAATTCTCAATGAGATTCTCCGCGTTATTATCAAAACCATTGCCCAAAATGTTAAACGATATAATGGTGTAATCTTCTATGTTTATACATTTGTTTTCACCAATAATTTCGTTCCACCAACCTTGTTCACCAATAACGTTAGAGTTACCAGTAAGCGCATGATTCACCAAGATGATTGGTGCGCTGTGTAACGGTTGCCCAAAAGTTTGATAATACAAATTATGAGAGGTCGTTTGATGCGACTCATTTGTGAAATTTGAAATTTTAATATGTTGTAAATGTACCATGTTGTATTGTGCTGAGAGGTGAACCTAAGTGTCTTAAGTAATCTTGATTAAGAGTTTTCAAACTTTGTTAAGCTCTTAAAGCATCATCATATATAATGAATGTGTTTTAAGCTTATTAACAGTTTGAAAACTCTTAGAATTTAAAATGAGGGTCTAAAACTTAATCTTGAAGCGAAAGCTTCTGCTTTACAACGGCAAAGGCTTCTTTCAAATCGTCTTTTAAATCTTCAATGGCTTCAATACCAACTGATAAACGAATAAGATCTTTCGTTACTCCCGTAGCATTTTGTGCCGCATCATCAAGTTGTTGGTGTGTGGTACTTGCAGGGTGAATAATTAACGATTTCGTATCACCAATATTAGCTAGTAACGAGAATAACTTAGTGGTATCTGCAATGGTTTTTGCAGCTTCATAACCGCCTTCTACGCCAAAAGTAACCACACCACTTTGACCTTTAGGGAGGTATTTTTGGGCTAGGTCATTGTATTTGCTCGATTTTAAACCTGGGTAATTTACCCAAGTCACTTCAGGCTGTGTTTCTAACCATTGCGCAAGTTCTAAGGCATTTTGGCTGTGTTTCTGAATACGAAGTTCTAAAGTTTCAAGACCTTGTATAATTTGAAACGCATTAAACGGACTTAGTGCACCACCATAATCACGTAGACCTTCCACTCTAATTTTTGCAATAAATGCAGCGGCTCCAATAGCTTCACTATAGACTAAACCATGGTAGCCGGCAGAAGGTTCTGTAAATTCTGGGAATTTTCCATTGGTCCAATCAAAAGTTCCTGCGTCAATAATAACGCCTCCTAATGAGGTACCGTTTCCGGTAATGTATTTGGTTAAGGAGTGAATAACAATATTGGCCCCATGCTCAATAGGTCTTAATAGGTAAGGCGTGGCTACCGTATTATCTACGATAAGCGGAACTTTAAAGGCTTTGGCTTGTGTTGAAATGGCCTCTAAATCGAGAACGTCTAATTTAGGATTCCCTAAAGATTCCACAAAAAAGGCTCTTGTATTTTCTTGGGTTGCAGCTTTAAAAGCTTCAGGATCTGAAGGGTCTACAAAAGTGGTCGTAATACCGTGTCTTGGTAAGGTTACGCTTAATAAATTGTAGGTACCTCCATATAAACTACTCGATGCTACGATATGATCTCCTGCTCTTAATAAAGTGAGTAATGTTGTGGAAATCGCTGAGGTTCCTGATGCGGTGGCCACTGCGGCAATACCGCCTTCTAAAGCGGCTAAACGCTGCTCTAAAATGTCGTTGGTAGGATTGTTTAAACGGGTGTAAATGTACCCTGGAACTGAAAGGTTAAAGCGCCCTGCGGCCTCGTCAGAATCCTTAAATACATACGATGAGGTTTGGTAAATAGGAACAGCTCTGGTTCCTGAAGTTTGACTAGCGTCGTGTCCTGCGTGCAACGCTTGGGTTGCGAATTTTTGTGTACTCATTTTTCTAAGTTTTTGAGTTAATAAAAGATTAAACCAAAAGCCAAATAAGCTTCAAATAAATTTCGAATGCAATCGAAGGGTGAAGCGAACTTAATAGAAAAATATTATAAAGAAAATGCTAACTACAGATGAGTAATTAGTCTTGAGTTATCTATCCAATTTTTAAATTAATGAATTTAAAAATTAAGTAGAATTTAGCACCTTCTTAGTAAATCTAAGGGTTGCTAAGGCTTCATAGGGTCATTCCCTCCACCTTTCTTGATAACATTTCAGTAAGTGTTTGAACTTTGTGAATACAAATATTGCAACACAAAATTTAGAAATCCAAATAAATTATAGAATTTGTGATGTTTTTATGAAAATCTCATTAAAAGAGATTGTTTTTTGCTAAATATTTAATTCTAATGATTTCAGCTACAGGTTTATTCTCTATTTTGCTCTCTAGCCAAGAGATAATATCGAGATATAGGAAGGCGCGACGCTCATAAGGATGGTCTTCAAACGTCTTTAATGTTTTGTGTAACGCTCTAAAGGCATCTTTAAGATCGTGAGGGTAGATGTCTTGCAAGCCTCTAATAAATTTAATCATTTCCTTTTGTACCTCATGGAGGTCATTCATCTTAATTAAAAACTTATAAGTGCTTCGTAATAGCGTTTCTAAGTGGTAATCTAATCCGGCTTCATAATGTGCAACAAGATTTAAGACCCTAGAAAAACACAAGAGGTCCTCGCGCATGGAGAGGGATTTGTTCGAAATAATTTTATCCAGATATTTAATACAGGCTTTATTATTTCCGGCGCCAAAATGAAGACTGGCAAATTTATAGTAAAAGATCATTTTATGGTGCTGATCAATTTTTTCGCCAAAAGGAATAAGGTCTTTTTCAATGGCTGGGATAAGACTTAAACCTTCCTCAAAACTACCGTCAATAAAATGTTTATTAATACGATGGAAATTAGTGTAAAGAAAAACTAAGCTTGCTACATTTTCATCTTGAGGAAAATTAGGATGCTGCACTGTAGTCTCAAATTCGGTGAATTTTTCTAAGAATTTATTTTTATTTCCAATGAATACAAGTGCCTCAAGGAGGTAGTTATTTCCTTTTAAGAAAAATACCGGGTTAAGGTTAATCATGCTAGGATTCTGATAAAATAAATCCACCCATTTTAAAGCGTATTTAAAACAATTCAGAAAATCTTGAAGTAAAAAACTTTGCCACAAATTGGCCTTATAGAGCCATAGTTTTTCACGAAAGCCTAAATCTTCAACATTAACTTTAGGGAGCTGCTTGTTAAAGTAATTGATTACCATAGTAGCTTCATCTTCGTTTTTTACATAGCCTGTTTTAAGAATATTGCTATACAGTTGAAGCGATAAGTTAGAGAGTTTGCTGGCAATAACATTAAGGGTGCTCAGTTCTTTAGCTTGTACGGCGAGTTCATCGGCGCGTGTGCTGATACTTCTAGTAATGTATTGGGATTCGATAACTTTTTCAAGCTCTACAATTTCAAAAGCCGAATTTTTTTCCTCATTAACGATGGCCAACTCTTTCGCTTTATCTAAAATTTTAAGGCTTTGCTTGTAAAGGCCTTTATGGTATAAAATAGAAGCAAAATCGAGTTGTTCTCTAATCTGTAATCTTACATTTTGATGCGAAGGGCTCAGTTTTAAGCTGATTAGGATTTGCTTATATAAATGCGATTTTACATTGGCGAGTTGCTGTTTTTTTACAATGCCACTCTTTAAAATGGCACTTTCATTATAAGCCTTCGCTTTGTCTAAGAAATTAAATAAATTTAAAAATTTGGAGTCTGAATTCACTCCAAGACGACCCACATACAGTTTAAACTGACGCTTTTCAGATTTAGTTAAGGACTTAACTAATGAGAATAAATTATCTTTTTGGTCTTTAGTTATCAATTGTAAAATGGTTTATAATACTGTAAATCAGCTATTTATGATATTTTTTTTAAACTGAACATCGTAAAGTTACACTAAGATCGGTATTTAAAGGCAAATTCAATCTATATATTCGTAAGACAATACTATAAATATATTTTGATAAATGTCTAATAACCGTATTCAAATATTCGATACTACCTTGCGAGATGGGGAACAAGTCCCTGGTTGTAAGCTTAATTCAGAACAAAAGGTTATAATTGCAGAGCGATTAGATCTATTGGGAGTAGATGTCATTGAGGCTGGATTCCCTGTATCTAGTCCTGGAGATTTTAAGTCTGTAGAAGCCATTTCTAAGATTGTAAAAAATGCTACCGTTTGTGGATTAACACGTGCTGTTGAGAACGATATAAAAGTGGCTGCTGAATCTTTAAGAAAGGCAAAGACTGCAAGAATTCATACTGGGATTGGAACCTCAGATTCACATATAAAACATAAATTTAAGTCGAATAAAGAGGCGATTATTGAGCGTGCTTTTAAAGCCGTGCAATATGCAAAGTCTTTTGTTGAGGATGTTGAATTTTATGCTGAAGATGCTGGGAGGACCGACAATGAGTATCTTGCTCGCGTTTGTGAAGCGGCAATTAAAGCCGGAGCTACCGTGTTAAATATTCCTGATACTACAGGCTACTGTTTGCCAAGTGAGTATGGTGCTAAAATAAAATACCTTAAGGAAAATGTAAAGGGAATTGAAAAAGCCATATTATCTTGCCACTGCCATAACGATTTAGGTTTGGCGACAGCAAATTCTATTGAAGGTGTCATTAGTGGCGCGCGTCAGATAGAATGTACCATCAATGGTATTGGTGAGCGTGCAGGAAATACCGCTTTAGAAGAAGTGGTAATGGTGCTTAAGCAACATCCATACCTTAATTTAGAGACTAATATTAATACCTCTATGCTTTATGGGACGAGCCAATTGGTGAGTGAGAGTATGGGAATTTATACCCAACCAAATAAAGCTATTGTAGGAGCTAACGCTTTTGCTCATAGTTCTGGAATTCATCAAGATGGTGTTATTAAAAATAGGGAGACCTATGAAATTATAAATCCAGCGGATGTTGGGGTTACAGAGTCTGCTATTGTGCTTACAGCACGAAGCGGTAGAGCGGCCTTGGCGTATAGAGCAAAGAATGTAGGGTATGAGCTTACGAAGTTGCAATTAGATGATGTTTATTCTAATTTCTTAAGCTTTGCCGATCGTAAAAAAGAAATCAATGATAATGATATACATCAAATTATCGAGACAAGTAATGTCTATCAACAAATAATTTCAGCTTAATTTATGGGAAAAACACTATTTGATAAAGTCTGGGATGCACACGTGGTAGATGCCATAGATAACGGGCCACAGATTCTATATATCGATAAACACTTAATACATGAGGTAACAAGTCCGCAGGCTTTCAATGAATTGGAGGAACGCGGAATTCCTATATTTAGGCCTAACCAAATTGTTGCTACGGCAGATCATAACACGCCAACTTTAAATCAAGATAAGCCTGTTAAAGATGCCCTTTCTAGAAAGCAGTTAGAGCAGTTGTCAGAAAATTGTAAAAAAAATAATATCACATTATACCAACTAGGACATAAATACAACGGTATTGTGCATGTGATGGCTCCTGAACTAGGGGTGACTCAACCGGGATTAACCATGGTCTGCGGCGATAGTCACACGTCAACCCATGGTGCGTTTGGGGCCATTGCTTTTGGTATAGGAACCAGCCAAGTGGCGCAAGTTTTTGCAAGTCAATGTTTATTGCTTACCAAACCTAAGAGCTTAAGAGTTACCGTAAATGGTAAATTGAAAAAAGGCGTTTTACCTAAAGACGTCATCCTATATATAATTTCAAAACTAGGAACCAATTCAGGGACCGGATATTTTTGTGAATACGCCGGAAATGTCTTTGAAGAGATGAGTATGGAAGGGCGTATGACCGTCTGTAATATGAGTATTGAAATGGGAGCTCGAGGGGGAATGATTGCACCAGATGAGACGACTTTTAATTATATAAAAGGCAGAAAATTTGCGCCCGAAGGAGCGGCTTTTGATAAAAAAGTAGCCTATTGGAAAACCTTACCAACCGATGCTGATGCCTCCTTTGATAAGGAATATAGTTTTGATGCTGAAGATATTGAGCCTATGGTTACCTATGGGACAAACCCGGGAATGGGAATTAAAATTTCTGAAGCGATCCCTGAGGATGAGAACCCATCCTTTAAAAAGTCTTTAGCTTATATGGATTTTAAAGCTGGAGAACGTTTAGTAGATAAGCCTATTAATTATGTGTTTATAGGGAGTTGTACCAATTCTAGAATTGAAGATTTTAGAGTGGCAGCCCAATATATTAAAGGCAAGAAAAAGGCCGATAATGTTACGGCTTGGTTAGTTCCTGGAAGTAAACAGGTAGAGCATCAAATAATAGAAGAAGGCTTAAAGACAATTTTTGATGAAGCCGGATTTGAGCTGCGTCAGCCAGGTTGTTCCGCATGCTTAGCGATGAATGATGATAAGATTCCGCAAGGCGAATATTGTGTTTCAACCTCTAATAGAAATTTTGAAGGACGACAAGGGCAAGGGTCTCGTACAATTTTAGCCAGTCCTTTAGTCGCTGCAGCAACGGCTGTAGAAGGAAAAATTATTGATATAACAAAGCATTTAAATTAATGGAAAAATTTACAACCTTACAATCTAAAGCTATTCCATTACAGATAGAGAATGTGGATACGGATCAAATTATACCGGCACGTTTTTTAAAAGCGACCGATAGAAAAGGATTTGGTGATAACTTATTTAGAGACTGGAGGTATCATAAAGATGGTACCGTAAATACAGATTTTGTATTGAACGACGCTCGGTATTCTGGAAAAATCTTAGTTGCCGGTGATAATTTTGGGTGTGGATCAAGTAGGGAACATGCCGCTTGGGCCATTACCGATTTCGGATTCAAAGTTGTGGTGTCTAGCTTTTTTGCAGATATTTTTAAAGGGAATGCCTTAAACAACGGTTTGTTACCTGTGCAGGTGTCTGAAAAATTTTTAAGTGACATTCTTCAATTAATTGGGTCTCATCCTGAAACGGAGTTGATTGTCAACCTTGAAAAGCAAACCATTTCGGTGAAAGATTCGGATTTATCAGAAAATTTCGAAATTGATGCCTATAAAAAGACCTGTATGATCAATGGTTATGATGATATTGACTATCTTGTGAATAATAAAGAATTAATTGAAGCTTTTGAAGCTCAAAAAATATATTAGTCTATAAAAATGAAATTAAATATAGCAGTTTTACCGGGAGATGGTATAGGTCCAGAAGTTACAAATCAAGCTGTAAAAGCTTTGAAAGCAATTGCTTCAGAATTTAATCATAATTTTAAATTTACAACGGCAGATGTTGGTGCAGTTGCTATTGATAAGCACAACGACGCCTTGCCAGAAGAAACTTTAGAATTATGTAAAAAAAGTGATGCTATTTTGTTTGGAGCTATTGGCGATCCTAAGTACGATAATAACCCTTCAGCAAAAGTACGTCCAGAACAAGGCTTACTTAAGTTGCGTAAGGAATTGGGATTGTATGCCAACATCAGACCTGTAAAAGCTTATAACACGTTGTTAGATAAGTCGCCTTTAAAGAAAAATATTATTGAAGGGACTGATATTTCTATCTATAGAGAATTAACAGGAGGAATCTATTTTGGAGATAAAACCCTTTCTAAAGATGGGAACTCGGCGTCAGATCTTTGTGCGTATTCGCGTGAAGAAATTGAGCGTGTTGCGCATTTGGCTTTTGTTGCTGCAGAGCATAGAAACCATAAGGTAACCTTAGTAGATAAAGCCAATGTGTTAGAAACTTCTAGATTATGGCGTAAAGTTGTTAAGGAAGTCGCAGAGCAATATCCAGATGTCACTCTAGACTTCTTGTTTGTAGATAACGCGGCAATGCAAATGATTCTAAACCCAAAACAGTTCGATGTTATTTTAACGGAGAATATGTTTGGCGATATTATTAGTGATGAAGCTAGTGTTATTGGAGGGTCTATAGGCTTGTTGGCCTCAGCTTCTGTTGGTGATAAGTATGCTATGTTTGAGCCAATTCACGGATCTTATCCGCAAGCGGCGAATAAAGGAATTGCTAACCCAATCGCTTCAATTTTATCGGCTGCTATGTTGCTGAGTCATTTCGATTTACATAATGAAGCCGAATTAATTAGGTTAGCTGTAGAAAAATCATTAAAATTAAACATCACAACTCCGGATATAAATTCGGTAGTAAACACAGTAACGACTGCTAATGTGGGTGATTTTATTGAAGATTTTCTTTTTCATCCAAAAGATTCCAATCTCAATTTCAAAAACATTCATTTAGGGCAGTCTACAATAATTTAATTTTAAAAGAAAATGCCTACACAACCAAAATTAACACGTTTTAATCAAAACGTCTTGTCTAAATATCAGATTTATAACAGTATATTTATGACATTGCCGTTTGATACAGTGACAAAAACAGGCGCGCTCTTGCCTCTGTTTCATGAAACTTGCCATAAAGGCTTTGAAAACCGTGATGATCCTACGACGATTGTAAACACTTTTTTTGATAAATACCAAGCACGACGTTCTTCAGAAAGTCAGATTAACTTGTTGTTTCGATTTATTCAGTATATCGAAAGACAGGTCGTTTTATTTGATGCTATTGAAGATGCTGCATTTCCAATTGTAAATAATATGGATGGTATCGGGACCTTAAGAAGTTTGAAGGAAACGGTTACTGCAGATAATAAACTAGAGACCTTAAAAAAATACTTAGAAGAATTTAAAGTGCGTATCGTTTTAACAGCGCACCCTACGCAGTTTTATCCTGGGTCGGTTTTAGGGATTATTACAGATCTTACAGAAGCTATTCGTCAAAACGATTTGCTTAAGATTAATGATCTCTTAGCGCAGCTCGGTAAAACACCGTTCTTTAAACATAAAAAACCGACGCCTTATGATGAGGCAATCAGTCTTATATGGTATCTTCAGAATGTATTTTATAAATCCTTCGGAGATATTTACGATTATATTCAGCAGAATATTTTTGAAGGTGAACACGTAGATAACAGTATTATCAATGTTGGGTTTTGGCCTGGTGGAGATAGAGATGGAAACCCATTTGTAACTCCAGAGATCACTTTAAAAGTGGCAGATAGGTTAAAGAACTCTATTGTAAAAAGTTATTATGGAAGCATCAGAGAGTTAAAAAGAAAACTGACCTTCCAAGGTGTTGAAGAGCGTATGGCTCATTTAGAGCAAGAGCTTTATAATTTGGTTATTGAAAAACCATCTGATTTAACGCTAGACTTTTTTGTTTCAGAATTAAAAGCGATCAAAAGTATTGTGAGAGCAGAACATCAGTCTTTATATGCCGATGAATTAAATAGCTTAATCAATAAGACTCATCTTTTTGGATTCCATTTTGCGAATTTAGATATCAGACAAGATAGCCGTAAACATGCGCAATTCTTTAATGATATGGTGAATGCACTTATTGAAAGTGGAAGTTCTATTTTTCCTAAGAATTATCACGATTTACCAGAAAACGAACAGATAGAAATTCTATCTAAAGTTGAAGGTTCAATAGATTTGTCGCTTATAAAAGATGAAGAAACGCTGATGGCCTTAGAAACCATGAAAGCGATTAAAACCATTCAAGAACAGAATGGAGAAGCGGCAGCCAACCGTTATATTATTAGTAACAACCAAACCACTTTAAATGTGATGCAGTTATTTGCCATGTTAAAGTTGGTGGCATTTCAAGATGAATTAACGGTAGATATAGGACCGCTTTTTGAAACGATTACAGATTTAGAAAATGCACCTAAGGTAATGGCAGAATTATATGCCAACCCAGAATATGCGGCGCACCTTAAGGCTCGTGGTAATAAGCAAACCATTATGCTTGGATTCAGTGATGGAACTAAAGATGGTGGGTACTTAATGGCCAATTGGGCTATCTTTAAGGCAAAAGAAAATCTTACAAAAGTGTCTAGAGAAAACGGAATCAAAGTTATATTCTTTGATGGACGTGGTGGACCTCCTGCTCGTGGTGGTGGAAAAACGCATAATTTCTATGCTTCTTTAGGACCAACAATTGAAGATAAAGAAGTTCAGTTAACCATACAGGGGCAAACAATTAGTTCTAATTTTGGAACCTTAGAGTCGTCTCAGTATAATTTAGAACAACTGATTAGTTCTGGTATTGATAATAGTTTAAGTGAGGTCGATTTAACCATGCACCCAGAGAACAGAAAGGTGATGACCGATTTGGCGGAGCGTAGTTATGAGGCTTATGCGGCCTTTAAAGCGCATCCTAAATTTATCTCGTATTTAGAGCATATGAGTACGCTTAAGTACTATGCTAAAACAAATATTGGAAGTCGCCCATCTAAACGTGGTAAGTCTGAAGGTTTAATTTTTGAAGACCTAAGAGCGATTCCGTTTGTAGGGTCTTGGAGTCAATTAAAGCAAAACGTACCTGGATTCTTTGGTGTGGGTACGGCTTTAAAGCACTATGAAGACGCTGGAGAGTTTGATAAAGTTCAAGAACTGTTTAAAACCTCTAACTTCTTTAAGACTTTAATTGAAAACAGTATGATGTCCTTGTCTAAATCATTCTTTGATTTAACACGTTATATGTCTGAAGATGAAGAATACGGAGAGTTCTGGAATCTTATTAATGAAGAATATGAGACGTCTAAGCGTTTAATTCTGAAATTAACAGGCTACACGGAATTAATGCAAGAAGAGCCTTCGGGTAAAGCATCAATTGCTATGCGCGAATCTATTGTACTACCGTTATTAACAATACAGCAATATGCTTTAAAGAAAATTCAAGAATTGGAGAAAGCAGAAGTGCGAGACGAAGAGCAAATTAAGATATTTGAAAAAATGGTCACTAGATCTTTATTCGGAAATATTAATGCGAGTCGTAATTCGGCTTAAGACAGCGCTATAATTATAATGAAAAACCTTAGAGGCGATGTAAGCTTCTAAGGTTTTTTTTCTGCCTAAAAATGAGGTATAAGTACTCCGTAACAAATGAGTCTTAAAAGTAGGTTTTGTTAATAATACGATGATTATTACTGTTAGTATTTAAACGAGTGGCAAAGGGAAGGCTTGAGTTGTTGTCCAAATACTTTCATGTAATTATGAATATTGATAGAGTGGGAGCGGTTGTTCCTGTAGGTAGGAGAAGAAGACTTCTTAAAATAAAAACCCCTTAAAGCTGAGCTTTAAGGGGTTTAATTTAACAACCAAATTATTAATCAATAAACGTATATAAAAGAATCTTAACGTTCTCTTTTTCCTGGGTAAGCGATTTCACCGTGTTCAGAAAGGTCAAGTCCAACAAGTTCTTCTTCTTCGCTAACACGAAGTCCCATTGTAGACTTTAATATTTTTAATACAATGAAAGATAAAACTACAGACCAAAGTCCGTAAGCAACAACTCCAGTGGCTTGTGCACCTAATTGTTCAAATCCACCACCATTAAAAAGTCCGATACCTTCATCACCGTTAATACCCCACAGGCCAATAACAAGTGTTCCCCAAACTCCGGCAACACCGTGTACTGAAGCAGCACCAATAGCATCATCAATTTTAAGTTTTTTCTCAATAATTTCAATAGAGAAAACTACAATAACACCACCAATAAGACCGGCTAGAATTGCACCTCCTGTGCTCATGTTTCCACAACCAGCAGTAATACTTACTAAACCAGCTAAGGCACCATTAAGAGTTTGTGGTAAATTTGGTTTTCCGTACCAGATCCATGTTGTAATTAATGCTCCTAATCCACCAGCGGCTGCAGCTAAATTGGTAATCAATACCACGTTTGAAGCGGCAATTGCATCATCACCTCCCCAAGCTAATTGAGATCCTCCATTAAATCCGAACCATCCCATCCATAGGATGAAAACTCCTAAAGTGGCTAATATTTGGTTGTGTCCTGGAATAGGCATAACCTTACCGTCAACGTATTTTCCAATTCTAGGTCCTACCATATAAGCGGCAACTAAGGCAGCCCATCCTCCTACAGAGTGTACTATTGAAGATCCTGCAAAATCAATAAATCCGAGTTCGGTTAGCCAACCCGATCCTTGCCATTGCCATCCACCAGCTATTGGGTAAATTAAAGCAGTCATTACAATAGAGAATATTGCATAAGTAGAATATTTTGTTCTTCCGGCGATCGCTCCTGAAACAATTGTTGCAGCGGTAGCAGCAAACATAGTTTGGAAAAGTAAATCGGCACCTTCACCTTGCATTAATCCACTCCAGAAAAACCATCCGTTAGACGTGTCTCCATACATTAAAGAGTAACCAATAAACCAATAGGTTAAAGATCCTACACAAATATCGAGTAAGTTCTTCATGGCAATATTGGCTGCATTCTTTGAGCGTGTCATTCCGGTTTCTACTAAGGTAAAACCAGCTTGCATAAAGAATACAAGTAATGCGGAGAGGAGCATCCATAGCATCCCCATGTCAGTGTTAATTGCGCTAACGGCTGCTTCAATTTCTGCGGCAGAAGCGGCCTCTTGAGTAATCGTTAGACTTGGAATTAGGGGTAAAAAAATGTTTGTCATAATCTATATATTAGTTAGTGTTTTGGTTTAGAATGTGTAGATGGCAGCTAAAGTAAAGGCGCTAAGGCTGCTTGCAGGTAGACCGTCATTGTCTACAGCGTAACCGAAAAGTCCTCCATCGGCATCCGTGAAAGAGTCTAATCTAAATTCTGGTTTAATGATAAGGTAACTTTCTACTGTGTAACTTCCTGTTAGTGTTAGTCCTAAAACGCTCGGGTAATCTATAGCGTCGTCATCACCGTGTAAAGCGTAATATTCACCTCTTAGTCCAAGGCTAAAATCATCAGATGTTGCGTATTGTGGGTAAAGTGCGGCACCGTAGAAACCACTTCCGTCATTGTCATTATAAGCTGCATTGATTCCTAAGAAAAAGTCATCAGAAACATCAAAGCCACCGGTATAGTCGACTTCAAATCCTAATCCACCATTATTTCCACTGTCATAATAGAAATTTAAGTACTGGTCAGAATATCCTAACTGTGCGCCAAAAGAATATTCTCCGGTCGTTGAGGTGTCATTTGTATCCCATGGATTCATAACGGCTAGCATTAAACTAAAATCGTCAGATAAAGCAAAATCAGCTTTTAAACCCATATGTGAAAATGGACCACTAGAGAATAAGTAAGAAGTACTGTAGTTAAAGTTTGCTGCGGGAGCAATAACTTCATAACCTAAATACGTATTAAAACGTCCCATAGTTAAGGTTGTGCTTTCAGAAACATTCCAATACACGTATGCCTGATTTACAATACCGTCAATAATATCAGAATTAAAAGTAGCGGCTCCACCTCTTGGTCCTGTAACTAGATCAAGTACAGCACCTACTTTGCCGCTTTCATAACTAGCAATAATGTTTCCCATACCTAATGCAAAACCTGTTTTATCTGCGAAGGCGGTACCAAAAGAGGCTCCAACATCGTCGGGGGCAGAAATGTAAGTTTGAAAATACGCGTCTACACTACCACTTAAGGTGAATGATTTGTCGCTACTCGTGTCTTCAGTGTCTTGAGCACTTAATGCTAACGTTGAAAATAATAAAGTCAGAGAAAGTAATTTTTTCATAATTAAGTATTTAGATTAGTTAGTGTCTTCCAAAACTATGTAATCTTATCTAATACCCCTGCAAAAATAGGGGTAAAATATTAATTTTTATGAATATAGAGTTTTATACCCCATAAATTTTAGGGTTAAAATTTATTTTCGCCATTTTTTTGAAAAATCAATAATTTGAAATATTTAATTTTTTGTTAAAATCTTCATTTTTGTGCGTTATTTTCACTTTTGAAGTCTTAAAAAAGTGGATTTGTCAAAATTTTCTGAATAATATTAAATATTACATATTGACTAATTCCTAGTGTAAACTGCTATATTTTGAAAAATATTTAGTTTCAATGCTATAAACTATGGATTTCTGAAAAGTGTTTCAACAATTTTTTTTATAAAATTATTGCTTCTATATTAGGGGAGTAATGAGGTTTAAAAACCTCGAAAATATCTTGAATTATGCTGAAGAAACAAGGCCTTTATTTGCCGGAATTTGAACATGAAAATTGCGGTGCAGGTTTTATATGTAATCTCAAAGGAGAGAAGACCAATCAAATTATCCATGATGCCCTAGAAATCCTAGTAAAACTCGAACATCGTGGGGGAGTTAGTTCCGATGGAAAAACAGGTGATGGAGCAGGGTTATTAATCGATATTCCTCACGCTTATTTTAAGCGTGTTTGTGGGTTTAAAATTCCGGTTCGTGGAAAGTATGCCATTGGGATGGTTTTTTTACCCAAAAATAGAAATCAATATAAGTTTTGTAAAGATACATTTGAAAAAGAAGTTATTGCTCAAGGACTGTCTGTTATTGGCTGGCGAGAAGTGCCTGTAGATTCCACACAATTAGGACCTATTGCGTTGGCTTCAGAGCCTAATATAGAGCAACTTTTTATTGGGAAATCTAATGAGGTTTCTGAAGAGGCCTTTAAGGCTAAACTCTACGCGGCGCGTAAGATTACCGAACATACCATTGCTAAATCTAAGATGTCTCAGAGCTCTTATTTTTATGTTTCAAGTTTATCCGTAAATACCCTTATCTATAAAGGGATTATTATGCCTGAAGATATCGGGACGTACTACAAAGATTTGCAAGAATCTGACTTGGTAACACGTTTAGCTTTGGTGCATCAACGTTTCTCTACGAATACCATGCCTACTTGGGAGCTGGCTCAGCCCTTCCGCTTTATGTGTCAGAACGGTGAAATCAATACCCTTCGTGGTAATGTAAGTCGTATGCGGGTAAGAGAAGAAATTATGAAAAGTGAGGTTTTTGGACCGCAAATCGATAAGCTGTTTCCTATTATTTTGCCAGGGAAATCAGATTCAGCTTCTATGGATATGGTGGTAGAACTCTTAACCCATACCGGACGATCTTTACCAGAGGTGATGATGATGATGATTCCGGAAGCTTGGGAAAAACACAAAACCATGTCGCCAGAACGTAAGGCCTTTTACGATTATAATGCTTGTATTATGGAGCCTTGGGATGGTCCGGCTTCAGTGCCTTTTACAGATGGAAATTATATTGGCGCCTTATTAGATAGAAATGGATTAAGACCATCGCGTTATACCGTTACTAAAAGTGGTAAATTAATTATGTCTTCAGAAATTGGCGTGGTTGATATTGCTCCTGAAGATGTGGAAAGTCATGGTCGTTTAGAGCCTGGAAAAATGTTTTTAGTAGACATGAACCAAGGACGAATAATTAATGACGAAGAAATAAAAAGTAAGATTGTTAAGGAACGTCCTTATCAAGAATGGTTAGATAAAACAAGACTGCACCTTAAAGACATTCCGTATACAGGTGAAACTTGTCCTATTGAAACCATAGATATGAAAACCAGAGAACGTTTGTTTAACTACACGTTCGAAGAGATACAAGAGGTTATAACCCCAATGGCGGTTAAAGGGAAAGAAGCCCTTGGGTCTATGGGAATAGATACGCCACTTGCGGTGCTGTCTAATAAACCTCAAATTATATCCAATTATTTTAAGCAGTTGTTTGCGCAAGTTACCAATCCGCCTTTAGATGGAATTCGAGAGGAAATTGTTACGGATATTAGTTTGTCATTAGGGGAAGACCGTAATATTTTTAGTATTACAGAGCGCCAAT
This sequence comes from Winogradskyella rapida, assembly GCF_042675845.1. Lineage (NCBI taxonomy): Bacteria > Pseudomonadati > Bacteroidota > Flavobacteriia > Flavobacteriales > Flavobacteriaceae > Winogradskyella > Winogradskyella rapida. The sequence goes on along the minus strand of NZ_JBHTKM010000063.1, from coordinate 820,124 downwards.
GTCGAAAATTAAAAATTCAGAATCCGGTAATTTCTAATGCCGATTTAGAAAAAATTAGAAATATTACTGTTGAAGGTTTTAAGGCAGAAACCATAGAGCTTCTTTACGAAAAAGAAAAAGGACTTAACGGTTTAGAAGACGCTTTAGATGCTATTATCATTCAGATAGAAAAAGCCTTAACACGAAAAACAAACATCATTGTTTTATCCGATCGCGGGGTCAATAAAAAAATGGCGCCGATACCATCATTATTAGCCTGTTCTTATGTGAATCACCAAATGAATCGTTTAAGAAAACGGTCTTATTTTGATATTATCATAGAATCTGCCGAACCGAGAGAACCGCATCATTTCGCAACCTTATTTGGTTATGGAGCGAGTGCGGTAAACCCGTATATGGTGAATGAAATTATCCGTATTCAGGTGAAGGAAGGCTTTATTAAAGGGATGGATGAGCAACAAGCCGTCGATAATTTTAATCAAGCCATCGGAAAAGGGATTTTAAAAGTGATGAATAAAATAGGAATCTCTACACTTCACTCGTATAGAGGGTCTCAGATCTTTGAGATTGTAGGATTTAATTCAGAATTTGTAGAAAAATATTTCCCTTATACCGCTTCTAGAATAGAAGGGATAGGCTTATATGAAATTGAAAAAGAAATTGACCAACGTTATAAATACGCCTTTCCTAAAAAAGTGTTAGACACGCGTCTGGGCTTAAATATTGGTGGCGATTACCGATGGAGACGTAATGGGGAGAAGCACTTGTTTAATCCTACTACGGTTGCCAAACTACAACAAGCGGTACGTTTAAGCGATCAGGCAAGTTATGACTTGTATGCAAAGACGATTAATGAACAGTCCGAAAATTTAATGACCATTCGTGGTTTATTCGAATTTAATAATATCGATCCTATTTCTTTAGATGAAGTTGAGCCTTGGACAGAAATTGTAAAACGTTTTAAAACAGGAGCAATGTCTTATGGGTCTATTTCACGTGAAGCACATGAGAATTTAGCCATCGCCATGAATAGAATTGGAGGAAAATCTAATTCTGGTGAAGGTGGAGAAGATCGAAGACGTTTTCAACCTGATGTTAATGGAGATAGTAGAAACTCGGCTATAAAACAAGTGGCTTCAGGACGCTTTGGTGTAACATCACATTACTTAGCCAATGCAAAAGAGATCCAAATTAAAATGGCTCAAGGGGCTAAGCCTGGAGAAGGAGGGCAATTACCTGGGGAAAAAGTTTTACCTTGGATTGCTTCGGCTCGAAATTCTACCCCATTTGTAGGTTTAATTTCACCGCCACCACACCACGATATTTATTCTATTGAAGATTTAGCACAGCTCATTTACGACCTTAAAAATGCCAATAGAGATGCTCGAATTAATGTAAAATTAGTTTCAGAAGTTGGTGTGGGGACTATTGCTGCTGGGGTTGCCAAAGCAAAAGCCGATGTGGTACTTATATCGGGTTATGATGGAGGTACAGGAGCATCGCCGCTTACATCATTAAAACACGCAGGTTTGCCTTGGGAACTTGGTTTAGCCGAAGCGCAACAGACATTAGTGCTTAATAATCTACGAAGTCGAATTGTTGTAGAGTGCGATGGACAATTAAAAACAGGCCGTGATGTGGCAATTGCTGCTTTATTAGGAGCTGAAGAGTTTGGTTTTGCTACAGCGCCACTAGTAGCTTCCGGTTGTATTATGATGCGAAAATGTCATTTAAATACTTGTCCGGTTGGGATTGCAACTCAAGATAAAGAATTACGAAAAAACTTTAAAGGGACTCCCGAACATGTTATTAATTTCTTCTATTATATCGCAGAGGAATTAAGAGGAATCATGGCTGAATTAGGATTTAGAACCATGGCCGAAATGATTGGGCAAACCCATAAAATAAATGCCAATAAAGCCATTAAGCATTATAAGGCGAAAGGTTTAGATCTATCTTCTATATTGCATCGTCCAGCGGTTTATGATCAAATGACGGTAAAGAATACGGAGAAACAAGATCATAATTTAGAGAATGTTTTAGATTTTACAATCTTAAAAGATTCGCATCGTGCCTTGTATCGTAAAGAGCAGATGTCCTTGGCTTATCCTATAAAAAATACCAATAGAACCGTTGGTGCTATTGTAAGTAATGAAATTTCTAAGATATACGGACATTTAGGCTTACCTGAAGATACGTTAAACATTCGTTTTACAGGTTCTGCAGGACAAAGTTTTGGGGCCTTCAGTGCTCATGGCTTAACCTTTACTTTAGAAGGAAATACTAATGATTACCTTGGAAAAGGATTGTCTGGAGCTAAGCTGATTATTAAAAAACCTGAAAAAGCCAGTTTTGTGGCCGCAGATAACATCATTGTTGGTAATGTCTGTCTATTTGGAGCAGTAGAAGGTGAGGCTTATATTAATGGAATTGCAGGTGAACGTTTTGCCGTAAGAAACTCTGGGGCTGTGGCCGTAGTAGAAGGTGTTGGCGATCACTGTTGTGAGTATATGACCGGAGGAAAAGTTATTGTTTTAGGTAAAACAGGACGAAATTTCGCGGCAGGGATGAGTGGAGGAATCGCTTATGTTTACGATCCGGAGAGTAAATTTATTAACGGTTTGTGTAATACCGAAACAATAGAGTTTGAAAAAATTCTTAAGAAAGATGGTTTAGAATTAAAAGCCCTTATTGAGAAACATGTAAAATATACCAATAGCCAAAGAGGTGCTGACTTATTAGCCGATTGGGATGTGAGTTTACGTCATTTTGTACGGGTTATGCCAACAGAATACAAGCGCGCTTTAAAGCGTTTAGAGACGGAAGAGCAAATGGTAGAAGAATTAGAAACAGTATAGGAGAATGGGAAAAGTAACAGGTTTTAAGGAATTCGAAAGAAAGGATGAAACATATAAGTCCGTAAAAGATCGTGTAAAGCATTACAAAGAGTTTACGGTACCGCTAAATGAAAAAGATATCACTGAACAAGGATCGCGCTGTATGGATTGTGGGATTCCATTTTGTCATAGTGGATGTCCATTAGGGAATTTAATCCCAGATTTTAATCATATGGTGCATCAAGGCGAATGGCAAAAAGCATCATGGATTTTACATTCTACAAATAATTTCCCGGAGTTTACAGGACGTTTATGTCCTGCTCCTTGTGAGCAAGCTTGTGTTTTGGGGATTATTGAAGATCCGGTGTCTATAGAAAATATAGAAAAAAATATTGTAGAGCGTGCCTTTAAGGAAGGGTGGATAAAACCACAACCTCCAAAAATAAGAACAGGAAAAACGGTAGCCGTTGTAGGTTCTGGACCAGCAGGTCTTGCCGCAGCACAACAGCTAAATAGAGCTGGGCATACGGTAACGGTTTTTGAGCGCGACGACGCTATTGGCGGTTTGTTGCGTTACGGAATTCCTAATTTTAAAATGGAAAAAGGGATTATAGACCGACGCTTAGCGATTTTAGAGGCTGAAGGTATTGTGTTTAAGACCAATGTTAATGTTGGGGTTAATTACGATGTTAAGGAGCTTAAAAAGTTTGATGCTGTGGTGTTATGTGGAGGCGCAACTGAGCGTCGAAGCTTACCAACACCGGGTATCGATGCTGATGGTGTGGTGCAAGCTATGGATTTTTTAACCCAACAAACTAAAGTGGTTTTTGGTCAGAAAATTAAAGATCAGGTGCTGGCAACGGGTAAAAATGTTATTGTCATTGGAGGTGGAGATACAGGTTCAGATTGTATCGGAACTTCTAACCGTCAAGGCGCTAAATCGGTTGTTAATTTTGAAATTATGCCGAAGCCACCAGGACATCGTTCGCCAACAACACCTTGGCCGTATTGGCCATTGCAATTAAAAACCTCGACCTCTCATAAAGAAGGGGTAGAGCGGAATTGGCTTATTAATACCAAAGAGTTTGTCACCAATAGTAAAGGAAAACTAACGGCTTTAAAAACTGTAAATGTAGAGTGGGAAATGATACCAGGAGAACGTCCTAAACTTATTGAGGTTCCTGGGACCGAAAAAACTTGGAAATGTGACTTAGCTTTATTAGCTTTAGGGTTTACGGGGCCAGAAGCCACAATTGCAGATCAATTAGGGATTCACAGAGATGTACGTTCTAATTATAAAGCAGAATACGGAAAGTATCAAACCAATATCCCAAATATATTTACGGCTGGAGACATGAGAAGAGGACAATCTTTAATTGTTTGGGCTATTTCTGAAGGCCGAGAGGCCGCACGACAAGTGGATATATTTTTAATGGGATCTTCGGATTTAGCAACTAAAAACCCAACAGGTGATTTAGTTGGATTATAATAAAATTTTAAAAAGACTTCTGCTACTATTATATTCTAGGGGTAGTTATTATTAGGGTAGGAAGTAAAAAGCATCTGAATTTTTTCAGATGCTTTATTTTTTTATAGGTTTTAGTAAGATTTACGACTTCGGGTATTTGGCCTTGATGTCATCTAAACATAAATTATGAATGCTTCCTATATGAGAGTGTTCTTTACCTAAATCGGGTTGGTAGGTACCAGCTTGAACTTGACCACCTATTTTCTGATAGGCTTCTCTAAAACTCATCCCTTCAACAACTAAATTGTTAATACTATCTACCGTAAATAAGTATTGATATTTTTCGTCATTTAAATCAATGTCCTTAACAATGATTTGCTGAATGGCGTAATTGAAAATATCTAAAATGTCTTTTACATCTTCAAAAGCATTAATAATATTTTCTTTAAGCAACTGGAAATCTCTATGATAGCCACTTGGTAAATTGTTGGTGATTAATAGCATTTCAGAATGTAAAGCTTGAATTTTATTGCATTTCCCACGGATCAATTCAAACACATCAGGATTCTTTTTATGCGGCATAATACTACTACCTGTTGTTAATTCATCTGGAAAGCTAATAAAGCCGAAATTCTGACTCATATAAAGGCAAATATCCATCGCAAAACGGGACATAGTATTACAGAGACCGCCTAAAGCACTTGCAATGGCACGTTCACTTTTGCCACGACTTAATTGCGCGGCCACGACATTGTATTTTAAGGTTGAAAAACCTAAGGTTTCCGTAGTGCTCGCTCTATCGATAGGAAAGGAGCTTCCGTAACCTGCGGCAGATCCTAGAGGATTTTGGTCGGCGATTTTAGAGACAGCATTTAACACGAAGACATCGTCAATGAGTAATTCTGCATAGGCAGAAAACCACAACCCGAAGGATGATGGCATGGCGACTTGTAAGTGCGTATACCCCGGTAATAATTTTGTTTTATGAGTTTCCGCTAAATTTAGAAGGGTATCAAAAAGCGTTTTTGTTTTTTGGTTGATGACTTCTAAATTCTCTTTGTAATACAATTGAAGTGCGACTAAAACTTGATCGTTTCTAGATCGGGCGGTGTGGATTTTTTTTCCAACATCACCCAGGGTTCTTGTGAGTTCATGCTCAATTTTAGAGTGAACATCTTCAAAAGAATCCTCAATTGTAAACGTACTATCTTCAATAGATTCCGCTAAGACTTTTAATCCTGATTTTAATTGCACTAATTCGTCAGAACTTATAATTCCAATGGATTCTAACATAATGGCGTGTGCTAAAGAGGCTTGTACATCGTATTTAGCGATATGCATATCAATTTCACGGTCGTTACCAACGGTGAATAATTCTATTTTTTTATCAATTGAAAATCCTTTGTCCCAAAGTTTCATACTATTAATTTTAATTTTTAAAATTTAGAATCAAGACCTAAAGCCCTTTGCTATTAACATAAGGACTGCTCACTCAAACATTAGAGGTTATTATCGCGGCTCTTGCTTCTTTTCTCTAGTTTCTTTTTTTATAATACTTTTTCAAGCAATTTAATATACAAATCAATACCTTCTTCAATTTCAGCAAGATAAATAAATTCATCTGCGGTGTGCGATCGTGTGCTATCTCCTGGGCCTAATTTAAGAGAAGGGCAACTTAAAACGGCTTGGTCAGAGAGGGTTGGAGAACCATAAGTGCTTCTTTCAAGTTCAATTCCAGCTTCCACTAAGGCGTGATTAATAGGAATCGATGAAGAGTTTAATCTTAGGCTTCGTGGTGTAATGCTAGTACAAGGTGATTTTCGGGTTAAAATTTCAGCAATCTGTGCGTTGGTATATTTGTCATTAACGCGTACATCAATTACAAGATCCACTTCTGAAGGAATCGCATTATGTTGTTTTCCGGCATTAATTTGTGTTACCGTCATTTTTACATCACCTAAAACTGGTGAATTTCGAGCAAATTGATAATCTTTAAACCATTGTAAGACTTCGATGGTATTATAAATGGCATTGTCTTTATTAGGGTGTGCGGCGTGTCCGGCAGTTCCTTTTACTTTTGCATCAAAGACGACCAATCCTTTTTCGGCAATGGCTAAATTCATTAAAGTTGGTTCGCCTACAATGGCCACGTCAATTTTAGGAATAATGTCTAACATGCTATTAAGGCCCTTAGGTCCGCTGCTTTCTTCTTCTGCAGAAGCAACAATAACCAAGTTGTAGTTGAGGTTTTTTTTCTCGTAAAAGTAGGTGAAAGTAGCGATTAAAGACACTAAGCATCCACCAGCGTCATTACTTCCTAAGCCGTATAATTTTCCTTCTTCTTCAATAGCTTTAAAAGGATCTTTAGTGTAACCATTATTCGGTTTTACGGTGTCGTGATGCGAGTTTAAAAGTAGAGTAGGCTTACTGTCGTCAAAATGTTTATTAGTTGCCCAAATGTTATTATGGTCTCTGTTAAAAGGAATTTTTTTAGATGTAAACCAAGCTTCAATAAGTAATGCCGTTTGCTTTTCTTCTGAAGAAAATGATGGCGTTTCTATAAGTTGTTTGAGTAACGCAATGGCTTCTTTAGTCAGTTTTTCTATCATTTTGTAATTGTTGTATGTTTAGTTGTCGTGTGAAACAGCATTTGTGATTTACCGATGCACACTTTTTTTACCTTGTGATTAATGGCGTGAAAACAGTTATTTAATTTGGGTAACATGCCTTCATAAATAGTACCGTTTTCAATAAGGGTTTTATACGTGTTGTTGTCTATATGTTCTATAACAGAATCGTCTTGGTTGACGTCTTTTAAAACCCCATTTTTTTCAAAACAATAATACAATTCCGTCTCATAGTTAGGTGCAAAAGCAATGGCCAATTCCGAAGCAATGGTGTCGGCATTGGTATTGAGTAATTGCCCGTTTTCATCATGGGTGATGGCGCAAAAAACAGGCGTAATGTTATTGTTTAGTAAAACTTCTAAAGCGTTTGTATTGACCTTTTTTACGTCTCCAACAAAACCGTAATCGATGGTTTTAGCGGGGCGTTTTTCGGAAACAATAGTGTTGCCATCAGCACCTGAAAATCCAATAGCGTTGCAATTGTTAGCTTGAAGCTGTGCCACGATATTTTTGTTGATTTTTCCAGCATACACCATCGTAATAATATCTAAGGTGTCTATATTGGTTATACGTCTCCCTTCGTGCATTTGTACTGGGATATCCATCTGTTTGGCTAGTTTGGTCGCTAGTTTTCCACCACCATGTACCAAAACTTTAGGGCCTGATAGGCTTGCAAATTCTTTAATGAAAGCTGCTAAAGCCTCTTCATTATCGATGATATTGCCTCCTATTTTTATGACTTTTATTGTTTTCATTTCGTGTTCGCAAAAGCGAGTCTCTTTTTGGTTTTAGACCTGTTAGGTTTTTGGTGTCTACTAGGTCCTTATAATTCATTTATAAATCTTCCAAAATCTGCTTTAGTACCACTTGCGCGGCATAAGTTCTATTGTTGGCCTGCTTAATAACTACGGATTGCTCACTGTCTAAAACAGCATCTTCAACCACCACATTACGTCTTACTGGTAGGCAGTGCATAAATTTAGCTTTACCCAGTTTTTCTTGGGTCATCATCCAGTTGTTATCTTGGTTAAGGTTTTGCCCGTAATCTTTATAGCTACTCCAGTTTTTAACATATACAAAATCGGCATCTTTTAAAGCCTCTTCTTGGTTGCGATTGATTGGGGTGTCTTTAGTAATGGCTTCACTCAATTCATAGCCTTCAGGATGTGTAATGGTTAGATCGACCTCTAGATCTTGCATCATTTCTACAAATGAATTGGCAACGGCTTGTGGCAAAGCTTTTGGGTGAGGTGCCCATGATAATACCACCTTTGGTTTTGCTTTTTCTGTAAGTTCAGTAAGGGTAATGGCATCGGCCAAGGCTTGTAGGGGATGGGCGGTGGCGCTTTCCATATTAACAATAGGTACTGTGGCATATTTTTTAAAGCTATTCAGAATGAATTCTGATTCGTCCTTAGTTTTATCGGTAAGACTTGGAAAGGCCCTTACAGCAATAATATCGGCGTATTGTGAAATGACCTGAGCCGCATCTTTTACATGCTCAGATTTGTCCATATTCATTATAGTGCCATCTTCAAATTCAAGATTCCACGCATCATTAACGTTTAAAATGGTGACTTCCATTCCTAAGTTTTTTGCTGCTTTTTCAGTACTTAGGCGTGTTCTTAAACTCGAATTAAAAAATAACATCACTAGGGTTTTGTGTTGTCCTAAATTTTGAAACTCATGAGGATTCATTTTAAGTAAAATGGCGTCCTTAATGGTCTCAGATAAGTTGGAAATATCTTTTATTTTGGTATAGTTTTTCATTTTTATGTCCACGAAAGTGGGGAACTTTTAGTTTGACTTTCTTTGCGTTTACACCCCTAAAGTCTCCCTAAGGAACAATAGTCCAATTCGTCTGAGGGGATTTCAAAGGTGTGCTTCAACAGTGTCATGTTATAATATATTTAATTCATTGATTAACGCTTCAAAAAATAAATCTATATGTTTTTTCTGAATGGTTAATGGAGGAAGAATTCTCAGCAAATTAGGGTTCTTTGCACTTCCAGTAAATATATGCTGGTTAAAAATTAATTTCTTCCGTAAATCTGAAATTGGGAAATCAAACTCTAATCCTAACATTAATCCGCGTCCTTTTACCGCTTTTAATCCCGGAAGTGTTTGAGCTTTTTCTCTAAAATAGGTTTCAATTTCTTTAGCATTTTGCATGAGCTGTTCCGATTCAATAACCTCTATTACGGCAAGTGATGCTGCACACGCTAAATGGTTACCACCAAAGGTTGTACCTAAAAGGCCAAAAGAAGCTTTTATGGAAGGGTGAATTAATATCCCTCCAATTGGAAATCCATTTCCCATTCCTTTAGCGATAGAAATAATGTCGGGCGTTATTTGATGTTTTTGAAAGGCGAAAAAATCACCAGTTCTACCAAATCCTGACTGGACTTCATCGGCAATTAAAGCGGTGTTGTATTGCTTACAAAGTTGTTCTAAACCTTGATAGAATTCCGTAGTGCTTTGGTCTAAACCACCAACGCCTTGAATGCATTCTATGATTACGGCACAAGTTTTATTTTGTTGAAGGATCTCTTCTACAGCCTCTAAATCTCCTAAAGGCAAAAAATCTACTTCTTGTTGCGCATTAATTGGAGCGACAATTTTAGGATTATCCGTAGCAGCAACAGCGGCAGAAGTTCTACCATGAAACCCATTATTAAAAGCTAAAACTTTATGTTTTCCATTGTGAAACGAAGCGAGTTTTAAGGCATTTTCATTTGCTTCTGCTCCTGAATTGCACAAAAATAATTGGTAATCTTTACAGTCGGAAAGGGATTCTAATTTCTTGGCAAGTTGATTTTGTAAAGGGTTCTGTATGGCATTGCTATAAAAGCCTAATTGCTGCACTTGATTAGAAACGGCTTTAACATATTTAGGATGAGAATGCCCAATAGAAATCACAGCATGGCCTCCGTATAGATCTAAATATTCTACATTATTTTCATCATAAACGTAAACATCCTTGGCGCTTACAGGTGTAATGTCGAATAAAGGGTAAACATTAAATAAACTCATGTTTTTAGTTTTAATCCTTTAAGATTTTAAAAACCTTGAAGGTGTATTCTGTTATTTTTAGACCTCCAAGGTCAAGATGAGACTTTGGAGGCTTTGGGGTTTGAACAATTGTATGATATGTCTACAAGCTAGGTTAGACCTTGCAGGATATGGCTATTAAATTTGTTCCTTTTTAATGTTGTTAATTTTATTAAACGAAGCCACCATACCTTGAATTAAAGACGAACTCAATCCTTTGTGTTCCATTTCATTTAAACCTTCAATGGTGCAGCCTTTCGGTGTGGTAACACGGTCAATCTCTTCTTCTGGATGATGCCCGTTAGTAATTAATAAATTGGCTGCACCTTCGCTAGTGTACATGGCGAGTTCTTGAGCTTCTTTAGCATCAAAACCTAATTGAATAGCGGCTTGGGTGGTTGCTCTAATTAAACGCATCCAAAAAGCAACACCACTAGCGCAAACTACGGTGGCGGCTTGCATCTGTGCTTCTGGTATGGCTAAGGTGTGTCCGAGTCTATTGAAAATGGCTTCAGCAATTTTAAGACGCTTTTTGCCGTTCTCATTACTACATAAACAGGTCATAGATTTACCAACCGCAATAGCGGTATTAGGCATGGCACGGATAATAAACTGATCGCTTCCAATTAGGGCTTCTATCTGCGGAATTAAAAAACCAGTAATCGTTGAAATTATAACATGTTTGTCGGTTAAATAAGGCTGAATATCTCTTAAAATGTTTTCAAAATGTGCGGGTTGAATAGCAAATATTAAAATGTCTGATTGTTTTACCGCTTCTATATTATCGGTAGTGAGCAGTACATTTTTATACCCTTCTAAATCTTGAATATCTTCCAAGTTTCTTTTGGTTAAATACAACGTGGTAATAGCGTTGTTGGTAATTAATCCTTTGGCAATAGATTTGCCTAAATTTCCGGTGCCTATAATTGCTATTTTCATTTTGCTGTTCTATTGTTTTTTTAATGGTAAAATGTGTTCGCATTAAAAAATGCTCGGTTCATATTAATGACCGCGAAAGCGGTGATCATTTTAAGTTGAACTTATTCTGTTTTAACTCCTGCAAGGTTGTAAAAACCTTGAGGGGATTATTTCCTATTTGTACCGACTAGGTCACCAAGACCCGGCGGGATTTTAAAAATAATTGGCCTTCAATTGTAAGCCTTCTGTTTCTTCAAATCCAAACATTAAATTCATATTGTGAATGGCTTGCCCTGAAGCGCCTTTTAACAAATTATCGATGATGCTTGTGACTAATAATTTTCCTTCGTGTTTATGTAAATGAAGAATACATTTATTGGTGTTTACCACTTGTTTTAAATGAATCTCTTCATCAGAAATAAAGGTAAACGCCGCATCGTCATAGAAATCTTTATATAATTGTTTGGCCTCTTCAAGTGTGCCTTCAAATTTGGTGTAAAGCGTGGCGAAAATTCCTCTTGAAAAATTACCGCGATTCGGCATAAAATTGATGTCAGAGTCAAAATCGTTTTGTAATTGGTTTACCGTCTGATTAATCTCTCCCAAATGCTGATGTGTAAACGCCTTATAGTGCGAAAAGTTATTATCTCTCCAAGTAAAATGCGTGGTTTTAGATAACGAGGTTCCAGCACCTGTGGCCCCAGTTACGGCATTAATATGAACATCATGATGTAATACTTCGGCCTTTGCCAATGGTAATAAAGCGAGTTGTATGGCTGTTGCAAAACAACCCGGATTCGCAATGTGATTGGCTTTTTTTATAGCGTCTTTGTTAAGCTCTGGTAAACCGTAGATAAAATCTTTACCTTCAAAATTCTTATCCGCAACTAACCTGAAATCATTACTTAAATCAATGATTTTAGTATGGTCTGAAAATTTGTTTTTTTCTAAAAAAGCGGTTGAATTTCCATGTCCTAAACACAAGAATAAAACATCGACATCTGGATTAATTGTACTTGTAAATTCTAAGTCTGTTGAACCTATTAAATCTTGATGTACTTTATATACTTTGTTGCCTGCATTAGAGGTGCTGAAGACAAAATTGAGATTTGTTTTCGGGTGGTTGCATATAAGTCTGATTAGCTCTCCTGCCGTATAACCGGCTCCGCCGATGATTCCTATTTTTAACGTACTCATGTCAATTCAAATTTCACACCCCTAAAGTCCCCTGAAGGGGACAATAGTCCAATTTAACGGAGAGGTCTGTCCGCTTGAGGGGACTTTAGGAGTGTTTTTCTTCTTAATTAATTATTCACTTGTTGGTAAATCTTATTCTGATTTCCGAAAATTTTAATAAAGCCTTTCGCTTCTTCAGCAGTCCAACCTTTATTCTCTTCGCCATAACTTCCAAATTTTGCACGCATTAAATCGTGTTCTGATGAAATTCCATCTAAAGAGAAATGGTAAGGTTTTAGCGTAATAAACACATCACCAGTTACTGTATCTTGACTGCTTTGTAAGAAGGCTTCCATATTTCGCATTACAGGATCTAAGTATTGCCCTTCGTGTAAGTGCATTCCATAAAAATTAGATAAGTAATCTTTATGTTGCAGTTGCCATTTGGTTAAGGTGTGTTTTTCTAATAAGTGGTGTGCTTTTATAATGATTAGGGCAGCAGCAGCTTCAAAACCAACACGACCTTTAATGCCAACAATGGTGTCCCCAACATGAATATCTCTACCTATGGCATAACCAGAAGCGAGGGTGTTTAACACTTCAATATTAATTTCAGGATCATTTTTTATCCCATTCACTGCAACAAGTTCGCCTTCTGAGAAAGAGAGTACTATTTTTTCCGCATCGGTATGTTTTAATTGTGATGGGTAGGCAGATTCTGGTAAGGGTTTATCGGAGGTCAGGGTTTCTTCGCCGCCAACGCTAGTTCCCCAAAGCCCTTTATTAACGGAGTATTTGGCTTTGTTCCAAGACATGTCAATACCGTTTTCAACTAAATAATCAATTTCTTGTTGACGAGTAAGTTTTTGATCTCTAATCGGTGTTATAATTTCTATTTCTGGGGCTAAGGTTTGAAAAATCATATCAAAACGAACCTGGTCGTTTCCGGCGCCCGTACTTCCATGGGCTATGTATTGCGCATCAATACTTTTGGCATATTCTATAATTTCTATAGCCTGAATAATACGTTCGGCACTTACAGAAAGGGGATAGGTATTGTTTTTTAGGACATTTCCGAAAATTAAATATTTAATGACCTTTTGATAGTAGGATGCAATGGCGTCAATGTTTTTATAAGTAGAGACGCCCATCTTATAAGCGTTGCTTTCTATGGTCTTAATTTCTTCAGCAGTAAAACCGCCAGTATTTACACTAACAGCGTGTACATCATATCCTGCTTTACTTAAACTTACTGCGCAGTAAGAGGTGTCTAATCCGCCACTGTAGGCGATAACTAACTTTTTCATATGCTTAATTTTGTTTTTTTTCTTTTTTAAGGAACATGGATTGCTTGAGGTTTTTAAGTCTGGTCCATGTTTTTTTATCGTAATTATGACTGACTTCTTTTGTGGTTTCAGCTTTTTCAGGATCATAAAGCATACCGGTACAGAGACACATTTTTTGTTCTGTTCTTGTAAGGACATCAAAGTTTTTGCATGTCTGGCAGCCTTTCCAAAAGGATTGATCGTCTGTTAGTTCTGAAAATGTAACCGGTTTATAGCCGAGTTCACTATTCATTTTCATAACTGCTAACCCTGTTGTAATACTAAACACTTTAGAATCTGGGAATTTGGTTCTGGAGTGGTCAAAAACCACTTTCTTTATTTTCTTAGCAAGTCCTAAATTTCTAAAATCGGGATGTACAATAAGTCCGGAATTGGCTACGAATTTCCCATGACTCCATGCTTCTATATAGCAAAATCCTGCAAATTTATCACCCTCTAAAGCAATCACGGCATTACCGTTCTCCATTTTAGTGATGATATATTCGGGTTTACGTTTAGCGATACCTGTTCCTCTAACTTTAGCGGCTTCTGCAATAGTATCACAAATGACTTCCGCGTATATGCTATGGGATTTATCAGCAATAACAATTTTCATTGTAATTGATATTTAAATTATAAATGTTGTTGAATTTGAATGTTTGAAAGCAGAACCGGACTCACCTGAGTTCTATAAAAATAGTCATACCCTTACGGGCGACGTGAGAAAAAGCGGCGTACAATACTAGGATTATCTAAAGTGATAATTAAGGATTGAGGATGTAAGTTGAAATTTGAGTTGAACACAATGAAATGAATAAAATGAATATAGAATTAGCGACTAATAAGAAGTATTAGTGGCGTCGTTTGCGTAGGTCAAGACCTTCTGGTCTGGGTGCTCTATATTTGTGTTTCAATGTAAACATAGTACTAATATAGGCAAAAATTCTTTGATGACCATTAATTTAAAATTGATTTACTCAAAAATTATGGATTTCGGAATAAATCAATTTTAAATTGTATATATCTTATTTATTGTCTCTTAAATTAGAGAATGTAATCGGTGCTTACAAAATTAGAAGCTCTAGAATCTAATAAGTCCTTTAAAATAGCATTGTTATACGCATTGTCTTTAGAGGCTACAAAGGTTCTTATGGAAAAGGATCTTAAAGCATCATGGACACTCAATGTAGAAACTGCAGAATCTTTACGCCCCGTAAATGGGTACACATCAGGTCCACGTTGACAAGAGCTGTTAAGATTAACACGACAAACTAAATTGACCAATGTGTCTATTAGAGGCGCTAAGGTTTTTATGTCTTTACCAAAGAGACTTACTTGTTGACCATAGTTAGAAGCGGCCATATCATCTAAAGGCTCATCAATATCACTAAACGGCACTATAGGAATTACAGGGCCAAATTGTTCCTCTTTAAAAACACGCATGGTTTTAGATACGGGATATAATACCGCTGGAAAAATATAGTTTTCTGTCGTTTCTCCACCTTTGGCGTTGATGATTTGCGCTCCCTTTTGGGTCGCATCATCAATAAGACCTTGGATGTATGCTGGTTTTTCAGGTTCTGGTAAGGGTGTTAATTGGGCTCCGTCTTCCCATGGATTTCCAAACTTAAGGGCATCTACCTTAGCTGAAAAACGTTTATTAAATTCTTCAACCACGCTATCATGCACATAAAGTACTTTTAACGCCGTACATCGTTGTCCGTTAAAAGCGGTGGAACCTGCAATACATTCCTCAATAGCCAAATCTAAATCGGCATCGGGTAATACAATAGCAGGGTTTTTCGCTTCCAAGCCTAAGACTAAGCGTAAGCGGTTACTTTTTGGATGTTGGTTCTGTAGGGCGTTGGCGGATTTACTATTACCAATTAAGGCGAGTACGTCTACTTTCCCTGATTGCATAATGGGTGCGGCCACAGTACGACCTCTACCATATATAATATTTACAACCCCTTCAGGAAAACTAGTTTTAAACGCTTCTAATAAAGGAGTAATTAATAAAACCCCATGTTTAGCAGGTTTAAAAATGGTGGTGTTTCCCATCATAATCGCTGGGATAAGAAGGGCGAAGGTTTCATTTAAAGGATAATTATAAGGTCCTAAACATAAAACGACTCCTAATGGTCCACGTCTAATATGGGCATTAACACCAGAATGTTTTTCAAATTTCGCGCTATCACGATCCATTTGTTTATAATCTTCAATGGTGTCGTAAATGTATTCTACGGTACGGTCAAACTCTTTTTGAGAATCGGCTAAATTTTTACCAATTTCCCACATGAGAAGTTTAACAATTTCGTCGCGTTTGGTTTTCATTTGCGTCACGAAGTTTTCCATGCACGCAATTCTGTTTTCCACTTTCATGGTAGGCCATAAACCTTGGCCTTTATTATAGGCTTCGCAAGCAGCATCGAGCGCACTTAAAGCTTCTGTTTCCCCTAATGTAGGAATGGTACCTAATAGGGTAGGTTTGTACGTTGCTGTAGATGAAATTGTGGAATACACTTCCGAAGTTTCACCTTGCCATGGTATTAATTGACCACCGACTAAATAGGTGTTTTGTTCAATAAGGGTATTGATTTGAAAGCGGGAGGGAATGTCCTCAAAAGTAGACTTCATAATGACCTTTAGTTTAGGGTTTATATTCTTATTAAAGGTACACAAATAGCGCCTTTACTCCGGTTAAATCTATGTTAAGCTATACTAAGAATTGAAATAAATCGGGTTTATCGTTTAAATAATCACCAAAGAAATTATGACGCTTCATCTTAGAAATGAGAGGTTCTAGATCTTCGGGTGATTTTAACTGAAGTCCAACAACGGCAACATCATTTTCTCGGTTTACCTTTTTGGTATATTCAAAATGAGTAATATCGTCAGTTGGGCCTAAGATATCCACAACAAAATCGCGCAAAGCACCTGCACGTTGTGGAAACTTAATTATAAAATAATGTTTTAATTGCGCATAGATTAAAGCACGTTCTTTAATTTCTGCCATTCGGGTAATGTCGTTATTACTACCACTTACAACACAAACCACATTTTTGCCTTTAATTTCATCGGCATATTGTTCTAAGGCAGATATGCTTAAAGCGCCAGCAGGTTCTACCACAATGGCATCTTTATTATAAAGGTCTAAAATGGTCTGGCAAATTTTACCTTCATCTACGGTAACGACCTCCGATAGGTTTTCTTTACAAATCGCAAAATTTAAATCGCCAACACGTTTTACAGCAGCGCCATCAACAAAACTTTCAATGGCTTCTAGCTTTGTATTTTTATTGTTTTTTATAGAAGTTAGCATTGAGGGAGCCCCTTTAGGTTCTACCCCAATAATTTTGGTTTGCGGTGAGAGAATTTTGAAAACAGAAGATAAGCCCGATGAGAGTCCGCCACCACCAATAGGAACAAAAACATAGTGAATAGGGTGTACTTTAGCCTGATCTATAATTTCTAATCCAACCGTAGCTTGGCCTTCAATAACTTTTTCATCATTAAACGGATGAATAAACGTTTTGTTTAAGCGTTGACATTCTTCCATAGCCGCATGGTTGGCATCATCAAAAGTATCGCCTACTAAAACCACCGTAATATAGTCTTCCCCAAACATCTTCACCTGCTCAATTTTTTGATTTGGTGTAGGTGAAGGCATAAAAATAGTTCCTTTAATTTTTAACAACTTACAAGAAATCGCCACACCTTGGGCATGGTTGCCGGCACTAGCGCAGACAATTTCATTTTTAGTTTGTGTTGGACTTAAAGATGAAATTTTATTATAAGCACCACGAATTTTATACGAGCGGACCACTTGTAGGTCTTCTCTTTTAAAATAGATGTTGGCGTCAAACAATTTTGAATATTGTAAATTTTTTATGAGCGGTGTGACATGTGCAATACCTCTAAGTTTTTCGGCAGCAGCTTCAACAGCTTTTAGGGTAGGTTTGTATGTTGTTGTCGTTTCTTCCATGCTAACATTCTGCAAAGGCAGAAATTCTCTTTAATTAATAAAATACCTACCAAGTTTTAAATAAAAACTTGGTAGGGTCTATATTTTAGGCTAATACAGAATCTTCAACGGCTACGTCTTCAGATTTTATAACCTTCATAGCGGTCATGGCTGCTCTTAAGCGTTGACCTACTGATTCTATAGGGTGATTTCTAATGGCATCGTTAACAGCAATCAATTCTATATTATCTACACCTGTAGTTTTAGAAAAGGATTTACCGATAATAGAGGTATCCACAGTTTTCATGAAATCTGTTAATAACGGCTTGCAAGCATGGTCAAATAAATAACAACCATATTCAGCTGTATCAGAAATTACACGGTTCATTTCAAATAATTTCTTTCTGGCAATAGTATTAGCAATTAATGGAAGTTCATGTAAAGATTCGTAATATGCAGAGTCTTCAATTATCCCCGCGCTTACCATAGTCTCAAAAGCAAGTTCTACACCAGATTTAACGAAGGCAACTAATAACACGCCGTGATCAAAATATTCTTGTTCTGTAATATGTGCTGAGGTTAATTCTGTTTTTTCAAAAGCAGTTTCTCCAGTTTCAGCACGCCATTTTAATAGATTTTCATCATCATTAGCCCAGTCTTCCATCATGGTTTTAGAGAAATGTCCAGAGATAATATCATCCATATGCTTTTCAAATAATGGACGCATAATGCCTTTCAACTCTTCAGATAATTCAAAGGCTTTAATTTTAGCAGGGTTCGATAAACGATCCATCATGTTGGTGATTCCTCCATGTTTTAAAGCTTCGGTAATCGTTTCCCAACCGTACTGAATAAGTTTAGCAGCATAACCAGGTTCTATACCTTCTTCTACCATTTTATCAAAAGATAAGATCGCTCCGGTTTGTAATAAGCCACAAAGAATCGTTTGCTCGCCCATTAAATCCGATTTTACTTCGGCAATAAATGACGATTCTAAAACACCAGCTCTATCACCACCTGTAGCAGCAGCATAGGCTTTAGCTTGTGCCCATCCTTTTCCTTCAGGATCATTTTCTGGATGCACAGCGATAAGGGTAGGAACACCAAAACCACGTTTGTATTCTTCTCTTACTTCGGTTCCTGGACATTTTGGCGCCACCATAATTACGGTAAGATCTTCACGAACTTCAGTACCTTCTTCAACAATATTAAAACCATGCGAATAGCTTAACGTCGCTCCTTTTTTCATTAATGGCATCACAGCTTTTACAACGTTAGTGTGTTGTTTGTCTGGAGTTAAGTTTAATACTAAATCTGCCGAAGGGATTAGTTCTTCATAAGTACCAACGTTAAAACCATTATCTGTAGCATTTTGGAAAGATGCTCGTTTTTCTTCAATGGCCTGCGGTCTTAAAGCATAGGAGATGTCTAATCCAGAATCGCGCATGTTAAGTCCTTGGTTAAGGCCTTGCGCACCACAACCTACAATGACGATTTTTTTTCCTTTTAATGCGTTAACGCCATCTTCAAATTCTGAAGCGTCCATAAAACGACATTTTCCTAATTGCTCTAATTGATTTCTTAATGCTAATGTGTTGAAATAATTTGACATTGTTCTTTGTTTTTAGTTCAGAAAATAGATTGAAGCTGTTGTGTTTTTTAAGCTTAGGCTATCTTCTTTTTTCTTTAATTTTTTTATTCTTGAAACGCTTTAAGTAGGGTAGAAATTTTCATTTCGTCTTTAGTCACCGCTACCCGTCCTGATCTTGTAAATTGCATGATGCCAAAGGCATTTAATTCGCGATACAATAAATCGATTTCTTCTTTTCTTCCCGATTTCTCTAAGACGAAAAATTTCTTGTTTACCGTAACGATATTGGCATTGCTTTCTCTAATGATATTTTGAATTTGACGCTCTTCAAAGAGCAATTCAGATTTAATTTTAAATAAGCAAGACTCTTGGTAAATGATTTCTTCTTCGGTGTGATAGTAAGCTTTGATGACTTCAACCTGCTTTTCTATCTGTCCGATGACTTTTTTCATTTGAGACTCTGTAATATTTACAACGATGGTAAATCTCGAAACCCCTTCAATTTCTGAAGGTGAGGTGTTAAGACTCTCAATGTTCATATGTCTTCTTTGGAATATTGCTGAAATTCTATTCAGTAAACCAATGTTATTTTCCGTATATATGGATACGGTGAATTTGATATTTTGATTCTCCATAATTACTCTAATCTTATATCTGAAACACTTGCACCTGTTGGGATCATAGGAAAAACATTATCTTCCTTTTCTACTCTTACTTCTAAGAAATAAGGCCCCTCACAATCAATCATGTCTTTGATGGCTGCTTTTAGATTTTTTCGTTCTGTAACTTTTTGAGCCTCGATATGGTAACCTTTGGCTATGGCAATAAAATCGGGGTTAGTCATTTCTGTAGAAGCATAACGCTTGTCAAAAAACAACTGTTGCCATTGGCGTACCATTCCTAAAAACTCATTATTTAAAACCACTATTTTTACGGGTACACGTTGCTGAAAAATAGTCCCCAACTCCTGTATGGTCATTTGGTAACCACCATCACCGGCAATCATTACCACTTCTCTTTCTGGAGCGGCCATTTTTGCACCAATTGCAGCAGGAAGCGCAAAGCCCATTGTCCCTAAACCACCAGAGGTTATATTACTTTTAGAGACTTTAAAGTCAGCATAACGGCAGGCAATCATTTGGTGTTGCCCCACGTCACTTACGATAGCGGCTTCTCCTTTAGTTTGAATATTGATTTCTTTAAGCACTTCGCCCATAGTTAGACCCTCTTTAGTAGGGTGAAGGTCATGTTTTATAACCTTATCGTATTCTATAGCATATAAGTCCTTAAATTTTTGATGCCAATCGGTATGCGATTTTGTTTCTAATAAAGGCAGTAAACTTTTTAGGCTTGCTTTAGCATCACCGAGAACGGCGATATCTGTTTTTACATTTTTATCAATTTCAGCAGGATCAATTTCAAAATGAATGACCTTCGCTTGTTTAGCGTATGAGGCTAAATTACCGGTAACACGATCGTCAAAACGCATGCCTATTGCAATTAAGACGTCACATTCATTGGTAAGAACATTAGGCGCATAATTACCATGCATACCTACCATACCCACATTTAAAGGGTGAGCAGTTGGTATGGCGGAGGCACCTAAAATGGTCCAAGCCGATGGAATTCCGGCTTTTTCAATAACAGCTTTAAATTCTTCTTCAGCTTTACTTAAAATAACGCCTTGTCCCCAAACAATTAATGGTTTTTTAGCTGAATTTATAAGGTCTGCCGCGGCTTGAAGTGATGTGGTATCCGTTTCAGGAACGGGCTTATAACTTCTTACACCTTTACATTTTTCATATTTAAAGTCGAATTCTTCAAACTGTGCATCTTTTGTAATATCAATTAATACAGGTCCTGGTCTTCCGCTTTTAGCAATATAAAAGGCTTTAGCTAACATTTCTGGAATTTGCGAAGCTTTGGTAATTTGGCAATTCCATTTGGTTACCGGTGTAGAGATGCCTACAATATCGGTTTCTTGAAATGCGTCACTTCCTAATAAATGCGAACCCACCTGACCGGTGATGCATACCATAGGGGTTGAGTCTATTTGTGCATCTGCAATTCCGGTGATAAGATTAGTAGCACCAGGTCCTGAGGTAGCCATACAAACTCCAACTTTTCCAGAAATTCTGGCATAGCCCTGAGCCGAATGTGTTGCTCCTTGTTCATGACGTGTTAAGACGTGGTGAATTTTATCTTGATACTTATAAAGTTCATCATACACAGGCATAATGGCACCGCCTGGATATCCGTAAAGTATATCGACACCTTCAGCCAATAAACACTTAATAATGGCTTCACTACCAGAAATACGTTCTGTAGTGGAGCTTTGCTGTAATTTATTTTCTTCTGTTTTAATTTCCATAGGGTTTAATGGATTATGGAGTGTGGCGGTTGAGGTCATTGGTCTTGTTAATCAAGGCCATTTAATTCTTGGCTATGTGCTCCTTGTCTTTTCTTATTTTAAAACTCATCAGTAACACATCCTTTGGATGCTGATGATACGGTTTTGGCGTATTTGTATAAGACGCCACGTTCAAACTTTAATTCTGGTGCGGTCCATTGTTCACGTCTTTTTTGAAGTTCTTCTTCAGACACTTCAAGAGAAATGGAATTGGTTTCAGCATCAATGGTAATTATATCACCGTCTTTAACGACTGCAATAGTTCCCCCTTCTTGTGCTTCGGGTGTAATATGACCTACGACAAAACCGTGAGTCCCTCCAGAGAAACGTCCATCGGTTATTAATGCCACGTCTTTTCCTAATCCGGCCCCCATAATAGCGGCTGTTGGTTTAAGCATTTCTGGCATTCCAGGTCCCCCTTTTGGACCTTCATAACGAATAACTACAACATCTCCTTTTTTAACTTTTCCGTCTCGGATACCATCGTTAGCAGCATACTCGCCTTCAAAAACCTTAGCCTTTCCTCTAAAGCATAAGCCTTCTTTTCCAGTAATTTTAGCAACACTTCCTTCGGTCGCTAAATTGCCATACAACATTCTAAGGTGTCCTGAAATCTTAATTGGCTCTTCTATAGAATGTATAACGTCTTGTCCTTCGGCTAAATCTGGTACATCCAATAAGTTTTCAGCAATCGTTTTTCCGGTAACTGTTAAACAGTCACCATGAATTAAGCCTTTCTTTAATAAGTATTTTAAAACGGCAGGAATACCGCCAATGGCATGTACATCTTCCATTAAGTATTTACCGCTTGGTTTTAAATCGGCTAAAAAAGGCGTGTTGTCACTTATATCTTGGAAATCTTTTAAGGTAAAATCTATTTGAGCCGCTCTAGCAATCGCTAAAAAGTGTAATACGGCATTGGTTGAACCTCCTAAAATCGTGACCAGTCTTACAGCATTCTCAATTGATTTTCTGGTAATGATATCTGAAGGTTTAATATCTTTTTCTAAAAGCACACGTAAAGCTTCACCTGCTTTTACAGACTCTTCTTTTTTGGCATCACTTAAAGCGGGATTAGAGGAGTTAAATGGTAATGTCATCCCTAAGGCCTCAATAGCTGATGCCATGGTGTTGGCTGTATACATTCCTCCACAAGCCCCAGCGCCCGGACAGGCTTTTTCAACAATATTTTGATATTCGGTTTCATCCATGGTGCCGGCCACTTTGCTTCCCCAAGCTTCAAAAGCAGAAACAACATCAAGTTTTTTTCCGTTGTGGCAACCGGAATCTATAGTTCCGCCATACACTAATATAGACGGTCTGTTTAATCGGATCATGGCCATTAACGCGCCTGGCATGTTTTTATCACAGCCTACAACAGTCACTAAACCATCATAACTCATAGCTTGAACAACAGTTTCCATAGAATCTGCGATAATATCTCTAGAAGGTAGCGAGTAACGCATGCCTGGTGTTCCCATAGAAATACCATCACTCACTCCAATGGTATTAAAGATGAGGCCTACAACATCTTCATTTTTTGTGCCTTGCTTTACAAGTTTGGCCAAATCGTTAAGGTGCATATTACAAGGGTTGCCCTCGTAACCCGTGCTGGCTATACCAACGATAGGTTTAAAAAAATCTTCTTTTGTTAACCCTATAGCATGCAACATGGCTTGAGCAGCCGGTTGTGTGGCATCTTGAGTTACGGTTTTACTGTATTTATTTAATTCGCTCATAGTTTTATTAAAGGCAAAATTGATTTAATGAATCTAAATTACTTGTTATGTATGGTTTTGATAATAGGATTGCAATTGTTCATCTAAATTCAATACTTACGGGTTTGTGTTAAGTTGTTGCAAATCAGTTATTTAATTGGTTTTAATTATGATGTTCAAAAGCTTTAATTTTTTGCATAAAAAAAGCCTTCCAAAAGAGTGGAAGGCTTACGATATAGTGTTATTTAATTTTATATTATAGCATCCCATGGCGTCGAAGAATAATTTCGATGCGAATAATAATAATGCTATTTAAGAATTGTCTGTTCATTGTACTTGTCAAATATTGGAATTTAAATCTGTTCTGCAAAATATTTAGAGGACAAATTTACGGAGATGGCCCGTAAAATAAGTGACGCGAAGAATTGAAGTCGATTTAAAATTAGCAGTCTTCCTAATGTTTTATCTTTGTCAATAACGAAGGTTAGATTTACGTCTCTTTGGGCGCTTTTTAGCGTGCCTATCGACTTCAATTTTTTTAATCCTGTGACCCTAATTAGGTATTTTAAGCTTATGAATAAGTTTCTTTCATTCACATTACTTTTAATTATAGTTTCATTTAAATGCTTTGGGCAATTTGCGCCTAGTATCCATAATTACACCTTGGCCGAATATAAAGCGGGAAACCAAAACTGGGATATCTCTAGAGCTCCTGATGGTAAAGTGTATGTAGCTAACAATAGTGGTTTGCTAGAGTATGACGCTTTGGTTTGGAAATTTTATCCGTTACCCAATAAAACTATTGTACGTTCTGTTTTAGCAACTAAGGATAGAGTGTACACGGGGTCTTATGAAGCTTTTGGGTATTGGGAACGTGATGAATTTGCACAACTAAAATACCATTCTTTAAGTGCTTTGGTGGCCGATCAAATTGCACCTAATGAAGAGATTTGGGGAATTGTAAAGTATAAGGATAAAATTATTTTTAGATCGTTCTTAAACGTCTATGTCTATGATTTTAAAACCGTAACACAGCTTAAGTCGCGATCGGTTATAATTTCTTGTAGTGTTGTTGATGATAAAATGTTGGTAAGTACCTTAAATGAGGGCGTTTTCGTGTTAAAGGATATGCGTTTGGAACCTTTCTTTTTTGATGATCTCTTAAAAGATACCAAAATCATTTCTATCGATGCCTATGAAGGGAAACTGCTCCTGATGACTTCTTTAAAAGGAAGTTATTTCTTAGAGGAGGACCAACTTGAACCTACCGATTTTGAAATTAATAAAGCGATTAAGCTGCACCAGCTAAATGAGTTTTCGGTCCTTAAAAATGGGGATATGGTTTTTGGGACTATTAAAGATGGATTGTTTCTTACCGACCATCAAGGGCGTAAAAAGTTTCATATTAGTAAGGAAAATGGACTGTTTAATAATACGGTTTTAGGGCAATGTTTAGATGACACCGATAATCTTTGGCTGGGTTTAGATAATGGTATTGCAAATGTAGAACTGCATAGTTCTAATTACTTTTTTAACGATGTTTCTGGAAAGCTCGGTGCGGTTTACGATGTGTTACCTTATAAGGGGCATATTTATGTAGGAACCAATACGGGATTATTTCGTTTAAACGACGATGGAACATTACAATTTATTGAAGGGTCTCAAGGGCAAGTGTGGGATTTGGAAATTGTTGAAGGCGATTTGTTCTGTGGTCATAACGAAGGAACGTTTATTGTTGAAAACGATCAACTCACTTTAATATCGGACTATACCGGCGGTTGGACAATTAAGAAAGTTCCAGAGCGCCAAGGGACCTATATTCAAGGGACCTACTCTGGATTGGTAAAGTTTGAAAAAAAGGATGGGGTTTGGAAGGCGCAACATTTGGGAAAAACAGCAATTCCCGCACGATTTTTAGTGTTTGAAAATCCAACCACCGCTTGGGTGGCTCATGCCATAAAAGGAGTGTCTAAAATTAAATTTTCTGAAGATTATAAGAGTATTGAATCGGTATTGAGTTATGAAGATAAAGGGATTAGTTCTTCTTATAATGTTCGGGTCTATAATATAAAGAACCATATTAGCTTTAAATCCACCAATGGGGGCTGGCAGAAATATGAACCGATCTTAGATTCCATTGTACCTTATACTTTATTAAACGACGTCTTAGGAAAGGAGAGTTATATTATTTCTGATGATAATGCCGATTTATTTGCCTTAAAAAATAAAGCAGGCTTTATAAAGTTTAAATCTTTAGACAACAGTCAAAAGGAATTTGTGCTCAATGATAGTTTTCTAAAGAATAGTTATATCGTAGGGTATGAAAATGTTTCTGTGCTATCGGACTCTATTTACGCATTGAACTTGGACAACGGCTTTATGATGATTAATTCTAAAGCTACCGCTCGTGCAGATTTGTATAAACCTAAAATTGAAAGCATCAGCATTAACGAGGTCCCTGTAGCGATTCAGGATTTAGATAAAGCGCCAATAGATTTTAAGTTTAAGGAAAGTATTAGTGTGGTGTTATCATCGTCTAAATCAAAAAATCATTATTTCGAATATCATATATCAGAATCTAAAGTGCTACCAAAAAATGCGGACTGGTATAAAGTGGAGGGGCCAAAAGTAGAGTTCGCTAATTTATTAGATGGAGACTATACCCTGTTTTTTAGAACTGGTGATAATGCGGGGAACGTCTCTGAGGCGCAAGCTTTAAATTTAGAAGTCTTACCGCCATGGTACAAGGATACTTGGGGGTATGTGGTCTATTTTGTTTTAGTGCTATTAACGGTGGTTTTATTTTACACTCTTCACCATAAAAAAATGGCCAAGGAGCAACAGCTTATTAGAGAGAAGTACCAAAAAGCACAACAAGAAATGCTTCGCGAGCAAACTTTAGAAAATGAAAAGCGCATTGTGCAATTAAAGAACGACTCGTTACAAAATGAAATAAAACTTAAGAGTAAGCAATTAGCCAATAACGCCATGGCTTTGGTAAAGAAAAATGAAACCCTTCAAGATATCAAAAAGGAATTGATGGCGAATAAGGATAGTTTCAGCAATTATTATTCGTATAAAAAGTTGGTGAAAAAGCTCGATAATTCTATAGTCCTTAAAGACGAATGGGAAGTTTTTGAGAATAATTTTAGTCAGGTACACGATGAATTTTTTGAAACTCTTAAGGCTAAACATTCCGTCCTTACTCCGAAAGATTTGAAGATTTGTGCCTACATCAAAATGAATCTTTCCTCAAAAGAAATCGCTCCGCTAATGAATATCTCGGTTAGAGGGGTAGAAACCCATAGATACCGATTGAAAAAGAAGTTAGATTTGGAAAATGACATTTCTTTGGTGGATTATTTGTTAAATATCAAAAATTAGGCGTAATAATTCTTATTATGATGACACTTCACTACGTCATTACTACGTCATTTAAGAGAATATAACCCTACTACAACGTTTTTTTTATAGCTTTATAGTACGTCATAGCTAGTTTTATGGTGTGATGTACGCTGTATTGCGGATGTATGGCGTATTTAAAATGTAAATAGATGTTAACAGGGTTTAACATTAGATTTTAACTTCGTAATTAAATAAACTAACTCTATTATTTAATATTAAACAATCTATATGAAAACAAAAATTAGTCTATTGTTGATGTTGTTTTTTTCGATCTGTTCTTTTGCACAACAGAAAGAAATTAATGGAACTGTAACAAGTGAGAGTGATGGAATGCCCCTACCAGGGACAAGTGTCATAATTAAAGGAACAAGTAGAGGAACCACAACAGACTTTGATGGAAAATATACCATTAAAGCTGAAGTCGGGGACCAGATTGAGTTTAGCTATGTCGGATTTACGCCGCAGGTTATCACCGTAACAAGTGCATCTCAAATCAATGTCATCTTAAAGGATGATATTGCATCACTTAATGAGGTCGTTGTTGTTGGGTATGGAACTCAGAAAAAAGCCGATTTAACCGGAGCCATTTCTACTGTGAAATCTGAAGATGTTGCTAAAACACCGAGTAGTAATGTTATGCAGTCTATTCAAGGTAAAGTCGCTGGTGTGCAAGTGGTGAGTAGTGGTACTCCTGGAGGATCTCCAACAGTACGTATTAGAGGGGCCAACTCTTATAAAGGTGGCGATACACCACTTTACGTTGTTGACGGTATGTTTTACGATACTATTGATTTCTTAGATACCAATCAAATTGAAACGATCTCTGTATTAAAAGATGCGTCTTCAATTTCAATTTTTGGACAAGCTGGGGTCAACGGGGTTATTATCATTGAAACTAAAAATGGTAGAACCGAGCAAAAACCTGTATTTACTTATAATGGTTATACCGGATATCAGAATGCTCAAAATGTGCTTAAAATGGCCAATGCAGAGCAGTTTGTGACTATGGCTTACGAATCCAATTCTCAAGCTGATATCGATTTTGTAAACAATGCTATGCAACGTTTTGGGAGAAGTCGTGTAAATCCTAATGTACCAGATGTAAATACAGATTGGTATAAAGAGATTTTACGTGTGGCTCCAATTTCTAGTCATGCTATTGGTGTTACAGGAGGGTCAGAAAAAACGACCTATAGCGTAAATGCCAATTACTTTTCGCAAGAAGGGATTTTAGATATGAAGAATGAGTATGAGCGTTTTAATATTCAGTCTAACCTTAATATTGAATTATCAGATCGTTTAACCTTAGGGACCAACGCTATTTTTAGTAATGCTACACAGTACAATCCTGAAAATGGAGCGTGGTTTCAAGCTTATTCAGCAGTGCCAATCTTACCTGTTTACGATTATACGAATACGGCTGCCACAACAACGCCGTTTTCAGATGCCACTTTATTAGGTTACCGCGGGTCTCAAAACCCATTTCCTACAATGACTTATAATAACAATCAGCTTAAAATCAGAAAGGTTTTAACAAGTATGTTTTTAGACTACAGCTTAATTCCAGATAAATTAAAGTTTAAAACGTCTTATAGTCATGATTATACAACTATCTCAGAACGTAATGTGTATTTGCCATATTTTATTTCTGGGCAGTCGCAACGTGCACAGTCTGGTATACGAAGAGCGGAGTTAAAATACTCAAAGCAAATTTGGGATAATACGTTAACGTATACAGATACTTTTGGAGATCATAACTTAACCGTTTTAGCCGGATCGTCTTATAGAGATTATCAAGATAATGCCTTTTCTGCAACAGGTAATGAAATTCAAGGTATCGGTTTAGAGAGCTCTTGGTATTTAAATTTTGCGGATCCAACAACCTTTAATGAGCAAGTTTTTGAATCTGGAGACCGTCAATATTCTATTGCTTACTTCGGAAGAGTAGAATATGGTTATAAGAATAAATATTTATTCAACGCGACTTTAAGACATGAAGGTGATGGAAGATTCCCTCGTGAATTATGGGTAACAACACCAGCTGTTGGATTAGGATGGGTACTTTCTGAAGAAAACTTTTTAAGCGATAGCAATACTATAAATTTCTTAAAATTAAGAGGTAGTTGGGGGCAGTTAGCTAATGGATTCTTAGGAGGTAGTGCCGGAACAAGAACCGTATCCCAGACCACGGCAGATATCGGAGATACACAAATGAATGGGATCTTAACAACTAACACCTTTCAAAACTTAAAACGTGAGATTTTAGAAGAAACAAACTTCGGTATTAGCTCTCGTCTTTTTAATAATAGATTGACTTTTGAGGTAGATTATTACATTCGTGATACTAAAGATTTAGTATTACCTAAGGTAACGCCAATTACTGCTGAGGTTGTAGATACCAATATTGGAGAAATGCGTAACCAAGGTTTAGAAGTTGCAGCCACATGGACACAGCATATTAATGACGATTGGAGTTTTTCTATAGGAGGTAACATTGCGACGCTTAAAAATGAAGTCACTAAAATAGACAGCGAACAAGGTTATGTAGATACAGGGAGCGCTGAGTTCCGTCAACGTCTTATTGTTGGCGAGCCTGTAAATGCTTTTTATGGTTGGGAAGTTGCTGGTGTTTATCAAAATGATGCACAAGTGGCTGCAGATCCAACAGCACAATACGAAGCCAGTCAAAATAACAACCAGTTAATTCCTGGAGATTTAATTTATAAAGATCAAAATAACGATGGTGTTATCGATGCTGATGACCGTGTGGTATTAGGTTCTTATTTACCAACCTTTAGTTATGGTGGTAACTTCAATGTGGCTTATAAAAACTTTGAAGTTTCTGTAGCAGTTTCGGGTCAGACTGGAAATAAAATCTTAAACCGTAAAAGAGGTGAGGTGATCTTTACTAATGACACTAATATTGATGCTGATTTTGCAATCAACAGATGGCATGGTGAAGGAACGAGTAATTCTTACCCGTCTTCAGAAGGACGAAGAAAGGCTTGGAACCAGAAAATGAGCAGCTTCTTTGTAGAAGATGGTTCGTACTTTAGAGTTCAAAACATTCAGTTAGCCTATACACTTCCAGCAAAAGCTTTAGGAGAAAATATGCCAGAAGTAAGATTTACATGTACGGCAGAACGTCCTATTACAGTTTTTAATTATAACGGATTCGACCCTGAAGTTAGTGATGGTGTAGATCGTCAAACTTATCCTGTACCTGCAGTATATACTTTTGGTGTGAATATTAAAATTTAAAAAAAGCTATTATGAAAAATATAAATCAAATAATAAAACCGTTAGCCCTTACGCTAGCAATCTGTATGGTCGTTTTTTCATGTGCAGATAAATTAGAAGAAAATGATGGTCAGCTCGCGGCAGATGATCTAGATTTTACCATTTCTGAGGATATGATTTTACCACTTATCGGGTCGTATTCAGCAGTTTATTCAAGAGGATGGGAAGACCCATTATTAATTGGCGTACGCGGTGACGATGTTAATGCAGGTGGTCTTGGAGATCAGCCGCAGTTTGCAGATACAGACCTTTTTAATTACGATAATGGGTTTTGGATGTACAACCAAATTTGGGAGAATTTCTATGGTGATATTGTAAGAATTGTAAGCTCTCGCGAAACCATACAATCGTATAAAGATTTTGCAGTTGAAGATGACGATATAGAACGTGCAGATCAATACATGGCAGAATGTAAAGTATTAAGTGGGTTTACACACTTTCAAATGTCAAGACTTTGGGGAGATATTTTTATTATTGAATCTTCAGATATCAATGCAGAACTCGAAAATGGGGTTAAAACTAAAGAAGAGGTTATGCAATACATCTCGGATTTAATGGATGAAGCCATTCCATTTTTACCAGATGCTAGACCAAACGAAAGACAAGATGTTTCTGGTGGAGTTACAAAGTACACCGCTTTAGCCATAAAAGCATTAGCACAATTAGAATTAGAAAATTACCAAGCTGTAGCCGATGTTACAGGAGAAATTATCAATTCTAGTAAGTTTAACCTTTACCCAGATTACTACCACTTATTTAAAAAAGAAGGCGAGCGTAGTAATGAAAACTTATTCGAACTTCAGTTCTCAGATTACGGTACGGAATCTGGTACTGAGAACGCTCATGAGTACGGACCTTTCGGACCATCAGACTGGACACCAGTTGTAGAAGGTGCTTCTGGAGGTTGGGGCTTCTATGAGCCAAGTTTAAAGTTTATTAAGTTCATGATTGATAGAGGGGAAACTACACGATTATCAACAAGTGTTAATTTCACACCTCGTGGTATTGATGAAATTACTTCAGATCCGGCTTATGCAACGCTACCAAGCTTTATCTCTAATGTAACTGAAGATGGTGACATCTTTAACGATTACGCTAGAGCAATGTTTGCCAGTGGAAAACATTATTTACCGTCTGTAGATTTAACTCCAGGTAGAACAAGATATGGTTCTGGTAAAAACCTTTTAGTTATCAGATACGCAGAAATCTTATTAATGTATGCAGAAGCCTTAACACAAGGCGCAAGTGGTTCAGCGGGTTCTGCTGATGATGCTGTAAACGAAGTAAGAGCAAGAGTAGGCATGCCAGCATTAGCAGGAGTAACTACTGATGATGTTATGGATGAAAAATTTGCTGAACTTGCTATGGAATGGGGTGTGCGTTACTTTGATATGATTCGTTTAAATAAATTTGATGAATTAAGTTATGAAGGACGAACATTTACAGCTGATGATAAGCTTTTACCTTACCCACAAGCACAGTTAGATTTATTACCACTTAACCAATAAAAACCTAGAACATGAAAAACATATATAAATACATATTAGGATTGGTTGTAATGCTAAGCATGGCATCATGCTACGATGGTATTGATCCAATTACAGACGTAGATCCAGGACCAGATGCAGGAGCACCTGTAGTCACCATTAACTATCCTACAGAAGGAACGGTAATCACAGGTTTAGAACTGATAGTGCCTATTGAGATTAAATTTGAAGTCGAAGATGATATCGAAGTAAGTTCAGTGGTGCTTAACTTAGACGGTGTAGACATTGCAACCTTTGATACGTTTTTAGATTATAGAGTGGTTAACGAAACCTTTACTTATGATAGCCTGTCTAGTGGCGATCACGTATTAACGGTAACCGGTAATGATTTAGCCGGAAATGCAACCATCAGTACGGTTAACTTTTCTAAAGCCCCTCCATATGAAGCATTATTTGAAGGTGAGGTTTTTTACATGCCTTTCGATGGTAGTTATACAGAACTTCTATCTATAACAGAGGCTTCAGAAGTTGGTACTCCAACTTTTGCAGGTGAGTATTTTGCAGGAACAAACGCTTACCGTGCAACTCAAGATTCTTATATAACATTCCCAGTGGAAGGTATGTTTGGAAGTCAAATGAGTGGTTCGTTCTGGTACAAAGTAGATGGAGATCCAGATAGATCAGGGATTTTAACTATCGGAAATGATATTCCTGAAAACAGAAATCAAGGTTTAAGGTTATTTAGAGAAGGAAGTGCAACAGAGCAACGTATTAAATTAAATGTTGGTACTGGAGATGCCGAAAGTTGGAATGATGGTGGTGTTATAGATGTCACTGCTGATGAGTGGGTACATGTAGCATTTACAATTTCATCAACAGAAACAATCATTTACCTTAACGGTTTACCTGTGTATACAGCAGAACTTGGTGGTGCTATTGATTGGACAGGAACTACGGATTTAACCATTGGTGCAGGAGGTGAAACCTTTAGCTATTGGGGTCACGAATCGGACAATAGTATTATGGATGAATTGCGTTTGTTTGATACCACATTAACGCAAGACGAAATTCAGAATATGATTAACGTCACCAATCCTTATGAGCCAACCTATGATGGTGAAACGTTTTACATGCCTTTTGATGGGTTTAATACTGAATTTGTAAGCTTAGATGAACCAGCTATGGTAGGGTCTACAACCTTTTTAGGTGAAGGTTACGAAGGAGGAAATGCATTTATGGGTGCAGCAGATTCTTACCTTACATTTCCTATAGATGGTTTGTTTGGTGCGGATGCTTTTAGTGCAACCTTTTGGTATAAAGTTGATGGGTCACCAGATCGTTCTGGGATCCTAGTTGTAGGAAATGATACCCCAGAAAATAGAAATCAAGGCTTCAGATTGTTTAGAGAAGGTAGTGCTACGGAACAAACGATTAAAGC
This sequence comes from Winogradskyella rapida, assembly GCF_042675845.1. Lineage (NCBI taxonomy): Bacteria > Pseudomonadati > Bacteroidota > Flavobacteriia > Flavobacteriales > Flavobacteriaceae > Winogradskyella > Winogradskyella rapida. The sequence continues at coordinate 787,409 of NZ_JBHTKM010000063.1, read as the reverse complement.
AAATATTGGTATTGGAGATGGAGAAAGTTGGAATGATGGTGGTGTTATTGATGTTACTGCAGGCGAATGGGTTCATGTGGCTCTAACGGTATCGGCTACGGAAAGTAAAATTTACTTTAACGGTGTAGAACAACTTTCATCTGCATTAGGCTCTAGTGTAGACTGGACGGGTTGTACAGATATTACAATTGGAGCTGGTGGGGAGACCTTCAGTTACTGGGGGCACTTATCAGATTTAAGTGGTATTGATGAGTTAAGGTTGTTTAATAAAGCCTTATCGCCGTCAGAGATTGCAGAGATGCTTTAAGACGCTAAAAGTTAGAAAAGATTGAATTGAATAATCCCGACTAATTACCCCTATATTTTATTGGCGGCATGCTTAGAATCCCTAATTATGCCGCTATATCCCAATACTTTGGACTATAGATTCCGCTGTACATAAAAGTATCAGAGTAGCCTAAATTATGTCTTATTTTGAAGGTGGCAAGTGGATTTTTATACAGGGTTTATTCAACATAAATTAGCTAATCGCAATAGCGATGACGCTAAAAATATAATTAACGATTAAGAAAATATGAAAGTGTTTAATTTATTAATAATCGCCTTATTCTGTTTTAATTGTGGTTCTGATGATGGTCCTGGCTATCAAGAACCATACGATCCTAATGGAGATGATGATCCGATAGTTGAAACTTTAACGGATGATGAATTAATGGATCTTACCCAAGAGTCTACATTCAAATATTTTTGGGATTATGCGGAATCTAATTCGGGTGCCGCAAGAGAGCGTTACCATATGGATGCGCCATCAGATAGTCAAAACGTGGTGACCACTGGAGGAAGTGGTTTCGGACTTATGGCTATTCTTGTAGGGATAGAAAGAGGTTTTATTTCTCGAAACGAAGGTTATGAACGTCTCAATCAAATCTTAACTTTCTTTGAAAATGCCGATCGTTTTCATGGGGCTTGGCCACATTGGATAGATGGTAATAACGGTAATGTTATTCCTTTTAGTGATCAAGATAATGGAGGTGATTTGGTAGAAACGGCACTTTTAGCACAAGGTCTTATCTGTGTTAAAGAGTATTTTAAAAATGGATCTGAAGACGAGATGGCTTTGGCCAGTCAGGCAGATGCCCTTTGGAAAGGTGTAGAGTGGAATTGGTATACCCAAAATGAAAATGCCTTGTATTGGCATTGGAGTCCTAATCACGGCTTTGCTATGGACCTTGAATTAAAAGGCTATAACGAAACTTTAATTGCTTTTATTCTAGGTGCAGCTTCTCCAGATCATAGTATTACTCCAGAAGTGTATCATGAAGGATGGGCGAGTAATGGAGCTATTGTTACCGGTTCAAGTCAGTATGGTATTCCTTTAGTCTTAGATCATGCGGGTTCTGGTAGTGGTCCTCTATTTTGGGCGCATTATTCTTATTTAGGTCTAGATCCTACAAATTTATCAGATCAGTACGCTAACTACTGGGAGGTAAATGTTAATCACAGTAATATCAATTATCAACATTGTGTGAATAACCCAAATAATTATGCCGATTACGGTGAAGATTGTTGGGGACTTACGGCAAGTTACAGTCGTAATGCAGATGGTTCTACAGGATATTCAGCGCATAACCCTGATAATGATTTAGGAGTAATTTCTCCTACAGCCGCTATAAGTTCTATGCCCTATACACCAGAAAAATCATTAGCTGCCTTGCGTTATTTCTATAGTAATAAGAATACCTTGTTAGGGCCTGCTGGATTTTATGATGCCTTTAGTCCACATTATAACAATTGGGTAACGGAACGCTATTTAGCTATAGATCAAGGTCCGGAAATTATCATGATTGAGAATTATAGAACAGGATTATTGTGGAATTATTTTATGCAAAATGAAGACGTTCAGAATGGTTTAACCAATCTTGGATTTTCATTTTAATCCAACATTTATAGGCTTATGAAATATTTATTTTTAATCTCATTTTTAAGTATCGTGATTTCTAGTGCAACAACAGCTGATGCTCAAGAAAAGGAGTCATCAAAAACACTGTTCTCTTATGAACAGCATATTGCTCATGGTGATACTTTAAAGTACAGAAAACTGTTGCCTAAAAATTTTGATGCCTCTAAAGCTTACCCCTTAATTGTGGTGCTTCATGGAGCTGGTGAACGCGGATTGGATAACGAGCGACAATTAGTGCATGGTAGTGATTTGTTTTTAGAAGAAACGGTGAGAGATTCATTTCCTGCGGTGGTCATTTTTCCTCAATGTCCTAAAGATGATTATTGGGCAAAACTAGAAGCCGATCGTTCTACAAAACCAATCACATTTAATTATAAATACAAGGAAGCGCCTACAAAAGCAATGGCTTCCGTTATCGATTTAATGACCCAAATGCTGGCTCAGCCTTATATCAAAACCGATCAGGTGTATGCTATGGGTTTATCCATGGGAGGTATGGGAACTTTTGAGTTGATTTATCGTCATCCTGAAATGTTTGCAGCGGCCATTCCAATTTGTGGTGGTGGTGATCCAGAATCGGTAACCGCTTTTGCTCAGCATATACCACTTTGGATTTTTCACGGGGCTAAAGATGATGTTGTAGACCCTAAGCTTTCCTTAGCAATGGCTTCAGCAATTATAAGTGCAGGTGGTTTTCCTAAACTTACGCTTTATGATTTTGCAAACCACAACAGTTGGGACCCCGCTTTTGCAGAACCAGAATTATTAACATGGCTTTTTTCAAATACTAAAATATAATAATGAAGAAATTAATTAACGTACAAACTATCGCAATTGCTGTTATGGCAATGACATTGGCAAGCTGTAATTCTAATACAGATACGGCTAAGACGGCGCAATCACAGACCGAGAACCCGTATGCATCAAAAGTAGATTCTATTTTAGAATTAATGACTATTGATGAAAAAATTGGGCAATTAAACCTTCCTACTTCAGGGGATATTACCACAGGTGCGGCTAAAGGTTCTGATGTTGGTAAGCGTATTGAAGAAGGGAAAGTAGGAGGCTTATTTAATATTAAAACGGTAGAGAAAATTTATGAAGTTCAGAAAATTGCGGTTGAAAAAAGTCGCTTAGGGATTCCATTAATTTTTGGGATGGACGTTATTCATGGTTATAAAACAACTTTTCCTATTCCATTAGGACTGTCTAGTTCTTGGGATATGGAGATGATAGAACAAACGGCTCGTGTTGCGGCTACAGAAGCTAGTGCAGATGGGGTAAACTGGACCTTTTCTCCAATGGTAGATATCTCTAGAGATGCAAGATGGGGACGTGTTTCTGAAGGAAATGGTGAAGATCCATTTTTAGGAAGCCGTATCGCAGAAGCAATGGTGAGAGGTTATCAACAAGATGATCTTAGTGCCAATAATACGCTTATGGCTTGTGTAAAACATTTTGCATTATATGGTGCTGCAGAAGCAGGGCGTGATTATAATACGGTAGACATGAGTAAAATAAGAATGTATAATGAGTACTTAGAGCCTTACAAAGCAGCGATAGATGCTGGTGTTGGATCTGTGATGGCCTCATTTAATGAGATTGACGGTGTGCCAGCAACAGGAAACAAATGGTTGTTAACTGATCTTTTAAGAGACGATTGGGGATTCAATGGGTTTGTGGTTACCGATTATACGGGAATTTATGAAATGACCGCACATGGTGTTGGTGATAAATTTGAAGTTTCAGAACAGGCTTTAAAAGCAGGTGTGGATATGGATATGGCAGGAGATTCGCCATCAATTCCTGTGGCTTTTGCAAAAACGCTTAAAACGTCATACGAAAACGGAAAAATATCTATGGATGATATTGATACGGCTGTAAGACGTATGTTAACCGCAAAGTTTCAATTAGGTTTGTTTGACGATCCTTATAAGTATTGCGATATAAAGCGAGCAAATACTGAAATTTTTACACCAGAAAACAGAACCTTCGCGCGTAAAGTTTCAGCGGAATCAATGGTATTACTTAAAAATGAAGCTCAATTATTACCGATTAAAAAATCAGGAACTATTGGTTTAATTGGTCCATTGGCTAAGGCTGCTAATAATATGGCAGGAACTTGGAGTGTCGCTACCGATCAAGAAAAATCAAATTCTGTTTTTGATGGTTTAACGGAAGTTATCGGTGATAAAGCTACTTTATTATACGCTAAAGGAAGTAATGTAGATTACGATTTAGAATTAGAACAACGCGCAACAATGTTTGGGAAGTCAATTCCAAGAGATGGCCGTACCGATAAACAATTATTAGATGAAGCGCTTCAAGTGGCTTCAAAATCTGATGTTATTGTAGCTACCCTTGGAGAGACAGCAGAATTCAGTGGAGAGAGTAGTAGCAGAACCGATTTAGGGATTCCTCAAGTACAAAAAGATTTATTAAATGCTTTGCTTAAAACAGGAAAACCAGTAGTATTAGTGCTATTTACGGGACGTCCTTTGGTATTAGTCGAAGAGAATGATAATGTACCTGCCATTCTTAATGTATGGTTCCCAGGAAGTGAAGCGGGTAGAGCCATTTCAGATGTGTTATTTGGAGCGGTAAACCCTTCAGGGAAATTAACAGCCACTTTCCCAAGAAATGTTGGACAAGTGCCAATTTTTTACAACCACAAAAATACAGGTCGTCCTTTAGGAAATGATGAAGGTCGCTTTGAGAAATTTAAAAGTAACTACATCGATGTGCGTAACGAGCCTTTATATCCTTTCGGATATGGTCTAAGTTATACCACTTTTGAGTATTCTAATTTCAACTTAAATACAACACGTATCGATAATAATGGAACGGTTGAGGTTTCTGTAGATGTTACCAATACCGGAGATTATGATGGTAAAGAAGTGGTACAACTTTATGTTAGAGATCTTGTTGGTTCGGTAACTAGACCCGTAAAAGAATTAAAAGGTTTTGAGAAAGTAGCCATTAAAAAAGGTGAAACTAAAACCGTTAACTTTACCCTAACTGTAGAAGATTTAAAATTCTATAATTCAGCATTAGATTTTGTTGCTGAACCAGGAGAATTTCAAGTTTTTGTCGGGACTGATTCTGATACAGAGATGATGAAAACATTTCAATTAACAAAATAACAGTGTCGTAATGCAACTTTAATTAACCCACTATAGAGTGCAGTTGAATTAAGCTGTGTTACACATTACAAGTATCCGTTAGATTAATAGCTACCCTATGCCACATATATGTTTTAAGTACAAATCCCTAGTCTTATTGCTGTATGTGGCTTTTACTTGTTTTCTTACGGCCCAAACGAAAATGATTAATTCGGGTTGGCAGTATTCTAGTGATAAAACAACTTGGGAAACCGTAAATATTCCGCATAGCTGGAATGCTACAGATGCTTTTGATGATAAGCCGGGCTACCGTAGGGGTTTAGGCTACTCTCAAAAAACACTGTTTATAGCTTCGGAATCTCAAGAGCACATCCATTATTTAAAATTTAACGGGGTTAACCAATCAGCGGTTGTCTATATTAAGGGAAAGGAAGTCGGAATGCATCATGGAGGTTACACAGCCTTTAATTTTGATATTACGGCTTACTTAAACTACGATGCTTTTAACCGTATTGAGGTTACTGTAGATAATTCCCATAACGACGATATTCCACCACTTAATGCCGATTTTACATTTTACGGCGGAATTTACCGTGATGTAGAATTTATAAGTTTACCTAAACAACATCTTGAACGATTACTTGGGCATACAGGGACCTCTTACAACCCATTAACCGCTAAAGACACTAAATTATAAACGATGAAAAAACTACTTTTTTTCTGTACAATAGGCTTGTTTTTCTCTTGCCAAAATGAAACGAATAAAACAGAAACACCAGCTGTGAGTTCTTCGGAAAAGGCCCTGATAAAGGAAGGATTTCAAACCTATATTAATCCGCTAGATATAGATTATACCTATATGGTGTATAACTCTAGCAGTAACCAATCGTATCGTTCTGGGGCAGATCCTGCCGTGATAGAATTTAAAGGGGAATATTACATGTTTGTTACCCGTTCTTTTGGATACTGGCATTCTACCGATTTGGTAAATTGGGATTTCATCAAGCCGGAACAATGGTTTTTTGAAGGGAGTAACGCCCCAACAGCCTTTAATTATAAAGATTCCTTAGTTTATTTTGCGGGTAACCCTGCGGGCTATGGTAGTATTCTTTATACCGACGATCCTAAAAGTGGAAAGTGGAATCCAACAGCTTCTATTACAAATAACATTCAAGATTCAGAATTATTTATTGATGATGATGGAGAAACCTATTTGTATTGGGGCTCGTCTAACGTACATCCTTTACACGTGAAACAACTCAATAAAGACGATCGTTTTTTAGAAACAGGCGTTCGTAAATCCTTATTTAATCTTGTTGAAGAAGAGCATGGTTGGGAACGTTTTGGGGAAAACAACTTTCATCCAACTTTAAAAGAAGGGTATATGGAAGGCGCTTCTATGACCAAGCACAACGGAAAATATTATTTACAATATGCCGCTCCAGGAACACAATTTAATGTTTATGCCGATGGAGTATATGTAGGAGAAACGCCATTAGGGCCTTTTGAGTATATGAAAAATAACCCGATGAGTTTTAAACCCGGTGGATTTACTAATGGAGCCGGACATGGAATTACAGTTAAGCAAACCAACGGGCAGTACTGGCATTTTGCGACGATGGCTTTAGCTTCAAATGCGCAATGGGAACGCCGTTTGTGCATGTTTCCAACTTATTTTGACGAAGATGGACTGATGTATAGTAATACCGCTTATGGCGATTATCCACGTTTTGGTGCTAACCATCCTACCAAAGCAGGGCAACATAATGGTTGGATGTTATTATCGTATAAAGCTGAGGTCACCGTAGCCTCTTCATTAATGCAGGTTAAAAAGTTTACTTCAGATGACGATGCTGTTGAGGTTACAGAATTACCCTTAGAAAAAGATGCACAAGGTCGTATCATCTCAAAAGTTTTAACAGATGAAGATCCAAAGACATTTTGGGTGGCAGAAGCTAATGACGATAAGCAAACAATCACGGTGGAAATGTTAAAGCCGGGAAATATCCATGCCTTTCAATTAAATTTTCATGATCATGAATCGGGAATTTATACACGTACTGAAGGTTTAAAACATCAATTTACAATTGAAACTTCAGAAGATGGCAACGTATGGCAAACTGTTGTAGACCGCAGCACAAGTGAAAAAGATACCCCTAACGCCTATATTGTTTTAGAGGAAGCGGTAAAAGCGAAATATGTGCGTTATCATAACGTAAAAGTACCTGGTGCTAACTTTGCCATGTCAGAGTTTAGAGTGTTTGGTTTAGGTTTAGAAGCCAAGCCATCAGCCGTAGCTGGTTTTGAGGTGGAACGCCAAGCAGATCGTAGAGACGCCGCCTTTACATGGAACGCTGTAGAAGGCGCTCAAGGTTATAATATCCGATGGGGAATTGCAGAGGATAAGTTGTACCAATCGTGGCAGGTTTATGATACCACAACGCATTTTATGCGCTGTTTAGATAGGGATACGCCATATTATTTTACAATAGAAGCGTTTAATGAAAACGGAATTTCTGAAACAAGTGACGTTCTGTATATCAAATAGCCTATAACGATGAAGTATTTGTTTATTTGGTTTCTCACTGTTTTGGGGTGGTCGCACGCGCAAGAGGTAAGTGTTATGAGCTATAATATTAAGCTCGATTACCCTAAAGAAGGAAAAAACAGCTGGAGCACAAGAAAACCCTTTTTGATAAAACAACTGAAGTTTTATGAACCTGATGTTATTGGAGTGCAAGAAGCCATGCCTAATCAAATGAAAGCAATGGATAGTCTTTTGGTAGACTATAGCTATGTGGGTGTAGGACGTGATGATGGTGCAGATGCAGGCGAGTATTCTGCCCTGTTTTATAAAACGGAAAAGTTTGAAATCTTAAAGTCAGGAACCTTTTGGTTATCCGAAACTCCAAATGAAGTTTCTAGAGGCTGGGATGCGGTATGCCATAGAATTTGTACCTATGCTTTGCTAAAAGATAAAGCTTCAGCAAAAACCTTTTGGTTGTTTAATACCCATTTTGATCATGTGGGGGAATTAGCACGGACCAATAGTGCGGTCTTAATCCTTGAAAAAATTAAAGCATTTAATACCGAAGATGTACCGGTTGTATTAACGGGCGATTTTAATATGGAACCAGATCATCCTAGTATTCATCTCATCAAGGAAGATCTAAACGATTCAAAAGAAATAGCAAAACTAAGCTTTGGGCCAGAGGGTACTTTTAATGGTTTTCATTTCAATAAGCCCGTAACCAGACGTATAGATTTTGTGTTTGTTTCAAAAGGAGTAGAAGTCCCTAAGTACGCCGTACTCAGTGATAATTGGAACTTGCAATATCCATCAGATCATTTGCCAATTTTAATTACATTGCGGCTCAAATAACAGAAATTAATTAATATTATTAAATACATATATAAAATGAAAAAAGGTGTTTTTTTATTGCTAATCGCAGCGGTTTCCGCTTTAGGTGGTTTGCTTTTTGGTTATGATACAGGTGTCATCAACGGTGCGCAATTTTATCTAACAGAATATTTTAATCTCAGTGATGCCTTAAAAGGTTGGGTTGTTGGTAGTGCACTTTTAGGTTGCTTTGTCGGGGCTATTGTTGCGGGACCTTTAAGTATTAAAATAGGAAGAAAGTGGTCTTTAATTATTTCGGCTATCTTTTTTACGGTTTCAGCATATGGTTCTGGGCTTCCTGACTTTTTACCACAAACGGTGAGTATGTTGGTGGTGTTTAGAATTATTGGAGGACTAGGTATTGGTGTGGCTTCTATGAATGCTCCGATGTATATCGCAGAAATTGCCCCTTCAGATATTAGAGGACGTATGGTAACCTATTACCAATTGGCTATTGTTATTGGTTTCTTTGTGGTTTTCCTAGCAACTTATTTTATAGGAAGTGATCTAAGTGTAGAAGAAAATATTGATTTCGGATGGCGAAGAATGTTTTGGTCAGAATTAATTCCAAGTATTCTGTTTTTAATCTTGTTGTTTATCGTGCCTAAAAGTCCACGTTGGTTGGCTTTAAAAGGAAAAGAAAAAGCGGCATTAGCCGTGTTGCAACAGATTAATGGAAACGAAGTGGCTAATAAAGAGCTGCACAACATTAAAGAGTCTCTAAACAAGACTAATGATGGGGTTAAGGTGAGTTACTTCTCTAAAGGGGTATTAGTGATTATTGCTATTGGTACGGTATTATCCATGTTACAGCAATTTACAGGAATCAATGCCGTATTGTATTATGGTGCTGATATTTTTGAAAAAGCCTTAGGTTTTGGTAAAGAAGACGTTTTAAAACAACAAATTCTTTTAGCATTTGTAAATTTAGTATTCACATTTGTGGCCATGTTCACGGTAGATAAATTTGGTAGAAAGCCCTTATTGTATATCGGATCGGTTGGGATGATTGTAGGCTTCTTATTGCTAAGTGTAACCTTACAGCAAGGTAATGTTGGGGTATTGTCTTTAATTGGTGTATTAATGTTTATTGCATCCTTTGCATTATCAATGGGGCCTGTGGTTTGGGTATTATTGGCAGAGATGTTCCCTAATAAGATTAGAAGTGTGGCCATGTCTGTAGCGGTTGCGGCACAATGGGCAGCAAATTATATGGTATCGCAGTCTTTTCCGGTGGTTATGGGAAGTGAAATGAATACTAGTGCACCATGGAATGGGTCATTGCCATATTATATTTTTATCGTCTTTATTTTAGTTATTGTTTTTGTGACCTATAAATTTATTCCTGAAACAAAAGGGAAATCTTTAGAGGAGATTGAAGAATTCTGGAAATAAGACTTAAATCTTAAGATTCATATTTAAAAATCAAGGTGGAAACGCCTTGATTTTTTTTGTTTAAAAATGCCCTGTTCGTGTTTAAATGAGCTTGTAATAAGGTGAAACAAGTGTTAATTTAAAAAGGAAGGAGAAGAAGTGGTGCGTTATAAAAAGCTATAAAACCAAAAAACCCGATTCAGATGAATCGGGTTTTGGTGGTGGTGCCTCCAGGAATCGAACCAGGGACACAAGGATTTTCAGTCCTTTGCTCTACCAACTGAGCTAAGGCACCAATTGCTTTGCTAAGCGGGTGCAAATATAAGCGCTTTTTTAATATCTCCAAAGTAATTTTAATAAAATTTGATTTTATATTTTTGTGGAAATATAAAATGACTATGAATCTTGTTGTAGATGTGGGGAATACGTACGTAAAGTGCGCAATATTTAATTTTGAAAATTTATTACATAAATCGAGTTTTACCTTAGAAAGCTTTCCAGAAGAATACAAAAAACTCAAATCGGCCTACCCAAAATTAGAAAAAGCGATCATCTCTTCAGTAGGGCATTTATCAAAAGCGCAAGTTGATCGTGTTGCAGAAGATTTAGAGTTGTTGGTTTTAAATTCAGATTTAAACTTTCCTTTTATAAATAAATACCAAACACCTAAAACTTTGGGTGTCGATCGTATGGCTCTGGTGGCTGCTGCGGTAGATCAGTTTCCTAATAAAAATGTATTGGTTATCGATGCCGGTACTTGTATTACTTACGATTTTGTAACCCAAGACAAGCATTATCTCGGTGGCGCCATTTCACCAGGAATTCGGTTGCGGTATAAAGCCTTAAATAATTTAACAGCAAATCTTCCGTTATTAGAAACAAGGCAGCCTGATAAATTAATTGGAGACTCTACAGAATCGGCTATACACTCTGGAGTAATTCACGGCGTAATCAAAGAAATTGACGGCGTATTGGAAGATTATATCTACGAATACAGAGATTTAACAGTTATTTTAACAGGAGGAGATAGCAAATTTTTGTCAAACCAATTAAAAAATACCATATTTGCGAATTCAAATTTTCTACTGGAGGGTTTGAATTACATTCTAGAATATAATTCAAAATAATGATAAAACGATTCATTGTAATCTGTATTACAATTATAAGTTCTGCAGCTTTTGCACAACAAGGAACAGGTTCTCCCTATTCATTTTACGGTATTGGAAGCTTGATGGCTAAAGGTACGGTAGAAAACCGAAGCATGGGTGGCATGGGAGTTTACCTAGACAGTATTCACGTTAATTTAAGAAATCCTGCGGCGTATGCCGGTAATAGTTTAAAATCTATGCCGTTTAATGGCGAAAGCAGGCCGGTAAAGTTTACGGTAGCAGGGACCATGACCAATTCTACTTTAAAAAGCAATACTTCGGAAGGTGATGCGAACACTGCAATTTTCGATTATATAGCCATTTCAATGCCAATTGGTAAATTTGGTTTTGGCTTCGGATTAATGCCATTTACTTCTGTAGGTTATAAATTAGATGATTATAACAATGATGAGGTCTTTGTTAATCGTTTTGAAGGTGAAGGTGGTGTTAACAAAGTTTTCGCAGGACTCGGTTACCAAGTCAATGAAAAATTAAGTGTTGGTGTCGATTTTAGTTACAACTTCGGAAACATACAAAATACAGGTTTAGAGGTGGCTTATGAGCCAGACGGTAGCGTGGTGCAATACCAAACTAGCGAATTTAACCGCTCAGATTTAAGTGGGTTAAATCTAAACTTCGGGATCGCTTATAAAACTTATATTACTGACAAATTAGAATGGTCAGCAACCGCAACCTATGCGCCAGAGAGTCAATTGACTTCTAAAAATGTGCGTTCGTTCTCTACGGTAACTATAGATGGAGCAACTTTTGATATTACAGGAGTCTCTTCTACTATCGATGCAGATCTTGAAGCCCAAGGTTTAGATAAAACCGAATTAGACTTGCCGTCAACTTTAACCTTTGGTACTGGTATTGGAAATCCGAAATCTTGGTTTGTAGGGGCAGAATATACGTTTCAAAACACAAGTAAGTTTTCAAACCCGGTGTTCTCTAATCAGAATACATCTTTTGAAGATGCTTCAAAAATCGCCGTTGGTGGATTTTATATTCCTAACTATAATGCGTTTTCAGGCTATTTTAAACGTGTCGTGTATAGAGCCGGTTTTAACGTCGCTAAAACAGGTTTAGTCATAAAAGATGAATCTATTAAAGAGTTTGGCATATCTTTTGGTCTAGGTTTACCAGTTGGAAACCGAAACTTGTTTTCTAATGCCAATTTAGGTGTAGAATTTGGGCAACGTGGAACAACGAATCAAAATTTAATCAAAGAGAATTTTGTAAACTTTAATCTAAGCTTATCTTTGAATGCTCGTTGGTTCGAACAGAGAAAATATAATTAACAAATAATATTTACAAATGAAAACGAAAATAACAATACTTTTTCTAGCACTTTTTATGAGTGTTAATCTTGGATTTGCTCAACAAGATGAGGAGTGTATGAATAATCTCTCTATTTTTAATGACTATGCTAAGAATAAAAAATATGACGAAGCCTATGGTCCTTGGAAGATTGTTAGAGAAAAGTGCCCTCAGTTTAACCGAGCGATCTATGTACACGGAGAAAAAATCTTAAAGCATAAAATTGAAAATAGTACAGGTGCAGAGCAAATAGCACATATTAACGATTTAATGGCTTTATACGATCAGAGTAGACAGTATTTTGAGTCAAGATATCCTTTAGGAGAAATCCTTGCAGATAAAGCCAACTTAGCTTATAAATACAGAAAAGTACTTAACAAGACAGATCAGGAAATTTATAACATGTTTGATGAGGCGTACCAAAAAGATGCGGCTAACTTTAAAAGTGCTGTAGGACTTTACACTTACTTCTCTCTTGCTGTAGATTTATATGATGCAGGTGCGAAAACACAAGATGATGCACAGAAATTATTTGATAAGTATGATGATGTTAATGAAATTATTGAAGGTTTAATTGCAGGCTACACGAAGAACTTAAATAAGTATGCTGAAAAAGAAGAAGCTGGAGGGACATTAACAAAAATTGAAAAAAGCCGTAAAGGAAGCTACGAATCTAATATCGAGGTTTTTGAAACTAAGATTATTGGGAGTATGGATCAGAAGTTAGGACAACGTGCTAACTGTGAGGTATTAGTGCCATTATACGAAAAAGACTTTGAAGCTAATAAAAACAATCCAGAGTGGTTACAACGTGCCATGAACAGAATGTATGCTAAAGAGTGTAAGTCAGATCCTTTATTCTTAAAATTAGTACAGCAAAAGAATACGATTGAGCCAAGTGCAGATACAGCGTTTTACTTGTATTTATTAACGAATGAGCAAAAGTATTTCGATCAGACTATAGAATTAGAATCAGATCCATTAAAGAAAGCAAAACTTTATAAGAAGTTAGCACAAGAGTTGAAAGCTAAAGGAAGTTACAGTAAAGCGAGACAATATTACATGGAAGCTTTAAAACTTAATCCTTCTGATGGATCACCACATTTATCAATTGCATCAATGTATGCTAAGAGTGCAAATAGCTGTGGAGATACAAACTTTAATAAAAGAGCCGTATTCTGGTTAGCAGCTTTAGAAGCTGAAAAGGCTGGAAGAGTAGATGGTCGTTTAAAATCTATTGCCGCTAAAACAGCAGCTAGTTATAGAGGAAGTGCACCGTCTAAAACGGAAATCTTTAACTGTACTTGTGCAGGTGAAGTTATTAAAATAGGATGTTGGATAGGACGTTCAGTAACCGTACCAAGTAACTAATTGAAAACAATTCATTTACATAGTATTAAATTCATAGTCACAGCAATCGTTGTGACTATGTTTTTTTCTTGTAACAACGACTTTGACAAAGTTCAACAAGTTGGTGTGTTACAAAACCAGCCTATTGGTGAGGCTGAAAATATAGATTTGGACTATACCGAATTTGAGGAAGATACGGTACGTTTGTTAGCCAATCTATTAAGTCCAAAAATGTTAGATTACTCTAATCGGAGTTTTGCTTTTTCTGAATTTCCAGAAGGCGTAGAGCTCTTTATTTTTGATGACGATGGCAACAAAACCACCATTACCTCTAATTATGCCATTGTTTATTCTGATACCGATCTTATAGATCTTCGTGGCGATGTTAAAATTGCAACCCACCAAAAAGATACGTTGTTTACAGAGCAATTGTATTACAATCAAAAGCTAGAGTGGGCCTTTACTAATGAACCTTTTGTGTTTAAAAGTTTAACAAGTCTTACCCATGGAGTGGGCTTTGATTCGGATAAAAACTTAAAAGAAACTCAAGTCTTAGAAATGGGTGGTGATTTTGAAGTAGATAATTAACTATCTTTGTGCTTTATTAATTGAACCTAACTCATGAAAATACAAAAGATTTTTCATTACGCTTATCTTGTTTTTGCTGTGCTTTTCCTTTATGATGCCATCACTAAATGGTCAGAAGAAAGAAACCGAGCTTACTTATCGCTCGCATTTGTGGCTTTAGCAACTTTTATGTTTTTCTTTAGAAAGCGTTTTAGTAAAAAGTTTGAAGACCATAATAACAAATAATGTATGACTGCCGATCTAGTCATTATTATATCCACACTTATACTTTCTGCCTTCTTTTCCGGAATGGAAATAGCCTATGTCTCTTCTAATAAAATTCATATTGAATTAGAAAAAAAGCAAGGTGATTTTTTAGGTAATATCTTAGCAAAACTAACGGCTAAACCTTCAAAGTATATTGCGACCATGCTTATTGGTAATAATATCGCTTTAGTTATTTACGGGCTTAAAATGGGCGAGGTTTTAGTACGCTGGTTCAACTCCATGCTGCCTTCAGAGAGTCCTATTCTTAGTTATCTATTTGTAGATCTACAACTGTTGTCTCAAACGGTGATTTCTACCCTAGTGATTTTAGTTACCGCAGAGTTTCTTCCTAAAGTCTTCTTTCAAATATATGCCAATACCTTACTTAAAGTATTAGCCGTACCAACTTATGTGTTTTATGTGGTCTTTTCTTGGATTTCAGATTTTATCATCTGGATTTCAGATAACGTCTTAAAGTATGTCTTTAAAACCGAAGGCGAAGATGTGGTGTTGGCCATGACTAAAGTAGAGCTTGGAAATTATATCACAGAGCAAATGGAGTCTGTAGAAGATGAAGATGATGTGGATAGTGAAATACAAATTTTTCAAAACGCCTTAGAGTTTTCAGGAGTGAAAGCCCGAGAGGTGATGGTGCCTAGAACCGAAATTACCAGTGTTGATATCTCTGATAGTATTGAAAATTTAAGACAGCTCTTTATTGAAACAGGTCGTACTAAAATTATTATTTATAAAGATAATATAGACGATATTAAGGGTTATGTGCATTCCTTTGAGTTGTTTAAAAAACCGAAATCTATAGATGAAATTTTAATGCCTGTAGGTTTTGTTCCTGAAACCATCTTGGTTAAAGATGTGTTGAATATTTTGATTAAAAAACGTCGTAGTATGGCGGTGGTTATTGATGAGTACGGTGGAACATCGGGTATTATGACGGTTGAAGATATTATTGAAGAACTTGTTGGTGAAATTGAAGATGAGCATGATACCGTAGAAATGGTAGAAGAACAGCTTAACGACCTTACGTATAAGTTTTCAGCACGATTAGAAGTGAATTATATCAATGAAACCTATAAACTCAATCTTCCTAAGAGTGAAAACTACGAAACCCTTGGTGGCTTAATTGTTAATGCCACTGAAGGAATTCCAGAAGAGAATGATGATGTATTTATAGAGAATTTTAAATTCACCATTACCGAAGTGTCTTCAACAAAAATAGACGAGGTTATTCTTAAGGTATTGGAGGTCGACTAACAAACCCTTTACTTCAAATGGTACGTAGGCCATTTTAAATCCTGTTTATCTCCTAGCGTTTTAAAAGATCTTACAAGCAGAGTACCTCTTTAAATGCTAAAGAACTCAAGCCTAAAGAGCCGCTGTTTATTAGCATGTTCCTATAAAATTTAGGCTAAAGATTTTCAACTTTATAAAAACTAAACTTCTCCTTTTATTATTTGATAGAATATGCTATTTTCGCACACTTATTTACACCAAATTAAAGACGATACAAAAAGACTATGGCAGTTTTAAATAAAATTAGACAACGCTCACTGGTATTAATATTGGTAATTGCATTAGCGTTATTTTCATTCGTAATCGGAGATTTATTCAAAAATTCTGATGCCCTAACTGGCGGATCTCAAGATGTTGTTGCAACCATTAACGGTAAAGACATCAATAGACTTGAGTTTCAACAAAAAGTAAAAAACTATCAAGATAGAGCTGGTGGAAGACAAACGTCTACACAGTCTATGAATGCAATCTACAACCAAGAGTTACGTAGAATTGTATTAGAATCTGAATTCGAAGAATTAGGATTGTCTGTAGAGAAAGATGAAATGAGAGACTTATTAAAATTAAGTTTTTCTTCTTATCCAGAGTTTCAAGATGCAAACGGAAATTTCGATGTTAATCGTCTAAATGCATTTATCGCGAACTTAAAAGACTTAGATGGTGAAACAGCACCGTTAGGGAATTTCTTAGTAAATTATGATAGCTGGACAAACAACGAACAGACTATTGCAACAAACGCCATTCAGCAGACGTATTACAACATGATTAAGGCGGGTGTAAATACAACCATTAAAGAAGCTGAAGATGCTTATTTAGCAGATGCTAAAACAGTAGACATTAAATATGTTCAAGTGCCTTACACAAGTATTGATGATAGTGAGGTAGAAGTGTCTACTAGCGAAATCAAATCTTATATGGAGGCACATAAAGAAACTTACACTACGGATGCGACAACTGAAGTGGTTTATGTAGAGTTTAAAGAGGAAGCTTCTAAAGCTGATGAAGATGCTATTAAAGCGGAATTATTAGCTTTAAAATCGGACAGAGAAGAATACAATGAAAGCAGCAAAAACACAGAGACAATTCCTGGGTTTGATTCTGCAACAGACATCGAAGAATTTGTAAATTCTAATTCTGCGATTAAATACAACGATTCATTTTTAAGAGAAGGTCAGTTACCAACAGTAGCTAAAGATACTTTAATGAACTTGAGTGCTGGTGCGTATTACGGACCATATAAAGACAACGGATTTTACAAATTGTCTAAAGTTATTGCTACGAAGCAATTGCCAGATTCAGTTAAAGTACGTCATATCTTAATCCCTCATGTTGGTGGACAAAGAGCTGATGCTTCTGTAACAAAAACACCAGAGCAAGCTAAGAAAACAGCAGATAGTATTTATGCCGCTATTAAAGGTGGAACGAAGTTTATGGATCTTTTAGATTTATCTTCTGATAAAGTGAGTAACGAGCAAGATGGTGAAATTGAATTTGATTATTTAGCAGGAATGGCTCCAGAATTCAAAGCTTATGCTTTTGATAACAAGGAAGGCGATATCGATGTGGTGCAAACAACATTTGGTTACCATGTCATTGAAATCTTAGAACAAAAGAGCTTTCATAAAGCCGTAAAAGTAGCGACCGTTGCAACTAAAATTGAACCTTCAGATGCTACACTTCAAGATGTTTTCAACAAGATGTCTAAATTTGAAATCGCAGCGAAAGATGGTGATTTTACAGCGTTAGCTAAAGAACGTAACTTAACTGTAAAGCCAATTACATTTAATCCTTTAGACGAAACAATTCCTGGTTTAGGAAGTCAGAGAGAAGTTGTACGTTGGTCTTTTGATGAAGATACAGAAGTAGGCGCTTATAAAAACTTCCCAATTTCTAACTTCGGATTTATCGTTGCTAAAGTGGTAGAGAAAAGAGAAGCTGGTTTAATGAGTACAGAAGATGCGTCTATTACAGCTATTCCAGAAATCAGAAAAGAGAAGAAAGCAAAACTGATCCGTGAAAAAATTACAGGAACAACAGTTGCTGATGTTGCTAAAAACCAAGCGCAGAGTCCTAGAACAGCGGCAGCATTAACAATTAACAATACAACCTTATCTGGTGCAGGAGCTGAGCCTAAAGTTATTGGTGCAGCCTTCGGATTAGCACAAGGAGCAACCTCTAGCCCAATTGATGGTGATAAAGGTGTTTATGTTATTGAAGTAACTAAAGTGACGGAAGCTACAGAATTAGACAACTATACAGCGATTATGAACCGATTAAATGCAGAACGTAGAAGTGCGGTTCAAACTAAAGTGTTTACAGCTTTAGAAGATGCAGCTGAGATTGAAGATAACAGAGCTAAGACGGTTTACTAAATCGACATTAGACTAGAGTATATTAAAAAGGCTTCACATTATTGTGAAGCCTTTTTTTTGGTTTATACCTTTTCTTAATTTTAAGAAAGCCTTTGCTAAGGCTAAGAATTGTGCTTGTTTTCTAAGACGCTTACCGTCCTTATAAAGCAGCGCTAGAAAGTGAGGGCGTTTATAAGACCATTGCGGAATAAGGAATAATAGTTGGGTAGCCTAAGGTCTTAAAATAAGCACGTGGATCGGCTTCAGAACTTACCAAGATAAAATCACCACCCCAAGCCCCAAGGCTTTTAATAGCGCCTTTAAAATCGCTAAACAAACGCTGTTGTATGGGTTGCTGTGCAATTAACTCAGAAATGAGTTGTTCATGAGAATGGATTAAGCGATCGAATTCTACACGCGAAGTGCATTGTTCCAAATTGGCTGTTATATTATTAATCGCTTCCTTTTTGGCTTCTGTTAATAGCCCAAGTTTACGGTAAGACGCTATGCCATCTCTACTATTTTGCTTTGCATTTAAATACACAAAATACAGCTGATCCTTAAAATTAGGGTCAAAAGCTACAGGGGCCACTTTTGGAGCAGATTCCTTTTCTAGTTGAAAGGTAAGAGCAGTGTCGTGCTGTGCGCAAGCAATGTCATAACCGCTACCTCCAAAAGTTAGCGCTAGCAATTTATAAGCATCTACTTTAGCCCAATGGGCCATATTGTTAATTAAGGTTGAAGAGGTGCCTAAGCCCCAAGCCCGATTAAAATCTTGATGTGTGGTCACACTATAACCTACATCAGAACTAAGGAAATTTGGATTTAAACGCTGTATAGCTGAAAAGATCTGAATAAGGCGTAGGCTAATCTCGCTTTTAGAGGTTGATTGGACTTGCAAGCCTTCAGAAGTCTTTAAAATTTCAAATTGATCGCTAAACCAAACCTCATTACATTCGTTATAACTCGTCCAGTCTATAACAGGATTGTTATGCGTTGTAACGGCTAATGATTGCCCGTATTTTGTTGGGATAGCCAAAGCTTTTGCCCCATCTAAGACCGCGTATTCGGCGGTAAGAAGTAGTTTTCCGTGACTTCTAAAGGTTTGCGTTTTCTGTGTCAATGGTTCAATTTTTTTGTCCAGTTTGTTACGTTCATCAGGCTCAGGGAAATCCCTTCGCTGTACTAGTTTTAAATTTCACGGTATAAAAACAGGACTAAATTCGTGTTAATCAATTGAGGATTACACAATACCCAGTTGCTCTTATAAGAACGTATTTATTTTCGTAAATCTGCTATAGCCTCCACCACGGCACTGTGAGTAACCACGTTGGTTTTAAAATGTTCTACCAATTGCTCCTTTTCTGTAACTGTAGCTTCAAACTGATTTAAAATATTCATTAAATGCATTTTCATATGGCCTTCTTGAATTCCGGTGGTGGTTAAAGATTTTACCGCTCCAAAATTTTGAGCTAATCCGGCCACAGCTACAATCTTCATGAGGTCTTTAGCGCTAGGGTTCTGTAACATTTCCATAGCAAATTTAACCAAAGGATGTAAGCGTGTTAAGCCGCCAACCGTTCCTAGAGCAAGTGGGATTTCAATCCAAAAAGTAAAGCGGTCATTTTCTACCGTACAATGCGTTAAACTTGTGTAGGAGCCATCTTTTGCGGCATAGGCATGTACGCCAGCTTCTACAGCTCTAAAATCATTTCCGGTCGCTAATACTACGGCGTCTATACCGTTCATGATGCCCTTGTTATGGGTCACGGCTCTATAGGGTTCTAATTCCGCAATAGTTACCGCTTGTTTAAATTTATGAGCAAAAGCTTCAGGGTCTGGAATATCTTTACTTTTTAATTCTGAAATAGGACAAGAAACCTCGGCACGCACGACACAATTAGGTACATAATTAGATAAAATACTCATCACAATAGTGAGGTTTTGCTCTTCTTCAGTAAAAGCCTTATAGAGGAGGGCTTCTCGTTTAAAAGTGGTGGCAAATTGCTCTAGACAAGAGTTGATGAAGTTGGCCCCCATGGCATCTAAAGTCTCAAACTTCGCATGAAGTTGAAAATAGTGCGGCAAGTCATCCGATTTGTCGCGCAATTCGATATCTAAAATACCGCCACCTCTAAGCTCCATATTTTTTGTAATGGCTGCGGTATCTTTAATTAAAGTGGGCTTCACCTCTTCAAAAAAGGCCTTAAGTTTAGTAACATCACCATGGTACATAAAATGCACCTGACCAATTTTTTCTGTGGCAATGACTTCAGCTTTAAAACCTCCACGTTCTAACCAAAATTTAGCCGCTTTACTTGCGGCAGCCACAACGGAACTTTCTTCAATAGCCATCGGAACGGCATAAAGGGTATCGTTGATTAAAAAGTTAGGCGCAACACCTAGTGGTAAATAATAGTTGGTAATGGTGTTTTCAATAAACTCGTCGTGTAGCTTCTGTAGTTTGTCATCTGTGTTCCAGTAGCTTTCTACAAGTGTTCTTGCCTGGTCTTGTTCTGAAAAATAGGTCTCTAATAGCCAATTAATTTTGTCAGATTTTGAAAGCTTTGAAAAGCCGGAAATGGTGTTGGACATGTGGGTTCTAATTTTAAAAAAAACAAAGATACTAGGATTGCTAGAAAATGCCTGCATAATCGATTGTAAAACCCGATTTACTGTTAATAAAGGCGGTTTTTTGTATAATTTTTAGTAAACTTGGCATTGCTTTATGACAATCATAAAATTTATAAAACCAATAGGCCATAAACGAAATCATACAACCTTATGATTCAGAGTTAAGAGCGCCTTACGTATACAAGAATATAAACAACAACACATGAAAATTAAACACCTTACCGCTATTGTTGCGTTTTTAATGACCCCCCTTGTTTTTTGTCAAGATAAACAAATAACTTTAGAAGAGATATGGAGCGGACAATTTAGAACTGAAGGCATGCAAGCCTTGCACTCAATGGCGAATGGGAAACAGTATTCAGTGTTAAATTTTAATAGACAAAATAGAACATCTACCATAGATATCTACGATTACGTAACCTTAGAAAAAGTGAAAACCTTAGTGTCTTCAGCAGATATTGCTGAGATTCAAGGTTTTTTTGATTATAAGTTTAATAGCGATGAGTCTAAACTGATATTAACAACACAGTCGCAACCTGTTTTTAGACGTTCTACATTAGGAGAATATTACATTTACGATATTGCCACAAAGAAGGTCACTAAAGTTTCCGATCAGTTGGTACAAGAGCCAACGCTTTCTCCAGATGGAACCAAGATTGCCTACGGTTTTGAAAATAACCTTTATGTAAAGGATTTAACAAGCGGAACGGTAGAACAAATTACCACTGATGGTGAAAAAAATAAAATCATCAACGGTATTACGGACTGGGTTTATGAAGAGGAATTTAGTTTTGTAAGAGCTTTTGATTGGAGTGCCGATAGTCAACAAATTGCCTTTATTCGATTTGATGAAACAGATGTTCCAGAATTCTCAATGGATGTCTATGGTTCTGAGCTCTATCCTACACAACACGTTTTTAAATATCCTAAAGCTGGTGAGGCCAATTCTAAAGTGTCCTTACACCTTTACAATGTAACGTCTAAAAAACTTGAAGAGTTAAAAGTAGATAAAACTTATAAGGATTTCTATATTCCTAGATTAGAGTGGACCAATGAGGCTAACGTTTTAAGTGTTCAGTATATGAATCGTCATCAAAACGAATTAGACTTATGGATGTTTGACACCAAAACTATGGACGCTAAAAAAGTCTTGGCAGAAAAAGATAAGGCTTATATCGATGTGACGTTCAACTTAACTTTCCTAAAAGATAATAGTTTTATTTGGACAAGTGAGTTAGATGGCTTTAACCATATTTATCACTATAACAAAGATGGGAAACTGATCAATCAAGTGACCACAGGAGATTGGGAGGTTACAGATTACTACGGATTTAATGAAAAAGCCAATACTATTTATTTCCAGTCTACTGAAAATGGATCGATAAATCGTGATGTATATAGTATTAAATTGAATGGGAAAAACAAAAAACGTTTAACCCAAAAAACGGGAACGAACAGTGCTTCATTTAGTGCCGATTTCACCTATTTTATCAATACTTTTTCTAATGCAAGCACGCCACAACAATACACTTTGCATAAAGCAAAAACAGGCGAGTTATTAAAAAAGATTATAGACAATAAAGCCTTAGCTGAGAAGTTACAAGACTATACGATTTCTGAAAAGGAATTCAGTACCATTTCAGTTAATGGTAATGCTCTTAATATGTGGACCATTAAACCTAAGGATTTTGATGCGACAAAGCAGTATCCTTTATTTATGTATCAGTATTCAGGACCAGGATCGCAACAAGTGGCTAACCGTTGGAATGGTGCCAATGATTATTGGTATCAAATGCTAGCCCAAGAAGGCTATATTGTGGTTTGTATAGATGGAAGAGGAACCGGTTTTAAAGGTGCCGATTTTAAGAAAGTGACGCAAAACGAATTAGGAAAATATGAAGTTGAAGATCAAATTGAAGCTGCAAAACAATTAGGGGAACGCGATTATATAGATGCGTCTCGTATTGGTATTTGGGGTTGGAGTTTTGGTGGCTTTATGAGTAGTAATGCCTTGTTTAAAGGAAATGATGTGTTTAAAATGGCCATCGCAGTAGCTCCTGTAACAAGCTGGAGATTTTATGATTCTATATACACGGAACGTTACATGACAACACCTCAGGAGAATGCAAGTGGTTATGATGATAACTCTCCAATTAATCATGTAGATAAATTAAAAGGAGACTTTCTACTGATTCACGGTTCTGGTGATGATAACGTACATGTGCAAAATACAATGCGCATGGTAGAAGCCCTTATTCAGGCAGATAAGCAATTTGAATGGATGATTTACCCTGATAAAAATCACGGAATCTACGGAGGAAATACAAGATTACATTTATATAAGAAGATGACGAATTTTATTCATAGCACTTTAGGAGATTCTTCTAAAGCGTCTAAAAACTAATCCGCTTATCATTAACAAAATAACTAACTAAGATTACTATTTATGTCAACAGCAACTAAAGTCGTGCATCACAAGGAAATTCTGGGGCACCCAATAGGTTTATTTATTCTGTTTTTTACAGAAATGTGGGAGCGCTTCTCGTATTATGGAATGCGTGGAATATTAGTGTTGTATATGGCAACTTCCGCTACAGCTATCGATCCAGGTTTAGGCTGGTCTAATAAAGATGCGATCTGGCTTTACGGTTGGTACACCATGTTGGTGTATGTCGCTTCTATTCCAGGAGGATGGATTGCAGATAAATTTTTAGGACAGAAAAAAACCGTAATGTTTGGTGGTCTGTTACTCTGTATTGGACATGGTGTTTTAGCCATACCTCAAAGTTGGGCCTTTTTTACAGGTTTAGCCTTAATTATTTTAGGTGTTGGGGGATTAAAACCTAACATTTCTACCATGGTTGGTGGTTTATATAAAGAAGGAGATATTAGACGCGATAGTGGTTTTACTATTTTCTATATCGGTATTAATGTTGGGGCCTTTTTAGCCAGTATTACTGTGGGCTTAGTGGCTTACTATTACGGTTGGCACTATGGATTTGGTCTAGCAGGTATAGGAATGTTACTAGGGCAGATTGTATTTATTTGGGGACAACGCTTTTTAAAAGGTGTTGGTGAGTTTACCGGTGGTAGTGAAGCTACAGAAGAAGAACGTCTAGCAGCAAAACGTCCGTTAACTAAGATTGAAAAAGATAGAGTGGTTGTTTTATTAATCTCTTTCTTAATCGTAGTGGTCTTTTGGGGCGCCTTTGAACAAGCTGGTGGATTAATGAACCTTTATACAGATGCCAAGGTTGATAGACATATTGGATTAAGTTGGTTAGAAGAAATTCCGGCAGCAGTATTCCAATCTTTAAACGCAGGTTACATCATTATCTTTGGTACTATTATCGGTAGTTTCTGGATCTGGTGGAAAAAGAGTGGTAGAGAATCGTCTTCATTATTTAAAATGGCGATAGGAACAATTATCATGGGACTTGGTTATGTGTTTATGATGTTTGCCTCTCAAGAAGCAAGTTCTGAAACGTTTGGAAAAGCAGCAATGTTTTGGATTTTCTTAGCGTATTTATTCCACACTATAGGAGAGCTATGTACTTCTCCTGTATCCTTATCGTTTATTACCAAATTGGCCCCATTAAAATACGCTTCTATAATGATGGGTGTTTATTTTGCGGCAACAGGTTTTGGAAATAAATTGGCCGGAACTATTGGGGAATCTTCGCAGTTAGAATCTTTCAATGGAGAAATGGTGGTGAGCAAACAAGAGGTTTTACCTTATATTTCAAAAGAAACCTTTAAAATTAAGGATGCTAATAATAAGGTTGTAGATACAACGGCTTACCCAATTAATGAGGATAAAAATTTCACTATAAAATCTACAGTATATCCTGAAAACGGAACGGTTGTATTTAAGGATTTTGAAACCGGTAAGAACTTAAATAGTTTATTTGAATTAGCTCAAGGCGGCGATTCAAAATCACACCAACTTTTAGAAATCTTAAAAGAAAATAACGTAACAGAAGCCAATCCTTATCATGCACGTTTGGTTTTTGAAAAGGATAAAGATAAAGCTCAAATTATCGAGAATAAAGGTGATGGAAAAGATTACGGGGTGTCTTTCGTTTTAGAGGAAGAACAAAGTGAACAAGAGTATGCAACCTTTATGTGGTTAACTATTTTTACCGTAGCCTTTGGATTACTATTGTTATTATTCTTGAAGAAATTGAAGAAGTTAACGCATGGTGCTGAAGATAATGAGCATGAAATCTTAGAACAAGAACCATACGAATTAGCAAATACAGAACTAAATAACTAAATAAATTTTTAAATACTTCATTACTAAGGCCCTTACGTTGTATAGCTACTGCGTAAGGGTTTTAGTCTACTAACTAAATTAATTATTTTATGAATACAGACATAGAAAACCTGTTTAAAGACAAGGTCCTGGGGCATCCTGCGGGGCTTTTTGTACTATTTTTTACTGAAATGTGGGAGCGTTTTTCATTTTATGGAATGCGTGTATTATTAGTTAATTTCTTAACCATGGCCGCCATTGGGTATAACCCGGGGTGGGAATGGACAGTAGAGAATGCTGGGGCTCTCTTTGGGACCTACGCCATGCTACTTTACATTACACCAATTATTGGGGGATGGCTTGCCGATAAATACACAGGGTATCGCAATGCCGTAATTATTGGGTCTTTAATTATGACGGCAGGGCATGCTTCTATGGCTATTGAAACAGAGTTTTCATTGTACTTTGGTTTATTCCTTTTAGTTATTGGTACCGGATTCTTTAAGCCTACCATGACGTCTATCATTTCGGATATGTACAAGAAAAATCCTGAGAAGAAAGATGGAGCCTATACCATTTATTATATGGGGGTAAACGCCGGGGCCTTCTTCGGAATGATGTTATGTGGGTACTTAGCTGAAAAAGTAGGTTGGGCCTACGGATTTGGTTTAGCAGGTGTGTTTATGCTGCTTGGTACTATTCAGTTTTGGTTATCTGGTCCGTTATTTGGAAAGATTGGTGCTAAACCCGCAAAAGCTATTGAGGTTGATACGGTAGAAGCGTCGACTTCTGAAGCGCCTAAAGTGGCTGTTGAAGATGAGGAAGAACGTCCAAATCCATTTACAACGTTAGATAAAGTTTTAATTATTATATCTTCTGTGATCGGATTGGGTTACGCAATTAACGATCCAATGTCTAAAATTGCAGGGATTGACATGTTCTCTTTCTTTCAAATTGGTGATTTTGAAGGACAGTATACCGCAGTATTATTTGCATTAGTGTTATTCTTAATTCTTGTTATTGGTCGTATTTTACGATATACAGCCGTGGTGAGAGATCGTATGATTGCCTTTATCATCTTTGCCTTTTTTACGGTGTTCTTTTGGATGTCTTTTGAGCAAGGCGCTTCGTCTTTAGTGATTTTTGCTAGAGATAATGTAGATCGAATGTTAAGCGGAAGTGCGGCAACAATTTTCAACGTTATTAACACCTTACTAACAGTGATTCCTTTAATTATCATTTCTTATGTTTTGGTGATTTTATGGAAGAAAACATTTACAAAGATTCCAGGGTCTAATATTGTATTGGTTATTTGTTTCTTGTTCATGTGGGGTATTGTAGGTTGGATGTTAAATAGAGATTTTAATACCGTAGCTTACGATGTTACATATTCTGCCATTAAAACAGCAGATGTTGATGCTTCAGGAAAACAAAAAGTAGACGCGGATGGTAAATTGCAATTTCTATATATTCCGGTTTCAGAAAATACAAAGGTTGATGCGAACCATGAAATCGTAACACGTACAACATCTATTGCAGAGCCGTTAACGTTTAATGTTGGTGATAAACTTCATATTGCACCAAAAAATAATGATGGTACAGAGTTCGGATTTTTAGATGCCGAACGCTTAGAAGCCACTAAAGAACAAGCGGTAATTTTAAACCGTGATAATGGGGTGGTAGCAGCAACTGTAACCCATGTTAGAGATAAGGAAGTAGAAATTACGGTATCGTGGTTTAGCATCTTAAACTCATTCTTTATTATTGTTTTTGCCTCTTTCTTTTCTAAATGGTGGGAGAGTAAATACAATCCAAGTGCGGCTACTAAATACGCTTTAGGTTTAAGTATTATGGGGCTCGGATTTGGTTTACTTGCCTTTGGTGCCGCTGGTATTGTAGATGGTGTAAAAGTGAGTATGATTTGGCTAATATTAGCCTATCTATTCCATACCCTTGGAGAGTTATGTCTGTCTCCGGTTGGACTGTCTTATGTAAGTAAGTTGGTTCCTGGGCGTATGATTGCTCTAATGTTTGGTATGTGGTACCTCGCTATTGCTATTGGTAACAAATTAGCAGCCGTGTTAGGAGGGCAGATTGAGAATATTACTAAAGAATACAGTTTGTCTACATTCTTCTTAATATTTACGATTGTTCCTGTTATTGCGGGCTTATTAATCTTCTTTTTAAACCCTGTTTTAAAGAAATTAATGCACGGTGTACGTTAACATAAACCGTTAAAAATCTATTAAATGCTCCACTTTAGGAGCATTTTTTGTAAGTTCGGATCAAATTTTGCAACACATATAACATGATAAAAAATATATCCTTAACACTCCTTGCTGTTTTTACATTATCGTTTACAGCAATTGCACAAGAAATCGATTGGGTCACTTTAGATGAAGCTTTAGAACTTCAAAAAGAACAACCTAAAAAAATTATTATGGACGTCTATACCAATTGGTGCGGTCCTTGTAAAATGCTCGATAAAAATACCTTTCAAAATCCAGATGTAGCAGCCTATATTAATGAACATTATTATGCTGTAAAGTTTAATGCTGAAGGGAATTCTAAGTTAACCTATAAAGGTCAGGTTTTCGAAAACCCAAGTTACGACCCACAAAAAGCAAACCGACGTAATAGTGCTCACGAATTTTCTCGTTTTTTACAAATTCAAGCCTATCCTACAATGGTGTTTTTTGATGAAGAAGGCGGGTTTATTTCTCCGATTTCGGGGTATTTAAAGCCACAACAATTAGAGTTGTATTTAAAGCTATTTAAGAGCGATAAGCATAAGGAAATGACTTCTCAAGAACAGTTTAATGCTTATTATAAGGCTTTTGAACCTACGTTCAAGGAATAATAGCAGCGCTATTTATAATAAAGGCTCCCTTTTCATTGGTATAATGGAAGGGGATTTTTTTATCCCTACACGTAAGCTTCCATCGTTCTACATAAGTCTTGTAGTTGCTAGCGTCTGCTATAACTAGTTTAGGATTTAGTTGGTCTATAAGTCGGTTTAAGTTCAGTCGTGGCGAATCTCGTAACACAATATAATCAGGCGCGAATGAGAGCTTGTTATAAACTCCTAGACTGTCAATAACAAGTAAGATTTTATCATGGTGTTGATAAACAGGTTGGAGCTTATGGAAGGTGACGTCTTTAATCGCTTCACCTACTTTGTAATTTCGAATTGTTGTATGGTTAGGTTGTTGGTCGGGTTCTAAATTATGATAGACTGCCAAGGTCTGATCCTTTTGCTGGCCAATCACCGTATGCCGACTTTGATTAAAAATGATAAAGGATTCAGTAGGGGATTGTAGGGTTTGATAAAGCGCCTTTGATTGCCCTCCAATTACGAGAACTAAACTAAGGACTACCCATTTGTAACGATAGGTTCTTAGTACTTGAATTATGCTAACCAATAAAGCGTAACACCACACCAATTGGAGTAGAGAAAATGGAATGTCTTTTAATAGAAAACTTTCAAATTGCGCAACCCACGCAATAAATGAATTTAAACAGTCAATAATGAAACTGTAACAGATAACGATCTCATCACTCAAAAGATTTAATAGCGCTAAGGCAATAATGAACATGCCTAAACCAAGTATAAGACCTAAAAATGGAATGATAACAAGGTTAGAAATAAAAAACAAGCCCGGAAACTGATGAAAGTAAAACAAGCTTATAGGTAAAACACCGAGTTGGGCCGCTATAGTAACAGTCATAATCGTCCATAATTTACGAGGAATATAGAATTTTGGAATCCAAAGGGCGTAGAGTTTCGGTTGTAACGCAACAATTCCTAATACAGCCAAATAGCTCATTTGAAAACCTACAGCAAATAGAAAATTCGGTTGAAAGAGAAGGATAAAAAATGCCGAAGTCACAAGGGTATTATAAATATTGGTTCGCCGTTTAAGGTGCATGGCGATACTAATTACACTAAACATGGTGACAGCACGTGTTACGGAGGGTCTTAAGCCCGCAATAATAGCAAAGGACCACAGGATTAGAATTAAAAGAAAAGGTCTTATAAAATGACCGTATTTAAGATAGAGTAGGGGGCTAAATAAAAAATTAAGAAGGTAAAGTAGAATCCCTATATGAAGGCCCGAAACCGCTAGGATATGGATGGTTCCAGAATTGACATAGCTATTGTAAAGTGTTTTATCTATATTCTGACGTTGCCCTAATAGCAAAGCATTCATAATGCTTAAAACATCATCCTTAAAACCTGCCGTAACAAGTTTAGAATTTATGTGTACTCTCAAGGCATCTGCATAGCCGTATAAGGTGCGTTTGGTGTTGGAAAGTGGTAAAAGTTCAGCGGTTTGTAAATAGATTTGATGATGTACATGCTGAAAGGCTAAATATTTACCGTAATCAAATTGATAGGGATTCTTTGGGCTTGCTGTGTTTTGTAATCTTGCTTTAGTTGCAAATACGTCATCAACGTTTATGGGTTTTATAAGCGTGTCTCGACGTATGTTGAGGAGGAGTTGGCCTGTAACCTTATGCGTGTTTAAAGATTTTAAACTTACAATATATTTGTCGTTATAATGGTCAGGTTTTAAGCGGGCTTTAATTTGAAAAACCAGCGTTTCTGGGGTATCCGATGGTTCTAAATGACTATAGTGTGAAGGATGGCGTTTTTCATCTTGAATGTGATAGCTTGTTACTCCTAAACTCAACATACAGCAATAGCTTAGGGTCCCAAAGGTTATAGGGCTATAAATAAGCTTTGAGATGAGAAAATTATAAACCAACAGGCTTAGCGTTAAGCCTATAGATATGTAAAGAATAAGGTCTGTATCTAACGTGAAATAATGCGCTACTAGAATTCCAGTAACCAAACAGAGTGTTAGTTTTATGACGGTGAAATTTAGTAACTTCATATTTCTAAGTTACTAAAAATCCTTATGTTATAATGTTTTTGTGGTTTTTGTTGTCGGAGTTTGTGCTGAAATAAGTGTTTGTGAGGTGTTATAAAACACGGCGGGCTTGCACAAAAGCAAAGTACCAATACCTATCGGCTAATGAAGAAATCATCACCCCTCTACTGGTAGAAGCGTGTATAAATTCTACATTTCCAGTTCTTACATTCGTCACGATACCAACGTGGTTAACATTCCGACTGTTTTTACTAGTCGCAAAAAATACCAAATCACCAACATTGACCTCTTTAACATCAACCCAGTCCCCATAACTTTTGAGTCCAGAAGTAGTTCTTGGGAGACTAATATCATGTTTTTTGTAGCTGGTGTAAATCAACCCCGAGCAATCCATACCTTTTTTTGTTGTTCCTCCATATTTGTAACGTGTACCTTCAAAAGATTGGGCATATTTTACAATGCTTTTAGCTTCAGCAGAAGGTTTAGCAGTGGTGTTAACATTAACACTAGGGGTGTTTCTCGAGTGTTTTGAGGTTGTTTTTTTAGACTTGCAACTGCTTGCAAATAATAGAAGTACAAAAATGGGTATTAAGGTTCTCATAGAAAAGATTGGGATCGTTAAGATTTTATAGAAGAAACAATAAGCTCGGCAGCTTTAGCACTTGCGCCTTGTCCTCCTAATATTTGTTCTAGCTCATAATAATCTAAAAACATCTGGTCGCGTTTTTCAGAATCTAAAATAGCTAATAATTCTTTTTTTAAGCGTTTTTTATTTAAATCGCCTTGAATTAATTCAGTTACAACTTCGCGGTCCATAATAAGATTGACCAAGGAAATGTATTTTAAAGTAATAATCCGCTTCGCAATCTGATAAGAAATAGCATTGGCTTTATAGCAAACCACCTGAGGGACTTTAAATAAGGCCGTTTCTAAAGTGGCCGTCCCAGAAGTGACTAAGGCTGCATAAGATATACTTAAGAGGTCGTAGGTTTTATTAGGAATGAATTTAATGTTCTCTGATTTGATAAAAGGTTTATAGAAGTCGTAGTCCTGACTTGGTGCCCCAGCAATAACAAACTGATAGGTTTTAAAGTCTTCCACTAAACTGAGCATTACCCCTAACATCTTGGTGATTTCTTGTTTACGGCTTCCGGGTAATAAGGCAATGATAGGAAGTTCGCTAAGTTGATTTTCTTTTCTAAACACGGCTTCATTAATTTGAGGCCGATCTGCAATGGCATCAATTAGTGGATGGCCTACAAAGTTGACGTCGTAATTGTAGGTGCTGTAGAAATCCTTTTCAAAAGGAAGAATACAGTACATAGCATCAACATCGCGTTTAATGTTTTCAACTCTACTAGCTCTAGAAGCCCAAACTTGAGGCGAGATGTAATAGTGTGTTTTGAAATTCTGGGTTTTGGCCCATTTTGCAATTCTCAGGTTAAAACCAGAATTATCTATAAAGATGATGACATCAGGGTTGAAAGCTTCTATATCGCTTTTGCAAAACGAAATGAGTCCTAGGATTTTTCTGAGGTTAAAAATAACTTCAGCAAATCCCATAAATTGGCGTTCCTTATAGTGTTTTACTAAGGTGCCACCAACATTTTGCATAAGGTCACCTCCCCAAAATCTTATATCGGCTTGCGGGTCTTTTTTTAGCAAGGCCTTCATAAGATTAGAGCCGTGTAAGTCGCCAGAGGCTTCACCAACGATAATATAGTATTTCATACTAATTTAGAAATTTAATAGCCATCGTAATAATTAACATTAAAATTGTAGAGATTAAAACCCCTTTGGCCCTTTGATCTTTATTCTTCTTTAAAAATAGAAAAAAGACGCCTAAATTTAATGCGGCACCGATACTCATCAGTTTTGTAAAAAAACCTTGATTAATAGAGCGTTCAACGACAAGCCCCCAATCACTTGAATTTCCAAAGATCTGAATCCCGAAAATAAATCCAAATACTGAGGCTACAACTCCAATTAAAAATCCAATTAATATTTCTCTTTTCATATATCTTTTACTTGAGCTTTTTTATTTGTTTAAGGACCATGAATTTAAATGCTGAATGGCGTGATGTGCCGTTAAATCAAACTGAACCGGTACAACAGAAACATAGCCATTTTCAAGAGCCCATTCATCGGTGTCTTCTCCTTTGTCCATATTAACAAATTTACCAGTAAGCCAATAATATTCACGTCCCATCGGGTTGGTGCGCTTGTCAAATTCTTCTTTCCAATTGGCACGGGCTTGTCGGCATACTTTAATACCCTTTATAGCCTCGCTGCTCAATTTAGGTAAATTCACATTTAAAACCACACCGTCAGGTAAACCGTGTTGTAAGACTTGTTCGGTAATGCTTTTTACAAAAGGTTTGCAAGGTTCAAAATCGGCATCCCAATTGTAGTCTAATAACGAAAAGCCAATGGCAGGGATCCCCTCAATACCGGCTTCTACAGCAGCACTCATTGTTCCAGAGTAAATGACATTGATAGACGAGTTAGAGCCATGGTTAATCCCTGAAACACAAATATCCGGACGTCGGTCTAAAATTTCATTAACTGCTAATTTTACACAGTCTACCGGCGTTCCTGAGCAACTGTATTCAGGTTGAGCCCCGTCAATAGTTACTTTTTCCATGTGTAAGGTAGAATTGATGGTAATGGCATGTCCGGTGGCACTTTGCGGACTGTCTGGTGCTACCACAACAACATCACCGAGTTCTTTCATAACAGAAATTAAAGTTCGTACACCAGGCGCTGTAATACCATCATCATTGGTAACTAAAATTAAAGGGCGTTTAGACATCTCTAGACTAATTTTAAATGAATTGTAAAAGTAATAAAAAAGGCGGCGTTTCGTAGCGAATAGGCCGGCTTGTTTAATTCTAGATAATGCGTTTGTAATCTTAAGAAGTTGTATGAGGCTTTAAGTCTAATATTGAAAAATTGAAAGCTGCAGATTTTAGCCTTATAAATTCAATTTCACTGTTAAGTAAAACCTAAAAAAAAGCAATAACAATGCTAATTATGAAATACAAGCGCTATAATATTAGCTTTAACAAAAAAATAGGGTCTCGATTTTTTATGGCATGGTTTTTTCAGCTATTTTAGTGAAAAATTGTTAGCCTACTTCATTCTGTAAAGACATTTTAAGTCGTATTCAAGATCTGTTCTTCGTATATTTAAAATAAGAAATGGGAGTTAGGCAAACCCAATTTACCTTTAATAGACCATAAACAAAGCAAAAAGAAAAATGAAAGGGAAATATAAATTTTTATTGCTGGCATTGCTTATCGCCGTAGCCTCATGCAGTTTTACGAGTAAGAAATTTGAGGATCCAGATAAGGATCGATTATTAATTCAATTAATCACTTATCTACTCGATCAAGGGCATTTTGAGCCAAAAGATATTAATGATAAGTTTTCATCTGAAGTGTTTGATGATTATTTAAATAACCTCGATCCGTTTAAGCGTTATTTTTATGAGTCTGATATAAAAGAATTTGAAGCCTATAGAAATCAAATTGATGATCAGATCAAAGCCTATGATGTTTCGTTTTTCAACCTAACACACGAGCGTTTACTACAACGTATTGCAGAATCTAAGGAAATTTATAAAGGTCTTTTAGAGAAGCCTTTTGATTTTTCTAAGAACGAAACCTATAACGCCGATTACAAAAAACTTACTTATGTAACGAGTAAGCGTGAAATGAAATAGCGTTGGAGAAAGCAATTGAAATTTTCAACCATTGCGAATTACGACGATGCTTTAGCGCAACAAGATTTAGATGCAGATGCCGATGAAAAAGAAAGTACGTTAACTAAAAAGTCTGTAAAAGAACTTGAAGCAGAAGCCAGATTGTCTACTAAAAAATCATTAGATGAGTTGTATGATTATATTGATGATAGACGTCGTAACGATTGGTTTGCAGTTTATATCAATGCCATAGTAGAAGAGTTTGATCCGCATACTTTTTATTTTGCACCTGAAGATAAAGAGCGTTTTGATAGAGATATCTCTGGAAAATTTGAAGGTATTGGCGCACGTTTACAAAAGAAGGTGGATGGTATTATGGTGAATGAGATTATCAGCGGTGGTCCAGCTTGGAGAGCGGACGAATTAGAAGTTGGTGATCAGATTTTAAAAGTGAAGCAAGAAGATGAAGAAGAAGCGGTCAATGTGGTTGGCATGCGTTTAGATGATGCTATTAAGTTTATAAAAGGTCCTAAAGGTACGGTTGTGACGCTAACCTTAAAAAAGGTAGATGGAACGGTAAAGGATATCGATATTAAAAGAGATGTGGTTGAGTTAGAAGAGACTTACGCAAAGTCTTCAATTGTTGAAAAAGAAGGGAAAACCTTCGGAATTATCAACCTGCCAAAGTTCTATATCAGTTTTGAAGATTATAATGAGCGTAATGCTGCTTCAGATATTAAACAAGAGATTATTCGTCTTAAGAAAGAAGGTGTTGAAGGTCTTGTTATGGATTTAAGAAATAACGGTGGTGGATCACTACAAACCGTGGTGGATATTGCAGGTTTATTTATTGAAGAAGGTCCTGTAGTTCAGGTAAAAACAACAGGAGAGGCTAAAGAAGTTTTAAAAGATAAAGACAAGTCAATTCTTTGGGATGGTCCTTTAGTGATATTAGTGAACGAATTGTCGGCTTCAGCCTCTGAAATTTTAGCTGCAGCTATGCAAGATTATAAAAGAGGAATTGTTATTGGAAGCAAGCAAACCTATGGTAAAGGAACTGTGCAAACTGTTATGGATCTTAACCGCATGGTGAAGAATAATACTGCTGGCGATATGGGAGCTTTAAAGTTTACCACTCAAAAGTTTTATAGAATTAATGGCGGCTCTACCCAATTAGAAGGAGTGAAGAGTGATGTTGTGGTGCCAGACCGTTATAGCTATATTGATATCGGAGAAAAAGATCAGGAAAACCCTTTACCATGGGATAAGATTGATGCTGCCGATTATGAGGTGTGGACTGATTATTTTGATTACGACACAACCGTAGCAAAGAGTAAAGCAAGAATGGCAAGTAATGAACAATTAAAACTTATTGATGCGAATGCACAGTGGGTTAAGAAAATTAGAGACCGTGAAGCGTATTCTTTAAATTACGAAACCTATAAAAAGGAAATGGAAATTAATGAAGAAGAGGCGAAACGCTTTTCTAAACTTTCAGAATACCAAACCGATTTAACCTTTACGTCATTACCGTACGAATTGAAATTAATGGATAATGATTCTGTACTTATGGAAAAACGTAACAGATGGCATAAAAGTTTATCTAAAGACGTTTATGTTGAAGAGGCAATTAACGTTCTTAGCGATATAAAAGCAGTTCATGGTCTTGGAGGAAGTATGGCAAACTCAGTAAAGAATTAAAGAATTATAAAAAGGAGTAACTTTGCCTATAACGCAAGTGTTAAAGGTTTAATGTGTTCCTAATTGATATGCTGAATGGCAAAAAAAAATAATTCATTAACAAGCTTAGCGCTTCAGAAGTTCAAAAAGAACTTTTGGGGCGTTTTTAGTTTGCTTATTATTATCAGTATAGGCTTACTGTCTATAGGGGCTTATATTGTGGCGCCAGACCATTCTGAGAATGCCAATCAGATGCACTTATCTATTCATTCTAAAACTCCTGGGTTCGCGGTAGATATGTTAACGATTCCTTCAGGAATAACTTCTAATCAGAATTGGTGGTCTAAACAGTTCTTTGGCGAACACAATACAAGTACTGAAATTCCTATTTCAGCATATCGGGTAGAACAAGATGTTTTGCATTATACGGCTTACGCTTCCGATGGCTTAATGGGAGAGCAAAAAGAAATCGCCTTGTCGCGTTTTCCAAATTCAGATTATAAATCCTTTATAAGTCATAGAACATTCCGCTTTGGTACGGATAAGTATGGAAGGGATTATTTGAGTCGGATTTTAATCGGATCTCGAATTTCATTTTTTATTGGATTTGTGGCGGTCTTTATTTCGCTTTTTGTCGGACTTATTATGGGGAGTTTAGCAGGCTATTACGGAGGGAAGATTGATGCCCTAATTATGTGGATTATAAATATTACCTGGTCAATCCCTACCTTATTATTAGTTATTGCGATTACTTTGGCTTTAGGAAAAGGCTTTTGGCAGGTTTTTATTGCCGTAGGGTTAACCATGTGGGTAGAAGTGGCGAGAGTGGTGCGCGGGCAAATGATTAGCGCCAAAGAAATGCAATATGTTACAGCAGCAAGAGCTTTAGGATATAATGATTATAGAATTATCACAAAACATATACTACCTAATATTTTTGGACCTTTAATCGTCATATCTGCCGCTAATTTTGCAGCAGCGATTTTAATAGAAAGCGGATTGAGTTTTCTGGGGATTGGTGCGCAACCGCCAATGGCAAGTTGGGGAGCTATGATAAAAGATCACTACAATTATATTATTTTAGGTAAACCGTATTTAGCCTTAATACCTGGGTTTTGTATCATGCTGCTCGTTATGGCATTTATGTTAGTGGGTAATGCTTTACGAGATGCTTTGGATGTGAAGACCTAGAGGTTTTATGTTTTAATCTATCCGCTTCTTCTGTTTTTAAGGCTGTTTTAAACGGGGATTCACCTGTTTATGATACACAATTTCACTGAGATACTTTAAGTGGTGCTAATAATCCTTATAGCAGTAATGTGGATGAGGACGTGTCAATTCACTTAAACATTCTACAGCTCAACGCTAATAGGGTTGTAATAAAAAGCGCTTCCTTGCGGGTTTAAAGGATTGCAATACGAGGTTGTCTTATGCTACAACTTCCACTATAGAAGTCGGTAGTAAAGTATTATTTTGTGATAATCTTTTTCTTGTAAGTGAATAGTTTTGTTCAGCGTTTAGGCCCCGCGAAGTTGTTCAATTTCATCGTTAGTAGCACTGATAAAATCTAAAACGTCATCCTTACCAATACTCTTAGAAGAAGAGGTTACAAAATAAGGAGGGAGTTCTTCCCAGAATTTTAAAAGTTCTTGGCAGTAGTCTTCCACATGACGTTCAATAGCCTTTGGCTTTAATTTGTCTGCTTTAGTAAAAATAATACCAAACGGAATCTCACTTTCGCCTAAATATTGCATAAACTCTAAATCTATAGGTTGAGGTTTATGTCTAATATCTACCAAAACAAAAGCAGAAACAAGCTGCTGGCGCTGCTCAAAATAATTGGTAATAAATTGTTGAAATTTTTTCTTTGAAGTTTTTGAAACTCGGGCATAGCCATATCCTGGTAAATCAACTAAATACCACGTGTCATTAATAGCAAAATGATTAATCAGTTGCGTTTTTCCTGGTCGTCCTGAGGTTTTAGCAAGACTTTTACGGTCGGTAAGCATGTTAATCAATGAAGATTTTCCCACATTACTTCGGCCTATAAAAGCGTATTCGGGCATGTTGTTTTTAGGACATTTTGCCACTTCAGAATTACTAACTACAAATTCGGCTGATTTTATTTTCATCTTAAGTTCCTATAAAAGTAGGATCTGTTTTTAATTAAACGTTAAGGATCTTGCACCTTGTTTTAGAGAAGCAATCTCGTTTTTAGAATTGGGGTTGCTAAACGCTTAAAAACCGCGTTTCTCTAGCCATTGTATTAAGATTTTATTGAATTCTTCTGGATGCTCCATCATAGCGGCATGTCCGCATTTGTCAATCCAATATAATTCAGAATCCGGCAAAAGCTCATGAAATTCTTCCGCAACTTCAGGAGGCGTTACATTGTCGTTTTTCCCCCAAATGATACACACAGGTGTAGTCATGTTAGGTAAATCTTTAGCCATATTATGCCTTATGGCACTTTTGGCAATCGCTAAAGTCTTAATAAGTTTATTACGGTCATTTACTGTTTCGTAAACTTCGTCTACAATTTCTTTAGTAGCCACTTCAGGGTCATAAAACACTTCTTGTGCTTTTTTCTTCATAACCTCGTAGTCACTTCTCTTGGTATAGCCTCCGCCCATTGCACTTTCGTACAAGCCAGAGCTCCCCGTAATGATAAGGGCTTTAATTTTTGAAGGGTATAGTTTGGTATGGTACAGGCCAATGTGCCCGCCCAAAGAGTTCCCTAACAAAATAACCTCGTCTAGGCCTTTATATTCAATAAAGTCTTTGAGGTAATTTGCAAAGCTCTTTACGTTGGTCTTTAACAATGACATACTGTAAATAGGTAGTTCTGGGATGATAACCTTGTAGCCCTTAGAACTAAAGTATTTGGTAACGCCATCAAAATTGCTAAGCCCACCCATCAAACCATGCAACACTATAATTGGTTTGCCTTCGCCTACTTCAATATATCTAAATTCCTTTTCTTTTTTTAAAAGGTGTGCCATGTGCAAATTCGTACTTATGTGTTAAAAACAAATATAACTAAATCCTTTAGAATATATATAATCTGCATAAAATATCAGTCTTTTTTTACTAAAGGCTAGTTTCTAATTCGGTGTTAATAATTCCCACCAAATTAATATCTGCTCGCAAGACGAATTTATTGACATTGAACGAATTTTAGACCCCTCAGTGGTAAAACTTATCAACAAATGTGGTAAGATGTGGTAAAAAGTGGTGTTTTTTTCAATATCTTTGAATTTGAATCGTTAAAGTAGTTAAGAATATCTTTTGAATTCATTTATAGGGACATACGAATGTAAAGCAGATGCCAAAGGAAGGTTGATGATACCCGCTGTACTTAAAAAGCAGCTTTCATCAGCGTTGCAAGATGGTTTTGTTTTAAAGCGCGCTGTTTTTCAGCCGTGCTTAGAATTGTATCCGATGTCTGAATGGAATAAAATGATGGAGAAGCTGAATAAGCTAAACCGCTTTAAAAAAAAGAATAACGATTTTATCAGACGCTTTACGGCGGGAGTTAAAATGGTTGAGGTAGATAGTGCTGGTCGCTTGTTAATTCCGAAGGATCTTATTGGTTTTTCGGGGATTACAAAAGAAGTGGTTTTGGCCTCTGCTGTAAATATTCTTGAGATTTGGGATAAAAATAAATACGAACAAGCTATTGATGACGCGGCTTCAGATTTTGCTGATTTGGCCGAGGAAGTCATGGGGCAAGATGAAGACGTCGATGGATTATCATAATGCAGTATTACTTAAGGAAACAGTAGATGGTTTAGCAATTAAGCCTGACGGTGTTTATGTAGATGTCACTTTTGGAGGTGGAGGTCATAGTCGTGAAATCTTATCAAGATTAGGTCCTCAAGGGAAATTATACGCCTTCGATCAGGATAAAGATGCTTTAGAGAATGCTATCGATGATGAACGGTTTGTGTTAATTAATGAAAATTTCAGATTCATTAAGCGCTTCTTAAGATTTTATGGTGTTAAAGAAGTGGATGGTGTCTTGGCTGATTTTGGCGTCTCTTCGCATCAGTTTGATGTGGCGGAGCGTGGGTTTTCAACCCGTTTTGAAGCCGATTTAGATATGCGAATGAATCAAGACAGTAAGTTGTCTGCTTATGAGGTTATTAATAATTATGACGAAGAGCAAATAAGAGCTGTTTTGTTTCAGTATGGCGAGTTAAGGCAGGCTCCGGCAATGGCAAGAGTTATTGTTGAAGCACGAAAGGAGACTGAAATAAAAACAAGCGAACAGTTAAAAGCGGTTTTAAAGTCGTTTTTAAATCACCAAAAAGAAAATAAGGTCTTGGCGCAAATTTATCAGGCCATCCGTATTGAGGTGAATCAGGAAATTGAAGTTTTAAAAGAGTTATTGCTTCAAATGCCAGAAGTCTTAAAGACAGACGGGCGTTTAAGTTTTATCTCTTACCACTCTTTAGAAGATCGTTTGGTAAAGCGTTTTATAAGAAATGGTTTGTTTGAAGGCGAACCGGAGCGCGATGTGTTTGGTAATTTTGAGGTGCCTTTAAAAAAAGTGGGGCGCTTAATTGTCCCGTCTAGAGAAGAAATAAAAGTGAATAATAGAGCAAGAAGTGCAAAGCTAAGGATTGCTAAAAAAATATGATGAAAGGCGTCTACGGCATATTAAAAGGGAAGTTTCTGGTCAGTGATGATTCGTTTAAAAATTGGCGTATCATCATTTTTATTTCCGTTTTAGCAATTATTATGATTGCAAGTTCGCATAGTGCGGATCAAAAAGTGTACGAGATTGCAAGGTTAACAAATGAAGTAAAAGAGTTGCGTTCTGCTTTTGTAGATAAACGAGGGAAGTTAATGCAGCTTAAAAAAGAGTCTTTTGTAGAGGCTGAAATGAAGAAAAAAGGAATTGGGATATCCTTAAATCCTCCAACTAAAATTATAGTAAAATCACAACAAGAATAAACTTTGGCAATCACAGAAAAAAACATATTACACAGATTGTACTTCGTCACAGGCTGCATGTTTGTATTCGCCTTGGCTGTTGTGTTTAAATTGGTGAGCATACAGTTTATTCAGGGGGATGCGTATAGAGCGCTAGCGGAAAAGCGAACCTTAGAAAATTTCGATATCCCTGCTAACCGTGGTAATGTGTATTCTGCAGATGGTAGTTTGTTGGCCACTTCAATTCCTAAATATGATATAAGAATTGATGCTGTCCAAGCTAAAGATGTGACTTTTGAAAAGTATATCGGTGCTTTAGCAGATTCGCTTCATGCTTATTATAAGAAAAAGCCGGTTTCCTATTATAAAAATATAATTCGAAAAGCCCGAAAAAATAAGAATCGTTATTTCTTATTGGCGCGGAATATTAGCTATTCAGACTATATCCGAATCCGTAATTTCCCTTTGTTAAACCTTGGGGCAATTAAGGGGGGATTGATTGTGGAGCAAACCACGCGACGCGAGCATCCTATGGGTGGAATAGCAGAGCGTACCATTGGGTATGAGCGCCAAGATGAAAACGGGAATTATACAAGACCAGGAATTGATGGTGCTTTTGGAGTGAAATACCTACAAGGTAAGAATGGGAAACGATTAAAGCAGAAAATTGGAAATGGGCAGTGGAAGCCTATTGCCGATTTCGATCAGGTAGAGCCTCAAGATGGTTATGATGTTTATACCACTATAGATGTTAATATTCAAGATATCGCACATCATTCGTTGTTAAAGCAGTTAGAGTATTATCAAGCAGATCACGGTTGTGTGGTTGTTATGGATGTGAAAACAGGAGAGATTAAAGCGATTTCTAATCTTGGAAGAAACAAAAAAGGGAATTATTACGAGCGCTTAAATTATGCGGTTGGAGAAAGTCATGAGCCGGGCTCTACATTTAAAGTCATGGCTATGATGGCGGCTTTAGAAGATCGGGTTATTGATACCGCTACAGTGGTAGATACTAAGAAAGGACGAAAAAGTTTTTACGGACGTGTAATTACCGATTCGGGTAGTGGTTATGGTAAAATCTCTGCAGCACGAGCTTTAGAGGTGTCCTCAAATATTGGATTGGCAACGATTATAGATGATCATTATGCCAAGCAACCCGAAAAGTTTTTAGATCGCTTAAGTTCTTGGCGACTGGATAAGACTTTGGGAGTGGCTATTATAGGAGAAGGAAAACCTGATATTCCAAAACCAGGAGCTTCCAACTGGAGTCGGAATGCTTTGCCTTCTATGGCCTATGGTTATAATCTTAGAATGACACCATTACAAACTTTGGCATTTTATAACGCTATTGCTAATGATGGGGAGTTAATAAAGCCAAGATTTTTAAAGGCGGTAAAATCGTTTGATAAGGATATTGAAGT
Organism: Winogradskyella rapida; assembly: GCF_042675845.1. Lineage (NCBI taxonomy): Bacteria > Pseudomonadati > Bacteroidota > Flavobacteriia > Flavobacteriales > Flavobacteriaceae > Winogradskyella > Winogradskyella rapida. Next base: position 745,710 of record NZ_JBHTKM010000063.1, on the reverse strand, counting down.
TTTTGAAAAGGAAGTTTTAGTCGATAAAATATGTTCTGATAAAACCTTAGCGGAGGTGCAAGACATGTTAAAGAATGTTGTTATTAAGGGAACAGGAAAACGAATGTATTCTGAAACCTTTTCAATGGCAGGTAAAACCGGAACGGCCAGAACGGATTATGCAAATTATGAAGAATGGCGTAAAAACCGAAAGTACGTGTCGTCATTTGCAGGATATTTTCCGGCCGAGAATCCTAAGTACTCGTGTATCGTTGTGGTGCATCAACCAAGTACGAAAGTTGGATTTTATGGTGCGGATGTTTCCGGACCGGTATTTAAAAGAATTGCACAAAAGATTTATACCGATACACCAATAGTGGATGAGGTGGAAACTTTAGATTTTAACGATCAGATAGTGAGTAAGGATTATGAGCGTTATTATGAAAATTCACGAAAATATAAACAATTAATGCCGAGTGTTGTTGGGATGCCGGCTATGGATGCTATTGCCTTGTTAGAAAATTTACATGTGGATGTAAAAGTGAAATTAACAGGGAGTGGTGTTATTAAAAAGCAGTCGGTCGTTAGGCACAAGGTGTTACAAACCAATCAAACTATAGTATTAGAGGCATCATGACAGTTTTAAAAGACATATTGTATAAGGTTACAATCAATGCTGTGGTGGGGAGTACAGGTATTCCTGTGCATAAAATTGAGTTTGATTCACGACAGGTTGAAACTAACGATGTTTTTGTAGCAATCTCAGGAACGCTAACCGATGGACATCAGTATATTGATAAGGCGATTAAAAGTGGAGCGACAGCAATTGTTTGTGAAGCACTTCCGGAGACGCTTGAAAACGGAATTACATATATAGAAGTTGGGAATTCGCATCAGGCTTTAGCCTATATGGCAGCCAATTTTTATGAGCATCCTTCAGAGAATCTAAAGTTAGTTGGAGTAACAGGAACTAATGGTAAAACGACCATTTCAAGTTTGTTATATCAACTTTTTAAGAAGGCTGGGTATAAAGTGGGACTTTTGTCTACCGTGAAAATCATGGTTGATGATCAAGAGTTTAAAGCCACGCATACCACACCAGATTCCTTGACCATTAATAAGTATTTAAGCTTAATGAATGATGCCGGAGTGGAATTTTGCTTTATGGAAGTGAGTTCTCATGGCATCCATCAAAAAAGAACAGAAGGTTTAAAGTTTGAAGGTGGCATATTTACAAACTTGTCGCATGATCATTTAGATTATCACGATACTTTTGCGGAATATAGGGATGTGAAAAAAGCCTTTTTCGATCAGTTGCCAAGTGAAGCTTTCGCGTTAACCAATAGCGATGATAAAAATGGTTTGGTGATGTTGCAAAATACCCAAGCTAAAAAATATACTTACGCCTTAAAAAATTATGCCGATTATAGAGCGCAAATTTTAGAAAATGAATTTGGAGGCTTGTTATTAAAAGTTAATGATAGTGAGTTGTGGACGCGTCTTATAGGAAGTTTTAATGCTTATAATATTTTGGCGATTTATGGGACTGCAGAGTTATTAGGCCTAGAGAAAGAAGAAATATTACGATTAATTAGTGAGCTCGAAAATGTTTCCGGACGTTTTCAATATTTTATTTCTGAAGGACGAATTACCGCTATAGTTGACTATGCGCATACGCCAGATGCTTTAAAAAATGTGTTAGAAACCATCAATAATATCCGGACTAAGAATGAAACCCTTATTACGGTAGTGGGTTGTGGTGGTGATCGAGATAAAACCAAACGTCCTAAAATGGCGCATATCGCATCGGCTTTAAGTACAAAGGTAATTTTAACCAGTGATAATCCAAGAAGTGAGGTGCCTGAAACCATTATAGAAGACATGGAAAAAGGAGTGCAAGCGCAAAATTTTAATAAAACATTAGCCATCACCGATAGGAAGCAAGCTATAAAAACAGCGTGTCAGATGGCAGGTGAAAAGGATATTATTCTTATCGCAGGAAAAGGACATGAAACCTATCAAGAAATAAAAGGAGAGCGCTTTGATTTTGACGATTATAAAATCGTTCAAACGTATTTAAAACAATTAGAGAAATAAAAAACGAAAATAACCACTAAGAATGCTGTATTACTTATTTGAATATTTAGAGCAACAGTTTCAATTGCCAGGAGCGTCACTTTTTGGGTTTATAACCTTTAGAGCAGCGGTGGCTATGATTTTGTCGTTGTTAATTTCTACGATATACGGGAAGCGTATTATTGGCTTTTTACAAAGACAGCAGGTGGGAGAAACCATTCGTGATCTTGGTTTAGAAGGGCAGGTAGAAAAAGCGGGAACTCCAACAATGGGAGGCGTAATTATTATCCTCGCGACATTGATACCGGTGTTTTTGTTGGCTAAGCTCGAAAATATTTACATCATTCTGTTAATTGTAACCACCCTATGGATGGGAGCAATCGGTTTTCTTGATGATTATATTAAGAAGTTTAAAAATGATAAAGAAGGTCTAAAAGGAAAATTTAAAGTTCTTGGTCAAGTGGGACTAGGGATTATTGTTGGGGCCACTTTATTCTTTAATAATGATGTTACCATTAAAGAAAAGCTACCAATACAACAACAAAATGAGTTAAGAGCAGCCAATCCTGGGGTACAAGGGGCTAAGTTGTTTAAGCCAGAAGAAAAGTCAACCAAGACTACGATTCCGTTTTTAAAGGATAATGAATTTGATTATTCAGATTTAATTACGTGGATCAGTCCAAGCTTAGAGAAGTATGCATGGGTTGTTTTTATTTTGGTTAGTATTTTTATTATTACAGCAGTGTCTAACGGTGCAAATCTTACGGATGGTATTGATGGACTCGCCGCCGGAACCTCTGCAATAATTGTACTCACCTTAGGGATTTTTGCTTGGGTGTCTAGTAATATTGTGTTTTCAGACTACCTCGATATAATGTACATCCCAAGAGCAGAAGAAATTACTATTTACATCGCGGCCTTTGTAGGAGCCTTAATTGGATTTTTATGGTACAATACCTATCCGGCTCAAGTGTTTATGGGAGATACAGGAAGTTTAACAATCGGCGGAATTATAGCTGTTATTGCTATTGCGATTCGTAAAGAGTGGTTAATCCCTGTGTTGTGCGGAATTTTCTTAGCCGAGAATTTATCAGTGGTATTACAAGTGAGTTACTTTAAATACACACGAAAGAAATATGGTGAAGGCCGACGTATTTTTAAAATGTCGCCATTGCACCACCATTATCAAAAATCGGGTTACCATGAAAGTAAGATTGTAACACGGTTTTGGATTGTAGGTATTTTGCTTGCAATTATAACCATGGTAACCTTGAAAATTAGATAATGAAAAGGCTCGTCATTCTTGGTGGAGGTGAAAGTGGTGTGGGAACAGCGCTTTTAGGAAAAGCGAAGGGATACCGTGTTTTTGTTTCTGATAAAGGAGAGATTAAAAAAAAATATAAAGACGTTCTTTTAAATAATGAGATTGAGTTTGAAGACGAACAGCATACAGAATCAAAAATTCTAAATGCAGACCTCGTTATGAAGAGTCCTGGGATTCCAGAACGTGTGGCTTTGGTAAAACAAATTCGCGCTGCAGGAATACAAGTGGTTTCTGAAATTGAATTCGCTTCAATGTTTACAACAGCTACTTTGGTGGCTATAACAGGAAGTAACGGCAAGACCACCACAGCTAGTCTTACGCATCATATTCTAAAACAAGAATTAGATGTAGGCTTAGCGGGGAATATTGGCGATAGTTTTGCGAAGCAAGTTCTTGAAGAAGATCATAACAACTACGTTTTAGAAGTGAGTAGTTTTCAGTTAGATGATATAAAAGGTTTTAAACCAAAGATTGCGGTTTTAACCAATATATCTCCCGATCATTTAGATCGCTACGATTATAAATTTGAAAATTATATCGCTTCAAAATTTAGAGTAGTAGAAAATCAAACCGAAGCCGATTACTTTATTTATGATGCCGATGATGAGGTCATCGCTGAGTATTTAAAAACGCATCAAATTCAATCTAAAAAATTACCCTTTTCCTTAACAAGAGTGATGGAGCAGGGGGCGTATTTACGCCAAAACGAGATAATAATAACAATAGATAATAACCAAATCATTATGCCAGCAAATAATTTAGCATTAGAAGGGAAACACAACGTGAAGAATGCGATGGCAGCTTCTACTGTTGCGCATTTACTGAAGATAAGAAAACAGACCATCCGTGATAGTCTGGAGAACTTTCAAGGGGTAGAGCACCGTTTAGAAAGTGTCTTAAAAATTAATAAAGTTCAGTATATAAACGATTCTAAAGCCACTAATGTTAATGCCACTTATTTTGCATTAGAAAGCATGGCTGCACCAACGGTTTGGATTGTTGGAGGTGTAGATAAAGGGAATGAGTATAGAGAGTTGTTTCCGTTTATTAACGAAAAAGTAAAAGCGATTATCTGTCTTGGTGCTGATAATGCCAAGTTGGTTAAGACCTTTAGTAACATGGTTGATCAGGTTGTTGAAACGCAATCCATGACGGAAGCCGTTAAGTTAGCTTACAAATTGGCAAGCGCAGGAGATAATGTGTTATTGTCACCAGCTTGTGCAAGTTTCGATTTGTTTGAGAGCTATGAAGACCGTGGTCGTCAGTTTAAAAAAGCAGTAAGAAATTTATAATTCATTGGTTGGATACCGAACGATAAGTAAACCTTAAAAATATAGAGAATAACCTGCAGTTACAGGACAGATTAAAAAAGCATGCAAAACCTATTTAAACAAATAAAAGGAGATCGCGCCATTTGGGCTATAGTCACGTTGTTGGCTATATTCTCGTTTTTGCCTGTTTATAGTGCTGCAAGTAATTTGGCCTACCATGGCGGGAACTCTAGTACGTTTTCGTTTTTTATAAAACACTTTATGCACTTGTTTTTAGGCTTTGTTATTATGTTTGGTGTGCACAAAGTACCGTATAAATACTTTAGAGGATTATCTATTATTATGGTGCCTATTGTGTTTGTGCTCTTATTGGTAACCATGTTGCAAGGCACTACAATAGAAGGTGCTAATGCCAGTCGTTGGATACAAATTCCTATTGTAGGTATGTCTTTTCAGACTTCAACTTTAGCGGCCGTAGTTTTAATGGTGTATGTAGCACGTTACCTGTCTAAAATAAAGGATAAAGAGATTCAGTTTAAAGAAACTATTTTGCCGCTTTGGGCTCCCGTTTTTTTAATCTTAATGTTAATCCTTCCGGCGAACTTCTCTACCACAGCAATCGTATTTACGATGATTATGATGCTGTCGTTTATAGGAGGGTATCCTATTAAGTATTTATCTTTAATGGTGCTGAGTGGTCTTGTGGCCTTAACCATATTTATCTTAGTGGCTAAAGCATTTCCAGGGGCCATGCCTAACCGTGTGGACACTTGGATTAGTCGTGTAGAAAATTTTTCAAATGGAGAAGATACTGAAGCAGATTACCAAATAGAGAAAGCCAAAATTGCTATTGCGACAGGGATTACACCTTTAGGACCAGGGAAAAGTATTCAGAAGAACTTCTTACCACAGTCGTCTTCAGATTTTATTTTTGCCATTATTATTGAAGAGTATGGCTTATATGGTGGTGTTTTTCTTTTGGTTTTATACATGTGGTTGTTGTTTAGAATTATTGTGGTAAGCCATAAATCGGATACCATCTTCGGTAAATTATTGGTCTTGGCTGTGGGATTGCCTATCGTATTTCAAGCCTTATTAAATATGGGTGTTGCGGTAGAGTTGTTTCCGGTAACGGGTCAGACTTTACCCTTAATTAGTAGCGGTGGAACATCCATTTGGATGACCTGTTTATCCATCGGAATTATACTAAGTGTTAGCGCTAAGCGCGAAGTGCTAAAAGAAAGAGAGCAAGAACAGGAAATAGCAGACGATAATCCGCTATCTATTTTAAGCGAAACGATTTAAAAAATAAGTAGAGATTGAAGCAAACTAAAACATACAAATTTATCCTTTCAGGAGGAGGTACAGGAGGGCATATTTATCCTGCAGTGGCTATTGCAGATGAATTAAAGTTGCGTTACCCTGATGCCGAATTCCTTTTTGTTGGGGCTTCAGATCGTATGGAAATGGATAAGGTGCCTCAAGCAGGATATAAAATTGAAGGCTTGTGGATTTCTGGAATTCAGCGTAAGTTAACCCTGAAGAATTTAGCTTTTCCGTTTAAATTGATGAGCAGCTTATGGCGATCTCGTAAAATTATAAAAAGCTTTAAGCCCGATGCTGTTGTGGGTACCGGTGGTTTTGCTAGTGGACCTCTATTACAAGTGGCAACCTCTAATGGGATCCCGAGTTTAATTCAAGAGCAAAATTCGTTTCCAGGCATCACAAATAAGTTGTTGTCTAAAAAAGTAAATACGATCTGTGTTGCTTATGATGGTTTAGAACGCTTTTTTCCAAAAGCGAAAATTAAGCTTACAGGAAATCCTATTCGTAAGGATTTGTTGCAAGTAAAAGATAAACGTGCTGAAGGTCAAATGGCTTTCAAATTGAATAAAGAGCAACAAACGTTATTGGTGCTCGGAGGAAGTTTAGGGGCAAGACGAATTAATCAGCTTATAGAAGCGAATATTGATTTTTTTGAAGCTCAAAACATCCAAGTGATCTGGCAATGTGGTAAATTATACTATGAGCAGTATAGCAAATACGATACGCACAAGAATGTTCAGGTGCATGCTTTTCTAAATCAAATGGATTTGGCTTATGCTGCTTCAGATATTATAATCTCAAGAGCAGGAGCTATATCGGTTTCAGAATTGTGTATTGTAGGAAAACCGGTGGTTTTTATTCCGTCGCCTAATGTTGCGGAAGATCATCAAACTAAAAATGCCAAATCTATTGCAGATAAAGAGGCGGCTATATTAATACGAGAAAAGGATTTAGAAGCTGATTTTCAGAAAGAATTTTCAGCACTAATCACAGATAAAACTAAACGAGAAGAATTAAGTAAAAATATTGAAGCTTTAGCCTTGGTCAACGCCACACGAGATATTGTAGATGAGGTTGAAAAAATGTTGCATAAATAATGAATTTCGAAAGTATAAATAGCGTCTATTTTATTGGCATCGGTGGCATCGGTATGAGCGCCATTGCACGCTATTTTGTGGCCCATGGTAAGCATGTTGGCGGTTACGATAAAACCCCGACAGAGATTACCAGTGCGCTTCAAGATTTAGGAGCTGTGATTCATTTTAATGATGATGTTTCAGAAATTGAAACCTCATTTTTAGAAGCTGAATCAACTTTAGTGGTATATACACCGGCAATTCCTAAAGGCCATTCGGAATTAGAATATTTTAAAGCCAACAATTTCAACATTCTTAAGCGCTCTGCTATTTTAGGGGTCATTACAAAACAAACCTTTTGTTTGGCTGTAGCCGGAACGCATGGTAAAACCACTACGACGAGTATTTTAGGGCATCTCTTAAACGTTTGTGATAGTCCTGTAACGGCTTTTCTAGGTGGTATAAGTGAAAATTACGACTCTAACTTAATCTTGAATGGTACTGAAGTTACCGTCGTTGAGGCGGATGAATTTGATCGTTCCTTTTTAGCCTTATCGCCAAACTTGGCTAGCATTACCTCTATGGATGCCGATCATTTGGATATCTATGGAAGTGCGGAAGCTTTGGTTGAAAGTTTTAAGGCCTTTTCAGAATGTCTTAAGCCGGGCGGGAAATTGTTTGTAAAACAAGGTTTACCATTAGACGGTATTACCTATGGGGTTGAAGAAGAAGCGGATTATAGCGCGCAAAATGTTACGATAGAAAACGGAAGTTACGTCTTCGATATTAAGACACCTAAAGGTATAGAACAGGATTTTAGGTTTCAATTACCAGGACGTCATAATTTATCTAATGCGCTTATTGCTATTGCGATGGCGGCAGAATACGGATGTGGTTATGACGACTTAAAAAAAGGTTTAGCGTCTTATAAAGGTGTGAAGCGTCGATTTACCTATCAAATAAAGACAGAAGATTTTGTGTTTATTGACGATTACGCTCATCACCCTGAAGAAATTAAAGCCGTGCATCAGGCGGTAAGAGAAATGTATCCTGATCAAAAGGTATTAGCCATTTTTCAACCGCATTTATTCAGTAGAACTAAAGATTTTGCCGATGCGTTTGCAGAAAGCCTTTCTAAGTTTGATGAACTGTTACTCTTGGACATCTATCCGGCAAGAGAATTGCCTATAGAAGGGGTGACCTCGCAGTGGCTTTTAGATAAGATAGAAAACCCGCGTAAAGCTTTAGTGGAAAAGGCAGCGCTTATTAAAGAAATTGAGAAATCTAAGGCCCAAGTGGTGTTAACTATTGGTGCTGGAGATATAGGACAAGAAGTGAAACGTATAAAAGAAGCTTTCGATGTCAAAAATTAATTTTAATTACATAAAAGTCATTGGGTTACTTGTGTTGGTGAGCTTTTTATTTGCTTTTTCTAACCAAAGGAACAAGGTGCGTAAAGTTGGGGATCCAAAAATCACATTTTTGGGAGCTAACAGGATGTTTATCACCGAAGTAAATGTTAGTAAATTGTTAATACTTAATGAAGAACCGGTTGCAGAGCTGCCTAAAGAAGTTATAGATTTGAATGCCTTAGAGACTGCCCTAAATTCTAATCCAATGATAAAGCAGGCCGAAGTGTTTATGTCAGTAAACGGCGGGCTTACAGCGGAAGTAGAACAAAAAAAACCTATAGCAAGAGTTCATACCAATGCCTCATATTATATCGATGATGAAGGTGGCTTTATGCCTTTGTCTGTTAACTATGCAGCAAGAGTTCCACTTGTTACCGGAAATATTAAGAAAAATAAGCTTGAAACTGTCTATCAATTTGCGAAATTTGCAGACGAAGATGATTTCTTAAAAAAACACGTTATTGAAATCCATCAAAATGAGGATGACACTATCGATTTTAAAATTCGGAAAAGTAATTTTAAAGTTCATTTAGGAACTTTAAAAAATCTCGAGAAAAAGATTAACAATTTTAAAGCGTTTTATCAGAAGGCGTTTAAAGACCAAATTTTAGACCACTATGATGTCGTGAATTTAAAATTTGATAAACAAGTTATTTGCACCAAAAAGTAAGCTATGGACAAACATAATATTTCAGTAGGTTTAGATATAGGAACCACAAAAATTGTGGCCATGATTGGTCGCAAAAACGAGTACGATAAAGTTGAGATTCTAGGTTTAGGTAGGGCTAAAAGTATGGGTGTGCATCGTGGTGTTGTTAATAACATCACCCAAACCATTCAGTCTATACAGCAAGCCGTTCAAGAAGCAGAAGCAGCAGCCTCTGAAAAAATTGAAGATGTTACTGTGGGCATTGCTGGTCAGCATATCCGTAGTTTACAACACAGTGATTATATTACCAGACCGAATTCTGATGTGGTAATTGATGAAGAGGATATAGATCGGTTAATTAATCAAGTGCATAAATTGGTAATGCTTCCTGGGGAAGAAATTATTCATGTTTTGCCACAAGAGTATAAAATTGATGGTCAAGCTGAAATTACAGAACCTATCGGGATGTATGGTGGTCGTTTAGAAGCGAATTTTCATGTGGTTGTAGGCCAAGTCTCTTCCATAAGAAACGTAGGCCGTTGTATAAAAAGTGCGGGCTTAAATTTAGAGGGCATCACACTAGAACCTTTAGCATCTGCTAATGCGGTGTTAAGTAGAGAAGAAAAAGAAGCCGGAGTAGCTTTAATTGATATTGGAGGTGGAACGACTGATTTGGCCGTGTTTAAAGACGGTATTATTCGTCATACAGCAGTGATTCCATTTGGAGGAAACGTCATTACTGAAGATATAAAAGAAGGCTGTTCTATTATAGAAAAGCAAGCAGAGCTTTTAAAAGTGAAGTTTGGGTCTGCATGGCCAGGAGAAAATAAGGATAACGAAATTGTTTCCATTCCAGGGTTAAGAGGACGTGAGCCAAAAGAAATAACATTAAAAAACTTGTCTAAAATTATTCATGCCAGAGTGGTAGAGATTATAGAACAGGTGTATGTAGAAATAAAAAATTACGGTCACGAAGAGCAGAAGAAAAAACTGATTGGAGGGATTGTCTTAACCGGTGGTGGAGCACAACTAAAGCATTTAAAGCAATTAGTAGAATACATCACAGGGATGGATACACGTATCGGTTATCCTAATGAGCATTTAGCTGGTGGTAGTGATGAAGACATTGCGAGTCCGTTATTTGCAACCGCTGTAGGTTTAGTTATGGATGGCTTAAAACGTCAAGAGCGTAAAAAAGCCGAAGCTATTGAAGAAGAGGTTGTGGTAGAAGAAGAAGTTGTTGCAGAGCCAGAGCTTGTAGAACCGATGCCAGAAGAAGAGGTGGAAGTCGAGCCCGTAAAAGAACGCCGTTCATTTTTAGATAAATTAACGGAACGCGTTAAAGATTTTTTAGATAAAACAGAGTAGTACAATAGGGTAATTCTAAATTGCCTTAAGAGAGATAAGAGAAGAGTAGGGCAGTTGAAAAATTGCCCCAATTGAAAAAGAATAGAATAAATAGTAAACCCATAATAATTATGAGTAACAGCAACGAATTTGGAAATATTTCATTTGATTTGCCAAAACACCAATCAAATGTCATTAAGGTCATAGGTGTCGGAGGAGGTGGTAGCAACGCTATCAACCACATGTTTCAACAAGGGATCAAAGGGGTAGATTTTGTAATCTGTAATACAGATTCTCAAGCCCTACAGAATAGTGGTGTTCCCAATAAAATACAACTTGGCGTTAATTTAACGGAAGGATTAGGCGCTGGTGCCAATCCTGAAGTTGGAGAACAAGCCGCTGTTGAAAGTTCAGAGGACATTCGTAGAATGTTAGATACCAACACTAAAATGATATTTATTACTGCCGGAATGGGTGGTGGTACAGGTACGGGTGCAGCTCCTGTTATTGCTAAGATGTCTAAGGAATTAGATATTCTTACGGTTGGGATTGTCACCATGCCTTTTCAGTTTGAAGGTAAAATGCGTAATGAACAAGCGCAACGTGGTATTGAAAAATTACGTCAACATGTAGACTCTTTAGTCGTTATTAACAATAATAAACTTCGTGAAGTTTATGGAAACCTCGGTTTTAAAGCTGGGTTCTCTAAAGCCGATGAAGTTTTAGCAACCGCATCTCGTGGTATTGCTGAAGTTATTACGCATCACTATTTACAAAATATTGATTTACGTGATGCTAAAACGGTATTGAGTAATAGTGGTACTGCCATTATGGGGTCGGCAACGGCATCAGGGCAAACGCGAGCACAAGAAGCAATTATGAATGCTTTAGATTCGCCGTTACTTAACGATAATAAAATTACAGGAGCTAAAAACGTATTGTTGCTGATCGTTTCTGGTTCTCAGGAAATTACTATTGATGAAATAGGTGAGATTAATGATCATATTCAAAATGAAGCTGGACATGGTGCAGATATCATTATGGGTGTTGGTGAAGATGAAGAATTACAAGAATCTATTTCTGTAACCATCATTGCTACGGGTTTTAATATAGATCAACAGAACGAAATCTCTAATACAGAAACTAAGAAAGTGATACACGCTTTAGAGGAAACTCAAGAGCCAGGAATTAGCACGCAAGAAAAAACGCCTGCTATCATCACTCCAGATATCGTATTAGAAGAAAAGAAAGAGGCGCCTGTTGTTCGTCATACGTTACTAGATGAAGAAAATCTAGAAGAGCCTTCAAATGAAACTGAGGACGAAACAGGTCATGAAGCTGATCTTATTAAGACCACAGATTTCTTAAAAAGCATGAATATTGTCTATGAAGAAGTCTTAGACTCTAAACCAGAACCACAAACTCCGGTTGAGCCAGAAGAATTTATCATTACACCAGTAGAGCATAAAACAAAGCCTGTAGAGTCTGAACCAGAAGAGCAGATTACCCTAACTTTCGATTTGCCCCTGTCTAATTCAACACCAAAACCTGTTGAAGACCAGCAGCCACCAAAGCAAGAGAATAAAACCTTCTTTAGTTTAGATGAAGAGGTAAATGATATAGACGTTAATGAGCCTGTAGAAATTAGATCTACAGCCAAAGTTAATGAGCAAGGTGAAAAGCGCTACAGCTTAAATGATTTTGATACGGTGCAGTCTCCAGTTAACACTAAGACAGAGAAAAAGGAGGTCAAGGAAGAGATTACTTTTGAAAAGAAAACGATTGCCGCTCCAGAGCCTAATACAGCGCCTGAAGAAGAGATTGACCCAATGAATAGTCCTATTTCAGATTTGTTAATTTCTAGAGCCGATGAACGTAGAAGAAAAATGAAAGATTTCAACTATAAGTTCAACAATGCTAAGATCAACGAAATTGAAAAGGTACCGGCTTACAAACGTCAAGGAGTGAATTTAGAAGATGCACAGCATTCTTCTGAAAATACGAGCTCTAGAATGTCTGTCGGAACTGATGATAATGACGATATTCAATTAAGAAGTAATAATTCTTTTTTACATGATAATGTAGACTAATCTCGAGATTATTCAAAGTTATTAACAGCTTATACTAAAGCCTCAAAAAATATTTTTTTTGAGGCTTTTTTTATTAGAAATAGCCATTTATTAAAGGCCAACTGTAGTCGCAAAAACGAAAGTTTTAGTATCTTTGCGCTTCTTAATAAAAGAACAACACTATGAGTTTACAAGTTGATGTAATGACTGCTATGAAAGCAGCGATGAAAGAAAAGGATCAAACAGCTTTAGCTGCATTAAGAGCTGTAAAGTCAGAAATATTACTTGCACAAACCGCTACAGGTTCTAAAGAAGAGATCTCTGAAGAAGAAGAGATTAAAATTTTATCTAAAATGGTCAAGCAACGTAAAGATAGCGCTGCTATATTTTTAGAGCAAGATCGTAAAGATTTAGCAGAACCAGAATTGGCACAGGCTGAAGTAATTGCAAAGTTTTTACCAAAGCAATTAACCGAGGAAGAAATTACTGTTGTGGTTATGAAGACTATTGCGTCTACAGGTGCTGAGGGTATGAAAGATATGGGAAAAGTAATGGGAATGGTAAGTAAAGAATTGGCTGGTAAAGCGGATGGAAAAACCATTTCAAATATTGTAAAGGCAAAACTGTCTTAAATAAATTAATTCCTGTTTTAAATAGGAATTAGGGCTGCGTAGTTCAACTGGATAGAATATCAGATTTCGGCTCTGAGGGTTGGGGGTTCGAATCCCTTCGCGGTCACGAATAAATAGTTTCATAAGAAAAAACGCCAAGCTTGCTTGAGCGTTTTTTTGTTGCAACTATTTTCAAAGCGGAGCGAATAGGGATGCATCGCAATCCCTTCGCTTCGTTTTGGTTAGATTATGGCCAAGCTTGCTTGAGCGTTTTTTTTGTTGCAACTATTTTCAAAGCGGAGCGAATAGGGATGCATCGCAATCCCTTCGCTTCGTTTTGGTTAGATTATGGCCAAGCTTGCTTGAGCGTTTTTTTGTTGCAACTATTTTCAAAGCGGAGCGAATAGAGAGGCATGATACCCCTACGCATCTTTTTGGTTTAATTGCGGCCAAGCTTGACAGAAACTATTTTAATTCCACTTCTAGAATAGTAGCACTTCCACTTTTTGTAGCTTCATTAGATATAAATAAACGTCCTTCAGGACTAAAAGTAATCCCTTCAGGTTGTCCAAACTTACGTTCATCTAAGGGATGTAAGTGCAATAGTTTTCCTTCCGAATTCAAAATTAAAAGCTTCGGATCTTTTCCTTCTAAGACATAAATCTCTTTGGTTATAGGATGGACGGCAATATCAGAAGGGTTGAAGGTCTTGTGAATTTTTTTATGCTTATAAGGTTTAAATATAGCCGCATTTAAATCAATTTTAATCGTTGGGAGACTATCCATAACTAAGGTCTGCAATGGAATCTGATAAATCGATTTTTCGTTGTCGTTGTAAAGTCCTTCATCCTTTGGCGCTATTAATAAACGGTCGTTATCCTTATCATAGGTTAAGCTTTCAATATTATGATCTCCAGAGAAGAGCGTTTTGTATTTTGTAACATGGAGGCTATCGCTTCTAAAATTTTCCACGCCGTATATAGTGCCATCGCTTCGCATCACATAGGCATCCTTGTTGTTAATTGCTAAGCCTTCATAATCTCCTGAAGTACCAAATTTAATGGTAGAAATCATGTCTTTCTTAGCAACATCATAAATATAAATAAAGCCATCTTCATCTTGTATGCATGCGAATACATTTTCACTTAACCAAGTAAAGCCACTGATCTCATTTAAAATTTCAGGTAAAAAATGCGTGCTTTTAATGTTGTATATTTTGGAATATCGGGCATCAAGCTTATCACTCTTTTTAACCAGAGAATCGGTTACCGGTTTTTGCAAGGCCAATAATATGATGCCAAAAAGGGTTGTAACGATAAGTGGGATATGCGATTTATTTATGTTCATAAAACGTGATTCATTCAAAAGTGCTTTGCTTCCTACTAATTAATTTTAAAGGTCTGCAAGCCGCTAGTACTAACAGCATAGACAACAACAAGATAAGGGTCTTAAAATAAATGGCTTAATGCATTTAAAAAAGGATTAACTCAATCCCTAAAATTTCAGTCGAATTAAGGTCTGTTCCATAGCTAAGCTCGTTCAATGAAAAAAACTAAATGTTGCCGTATTTAGTATGGCCAAATGCGCTTTTAATATAAATTTAACGTCGTAGAAGCCAAGGCGACTGCTATAAACTTAATAAAGTTGAAATACGTTCGGTAATTAATTAACAGCAATTTATCAAATAATTCAAAAATATGCTTTTCCTTTGTAGCTGCATTTAAATTATAACATGTTTAAAACGTTTATCATATGGATTTGTGTTCTGCTTGGTACCCTTGCCAATGCACACCAATTTCCCAGTGACCATAATGATGTTTTTAAACAAAGTTTAAGTTCACAGTCTGAAGATGAAATCTCTCAGGTTTCTATAGTTCCAAACGCATTTTTCGATGCGCCTACATCAGACTATAGAGTCTTAAACCTTTTAAGTGAAGAACCTGGTCCGCCTAATAAAAAGCTGGTTAAGATCTATGGTGTTAGCCATCGCAGTCTGCAAGTTTTTAAAGTGCAGTTTGCACAATACCTTAAATCAGGTTGGCACGGTTTTAAAATTCTACGCGTAAAAAAAACACTGTATCCTTTTCATACCTTTTGGTAAGTATTGGTCTGTCTATAGTTAAACTAGACACTTCTTATCGAGGTTTTACACCTCCTACATACTAATACATACAACTTAAAAATTACCCTTTTAAAATTCAAAAATTATGGGATCAGGATTATTTATAATCGATGCAATAGTTATTGCTATCATCATTTTACCGTTTGTACTTTTCATATACGGTAGTAATAAAAAACAACGCCAATTAAAAAAAGCTTTAAAAGCCGAGGCGACAAAACAGAATTGTACCTTAACACGTGTCGATGCACAAAGCAACTTTGCGATTGGTTTAGATATTAAAACAAATATATTATTCTTTCACAAAACGATTAATGGTGTGGTACAATCACAATCTGTAGACTTAAAAACCATTGAAGTTTGCGACGTTAATAAAGCCACAAGACGTGTTAAAGACGGGGCCAAAACAAACGAGGTTATAGACAAGGTATTACTAACCTTTTCTCCAAGTGCTGGTCAACCACGAATAGATTTAGAGTTCTTTAATAGCCTTACGGAAACAGGGTTAAGCGGAGAGCTAGATATGGCTAGAAAATGGCAAGCAGATGTTACAAGACTTCTAGAAACAATTTTACTAAGTCGTTCGGAACATTATAAGGAGGCTTTGAACTTGTCTTAAATACCATTTGTTCTAAAAAACCGTTAACGGAGAATATCTTAAGAGAAGCGGCTAAGATTAATTAGAGTCATCTCATGCACAAGAAAAAGATGAAAGGAAACTTTCATCTTTTTTCATTTATAGCATGGTGGTTTTATTTCTAATGTTTAAGCGTCTTGTGGTTCTAAGGTATATTTAGACGCTAATCGTAGCATTTTCTCACTTAAACCGTATAACCAATACAGTTGTTCCCATACCAAATGCGCTTCCCTGTGGATGTGCTGGTTATTAGAGGCCATAATACTATTGTAGGTCAGTTGATCTGCAGAAAAATCTAATGGCGCACTCTTAAAGTTGGATTTAGAACTTGTAGAATTGAAGGTTTCAAAATCAATTTGTTTTAAGTGCTCATAAGCCTTATCAATATGACTTAAAATTTGTTCAGAAATAGCTATAAACTGATCTGAAGCAGCCGTTGTGTTATGATGTTGTATAAAGGTATTGATAGACGATAGTGAGGATAAAAAACTATGATTCATAACTACGAGCTCATAAATCTCGTCAATATGTGTTTGTTTCGATTGTGGCTCTTGTGCCATCCGTTGAAAGGCCGAACTCAGATTAGACATCTGTACAAAAGCGTCCTTTCGGTTTACCTTTAAACTGGTGGGTACAGCGCCTTTATTGATATAAAAAGTACTTATGGATTTAAAGAATGCGCTATTGGCTTTAATGGCTTCGGTAATAGGCGTACCAATTTCCATAAAGGACCAAGCCGGCCATAACCAGCGCATCGTTATAAAAGATATTGCAGCCCCAATTACGGTATCTATAACTCTAAATTGAATAACCTGAATAACATCGGGTTGTAAGATGGCGTAAATAAAAATAACACTTAGCGTTATAAAAGTTGCTGAGGCTTTATAATTTTTCTGAACCATAGAAAAGGCGATCACCAATGCGATGATGGCCAGGCTACCAAAGAGGTAAGGGTCTTTGATTAAAAAAACAAGAACACTTGCTATGGCGGCGCCAATCAGGGTTCCAATAATACGGTCTTTAGAACGTGTTTTAGTAAGGCCATAGCTAGGACGCATAATGACAATAATGGTTAAGATAATCCAATACGGATTAGGGAAATCGAACATTAAACCAATGCCATAACCCAGCATAACCGCCACGGCCAAGCGTAAGGAATGCTTAAAAATTGTAGATTTAAAGCTGAGGTTTCTAAGAATAATCCGAGGATCATAATCTTGAGATACAATAAACCGATTCATCTTTTCTTTACTTAAGGCATCTTTAGAGGTTAACTCCGGATTGCCCAATAGCCATTTTATCTTCTTAATTTTTTCAATTTGCTTCAACTGGTAATCTAATAGATTTTGAAGCATGAGATAACGTTCATAATCCTTTTGATTTGGTTCACTTTTGAATTTTAAAATGTCTTGTTCAAGGGTTTTAAAACGTTCATTTAAGATGCTATTTGAAGGAAACTTTTGCGCCCTATAATTTTTAGCAATGACGCCTAATTGCTGTGATAATTCTAAAACTAAATGTTGAAAGTCGGCCTTAAGTTCCGGATGCGTTTCAAAAAGGGCATCCATTTTTTCATAATTTACCGGATTGGCTATGGCCGTTTCTAAGATTTCTACCAATTGAATAAAAACCAGTAGACGTTTATTGTTGTAATTTGATTTTCCTGAATTTTTCCGTGATAAGATGAGTATTTCACGTAAGGTGCCATGGTGTTCTATGAGCTCACTCTGTAGGTTAATCAGTTGCTTTTGTAATGCCACACGGTTGGGTTGTGTTCCGATGAGTTGACGTCTGGTGTCTAGAAAATCGGCCGTGAGTAAAAAGGTTTTACTCAAAAGTTCTTCGGTTTGCGCTTTAGGATTGAGGTAGTAAGATAAAGTGGATAAGGTGAGATACCATAAGCCGCCACACCCGACAAACAATGCAAATTGATAAACCTCTAAACCTTTTGAGATATTAGCAAAACTTAAGATTAAGGCCAAGAGTCCAGAAAAACTTATTAAGGAGGCTCTAAAACCATAGATAGAAATAAAGGCAATACAAAAGGTAAGTAGTCCTAAAATAGGGAATAGCAAATAGTTGGTCATGTTAAGGTAACCGCCAATAAAACTAATGATTACCACAAGTCCTGAAGAGGCCAAGATGCCAATTTGTTTATGTTTTAAACTTCCACTAACATCACTCGGAGAACACCAAATGGCGCCGAGGCAGAGTGAAAGTCCAATTTCAAACTGGTTAAAAGCAATACCTAAAATTATAGGCGTACTCATGGCTATGCCTACTAATAGAGCTTTAGAAAAATTGGTGCTTTTAAAGAAGTCTAATAATTCTTTAAATTGAGTTTTGATGCGTGTTAAAATGATTTCAAGAGTTTAATCATGACTGAATGGTTTTCGTTGCAAGCTAAATTGCAGTTGTAATAAAGATAATAGAATAAACCAACTTGAGAAATATTAATGCGTTTTCATCTTTCAAAAGCTCATCGTTTTTTAGATCTAGAAATAAAAAAAATGCTTTCATTTCTGAAAGCATTGTTCTAATCTATCTGGTATTTTATTTCATAATACGTGTGAGGTGGAAGAATTTTTTATATTCTTCAGGAATGGTATCAATATTTAATAAACAACCTTCCTCAATATTAGGATAAATTTCAGCATAGGTTTTAACATCGTAAAGTCCCACACGCTTACTAATATGTTCTCGCTGTAAATCCTTTGGACTTGTAAGTCCGGCTGCAGCAACCAACTCTAAGAAACTATGAATTGTAGCCTCATGGTAACGTTTTGCACGTGGTGCTTTATCTTCAACCACTAAACCTTTTACAAGGGAAGGATTTTGAGTGGCCACCCCAACAGGACAAGTGTTGGTGTTACATTGTAAGGCTTGTATACAACCAATAGACAGCATCATCGCTCTTGCACTATTACAACCGTCAGCGCCTAAAGCTAAGGCTCTCGCCATATGAAAACCAGTAATTATTTTTCCGGCCACAATAACTTTAATATCGTTTCTAAGTCCAAAACCAACCAAGGTATCGTGAACAAAAATAAGTCCTTCTCTTAATGGCATTCCCATAGAGTTTGAGAATTCTACAGGAGCGGCTCCTGTTCCTCCTTCACCACCATCAACAGTAATAAAATCAGGACGAATTCCTGTAAAGATCATAGCTTCACAAAAATCCATAAATTCTTGCTTTCTCCCTAAACAGAGTTTAAATCCAACTGGTTTACCGTCAGAAAGGCTTCTCAGTTTTTTTATGAAATGCATAAATTGTATAGGATCTGAGAATGCAGAGTGTGAAGGTGGAGAGTGTACCGCAATACCCGGTTTTACGTGTCTTATTTTTGCAATTTCCTCGGTGTTTTTAGAGGCAGGTAAAATTCCTCCATGTCCAGGTTTCGCCCCCTGAGAAAGTTTAATCTCTATCATTTTTACTTGAGGACGCAAAGCATTTTCTCTAAAGGTAACTTCGTTAAACGTCCCATCGTCATGTCGGCATCCAAAGTAACCCGTTCCAATTTGCCATATTAAATCGCCACCATGTTCTAAGTGGTAATCACTGATTGCCCCTTCACCCGTATTATGAGCAAAATTTCCCATTTTAGCGCCTTTGTTTAAGGCTAGGACGGCATTGTTACTTAACGAACCAAAACTCATGGCAGAGATATTTAATAAACTCGAAGAGTAAGGTTGTTTACAATCTTTTCCACCAATAATTAAACGTGGAAATTCCCCAATGTCTTTAGGATTGGTTTTAGCATACATGGAGTGCTCTAACCATTCGTAACCCGAGTGGTAAATGTCCATTTGCGTTCCAAAAGGTTCCGTGTCATTTTCGCCTTTAGCTCTTCGGTATATTAAGGATCTTAAAATTCTATTTAATGGACGCCCTTCCGTATCCGTTTCTACAAAATACTGCATAATCTCAGGTCGGATAGATTCTAAGATGTATCTAAAACGTCCTAATAGAGGGAAGTTTCGTCGTATGGTATGGGATTTTTGAAAAATATCAAAGATTCCCATTATAATTAAAGGCGCTACCACCAAAAATGCCCATAGTATTGGAGGCCAATATTGGGCTATAATGACTAACGATAACGTCGTTACAATTGAAATTAAAATAAAATACTCGCGAACTTTCATAAGTCTAATTTTAAGAATGCGCGAAGATAAGATTACCCTTTCAATAAATGAATTAAAGTGACCTAGTTTGTGATGAATTGTATTATATTTTTTTCCATCTATTGCTTTTCAGAGGAGTAGTCCTTTCTCGGATTTCTTTTGAAGGAATTTTATTTCAATTGGGTTAAATTGACATAGTCGTCTTTAAAGCTTTGCTGAAGGTATTAGCAATAGACCCTTTTGAAAAGGGAATGAGTACGTCCATGTAAAAAGAGGCTTATAAAGACGAAGTTTTTCGACATTACGGACTGTTGCTAACTTAGTTTTAACAATACTTTAATCTTTGGTTGCTTTAATGATTTTGAACTAACTCTATATTTGTAAATATCAATTTTTACCAATAATGCGTATCACACCAATACTGTTTTCTTTAGTTTTTGTTTTGGGCTTAAGCTGTAGCAGCTCTAAAGGAACACCTACAGCATCTGCTGTAACAAGCAAGAATGAAACACAGCAAACGCTAGAGAATAGCAAATGGGTTTTATCAACTTTAAACGGTGCGACTGTAGAAGGTAAGCTTAAAGAGGGGCAGCAGATTTATTTTACTCTAGATGTGGAGACGCATAGGATTAGCGGAAATGCGGGGTGTAATACCTTTACAGGACGTTATACAATAGAAGAAGGATATCGTATTCAATTTTCAGAATTGGCCACGACAGAGATGATGTGTTTAAAGTCTAAAATAAATGAATCTCAAATTTTAGCCGTTTTTAATACAGCGCAAAATTACACCTTAAACGCTAACGTGTTAACGTTAAGTGTAGGGAAGAGAGCGCCATTAGCAACTTTTAATCTTAGTCATTAATGCATTCACTTCGTAGCAATAGACATCGGTTTTTAACCGATATAGGACTTTTAATCTTAAGAGTGTTTTTAGGATTAGGTATGTGTTTTGGCCATGGTATTGGTAAGTGGAATACCTTGTTTAGTGGTGAGGAATTGCGTTTTGCAGATCCGTTTGGTGTGGGAGTTTTACCTTCATTAGTTTTGGCTGTTTTTGCAGAAGTAATTTGTAGCCTATTGTTAGTGCTCGGTTTGGCAACACGTTGGGCTTTAATCCCATTAATTGTTACCATGCTCGTTGCGGTTTTTATAGTTCATATTGGAGATGGATTTGGAGTTATGGAGAAAGGACTTTTATATGGTATTGGCTATATAACTTTACTTTTAACCGGTCCAGGACGGTTTTCAATAGATGCCTTTATAGGGCGTAATACCTAAGACTTAAACATGTTTTAAGTCTGAAATAATGAGGTTCTTGACGCTTCGATTATGAAAAACATAATCGTTTTACTATCTTGTTAAGATAAACGTACTTTGGAAATTGTAGCTAAAGTGCACTTCATTAAGAAATAAATAAAATAATTAATCAATGAGATATGGATTAAAAAAGGACTGCAATTCAGTTATTTTTAAAATCTCGTTATCTTATCTTTGGAATTAACCAATAAAGTATCAAATCAATATTTATGATCAGAAGAGTATTTCTCACCCCATTTCAGAAATTCGTTCAATTTGAAAGTTTCAGTGGTATTTTGCTATTGCTGGCCACTATTATCGCATTAGTTTGGGCTAATTCTCCGTTTGGTGATATTTATAGAGATCTTTGGCAATATGATGTCGGAATCGTTACTGAAAGTTTTGAATTTAAAAAACCTTTAATTCTTTGGATTAACGATGGCTTAATGGCAATTTTCTTTTTCCTTATCGGTTTAGAAATAAAACGAGAACTGCTTATTGGAGAGTTAAATTCACCTAAAAAAATAGCCTTTCCTTTAGTTGGGGCTTTAGGGGGAATGATTGTTCCTGTATTGTTTTTTCTATTGATTAATCAAAATCCTGAAACTACCAAAGGATGGGGAATCCCAATGGCTACAGATATTGCCTTTTCATTAGCTATTTTAAATGTTTTAGGAAACCGTGTGCCTTTAAGTTTAAAGGTGTTTTTAACCGCTTTTGCAATTGTAGATGATATTGGGGCGGTACTTGTAATTGCTATATTTTATAGTGGTACTATTAAAATTTCCTTACTCCTTATTGCCGCAGCCTTATTGGCCTTTTTATATGTATTATCTTATAAAGGGATTTATTCTAGATTCTTGTTATTTTTCTTAGGTATTGCTGTATGGTTTTTATTCTTAAAAGCGGGATTACACCCAACGGTGGCCGGGATCTTATTGGCCTTTTCTGTGCCAATTCGTCAAAAGATTAAGACCGCGACTTTTGTAGAGCAGTTAGAACGTATCTTTGTGCGTATAAAGAAAGCGAGTATACTGAAGGCGCCTATTTTGTCTACAGAACAAATTCAACTAATTGACGATTTAGATGATTGGTCGGCTAAATTTCAGTCGCCATTACAGCACTTAGAACACAATTTACATGGTTGGGTGGCCTATTTCATTATCCCAATATTCGCCTTAGCCAATGCAGGGGTGCTTATCAGTGGATCTGAAGGTTTAGATACGGCTTTAGTGATTAATATTATCATCAGTTTAATTTTAGGAAAAGGGATTGGAATTACCCTCATTGTATTTATAGCTAAAAAAATTAAGCTTATTGAAGTGCCAAGTGATATTAAATTTATTCAAATTATAGGTGTTGCTTTCTTAGCCGGAATCGGGTTTACGATGGCTATTTTTATTGCAAGTTTAGCCTTTGCTTCATCACCAGAATATGTAGATTCGGCAAAAATAGGAATCCTTATCGGTTCCTTTATTTCTGCAATTGTAGGTTATGTTATTCTGCATTTAACCTCGCCCAAAAAGATAGAAGAAGTCGTCTAAAACTTGACGAACAAATTATAGTTAAAAGCTTGTACATATTGTGTGCAGGCTTTTTTTATGGTCTAAAGTGTTTTAACAAATTGTTAACTTCGTTTGGTTCGGTTAGTACCGAACCAATTGGTATATTTGCAAACTAAATGATGTGGATGTTGTATTTTTTTCATATCCATAACAAGAAATTAGTGAACAATGACGAATACTATTTGTAAAGAAAAAATGGCCTTAGTTGAAAAGCTAGGGGTGCATTTAGAAACAAGAGAGCAGTTGGCTCCTGTTGCTGCAAGAATTTTATCTTATATCATTCTCACCGGTAAAAAAGGGGTCACCTTTGAAGATATGGTGAATATTCTGTGTGCGAGTAAGAGTACCATTTCTACACATTTAAACCATCTTCAAGATCTTAAAAAGATTGTGTACTTCACCAAAACGGGAGATCGTAAGAAGTATTTTATTATCAATAAGGATTCCATACTTCAGCACATTGATAATATGGTGAAAGAATGGGAAGACATCAAAGGCTTACACTTAGAGATAAAAAACTATAAGGATACCATTAATCAGCAACTCGAAGACGGAGATGAAGATCGGTTTGATTTAAATTTTCATAACGATTATATCGCCTTTTTAGATGGGGCTACCACTTCTATAAAAGAATTAAAAACTAAAATAATAACGAACCATATTACCATTTAAACCTTATAAAAAATGAAAAAGAATAATTTATACTCAATTTTAGCACTCGGTGTATTTTTCCTTGTTTTAAGCTGTGGAGACAAAGAAGGACAAGCTGCTGCTACTCAAGCGCCACCTCCAACTATTCCTGTGACGTCATTACAAACTAAAACCGTAACGGGTTATAAAGAATACCCTACCACGATTGAAGGTATTGTAAATAGTGATGTTAGAGCAAAGACATCGGGTTATATTCAAGATGTTTTAGTTGATGAAGGTCAAAAAGTACGTAAAGGACAAGTGTTGTTTAAGTTAGAAACACAGTCTTTAAATCAAGATGCAGGTGCGGCTAAAGCGCGTATTAATGTGGCTCAAGTTGAGGTGGATAAGTTAATTCCATTGGTTGAAAAGAACATTATTAGTGCTGTACAATTAGAAACAGCGAAGGCCAATTTAGCACAAGCAAAAGCAAACTACAGTGGGGTAACGGCTAATATAGGGTATGCAACTATTAAAAGTCCTATTGACGGCTACGTTGGTGCTATAAACTTTAGAGAAGGAACTTTAGTTAGTCCTAGTGATGCTTCACCATTAACTACAGTAAGCGAAATTGACCAAGTCTATGCGTTCTTTAGTTTTAATGAAGCGCAGTACATTAATCATCTGCAACAATCAGAAGGGAAAACTAAGGCTGAGCGTATTAAAAATTCGCCAGATTTAACTTTGATTTTAGCAAATGGTAAAGAATATTCTGAAAAAGGACGTATTCAAACAAGTACAGGTCAAGTCAACCAAAGTACAGGAACCATTAAAATTAGAGCTGCTTTTGATAATCCTAATGAAATTTTAACCAACGGAAATAGTGGTAAAATTAGATTTCCTGTAGAGTATAAAGATGCAATCGTTGTTCCACAGAGTGCGACGTTTGAGCAACAAGGAAATGTGATGATTTTTAAACTGGTAGCCGATAATAAAATTGAAACTTCAATTATTGACGTTCAAGGCACTGTAGATAATTTATACGTTGTAGCATCGGGCTTATCGGCAGAGGATAAAATTGTGGTTTCTGGAGTTGGAAAATTACGTCCTGGAATGGTGATTACGCCACAAGAAACACCGTTTGAAGAGGCTATTGCCCCTATCGAGACTTTATTTAGAAACTAATTAACGAACAAACTTAGTAATTATGTTAAAAACATTTATTGAAAGACCTGTGCTTTCAACAGTTATCTCTATTATCATAGTTTTGCTTGGCGTTATTAGTATCACCAGCTTACCTATTGAAGAGTACCCAGATATTGCGCCACCAACCATTAAGGTTACGGCAAGTTATACCGGTGCAAATGCCGAAACGGTTTTAGAAAGTGTTATCATTCCTATTGAAGAACAAATAAACGGAGTTGAGGGAATGACCTATATTACCTCTACGGCTTCTAATACCGGAACTGCAGAAATTACGGTGTATTTCGATCAAGAAATGGATGCGGATATTGCGGCGGTAAACGTGCAAAACCGTGTAGCGAGAGCAACGCCATTATTACCTTCAGAAGTTACACAAACCGGAGTTATAACTCAGAAGCAAGAAACCAGTGCTTTAATGTTTATTTCCATGTATTCTGAAAGTGAAAATTACGACGCCACGTTTATTCAGAATTATTTAAAGATAAACGTCATCCCTGCCATGCAACGTATTGGTGGTGTTGGTGATGTAAGTTTATTTTCGCAACAAGATTACGCGATGCGTATATGGTTAAACCCTGAAAAATTAGCGGCTTATAACCTTATACCTTCTGATGTTTCAGCTGCTTTAGCAGAACAAAATTTAGAAGCTGCAGCAGGATCATTAGGACAGAATAACGGAGAATCCTTTTCGTACACTTTAACTTATAGTGGACGTTTTAAAGACGAAGCACAGTACAGTGATATTGTGATTAAAGCCTTAGGTAATGGTGAGTTTTTGAGATTAAAAGATGTTGCGACTATTGAATTAGATGCACAATCTTATGCGGCAAATGCGACGAGTTTAGGACATCCAGCAGTCTTTATGGGGATTTTTCAAACTAAAGGTTCTAATGCCCAAGAAATTATTGAAAATATTAAAACAACTTTAGAAGATGTAAAAGCAGATTTACCTGAAGGTTTAGATATTTTTGTGCCTTATGATACCAGTTTATTCTTGAATGCATCTATAGATAAAGTAGTACATACCTTATTAGAAGCTTTCTTGTTGGTATTCTTAGTGGTATTCATCTTTTTACAAGATTTCCGCTCTACGTTAATTCCGGCCATCGCCGTTCCGGTATCTATTATCGGTACCTTCTTTTTCTTAAATGTCTTTGGTTATTCCATCAACTTATTAACACTATTTGCCTTAGTCCTTGCCATCGGTATTGTGGTGGATGATGCTATTGTGGTCGTGGAAGCGGTGCATGCTAAGATGGATGAAGGAGAACACAATCCGAAAAAAGCAACCTTAACTGCTATGAATGAGATTTCTGGTGCCATTATATCCATTACCTTGGTTATGGCAGCGGTATTTATTCCTGTGACGTTTGTAACCGGACCTACAGGGGTGTTTTATGAGCAATTTGGGGTAACCTTAATTATTGCCATTCTTATTTCAGCCGTAAACGCTTTAACCTTAAGTCCTGCCTTATGTGCTTTACTTTTAAAAGAGCATAAAGAAGATGAAGAATTAAAAGGTAAAGGGCCATTAAAACGTTTTTATACCTTATTCAATCGTGGTTTTAATGCTACTATAGAACGTTACGGAAGATCACTTCAGTTTTTATACCGAAGAAAATTTGTATCGGTATTGCTTTTAATTATTGCAGGTGTGGGAATCTATTGGGCTTCGACTACAACGCCAACAGGATTTGTGCCGAATGAAGATAGAGGAATCATATTTGCAAATATTGAATTGCCAGCAGGGGCCTCTTTAGATAGAACAGATGCCGTGACTAGAAAGCTATATTCCAAAATAGAAAATATGGAAGGCGTTGTTGGTGTTAACTTTATTAAAGGACGAAGTTTAATTAACGGTGCAGGATCTAACTTCGGAATGGGGATTATTAAGCTAGAAGATTGGACTGATCGTGAAGATCCTTCACTTTCTGCTCAGGCCATTACCGGAAAATTATTTGGTGTGGCGGCAGGATTACCAGAAGCAAACATTATTTTCTTCTCTCCACCAAGTATTCGTGGATTTGGTAACTCGGCAGGATTCGAAGTGAATTTATTAGATAAGTTTGGCGGCGAATTTAAAGACCTAGATAAAGCGAATAAAGAGTTTGCTATGGCTTTAATGAGTCATCCAGAAATTAAATACGCACAATCGGCTTTTAGTACCAACTACCCACAGTACGAAATGGAAGTTAATGTACCATTAGCAAAAGAAAAAGGCGTTTCTGTAAGTAGTATTTTCTCTACTTTACAAGGTTATATTGGTGGAATTTATGCTTCTGATTTTTCTAAATACGGAAAACAATTTAGAGTTTATATTCAAGCCTTGCCAGAAGATAGAGCCGATGAGAGTGCTTTAAATAGCATGTATGTAAGAACAGATTCAGGTGAAATGACACCGATCACTCAGTTTGTAAACTTAAAGCGTGTTTATGGTCCGCAATCGGTTACACGATTTAATTTATTAAACTCTACCAGTATTTCTGGAGCCACTAACGACGGCTTTAGTACGGGTGATGCTATTAGAGTTATTGAGGAAGAAGTCGCAAAATTACCAAGTAACTATACTATTGCTTATTCAGGATTAACAAGAGAAGAAGTAAGTGCCGGGAACCAAACCACCTTTATATTTATCTTAAGTATTCTGTTTGTTTATTTCTTATTAAGTGCCCAGTACGAGAGTTATTTATTACCATTTGCAGTGGTATTATCGTTGCCTTTTGGTGTCTTTGGAGCCTATATAAGTACGAAGTTTTTAGGATTAGAAAACAACATCTATTTCCAAATTGCCTTAATTATGCTTATTGGGTTATTAGCCAAGAATGCAATTCTTATTGTTGAGTTCGCGCTGCAACGTCGTAAAAACGGCGAGAGTATTGTAGATGCAGCAATCCATGGTGCTAAGGCACGTTTACGTCCTATTTTAATGACCTCTTTCGCTTTTATCTTAGGTTTAATGCCATTAGTATTAGCAAAAGGTGTAGGTGCAGAAGGAAATAATTCTATTGGAACAGGAGCCGCAGGAGGAATGTTAATCGGAACCTTATTAGGAGTCTTCGTTATTCCAATATTATTTATATTATTTCAGTGGTTGCAAGAAAAAGTTTCAGGCCAACCCGCAGTACAAACTATTGAAGATTAAGAATTATGACAGGAATTATAAAACATAGACATTTCAGTAAAGCTGCTTTATTATTAGTCGTGGCATTTACATTACAAAGTTGTTTTGTAGCAAAAGACTATGTAAGGCCAGATTTAGATCTTGAAACAGAAGCGCTTTATAGAACAGAGAACCTGCCTACCGATAGTGTGTCTATCGCTGAGGTTTCTTGGAAAGATTTATTTACAGATCCTTACCTTCAAGAGTATATCGAAGACGGGCTGCAGAATAATATGGATGTACGTATTGCCATTCAGCAAATGATTGCGGCAGAAGCATACGCCAAACAAGGTAAGGCAGGATTTATGCCAACCTTGAGTGTTGGGCCTAATTACACGCATCAAGAATATTCTGAAAATAGTCAGTTTGGTACTATATTTAGTGGTGGTTTAGACACCTATGATATCACGGCCAATTTATCTTGGGAAGCCGATGTATGGGGAAAAATAAGATCTGGGAAGCGTGCGTCTCAAGCGGAGTATTTGCAAAACGTTGCGGCTCATCAAGCGGTGAAAACGCAACTGATTTCTAGTATTGCGAATACCTATTACAACCTCTTGGCTTTAGATGCCCAGTTAGAAGTGACTAAAAAGACCATTGAAACAAGAGCGAGTGGTGTAGAGACCATTAAAGCGTTAAAAGACGCCGGACAAGTAACTCAGGTTGCTGTAGACCAAAATATAGCGCAGTACAATAGTGCTAAAGCCTTGCAGGTTGATATTGAGATGGCCATTTTTAAAGCTGAAAATACGTTGAGTATTTTGTTAGGAAGAACGCCTCAGGAATTAGAAAGAAGTCCTTTGCAAACGCAAAAGATAGATCAAGAACTGACATTAGGAGTGTCAACATTATTGTTGCGTAATCGTCCGGATGTCATGGCGGCTGAATATTCTTTAATTAAGAATTTTGAGCTTACCAACGTAGCGAATAGTAGCTTCTATCCTTCATTGACCTTAACAGCTTCTGGAGGGCTTCAGAGTTTAGAGTTAGATAATTTGTTAAGTGCTAATTCGCTGTTTGCAACGGTGGTTGGGGGATTAACACAACCTTTGCTTAACCAAAGAAAGTTAAAAACTCAGAAGGAAGTGGCCTTAGCCAATCAAGAAACGGCGTTGTTGAATTTCAAAAAGACCTTATTAGTGGCCGGAAGTGAGGTTTCTAATGCCTTATATGCTTATAAAGCTGAAACGAAAAAGTTTGAATTCAGAAAGAATGAAGTGGAAGCCTTGCGTATTGCAGAAGCCAATTCAGAAGAATTACTTAAAAACGGTTATGCTAACTATTTAGATTTATTAACCGCAAGACAAAGTGCCTTAAGTGCAGAGCTTAATAGCATTGATAGCCAATTACAACAATTGGTTGCGGTGGTAGATCTTTACGAAGCTCTAGGTGGAGGTTGGAAATAATCTTGAATTAAATTCTTGACGCTTTGTAAATTGTCCATACAGCGGAAAATATGTTAAACAGTATTATTCCTATCTTTAAAAATTACGGTGTTAGAAGTACCACAATGGCGGATATTTCTAATCATCTCGGCATTTCCAAAAAGACCCTGTATGTGCATTATAAGAGTAAAGAAGATTTGGTTGAAAAAAGTGTCGATTTTATTTTTGAAGGGCATCATGCCGTTTTCAATAAAATTCTAAATCGCGATATTTCACCCTTAAAAAAAGTCATTTTAATGTATCGTTATGGAATTCGTCAACTCTCGACGAATTCCACAACGTTTTACATAGAATTGAAAAAATACTATCCTAAAGCCTTTAAGCGCTACCAGCACGAACGTGATTATGTCACCTTTACCATTGTTTTAAATTTATTAAAAGAAGCGCAAAAATCTGGCGATATTGTGGCTTCCGTAGACCTAAGGTTATTTTGTCTGCTTAACATTTATAAAATAGATATACTACTTCTTAATCGCGAATTAACCCAAGAATATACCTTAGCACAAATTGTAGATCACCTTGTGGTGTTTAATCTGAAAGGCATTTTAGAAGCTAAGCGTAAGCTATAAGTAATACTGCTATAATTTCTTCTTAAGTGTAGCTTTAATACCTTATTATTGCTTAGGAGAAGGCATCCTTCATCCGTTTAAATTTCAGTTATTATGATAGAGTTTATAAGTACCTATAAAAATTTAATTCTTTACGTTCTGGCGGTTATCGCTGCTGTGATTTTACTGCGTTTATCAACAAAGTTTATCATAAAGTGGTTAGTAAAAAAGGAAGCCAAACGCTTACCCGATGCTCCTGTGAGATCTATGAAATTAGTGCGGATTACGCTTAATCTATTGTGGTTGATTTTAGGGATTATAGCCTTGAGTGCCGTTTTTGTAGATAGAGACAAAGATCAGCTATTGGTTGATTATTTTAAGTTGGCCAGCTATATTGGAGCGGTAACAGTAATCACTATTATTACGGCTACCGTTTGTAATATGTGGTTTAAGCATCGTATTGATGAAAAGGTCACTCACGATTTTGATCCTACAACCTACAAGTTTCTCAGGTATGTGTCTGTGTTTGTCATTTGCTTTATCGGCTTGTTATTTACATTAATGGCCTTTCCATCCTTAAAAGGCGTAGCGCAAACGGCCTTAGGTGGTGCGGGTGTTTTAGCTTTAATTGCGGGGGTGGCTTCTCAAGAAGCCTTATCTAATTTAGTAGGAGGTATTTTTATCGTGTCCTTTAAGCCCTTTAAAATAGGGGATGTTATAAAAGTAACGGATACCATGGTAGGAACGGTGACGGACATTACCTTACGTCATACGGTAATTAGAAATTTTGAGAATAAAATGATCGTGATCCCTAATGCGGTTATAAATAAAGAAAAGTTAATTAATTACGATTTAGGAGAGCTGAAGTGCTGTGAGCATATTGAACTCGGTATCACCTATAACAGCGATGTAACCTTAGCAAAAAAAATACTTCAGGAAGAATGTGAAAATCATCCGTTAATTCATGATAACCGTTCTGAATCAGACAAACAACAAGGCAAACCAATCGTAAAAACGGCCTTAACAAAATTCAACGATTCTTCGGTAGTGATTAGAGCTTGGGCTTGGTCTTCAAGTTTTGGGAATTCATTCACCTTAAAATGCGACGTTTATGAAAGTGCAAAGAAGCGCTTTGAGGCCGAAGGTGTTGATTTGGCCTTCCCAACTCGGACCATTTATATGGCTAATGATGAGAAGACTACCTTAGATAATGAAATAAAGTCTTAAAAGTAACAGAAGCAAAACCTCAGCGTTTAAGCGTTGTACAAGCTATTTCGGTAATAATAAGTGCAAAAAACAAATATGGCGATAAAAGCTTAATTAGTTATTTGATAAAAAAACGCTTGTTATTTAAGAATTTGTTATTTTTGCGGCAAAATTATATGTAATTCTAAAAATAAGATACGCATAAATGGAAAATTCAAAAAAGGAGTTAAAGGTTAAAAAGAAGGCTGTGCCTTTAAAAGGAATGATGGATAACGTCATGGAGCAATTTAACAGTGCTGCGGATCACATCAACCTACATCCAAACATTAGAAAAATATTAAGCATTACCAACAACGAAATTTTAGTTAATTTCCCAGTGAAAATGGATAATGGTAATGTTGAAGTTTTTACAGGGTATAGGGTACAACATAATGGCGCTTTAGGTCCTTATAAAGGTGGCTTGCGTTATCACCCTACTGTAGACTTAGATGCGGCACGTGCCTTAGCTATGTGGATGACATGGAAAACCTCATTAGCAGGTTTGCCTTACGGTGGTGGTAAAGGAGGAATAAAAATAGATCCGTCTTTATATTCACAATCAGAGTTAGAACGTATTACACGTCGTTTTACTTACGCTCTTGCGGATAATATTGGACCAGAACATGATATTCCTGCGCCAGATGTTAATACCAACAGTCAGACCATGGCTTGGATTGCCGATACTTATATGAGTACGAGACCTCCAGCCTTGCGTAGTGCTAACCAACATGTTGTTACCGGTAAGCCCGATGGAAGTGGTGGACTGGAAGGACGTGACCGTGCAACGGGATTTGGGGTTTATTTAACTATTAAATTCTGGGCAGAGAGAAATGACATGGACTTAAGCGGAAAACGTTTTATTGTTCAAGGTTTTGGTAATGTTGGGTATTGGGCTTCGCTTTTCTTAGAGCAGGACGGAGCTAAATTAGTTGGTGTGCAAGATGCTCAAGGAAGTATTGAAAACCAAGAAGGTATTGACGTTGAAAACCTGTTTAGCTACACACAAAAGAAAGGTGGAACTGTGATGGATTTTCCAAAGTCTCAACTTGTAGATAAGAATGATTTCTTTGCTATTGACTGTGATATTTGTATTCCAGCAGCATTAGGAAATCAAATTACTAAAGAGAATGCCCCACGTATTAAGGCCAAATTAATTGCTGAAGGAGCTAATGGTCCTACAAACGTTGAAGGAGAGAAAATTCTTTTAGAACGTGGGATTATCATTATTCCAGATATTTTATGTAATTCAGGAGGTGTGATTGGTAGCTATTTTGAATGGTTACAAAACCGAAGTGGTGAAATATGGCATTTAGAAGAGGTTTTAGAAAAGCTTCGTAAAAAATTAAATGGCTCTTTCAATCGTGTCTATAATTATGCGCAAAATGAACGTGTAGATTTAAGAACGGCAGCATTCTGTATTGCTATACAACGTATTGAAAAAGCATATATTCAACGTGGTATTTTCCCATAAATAGATGGGGTGTTGGCCTTCTTTATTAAGGTTAAGTTGCACTAAAAATTTCAAGTCACATCATAAAAATAATGCTTATAAAATACCGCACTACGAGATATTGTAGTGTGGTATTTTTTTGTCGTTCAATTTTT
This sequence comes from Winogradskyella rapida, assembly GCF_042675845.1. NCBI lineage: Bacteria > Pseudomonadati > Bacteroidota > Flavobacteriia > Flavobacteriales > Flavobacteriaceae > Winogradskyella > Winogradskyella rapida. The sequence goes on along the minus strand of NZ_JBHTKM010000063.1, from coordinate 712,992 downwards.
ATAGTTTAGATTTAGCTTCATGAATTTAAAGCCTTGTGAATGCTGTTACCAATAGTGCACGATACGCTCGAAAATAATCTCTTATCAACATGGCTTTGGCCTTTGGGTCTTGTGCTACTTGTTGGCTATATTTTGTATCGTCTAGCCTGGCTCTTCCAGTTTTATTACGCCTCATTTTATAAGAAACCTGTGTTTGCACATGTCTATTTAAAACGAAATCGATTGACGCCGAAACAACTTTCTATCTTACAAAAAGAGAGTGCTTTTTATAATCAATTAGCAAAGAAAGAACAGGCGTATTTTCATCACAGAGTAGCGACGTTTATTAAGGAAAAAGAATTTGTGGGACATTCGGATTTGGAGGTTACAGAACAAATGCGAGTAACGATTGCAGCAACAGCAATTATGCTAACATTCGGATTTAAGAATTATTTATTAGAAGTCATTGAAACGGTAATCATTTATCCGCAAGTCTATTATTCAGAAATTAATGGGACTTATCATAAAGGTGAAACTAATCCGAGGCATAAGGCTATTGTTTTCTCTTGGGAAGATTTTAAATACGGTTATAAAATAGGAGATGATAATTTAAATCTTGGAATTCATGAGTTTGGACACGCGGTACATTTAAATGCTGCCCAACGTAATGATATTAGTAGTTTAATATTTAATCAAGGTTTTAAGAATTTAACGCGATACCTTCAAAATAACGAAAGTGTACGGCGTAAGCTTATTGCTTCTAAATATTTTAGAGCCTATGCTTATACCAATCAATATGAGTTTTTTGCTGTATTGCTTGAAAATTTTATAGAAACCCCTGCCGAATTTAACAAGCAATTTCCGGTACTTTATAAACTGATCAAACAGATGTTAAACTTTAAGTTTGCGGGCTATTAGTTGTTTTGAGTGTGCAGCTCCATAAATAGAGTTAGAGTGAAAATATATGGGTAACCCGTGTTGGCCTTCAGAAATATAGGGTAATAAAAAAGGCTCACTTTAATAGTGAACCTTTATATATGTTATAGCGTATAAACTTATAATCTAAATACAGCTTGTAAATGATATTGGTAATGGTTGTTTTCATAGCCAGCATCTGAATTGTTAAAAGCAAATTTAGCAAGAGTTTGCGCTCTAATTCCAAATGTTTGATTTCTATTTAACCAAAAAAGAACACCACCCCCTAAATTAAATGATACGTTTGAATCTTCAATATGGAAAAAACCTAAACCAGCATTAGCATAGATATCAAACCAACTCAAATGACGTCCACGTCCAAAAATTAATTCTCTAAAATAATATTTTGCATTAGTGTCTAAAGAAACATAATTATAGTTTTCTTCAATATCACCGAAATCTACTCTAGAACTTTCTTTAAAACCATTAAAAGTTATTGCTTGTTCTATGGCTAAATTAGGTACCCAACTAAATTCGATAGCCGCAGAAATTGGGGTTTGAAAACTCCAATCATCAGGACTATTAATAGGAGATTGTGTTCCTAACGTATTTAAGGCATTGACTCCAAAACTTAAAGTCCAATCTTCATTGTAGCGTTGTGCAAAAGATGAAAAACTAAGAGTTAATATGAATGCGAGTAAAAGTAATTTTTTCATATAAAAATGATTTTGGTCAAAGGTAAACTTTATGGATTACAAAACAAACATTGCTGTAAACTTATTATTTTTTTTGACAAAAAAAAATAATACAGGATTATTTTAAAATTATGATCGTTTTTTTTATGTTTTTCCATATAATATTACGAAGTTTTATGAATATAATAACTTGAAATGCTATTGTTTATGGTAGTAAAATGTAATAGACAGTTACAGTATAGAAGTTGTAATGATTTTTACTGAAATTTTTATCTTTTTAGAATTTTATGAGCTATGATATGTTTCAAATAGCTTGTGTTCGTAAAGAGTAAATGGAGTCGATTTCCAATAAATTTAAGAGTGGATTTCAAAAAAGTCAATCCCGTTTGTAAACTCCGATATCGGCTAGTCAAGAAATGACATTTTCCTCTATAATGCATGTAACGGTTAGACGAAATTTCTGAGACGTCAATAAAATTAAGTTTAGCCAATTCAAAATACGATTGAACGTATTTTAGGTTTAATAATGCGTCCAATAGCGGACGGTCCTTATGCGTTTTTATAGCGAGTATATCGTAAATAGATTTAAGACTATAGGTGTTATAGTAGTGTCCGTGATCATTAAGTTGCCAACTTAAGATGATGTGAAGGCTGAGGTACTTTAGGTTGGGTAGGGGGATATTAGATTTAAGAGTCTTAGTTTGCAAAACCGATTCCACTTCTATGATGGACCAATGCTTTTTTTTGAAAAGTTCAGAGTGAATTTCTATAGCTGCAAGTTCGTGGTCTGAGATTAAGCGATCAAGATGTCTATAATCTTTCGTTTCATAATCAAAGCCATTGGTTTTAGGATAGCCGGAATGTTTTAATAGCTCAAAGGCATTTTGAACTTGGTCTTTTTCAACTAAAATATCAATATCTCCAACCATTCGTTCCGCATTATCTTCATAACACCCTAAAGTTAAAAGTGCGGTCCCTTTTAAAAAAACATGATCAATATGATGCTGTTTTAAAATCTTAGAAATAGTTTGGACTTGCGCTAATATTCTAAGGTTTCGCTGCCTGTTAATAGAAGTGATCTCTTCTAAATAATGTACTAAGTCAGCAGGGGGGATATCTAATAGGTTTTTAGCTTTTAACCTACAGTAAATGGTAGGTAAAACTAATTGTTTACTTCCTTCAACAACAATAGCATCCCAATTAAAATGTGGTTCACGCAGTTGGTTCTCTAAGGCACTTCTTGGGTATTCAAAACTCAAGATGTTTGCTATAATTTTATCCGTGCTTATAATAGGATTCATAAAGGACGTTAATGGTTAACTCATTTAAAATTCAGCAGTCTTAAAGCTGTGTAAATAGTGTTGCAACGGTTTCATTAACACTATCCGTATTACTATATGTTAGTCGATACAATTTAATAGATTTTAACCAATTTAAAAATTGCTCAGCATGTATAGGGTTCGGTGATAACCAAGAGTCTTCAATAATGGTTTCTAAAAGCTCTTTTATAGAGGTTTCTTCGAGTTGTGTTTCAGAGTCGGCTTTATAATTCACCAAAACCATAGCTTTACAGGGGTAGTGTGTTGCTTTAGGCTGTGAGCAGGGGAGGTATTTTAATTGACCTTTTACCTTATTAAAGTTTACAATGTCTAAATTTTCAAAGCCTTTTACCAAAGGACGTAAGACTTTAAAAGCCCCTTCTTTTATGGATATGGCCGATGGATTGTAATAGATGTGTTGATCTTTAGATAATAACGGCGAAACATCATCGGCTAATAATTGGAAGCCATGTGTTGCTAATAAGGCCGATAAGGTGCTTTTCCCACTACCTGACTTTCCAACAAATAAAATAGAGGAATGGCCATCTGTAATTGTAGAACCATGTAAAGTTCCTATCCAGTCCGCTTCTTTTTTATGGTGTATAGTGCAAAGTAAGCGCATCATAAATTTGCCCTGAATATGATGGTAATCTGTTTTTAAAACAGAAGTTATAAGTTTTTCATTTTGATACAAAAAGAGCGTATTCTCCTTTAAATAGATATCGAAATTAACATCGTAATGCGTGGGGGCAGTAGTATATTGAGCTAGGGCGGGGTGGATGGTCTTTAAAACCAATTCTGAACAAAACGAAATTTTAATGGTCTTCGACGCAATTTGGTAATATTTTACAATTTTCCGCTTTGTGGAATCTAGTGTTCCAGTAGGCTTAAGGGGTAACGTAAGTGGGATGTTGCAGTTTTTTAGATATAGGCCTATATGTTCTAAAAGCCTTATTCTTTCTTGCTCTGAAAAAACCTCTAAAACTTGAGATGCATACTCGAACTCAGTATTTGAGGAAAAGTATGCATCTAAAAGTTGTTTATAATCAGAATGGATAATGCTATAACTATTGGAGGTGGTGTACCATAAGACCCAATAATCACCAAAGCACATGCATAATGTTGGTGCTAAGTGCGTATTCAAAATATTATCCTTAACCGAACGGGTTTCCCCCAGTTTCAGGAGGGGTTGATTGTGTTTGAGATGATAATGGGTTTAAGATCACAAACGTTCCTACTGCCGTTAATGCAGCATATTTACCCATTTTAGAAATGGCTTCTTTTCTTGTAATTTTATCGGTCTTGTTATCTTTCTTCATGGCTCTTGCCCTAAATTTTGAGTTCAAAAATAATAATTTAAGCTTAAATTATTCAATTTTTTAAATGTAAGCTTTTACGTTTAAAAATCATAATTAATAAGCCAAAATCAGATGAAGTGGGGCTAAAAATCTTGTTGTTATCCCCGTTTCAATACTTGTATTTTGTTGCAATATATATAATATTGAAATAAATAAAAGCACCCATCTTAATAATTCTATATTTAACCGTTTAAATGTTAAAAGTGACGTTAAAATGAGTGCTTATGTAGCTGTTTTTAGTTTATAATAATCTTTTGGGTTTTACTTTGCGTTTTGTTACTTAGGTCTATGACATAAATACCTTTCACCATATGTTTTGTGTCAAGTGTCTGAACGGTTTCATTACTGTTTAAGGTGTATTGCACTACTATTCTACCTTGCATATCATATATAGTAGCGGTTGTCTTATCATTAATCTGACCAGAGATAACAATAGTTTGATCTGCAGTGTTGGTATATATATTTAATGCTGTAACAGCATTATCTTGTAATGATAATGTATTGCTCGATAGGTGTAGATAAAAACGTCCTATACCAGTAATATTGCTGTTTGGCGTTAAGACGTAATCATTAGTGTTAAGTAAGGTATAAGTGTTGGTTACAGTATCTTCTAAATAAACTAAAGTAGACTCTGGTAAATGAGCGCTATCGATATTAAATGTAAGGGTCTCACCTTGATTAGCATGAACCCCTAAAGGTACCGTAACATCAGTTAGATCTGTGGTATTTAAAGATTGAAGCGCTATCGGTAATCCTGTATTGTCTTCTACTAAATGTGAATATAGAGCGAAACTCGGTACTGTTCCTCCCCATACTTTAGCGTCATAACCAGGGTCTAAGCCTCGTGAAGCATTGCTGTTAAAGTATAGCTGTGTTGTGTATTGGTTTGTTTCAGTTTGAACCATTAACTCTAAATAAGTCAAGACATCAGCAGTACGACCAACAATAAAGTCATCCGAACTACCAGAAGTTCTCATGGCTGTCGTAAATTTAAAATCAAAGTTTGCGACCTGATCTGCATCTGCAGCCACAAAGAAACCTTGCCCAGGCGTCATTAAGCGTCCTGGGGCATTGGCCAAATTAATAACATCCCATCCATTATCTTCATTACCGTCATAGCCATAAATACCAGAAGTGTCATTTAATAAATCTATGTTTTTAATGTCAGTACCCTCTTCGTTACCAACAACATGATTTAATAAGTCCTCAATAGTGATATAGGAAGGATAAGGGTTACCAATTAAATTCCATTCGGCATAAGCAGGCCCAGAATGAATAATATCAATAGGGAAATCTGCAGTCTCAACAGTTCCACTAAACCTGAGGGTAGCGGTATTAGAGGTTGTAGCTCTAAATCCGGTACCAGCGTTTAATAAAGTGCTAGCATTAGTACTTGTATTATAATTTTCATAAACCCCTGTAGTTTTATTAAAAAGCGCAAATGCTTTCTCTGTAGGGTCAGAAGGATTAGCTAATAAATTGCTGTCGTTTGCAGTAGCAAAATCAGAAAAGGTTTCACCAGATAGTGGCGGACTAATGAGATCATTATCGCCTACCGCGTTTGTGTCCCCTAAACCTGCGTTTCCATTGACATGACGTTCGTAATAGATGCTACCTGAGATAGAACCATCTAAAATTAGGCTCGAGTAGCTCGTAGATGTTGACGTTAAGGTTAAACCTTCAGCACCACCAACCGTTAGGGTAACACCAGAATTAACTGTAAGTGCTGCACCCGCTGAAACTGTAATATTATTTACAGAAGTGTCTGTATCTATAATAGCATTTCCGGAAGTCACGGCAATAATATCATTGGCAGTCGTTGTACCATTAGGGTCACTTGGTGACCATGTGCCGTTGTAGGTGTAGGTGTTTGAGGTTGGAATCATTTCTCCCTCAAGTTTGAAATTGTCAAATCCAGAAAAACCGCCACCTCCATTATTTCTAATTTCAATTTCTAGAGATACATTACTTACTGTATTAGGGATTAAAACAGTAACTGTTCCTTCATCGGTTTCAGTACTGCTATCGCCATCTAAAAGATAAACCGTACCTTGGCCAACACCATCAAAGAATACTTCATATCGAGCATCATCATTATTAGCGTTATAACCCACAACATCCCAATCGAAAGTTAATTCTACATTGTTATAGGTTGAAATGTCAATCGTTGCAAATGTTGTAGTGGCAAATCCTGATGTTCCATTATCGTCTTCATCATCTAGGTCATTTTCTCCTAATATGTTCCCTTGCATATTTTCATAATCTATTGGTGAAGCGGAGGTAATATTAATTATACCATAAAAGCCATCACTACCCCATGTGTTATCGAAAAAGCTAATCTCATTAGTATATGTCCATTCTGGAGTAGTTCCATCAAAATCTTGAATAGCAATAACGACAGGTCCAACAGGTATGGCTTCAATATCAAAAGCACTACTAGTTGTTGTTGGGTGTAAATCATCATCAGCAGTGAATACTAATCCAGTGTCTACTACTGTATGAGTTAAACCTGCAAATGTTGCAACACCATTAGCGGCTGTTGCTGTTATAGGGCTTCCGATTAAGGAACCAGTAGAAGTTATTTCGATATCCAAATCATAACTAACGTCAATGTTTCCATTTGTATCAATAGCAGCTACAGTAACGTCTGGTGTCATTATTTCATTTACGTATGTATTGGAAGGTTGTTCAGAGAAAGCAATTTCAGTGGATACTACATCTAGTGTGATGTTTTCACCAATAACAGTGCCTGAAAAAGGATCAGCAAAACCAGAACCGTTGTTATCGGCTACAAAACCATTGGAAGCAGCGTCTATTTGAAATTGAATAATACTTTCATCAACAATGTTGTTGGTGTTTAAGTAGAACCCTAAAACAAATTCCAAAGCGGTACCGTTTGCTATTGCTATAGGAGTATCAAAATCTAAAATAATAGCTGTATCGGTAATTGTAGTAGTAGGTGTGTAATCTACTAAATTCTCATCATAAAGTGTAATGCCTTGAATGTGGTCTGTCCAATCTGCGGTGTTATTCAGGCCTGGTACAAAACGCATACTTGTAACATTTGTTGGTAAAAAATCTGAAGTGGCTAGGTCTTCAATAATAAAGCTAAATGCATCCGTTGATGTAGCAACTGTAGTGACATTGGAAGCAATAATAGTGTTAGATGCAATTGAGCTGTTAGGGTTTTTGGCTTGGGTGTCAGTGTCTTTGAGACTTCCTAGCTTAAATTTCCCAACATGGAAATCATAATCTTCTGAGTCGTCAATTGTTCCATCAGAAGCCCAAATTGCAAATTGTACATTACCTGAGTAAGATGATAAATCTTCTGTATATTCTGTTCCAGTAACCTCAGGTTCGTTTGCCGCGTTCCAAGTCGTTAAATTATTCCATGTGGTGCCGCCATCGGTAGTGATTAATAACTGTACTTCATCATCAGAACCCATTGAGTCATCAGCAGTTGTTGAATTCCAATTTGTAACAGCTACATTAATTTCTAATTGAAATGGCCCTCCAGAAGTCAAATCGAAAGTTGGGGACAAGAGCCATTCTCTATCATTATTACTATATAGATTTATGGCATTAGAAGGTCCAAAAGCATATGATCTGTATCCACGCCAGTCTGATTCACCAATGTCTCCGGGACCAGCATTAACTTCTCCGCTTCCCGCTTCTTTCCAACAGACGTCGGGTACATTTATTTCCATATTAGCAGAATATGGTGGAGTAATAGCTCCACAAGTAGTGGTAAAGGTTATAGGACCAGCCCAAGTGCTGAAGCCATCCGAAACACAATTGGCTCTTACGTACACTTCATAAGTTGTTAATTCTGTTAATCCAGACCATGAATGAGGATTTGTTGATGTAGGGATTCCTGAACTTGGTGTACCAGTGCCACTAGTTTGAACTACAATTTCCCAAGCTGTTTCAATATCTCCTGGGGTCCAGCTTATGTTTGCTGTGGTATCTGTAAAGCTATCAATTGTTAAACCAGTAATTTCTGGGCAACTTATTTCTGTAGTAAAGTTTATAGGGCCAGCCCAAGTACTGAAGCCATCT
>NZ_JBHTKM010000063.1:0-704506 GCF_042675845.1 Winogradskyella rapida | reverse complement strand
GTAGCAGTTCCAGATCCTGAAGGTGTTCCTGTTCCAGCGTTTTGAATCACCACTTCCCAATCTGTTTCAGTATCTCCTGGGGTCCAGCTTATGTTTGCTGTGGTATCTGTAAAGCTATCAATTGTTAACCCAGTAATTTCTGGGCAACTTATTTCTGTAGTAAAGGTTGTAGGATCAGCCCAAGTACTGAAGCCATCCGAAACACAATTAGCTCTTACATAAACTTCGTAAGCTGTATTTTGAGTTAATCCTGACGCTAAATAAGGATTGTTTGTTGTTGTAGCAGTTCCAGATCCTGAAGGTGTTCCTGTTCCAGCGTTTTGAATCACCACTTCCCAATCTGTTTCAGTATCTCCTGGGGTCCAACTTATGTTTGCTGTGGTATCTGTAAAGCTATCAATTGTTAACCCAGTAATTTCTGGGCAACTTATTTCTGTGGTAAAGTTTATAGGTCCAACCCAAGTACTGAAGCCATCCGAAACACAATTAGCTCTTACATAAACTTCGTAAGCTTTATTTTGAGTTAATCCTGACGCTAAATAAGGATTGTTTGTTGTTGTAGCAGTTCCAGATCCTGAAGGTGTTCCTGTTCCAGCGTTTTGAATCACCACTTCCCAATCTGTTTCAGTATCTCCTGGGGTCCAGCTTATGTTTGCTGTGGTGTCTGTAAAGCTATCAATTGTTAAACCAGTAATTTCTGGGCAACTTATTTCTGTGGTAAAGTTTATAGGCCCAGCCCAAGTACTGAAGCCATCCGAAACACAATTAGCTCTTACATAAACTTCGTAAGCTGTATTTTGAATTAATCCTGACGCTAAATAAGGATTGTTTGTTGTTGTAGCAGTTCCAGATCCAGAAGGTGTTCCTGTTCCGGCGTCTTGAATCACCACTTCCCAATCTGTTTCAGTATCACCAGGAGTCCAATTGATGTTTGCTGTGGTATCTGTAAAGCTATCAATTGTTAACCCTGTAATAACTGGACAAGCGATTTCTGTTGTAAAACTACCAGTTAAGGCAGGTGTTAAATAGCAGGTGTCAGTAGTATTATATTCATAAACAGCAACATGATAAGTAGTGGCTTCAGATAACCCTGTAATATCGACCGAATTTGTTGTAAGATCTGCATAAACGGCATAATTACCTGTTCCTAACTCTAACTCATCACCAGATCCAAAAACAGTACTACCTGTGTAATCAGTTCCATTTGTAGGATCTGTATCAACAGCTGAACCTTCTTTTACTACAACCAATACCTCATCACCAGTTCCAACAGTCCAGTTTAAAGTTGCAGATGTTGTTCCTAAAGCTGTTGTGTTGTAAGCTGAAGCTTGAGTTATAGGTGCTGTACAAGTTGGGCTAGCAGTACCTTCAAGTATTATATTGTCTACACCGAATGCTTCATAGTTCGCATCAGAATTACATACTATCCTTAAATATAATGTAGTTCCAGTGCCAGAAAAATTATTACTAGTAATTGTTTGTAAGGCATAAGTTAAAACAGCACCATTAGTTGTGTTTACGCCACCTGTCGCATTGTTTTCTAATTCTAAGGGATCATTTGTTACTGGAGAGCTAAAACTATATAGTACACTCCAAGTTGAATTATCCCATGAATATTCTACGCTAACTTCATCACTAGCATCCCAGTCGTTAGGTACACCTCCAAAATCAGCTGAAAAAACTAAATCACTAAATCCAGAGACATCAATAGAACCAAAACTTAATATTCCAGAATTCCCGCTATTAAATGTTTTTGGATTTGATCCAACAAATAACCAATCTCCATTTACGTTTGTGTATGGACCACCACTTTCGTAGATGTCTCCATCACTTGGTTCTGCTCTATGGAAGTACTGATCACCTGAATCAGAAGCTGGAGTTTGAGAAGGTGTGTGACTGTATCCATTCAAGTTAGTCTCAAAATCTTGAGTGTAAATAGTTGTCTGCCCAAAGCCTAAACTAGTTAGCATAAGAGCAATAAAAAATAAGTAAATGTGTTTCATGTGTTAGATTTTTTGAACTACGCAATGATTAATTATGAATTTTCTTACATAATTAACTCGCGTAATCTAGCATTTTGGTTATTTGTGGTTATTATTTGAAAAAATAGCTTTATGCCTTGTTTTTAGGCTGTTGCAAATATATAAAAATGTAGATTTTGGTCAATTTTTCAGTGTTATTAAATAATTAAGACATTTATTTTTGAGGCTTTTAGACTACAAATAAGAGGGGTGATTATTGTGGGGTATTTAACAAAATAGAAGAGATTTGTTAATTTTGAGTTTTAAGCGGTGCAATAGAGGTTGTAAGACCTACTGGTTCTATGATAACTAAGGTTGAACCTATGTATAGATTAATAATCAGTCACCTTTATAAATATTAGGTGTGAATTCAAATCTTGAAGCGAACTCTGATTACTCTTAATTGTTGTATAATAAATTCTAATTAAAAAAAGGGGGGCATTAATTTATTAAGTATTTTTGCTGATTAATAGTAATCTATAAGTTCTGTTTTTATTTAGAACAGAATTTAGTAGGTTTGACTTGTGTTTAGACAACAATTAAAATAAATACATCTACATTTTACGATGAGAGGCGCAAGAAACATCTTAAATAATGGTTAGATTTGAAATTTAGTAAACGTCATCTCGTAAAAACAATTACTTGGCGTATTATTGGTACGCTCGATACCTTACTCCTATCGTGGTTCATTTCAAATGATTTCTCTACTGGGGTTCAGATGGGGGTTTTTGAAATGTTTACAAAGATGATCTTGTATTATTTACATGAAAGAGCTTGGTTTAAATCTAAAATTAAATCCTCTAATAAACGTCATATCTTAAAAACCTTTTCTTGGCGTGGTGTAGGAACCTTAGATACTATTGTTTTAGGATGGATTATTACGGGTAACCCTTTAACTGGATTAAAAATAGGGGGAGCTGAAGTTATTACAAAAATGTTATTGTATTTTGGGCATGAAAAACTGTGGTACAAAATTAATTTCGGTTTAGATAAAAGAAAGAAACGTAAGGAGTTAAAAGATTTAAAAAATGAGGTATGAGTGAAAACACAGTGAGACATCATTATAAAATCACTAAAGCGGATCGAGAGCAATTAAAGGGGCATCGTGCATGTCTTTTGTGGTTTACAGGCTTGTCGGGGTCGGGAAAATCAACTTTAGCGAATTTGGTAGAGGTGGAACTCCATAAACAGGGCCTCTCGACATTTAGTTTAGACGGTGATAATATAAGGCAAGGGATAAATAAAGATCTCAGTTTTGCTCCAGAAGATCGTACAGAAAATATTAGACGTATCGCCGAGATTGGAAATTTAATGGTCGATGCAGGTGTGGTTACCTTAGCTGCTTTTGTGTCCCCTTACCGTGAAGACCGAGAAAACATTAAGGCTATTGTTGGCGCTGAAAACTTTATTGAGATTTACGTGAATACCTCGCTTGAGGAGTGTGAACGTCGCGATGTAAAAGGCTTGTATAAAAAAGCCCGTGCCGGTGAAATAAAAAATATGACAGGAATATCGGCGCCTTATGAAGCACCGTTGCATCCTGATCTCGAAATAAAAACCGATCATGAGCCGATAGAAACATCGGTTCAAACTATTTTAGACTTTATTATTCAAAAATTAAAATAAAAAATATGAGTAATTACGTAATTAATCATTTAAAAGAATTAGAATCAGAAGCTATTTTTGTTATTCGTGAAATAGCAGCACAGTTTGAAAATCCTGTATTGTTATTTTCAGGTGGTAAAGATTCAATTCTTCTTACCCATCTCGCAAAAAAAGCATTTTTTCCCGCTAAAATCCCCTTTCCTTTAATTCATATTGATACGGGGCATAATTTCCCAGAAACGATTGCGTTTAGAGATGAATTGGTGGAGCGATTAGGAGTAAAACTCATTGTGGGTTCTGTTCAAGAAGCTATTGATAAGGGGCGTGCTAAAGAAGAAACAGGAGCTGATGCTTCTCGGAATTCACTTCAAATTGTATCCTTATTAGATACCTTGGAAGACTATAAAGTCGATGCCGCTATGGGTGGTGCGCGACGTGACGAAGAGAAAGCAAGAGCTAAAGAGCGTTTCTTTTCGCATAGAGATGAATTTGGGCAATGGGATCCAAAAAACCAAAGACCAGAATTATGGAATCTGTTTAACGGACGAAAAAATTACGGTGAACATTTTAGAGTCTTCCCAATTTCTAATTGGACTGAAATGGACGTTTGGGAATATATTAAATTAGAAAATATTGAGTTGCCATCACTGTATTTCTCACATCAACGCGATTGTGTTGTTAGAGATGGGGTGATTTTAGCAAATTCTGAATTTATAAAATTAAAAGAAGGTGAAGAGGTTGTAAATATGACTATTCGTTACCGAACTTGTGGCGATATGCCAATTACAGGAGCTGTAGAATCTACGGCAGATGATTTAGATAAAATTATCGAAGAAATTGCAACAACACGTACTACAGAACGTGGTGGTCGTGCTGACGATAAGCGTGCGGAAACAGCGATGGAAGATCGTAAAAAACAAGGTTACTTTTAAAATATAAATGAAGTTGAAACTTTAGAATTCTAATCGTTTTTATTAGATAACTAAAGGCAAACAACTCACAACAAATAATTATTACAAATGGAATATCAAGATATAGAATTATTACGTTTTACAACAGCAGGAAGTGTAGATGACGGAAAGAGTACCTTAATAGGACGTTTACTATACGATAGCAAATCAATTTTTCAAGATCAATTAGATGCGGTAGAAGCCTCGAGTAAATCTAAAGGTTTTGACTATGTAGACTTATCGTTATTAACAGATGGTCTAAAATCGGAACGCGAGCAAGGTATTACTATTGATGTGGCCTACCGTTATTTTGCAACGCCAAAACGTAAGTTTATTATTGCCGATACCCCTGGTCATATTCAGTATACCCGTAACATGGTTACGGGAGCTTCAACAGCTAATTTAGCCATTATTTTAATTGATGCTAGAAAAGGGATGTTAGAGCAAACGCATCGTCATGCTTTTATCGCTTCATTATTACGTATTCCGCATGCCATAGTCTGTGTTAATAAAATGGACTTAGTAGATTATAGTGAAGAAGTATATACTAACATTGTCTCTGATTTTAAAGCCTTCTCTTCAAAATTAGGAATTAAAGACATTCAGTTTATTCCGATCTCCGCTTTAAATGGTGATAATGTCGTAAATCGTTCTGAAAATATGGATTGGTATGATGGTAGTACTTTAATGTACCATTTAGAAACCGTTCATATTTCTAGTGATCATAATTTAGTCGATTGTCGTTTTCCTATTCAATCAGTGATTCGTCCACATACTCTAGAAAATCAAGATTATAGAGGTTTTGCTGGTCGTATTGATGGTGGTGTTTTTAAACCAGGCGATAAGGTAAAATCCTTACCTTCCGGATTTGTGTCTACCATTAAAACAATTGAACTTAATGGAGAGCAAATTGAAGAAGCATTTGCGCCGATGTCAGTGACCATGACTTTAGAAGATGAAATTGACAACAGTCGTGGCGATATGATTGTACGTGAAAATAACGTCCCAGAAGTGAGTCAAGATCTAGAAGTTTTAGTGACTTGGATGAGTTCAACTCCAATTCAAGCCCGTACAAAAGTTGTGATTAAGCATACTACGAATGAAACTGTGGGAATGGTTAAAGAATTAAAATACAAGATTGATATCAACACCCTACATCGCATTGAAGATATTGATAAGGTCGAAATGAATGATATTGCACGGGTATCGATTAGGACGGCTAAGCCTATTTTTTATGATGCCTATAAAAGAAATCGTCAAACCGGAAGTATCATTATTATCGATGAGCAAACCAATGAGACTATTGGTGCTGGGATGATTATATAGTTTTTAGTTGGTAGTTGTTTGTTTTTAGTTGATAGTGGTTGGAAACAAAAAACAGAAACCACAATCAAAAATCAAATTGTCATTGCGTGAATTGAGGAGCTAACGATTAGCCTGTGCTGAGCGTAGATGAAGTAGGGCAATCTCATTCTTAGTATCATGAAAACCGAACCAACAAACATTAAGGAGTTAAAAGCTAAAGGTTAACAGCCAAAAGCCAATAGAGCATGAATAAAAATTTAAAAATAGCAATAGAAGCAGCCTTAGAAGCAGGTAAAGCTATTCTAAACATATACAATACCGATGATTTTGGTGTGGAAATTAAAGGGGATAATTCGCCCTTAACCAAAGCAGATATTGCGTCTCATAATGTGATCATGTCTTTTTTGGAAAATACGAGTATTCCTGTACTTTCAGAAGAAGGTAAGGCTTTGCCGTACTCGGAACGCCAAGATTGGGATCAGTTATGGATTGTAGACCCTATAGATGGGACTAAAGAATTTATTAAACGTAATGGAGAGTTTACGGTGAATATCGCTTTGGTTGAAAATCAAAAAACAACCATTGGCGTTATTTATGTGCCGGTATTAAAAGAACTTTACTTTTCTACGAATGCCGATGGGGCTTACAAAGTCACGGTAGATCTTGAGAATTATAAGGTTGAAAGTCTTTTGGAAGAAGGAGTGCAATTACCTATCACGCGTGAGGATAAAACCTTTACCGTGGTCGCAAGCCGATCGCATAGGTCTCCAGAAACTGAAGATTATATTAATGAAATGCGCCAAAAACATGGTGAGGTCAATCTTATCTCTAAAGGCAGCTCTTTAAAACTCTGTATGGTAGCCGAAGGAACAGCCGATTGTTATCCGAGATTTGCACCAACTATGGAGTGGGATACCGCCGCCGGACAAGCCATTTGCGAACACGCCGGTTTTGAGGTTATAGATTGGGAGACCAAACAACCCATGTTGTATAATAGAGAAGAGTTACTGAACCATTGGTTTTTAGTACAAGCCAAATAAACAAGTTTGTGCGAGTAGGCCGTTTTAAAGGTCTTATATTGTATCAAATAGAGGTTTATTCAAATAATAAAGAATTACATAGGGTTTCTTAATGAAACCTTATGTAATTTTTTTGTTTTATAGCACTATGAGTATTGTAAGTTGTTAAGAGGAATATTTTTTTTGGTATTTTAAAATGATACCGGTTTGTAGTTTAATTTAGAACCCGTTGCTACTGATGTTGGTTGGCAAGGCTATTAAAAAGCGCTTTACAATATTATAGAATCTGTATATGCAATAGCATTCCGAAATTAAAAAATGACTTAAGGTAAAGCTTATAAATAGGAAGTGTTCTATGTAGGGGTTTTAAAATAAGTGTGTTAGGTATAAAGGGGTTTCATAATTTTCTTTATTAGGTGTTAAGAAAAGTATAAATTATAATGCTTAAGTTTTTATAATGAGTTGATTATTGAAAAATTTAATTTTCATTTTACATAAAAGAATGACTTCAAAGTCTTATAATTTATTAGCTTTGTGCACTTAAATAATTTTCATTTATTACTGTAATATTCAATAGTTTTTATGGGTAAAGTTGCATTTATTACTGGAGTTACCGGACAAGACGGAGCATATCTTAGTGAGTTTTTATTAAAGAAAGGTTATGAGGTTCATGGTTTAAAACGCCGTTCGTCATTATTTAATACGGATCGTATTGATCATTTATATCAGGACCCGCATGTAGATCATCAGAATTTTTATCTCCACTATGGCGATATGACGGATAGTACAAACCTTATCCGTTTAATCAAGGAAATTCAGCCCGATGAAATCTATAATTTAGCAGCAATGAGTCATGTTGCCGTCTCTTTTGAAATTCCAGAATATACAGGTAACGCCGATGGTTTAGGAACTTTACGTATTTTAGACGCCGTAAGATTATTAGGTTTAGAGGAAAAGACCCGTATTTATCAAGCATCAACCTCAGAGTTGTACGGTAAAGTACAAGAAGTACCGCAATCAGAAACCACCCCTTTTTACCCGCGTTCGCCTTATGCAGTTGCAAAAATGTATGCCTATTGGATTACAGTGAATTACCGAGAAGCTTATAACATGTATGCTTGTAACGGAATTTTGTTCAATCATGAATCGCCTATTCGAGGCGAAACTTTTGTAACGCGTAAAATTACCAGAGCTGTATCACGTATTGCCTTAGGTTTACAGGATAAATTTTACTTAGGAAATTTAGATGCCCAGCGCGATTGGGGGCATGCTAAGGATTATGTACGTATGATGTGGATGATTCTTCAAGCTGATGAAGCTGAAGATTGGGTGATTGCTACAGGAAAAACGACTCGTATTCGTGACTTTGTAAAAATGAGTTTTGCTGAAGTTGGAATTACTTTAGAGTTTAAAGGTGAAGGTGAAGATGAAAAAGCATTCGTTGTGCAGTGTGATAATCCAAAATATCAATTAGAAATAGGTAAAGAAGTTTTAGCGGTTGATGCGCGTTACTTTAGACCTACAGAAGTTGAGCTATTAATAGGTGATGCTTCTAAAGCTAAAAAGAAATTAGGTTGGGAATGTCAGTATGATCTTAATGACTTGGTGAAAGACATGATGGAGAGTGATATAAAATTGATGACAGAACAGCAATACCTTGAAGATGGAGGGTATAAAACCATGAATTATTTTGAATAAATAGTGATGTGTTACGGGTGATAGGTGATGGTATCAATCACGAATCGCAAATCACAAATCACGAATTACAAATCACAAACAACGAGTAACGAATCACAAATAAAGAACAGTAAAGAATGAAAACCCACAAAGATTTAGATGCTTGGAAAAAAGCTATGAATCTCGTGGAAGACATTTATAAGTGTTCTCAAAGTTTTCCTTCGGAAGAAGTTTATGGGCTAACCGCTCAAGTTAGAAGGGCAGCCGTTTCTATTCCGAGTAATATAGCAGAAGGTGCAGGACGAAAAGGAAATAAAGAGTTTATTCAATTTTTATATATCGCTCTAGGGTCATTAGCTGAAGTTGAAACACAAGTGCTTTTAGCAAAAAGATTAAAATATATTGATGATATTCAGAATCTAACTGAAAATATAGAAAGATTAACAAAATTAATATATGGTCTTATTCGCTTTCTTAAAACAAAATAGAATTGCAAACAACGAATAACGAAAAACAAATGACGCATCCCGAATCACGCATTTATATTGCAGGGCACCGTGGTATGGTAGGCTCTGCCATTTGGAGAGCTTTAACAGCTAAAGGTTACACCAATTTAATTGGAAAAACCAGTAAGGAACTTGATTTGCGAAATCAACAAGCGGTTATCGATTTTATTGATACAGAACAACCGGATGTTATCATTGATGCCGCAGCCCGTGTAGGGGGAATTTTAGCGAATAATGAAAATCCTTATCCATTTTTAATGGAGAATCTTCAGATTCAGAATAATTTGATAGATGCGGCTCATAAAGCTGAGATCTCAAAGTTTATATTTTTAGGAAGCTCATGTATTTATCCCAAATTTGCACCGCAACCTTTAAAAGAAGAGTATTTACTTACCGATAGTTTAGAGCCAACAAACGAATGGTATGCTATTGCTAAAATAGCGGGCGTAAAAGCTTGTGAAGCTATAAGAAAGCAGTACGGCAAAGACTTTGTGAGTTTAATGCCAACCAACCTTTATGGGCCTCATGATAATTTCGATTTAAAGAGTTCTCACGTGTTACCGGCAATGCTCCGTAAATTCCATGAAGCTAAAGCCAATAATAATGCGCCAGTAAGCTTATGGGGTAGTGGTACGCCAATGCGCGAGTTTTTACATGTCGATGATTTAGCTCAAGCCGTGCTCTTTGCCGTAGAAAACGTATTACCAGAACACTTGTATAATGTGGGAACCGGGACTGATGTAACCATAAAAGAACTGGCAGAGACCATACAAAGGATAGTTGGCCATCAAGGAGAACTTGTTTGGGATAGCTCAAAACCCGATGGTACGCCACGTAAACTGATGGATAGCTCTAAGTTACAAGCCTTAGGTTGGGCACCAAATTACACCTTAAAACAAGGCGTAAAAGACACTTATAATTGGTTTAAGAAAAACCAAGACTATTATAAAAAAGTTAGTATATAAGTTCGGTATTAGAGGTCTATCTACTTTTAATTTTTTTAGAATATTGTTGTTTTAGACCACGGTAACAGTTTTTTAATATTGTGAATTGTTGATTTACAGTACAATATAGAATAATTTAATAGAATGCTTTTTAACTCTATAGACTTTGCTATTTTTTTGCCAATTGTTTTTATTCTCTATTGGTTTGTAACAAACAAGAATTTAAAACTTCAGAATTTATTAATAGTTGCGGCAAGTTATTTATTTTATGGCTGGTGGGATTGGCGATTTTTATTATTAATAGTGTTCAGTACATTAGTTGATTATTCTATTGGTAGAGGCCTTAAAACAGAAGAAAATCAAAAGAAGCGAAAAGTCCTGCTTTGGATTAGTATTTTAGTCAATCTTGGTTTTCTTGGGTTTTTTAAATACTACAATTTTTTTCTTGATAATTTTATAACAGCTTTTTCTTTTTTTGGAACAGAGATAAAAGGAAATTCTTTAAATATAATCTTACCAGTTGGTATTAGTTTTTACACATTCCAAACCTTAAGTTATACCATAGATGTTTACAAACGAAAATTAGAACCTACTACAGATTTTATTGCATTTTCTGCTTTTGTAAGCTTTTTTCCTCAATTAGTAGCTGGCCCAATAGAAAGAGCTACACATTTACTGCCTCAATTTTATAAAAAAAGAAAATTTGATTATACGTTAGCTGTAGATGGCATGCGTCAAATTCTCTGGGGATTGTTTAAAAAAATAGTAATCGCAGATAATTGTGCCGTTTTTGCCAATGATATATTTAACAACTCTGGAGACTATTCTGGAAGTACTTTATTTCTAGGGGCTTTGTTTTTTACCTTTCAAATTTATTGTGATTTTTCAGGATATTCAGATATTGCTATAGGGACGTCTCGGCTTTTTGGTTTTGATTTAATGAAGAACTTTGCGTTTCCATACTTCTCTAGAGATATCGCTGAATTTTGGAGACGTTGGCACATCTCATTGTCTACTTGGTTCAGAGATTACTTGTATATTCCCTTAGGAGGGAGTCGTGGTGGGTTATGGATGAAGATTAGAAATACCTTCATTATTTTTATAGTTAGTGGCTTTTGGCATGGAGCCAATTGGACTTTTGTGGTCTGGGGAGCATTAAATGCTATTTATTTTTTACCACTTTTATTAACTAATAATAATCGTAATAACTTAGATGTGATAGCAAAAAATAAAATAGTTCCTAGCTTGCATGAAAGCTATCAAATGCTACGTACATTTTTGCTTACTGTTCTAGCTTGGATCTTTTTTAGAGCAGAGAATATGCAACATGCATTAAGTTATATAGCAGGGATATTTAATACATCTTTTTTTACAGTTCCTAGTTTTGCCACGATGAAACCTTTAGAACTTCTCGTAGTTCCTTTAATCTTTTTCTTTTTGTTATTGGAATGGTTCGGTAGAGATTCTGAGTTTGGTCTTCAGCGTATTGGTCTAAAATGGAATAGAGTTTTTAGATGGGGCTTGTATACAGGTATTGTAATTTGTCTTTTTCTTTTTTCGACTAAGGAGCAAACATTTATTTATTTTCAATTTTAGGGCATGAAAGAGTTTCTTATTAAAATAGTATTATTTGCATTATTGATCTTCTTGGTTGATAAATTGTTTATCATTATTCGTAATAAAGCTCCTGAATATGATTACGATAGGCGTTTAGAAATGATTTTAGAAGGAAATATAAATAAGGATATAATAATCTTAGGTTCTTCAAGAGGTCAAAGAAATATAGATGTTCAACTAATGAAAGACAGTTTAAATACTGAATCGGTATTTAATCTCTCTTATGGTGGCTCTACGCCAGAGTTTCAGGGTTTTATCTTAGATCAGCTTATTAAAAATAATCAAAAACCAAAATTAATTATTAAATTGGTTGATGATGATTTCGAACTCATGAATAAGGGGCTGTATGGTAATGCAAAAGCATTTCGAATTGATAGACTTAACCCTTTAGCTAAGTATCAAGAAATAAGAGAATGTTTGTATGTACGTGGCGTAAAGAATGAGGTGTTATCGAAATTATTTATACTACACCAATTAAATCGTTCTAATTTTAACTTGCGGAAGAAAGGAGTTATAGATACTATATATGGCGCAAAACCTATTGAGGGTCATGATTCTAGTTTAGTTTGGCGTTATAAAAGTAAGCAGGAGTATAATAGATTTAATGAGGAAGACTTACAGATTAAAAATTTAATCAACTTGCAGAAAAAATGTTTAAAAAATGATATTGAATTAATTTTGGCTACAGCCCCAGTTTTTAGGGAAGTTAATGAGATTTGGATTGAGAGAATGAGACAATTAGCAATTCCGAATACATTATTTTATACGCATGAAATAAATGAAAAGGCTTATAAAGAAAAAGATAATTTTGCAGACTATAGCCATTTAAATAATAAAGGTGCCGCCATATACACCCAAGAGATTATAAACTTTATAAAAGACAACGGTCTAGAGCTGCATTAATGTTTTTAGGTAAGTGTAAGATTATAGTAGAGCTTAAAAGAACTATTTAATGTTTAAACTGTTTGTACTCCTTTAATCGAGTTTGTCTAAATTTGATTTTAAAACTCCGGTAGAGGTGTATAATATTATAATCAGTATTTAACTTCAATGTAATCATCCAATAACAAGGAGGAATGGAATTATGGGACTAAGGTTAACTATTATACCTCCTTGTTACCGAGTACTAAATGCTGAATTTGTAGATCGTATACAGTATTTGAATGCTTAGACTACTAATTTACAGATTTATAATCAAAAAATATATTATCTCAATCAACTGTTTATTTCTTGGATCAAACAAATTTAAATAGTATCGGTACGGATTTGTGCTCTGGTGGTCTAATTCATTTTATTAAAAAGAAAAGCTTTCTATAAAAGATTGATTTCTTGTCTTTAAAACGGGGAACCAGCAATTATTAGTGAGTAAATATTAAAATAATACAGTCCTTTTTAATTCTTGATATTTTTTTACCTAAAGCGTTTCTGTTTTTTGTAATTAAAATAAGGAGGGCTTAGGATATTCAATTATTCCTTTATACTGAGATACTTTTTTGGTATTCGTATTTGAAAAATAGAGATAAGAAATAGAACACACGCTGCGACTGTTTATAACTTGTTATTTATTATGTTTAAAGTTGCCTGTCTTAGGGTTTTATGTATTTTTGCCAAATTAGCATTTAGATGACTTTAATTAAAAAGATCTATCTGCTATCTATATACTCCTAAAAATTAATACGATCGTAGTGGCTAGGTTTATAGTTGAAAGTGTTTCTTTTGAGCTGATTATTGCGGTGTCTAACATTATATTTTAATTTAAAATGTCAAATTTTGCAATGCCTTTAATTAATGTTTGTAATATCCTAAAATGAATTTTTTTCCAGATAAGAAGTTATTGAATAACTCTATTAAACATTGGGCTAAGCTAATAAGCATAACCGCTTCTGCACAAATCATCGTTCAAGTATTAGGATTTGTTTGTGGGATTGTTATTATAAGATTTTTGCCTGTCAAAGAGTATGCACTTTATATATTAGCTAATACCATGTTAGGGGCTATGACAGTTTTGGGAAATGCCGGTATTGCTCAAGGAGTTATGGCAGAAGGAGGGAAGGTTTGGCAAGACAAGGATAAATTAGGAGAAGTATTAGTTACGGGCTTAGACTTGAGGAAAAAATTTGCTATTGCTAGTTTAGTCCTAACGATTCCTATTCTTCTTTATTTGTTATTGGACAATGATGCAAGTTGGATGGCTTCAATTTTAATCTCAGTATCATTGATTCCTGCTTTTTACGCTGGTTTATCAGACAGTTTATTGCAAATTGTACCAAAACTCAATCATAATGTAAAGCCTTTACAAAAGAACCAAGTAGCAGTAAGTGTTGGGAGGCTTGTTATACTATTGTCAACCATATTTATATTTCCATTTGCTGCAATAACGATATTGGCAAATGGTGTTCCTCGAATTTATGGTAATATAAAATTAAGGGCTATAGCTCAAGAACATGCTAATTTTAAGCAACAGCCAAATGCTGAGATACGTAAAAATATTTTAAGAGTTGTAAAACGAATTTTGCCAGAATCTATTTATTACACAATATCTGGTCAACTCGTTATTTGGCTTGTTTCCATATTTGGAGATACGGCTTCAATTGCAGAACTCGGAGCACTAAGCAGAATTACTATGCTAATTACATTTGTAATTATTATGATAGATTATATATTGGTTCCTAGATTTTCTAAACTTAAAAATGATCCAAGTGTTTTAAAAAAAGAATATTTTACGATTCAAATTATTTTATTATTTATATCATTTTTTATTTTGTTGGGTGTCTACGTCTTTACTGATTATATATTACTGATATTAGGAGAAAACTATTTTGGATTAAATACGGAGTTGTTCTTGATGGCTATTAACGGTTGTATTCTTTTATTTAGTACATCCACAAATAAATTATTAACCTCTCGAGGTATAGTGGTTTCTCCAGTATTTTATATTTCTTTTATGATTGCTATCCAGTTTTCTTTTGCATTTTTAGTAGATTTGACCACCTTAAAAGGAATTATTATTTACTCTATATTAACAACAATTATAATATATTTAGTTAGAGTTTTATATTTTTTAATTCAAATAAGGAAGTGATAATGAGATTGATGGAGGTATTTAATTTTTAAGGACTATTGACTTAAACGGAACAAAAACAAAACATAGAGATGAACTATAAATTTACATTGGTCTTAAATGCTGGTAGAAGCGGTAGTACGTTCTTATATAAACTATTAAAAGAAAATTTTAATGACGATTGTTATATTGCTCATGAAGATATACCTGTTCAAATTTCAGAACCCAAAATTTATAACCGACAATATGAGTCGCATGAAATAGCAGCATTGAAAGACAATGTTAAATTAATGGCTTATATAAAACATTGGCAAAAGGAATTAAAGCATCGACATGTCATTGAAACGGGCTGGACGTCTTATCATTTAGCCCCTTTATTAAAAGCCATTTTTAAAGAGCAATTTCAAATTATTATCTTACATCGAGATCCTATTAGTTTTGCTTTTTCTCGCGCTAATATGGGAAATTATCATAAAAATACATTTTATACCCATCACCATGAAGTGAGTCCTTATGATGTTAATTCTATTGTGCCTTCCTATAAAAGCAAATGGGGGAGTATGAATCATTATGAGAAATGTATGTATTGGTGGTGCGTTGTTTATAAAGAGGCTTTTGAGTTTAAATCTAAGAGTCCTGAAGTACCCTGTTTAGTTTTAAAGTCTAAAGAGCTTTTTAATTTTTCTAAATCTGATGAGGTCTTAACGTTTTTAAATCTTAATCCAGATAAGCTATTAAAACGAGAAGTTTCTAAAAATGAATTAGCAAAATTTATGCGTGAAACGTTTCCTGTAAATGAAGAGTGGAGAAATTACCATTTACATGGAGAAATTTTAGATTTTGCTAATAATTTAGGCTACGAATTTAATGAACAAGATGTAGCTCAACTTTCTAAGAAATATAAATTACCAAAAGGGATGATGCCCATAGTTAGGTATAATATACAATATTGGAAACTAAAGTCTAAATTGCGTAGTTTTTTTAAAATTTAAAGTATAGTGAAACTTTTACTTATAACAAATAATTTTCCGCCCATTAGTTGTGGTGTCGGTGATTATACATATCATATAGCGCAAGAACTCGTAAGTCAAGGACATGTAATATCCGTAATATGTCGTAGTGATCAAGGTATTTCAGAATATTGGAGTAATGTAAATGAGGGTTTTTCTGTAAACGCAATAGGTGGAAATTGGGAGATTGAAGATTGGAAAATAGTTTTGAGTTTCATTGATAATAAGTCTATTGACGATGTTATTTTTCAATACGTGCCAAGTGCTTATAATAAATATGCTACGCCTTGGTCTTTATTATATTTTTTTAAAAAAGTTAAGAGTTTGCCGGTTAATCTGGTAACTACTTTTCACGAGACATATGTGCGTTACAATTGGTCGCATCCTAAGTATGTATATGTAGCATTAAGCCAACGGTTTATAGCACGCTTCGTAGCAAGTAAAAGTAACAAGCTAATTACCAGTATTGATCGTTATAAAAACCAGTTGCAAAAATGGAATTCTAATATAACTCTTATACCAATTGGTTCTAATATTTTACCAGTTACTGTAAATAAAGAAGAAATTTTAAAATTACGCAGCAATATAGGAGCAAATGGAGAAACTATATTTTGCACTTTCGGTAACCGCAATCATCAATTGCTCCTTGAACTATTTATGCAAATTCTGATAATAAAACCAAACAGTGTTTTGTTGATTATAGGTAAGGTTAATGCAGATTTAAATGGTTTGCCAAAAAACATAAGAAATAAAGTATGTGTTACTGGGTTTCTGGAGGCGTCAGAGGTTTTTAAATATTTAAAATCTAGTGATGCATTTATAATGTTAGATAATGTAGGTGAAAAAGGCAATGGAGGTACTTGTAATAAAAGTGGTTCTCTTGCTGCTGGTTTTGCTGCAAGCTTGCCTATTTTTGCAACTAAAGGCGATATGACCAATACATTATTAATAGAAAAGAGTGGAATAAAATTTGTGCCATTTAATAATGTGAATAAAGCATCAGAAATTATAGTAAGATGTCTAGAAAATCATGAGAATTTATCAAAGCAAGTAACACAGTCAGAAATTTTTTATTCTACTTTTTTAAGTTACGAAACAATAATTTCAAAATACCTTAAATTTTTAAAATATAAATAATTATGGATAATATCGTTTATATTGTAACAGGGACAGAGCGTTCAGGTTCAAGTCTTCTTTCAGCTTTACTTGCTAATTCTGGAGCAAAATTTAATATGCCAATTGTAGAGGATTGGTATAGGGGTTCAGGGGCTTATGAGCATGAAGATTATATGCGATTAATAAAACATGTAAAGAGGTCATTGTTCTTTAAACGTTTTTCTGATAGATTGTGTAATCGCGAAAGAAAAAAAGCAATAGCGATTGCTAAAACCTTATTTAAAACCTCAAAGTTTGTTAAATACCCACCGTTTTCTGAACATATAGCTAATATTGCTAAAGAGGCTGGTTTTGAGCCAAGGATAATACTTATTTATCGTAAATTTAATGATTACTTAAGAAGTAGTATGATAAAAAGTGGCGGTACTTTTAATGATCATAAACAAAATTATATGAGTGTTAATCAGACCTGTTTTGCTCAATTATTTATTTATGGTGGCTGTGCAGTAACATATGAAGAACTTATGGATTTAGATGAGGTAAGTTGGGCTAAGCGATTATCCAATTTATGTAATTTAGACGAAGAAGTTTTATTAGATTTTAGATCTAAAACCGTAAAGGAGTTTGAAAATATTAATCAAATCCCACAATTAGATGATGAAGCAGCGCATTTATATCAATTAATTTCAGCTCATAAGAACAATATAATTATTGGAGAGCAGCAAAAAATGCACTCATGAAAATATTGATGTATTCATCCGTTTTTTATCCGTCAACAGGTGGTATGGAAACTGTAGCTGAAGTATTAGCAAATGAATTTTCTCAGTTAGGCCATGAAGTATCTGTGGTTACTAAGACTCCATTGGGTTCTGAAATCGATAAAGACCGTTGGTCTTTTGCAGTGTTTCGTAATATATCGTTAAAAAAATATGGGGAGCTATTACATAATGCTGATGTGGTTTTACATAATTGTATAAGTTTGAAACAGGTTTTTCCAGATTGGTTATATCGTCACAAAGTATTTGTTATTCATCATACTTGGTATAATACTCATTTTAATGGTAAAATAGTAGTATCATCTTATTTAAAACGATGGATGAGTCGTTTGGTTCATAATTGTTTTATTAGTAATGCTATACAAAGCGATTTAGGTATTGAAGGGAAGGTGATATCTAACCCTTACAATAATGAGTTATTTAAGGTAAATAATCAAATAGAAAAAACTATAGAGTTGGTGTTTTTAGGGCGATTAGTTTCAGATAAAGGATGCTATATGCTTCTGCAAGCACTAAAACAAATGGGTGAATTTGATACTCAACTTAATCCTAAGCTTACTGTAATTGGTGATGGACCTGAAAAAAAAAGTTTGGAAGATTATGCTAATAACAATTTGCCCGAGCAAGTTCAGTTTTTAGGTAAGTTAGAAGGTGAATTGTTAGCCTCAACTTTAAATAAACATCAATTAATGGTAATACCATCTCTTTGGGAAGAACCGTTTGGTGTTGTGGCTTTAGAAGGTTTAGGTGCAGGGTGTTTAGTTATAGGTTGCGAAGGAGGTGGTTTGAAAGAAGCTATTGGTGCTTGTGGGTGGACGTTTCCTAATGGGAATGTAAATGTTTTAGCTAAATTATTGCAATCAGTTTTAACTCAACCAAAAGAGTGGGATAAACGTTATAAGTTGGTGTCTGAACATTTATATAAACACCAACCTAAGCAGGTTGCTTTAGCTTATTTAAAATATTTTAAAACACATGTTAAAACAGCTTAAGGATCTTTTTAGTCCTAAAAACATTTTTCCAAAAACGTTGAACTCTGAAACAAATAAGATTCTTAGAGGATTATGGGTAATTGTAGTTTTTACTGTTTTCAGTGGAGCATTACGTAAATGGGTGCTTGGGGCAGGAGTAGTAAGTAATGTTGTTTTGTTAGGGCAATTATTTCTTCCATTTATATTTTATAGAATCGTATCAAGAAGTAAATTACCAATGATAATTACTTCACCAATAATATGGCTAGTCTATGTTTATTATGTTTGTTTAACGGCTATTAATCCAATGAATCACACGTTATTTCATGGTGTATTTGGGATATTATTACATTTAGGTTTTTTTATGCTTTGGTTAGCATATTTAAAAAAACATAAATGGATAGAAATTGAAAGATTAGTACCATTATTGTTGTTAATTCTTGTTATAGAGTTTGTTTTAGCCAGTTTGCAATATACCCTACCAGGAACACATATATTAAACGTACAAGCTAGTGGTCAAGCTAATAATGCCATAGTAGGTGATGCAGTGAGGGTTTCAGGTACGTTTAGTTATATAGGTGGTTTTCAGGTTGTTACACCTCTGTTCGCTTGTCTCGCTTGGTTTTTAATGATACGGCGTTTTCCCAATTGGTTAACATTTAGTGTTTTGGGTTTAGGTCTTCTAATGGCTTTGATGAGTGGTTCTCGAGGTGCGGTAGGCTTCTATTTATTATACACTACAATCGCTTTTTTTCTTTCAGGTAATACAGTTGGTTCTTTAATTAAATTAATTGTACAAGGCTTTTTGGTGATAGCAATACTAATTTTAATGGTACCATCATTTCAAAATTTGACTACTAAAAGTTATAATAATTTTAAAGAACGTACAGAAAACTCAGATCAAATAGATGAGCGTATTTCGAGTGGTTACGCACAAATATTAGACTTTAAGGGACGTTACCCTGTTTTTGGAGTAGGTTTGGGGGCTACTTATCAAGGAGCAAATGCATTATTTGGCGAATCAATCTATGTTAAAGAATATGGAGGTTATGAAAGTGAATTAGCACGAATAGTATTAGAGGGGGGATTTATCTTAATGTTTTTAAGGATTATTTTGGTGTTAGTTCTTTTAAAATATACAGAAAACTTGCCTTTAATAGCAAAAGCCTTTTTATTTGTGGTTTTTATGAATTCAATGATGACTTTTAATGTCTACCAAGGTGTCTTCTATGTTATTGGAGTTATTCTCGTAGATCGAGGATATTATTTGCGAAAATTAGAACGTAAAAAGATTAACTCTCATTAATAAATTATTAATAAATGAAGATAAATGTATCACAGCCAGGTCGGCAACATACAAACTTATTATTGCAAATTTTAGAGAATCGAAATGTTCTCGGTAAATTTTATACAATTTTTGCTTCTAACAAGTTGGGAATGTTTACAAATATTTTACCTAAAAAAATTAAGTCTCAGCTTAGAAAGCGTTTTTTTTCAGGCATACCTTTTAATAAAATAGAGCATCAACCAGCCATATTTTTAAAAGAAAGGTTAGGTAACATTAATTCAGAAAAAGATTCAATTAATAAAATATATAAACCTTTTGATCAATGGGTATCGGAAACACTTCAAATTTCAAACCCAGATATAATAATAGGTTACGAAAATGCTAATTTAACTACTTTTGAAGTAGCTAAAAAACTGAATATTGTTACAATTTTAGATCTAGCACAAATTCATCATGATAAAATTGTTGAGATCCATAAGGAGTATGATTTTTTAGATGATAGTTATACACCAGAGGTCATTCAGTTTATTAATAATCGTAAGAGTTTAGCGTTAAAGAAAACCGATTATATCTTTACGCTATCTAGTTTTGCTAAAGACAGTTTAGTGACTAATGGAATATCTGCAGATAAAATTTTCTTGGTGAATCTTGGTATAAAGTTAGAAAACTTTTTTCCTAAAATGGATTATAACAAAAATTCTAAATTCCGATTTTTATTTGTAGGAACAATTACAAGACGTAAGGGATTAGAACTGATTTTTGAGGCCTTTAGATCTTTGAATTTGTCAGATGCTGAACTAATTTTAATTGGACCTATGTCAAACGGATCTGAATTGTTGGAACGTAATAAAGATTTGTGCCAATATTTTCCTTATATGCACCACGAGGAATTGGCTGATCAATATAGACAAGCAGATGTATTTGTATTTCCTTCATATTTAGATAGTTGGGCTCAGACTGTCGTGGAAGCGATGGCTTGCGGTACACCTGCTATTGTATCAGAAAACACGGGAGCTAAAGATGCAGTTAAACAAGGCGGCGGATTTGTTGTGTCAACCGGAGATGTTAATGCTTTGGAGGATAAAATGTTATATTTGTATGAACATAGAGATGTCGTAGAACAAACAGGCCGTAAAGCAGCGAAAATCGCTGCTCAGTATACCGTAGAAAATTATCATAATCAAATAATTGAAGCCCTTGAACAAATTGCAGATGAAAAAAATAAGGGTTAATTATATTTTTAGAAAGCGTGGAGAAGGACATAATAGTATTGAAGAATTATTTCATAGTATCATATCTTGTCTTCCCGAACATATTGATCCTCATGTCGTAGAACTGCCATACTCTGGTGCTTCTTTAAAGGCGGTAGTATTAAATATATGGCACGTCTTGTTTTTAAAAGGTGTTATTCATGTTACAGGTGATGTGTATTACATTGGCTTGATTCCTTTTAAGAAAACTATAATTACAGTTCATGATGTGAAGTTTATTAAGGGTTCACCTATTAAAAAGTATTTGCTTAATTTACTATGGCTAGTATTACCTGGGCTAATATCAAAAAAAATTTCAATTATTTCCCGATTTTCAAAAGAGGAATACTTAAAAATAGTACCATCTGCTTCAAAAAAAGTTGAAGTAATTTATAACCCTGTTAATCCTTTGTTGAAAAAATGTTTAAAAACAGTATCACAAACACCAATAATACTTCATTTAGGAACTAAGGAAAATAAGAACTTAGAAAACACAATTAAAGCATTAGTTGGTATAAAATGTAAACTTTTTATCGTTGGTAAATTATCTAAGCATCAGTTGTATATGCTTAAATTAAATAATGTTAAATACGAGAATTTTCTTAATATTGATTTTGTAGAGATTAAAAGCCTTTATGAATTATGTGATATTGTTAGTTTTGCGTCATATTATGAAGGCTTTGGGATGCCTATAATCGAAGCAAATAAGGTTGGAAGAGTACTTATTACATCCAAACGAGCTGCAATTCCAGAAATTGCAGTTAATGCCGTACATTATGTAGATCCTAATGATGTTGATGACATGAGAAACGGATTTATAAAAGTAATTAATGACGATACTTACAGAAATAAATTAATTAATTTAGGTTTGGAAAATGTTAAGAGGTTTGAAATTGAAGCTGTTGTGTCGGCATATGCTAAAATGTATCAGTTTAATTAAATTGTAATATGAATAATAACAAACGAGTAGTCATTCTGTTTTCAAGATTATCTGATTATATGTTAAAAACCTTGGAGACATATGTGGCAACAACTAAAAATGAAATATTAATTTTTAAAATTGACCCTGATAAAACTGAAGCTCCTTTTCAATTTAATTTAAAGAATGATCTGATATCCTTTAAGAATGAAAATGATTTTAATGAGTCAGAATTGCTTACAGAGATAGAAACGTTTGATCCAAATGTTATTATTTGTAGTGGATGGTGGAATAAGAAATATATAAATGTTGTTAAACATTTGCACAAATCTACACCATGTATTTTAACTATGGATAATCAGTGGCATGGTACATTAAAACAATATTTGGGATGTGTATATGGTAGATTATTTTTAAAAAAGTTATTTGTTAAAATATGGGTGCCAGGGAATGCTCAAAAAGAGTTTGCAAAAAAATTAGGATTTTTAGATGAAGATATTTTGACAGGTTGGTATGTTGCTAATGATAAATTTTCACGACAATTAGATGAAGATAATTTCAATAAGAGATTTGTTTTTGTAGGACGATATGTTGCCCATAAAGGCATATTAGATTTAATAAATTGTTTCAAAATACTTAAGGAATCTACTAACGATCAGTGGCAATTACATTGCTATGGCACAGGAGATTTAATAGATAAACTTCCAATTGACAGTGATATAATTCATCATGGTTTTATGCAACCGTCACAACTAGTCGCAGAAGCTAAAAAAGGAGGTGTTTTTGTTTTACCTAGTCACTTTGAACCTTGGGGATTGGTGGTGCAAGAATTTGCATTGGCTGGCTATCCTTTAATTGTGTCGAACAAAGTTGGTGCAGCAGAGCAGTTTGTGAAAAAAGACAATGGATTGATTTTTGAAGCCAAAGAGAATAATTCTTTACTAAACGCATTAAGAGCATTTACGTTAAAATCGGATATTGAATTATTAAATATGTCTAAAAAAAGTCAAGAATATGGTAAAACAATAGGTACAAAAAGCTGGACTGCTAATTTAGAAAGTTTAATTAAATCATTCGATAATTGAAGGTTAATCATATTATTACATCTATAGATATTTCCACTGGTGGCCCGGCAAGAAGTGTAACACACTTAGTGAAAAGTTTATGTGAAACAGATGATTGTTTAAATATCTGTGTACACACTGGTAAAAGTGAAAATCCTATTATTTCCAATTTTCATGTTGAAAATGGAAATCTTAAATTTTATGACTTTTATAAAAGTGGTCGATTTAAGGGATTGAACAAGAAATTAGCTATAGAACAAACGGATTTATTGCACGGCCATGGTCTTTGGCAGTTACCAGTGCATCAAATGGCGAGTTTTGCTCAAAAACATCATGTTCCTTATATTATAACACCAAGAGGTATGCTAGAACCTTGGTCACTAAATCAAAGTAAGCTTAAAAAGAAAATAGCTTTAAGATTGTTTCAAAGTAAAGATTTGCGATTAGCATCGTGTATCCACGCCACGGCTAAATCTGAAGCTGATAACATAAGGGCATTAGGCTACAAAAATCCCATAGCGACAATTCCTAATGGTATTAATTTAGAAGAGTTTCCTTTGTATGAAAAACAAATATCAAAAAAGCGAAAAGTATTATTCTTGTCTAGGATCCATGTTAAAAAAGGGATTGAGTTACTAATTGAAGCTTGGAAAGAATTAGATGTTTTAATAACTAAAGATTGGGAGGTTGAAATTGTAGGCAATGGAGACGAAACCTATATTGATAGTTTGAAGTCTTTAATAAGTTCATTAAAACTGGAGGAGTCTATAACAATTTCAAAACCCGTTTTTGGTGATGAGAAATTGAAAAAATATCAAGATGCTAATTTATTTGTGTTACCAACCTATAGTGAAAATTTTGGTATTGTAGTCGCTGAAGCCCTTGCCTCTAAAGTGCCGGTAATAACAACAAAAGGAACACCTTGGGAAGAATTAAATACGCACCAATGTGGGGCGTGGATAGATGTCGGAAAAGCTCCTTTAAAAACAGCCCTAATAAGAATGTTGTCAAAACCTCAAGAAGAATTACA
Organism: Winogradskyella rapida; assembly: GCF_042675845.1. Classification (NCBI taxonomy): domain Bacteria; kingdom Pseudomonadati; phylum Bacteroidota; class Flavobacteriia; order Flavobacteriales; family Flavobacteriaceae; genus Winogradskyella; species Winogradskyella rapida. Next base: position 680,377 of record NZ_JBHTKM010000063.1, on the reverse strand, counting down.
AGTCATGGGTAATAATGGTCGAAAATTAATTGAAAACAAATACAGTATGGAAGCTGTGGCTATGCAAATGACGCAACTTTATGAGTGGATATTAAATAGAGAAGAGCAACCAAAATTTGTACATGTAATAGAATGAATAAAGTAGATTTATCCACATATAAAAACAACCTGAGTCGCAAAAATCAAATCGCACGTTTTCTATTTACCGTGATATGGAGTGTTTTTGTTCGTCCGTTACCAAGAAGTATAGGTAAGGGGTGGAAGCGGTTTATATTGCGTTTGTTTGGTGCTAAAATTGATAAAACTGCACATGTTTATTCAAGTGTACGTATTTATATGCCTTGGAATTTAGAGATGCATGCATATAGTTGCTTAGCACCAGAGGTAGATTGTTATAATGTTGCAAAAATTACTATAGGGGCACATGTGACAGTTTCTCAGAAAACTTATTTATGTGCGGCGTCTCATGATATTTCGAAGTCTAATTATCCTTTGATTGTAGCGCCAATTCGTATTGCAGATCAGGCTTGGATAGGAGCCTCTGCTTTTATAGGTATGGGGGTGACTATCGGGCAAGGCACTGTTGTAGGGGCCACTGCATCAGTATATAAAAGCGTAGAACCCTGGGTGGTCGTAGGAGGGAATCCTGCTAAATTTATAAAAGAAAGAAAACTAAAATAGTTACTGATATGTTTAGTATTGTTATTTTAACATATAATGAAGAGAGTTCTATTCAATCTTGTTTAGAATCAATTAATTGGTGTGATGATATTGTAATAATTGATAGTTATAGTCAAGATCAAACACTTGAAATTGGTGAGAAATTTGGTGCTAGAGTTTATAAAAATGAGTTTGTTGATTTTGCACAGCAAAGAAATTTTGCAAACGAAGAAATAAAATTTAAATATCAATGGGTGTTTCATTTAGATGCTGATGAACATTTTAATTTAGATTTAAAAAAGGAATGTGAAGTAGCGATTAAAAAATATGAATACGGGGCATTTATGGTGCCCTCTAAAACGATGCTTTATGACAAATGGATTAAGTATGCAGCTAATTATCCCGTTTATCAAATGCGTTTTCATAAAATAGGTGATTCAAGATTTATTCAACATGGTCATGGCCAAAGAGAAACTGATTTAAGAAAAGGATTGGGGTTTTTAACAACCCCATATGAACACTTTTCTTATGCCAAAGGGATTACAAATTGGTTGCAAAAACATGTAAAATATGCAGAAGAAGAAGCTTATCAATTTTATCAGGATAATGAGAAAATAAAAATTAAAAATCTATTTTCTAAAAATACTATAGAACAAAGACGTGCTATAAAGCGGATTAGTGCTACATTGCCATTTAGACCTGTGTTGAGATTTTTATATTTCTATATTATTAAAATGGGGTTTAGAGATGGTAGAATTGGTTATGAATACTGTAAATTGCAATATCTTTTTGAATTAATGGTTGTATTTAAATCATTTGAAATCAGACAGAAAAATAAAGGAATTATATCATAAATTTATTGAATATTAAAGAATGAAGAAAATATTAGTTACAGGTGGCGCAGGTTTTGTGGGATCTCACCTTTGCGAACGATTACTGAACGAAGGTAATGAAGTCATTTGTTTGGATAATTACTTTACAGGATCTAAGAACAATATCGAACACTTAATGGATCATCATTATTTTGAGTTGGTGCGTCATGACATTATTAATCCGTACATGATTGAGGTCGATGAAATCTATAATTTGGCTTGTCCAGCTTCTCCCGTTCATTACCAATATAATCCTATAAAAACTATAAAAACCTCTGTGATGGGGGCTATTAATATGTTAGGTTTAGCCAAACGCGTAGGCGCTAAAATACTACAAGCTTCAACAAGTGAGGTGTATGGCGATCCTAACGTGCACCCTCAAACTGAAAATTATTGGGGGCATGTAAACCCTATAGGGCTACGCTCATGTTATGATGAAGGGAAACGCTGTGCAGAGACCTTGTTCATGGATTATCACAACCAAAATCAAGTAGATATTAAAATCATTAGAATCTTTAATACTTATGGTCCAAGAATGCATCCTCAAGATGGTAGAGTGGTCTCTAACTTTATAGTTCAAGCTCTTAAAGGTGATGATATTACCATTTATGGTGATGGAAAGCAAACCCGAAGTTTTCAGTATGTTGATGATTTAGTGGAAGGAATGGTACGTATGATGAATAGTAGGGAGGGATTTTTAGGGCCCGTGAATATTGGAAATCCAGTAGAATTTACGATGTTAGAATTGGCACAAGAAGTCATAGACTTAACCCAGTCAAAATCTAAGATTACATTTAAGCCTTTACCACAAGATGATCCTATGCAAAGACAGCCCGATATCAGTTTAGCCAAAAAGGAATTGATGGGGTGGGAACCTAAAATTCATTTACGTGAAGGTCTAGGACATACCATATCTTATTTTGATAAGTTATTAAAAGCATAAGTTGTGAATTGCGTTACCTTAATAAAATAGATCTTGTTGGTTTTGAGATGACTCTCTTTTTTGTATATAAGCAAGAGTCCCAAACCAACAAGAAATGTGTTTAAAATTTAGGTTGATATTACACCTTATATTAATTCAATTGTATATTTATAAATGAAAGTCTCCATTATAACCGCGGTATATAATAATGAAAAAACGATTGAAGATTGTATGTCCTCGGTGCTTAATCAGACGTATCCGGATATCGAATACATCATTGTAGATGGTGGATCTAATCAGGAAACACTTACAAAGCTTGAAGCAGCTGCAAAACAACATGATAACATTAACTTAAGTTCAGAGCCCGATCATGGCATTTACGATGCCTTAAATAAAGGTGTGGCAAAAGCAACAGGTGAAATTATTGGATTTGTACATTCTGATGATTTTTTGGCAGATACACAGATTATAGCTTCTATTGTTGAAGTCTTTAAAAAACAAGGCGTTGATGGGGTGTATGGTGATTTACACTATGTAGCCTTAGAGAATACCGATAAAATTATTCGAAATTGGATCAGTCAACCTTTCAATCATCGACTATTAAAAAAAGGATGGATGCCAGCGCACCCAACACTTTATGTAAAAAAGCAGGTCTACGATGCCTATGGAGCATTTAATGTAAGCTTTAAAATTGCTGCAGATTATGATTTTATCTTACGTATTTTTAAGCAGACCGATCTTAAATTCTTTTATCTACCAAAAACAATTGTAAAGATGCGTGTTGGTGGTGCTAGTAATAAAAGTATAAAAAATATTATTTTAAAATCTAAGGAAGATTACCGCGCCATAAGCAGTAATAATATTGGTAATTGGTGGACAATTTTCTTAAAAAATGTAAGTAAAATAAAACAGTTTAAATCCTGATTTACTGATTTTTAAAGAACATTTTAAATTTCTATCGGTGATTTCATATATTTAACTGATATTTGCGTTTTAAAACCAGATGTAATAAACATGGTAAAAGAATTACTCGAAAATTTTGTTCCACAAGATCATATAGGTTGGCTTATTTTAATAGCTATTCTTATTTCTTTTTGTGTCTCTAGTACTAGTTTTCCGGCTATAATAAATGTAGCAAAATCTAAAAACCTTATGGATTTTTCGGGAGGACGTAGTAGCCATTCAGGTAGTGTGCCTAATCTTGGAGGAATTGGTATTTATTTGGGGATTGTGGTTACCTTGACCACTATAGGTGCTGTTTTAGATACGAAAATCTTATTATTGATTTTAGGTGGTGTTACCTTATTGTTTTTCTTAGGTTTAAAAGATGATATTCTTATTTTGTCGCCACGGAAAAAATTTACAGGCCAATTGTTGGCAGCCGGATTACTTATCCTTTTTACCAATACCCGTATAGCAAGTCTTTCTGGAATTTTAGAGATTTACATAATGCCGTATTGGGTATCGGTAATGTTTACCCTTTTTGTATACATTTTAATAATAAATGCCTTTAATTTAATTGATGGTATTGATGGTTTAGCAGGAACTTTAGCCTTAATGGCTGTTGTGGCATTTGCCTATGTGTTTTATCGATACCGTGATATAAGTATGGTCGTTTTAGCAGCTTCAATCATTGGAGCCTTAGTGCCTTTTCTCTTTTTAAATTTTTCAACACGTAACAAAATGTTCTTAGGCGATACCGGATCTATGATTTTAGGGTTTTTAATTGCCGTACTAGCTATTCGTTTTATTAATACATCCGAATTATCAAGCAATGCGCTATATAGCAACTCTTCTCCAATCTTAGTTTTGGCATTTTTATTTTTCCCTTTACTAGATACCTTGCGTATATTTTTTATACGACTCGTGATTCATAAGAAAAGCCCCTTTGTGGCCGATCGAAATCACTTACATCATCGTTTTTTATTTTTAGGATTTTCGCATAGACAAACCACGGCTATTATTGTAGTTACAAATTGTATTCTTATAGGTATCACCTTTATGTTTAAGAATTGGGACATTAATTGGCAATTGGCAATTTTACTTGTAAGTGGAACCATACTCTATTCGCTTTACTTTTTATATAATTGGTTAAAAGGAGGGCGGAAAACTTTAGGGGCCTAATAAAGCAGGGGGCTAATGCTAATGCTTTGTGAATCGCTTTAATACCTTATATTTGTCGTCCTGTTAAAATAATCTACCATGCTCAAAAAACTATTTGTTATTAGTTGTTTATTTATAGTCTGTTCATGTTCTTCAAAAAAAGAGATCTTGTATATGCAAGATGCTGAACAGTTTAATAATACTACAATCACTTATACCAACGCGCCCATTCAACCTAATGATGTCTTACGTATTACGATAAGCGCTTTAATTCCCGAATCTGCTATGCCTTACAATAAGGTTTCTGGTACTACGGGAGGATCTACTATAGACATAATGCAACTGGAGGGCTACTTAGTATCGGAAAATCTGACGATTAATTTCCCTGTTTTAGGGGTATTATCTGTGGCAGAACAAACAACTCAAGAATTTGCGGAATTTCTAAAAAGTAAATTGGAAAATGATGGCCATTTAAAAAATCCCTCTGTGGATGTCCGCCTAGTGAATGCTAAAGTTACCGTTCTAGGAGAGGTGAGGCAACCAGGAACCTTTAATTTTACAGAGCAAAATATTACCTTATTACAAGCCTTAGGGTATGCCGGTGATTTAACCATTAATGGAAAACGTGAGGATGTTTTGATTATGAGAGATGATAATGGCATCCGAAAAATTACACATATAGACTTGACCGGGTCGGAGTGGTTAGATAGTGATTTTTATTATGTGAAACCTAACGATATGATTGTGGTTAATCCTAATAATCCTAAGGTTAAAAGTGCCGGTTTTGTTGGGAATGTAGGGACATTTTTATCTGTGGTTTCTATTTTACTATCTACAGTCCTTATAATTTCAAAATAATATGAGTCCATTACAAGAAAACTTCTATCAAAAATCAAACGATCAAGGGGAGACGATAAAAACTGAAGTTTATAAATATTTAAAACATTGGTATTGGTTTGTTTTAGGGGTGGTCATCACTATAACAGGAGCTATTTTATATTTACGATATACGCCTAAGGTTTATAAATCTAGTGCTAAGATTAAAATATTAAATAAAACTAAAGGTTTAGAATTACCGTCTGCTGCGTTTGTCTTTAACCGATCTAATATCAATCTAGAAAATGAAATAGAAGTGATTAAATCGCAACGGATAAGCGAGGCCGTTGTAGACCGATTAGACCTTACCATGCGTTATTTTGTAGAAGGAAACGTCTTAACGACAGAGATGAGTCAACTTCCTTTTCAAATTCTAAAAACCATTAGTAACGATAGTATAACAAGTAAGGCTTCCTATCGTATCGAGGTAAAAACGTCTGGTTTTGAAGTTACATCACACAACGCGTCTCAGAGTTTAGTATTTCCTAACTTTGATACGACTAAGACCAACCACAATTTACCTTTTGAGTTAAATTTACCTCAGGATTTTAATTTTGAAAACGCGGAAGATAAGGTCTTTATTATTGAAATATCTCCTGTATCTGTTGTTTCAGGCAGTATAAAGAATGGAGTTAAGGTCAATGTTTTAGGGGATAGTGATTTATTAGAGCTTGGTTTTACAAGTCAAAGTAAAGACAAGAATGAGCGTATTTTAAATACCTTAATTGATGTCTTTAATGAAGACGGGATCAATGACCGTCAAGAAATTTCGAGACGTACTATTAATTTTATAGATGAGCGTTTTGACTTACTCGCAAAAGAGTTAGACTCTATTGAGGTAGGAATTCAAGATTATAAGCAAAAAAATGATATTATAACCTTAGAAACTGACGCGGAGTTGGGACTTAGCCAACGTACCTTATCGGAGCAAGAATTGTTCGAGCTTGAAAAGCAACTGATGTTATCAAATCTACTTGGTGAGACGTTAAGACAACCCAATGCTAAATCTGACTTACTGCCAGCTAATATTGGCTTGTCAAGCACCAGTATTAATGGTTTAGTAGATAATTATAATAGTCTAGTCTTAGAGCGCGATAATTTACTTACCAGTGGAGGGGTCAATAACCCTAATGTAGTCCTCTTGAATGGAAAATTAGAAGATATAAAATCTAATATCTTTGCTTCAATTGAGTCTTACGCGAAACAATTAAAAGCTTCCAAAGCGCAGTTAAGTCGTAAAAATAGAAAATTTGCCTCCAAGGTTTATAATTTACCGGCCAAAGAAAAAATCATTACAGATATTACGAGACAACGTGAAATTAAGCAAAGCTTATATTTGTTCTTATTACAAAAACGTGAAGAAGCCGCAATTAATTTAGCCATAACTGAACCTTCGATCAAAGTTGTGGAGTATGCCATTTCACAACATGTACCGATTTCGCCGAATTCAAGGAATATTTATATCATGGGCTTATTGGCTGGTCTGGCGATTCCTTTTGGAATTATCTATGTAATACTATTGTTAGACACCAAAATTAAAGGAAAAGAGGATATTGTAGAACGAAACGCTAAAATCCCTATCGTTGGTGAATTGCCTAAACTAAAAGGAGACCAGTTAATATTTAGCAATCCTGAAGACAATTCAATGCAAGCGGAAGCATTTCGAATTTTAAGTGCTAATGTTGATTATATTTTGCCTGTACATTCTAACAATAAAGGCCGTGTGGTGTTTTGTACCTCAACGATCAAAGGTGAAGGTAAAACCCATGTAAGTATTAATTTATCACTCTCCTTATCGAGTATAAATAAAAAGGTCTTATTGATAGGGGCGGATTTAAGAAATCCTCAAATCCATAACCAAATTAATGAAGATAAACATAAGCTTGGTCTAACCAATTATCTACATGATGAAAACTTTAATTGGAAAGAGGCCATAATTAAAGGGTTTAAAAATCACCCTAATCACGATATAATTTTATCCGGAAGTATACCACCTAATCCAGCGAGTCTTCTAACTAATGGACGTTTTGAACAATTATTAGAGGAAGCTAAATTGGAGTACGATTATATCGTAGTGGATACAGCACCAACCATTTTAGTTACGGATACCATGCTTATTTCTAAATTAGCTGATGCTACTATGTATTTAGTGAGAGCCAATTATACCGAGAAGAACCTCTTAAACTATTCTAAAGAGTTAAATGAATCTGGTAAGCTTAAAAATATGGCTTATGTGTTGAATAGTGTGGAGGCTAATAAATCTTACGGTTACGGTTATAACTACGGCTATAACTATGGTTATGGAGCTAAAAGCTAAAGCCCGTTTTTAATTCTTTTAGCAAGAGGTGACAATTGTCATACTTTATACGCTGCCAATCCGCTACTTTTAATTATCAATTTAAAATTAGAGGTTATGAGAGTTATAGAACCCATTTCAAGCATTATGTCAACCAATATCATTGCCTTAAATAGGGAAGATAACTTGGAGATGGCAGAAGAATTATTTAAAAGACATCATATAAGACACATTCCTGTGGTTAAAGAGGAGGTCGTTATTGGGATGTTAAGTTATACCGATTTACTGCGGATTAGTTTTGCAGATGCCGTATATGATACCGATGATGAGGTTGATTCCTTAGTCTATAATATGTTTAGTATTGACCAAGTGATGGTGAAAAATGTGGTAACCGTAGCCTCTACGGCTTCAATAAAGGAAGTTGCAGAAATACTAGCCACAAGAGAGTTTCATGCCTTACCCGTTGTAGATGATGGCTTACTGGTAGGGATTATTACCACTACCGATCTCATCAATTACCTTTTAAAACAACTATAAAAGAAAAGCGCTTAATTAAGATTAAGCGCTTTTTTTATTATTGGTTAGCAATATGTTTTAAATTCTTAATCGCTAGGGTAGGATCTTCATGTTTAAAAACATGGCTACCAGCCACAAAGGTATCAGCACCTGCTTCAACAAGTTTAGCAATGTTTTGGTCCGTTACACCACCATCAATTTCTATACGCGTCTCTAAGCCTTGCTCGTCAATCATTTTACGAAGGTTCTTTACACGTTTATAGGTAATGTCTTCAAATTTCTGTCCACCAAAACCAGGATTAATAGACATTAACAAAATCATATAACATTCTGGTAAGATATCTTCTAAGACATTTAGCGGTGTAGTAATATTAAGTACAATACCAGCTTTACATCCAGCGTCTTTAATTTGTCTTAACGTACGGTGCAAATGCACAGTAGATTCATAATGTACGGTAATAATATCTGCACCAACCTTAGCAAATTCTTCAATGTAGCGCTCAGGTTGCTCTATCATCAAATGTACATCTAAAGGTTTAGTGGCATGTTTTTTTATCGCTGCAATCACGGGCATACCATAAGAAATGTTTGGCACAAAGTGGCCGTCCATTACATCGATATGAAACCAATCTGCATCACTGTTATTCACCATTTCAGTATCGCGTTGTAAGTTACCAAAATCGGCAGCGAGCATTGAAGGTGCAATTAATTTTGAAGCCATTATAAGTGGTTTTATGAGGTTTTTGCAAATGTAATTAAATTAGAAGGATTATTTTAACTTTTGAAAAAAAGCTGTTTGAAACGATTGCTATTCGATATTGGACAAATTACAACGGATACCTATTAGCGTAGTGAGAGGTAAGAGGAGAAATAAAGAAGCTTGTTTCTGCTTTTGATAAACTAACTATAACCGGATATGAGAGAAAGCCATAGAACTTAGCTAAGTACCTTAAAACAGCAAGAAATGAGAGAGGATCATGCTAAAAGCAATTAGAGGTGACGTTAAACTACGTAAGTTTATAAAAAAGTGAACCCACGGTAATCAGCCGTGGGTTCTTTCATCAATCAAAAAACGAACAGTTATGTTGTAACTGTTGTTACCTTAATTAGGTAGTCGTTAAACCTTGTAAAACCTTACATAAGACGATGTAAGATTTAAGGGGTGTGAAACGTCTAGCCTAAGTATGTTTTTAATATTTTACTTCTAGAAGTATGTTTTAAACGTCTTATTGCTTTCTCTTTAATTTGTCTTACACGTTCACGGGTTAAATCGAAGGTTTCTCCAATCTCTTCTAAGGTCATAGGGTGTTGATTTCCTAAGCCAAAATATAAACGAATAACATCTGCTTCACGTGGTGTAAGAGTTTCTAAAGCACGCTCAATTTCCGTACGTAAAGAATCATGCAACAAATCTCTATCGGGGTTAGGAGACTCTCCACTACGTAATACATCGTAAAGGTTAGAATCTTCTCCTTCTACCAATGGCGCATCCATACTTACATGACGTCCTGAGTTTTTCATAGACTCTTTTACATCATTGATGGTCATGTCTAACTCCTTAGCAATTTCTTCTGCTGAAGGTGGACGCTCATGACTTTGCTCTAGAAATGCAAAAGTCTTGTTGATCTTATTAATAGAACCAATTTTGTTTAAGGGTAAACGTACAATACGCGATTGCTCTGCTAAAGCTTGAAGAATCGATTGACGAATCCACCATACGGCGTAAGAGATAAACTTAAAACCACGTGTTTCATCAAAACGTTGTGCAGCCTTAATTAAACCTAAATTACCTTCATTAATTAAATCTGGTAATGTTAACCCTTGATTTTGGTATTGTTTTGCAACCGATACAACAAAACGTAAATTAGCTTTGGTTAACTTTTCTAAGGCGACTTGGTCTCCTGCTTTAATCCGTTGTGCTAATTCTACTTCTTCGTCTGCTGTAATTAGATCTACCTTACCAATTTCTTGTAAATATTTATCTAGCGATGCGGTCTCCCTGTTGGTAACCTGCTTGGTAATTTTTAGTTGTCTCATGTAATAAAAATGATTTGTGCAATTGAGCTACAACACCATGTTGCTCTTATTATACGCACAAATCGATTTAAATGTTACAGGATTGTTTAAAAACTTTTAAATCTTTAGAAGTTTTATGCTATCTAAGTGAATAGCATCTATGGTTTCATTGGTGAATTTATAGTGCCCTCGCATGGTTATAAGTCTAAACCGATACGATTTAAGTTGACTTAAAGAGTTTAAAAAAAGCCATTTCGATTTTAATAATCGAGGGCGTTCCGATTTTAAACTTAGATCAAAAATGTGTTTTCGTCCTTCTTTTTCGGCAACAATATCTGGAGTCACATCAATATCCGTACCTTTTTTATGGTAAGATTTAGGGGTTTCGTAGCCTTTAAAATCGGCCTTAATATTGGAATACCCTAAGTTTTCAAGGTAAGCGATGGAACTGCGGAGTGCCTTTGCGTATTTAATTTTGTCTTGTGGAATCATAGCTTATATGATACGCAAAAAACCGGAGAATTACAAATTAAAATACTGATAATTAAATATATAGCATTTGTTTGGGTGGTCTTAAATACAATAATGCCTTTGTTAGCGTAGAATTTAGTCGCTTACAAAGGCATTATTAAAAGGATAGCAATCTAATAAAAGGCTATCTGTTAAAAGAGTTGTTGAACAATCTTTAAACTCTTACTTGTCCATCACCATAGACATAATATTTATTGGTAACCAATTGGTTTAATCCTAGTGGCCCACGGTGGTGTAATTTATCGGTACTGATGGCTAATTCTGCACCAACGCCCATTTGTCCGCCATCCGTAAATCGTGTAGAGGCATTATGATACACCGCTGCACTATCTACATTGTGCATAAAATTTAAAGCTTCTGTTTTGTCTTCTGTAATAATAGAAGCCGAATGTTTCCCAGAATAGGTATTAATCATATCAATAGCCTCCTCTGAAGAACTTACTTCACCAATTAAAATTTTAAGGGCTAAAAATTCTTCGTGCCATACGTTTTCTTCAGTAACCACGGTTTTATCCGTTAAAATACGTCCTATTTTAGCGTCTACAAGCACTTCAACTTTATGCTGCTCTAATTTCTCTTGAAGCATTTTTACCTTGGTATCGTACTCCGGAAGATTCTTGTTAATAAGCACCTTATCTAATGCATTACAACCTGATATTTTATCGGTTTTAGCATTGATAATAACATTGACGGCCTTACTCCAATCAGCGTGTTCAGAAACATATAAAAAGTTGTTACCACGTCCACTGATTAAAACGGCACAAGTAGCGTGGGTCTTTACAAAATTAATTAAGCGTTCGCCACCACGAGGTACAATTAAATCTAAAGGTTCCGTAGGGTTCTTTAAAAATTCTTGCGTTTCTTCACGTTGTAAGTGTAATAATTTAATCCAATCCTTAGATAAACCGTTGGCTTCTAAAGCTTCATGCCATAGTTGCTCTAAAATAAGATTACTATTTAAAGCTTCTTTACCACCTTTTAATAAGATTTTATTATTGGCTTTAAAGGCTAAAACTGCCGCTTCAATAGTAACATCTGGTCGCGATTCATAGATAATAAGGATCGTTCCAAACGGCGCTGTAGTATTAACAATATTTAATTTATTGTCTAAGGTTCTATTGGTAATTTCTTTACCAACAGGATCGTCTTGAAGCATTACCGCATTAACCGCCGCAATCATTTCATCGACCTTTTTATCATTGACAATTAAACGATCGTATAAAGCTTGGTCTTCGCGTTGAAAAGCCTCTAAATCTTTTTTATTAGCGTCAATAATAGCTGTTCGTTCCCGTTCTAAAATCGTAATCATCGATTTAAGGACGTTATTTTTTATTTCGGTATTTAAAAGTTTCATGTGTATGTGTTTTTTTTAGAAGTTGAATTAGGCACTGATAAATTTAGTTCCTACTTCTTTATCATTAATAATATCCACAATGACGTTCTCTCTTTTACCGTTGGCAATATAGGTTGGGATATTCTTGTTTGCGGTACCTTTAGCGATCTTTAATTTAGAAGCCATACCACCTCGTCCTTCACCTTCTTTTTTATCAGAAGCTTGAACGTATTTTTCGACGTTTTGATCCGTTTTAACGGTATTTAAAATTTTTGAGTCATCATCATCTGGGTGACCATCATAAAGCCCGTCCGTATCCGAAAGGATAATTAATCGGTCGGCGTCTACTAATTCTGCAATTAAACTTGCAAGCTCATCATTATCAGAAAACATAGACATAGTTAAGGAGACGGCGTCATCTTCATTAGCAATAGGAATCACACCTTCAGACAATAGACCTTCGTAACAGTTAATCATGTTTTCACGGTGTTTCCCGATATCAAAATCGCGCTTAGTCGCTAAAACTTGAGCACATCGCATACCGTAATCGTGAAATAAACTATAATAGTGTCTCATCATTCTTGGTTGGCCAACAGCTGAATATATTTGGCGTCGTATAGACTTGTCTTTTATATCCGTTTTGCCTAAAATTTCCATACCAGCCATTGCTGATCCTGAAGAGACTAAGATAACCATGATATCTTCTTCATAAAGTACAGCGATTTGTCTAACAAGCTCGCGTAGTACAGGTCCTAAAATTCTATTGTCTTTGTTTGTTAATACGTTGGTTCCAACTTTTACAACCACCCGTTTTATATTATCATCCATTGTTTTTGTAATTAAATGCCAGGCGTCATCTCCTGACTTGTAATAATTATTCTTATGTAGGTTATTATTTTACCTAGTAATCAATTATTTATTTAAAGGTTTATTTATTCTTTATTCTTTTCCGAGTTCTATAGCACGATCAAAAGCTGCGTATGCCGCATCTTGAATTAATTGTTTTACATTATTATCGTCCATAGAATCTATAGCCGCCTGTGTGGTTCCTCCTTTAGAAGCCACCTTATCAATCCATGATTTTGGCGAAATGTTATTTTGGTTGAAGAGCTCTATAGCGCCTTCAAAAGTACTGGTCACTAAAACTTTTGAGTCGTAATCTGAAAAGCCCATTTTTTGTGCGGCTTCTAACATAGACTGCATAAAGTAAAATACGTAAGCCGGACCACTACCAGAAATACCCGTAGAGGCATCAATAAAGTTTTCCGTTTTTACATGGATCGATGTTCCTGTAGTATCTAACAGGTTTCTCACCATAATTAATTCTACTTTAGATACGGCGTCAGACTCTGTATAAGAAGTGACCCCTTTACCTACTTGTGCAGGTAAATTAGGCATCGTTCTTACCACTTTCTTTACCTGTAATTTATCTTGAATAGATTCAATGGTAACACCAGCCATTAAGGAAACAAAAATTTGACTGTCGTTTATCAATGACTTCATTTTATCAAACAATCCATCGCTATGGTATGGCTTTACGGCAATAAAAACGATATCGGCTTGTGGTAAGCAGTCCTCTAAATTGTCGTATACGTTGAATCTTAAATCTTTGCTTAAACTTTCAATTTTTTTTGGATCGGTATCAAATATTCTAAGTTTGTGTTTACTAAGTAGTGGCGATGCCGCCATACCTTCAGAATACGTTAAGCCCATATTACCGGCTCCAATTACTAATACTTTCATAATTTGTTTTATAATATAACTGACACTACTGTCAATGGCCTTATTAGCCGCAATTACTGTGCGACAGTGCCAAATAGAAATTCTCATTTAAAGATTTTGGGTATCTTAAGGAATTTATTCGTATCGTTAACATTTTATCAATTTTATTGAAGAATTGTTTCGGATGTCATAATTCAAGAAAAATACGATTTGCACAGAAGTGTCATTTTGTCGGTGACAAATTGTGAATAGGAACAAAAAAAAGTCCGCAACATGTAAGTGTTTACGGACTTTAGTAAGTTGTTCTTTAAAAGAAAGGTTTATTTTTTTTCTGGCAATCCACGGGTTAACCAACCTCTTCGGCTTGCTGTTGCAATGGCATATGGTGTTATCCAAAATAGCGCAAAAGTGTATACTATACTATAGGTATAGGCCCAAACGGCTTCCTTAATTTCATAACGGTAACCGAAAAATAAGACTGAAAATGTTGAGAACACTAAGATGCTTAATAAGGTAGAACCTAAAAAGAGTAGAGGATGCGTTAGTACAAAAAACAACATGAATAAGACAAATGGGTAGCTCATGATTATTCTAGACGCTTGACTTAAAAAGAGTAAGCGACTTCCAAACTTACTGCCTGCTTTAAAATTTGTAAAGACATATTTAGACATCGCAATATTTTCTCTCACATTACTACGTCCCCAACGTATAAACATTTTATAGAGGCCTAAGTATTGATCTGGGACATTCGTGTAGGCGACAGCGTCTTTTTGAAATAAAACATGCTTTCCTTGTTTCAGAATCATGTTAGTCAGCGCGCGATCTTCTCCAATATCTGAGGGTTGTCCCATAAACGTTTGGTTAATCCATTCTGGTAAACAATTAAAGACGGCTGTTCTGCTGTAGGCTGCTAGTGCGCCGGGTGTACATAAAACCGAGTTCAGGTTGCTTTCTGCTGATCGTACAAATTCAAAACTCATCACAAAACTGACGTCCAACATTTTAGGAAGCATTTCTTTTTTATTGTTCAGAACTCTAATATTTCCGGCAACGGCACCACAATTTTCATCCTTTACAAAAGGACTTACTAAATTTCTTAGCGTGTCTTCAGTCACAATAGAATCACTGTCTACCGTCACAAAAATATCGCCATTTCCTAAGTTAAATCCTCTGTATAGCGCATGACGCTTTCCTTTGTTTTCGGGTTGTTGTAGGATTTCTAAACGCGATCCTAACTTGTCTTTAGCGTCTTGCATCCATTCCCAAGTATCATCCACACTTCCATCATCAATAGATAAAATTTGAAGTTTTTCTTTAGGATAGTTACTCGCCTCTAAACTCATTAAAGTATCCCAAACTTGTTTGCCTTCATTATAAGCGGGAACAATAACGGTCACGGTTGGTAGTTCTTTATCGCTTACCGATGCAACAGGTTTATATTTAAAATAGTTATAGATGGTATAGATGAAAAATGCGGCTTTATATATAAACAAGCCTAAAGCGACAGTCATAAAGGTTAAACCTAAGGTAGTGCTTTTACGATCGGCGTTGAATTTTTCAAAATCATTAAAAAAGACGTAAAAGAAATAGATACCAATACTTATTAACAAGAATGTACTAAATAAGACAATTTTATTGTGAAAGTTATGGGGCTTTGGTTTGCTGTTGAAAGTGAATTTGTTCGTTCGAGATTGTTTTGTTGAGGAGGATCGTTTTGACATCATAAAAATGAAGTTGTTAGTTGTTGATTGCGACTAAATTGTTTGGAGTATATACGGCGACACTTTCAACTTAGACCATGCCGATGTATTTATTAAGAAAACTTTATAATTTCTAAGGGCTTGATTTTACTGCTGATTTAAAGCGTTTTTAGAGGGAAGTCTTGTTGAAAAGTAGACGTCTATAAGCATTATTATTGTTGAAGGACCTTAAGAGCGCGTGCGAGGTTTTGAGTGTCTTGCAACCTTTTAATTACTAGAGTTGACCAAATACGGAGCGGGGAGATGAAGCGGTTTGGCTTATGTGGTAAGGGGCATTGTGATAGAACTTCGCTTAGCTCTAGAGATGACTTTTGGGTTGGCTGTAATGGGAGAAGTATTACAAGCAAATGTATAGGGGCTAGAAAACAAAAAAAACCGCTTCATTATTATGAAGCGGTTTTAAATTTATAGACTTAAAAAGAATTAATCTTCTTTCTTTTCTTCTCTAGGTTTACGATCATCACGTCTGTTGTCACGTCCGCGATTATCTCTTCCTCTGTTATCACGTCCACCAGAACGTTTGTCATCTCTTGGTGGTCTTGCTACATAACCTTCTGGTTTTGGTAAGATGGCCTTACGAGATACTTTTTCTTTACGTGTTCTAGAATCGATACCAAAGTACTTCACATCAAATACATCTCCCATGTTTACAACATCAGATACATTTTCTGTACGTTCCCATGCAAGTTCAGAAACGTGTAATAAGACTTCGTTTCCTGGAGCTTCTGTATATTCTACAACAGCACCAAAGTCAAGCATTTTAATAACTTTAACTTCGTAAATGCTACCAACTTGAGGCTTAAATAATAAAGAATCAATTTTAGCCATTACAGCATCAATACCTTTTTTACCAACACCTAAAATTTCAACAATACCTTCTTCTGTTACAGGATCTTCATTAATAACAATAGTGGTTTCTGTTTCTTTTTGCATTTCCTGAATTACTTTTCCACCAGGACCAATTAAGGCACCGATAAACTCATTAGGAATACGTCTAGAAATCATTGTAGGCGCATGCTCTTTAACATCTTGGTTAGGCGTGTCAATAGTATCTGTAATTTTACCTAAGATATGTAAACGACCGTCACGGGCTTGTTTTAAAGCGTTAACAAGGATTTCATAAGATAATCCTTTTACTTTGATATCCATTTGACAAGCTGTAATACCATCTGCAGTACCTGTAACTTTAAAATCCATATCTCCTAAGTGATCTTCATCACCTAAGATATCAGATAATACGGCGTATTTTCCAGAATCAGCATCAGAAATTAATCCCATTGCAATACCAGAAACAGGTTTCTTTAATTGTACACCAGCATCCATCATTGCCATAGTACCAGCACAAACCGTTGCCATAGAAGAAGAACCGTTAGATTCTAAAATCTCTGAAACCACACGTACTGTGTAAGGACAATCATCAGGAACCATACCTTTTAAAGCACGTTGTGCTAAGTTACCATGTCCTACCTCACGACGAGATGTTCCACGGATTGGTCTCGCTTCTCCAGTTGAGAAAGGAGGGAAGTTATAGTGTAAATAGAAACGCTCTTCACCTTCGTAAGATGGCATGTCTATTTGGTTAGCTTCTCTACTTGTACCTAAAGTCACTGTCGCTAAAGCTTGAGTTTCTCCACGTGTGAAAATAGAAGAACCGTGTGTAGATGGTAAGTAATCTACCTCACACCAGATTGGCCTAATGTCTGTAGTTTTACGTCCATCTAAACGTAAACCTTCATTTAAAGTTAAATCTCTAACCGCAGCTTTTTCAGCTTTAGAGTAATATTTTGAAATTAATCCACCAAAATCTTCTTGTTCTTCTTCAGAAAAAGAGGCTTTGATTTCTTCTTTTATTTCTGCAAATGCAGCACTTCTTTCATGCTTAGAAGATCCGGCTTTTGCTACAGCATAAACTTTATCGTATGCCATATCATGAACCTTCTTCGCTAAGTCTTCATCAGTTCTTTCTGGTTCGTACTCACGAACGTCTTTCTTACCGAAGGCTTCAGCTAATTTTACTTGAGCAGCACATTGTACTTTAATGGCTTCATGAGCAAATTTGATCGCTTCAGTCATTTCTTCTTCAGAAATCTCATCCATTTCACCTTCTACCATCATTACAGAATCAGCAGAAGCACCAATCATCATATCGATGTCAGATTCTTCTAATTGAGAACGTGTAGGGTTAATGATAAATTCTCCGTTTACACGACCAACTCTTGCTTCAGAAATTGGGCATTCAAAAGGGAAATCTGATAATTGAATAGCAGCAGAAGCGGCTAAACCTGCCATAGCATCTGGCATAACATCATCATCATGAGACATTAATTGAATCATCACCTGAGTTTCAGAGTGATAATCTTTTGGGAATAATGGACGTAAAACACGGTCTACTAAACGCATGGTTAATACTTCTCCATCACTAGGTCTTGCTTCTCTTTTAAAGAAACCTCCTGGGTAACGCCCAGCAGCTGCAAATTTTTCGCGATAATCTACCGTTAAAGGTAAAAAGTCTACATCGGCTTGCTTGTAGTTAGAAACAACTGTACATAGTAACATACATTTTCCTGACTGTACAACAACAGAACCATGGGCCTGTTTTGCTAATTTTCCGGTTTCGATAGAGATTTCTCTACCATCCCCTAGGTCAATGACCTCTTTAAAAACTTTTGGAATCATAAATTTTTTAATTCTAATTAAACAATGGTCGTTGTGTTGTTGTGTAGTTGTTGTTGTTGGTGACCAATGAAAAACCGCGAACCCTAAAATTAACTTAGGATTTTTATGCTATTTTTTACGATTGTTAAACTCTTACGTGTGAGTTGTATAGAAAACAAAAAGCCACGCTAAATGCGTGGCCTTTATATTGAGATTATTTTCTTAATCCTAATTCTTTAACGATAGCACGATATCTTAAGACATCTTTCTTAGTTAAATAATCTAATAAAGCACGACGCTTACCTACTAATTTAACTAGTGAACGCTCCGTATTAAAATCTTTACGATTTCTTTTTAAGTGTTCTGTTAAATGATTAATTCTTACAGTAAATAATGCAATTTGTCCTTCTGCAGAACCAGTGTCTTGCGCGTTTTTACCGTGTTTTGTGAAAAGCTCTTCTTTTCCTTTTTGATTTAAATACATGCTAATATTGTTGTAAATGATTTTTATGTACACGAAAGCATCTCTTTCGAGCCGCAAATATACTATTTTTTTGTGATTTAAATTTTTTTTCGTAACTTTTTGATATTCTTAAGCCTATATTGATTTTATAGTTTTAGACCTCCCCTTAGCCGAACTAGCAACTTTCAATAAATTAATCCTAACAATCGCTATGTATGAAAGTTTCAAATCATCTCCGAAATTTCTCTAACGCCTATGACGTTCTAGAGCAAACCTTTAATAACACTTACAATGGCATTGCTATTGTAAATTTAGATGGAAATTGGTTAAAAGTCAATGAGAGTGTCTGTGATATTCTTGGCTATACCCGATGGGATCTGTTTAATATGGATATTGATAATATCGTTTATGCTGAAGATCTTGGCGTTCACGAAGAAAAATTTGAACGCCTCATTAATGGCGATATCAAAAAATACAGGGTTAAACAACGCTACTTTCATAAAGATGGGTCTATTGTTTGGGTTTTAATCTCTGTATCGCTCGTTTATTTTAAAACGGGACGCCCTCATATGATATGGCAGTTTACAGATATTACCAAGCGCCAAAAAATAGAAAATAAGTTAAAGGCCATGCTTACCGTTGCCGATGAGCAGAATAAGCGTCTAAACGCTTTTGCAGAAATTGTGACTCATAATTTACGATCGCATGCCGGGAATTTAGAAATCATTACCGAGTTTTTAGCTGAAGATTATACGGACTTTGATACGAATGAAAATTTTCAGCTTCTTAAAAAGGCGGTAGATAATCTACAAGAAACGGTAGCCCACTTAACAGAAGTTGGTAAAATAAGAGTGATAGAAGATTCTAAATTGGAAGCCTTAAACCTTCATGATTTTACCGAAAAAGCCATCTATAATATTATTGCCTTAGCCCAGAACGCCGATGCAGTAATAGCCAATGAAATTGATGAAGACATTTGTGTTAAAGGTGTGGCGGCGTATTTAGATAGTATTTTAATTAACTTTCTTACGAATGCCATAAAATATAGATCTGAAAAACGACGATTAGAAGTCCACCTCAGTTGTACTCTGGATACGGATTATGTATTGCTTAAAATTAAAGACAATGGTTTAGGGATTGATATGGAAAAATTTGGAGAGAAACTCTTTCATATGTACAATACCTTTCACTGCAATGAAGATGCTATAGGCATTGGATTATTCATTACAAAAAATCATATTGAATCTTTAGGAGGACGGGTAGAAGTGAATAGTGTGGTAGATGAAGGGACTGAGTTTTTAATCTACCTCAAAATGTGCGATTCTAGTATAACGGAATAAATATTAAAGCTATAAAAAAAGCGTTTCTTTAAAGAAACGCTTTTTTTTATAGGTAATAATGCGGAGTCGTTTATAATACGTCAATAGTTGCAGTAACATCAAAAGTTACAATAACATCAAAAACCACAGGAGTGGCATTAACAGTACCCGATACTAAAATGCTAACCACCGTGTTACTCTCTAAATCTGTAGCAATGGCATTTAATAAGCTTACATCTGAAATGGTGTAGATGGTATTGTCTATATCAGACTGCTCTAAATTAATATTTTCTAGCGTGATGCTTTCCGTACCAAAGGTTAAAGACCCTTCAGTTAATGTGGCATCTTCAATCCCTGTATAATTTGTAATTTCATATGTTAGGGAGTTCAACGTGATATCTTGAATTAAATCAATGTTATCTTGAATATCCTGATTAGAGGAAATATCTAAGGTTGCCGATTGTGTAATACTTTGGGGTTGGCCTTCAGAATCTTCAGAGGCAGAAACACTAATGGTAGTGGTGAAATCGTCTGTGACGTTAAATTCTGTAAGTTCGTCAAGGTCATCACAAGAAAATGTGGTCACCATGAGCAGTAAAATGGCGGTAAGTTGTGCTGTAGTTTTCATCATAGTATGTGTTTTGCTGTTTGCTTAATGGGTGCTGAAGCCATAAAAACGCAAACAAGGTTGAACCTGCAAGATATTAATTTAAAAACTAATATACTAAAAAAGAGGCGTTTAAGCCTCTTTTTTTTATTTGTTCATTAAGCCCTTACAGCTTGATTCTTAACCAAATCAATGTAGAGGTTAACACGTTTCTTAAGATCTTTACGATGTGTAATAAAATCTAAGAATCCATGTTCTAATAAAAATTCTGAAGTTTGAAATCCTTCAGGAAGTTCTTTTCCGGTGGTATCTCTAACAATTCTTGGACCTGCAAAGCCAATTAATGCGCCAGGTTCAGCAATATTAATATCTCCTAGCATAGCAAATGATGCTGTGGTTCCTCCTGTAGTAGGATCGGTACATAAAGAGATGTAAGGAATACCAGCGTCTGCTAATTGCGCAAGTTTTACTGATGTTTTTGCTAATTGCATTAAAGATAATGCCGCTTCCATCATACGTGCACCACCAGATTTACTGATAATCATTAAAGGGGTTTCATTCTTTAAGGCGTAATCTGCAGCACGTGCAATTTTTTCACCAACAACACTTCCCATTGAACCTCCAATAAAAGCGAAATCCATACAAGCAATAACCAAGTCTTCGCCATTAGATTTTCCTACTGCAGTACGTACAGCATCTTTTAAGTTGGTTTTAGCTTGCGCTGCTTTTAAACGATCTGGATACTTCTTGGTATCTTCAAATTTAAGCGGGTCTTTAGATGTTAAGTTAGCATCGAGTTCCGTGAATTTATTATCGTCAAATAAAATTTGGAAATACTCGTTACTTCCAATTCTTACGTGGTAGCCATCTTCTGGGCTTACATAAAAGTTTTGTTCTAATTCTTTGGTGTCAATTATTTTTCCAGTAGGAGATTTATACCAAAGGCCTTTAGGGGTATCTTTCTTTTCTTCAGTTGAGGTATGAATACCTTTTTCTTTTCTTTTAAACCAAGCCATATAAATTTACAATTTTGGATCCTTAGCCAATGCTTCGGACAGGTTTATGATTTTTAGAGGTTTTAAATCTTAAAATCGGTCTTTTAAGTTAGTTATTAGTTACTAGACTAAGAGTGCAAAATTACTATTTTATTAAATATAACTCAAAAATAGAGCAAGCTATCTCTAAAATGCAGTCTTAAAAGCAAATAAAAACCCGTTAAAACTCTGATTATAAGTTTTAACGGGTTTTAAAAAAGTATATTAATACACCGAATTAAAGGGTATCAACATTGTTTAAATCTTCAAAGGCTTTTTTCAATCGGGCCACAAAAGCATCTTCTCCTTTACGTAACCAAACGCGTGGATCGTAATACTTTTTGTTAGGTACATCGTCTCCTTCAGGGTTACCAATTTGGGTTTGTAAAAAGTCTTTATTGTCTTGGATGTAATCTCTAACTCCTGTTAAGAAAGCGTATTGCATATCCGTATCAATATTCATTTTAATCACACCGTAACCAATAGCTTCTTTAATTTCTTCTACTGTAGATCCAGATCCACCGTGGAAAACAAAGTCAATATGGTTGTGTGGTAAATTGTGCTTTTCTGATAAGAACTCTTGAGAATTCTTAAGAATTTTCGGCGTTAATTTTACGTTTCCTGGCTTGTATACACCGTGAACGTTTCCGAAAGCAGCAGCAATAGTGAATTGGTCACTAACTTTACTTAACTCTTCATAAGCATAAGCTACTTCTTCTGGCTGTGTATAAAGTTTAGAATCGTCAACATCTGTATTATCTACACCGTCTTCTTCACCACCTGTAATTCCTAATTCTATTTCTAAGGTCATTCCCATTTTGCTCATACGCTCTAAGTATGTTTTACAAATAGCAATGTTTTCTTCTAATGGCTCCTCAGATAAATCAATCATATGAGAGCTATATAAAGGCTTTCCTGTTTCTTTAAAATGTTGTTCACTAGCATCTAGTAAACCATCAATCCAAGGTAAAAGTTTTTTAGCACAATGGTCTGTATGTAAAATTACAGGAACACCGTAAGCTTCTGCCATAAGGTGAATGTGTTTAGCACCTGCAATAGAACCTGCTATAGCTGCTTTTTGGTCTTCGTTACTTAAACTTTTTCCAGCATTAAACTGTGCTCCTCCATTAGAAAACTGGATGATAACTGGTGCGTTTAAAGATTTTGCAGTTTCTAAAACCGCATTAATCGTGTTAGATCCGATAACATTTACCGCTGGTAAAGCATAACCTTTTTCTTTAGCGTGGTTGAAAATATTTTGAACTTCTTTTCCTGTGGCAACGCCAGGTTTGATATTGTGACTCATAATTATGGTATTGATAATTTATGTTACCAAAAGTACATAATTTTTGAGTATTTGCAGTGTGAAATTCATTATTAAATATCGAAAACGTTGTAGTAGCTAAAGGCTTATTACATTCAGAATAAAAAATATAAGTCCTTTATTATCAGTGGTGTTCTTGGCTATTTTCTAGCTTTCCATAGCGAAACCAGTGGCATACTAAATTTGTAGAATGTATTTAGAATGGGTAATTAATACCAATGTTATAAACGGCGTTTCTAAAGTTGTAATCTCTAAACCAACGGTTGCCAACATCTTGTGCCGGATCGTGTGTTTTAAAACCAACATCAAAACGCAGAACAAAGAAATCGAAATCGTAACGGATACCCATTCCAGATCCAATAGCAATATCTTTTAAAGAGCTCAGATTAGATAGGGTTGCTGCATCTTCTGTGACGTTGTCTAAAACATTCCAGATATTTCCGGCATCGACAAATACGGCACCTTGAAACGCACCAAACAGACTAAAACGTTGTTCTGCACTTAGGTGAAGTTTAAAATTGGCTTCGTTAAACTCATTGGTACTTTTAGAGCTTCCTGGTCCTAAGTTATAGGCGGTCCACGCGCGGTTGTCATTAGGACCACCAGCAAAGAAACTTTCAGCAAAAGGAATACTGTTAGAGTTACCATAAGGAATAGCAATCCCCGCATAACTACGGAATGCAAATACGTTTTTTCGACCTAAATCGACATACTTAATATAATCGATTTCGGTTTTAATATATTGTGAAAAAGCGACTCCGAAAATCTCATAATTGCCATCGCTATTTTTAGACAAACCTGCAATGTTAGAGATGTTAGACATAAGGTTTCCGGCTAATTCTACACGCCATTTAAACACGGAAAAATCATTGTCAAAAATATTCTTTCGCTTGTCTTTTGTATAGTCAAAACTGGTAGAGAAAATAAGGTTGTTTTCTGTTAAACGTTCTTTTCGCTCTTGAATGTTATTCACCAGAACATAATCATCGTCGCTAGACGTTAAACTCGTATTTTCAGATAAGACTTCAGAAATAAAAGTATCTGCAGGGGCATAAGGATTGGATAGCGAACTATCAGAAAGAGTCCCTTCAGTATCAATATAACCAATACCGCGAGCAATGGCATTTAGGCGCGCAAAGGAATTGGAATACACCCCAAAATAATTATCTGTGTTTAAGTTTTTAACAAAGTTGATGTTAAAAAGTTCTAGGGTATTGGTCACCGTGTTTGAAGGAAACCAATTGTAACTGAAAATTCCGGAAATAGATTGTTTGTCTAGACCAATATTTTGCTGACTGGTGGCCGATAGGTTAATGGCCGTACTCGGCGACATGTATTTAGGAATAATTTTTTCCGTATTAAACGGACTAAACAACCGAGGGATGGTAAGCCTAATATTGCCCCCAAACTCATTAATGTCGAAAAAGGAAGTGGACGTAGAGCTTCTACTTTTTGATGCGCCAATGGCTGCAATTCCGGTGATTTCTAAGGTTTCGGCCCCTCTAAAAACATTTCGGATTTTTAATCCTGAACTGAATGAAAATCCTATAGATTGAATATTACTTTGATTGATGTCTGAATCGAAACTTAAAGCGTACTTTTTCTTCGGTTCTAAAAAGATATTTGCTGTTAAAGTAGAGTCTTCTTCGTTTTCAACAAAATCTATATTAGGGTACCTAAACATTTGTAAATCGTTGAGGTATCTTGCGGTACGGCTTCGGGCTAAATCGCTATAAATTTCGCCTTTATTAATAAAAACAGCATCCGTTAAGGCTTTTGGTCTAAACTTTAATTCGTCCTTACTATATAGGTTAATATCTTTATAAGTGGTAGAATCTGTTATGGCACTAAAGCGGTTATTAAAATTATCATCGGTATAGAGATTCACTTCTTTAATTTTGTAAACCTTAAAAGGGCGGGTAACGGTAGAATCGTCTCCACGGATAATGCGGTTGCCAATGATAAGATCGGTGTGGACTTTATGATTGGTGTTTATGGTGTCCATTTCAAACCGAATATAATCTTGCCCAAAATAATAAAAGCCGGCATTACGCAGGTAGGTGTTAATTCTGCTGCGTTCGCTTTCGTAATTTTGCTCATCAAATTGCTCCCCTTTTTTTAATAAGGTTCTCGCAATAAATTTTGGATACATGGAGTCTATCGCCGGACTACTAATCACTGGTCTAAGCGAGTCTAGCATATAAGGTTGTTTTTTATTTACCTTATAAACCACCTGTGCTAATTTGTTACTGTCCTTATTAACTTCAAAAGTAACATCGTTGTTAAACCAACCCTTGGTGTAATAGTACTTACGAAGGTTTTTAGCTGTTTTTATGGTTTTGTCTTCATCATACAACACCGGAGCTTCTCCTGTGCGTTTTAGCCAAGCGTTAAAATCTCGTCTCGATTTAAGAAACTTGTCAAACTGTTTTTCAGAGAGTAAAGCAATTCTACGTTTTACTTTAGTAGAGTCACTCAAAATCTGTGCTTCTAAAATAGAGTCTATATTAGGTCGTGCTAAATTATAAATATGAAGTTTTAAGGGGAATCCTAAAAACTTACGCATTCCAGAATTAGTCTTTTGTGCAATGATATTGTTAATGCGTTCATTGGTAACCACAACACTGTCTTCTAAAATGGTATTATGAGTAATAAGATGCTCGCCTGTTTTTACACGCTTTACAATATTACAAGAACTGATGGTTAAAACGCATAAGCATAGCAACACATGGCGAGACAAATGTTTGTACTGAGATGGTGATATATAAGGGAGCTTATGCAAATCTAAACTGGCGTTGTTTTTTAATAGTCTTAAAGAAACAAAAATAACATCATTTCTTAATTAGATACCTCATAGTCCTGTTAATTTACAAAGGCTGTTTCGTTAAAAAAGGTTTACTTTGTATTTGTAGGGGGGTGCTAAGCTAAACGGAAATTATTTTTAGACGTTGCGTTGGCCTTTTACAGATATATTAATTAGATCAGTGGAACAATGAGTTCGGTATTATCAAAGAATCAAATAAAAGTTGTAAAAAGTTTAAGTCAAAAGAAAAACAGACAGCAACTGGGTTTGTTTATTGTTGAAGGGGTAAAAGGCATTTCAGAATTCTTAAATTCCGATTACAGCTTGGTCAATTTATATACCACGAAACCTATTTTTGAGGCGCCTGAAGAATTGGTGTCTCTGATTTCTGATGCGGATTTAAAAAAAATAACGGCTCTTAAAAATCCTAATACGGCCTTAGCGGTTTTTAAAATTCCGGAGCCTACACAAGACTTAGATCCAGGATTGGTTGTGGCCTTAGATGACGTTAGAGATCCTGGGAATTTAGGAACAATTATTAGGTTGTGCGATTGGTACGGTGTAAAAAGTCTAATCTGTAGTCTTAATACAGTAGATTGCTTTAATAGTAAAGTGGTACAAGCCACGATGGGATCCTTAACTCGGGTTAATGTGCAGTATGTGGATTTAGAAAGTTATCTTAAGACGCATTCTACTGAGGTTTTTGGTACATTTTTAGAAGGCGAAAATATTTACAGCAGCAGTTTGCCTGAGCGCGGTATTATTGTTTTAGGGAATGAAGGTAATGGGATTTCAGAGGCGATAGAAAGCCAAGTGGATCGTAAAGTGACCATTCCTCAATTCGGAACCGTAAAAGCGACAGAAAGTTTAAATGTCGCTAATGCCA
Organism: Winogradskyella rapida; assembly: GCF_042675845.1. Lineage (NCBI taxonomy): Bacteria > Pseudomonadati > Bacteroidota > Flavobacteriia > Flavobacteriales > Flavobacteriaceae > Winogradskyella > Winogradskyella rapida. The sequence goes on along the minus strand of NZ_JBHTKM010000063.1, from coordinate 653,679 downwards.
CGGCCATTCTTCTAAGTGAATTTCGTAGGCGTACTATTGAAAAGTAAAATTAATAAATACCCCACGTGTTTGCATTTTAGCCACATTACCTGTCCAAGGGCTATTAGGGTCAGCATCACGAACCAACTCATCATTCATGGAGAAAATACCACGTATTGAAGGCGTGAATTTAAAGTATTGCAAATAGAGGTCTATTCCAAAACCGATCTCATAGAAATAGCTGTTTTTTTCCATTCTAAACTCTCCCGAACTATTATCATCAGGGTTGTCTTGATTACTCGATAAGTTTAGTGCGGTAGAAAAACCACCAATAATAAACGGCTTAAAGTTATTAATACGTTTTGTAGAGATTTTTAAAAGTAATGGAATGTGAACATAAGTAGATTTCACTTCTCTTAATAAATCGGAATCATTATAATCGTCGTTTGGAAAAAGACTCTCGTCGTACATTAAGTTTCTTGTGGTAAAGAAAACACCCGGCTCTAACCTTAGGTTCATGTAATCGTTGATACGCATATCGCCAATAAGTCCTAAATGAAAGCCTACAGCTTCATCTACTAAAATGTCCTTTAAATCTTCTTGATAATCAAAGTTGAAATCGTATTGGTTAAAACCAATAAAATACCCCCAGGTTAAGCGCTTTTGATCAATGTTATCAACCGGATTTGCCACTTTCTCTTTAGTGAACAGTTGCGCTGAAGAATTTTGAAACGCGAATAAAAATGCTAAAAGGACAAGAGTTTGCTTCATATTATGCTTTAGATGCTGTATAAATAGTAGCCACTCCCATGGTTTGAGGTCGGTCTACCACATTTATAAACCCAGTTTTTCGTAAAATATTGTTTAAAGCTTCACCATAAGGAAAAACAGATGCCGATTCACTTAAATAGTTATAAGCCACTTTATCCTTAGAAAATAATTTTCCGATGGTTGGCATAATTAATTTGGTGTGGAAATTATAACCCGCTTTATAAATAGGATTCGTAGGGACTGATGTTTCAAGAATTACAAAAATACCATTTGGTTTCAGTACTCTAAGAATTTCAGCTAAGCCTTTTTCTAAGTGTTCAAAATTTCTTACCCCAAAAGCAACGGTAATAGCATCAAAGGTATTGTCCTCAAAAGGTAAATCTTCAGAGTCTCCAATAACCATAGAAATGATCGGGTCTAAGTTTTTAGCCGTAATTTTTTTTCTTCCAACTTCTAACATCCCATCACTAATGTCTAAACCAATAATTTCTTCAGCATTAGTAGCGGTAAGGCTAATGGCTAAATCTCCAGTTCCGGTAGCAATATCTAAAATGTTTTTAGGTTTTGTTTTGGCAACTAAGTCTACAACTTTATTTCGCCATTTAATATCAATACCAAAAGAAATAACACGGTTTAAACCATCGTATTCTTTAGAAATGGTATCAAACATTTTAGTGACTTGGACCTTTTTAGATTGGTCACTGTCCTTATAGGGATTTACTTTTTCAGCCATAAAAATTTTTAGCAAATATACTAAAAGAAGTGTCAAGAACTTAACGTTGCCTACATTTAAAGTGCAAAAAAAATCACTTTTTAAGCGCTGTGAAATTCTGGTTTTAGAGAGAAATCCGAATTAGGACTCTGTAGTTTTTATGCGCTTTTAGTGAATTAAAAGCCGTATTATTTTCATAGTATAAAGAACTTTTTAACTTGCAACATAATGTAGCAGGTGGGTATAATGTCTTACAGGAAGGCGTTAACTTATAAGTTATAAGTATATTTGCATGCTTACTCCAAACAAATACAATGAAGATTATTATCGCAGGGGCCGGTGAGGTAGGGTTTCATTTAGCTAAACTTTTATCATACGAGTCACAAGAAATTACGTTAATTGATACAAAGAAAGATAGTTTATCTTATGCAGGTGAACACCTAGATATTAGAACCATAAAGGGCGATTCTACTTCAATTTCAATTTTAAAAGAGGCGCGTATAGATACGGCTGCACTTTTTATTGCGGTAACCTCTTCTGAAACTACAAATATTACGGCCTGTGTATTAGCGAAACAATTGGGAGCTAAGCGTACCATCGCTAGAATTTCTAACACAGAGTTTATTGAAAATAAAGATACCGTAGGGTTTTCTAAGTTTGGTATTGATGAGTTAATTTCTCCTGAATCTTTAGCGGCATCAGAAATAGAATTGTTATTAAATCAATACGGGTTTAATGATACTTATGAGTTTGAAGGTGGTGAGTTAACCATGTTAGGTCTGCGTTTATCACGTACCGCAACCTTTGTTGATAAATCAGTTAAGGAGGCGGCAGAAATCTATCCAGAGCTAAATTTTATTCCTATTGCTATTCAGCGTTTAGGGACCCAATACACTATTATTCCCCGAGGTGATACCATATTTAAAGAAGGGGATAAAGTGGTCTTTGTGACTTCTAAAGGTGGAGATGATGAATTATTTAAGTTATCTGGTAAAGTTAAGGTCTCTATAAAGAATGTTATGATTCTTGGAGGGAGTCAAATAGGGTATAGAACGGCACACGATTTATGTTCTAGTAAGTTTAATGTGAAATTGGTAGAGAGTAAACGTGGAAAAGCTGAGGAGTTGGCAGAAGAAATTCCGAATGCCCTAGTGATCTGCGGTGATGGTAGAAATGTGGATATCTTAGATGAAGAGAATATCTCTGATATGGATGCTTTTATTGCCGTAACCGGAAATTCTGAAACCAATATTATGTCTTGTCTTTTAGCCAAGTCTAAAGGCGTTAAGAAAACTATTGCCCTAGTAGAGAATATGGATTACTACCAATTGTCTCAGTCTATTGGGATTGATACTTTGATTAATAAAAAGTTATTAGCGGCGAATAATATCTTTAGATATATACGAAAAGGGGAAGTGGTGGCAATGACCAAACTTACCAATATGAATGCTGAACTTTTAGAATTCGTTGTAAAGCCAAAATCTAAAATAACCAATAAGCTGATAAAAAATGTAAAGTTTCCAAAATCTGCTATTATTGGTGGTGTTATTAGAGATGGTAAAGGGTCTATTCCATTAGGAAGCTTTACCATTCAAGCTGGAGACCGTGTGGTAGTTTGTTGTTTACCACGTTCTATTTCTGAAGTTGAACGGTTTTTCTCTTAAAATACGATGTCAAGAATAAAACTCAATTATAAAATAATATTTCATTTTTTCGGTCTGCTTTTGTTATTCAACGGTGGATTTATGCTTACGGCAACTTTAATCAGTCTCATTTATCATGATGGGGTAACCATAGAGTTGTTTTTAGCCGGTATTGTGACCTTACTTATTGGTGCCATTGCCATGTATAGAACGAAAGACCACCGTAAAGAAATGAATAAGCGTGAAGGGTATATCGTTGTGGCCTTTGGTTGGATTGTGATGTCCTTAACGGGAACGCTGCCTTATATTGCCACCGGTGCAATTCCGTCTTTTACAGATGCTTTTTTTGAAACCATGTCCGGTTATACGACCACAGGGGCTAGTATTTTAGATAATATTGAAATTATTCCTGAAGGGGTTTTGTTTTGGCGAAGTATGACGCATTGGATTGGCGGTATGGGAATTATTGTATTAGCCATTGCCATATTACCATTGTTAGGAGTAGGAGGGATGCAGTTATTTACGGCTGAAGCTCCTGGCCCTAGTGCCGATAAATTACACCCCAGGATTACGGATACCGCTAAGCGTTTATGGCTGATTTATGTAGGTTATACCGTTGCAGAAACGATTTTGCTTCAAATTGCAGGGATGTCTTTCTTTGATGCTATTAATCATGCCTTAAGTACCTTGTCTACAGGAGGCTTTTCAACAAAAAATGCGAGTGTAGCGCATTGGAATGATAATCCGGCTATTCAGTATATCATTATATTCTTTATGTTTTTAGCAGGGACCAATTTTGTCTTAAGTTATTATCTGTTTAAAGGTAAAGTGGTTAAAATATTAAAAGATGAAGAGTTTAAATTGTACTCTCAGTTTATATTAATTTTCACGGCAGTGGCTGCTGTTTTAATTTACTTTAGAGCTGATGTGTCTATATCTTCAATAGATCATCCTATGGTTTTAGGGGAAGCTGAAAGTGCTATAAGACATGCCTTATTTCAGGTATTAACAGTAGTTACTACCACAGGATTTGTCAGTGCTGATTATACCTTGTGGACGCCATTTTTAACCGTTTTCTTCTTCGGAATGATGTTTTTAGGAGGGTCTGCAGGAAGTACCTCAGGGGGTGTAAAAGTAATGCGCCAATTGATATTGATTAAAAACAGTTTCTTAGAATTTAAACGGGCCTTACATCCTAATGCGATTATTCCGGTGCGTTATAATGGGAAATCGGTATCTAAAGATATTGTATTTAATGTCTTAGGCTTTTTTATTCTTTATATGCTGTCGTTTATTATCGGTGCGGCCGTGTTTTCTATGTTTCAAATGGATTTTACATCGGCCATAGGACTTTCAGCATCGAGTTTAGGTAATGTAGGACCTGCTTTAGGGGATTTTGGACCTGTTAATAACTATGGGGCTTTACCGCCTTTAGGAAAATGGTGGGCGTCATTCTTAATGCTCATTGGTCGTTTAGAACTCTTTACCGTACTGATCTTATTAACGCCTTTCTTTTGGAGAAATCGTTAAGCATAAAGCTGTAGGCCTAATCATTACTTTGGGTAAATGGCCTTGTAATATCTTTGTTTTATGGAGGTTATGGCTTGTTTTTTAAGCGATAAGCTGAGGTTGTTCTACAAACTACCCGATACACTATTGTAACATTCTAAAAAGTTCTACGTCCTATTTGTAGCACTAATGCTTTCACTTGGGGTCTGATTATTTATATCACAGGCTTATTCTTTAGTGATGCAGACTTTAAGCGTGATCCCTTCAAACGACAGTCTTACTTTTCTTAGTGCTTTTAGGTTTAAGCCCCTTTATCGTTTTATAGCGTCCTTGGTTTAAATCCTAAATAACCCTTTTAAATCTTTTAAGCTATGTCTGCAAGTGCCATGAACACCGTAATAAATAATAATAGAAAATTATTAACAAAGCGCGACCGATTAAAAAATACCTTAAGCGGTTATAAACGGCCATTAAAGGTGGAATATACGTGGCCTAAAGCGAGCACGAAACAATTACATAGTATCAGACGACGGTTGAAGGAAGAAAGGCAAATAAGAATGTTAAAGGTGGTAACGCTAACCCTAATACTTTGTGTTCTAATGCTAGTAGGTCTGCTTTATATGTACGCGCAGTTATAGCGAATAAAGGCTTGTTGATTAAACGCCATTCAAATTTAATTCAAAAGAGTTCAGCGGATATAAAAGCATTAATAGCGCTTAAAAATACAGGGACAGAGGATTGTGATATTCTTTAAAATAAGCTGAAATAATTTTAAATACCTAATAATTAATCCGTTAAATTAGGAATGTTGCTGATTTTTTTGTACATTCTACAAAATAATAAAACCCCTCAACAATGAAAATAGCTCTATCACAGGATTTAAGAAAGCGCTCGAAGCGTAGAAAGCTGTCTCATTTTACAAAACGAGGATTATTAAATTCCAACTATAAACGTGTTGTAAAATACAGTTTTAAAAAAGCACGAAGAAAGTCTTTGTTTGTGATAAGACAACGTGCTAAATCCATCCAAATTAGTAAAGAAAGCCTAATGGCATCACTAATATTAAAAGTAGCCGTCTTTGTGAGCGTTGCTATATTAATTTTGTTTTAAAATTGTTTTTAGGGCTGAGGTCTTTTAGAGAATTAGACCTAAAAACGAATCACAAAGAAAAAAGCTGTAACAACATTTGTTACAGCTTTTTTTATGGAGTTTATAAAAACGGGTTTACTTAGCTTAAAGCCGTTTTAATACGCTTAATGGCTTCAATAATTTCGTCTTGAGAGGCCGCGTAAGAGATTCTAATACAATCTTTATTTCCAAAAGCTTCTCCAGTTACAGTGGCAACTAAAGCTTCTTCTAAAATAAATAATGAGAAATCCGTAGCATTGTTAATGGTCTTGCCTTTAATCGTTTTTCCAAAATAAGATGAGATGTTAGGGAAAACGTAAAAAGCACCTTCAGGTTCGTTGGTTTTGAATCCTTCAATCTCGCCTAAGAGTTTTAAGATTAGTTGACGTCTTTCTTTAAACTCATCAACCATATATTTAATGCTAGAAGGATCTGCTTCTAAAGCTTTAATAACGGCACGTTGTGCAATACAGTTAGCACCACTTGTTACTTGACCTTGAATTTTATTACAAGCTCTAGCAATCCAATCTGGAGCACCAACATATCCAATTCTCCATCCGGTCATTGCAAAGGCTTTAGAAACCCCGTTTACCGTAATGGTTCTGTCGTACATATCTTCAAATTCAGCCATACTAAAATGACCACCTTTAAAGTTAATGTGTTCGTATATTTCATCAGAAACTACATAGATATTAGGATGCTTTTTTAAGACATCAGCTAAGGCTCTTAGTTCTTCTTTGCTATATACCGATCCACTTGGGTTACAAGGAGAACTGTACCAAATCATTTTGGTTTTTGGTGTAATGGCAGCTTCTAATTGTTCGGCTGTCATTTTAAAGTCGTTATCTATAGACGTCTGTACTTCTACCGGAACCCCATCACTTAACTTAACAATGTCACTATAACTTACCCAGTAAGGACAAGGTAAAATAACTTCGTCTCCAGCATTAAGCATAACAGAAGCAATATTTGCTAAAGACTGTTTTGCACCTGTTGAAACCACAATTTGTGGTAAGGTATAGCTAAGATTATTATCGCGTTTAAATTTATTAATGATGGCTTCTTTCAAATCTACATAACCATCTACTGGTGTGTAGCTGTTGTAGTTTTGGTTGATGGCTTCAATGGCCGCATCTTTAATAAAATCTGGAGTATCAAAATCGGGTTCTCCCAAACTTAATCCGATAATGTCTTTTCCTTCTGCGCGAAGTTCTCTGGCTTTAGCAGCCATGGCTAATGTTGCTGAGGTTGATAGATTATTAATTCTATCCGATAGTTGGTTCATAGGTTATAAATATAGAATTATGCTTGCATTGCTGGCTGCATTCCCATTTCTTTTAGAAATCTAAAATGCGCAGCGATTGCTTTTCGTGTTGTGTCGTACTCTTTATAAGGTAAGTTAAATTCTTTAGCTGTAGATTTTACAATTTCAGCAATTTTACCATAATGGATATGGCTAATATGTGGAAATATGTGATGCTCTACTTGGTGGTTTAAACCGCCGGTGTACCAATTGATAATTTTACTTCTTGCTCCAAAATTCACCGTGGTGTTTAGTTGGTGAATGGCCCAAGTGTTTTTCATAGTCCCGTCTTTTTCTGGTAAAGGCATTTCAGCTTCATCCATAACGTGTGCCAATTGAAATACCACACTTAAAATTAAGCCTGCAACATAATGCATAAGTAAAAATCCAATTAAAACTTTATACCATGCGATATCCGTCAATGCCATCGGTAAGATAATCCACATAGAGATGTAAATGATTTTTGAAATGACTAATTTACTCCAATTCACTACCGGATTAGGGAATTTTCCGTACGCTAATTTACGCTTCATATAACGTTTCATTTGCTGGAAATCTGTAGTAATGGCCCAGTTAATGGTTAAAAGTCCGTAAAGTAAAATAGAGTAGTAATGCTGAAATTTATGATGTTTTCTCCATTCTGTATGTTCTGAAAAACGTAAGATACGTCCCGCTTCTAAGTCTTCATCATGTCCGTGGATATTTGTGTACGTATGGTGTAAGACGTTGTGCTGTACTTTCCAATTGTAAACATTTCCAGCTAAAATGTAAATGCTACTACCCATGATTCTGTTAATCCATTCTTTGTTAGAGAAGGCGCCGTGATTACCATCATGCATCACGTTCATACCAACACCAGCCATACCAACTCCCATCACAATGGTTAATAGGAATTGTGCCCAAGTTGGAATTTCTAAGGTTAGTAATAGAAAATAAGGGGTTAAGAACAAGGTAAACATAACGATGGTTTTGACCCAAAGTTGCCAGTTACCAGTTCGTTTTATATCGTTTTCTTTAAAATAATTGTTAACGCGTTTGTTGAGGGTTCTAAAGAACTTAGCAGAGTCCGTTCTTGAGAAGGATAGGGTTTGTTGTTTCATGTATGCTTTATTTTATGTAATAACGTAAGGGGTTTAAATACATTATACAAAAGCAAAGATAGGCATTAAATAAAAAGCAATTGTAATGGATTAACGTAAAATTATCAATAAAAATAATATAACCTTGCGAATATTAAGGGCTTAAAGGCTTCGTTTTTAGGCCTATTTGTGGTTTTTAAGCTTTGGTTTAAAGCGCTTATTTAAGGGCTAATGGCAACTGAAAGCGTGTTGTATTTGGTAAGAAGCATTAGGAATAATTAAGATTAGTTCTCTCTAGAAAACTTTAAAAAACTATTTTTGCAGAAACATCAGCTATGGAACTTATTCTTAAATACTTCCCCGATTTAACCGAAACTCAAATTGAGAAATTTAAAGCTTTAGAGGCTTTATATAAGGATTGGAACAGTAAAATTAATGTGATATCCCGAAAGGATATTGACGAATTGTACTTAAGACATGTCTTACATTCTTTAGGGATTGCAAAGGTTATTAACTTTGTCCCAGGTACTTCAATTTTAGATGTGGGTACCGGTGGTGGATTTCCTGGCGTGCCTTTAGCAATTCTATTTCCGGAATGTGAATTTCATTTAGTAGATAGTATTAACAAGAAACTAAAAGTTATTAATGCGGTAGCAGAGGCTTTAGAACTTACTAATATAAGAACGACGCATAGTCGAGTAGAAGCGATAGATGAAACTTTCGATTTTATAGTGAGTAGAGCAGTGACAACGATGCCAGAATTTACAACTTGGGTCAAAGGCAAAGTGGCTAAGGATCAGAAAAATGATCTTAAGAACGGTATTCTTTATTTAAAAGGGGGCGATCTAACGGAAGAGTTACAACAATATAAAACGGTAAAGGCCTTTTTGCTTTCGGATTATTTTAAAGAGCCATTTTTTGAAACTAAAAAAGTGATTCATTTACCTTTAAAATATAAAGGGGCTTAAACTTATAAAGCGCTTATTCATTTTGGTCGCTCCTGTTGCAGATTAGATAAGTAGCAAAGAGCATTAAATAGTTATAAGTGATTTGCTTATTGGTTTAATCCAACTAAACGCATAAAAAAACCTTAAAAGTTTGAGACTTTTAAGGTTTTTTAGTTTTAACACGTTGCTGTTATTATCCTAAAAAAGGATATCTGTAATCTACAGGAGTAACAAAGGTTTCTTTAATTAATCGTGGAGAAACCCAACGTAGTAAGTTTTGTGGACTTCCGGCTTTATCGTTAGTACCAGAGGCTCTTGCACCACCAAAAGGTTGTTGCCCTACAACGGCACCAGTTGGCTTGTCGTTGATATAGAAGTTACCCGCAGCATTTTGAAGTGCTGTTGTTGCTTCTTCAATAGCATAACGGTCTCTAGATAAGATGGCACCTGTTAAAGCGTACTCACTTGTTTCGTCAACTAATTTTAAAGTTTCAGAATAGTCCTCGTCTTCATAAACATAAATTGTAATGACAGGTCCGAACAACTCCGTAGACATTGTGGTGTATTTTGGATTGGTTGTAAGGATTACAGTAGGCTCTATAAAGTAACCTTTAGATTTATCATAGTTACCACCAGCTATAATTTCAGCATCACTATCCGCTTTAGCCGCGTCAATATACTTGGCTAATTTATCGAAAGAGCCTTCATGAATAACAGCAGTAATAAAGTTACTCATATCTTCAGGAGATCCCATTTTAAATGAAGCCATGTCTGCTAATAAGTAGTCTTTAACTTCTGGCCATAATCCTGCAGGGATATAAGCTCTAGAGGCAGCACTACATTTTTGTCCTTGGAATTCAAAAGCACCACGAGCAATAGCTGTAGCCACTTGTTTAGCATCGGCAGTTTTGTGCGCTACAATAAAATCTTTACCTCCAGTTTCACCTACAATTCTTGGGTAGGTTTTGTAAGTGTCAATATTGTTTCCTATTTGTTTCCAAAGGGCTTTAAAAACATGCGTAGAACCAGTAAAATGTAAACCAGAGAAATCAGGACTTGCTAATACGGTATCTGTAATCATTTCCGGATCACCAAAAACAACATTAATGACACCATCTGGTACACCAGCTTCTTTAAAGATGTCCATAATAACTTTAGCAGAATATACTTGGCTATCACTTGGTTTCCATACAACAACATTACCCATTAAAGCCATACATGCTGGTAAGTTTCCGGCAATAGCTGTAAAGTTAAATGGCGTTACAGCATAGGTAAACCCTTCAAGAGGTCTGTATTCTACACGGTTCCATGCAGCACTTGTGCTTTCTGGTTGCTCCATGTAAATATCAGACATAAACTGAACGTTGAAACGTAAAAAATCAATAAGCTCACAAGCCGCATCAATTTCAGCTTGATAAATATTTTTAGACTGCGCAATCATGGTCGCCGCATTAATTTTGGCTCTGTAAGGACCAGCAATTAATTCTGCAGCTTTTAAGAAAATACCAGCACGTTGTTCCCATGGCATTAAGGCCCAAGATTTTCTTGCTTCTAAAGCTGTAGCGATAGCTTCTTCTACATGCGATTTTTCAGCAACATGGTATTCCCCAACGCTATGTTGGTGGTCATGTGGTGGAGACATTGTTCTGGTGTTTCCCGTCTTAATATCCTTACCATTGATGTATAAAGGGACTTCTACCTTAGAGTTAAACATTGATTTATACGCTTCTAAAACTGCTTCGCGTTCTGGAGAACCCGGTGCATAAGACATAACAGGCTCGTTAACTGCTACAGGTACATTAAAGAATCCTTTTCCCATATTAAATTTGTTTTATGTTTCCACAAAAGTGAAAATCTATTTGTGTTTATTTTGAAAATATCAACAACAAATGTACAATTTTTATAAGAGAATATTTTTTTGAAATGTTATAGTTCTGTGAAGATTAGATCTAAGAATTTAACAGGATAAAAACGGGCCTGTAGAAAGTAAGTGTGTAAAGTGTAAAGCTTTTATGTAGGGTCTTTTAAGTGTTGTTCTTCCTTTGTGATAATACATTAGAAAAAGAGCCATAAATTTAGTTGAGCGCAAAAGGGGCACTTAGCTTAAAAGGCGGAATGTAGACTTTAAAATGTGAGTTTTTGCTGTGGTTGGCCATAGAGTAGTAGCCTTGCATGGCGCCAAAAGGAGAGCTTAAAAGACAACCTGAATTGTAGGTGTGCGATTCGCCTGGCTTTAACATAGGTTTTCTTCCAATGACTCCTTCACCTTCAATAGTTTCTTCGTGATTTAGAGCATCAAGGATTCTCCAGTATCTAGAATTTAATTGCACCTCGTCTTTACTTTGGTTTTCAATTGTAATTCTATAGCCAAAGGCGAAGTGTACTTTATAGTTTTTATAAAATGTACCTTCAAAATTAGTTTCTACTGAGATCTTTATCCCGCTTGTTACTTGCTGTACCATGAGTTCTCGTATTGCTCTATGCTAAAATAAGATAAATTTTCTTTGCGTCTGTATAATTATAATACAGCAGCTTGTTTTTTAACAAATACCTAATTTACATAGGGTTATTATTAGAAAGGTAGCAAATACCATTCCAATAAATAGTATTTTAATAATGGATATGATCAGGCTTTAGTTGCTTATGTCTACAGAAGAGGCTTCTCCAAAGCCAATAAGGCGGTCGTAACGCGCCCCGAGATCTTTGTAATAGACCAAGACTTTGTAGTTGTTTTCAGTCTGCCAAAAATTACCGCTAATAGCACCTTCTTCTAAAACACCTGTTTTACGATCTACACTAACATATTTATAGTTGTAAAACCCTTGCTTTAGTAACATAATATTTTCATAACGTTGGCTTTCTTTATTGTAAATCATTTGGGTTAGAGGTTCTAGAGTAAACCCGTTGAAATTACCATAGATGTATATGGATTTACCTTTTAATTTAGGGTGCGATAGCGTAAAATGAACCATAACATAATCGGCCTCTATACTAACGTCAGTAGCATCTAAAGCGGTAATTAAAAAATTACCATTGATATCTGGGTTGTAGGTATAAGGGACATTTTTCCGAGTAATGTTCGGGTAGAGGTAATTGTGATAAAGGTCTTTGAGTTCTATATGTTGTACACCAATGTTTGCAGCTCGGACGTCTTTATTTTCAAAGAAGTTATACTCATTTCCGGCCCAAAAAGAAGATTCGGTTTTGTAGCGGTAAATTAATTCGTTTCCTAAGGTGTATTGTGGTTTTAAATCTGAAATGGCGGTGTTGAGGTTGTTATTCTGAATTACTAAGGTCTTAATGGTTTCTAGAGGATTGTTTAAATTCATCCCATTAGTGGTAATCACCATGTCTATAGATTGCTTTTCTGCAATAGTGGTAACATCTCTAGAGCGTTTTACTTGTACGCCAACATTGGTAAGATCTTCATAAATCATAAATTTTCTGCTGAACATTAACTCGTCATAATCATCATAAATCGAAATCATGTAATTACCGCTTTTAAGAAAACCACGGGTTTGGGTGTTTGGGATTTCTAAATTGTAGTGCGAATAAATCTGATAAGTATTAAAAGAATTTTCATAATCTAAAATACGTTGCTGGTCTAAGCCACTGAGGTATTCCGATTTTACAAGATTAGACGGCGTCCAATCGAAGTTAAAATGTTCAATTACGTAATAGAAATCTTCTTCATTTCCGGTTAAGGCATCAAATTCGAGCACTAAGGGTTCGCCGAGTTTCAAAATAGGGAGTTGGCCTTGGGTGGTGTTGCTTTTAAAGGTGATGGTTTTTATAAAATCTGGTGGATTTAGCTCTGTAGCAACCTGCGCTATGGCAAGGAGTGGAGTGATTAGAAAAAAGAGCAGAAAAGAAGAGTGTTTTTTCATGTTATGACGTCTTAGTGCATAAAGATAGTCAAAATCTATGCCCTAGAACAATTCGGTTATTTATAATCATTACAAATAAAAAAGATCGCTGTTTTTAGAGAGTTTTTACGCATTAATTTGTAGATTTGCACGGATTTTTAGATAACTAATCTTTAAGTATATGTCAAAAGACATCAAAATTAAAAAGGGTTTAGATATAAAGTTAATCGGTGAAGCCGAGAAGACTAAAGAAAATGCTATTATTAGTAATTCTTACGCTATTAGACCCGAAGATTTCCACAGTATTATTCCAAAACTTGTTGCTAAAGAGGGCACACGTGTTAAAGCAGGTGAGACTTTATTTTACAACAAGGATAACGAGAACATGAAGTTTGTTTCTCCAGTTTCTGGTGAAATTACGGAAGTGCTGCGTGGACCAAGACGTCGAATCGACGCTATTAAAATAACTGCAGATAAGGAACAAACCTACCTAGATCATGGGGTGTTTGACTTAAATTCCGATGCTGAAAAAATCAAAGCACATTTACTTGCTTCAGGATGTTGGGCTTTTATAAAGCAACGTCCTTACGATGTAATTGCCGCGGCAGATGTTACGCCAAAAGCAATCTTTATATCGGGTTATGCAAGTGCGCCGTTGGCAGCTGATTTAGACTTTACCTTAGCGGGTAAAGAAGCTGAGTTGCAAGCCGCGGTTACGTCCTTGTCTAAATTGACAACAGGAAGTGTGCATATTTCAGTAGGAGATAAGTCCAATTCGCCACTAGCTAATTTGGAACATGCAACAACTCATAAGGTTTCAGGACCACACCCTTCAGGGAATGTGGGGACGCTTATTAATAAGGTTGATCCTATTAATAAAGGGGAAACAGTATGGACTGTTAATGCTCAAGATTTAGTGATTATTGGTGAGCTACTTCTTACTGGAAAATTCAATGCAGAGCGTATCATTGCTTTAGCGGGATCTTCAGTGCAAAAACCACGTTATTTTAAAACCTTATTAGGCGCAGAAATTGCAACTATGGTTTACGATAAAGGCGTTGAAAGAGATAGTAATGCACGTTTCATTTCTGGAAATGTATTATCAGGGAAGCAAGTGCAAGCTGATGAGCATTTAGACTATTACAGTAATGTTCTTACGGTAATTCCAGAAGGTGATGATTACGAATTTTTCGGTTGGAATAAACCTATCTTCAATAAAGTATCAACTTCTAGAGCCTTAACGTTTTCTTGGTTAAATCCTAAGAAGAAATTCGACTTAAATACAAACACAAACGGTGAGCATCGTGCATTTGTAACTACAGGAACTTATGAAGAAGTATTTCCTTTAGATATCTACCCAATGCAGATTCTAAAAGCTTGTATGTATAAAGATTTAGATGAAATGGAAGCTTTAGGAATGTACGAAGTTGCCCCTGAGGATTTTGCTTTAACAGAATTTGTTTGTGTGTCTAAGCAACCACATCAAAAAATAATTAGAGAAGGTTTAGACTTAATGCTTAAAGAAATAGGATAATGGGTTTAAAAAATAATTTACATAATTTTAAGGAGAAGAATAAAGACAAGAAGTGGCTTCCTGGATTTAACGCCCTTTTTACGTTTTTATATATGCCAAATGAGACCACTCACAATGGAACTCATATTAAGGCGGCCGACGATTTAAAACGTACCATGAATACTGTAATCATGGCTTTAGTGCCATGTTTAATTTTTGGAATGTTTAACGCCGGATATCAACATTATTTAGCGCAAGGTCTTATTGATTCTGCTGATGGATTTTTAGGAGCGTCTTTCTGGACTTTAGATAACCTTACTGTTGGACTTTGGAAAGTGTTACCACTAGTCATTGTATCTTACGGTGTTGGTTTAGCGGTTGAATTTATTTTCGCAATTATCAAAGGACACGAAGTTGAAGAAGGGTACTTAGTAACAGGAATGTTAGTGCCTTTAATTGTACCTGTGGATATTCCTTTATGGATGTTGGCAGTTGCTGTAATCTTTGGTGTTGTTATTGGAAAAGAAGTATTTGGTGGAACTGGAATGAATATTTTAAATCCAGCTTTAACCATTAGAGCCTTTTTATTCTTTGCTTACCCAACATGGATGTCTGGTGATAAGGTATGGATACATGGTGCTGTAGAACGTGATCAAATGATTGCTGCAGGTCAGAATGTCGATGCGATTTCAGGAGAAACTATTTTAGGATCCCTAGCACAAGGAAAAGAAGTGGCGTATTCTATTTGGGATATGTTCTACGGAATTATTCCTGGTTCAGTAGGAGAAACGTCAACGCTTTTAATCTTATTAGGAGCCCTCTTCTTAATTTTTACAAAAATTGGAAGTTGGAGAATTATGCTTTCATCTGTTGTAGGTGCATTAGTTATGGGACTTATTTTTAATGGTTTCGTAGATGCTGGTGTTATTACTGAAGGAAGTAAGTTTTACGGCTTAATGAGTACAGAATTTTGGCATCATTTACTTATTGGAGGTTTTGCTTTCGGTACAGTATTTATGGCTACAGATCCTGTAACAGCTTCTCAAACGAATAAAGGAAAATGGATCTATGGATTCTTAGTAGGATTCCTTTCTATTATGATTCGTGTATTCAACCCAGCGTACCCAGAAGGCGTAATGTTAGCCATTCTATTAATGAATGTGTTTGCACCAACTATTGATCACTATGTGGTACAAGGGAATGTTAAGAAAAGAATGAAACGTCTAAAAGCAAAAACTGCATAACGATGGAAAACAGAACAGATAAAAATTCGTACACTATTATTTTTGCCGTAGCCATGGTATTAATTGTAGGGTCATTATTAGCGTTTACAGCATCTTCGTTAAAACCGACGATTACAGAAAACCAACGTATAGAAAAGCAACAGAATATTCTATATGCTATGGGTGTAAATGAAAACGACGAGAGCAGTGCTAACTTCGTTTCTACAGATGTAGCTCCAGAACTTTTTGAAAAGTATATTCAGAAGCAATTGGTGATAGAAAATGGAAAAATTAGTGAGAATGACGAAGCTTATTTAATTGATGTTAAAAAGCAACAAGCCAACGAAAAGGCAGGTCAACCTCGTAAATTACCATTATTTATTGGAGAAAAAGATGGTCAGACCTTCTATATTGCCCCAATTAGAGGTAAAGGGTTATGGGATGCAATTTGGGCATATATCTCAATGGATGAGAATATGGTAGTTCAAGGAGCGTTTTTTGATCATGCTGGTGAAACTCCTGGTTTAGGAGCTAATATTAAGCAACGTTTCTTTATGGATGATTTTATTGGGGAGCACCTTTTAAATGACGCTGGAAACTTTGCAGGTATTGATGTTGCTAAAGGAAATGCTGATCCAAAGAATTTAGATAAAACAGATAATGAGGTTGATGCAATTGCAGGAGCTACAATTACGGGTAATGGTGTTGCAGCCATGATCAAAAGTGATTTAAAGCTTTACGAATCTTATTTTAAAAATTTAAAAAACAATTAATTTATGGGACTTTTATCAAAAAAAGATGCCAAGTTAATCACAGATCCATTAGCGGATAATAACCCAATTACCATTCAGGTATTAGGGATATGTTCAGCTTTAGCAATTACGGCAGAGTTAAAAGCCTCAATTGTAATGGCAGTGTCTGTAATGGCTGTTTTAGGGATAGGAAACGTTGTTATTTCTTTAATGAGAAATATCATTCCTTCAAAAATTAGAATTATTGTTCAATTGGTTGTCGTTGCAGCTTTAGTAATTATTGTGGATCAGGTCTTAAAAGCCTTCGCATATGAACTAAGTAAAACGCTTTCCGTTTTCGTTGGATTAATTATTACAAACTGTATTATCATGGGACGTTTTGAAGCCTTCGCTTTAGCCAACAAACCATGGCAATCCTTTTTAGATGGTATTGGTAACGCCGCAGGTTATGGTCTTATCTTAATCATTGTAGGTTTCTTTAGAGAGCTTTTAGGATCTGGAACTTTATTAGGTTTTAAAGTCTTAGGAGACCCTATTGAAAAAACAGGATTATACGCTATAGGATATGAAAATAACGGATTTATGTTATTATCACCAATGGCCTTAATCGTTGTGGGTATCATCATCTGGATACAACGTAGTAGAAACAAAGCGTTAATAGAAGATTAAATTAGTTTAACGGTAAGTGTATTGAAGATTTCTAATTTTCAATACAACTTAGCAACAACTAAAAACAAAATATATGGAACATATAGAATTATTTTTCAAGTCGATTTTTATAGATAACATGGTATTTGCGACGTTCTTAGGAATGTGTTCTTATCTAGCTGTATCTAAAAAAGTAAGTACTGCAGTAGGTTTAGGTGCCGCAGTAATCTTTGTACTTGCGATTACAGTACCTTTAAACTGGTTGTTAGATCAGTATTTACTACAGCCTGGAGCCTTATCATGGTTAGGTGAAGAGTATGCAAGTTATGATTTAAGTTTCTTATCCTTCATCATGTTTATTGCTACCATTGCAACAATGGTACAATTAGTAGAGATTGTTGTGGAGAAATTTTCACCGTCTTTATATAACTCACTTGGTATATTCTTACCGTTAATTGCGGTAAACTGTGCCATCTTAGGAGGGTCTTTATTTATGCAGTCTCGTGAAATTGCAACCTTAGGTTTAGCAACAACTTACGGGGTAGGTTCAGGAATTGGATGGTTTTTAGCGATTTTAGCTATTGCTGCAATTCGTGAGAAAATTAGATATTCTAACGTACCACCAGCATTACGTGGACTAGGAATTACCTTTATTATTACAGGATTAATGGCTATTGGCTTTATGAGCTTTGGTGGTATGTTAACCGGTGGTGATGACGAAGCTAAAGAAGAAGTGACTACAGAGACTGTGAAAGCAGAAAAGAACTTAGAGGAAACAAAAGCATTAGCTGATAACACAATTAAAGTAATTGAGTAATATGATTTTATTAGCAGCAAGTACAACAGGAACAATTATAGCAACCGTAGTTGCTTTTCTAATAATTACAATGTTATTAGTAGGGCTTTTACTATTTGTAAAACAAAAATTATCACCATCAGGACCTGTAAAAATTACAATTAATGGTGAACGTGAAATTGAAGTGGGTTCAGGAGGGTCTTTACTAAGTACCTTAGGGAATCAAAAAATATTCTTACCATCGGCTTGTGGTGGAGGTGGAACTTGTATTCAGTGTGAATGTCATGTTTTATCTGGAGGAGGAGAAGCACTTCCTACAGAAACACCACACTTCAGTAGAAAAGAATTAAAAGAAGGCGCACGTTTATCTTGTCAGGTAAAAGTGAAGCAGGATATGGAAATTACCATTCCTGAAGAAGTTTTCGGAATTAAGAAATGGGAAGCTACTGTTGTAAGAAATTATAACGTTGCCTCATTTATTAAGGAATTTGTAGTAGAAATTCCTGAAGATATGGGTTACAAAGCTGGAGGATATATTCAAATTGAAATTCCAGAATGTACCGTTAATTATAAAGATATTGACATTACGGCACACCCTGAAGAGCATGAAACACCAGATAAGTTTCAAGCAGAATGGGATAAGTTTAACTTATGGCCTTTAGTGATGAAGAACACTGAAACTGTAGAGCGTGCCTATTCAATGGCCTCTTACCCTGCAGAAGGACGTGAGATTATGTTAAACGTCCGTATTGCAACGCCGCCATGGGATCGTGCTAAAAACGGTTGGATGGATGTAAATCCAGGTGTAGCGTCATCATATATCTTTAACCAAAAACCAGGAGATAAAGTTGTTATTTCAGGACCTTACGGTGAATTCTTTATCAACGAGTCTGAAAGCGAAATGCTTTACGTTGGTGGTGGTGCAGGTATGGCACCGATGCGTTCGCACTTATATCACTTATTCAAAACCTTAAAAACAGGTAGAAAAGTAACCTATTGGTATGGTGGTAGATCTAAGCGTGAGTTATTCTATTTAGAGCACTTCCGTGAGTTAGAAAGAGATTTCCCTAACTTTAAATTTTACTTAGCCTTATCTGAACCAATGGAAGAAGATAACTGGAAAGTAAAAGAAGATATCGATGCTCCAGGAGATGGTTTCGTAGGCTTTATTCATAATTGTGTAATTGACAATTATCTAAGTAAGCACGAAGCACCAGAAGATATTGAATTATACTTCTGTGGACCTCCATTGATGAACCAAGCTGTTCAGAAAATGGGTGAAGATTTCGGTATTCCGGATGAACACATTAGATTTGATGACTTTGGAGGATAATCTAAAGCTTCATATAATAAAAAGCCAACTCTACGGAGTTGGCTTTTTTTATGGGCTAAAGTGATTGTTAAACGCTTTATTAAGTCTAGTGTTGAAATTCAGAGGCTTCGTTTTAAGCCTGATTTTAGGAAGTTGTAGTCCTATTGTTGATGTAACTTTTAAACAGGGTTGTCCGTTGCCAATTCATCCGTTAATATAAAACATGGAGTTGTACAATTGATGCTTCATAGTGAAACGCTAAACTGTGGCTACTTGTTCTGCTTTTGTTGAAGGGGTATAGCTAAAGTCAAAGCGTTTTTCGCAATCCATGACGTTGGGTACCCCATCTAACTTGCAAAGTTCTGCGACTACCGCAGTGAGTCCATTAAATAGACGGTTATCATCAATGATTTTAGGCCGTTTTAAGCGTTGATTAGCACTAAAGTGATATCCACAGCCTTTTAAAAATGCACGTTCAATATAGAGTAGTTCTTTAGGGTTATAGCCGTTGAAGCGTTTTCCCAGATGTTGATTCACCAAACCGATATAGTTTAAGGTTGTAGATCCATGAACATCCGTAATATATTGCCAACTGGTCTTACCGTCTAATAGGTTGCCAACCGCGCATTGTTTGTAATCGTCAGGGTTCAGTGTTTGGTTGTGAAATGCGATGTATAATTTGTGAAGGGCAGCTTCAAATCGGATTGAATTTTTCATAGCTAAAGGGTTTAAAGCAAAAAAGTTACAAAAAATTGTTGATATTCAATTTTTGTAACTTTATAAAAGTGCTGTTGTAAATCCCTTAAAGCGTTTCTTCTAGGATATCTTTTAAGGTCTGTAATGAAATAGGCTTTATAATGTAATTGGTGATATTATCGTAGCGTTCAGCGCGTTTAAGATCTACCGGATCTATAGAGGAACTCACAATATAGATGGTCATTTTCTTATGCGATTCAATTTTAACAAATTCATCTAGAAACTGCCAGCCATCCATAATAGGCATGTTAATATCTAATAAGATAACATCAGGAACATTTTGCCCCGCATTCATTATCGGTTTTAGATTATTTATAGCTTCTTGGCCATTTTTAAAGACCATAAATGAATTACAGAAATCTGATAATTCCATCATTCTTTTGGCCCCAAAAATGAAAATAGGATCGTCATCAATGATGCAAGCAACGTCAATTTTATTCATATTTTTTTAGATATATGTAGAAGGTTGTCCCTTCGTTAACTTGACTCTTTACTTCAATTTTACCGCCAAGTGCTTCTATTTGATTTTTGGTTATAAACAGTCCAAGGCCTCTTGAATCTGCGTGCTGATGAAATGTTTTATACATTCCAAATAATTTTTCGCCGTACTTTTTTAAATCGATACCCTGCCCATAATCTCTTATTTCTAAGATGACATCGTCTTCCTCTTCACGAGCATTAATTTCTATTTTGGCAGGTTCTTGAGGTTTCTTATACTTAATAGCATTCGTTAAAAAGTTCAAGATAATACTATCTAAATAGGCCGGTACGCCTTTAATAGCAATATCAGGGTCTATATGTACAGAGACTGAGGTTTTAGACTCTATAATGAGTGCAGAGATACTAGAGAATGCCCCGTTAAAACACTTTAGTAAATTTAATTTTTCGGTTTTTAAATCCTTTTGAATGTTTATAGCGGCCACTTCATTTAGGTTGGCTACAGTTTCGCCTAAGTGGCTTACAGCTTGTTTTACCAATGGAAAAATTTCATTGTCTGTGGTTTCAGGCAAATCCATTTTAATAATATCCAAAAGCATATCTAAATTTCCATAGTGCGATCTTAAGTTATGCGATACAATATGGGCAAAATTAAGAAGGCGTTTATTTTGGTCTTCAGTAGTTCTTAGTAATTGGTTTACTTTTTCACTACTTTTCTTAATCTCTGTATGGTCATTAATTTGAGCTACGAAATGCTGTGGGACACCATTATCATTTCTTACAATAGAAATAAATAATTGGGCCCATATCGTTTCCCCCTTCTTATTAATATAACGCTTTTCGGTTTCAAAATAATCTAAATTTCCACTCATCATACTCAACATGGCCTTATAATCTTTTTTAAGATCATCAGGGTGGGTGAGGTCCATAAACGAAAGGGATTTTATC
The DNA here is from genome assembly GCF_042675845.1 of Winogradskyella rapida. Taxonomy (NCBI): domain Bacteria; kingdom Pseudomonadati; phylum Bacteroidota; class Flavobacteriia; order Flavobacteriales; family Flavobacteriaceae; genus Winogradskyella; species Winogradskyella rapida. Next base: position 632,356 of record NZ_JBHTKM010000063.1, on the reverse strand, counting down.
TCCTCCTTATTATACCCAAAAGTTTTACAAAGACTTTTGTTAACATTAATCCACTGACCTTCCAAATCTATAATGGCCATTCCGACTAAGGCGGTATCAAAGGTGCGTCTTAATTGCTCCTCTTTTAACGCTAAGGCTTTTGCATTCTTGGTACGGTTATCTATATCTTGAAACAAACCTTGTACAAATACACATTCATTATCTTCAACAATAGGTATTCCAATGGCTCTTACCCATTTGTCTTTTCCTGTGGCAGTAACAATCTGAACCTCGGTATCAAAATCTTTATGTTCTTCTAAACAATTTGTAAATAATTCATTTATGGTTTCTAAACTATGCCCTTCTTTATAAAACGCTAATCCAATTTGAACATTAGGTTCAAAATCTAAGGCCACTTCGTGGATCTTTTTTGTTTGGTTACTCCAATTCAATTCCGCAGATTTAGGATTATATTCCCAAGTACCAATGGAGGCCCGTTCTTGTATAAAATTCAATAAGTTAATATTATTATGAGATGGCGTATTAGGGGTATACAAAATGAAGAATTTTGAGGGGTTTTTAAAGAGCAAATATAACTTTTAAATTCTGTTTATAAAATATAAAATACACGATAAGACGATAAACATTGGTTTATCTGTAAGCCTTTTCTGTTTTTAATGCGTAATTATTAGATTATGCTTCTAAATGTCTAAAAAATATCAAAGCATAAGGTCTGTGTTTTTCTTTAACGAAGACCGCAAAATTTTGTCTTATAATCAATACGCTTATTATCCCATTTTAATCGCCAAGTTTGTATTTTTGTGGCATGAGTAAAGCACTGACACCTCAAGAACTCCATAATCTTGCCATGAATCATGTAGGTAAAGATTTAGAAGCACGTGGATTTGAATTTATAGCCATCAATAGTAAGCTTAAACGGCACCCGCAATTTGTGTGTATCGATAAGAATAGTCAATATTATTTTGTAATTGTACGCGCTGTTCTATTGCCGGAAAACCCTAATAATTATGATGTGGTCTGGATGGAAACCTTTAAAAAACACGCTTTTGATAAGGATGCTAAAGTGTTGTACGCAGGAGTTGGTCTCGGAAATCCTAACGGGGAAGATCTCCCTATATACCTCAATGAAGACTATCTTATAGAATATAATGGTATTCAAGTTTTAGACATGAATCTCAATTAAAATCAATAATTCACCTTAGGCTAATAAGCTATTAACACACGCCCTAATTCCGTTTTTAAAATGAAAAAATTACTTCTATTATTTAGTCTCGCTTTGCTTTTTGTGGCTTGCGAAAAAGAACCTAAGAATATAAAGTTATCAGGTCCTGTATTCGGAACCTCATTCAGTGTGCAATACCATTCGCCAGAGGATGTTAATTATAAAAAGCAATTTGATAGCCTTTTTAATGTCATTAACATGTCGATGTCTACTTATATTCCAGAGTCTAAAATCTCTAGAATTAATAAGGGTGAAGTCTTAGAGGTTGATGCCCATTTTAAAAGGGTATTTACCCAAGCTAAGAAAATTTACAGACAGACCGAAGGGGCATTAGATCCTACAATAGGTGCTGTCGTTAATGCTTGGGATTTCGGTCCTGAAGGAAAAATTGCACATATTGATAGTGCCGCGATTAAAGGGTTAATGAAGTCTGTCGGTTTTAATAGAATGGGACTTAAGGCCGATAAAATCATAAAAAATGAAGGTTCTTTTATTGATTTTAATGCCATAGCAAAAGGGTATTCTGTAGATGTTATTGCTGAGTTTTTAGAGCAACACAATGTGACTAATTATTTAGTGGAAATAGGAGGAGAGCTTAGAGCAAAAGGTATTAACCTAGAAAAACAAACGGCTTGGAAAGTTGGTATTGACGATCCTAATTTTGAAGGAGAACAATCCTATTCTAAGGTTATAGAACTTACAGATCAGGCGATGGCGACTTCAGGAACCTACCGTAAGTTTAAAGTTGACGAGAACGGAAACCGCTATGCGCATATCATTGATACTAAAACAGGCTACCCATCAAAAACTCATATATTAAGTGTTTCGGTACTTGCCGAAGATTGTATGACTGCTGATGGTTATGCAACCGCTTTTCAGGCTATGGGAATAGAAAAAGTAAGAGCCTTTGCCGAAAGACATCCGGAGGTCAAAGTGTTTATTATTTTTGAGAATGAGTCCAAAGAATTTGAGACTTTAGCTTTGAATAATTTCCCAGAATAAGCTTAAGCTCTTAAGTTTTTATAGAGTAAGTTGGTGTTTTATTGAAGCCTTAAGATGCGTTTCTTAAAACGCATTAATCAATACCAATAACCAACCGATAACTAAAAGTAGACCTCCTAATGGCGTCACAGGGCCTAAAAATCGAAGTTTTTTTCCTTTAGCATTAGATAATACCAATCCGTAAATACTAAACGAGAAGAGTATAATACCGATTGTAAAACACCAATAGGTTGTTGTGGTGACATTGGTTGCGCTTAGACCTAAAGCGAGTAATACGATGGCGTGATACATTTGGTATCTTACACCCACTTCAAAACTGTGTAATTGGTCTGTAGATAAAACTTTCTTTAAAGCATGGGCACCAAAAGCACCAAATATTACAGCTAACATTCCAAATAAAGCACCTGTTGCAATTATAATGTGTTGTGTCATTTTAATAAGTTGTATTATTTATAAACTACGGGAATAATTTCTCCTTTAGCTAAACAGTATTTTTCAATGTCTTCATCAGAGAGTGAGGCCGTATAATCGACCTCTTCAACTTTAAAACCTATAGAACGTAGCTTATCAAAATAATCACGACCATAAACTCTAACGTGATCGTATTGTCCAAAAATCTTAGCACGTTCCGCTTTATCTGTTATAGAATCATCTTCAAATGTTTCTGCTCTAGATAGGTCTTGCGGAATTTGAAACACTCCATAACCACCAGGTTTCATAACCCGATATAGTTCTTGCATGGCTTTAGTATCATCAGGGATGTGTTCTAAAACATGATTACAGAGAATAATATCATAGCTGTTATCTTTAAAAGGTAAATCGCAAATATCTGCTTTAACATCGGCAATAGGCGATAGCAAATCTGTAGTGGTATAGTCTAAATTTTTTAAAGCTTTAAACCGTTTTAAAAAACATTGTTCTGGAGCAAAATGAAGAACACTTAATCCTGAACTTGATGCTGTATCTTGTGAAAAGAAATTAGTTTCATTTTGTAAATACAACCATAACAATCGGTGACGCTCTAAACTTAAAGTTGAAGGCGATAACACATTGTTCCGTTGATTGCCATAACCATAAGGTAAAAAGGTTTTAAACTGTTTACCATCTATAGGGTCAGTGAATTTATCTCCTTTTAATAAGACGGTTAAAATTGGGCTGGCCAAATAACTAAGCCTTATGAGCAAAGGTCTTGGAACTGTATTAAGGATGAGTTTAAAGAGTTTTTTCATACTGTTACTCAGAGATTCATAAAAATGCACAGCGTTTTTCGGAGTGCTTACTGTGTGGTATTTATGAATCGTTTTATACCATTTTTTTAATTTAATGTTGCCATTGAGTAACCATCCAATGGGAAAATCACCAAATACCTTACACGCCCATATTTGAACGGTATGTACATCGGTGAATTTTTCTAGCCCTCTGCGCTCAATACCTAGGCTTCTATTGGACTAGAAATTAAATTATAAATACCATCCCAAAGTGCAATACGTTGCTGTAAAGAGGCCTTCGCTACTTCTAAAGCTTCGTTCCATTTTTGTTCATCGTCACCACATAATTCCTCAATCATTTTTAACGAAAGTGGCCCATGCTCATCACCGTCTAATTCAATATGACGTTTTAAATAGTAGGTGAGTTTGCTATATGTATTATCGCTGGTTTTAGACTGATTTATGATCTGAAAAAACATATCAGGAATCACATCTTCACGTCCAAATGTAAATGCAGCGGCAATTTTGTGCGAGGCTTGCGTAGCGATAACTTTAAACGTATAGTTTACAAAAGTTGCTGTAGCTTCTGGTAAGGCAGTAATTTGAGAAGCTTGTGCCACAGAATGTCCTTGTTCAATTAACTGTACAAAGTTTTCAATAGGTTGTGTACTGGCTCCAACTTGCTGCATGGCGTCCAAGTACATTTCATAATGACTTTTAGGTTCTCCAAGCTCATTAACATCGCTTTCTTCCCCTAAAACAATCTCATTAATAAAACGTGAGGTCGCCGGATTCGGTACCGGTGTCCATGGAAGTGTGGTGCAGGTTAATTGATTCTGAAGTGCTTTTAAAAGCGACATAAAATCCCAAACGGCATACACGTGCTGTTCCATAAAAACCTTAATATCCTCAATTGAGGCTAAGGCACTATATAATTTATGATGGTTTAAGGCTTCTCTTAAATCGGCTAATTGGCTTTCTAAGTGTTCAATCGTCATAAAAAAATAAGGTTTAGAGTACTAAAGCATTTTGTCTGAATGGAGTTTCTTCGTCAGAAGTAATCCCTAAAGCTTCGTGTACATAAGCAAAAGTTGAAAGTATTTCCGGTTTTCCATCTACAATGGCCACATCATGTTCAAAGTGCACACTTGGTTTTCCGTCTTGGGTAACAATGGTCCAACCGTCGCTCAATTGCTTTACTTTGTGAGTTCCTAAATTAATCATAGGTTCTATAGCCACAACCATACCTTCAATAAACTTCTTACCACGACCACGTTTTCCGTAGTTAGGCATTTCAGGATCTTCGTGCATTTTGCGTCCTAGACCATGACCCACTAATTCTCTTACCACACCGTAGCCTTGAGCTTCAGTATGCTGCTGAATAGCGTAACCAACATCACCAACTCTGTTTCCTAATTTTAACTGTTCAATACCTTTATAAAGCGATTCTTTTGTCACCTGAATTAACTTTTTAGTTTCTTCAGCAACGTTACCAATTTCAAAGGTATAGGCATGGTCGCCATAGAAGCCATTCATTATAGAACCACAATCTATAGATACAATGTCACCATCTTTTAAAGGAACATCTGTAGGTAAACCATGTACAACGGCATCATTAACACTACATAATAACGTAGAAGGACAATCGTAAAGTCCTTTAAATCCTGGGATAGCTCCCATATCTCTAATAAACTCTTCCGCTATAGCATCTAAATGATTGGTGGTTACTCCTTCTTTAGTTTCTTTAGCGAGCATCCCTAAGGTTTTAGATACGATAAGGGCGCTTTGACGCATTAATTCAATTTCCTCTGCTGTTTTTACTATAATCATGATTCCTATTATTGAGCGGCAAAGATAGGTATTCCCATTTTCTTGGTATAAATTACAGATAAGAAATAACCTTTTTTTATGAAACTGTTTAAAAAAATGGGGTGTCTTTATTTATGAGACCATTTTCTGATGTCCTAAATAAAGTGGTTTTGCTTTTTTCTGAAAGAAAACGGAACGGCCTTTTAATGAATATCTTGTGAACTTAATTTGAAATTTAAGGTTTGGTCAATGACGCGAGTAATGTGATGATTTACTGTGTTTAAGAATTTTAAATTATTTCCAAAACATGATAAATAACAGTTTATAGGTCCTTTTTGTACTCTAAATTTGTCGCATAAAATATAATTATTATGTACAAAACCGTTACCGCAGAAGAAGCCTTAAAAGTTGTTAAGTCTAATGATCGTGTTTATATTCAAGCTGCAGCAGCAGCCCCTCAATCGCTTGTAAAAGCTCTGTCAGCAAGATATGAGGAACTTAGAAATGTAGAAGTATGTCACTTGCATACCGAGGGTGTTGCGCCTTATGCTGATCCCATATATAAAGACAGTTTTCATGTGAATTCCTTTTTCATAGGAAAAAATGTAAGACACACCTTAAAGGCCGGCAATGGCTCTTATACGCCTGTTTTTTTAAGTGAATTGCCAAGATTGTTTCATCAAAATATATTAGATATAGATGTTGTATTAATTCATGTGTCGGTTCCAGACCGTCATGGTTATTGCTCATTAGGGGTTTCTGTAGAGGCTACTTTAGCTGCTGTTGATAATGCTAAGATCGTCATTGCTCAAGTAAACCCGCAAATGCCAAGAACTCATGGTGCTGGTATATTGCATGTTTCTGAAATCGATTATTTTGTAGAAGCTGATGAAGCTATTCCAGAACATCATATGGCTGAACCTAGTGCTATTGAAAGTAAGATTGGGAACTATGTGGCCAGTTTAATTGAAGACCGAAGTACACTACAAATGGGAATTGGTTCTATACCCAATGCTGTTTTAACGCGTTTAACAAACCATAAAGATCTTGGTTTGCATACCGAGATGTTCTCTGATGGTGTTATCGATTTAATTTTAAGTAACGTTATTACAGGAAACTATAAAAAGATTAATCGTGGTCGTGCGTTGTCTACCTTTTTAATTGGTTCTAAACGCTTGTACGATTATGTAGATGATAATCCTTTTGTAGAAATGCGTGCGTCTAACTACACCAATAATACCTCTTATATTAAACAAAACCCTAAAATGGTCGCTATTAATTCGGCTATAGAAATTGATTTAACAGGGCAGGTTTGTGCCGATTCTATTGGTTCTAATATGTATTCAGGCGTGGGAGGACAAATGGACTTTATTAGAGGGGCGTCTTTAAGTGACGGCGGAAAAGCTATAATTGCACTACCATCAGTAACTAAAAGTGGTATTAGTAGAATTGTTCCTGTATTAAAACCAGGTGCAGGGGTGGTAACTTCTAGAGCGCATGTACATTATGTCGTAACGGAATACGGAATTGCCAATTTATATGGTAAAACGATTAAGGACAGAACAAAAGCCTTAGTAGATATTGCACATCCAGATCATAGAGAGGCTATTGACAAAGCCTATTTTAATATGATAAAATAAATGGCAGGTATTAAAATTGCCACCATTTTTTAGGGGGAGTATTGATTTTGGGTTCTTCGTTGGTGATGAGTTGATAAACTTCTCCCCAACCAAGAATTCCCCCTATATTTCTGTCATCAATAAATAAGTCAGCATGAATTTTCCGACTTCTGTTGGGATCAAATTTTTCTTCAGGAAAACTAGCATTAACGGCATAGAACTCTATGCCGTTTGCTTTACAAAATTCTACCGCTTCATCTAATTTAGAACCACATCTGTAGGTCCATAGTATTAAGCGATGGCCATCTTGCTGAAGACGTTTTAAGGTTTCAAAAGCGAAAATACGCGTTTTACCAATCTTCGGATAGGCGTCATCTACTATGGTGCCATCAAAATCAACGGCTATAATTAATCTGTTCTGAAAATTCATGCTTCTTATTCAAGTCAAGGACAAAAATACAATTATCAAGCTGTTATACAAGACTCTTTTGTGTCATTGCCTTGGGTTGAGGAAGTCCAATTAGTTTTAAAATTGTCGGAGCCACATCACCTAAAATACCATCCTCTATAGATTTTAAATCTTTATCAATTAAAATAATAGGGACTGGATTTGTGGTATGCGCCGTATTAGGGCTACCATCAGGGTTAATCATAGTCTCACAGTTTCCGTGATCTGCAATTAAGATGGTGGTATAATCGTTGTCTAAAGCTGTTGTTACCACATCTTTTACGCAAGTGTCAACATGTTCACAGGCTTGTATTGCCGCTTCCATAACACCTGTATGACCGACCATATCTCCATTAGCAAAATTAAGACAAACAAAATCGACCTCGCCTTTTTCTAATTCCGGAACTAAAGCATCACGCAATTCGTAAGCACTCATTTCTGGTTTTAAATCGTAAGTGGCAACTTTTGGCGAATTTCTAAGAATTCTTGTTTCACCTTCAAACGGGTTTTCTTGTCCTCCAGAAAAGAAAAACGTAACGTGTGGGTATTTTTCAGTTTCAGCAATACGAATCTGCTTTTTCTGGTGCTTTTCTAAGACCTCTCCAAGTGTTTCTTGTAAATTGTCTTTGTTGAAAACTACATTTATACCTTCATACTTATCGTCATAGTTGGTTAAAGTCACATAATGTAAGTTTAACTTATGCATATTGTACTCATGGAAATCATTCTGTGATAAGGCCTCTGTTAATTGGCGTCCACGGTCTGTTCTAAAGTTAAAGAAGATTACAACATCATCCTCTTTAATCGTGGTAACAGGAGTATTATTCGCGTCTGTAGCAATAATTGGCTTTATAAATTCATCGGTAACATCGTTAGCGTAATTAGCTTTAATAGCAGCTGCAACATCGTTAGTTTTTTCACCTTCTCCCTGTACAAGAGCATCGTAAGCTAGTTTCACACGTTCCCAACGCTTATCTCTATCCATTGCGTAATAACGTCCGGTTACAGTGGCTAATTTGGCTGAATTGTTTTCAAGGTGTTGTTCTAAATCGGCAATAAAACCGGCGCCAGATTTAGGATCTACATCTCTACCATCGGTAAAAGCATGAACAAAGACATTGTCTAAGCCGTAATCGTTTGTCGCCTCTAATAATCCAAAAAGATGCTTAATATGAGAATGCACTCCACCATCACTTACTAATCCTAAAAGGTGTACGTTTTTGTTGTTGGTTTTAGCGTATTCAAAAGCTGTTTTTAAAACAGGTTCTTCACGTAAGGTATTGTTCTCAACAGCAAGATTTATTTTTACCAAATCTTGGTATACGATGCGTCCAGCACCCAAATTCATATGTCCTACTTCACTATTTCCCATTTGGCCTTCAGGTAATCCTACGTGCAGGCCGTCGGTCCTTAAACTTGCGTTAGGATACGTCGTATATAACGAATCTATAAATGGGGTTTGTGCATTGTCAATTGCCGAAACTTTAGGGTCAGGAGATTTTCCCCAACCATCTAAAATCATTAAAATAACCTTCTTATTCATGTGTCTAAAATTTGTTCTTCAAAGATAACACTTACAACGCTAACACAAATTCGTAATGTGAAAAAATTTAGCGTGTTAACGCTGTTTTAAGATTTTTTAAAACATTGATAACCTAAGGGTTAAATATTGTGAAAACCTTAACAAATTAAGCGTTAAGGTGTTAAAAAATCGTTATCACTTCCTAATTGCTGTAACACTTGTTCTGATAAGTCGTCTATTTGGTATAATCAAAATATAAACAATCAATTAATTAAAATCTTTCATCATGAAAAAATCAGTAATCGTATTCGCTTTAGCCTTAGGGTTTTCAATGTCAAATGTCAATGCCGCTCATGCTGCAACAGCTTTAGAATCTTATCCGGTGGTCACCAATCCTGTAAAGGTGAGTCCATTGTGTAAAGCGGTAGCAAAAGGCGACCTACAAGAGGTTAATAAACTTATTGAAGCAGGGGCAGACGTCAATGCAAAATCTAATGGTTTAATGCCCATTCATTATGCCGCAAAATATAACCGTGTAGAAATTATAAAAGCGCTTATCACTGCAGGTTCTGAAATTCACACCTCATGTGATGCCGGATTTACACCTGTGCGCTATGCTGAGAAATCAAACGCCAAAGAAGCGGCGTCATTTCTTAAGCGTTTTAAAAAATAGTTAGGTCTAGGAGTAGACAAATATTTGAGTTAGTTAGTTTGAAAAGCGTCCGTCAGGACGCTTTTTTAGTTTTATATATTTTTTAACAAGAGCGGGGGCGTAGTGTGAACATTAGAAGCTGAAAAAAGATTTACTTTTGCTGTTTTAAGTTTCCCCCTATGGATTATCAGTTTCAAATATTACCCAATGCAGAATTGCAAAATATTGTGCCCCTTGTTTATGAACTTAATAATGGAAAAATAAGTTTAGACGTGTTGCAATCGCGTTTTAAAGAGATGCAGCAACAGAATTATGAATGTGCGGTAATTAAGCATAACGAGGTGCTAATTGGCGTGGCAGGGATGTGGTTTTGTACCCGACACTATATCGGGAAATCAGCAGAACTCGATCATGTGTATATTCAATCGGAACACCGTGGAAGCGGCCTAGGAAAACAATTTATGGCTTGGATTGCCAATTATATAAAAGGGAAAGGCTACCAATCTATAGAACTGAATACTTACGTGCAAAATTACCCTTCACATAAGTTTTATTATAATGAAGGGTTTCAAATTCTAGGCTATCACTTTCTTAAAAAAATATAAACTATTTTAAGAAGGTTAAATCCGAATTAGGAGCCACCTCATACGGCGTTTTATTGTACTCAAATATCCGCGCCTCTAAAGTGCCCTGTAGGCGAAGGGTGTCACCTTCAACGGCAATCCAACTTCCTTCTCTTAGGCCAATAACGGGTGGGCTGTTGTAAATGTGGAATTCTTTTATTCGCGTTTCTCTAGTTTCTCCCATATGGGTGCTGCCTTCAATTGGATCTAAATAATGCGGGTTGATGTTAAAAGGCACTAAGCCTAAAGTTTTAAAACTTGGCGGATACACAATAGGCATGTCGTTAGTGGTATTCATGGTTAAACCACAAATATTGCTTCCTGCACTTGTTCCCAAATAAGGGGTCCCCTTAATAACAGCTTCTTTTAGGGCTAATAAGACTTTGTTTTTATACAATTGGTCTACTAAAACAAAGGTGTTACCACCACCTACAAAAATACCTTCAGCGTTTTTAACCGCAGCTTCAGCATCATCAAATTCATGAAGTCCTCGTACCGATTTTCCTATTTTAGCAAAGGCTTTAGCCGCCTTACTGGTGTAGTCATCATGAGAAATACCACCGGGTCTGGCGTAAGGGACAAACAAAATGGTGTCCGCATTTTTAAAATGAAGTTTTAGAGGTTCTAGTAAGTATTCTAAATAACCACTTCCATGTATGGTAGAAGTGCTTGCAATTATAATTGATTTCAAATTTTTAGGTTTTAACGCTTAATTACGGCAAAGAAAATTAAACTTTTTTAAAAGGAAGACTCAATCATTTAACAAATTTTTACTATTCAATTTCTGTGTCAATTCAAGAATAAACCCGATTTTTAATAAAAGAATCAAATTATGAAGAAAACATTACTCTTATTATTGGGGATTTTTACCCTTGTAACTTACGCTCAAAATATAGATCGCGTTACTGTAAAAGGTAGAATTGTGGTCTCCATAGATGAAAAAGAAGGTGTAGCTGTTTTTAATTCTTCAGCTAATAAAGGAACCTATACCGATGCCGATGGAAACTTTGAGCTAGCCGTCGGTTTAAATGATGTTATAGAATTTGGAGCACTTCAGTTTAAAGATTTTACTGTGGTGATTACAGAAAAAGTTATGGCCTCTAAGCGTCTTACTGTTATTTTAGTGGAAGAGGTTAATAAGTTAGATGAGGTAGTCTTATTACCTTTCGATTTAACGGGGAATTTATATGCCGATTTAGAAAACGTGCGGACCTATAATGTAAGTTTAGACGATGTGTATTTTGGCTTAGACCATATTGAGGATTTTGAGTTTTCTGCCGATTATAAAACTAAGGCAGATAACCTTGCTTTTAACGAGTACCATCCACATATGGAGCATATGTTAGATTTGGTCAATGTGGCTGGATTTTTATTAAAACAGGTGGTCGATTTAGATTTTAAAGGGGCTAAGACTAAAGATGAAAAGTTAAAAGAACTCACTCCTTTTAAACAAGCTTTAGATACGTTTAGCGTCAATTATATTCACAATAACTTTGATATTCCTTTAGAACAAGTGGAGGCCTTTACCGATTATGTTGAAGTACAAGGTGTGGATCCTACTTTATTTGAAGAAGGTAAAGAAATGCAGCTTTTAGAGCGTATTTCACAATTAAGTAAAGCTTTCTTAAAGGAGAATAGTGCAGAAGATTAAACGATTTCTTTTTACTATTGCTTTTCTCAGTTTTGTTTGGGGTCATGCACAGCGTGTTGATCTCAAAGGGCAACTTGTGGCAGAAGCAGAGCTTGAAGGTTTACATATTCAAAATAAAACCGCAGCAGAATACACCATTTCTCAAGACGATGGGCATTTTGTAATCCCTGCGAAAGCGTCAGATACCTTGATTATTTCTGGAGTTCAATATAAAAAACAAGAAGTAATAATTACCGCTTCTATGGTAGCGCTTGGACATTTTGAGGTATTCATGGAAAAAAATGTAAGTGAACTTGATGAGGTGGTCGTGGGGAAGATTTTTACAGGAAGTTTGACCTCTGATATTGAAAGCTTAAACCTGAAGCCTGAAGTAAATTTTTACGATTTAGGAATTCCAGGATATACCGGAAAACCGTTAACCCAAAATGAGCGTAAACTCTATGATGCTGATGCCGGACCAATGGTAAGTCTGTTAGGCGGTACCAACGGTTTAGGACCAAGTATAAACCTCCATAAATTACTAAATACCATTAGTGGTCGCACCAAAAAATTAAAAGCTATTGTAGAATTAGATAACCGAGAGGGCTGTATCAATCGCTTAAAGCGCGATTATGAAACGTTCCTTTTTGAAAAAGTAGACCTCGCTGAGAACCTACGTACAGAGTATTTTCTTTTTTGCCAAGAAGATGAACGCTTTCTAGACCTTTGCCAAGAAAATAATGACATTGTCTTAATCGAGTTTTTACAAGAAAAGCTTAAAGTCTATCAAGGGCATAGAAAATCATTTAATAAAGAGTAATTTTGAGCACACTTGTAAACTTTTGAATTCCCTTAAATAAAAATGAAATCCATCCCCGTTTTAATCGCATTTCTCATTTTACCATTTTTGATGTCTAATGAGGCAGAGCATGAATATTATGTGAGTGTTACTGAAGTAGAGTATGTTCAGAAAGAGCAATCGCTTCAAATAATCACTCAAATTTATACCGACGATTTCGAAACCTTAATTCGGAAACGTTATGATGACAGTCTTACTTTAACCTCAGAAGATGAATCTGAATTGGTAGCGGTATATATGGAGCGTTATTTAACCGATAAATTAAGGCTGAAGGTTAATGGAGCTGAAATCAAATTTAATTTCTTAGGAAAAGAATACAAAGAAGGCATTACCTATTGTTATTTAGAAATTGAAAATGTATCCGCTATACAATCTATAGAAGTTACAAATCAAGTTCTTTTTGATGTCTTTGAAGGCCAAGAAAATATTGTTCGGTTAAAACTTTTAAATCGAAATAAAAGCTTCCTACTCGTGCCAGAGAAGGATACTTGCATGTTAAACTTTAAGTAAAACACTACCAAAACCGCCATAAATTATTACTTTAGGCATCACTTTTTAATAACACTAACAATAACTATGAAATTACTTAAGTACGTTTTATGCGCTATGCTTTTTACCTCGTTTAGCACATACGCTCAAGATGAGGTAAAACCAGAACGCCAGCAAGGGCACACTAACCAAAACAAATTCAAGCAATTATACGACGAGTTTTCAACTCCAAATGTATTTAGAACAGGATCTGGAGCACCAGGACCAGGGTACTATCAGCAACAAGCCGATTACCAAATGGACATCGAAATCGATGATGATAACGCAAAGTTATACGGTGCTGAAACCATTACTTATACCAATAATTCACCAGACGAGCTAAATTACCTTTGGGTACAGTTAGACCAGAATATGCGTTCGGGAGATTCTAAAACGCCATTGATTAATAACTCTGTGGTAAGACCTGTTGCAGTGTCTTCTAGTGTGGTAAAATCTTACTTAAAAGAATCTTTTGATGGTGGTTTTCATATAGAGCACGTAAAAGACGTTAACGGTAACGATTTAGAGCATACAATTAACCGTACAATGATGCGTGTAGAGTTACCAAAACCAATGAAATCTGGAGATAAATTCTCATTCAAAATCAAATGGTGGTATACCATTAATGATTATATAAAGGATGGTGGACGTTCTGGATACGAATATTTTGAAGAAAACGACAATCGTTTATACGTTATAGCGCAGTTTTATCCACGTATGGCTGTTTATAATGATGTAGAAGGATGGCAAAATTCTCAATTTTGGGGGCGTGATGAATTTGCGTTACCATTTGGTAATTTTGACGTAAATATCACTGTGCCTGCAGATCATATTTTAGATGGTACAGGGGTTTTAACCAATAGAGAAGAGGTGTTCACTAAAGATATGATGAAGCGCTATAAAAAAGCGAAGAAATCGTATGACGAACCTGTAATGATAGTAACACAAGATGAAGCTGAGAAAGCAGAGAAGTCTAAAAGTAAAAAGAAAAAGACTTGGAAATTATCTGCTAAAATGGTGCGTGATTTTGGTTTTTCAACCTCTCGTAAGTTTTTATGGGATATGATGGCTGTAAAATTAGGCGATAAAGATGTAATGGCGGTATCCTTATATTCAAAAGAAGGAAACCCTTTATGGGAGCAATGGTCTACTAAAGCAGTTGCGAGTACATTAAAAACGTATTCTAGAATGACTTTTGATTATCCTTACCATAAAGCAATTTCTGTTCATGCTAGACAGCAAGGTATGGAATATCCAATGATTTGTTGGAATTATGGTCGTCCGGATAAAGACGGTAGTTACTCCGATAGAGTAAAATACGGAATGATTAGTGTTATTATTCATGAAGTTGGGCACAATTGGTTTCCAATGATTGTAAATAGTGATGAACGTCAGTGGACATGGATGGATGAAGGTTTAAACACTTTTACGCAATATGTTGCAGAACAAGATTTTGGCGAATGGTATCCTAAAGCATTATCTAAAAATGATAAAGTATATCCTTCAAGAAGAGGACCTGCTAAAAATATAGTAAGATATATGGGAGGTAAGCAAGATTATATTGCGCCTATTATGACTAAAGGTTTAAATACTTACCAATTTGGTAATAATGCTTATGGTAAACCAGCGACCGCTTTAAATATTTTAAGAGAAACCATCATGGGGCGTGAGCTTTTTGATTATTCATTTAGTGAGTATGCTAACCGATGGATGTTTAAACACCCAACACCAGAAGACTTTTTCCGTACTATGGAAGATGCCTCTGCTGTTGATTTAGATTGGTTCTGGAGAGGATGGTTCTATACTACCGATTACACAGATATTGGTGTTAAAGAAGTGAAGAAATTTGCCGTAACATCAACTCCTAATGAAAATGGAAAGAAAATAGCTGAACGTAATAATATAGACCCTAAAAGTTTAGTGTATTTTATTGCTGAAGGTGAAGAAGGTTACGAAGCATCAATGAAGCGTAATGAAAGCATAGATGATTTACCAACGGTAAAAGAATACATTATGGATAACTTTACACCGGCACAACAGAAGCAAATGAAAACGACGCCTAAATTCTTTTACGAAGTTACTTTTGAAAAGCCAGGCGGGTTAGTAATGCCTTTAATTGTTGAGTTTACTTATGCAGACGGAACAACGTCTAGAGAAACGTACCCAGCACAAGTTTGGAGACTTAATGATCAAGAAGTGAGTAAAGCTATTGCTAGTGAAAAAGAAATTGTAAGTATCGTAGTAGATCCAGATTTGGAAACTGCAGATGTTGACACTTCTAATAATTCTTGGCCTAAAGAAGTTAAATCAAGCGACTTCGATAAGTTTAAGCAAAAAGTGAGAAACTAAATATTATAACATAAGTTTAAGCCGACTTTTTTTGAAGTCGGCTTTTTTATTTCTTTATTTGAGGTGCATTATTCACAAACTCACTTTATATTTGCAACGTGATACAACTACAAACATTTTTATTTATTGGAGGTACTGAAATCGTCTTTATACTATTCATAGTTATATTGGTATTTGGTGCAGACAAACTTCCCGAAATCGCACGTGGACTCGGTCAGGCAATGCGTCAAATTAAAGATGCGACCAATGACATTAAGCACGAAGTCACAAAAAGTGCTCAAGACAATAGCCTTATTGATAATGACGTTACTAAAAGCGTTAAAGACGAATTAAATAAGGTAAAAGATGATCTTGAAGATTTTACTGGATCACTTAAGCGTAATCAATAATTGCTGATTTCTCAGTAAACCTTTCTGTTTTTTGTCGAAAAATTAAATTCGCCTTTAAATTTCAGGCTTATATTTAATATATTTAGAATCAATTCATTATCTAAATATATGTAATATGAAAAGAATTTACGTTATCCTAACATTTATCCTTGCCATTTCAGTGTGGTCTTGTTCTAAAGAGACCCTAACAGAGTCGTCAGACGCTACATTACAATTTCCTGAAGAACCCCTAACTGTTGAAGCTATTAATGCACACATAAGTGAACGCATTGAAAGTACAGGAGATTTTAATTGGAACGATGTGGACGCCCATTTCCTTTGGAGTGCATTAACCCATGGACAATATGTTTTAACCGTTGGCTATGGTGATGAAGGACAAAGTTTTTCTGAAAAGCCAGATGCCGAACTCATCAGAAAAAAGAACGAACTCATCAACACGATTAGAAATGAAGAAGCCGTAAGTAAAGCGGATTTTAAGATTCGAGAAGATCAAGTCTTAACCGTTTTTGATGCTGAGGTTACCAAAATAGAAACCGTTATGGCCTTAAGAGAAAGTGCGCATATAAGGTATCTAGAACCTAATGGCTATAACCAATACACGGCTGAGGTCGTTCAAAAATCCAGTTCGGGATGCGATACGGCTGGGGCTTCTATTAATCCGGCGCATTATGACACGGTTTCACCCAACAATGCGCAAGTATCTTGGCATTTTAATGAGCATAATATTCAGCAAGCTTGGACCGAATCTACAGGAGCTGGTATTACCATTGGTTTAATCGATACAGGTGTTTCAAAATCTCAAAACTTATTAAATACCGTAGGGTTTAACGACGGCTATTCTTCTGGACGATCTGTAGAGAAGTATGGGACTTTTATAGACTCTAATTGGTGGTGGTCTAGCAATTATGATGGCGTTCATGATAAATGCGGACATGGAACTGCAATGGGATCTACCATGGCGGCACCACGAAATGATAACGGCATGCCAGTGGGTGTGGCTTATAATGCCAATTTAGTGGCGTACAGAGCCACAGAAGATGTGTTGTTAAATGATTACCATGAGCGCAAAGGCGTGTCTGATGCTTTAACGCAATTAGGGAATCGTAGCGACGTTAAAATTATTTCGATGTCAATTGGGTATGTTTGGTCGATAAGCAATATTGAAGATGCTGTAAAATACGCTTACAGTAAAGGAAAGCTAATCTTTGCTGCAGGCGGAACCTCTACAAGCTTTACCAATGGGTATGGCGTTATTTTTCCGGCTACCATGAGCGAAACCATAGCCGTTACAGGAGTTAATGATGGGAGTAGTTATGAGCGTTGCGAAACCTGCCATAGCGGAAGTAAAATTGATTTTACCATTATTATGGAAGGTGATAATAATACGAGTAAGGCGCCTCCTGTTTTAAGTTTCTATAATGGTGAGCGTCGTTATACAGGCGGATCATCTGTGGCAACGGCAACCACAGCAGGGATTGCGGCTTTAATCTGGTCTAAATATCCAACTTGGTCAAGAAGCCAAATTATAAATCGCTTAAAGCAGTCTTCAGAATTTTACCCTAATAAGGACAGCAGTTTTGGGTATGGAAATATTGATGCTTTACAAGCAGTGCAGTAAATACAGTAAAATTTCAAGCTAAAAAAAAGCAAGGTTCATTATGTTGAACCTTGCTTTTTTTATGGTTTAATACTACGGATGTAACACCTGTTGTTCAAAGATGCATTGTAGAGTTTCTTCAGGATTGTCTGTTAATCCGGAATGCGTTTTAGAACTTTGAATCACTGTACTTCTAGAAGCCGCTAACCATCTAAAACGGTCCGACATTTCAAATTCACCAATTTTTCCTGAGGTTGAATCGCCTTTTGCGATGCGATCCCATGCTTGTAAATAAGCATTGACAGTTTCTAAATCTAAAGCAGCAGGAAAGGCTTTTAGTTTATGTTGGTCTACATGAAATTTAACCCCTAAAAATTTCTTGCGTTTGGAGAATAAGATCACACCAACATTAAAAAATTCTTCACGTTCTACACGAGGTACAAATCTAATAATCGCGTATTCAAAAGTCACTTTATCTGGCATCATTGGCTTCTTTAACTAACACATCTATTTTAGAAAGTCGAGAATTCAGGTAGGTTATATAGGCCGCTTTTATGGCCTCAGGACGCATGGTGTCCGATTCGTTATGCAGCCAATCTTCCGGAATTTTAGAAACAATATCTTCAATAACTTCTGGTGTCAATGCGGCGATAATTCCTTCTGAAGCTTCGGGTAATTTGATGGCACGCTCTAATAACACGTGGTCTTTTATAAGCGGAAAGCTACGGTTAAGATGTTGCTCCCAAGTAGGCCAATTATGATGAAAATAAAAACTAGCCCCGTGGTCTATAACCCACAATTCTTTATGCCAATTTAAGAGGTTGCTGTTTTTTACAGTTCGGTCTATATTGCTAATAATACTGTCTAAAAGTACAATTTTAGAAGAGGTTAACGCATCGGCTTCAGAGACTAAAGGGTCATAGGTAATAGCGCTGCTTAGATAGTGTAAGCCAAGATTAAGGCCAACGCTAAATTTTAGTAGATCTTGAATTTCTTCATCGGGTTCGGTTTTACTAAACGAATCGTCTAAATTCATAAATACCATTTCAGGGACTTTTAAACCAATAGCACGTGCTAATTCCCCACCTATAAATTCAGAGATTAGGGCCTTTTTACCTTGTCCGGCGCCTCTAAACTTCAACACATAGAGAAATCCATCACTAGCTTCTACAATGGCAGGTAAAGAGCCTCCTTCTCTTAAAGGGGTAATGTACTTTACAACCTCTACAGTTCTTATTTCAATATTAGCCATAAGCGCTTATAATTTTCTACTAATGGTTAAGCCATCTCTTATAGGTAAGACTACGGTTTCTACTCGAGGATCTGATTTTAAGAGCGTGTTATAGTCTAAAATAGCCTGGGTAGAGATGTCTTTTTTACCTACAGGTTCTACCACTTTTCCGTGCCATAATACATTGTCCGATAAAATGATTCCACCAGGATTTAGTTTGTCAATAATTAAGTGAAAATAATTACTGTAATTCGGTTTGTCAGCATCAATAAATACCAAGTCGAATGTTTCTTCTAGGGTCGGAATAATATCGATAGCACTTCCGGTATGCTGAATAATTTGTGAACCGTATGCAGAGCGATCGAAGTATTTACGTTGAAAATCGACCAATTCTTCATTCACATCAATAGTGTGTAAGGTTCCTGAAGATGGTAAACCTTCTGCTAAGCATAAGGTAGCATAGCCTGTAAAGGTGCCCAATTCTAAAATACGTTCTGGCCTTATGAGTTTAGACACCATGCTTAAGACACGTCCTTGATAAGGGCCGCTAAGCATAATGGGTTGTAATATTTTTTGATACGTTTCTCGTGTAAGTTGCTGCAATAATGCAGGCTCTTGCTCCGAGTGTGCAACGACGTACTGATCTAAGGCTTCAGGTAAAAAATACATGGCATGGATTTTAATAAACAGATGAGGTATGTGGATTAATTAATCCAAAACGCAAAGTTAATAAACGGTTGAGATAACTTTAGGACATAATACGAGAAAGTAGCTTTTCTTTTGCTGCTTCATCATCACCGCAAAGCCATTGAATCACGTTATCTTCCCAAATTGCATCACGCTGAGTTTCGGTTACAATATTGCGCTCCATAGCCAAATCGATAATTTTACCAGGATAAGATGATTGTTGTTCACTTTCCATTTCACCTAGTGGGTAAGGGTCATCTAAGCCCATAATAACTTGTTTAGAGCCTTGGTTTTTCAAAAGTAACTCCAATCCTCCTGTATCGTGAACCAAAGTGTCAAAGAATATGTTTTTGTGTCCTACAGCTTTTCTAGGATGACTTTTACCTTCAAATAAATCTGGACGTCCGTCAAATCCTTGAATACGTCTCCCTAAGTTTATTTGCGCTAATTGTCCACCATGCGCAAAACAAGTTCTCATATTAGGGTATTTGTCTTGATAGCCGTTTAAGGTTAAGAAATGATAAGCATCAGCACATTGGGCTAACATCCATATAAGGTGGAATCGCCATGAGGTATTTTCAAGCTTAATAAATTTTTCTCCGTCATAAGGATGAATTTCAACAGCGAGATTATACTTATTGGCCAATTCAAAAATAGGTTCATTTTCCTCATCGAAAATACAGCGCCAAGTACCTATGGTATCCATATAATGGGTAGGCAAACAAAGCAATTGCATACCATGTTCTTCTACGCAACGTTCAATTTCCCAACAAGCACCTCGTACAAAGCCGGGATGTACCACAAATCCGCAGGTGAATTTACTCGGGTTCTCACGTTGAATTTTCGCATTAAAATCATTTTGAAAACGTAGGGCTTGCTTCATTTCTTCTACACGAAGACCGTTGCCGTAAAGCTGTGAGAGGTTTAAAACCACGGCATGATCTATGTTAAAACGTTCCATCCAAGCCAATTTCTCATTTAAAAAGAAACTAGAATCGGTTATTGGGCGGTTCCAATCTTTCTGAAGCATAAACTTACGATCTTTATCGACCCAAAAGATTTCTTTCTCTTTCATAAACTGAGGGATTTCCTCTGGATAGGGAAGAAGGTGGGAGTGACCGTTTATTCTAAGTTTTCGTCTTTCTTTCATAAGTTATACTAAGCTGAAATTGCGTGTCTCGTTTAATAGGGTTGATTGCTCTTTAAAGGTAAGCCTTAGGTGTTAAGGAATAAAATCTAAGTGTTATTCTAGGGTTACCTTTTGTGGTGGCTCCATGACTTCGCCGCAATTAGGGCAGCTTCGTTTTGATTTGTCATTGTAATAATGATCAAAAATGACAGGCATGTCGGTTTCTATATTTTTAACCGTAAAATCTTCTTCATAAAGCTTGGTGGTACAGTTTTCGCAAAACCATAATAAGGCATCTTTTACACCTTCTTCTCTTGGGTATTCAATAACAAGTCCTACTGTATTCGCCCCGCGTTGTGGCGAATGTGGTACCTTAGGTGGTAAGAGAAAAATTTCACCTTCTTTAATATGAATATCTTTAGGGAGGCCGTCTTCAATAATTTTTAAGACAATATCGCCTTCAATTTGATGAAAAAATTCAGGCGTCTCATTATAATGGTAGTCTTTTCTATTATTAGGGCCACCTACCACCATAACTATAAAATCACCATCCTTCCAAACCACTTTATTCCCCACAGGTGGTTTTAACAAATGACGGTTCTCTTCAATCCATGCTTTGAAATTAATAGGAGGATATATTTTACTCATGGTTTTATAGTTTTATTCCTGTTGAAAGGAAATGTATTAAAGGGTTTAAGCTTGTTTAGTTTACAGTTTAATTAAATGTCCAAGCGGTATAAAGTTACAAAGATTTTGTTCTTCCGCCATCAACAGGAAGGTTAATTCCATTGATATACGCGGCACGTTCGCTGGCTAAAAAGGTAATAGCATCGGCAAGTTCTTCAGGTTTAGCAAATCGTTTTGCGGGGACGGTGCTTTTCATAGCTTGGGCCGATTCTTCTTCTGTTTTCCCCGTTTTGTGAGCTTTGTTTTTGATGATTTCAGCTAATCGGTCTGTGCCTGTAGCTCCCGGTAACACATTGTTAACCGTAATACCAAATTGCCCTAATTCATTGGCTAATGTTTTACTCCAACTGGCTACCGCTCCTCTGATGGTATTGCTTACACCTAAACCGTCTAAAGGTTGTTTAACGGAGGTGGAAATAACATTGATAATTCTGCCGTAACTTTCTTGTTTCATAAACGGAACAAGGGCTTGCGCTAACACATGGTTACATTTTAAATGTTGCGTAAAAGCCGATTCAAATTCCTCGACTTCAGCCGAAAAAATAGGTCCACCAGCTGGTCCACCTGTATTATTCACCAAAATATGAAAGCCGTGATGGTGGAATACATATTCTGAAACTTTCGTTTTTAAGTCTTCAGGATTTGAAAAATCAGCCACAATATAATCGTGTGTTTGAGATTGAGGTAATTCTGAAAGTACCGTTTTTAATTTGTCTTCGTTTCTAGCAACAAGAGTGACTTGAACACCTTCGGCGGCTAAGGCCATTGCTGTTGCTTTTCCTATTCCTGCGGTGCTTCCGCATACTAGTGCGTATTTGTTGTTTAGTTGTAGATTCATAATATTTTGTCTGGTCGAGCGCAGTCGAGACCTGCTTAGTTTTCGGGATTATAATTTGAATGTGATGAATTTCTGCATTCAGATAGACTTTGTAACAAATCATAATCGCCTTTAGCTAAAGCATATTTTTTCTTTGCGCTCCATTTTTTTATTTTCTTTTCAAAGAATATTGCTTGTTCAATATCGTTAAATTCTTGATGAAATATTAATTTTAAAGGTCTTCTTTTATATGTGAAACAATTTTTGTTTAATCCTTTTTGATGTTCTCCAAAACGTCTTGAAATATCATTTGTTACCCCCGTATAAGTGAGGTTGTCTGAGCATTGTAATATGTAAACATAATAGGTTTTCATAAGCGACCTCTCGACTGCGCTCGAGGTGACATTTAACTAATATTTTATACAAACATTCTTAGCTTCCGTAAAAAAGCGCAAGGCTTCAAAACCACCTTCACGTCCTACACCTGAAGCTTTTACACCTCCAAATGGCGTTCTTAAGTCGCGCATCATCCACGTATTTACCCAAACAATGCCTGCTTGAAGTTGGTTACTTAATGTCAGGGTACGTTTTAAATTGTTGGTCCATAAGGTGGCTGAAAGTCCGTATTTAACTTTATTGGCCATTTCTAAAACGTCTTCTTCGGTGTTGAAAGGCATTAGGGTTACTACAGGTCCAAAAATTTCTTCTTGGTTTACACGGCAATTGTCATTAGGGACTTCAATAACCGTTGGTTCTAAATAATAACCGTTTTCAAAACCTGTTACAGTCACTTCATTGCCTCCACAAAGTACAGTTCCATTTTCTGTTTTCGCAATGTTGATGTATTCTTTTACTTTTTCAAGATGCGGTTTGGACACCAAGGCGCCAATATTAGTGTCTGCTTCGGAAGGATGCCCGACTTTAAGTTGTTTGACTTTCTCGACGAAGTCTTTCTTGAATTTTTCATAAAGTGACGCTTCCACGAAAATGCGACTCCCGCATAAACAGATTTGTCCTTGATTCGCAAATGACGAACGAACTGTGGTGTTCAACATATCCTCGTAATCGCAATCGGCAAAAATGATATTCGGATTTTTTCCACCTAATTCTAAAGATAGCTTTTTGAACATTGGTGCGGCGACTTTGGCAATATGTGCGCCTGTTGCTGTACCTCCTGTAAAGGAAATCGCTTTTATGTCTGGGTGTTCAATAATGGCTTGTCCTGTGCTGGTGCCTAATCCGTGAACGATATTTAAGACGCCTTTTGGTAAACCTGCTTCGTTACAAACTTCGCCTAATAAATACGCCGTCATTGGTGTAACTTCACTAGGTTTGGCGACTACACAATTTCCTGCAGCTAATGCAGGTGCGATTTTCCAGGTGAATAAATAGAGGGGAAGGTTCCAAGGTGAAATACAGCCGACTACACCAATGGGTTGACGCAAGGTATAATTTATGGCGTTTTGACCCACAGACTCATGATTTTCACTGGCGAATTGCGTTATGGCATTCCCAAAAAATCTAAAGTTACTTGCTGCTCGTGGAATATCTACGGCTTTTGCTAAGCTTATAGGTTTGCCGTTGTCTTTACTTTCGGCTTCGGCAAAACGGTCTAAATTCGCTTCTAATAATTCTGAAATTTTAATGAGGATTCTACTGCGTTCTTCTAGCGTCGTTTTACTCCAAGTTGGAAAAGCAGATTTTGCTGCTTTGTATGCTTTTTCAACATCTTCTTTTGTTGAATTAGGGATTTGTCCGTAAATCGCTCCATTAGATGGATTGTAGTTGTCTATCCAGTGGTCTTGAATTGGATTTTGGAAATTGCCGTTGATGTAGTTTTTGATTAATTCCATAATTTAGAATATAGATTTGGACAAATACTCTTCATAGTCTCAGGTTCATCTTCTTTCCATGTAAACTCGAACCGGGGATAATGGCCTTCATTTGTTTTAAAGGTGTCATTATCGATATAATCATAAAGGTCTTTACCAGTTTTTATATTGAAAGCCTCTAAAGCAACATACCAAAAACTTTCAAATTCATAAAAGCCATAAACTTGATGTTCTATTTCGCTTATTAGAGAATCTGGATTTGATTTTGCATTATAAAAAACGTCTTTACCTCTAGAAATAATCCAATTTCGGAAATATTCAAAACCATCATCCGAACAGCCTTGATTCATGATGTAACCAGCACACCACATTTCAGAATTGTAAGTGTCATAAAGTAGTTTGTCTGTTCTTAATCTAAAACCAATAATTTCTTTGAGTGAAAGCTTTGATATTTCTTTGATTAATTTTTGTTCCTGTTCTTCTGGACTTGTAGATTCTTTGATAGATTTATCAACTATTGTCCAAAAAAGGTCTTGGTCTAACATTTCAGAAACTTTATGTAAGTTAGAAGTATCAATCATTTTTATTTCTTTTTTGGTTTCACTTTTTTGCCCTGAACATGCACAGAATGTTAGTATGAAAAATATTAGACTAATAAATTTCAGTTTACGATTTCTTATACGCCACTACCTTTATCTCAACCACCAAATCTGGATGTGGTAACTGATGTACCGCAACGGTTGTTCTAGTTGGTCCGGTTTCTTTTTCAAAGAATTCTCCGTAGGCTTTATTATAGTCTGCAAAGTCATTCATATTGACTAAAAATGAGGTGACATCTACGACATCTTTTAAGCTTGCACCTACTTTTTGAAGGTTCTTATCGATGTTTTTTAGAACTTCTTGGGTTTGTGTGTAGGCGTTTAGGCGTTTTGTTCCCATCTCGTCAATGATGTCTACACCTGCGATCGTGTTGTCTGCACGTCTAGAACTCGTACCTGAAACGAAAATGAAATCGCCTACTTGTTTGACGTGTGGGTAGGCGCCTCTTGGTGTTACTCCTGTTCCTGTAGAAGCAGGAATCTTATCATTTGTTTTACTCATGTTTTATTTTTTTTATTCTGTTCATTTGCCTTGATGCAAACGAACCAAAAATCACAATCAAAATATAGGAAATTCCTTCGGAACACTCGCTCTCGGAATTTCGTGGTTGAAGCTTCGCTTCGCATCTTCATTCCTTCCCTCATTATTTCTGAATTTTGATGTTCAATTCTCTGAATTGATTTGGGATATTAACTTTTGTTGATTTTTGTTTTCTTCCCGAGTTATATTTTAATCTTTGCTAACAACTAACAACTAACAACTAACAACTAACAGCTAACAACTAATACAATCCCGCAATCCTATCATCTTCTAAAATAGCTTCAGTTCCGGCATTTACTTTGTCTAAAATATCTTTCAAATTGTCTTCTGATGAAATCACTTTATCGGTTAACATATTTAAAATCGCCTTGTCTTGTGCTCTTCCTTGTAACATGGCTTGTCTATACCCTATGTTTTCATTAAAAGTAACCAAACTATATTTTGAAGAATACTGATTAGGAAATTCTTTTTCCAGGGCCATTTCAATTTTTCGTTTTTCTTGAAAAATAGGATTGGCCACATGACCTTTCATTTCGTGGAAATTATCGATGGCTAAATCGGCAATAGCATCGGTATCTTTCTTTCTGTTTTTCTCGTAGGTTTCAAACGTGGCTTCCCAACTGTCTAGATTTTGGTTGAGCACCTTATCAAATTCAACAACATCTTCAAAAGAGGCGTTCATCCCTTGTCCGTAAAAAGGGACAATAGCATGGGCAGAATCCCCCATTAGTAAGGTATTGCCTTTATAATGCCAAGGAGAACATTTTACGGTGCCTAAAGCAGCTGTTGGGTTTTCGAAAAAATCATCAACCAAATTCGGCATAATAGCTAAGGCATCAGGAAATTCTTTTTGGAAGAATGCTGTTACCAATTCTGGTGTGGTTAGATTATTAAAATTGTACTCGCCCTCCGCATAACTTAAAAATAGGGTGACCGTAAAACTGCCATCTAAATTAGGTAATGCAATCAGCATGAAACTGCTTCTTGGCCAGATGTGTAAGGCGTTTTTATAGGTTTTATAGTCGCCAGTTTCTGTAGGTAAAATGCTTAGTTCTTTATAACCATGACTTAAATAATCTTGTGAGAAACTGAATAAGAACTTTTTGCCTAAATAATAGCTTTTTCTGAGGGCCGAGCCAGCACCATCTGTGGCGATAATACAATCGGCATCTTCTACAAATTCGTCTTTAGTATTGTAATCTTGAAATAAAGCGGTGGTGTTTTCAAAATCTACAGACTTACATTTTTTATTGAAATGTATGGTAACGTTTTCATGTTTTTCGGCTTCGGTTAAGAGTAAACTATTCAGCTCCCCTCTAGAAATGGAATTAATGTATTCGTAATCTCTTCCGCTGTAATTGGATAAAAAGGTTTGGCCTTCTTTATCGTGAATCATGCGTCCATTCATCGGAATGCATAATTCCTTTACTTTGTCTTCTAACCCTACAAGTTTCATGGCTTTATTACCGCGATCTGAAAAGGCCAAATTAATAGAGCGTCCCGCAGAAATATCGGTTTTTCTTAAATCTGGGCGCATCTCATAAACGGTAACATGGAATCCTCTTTGTCCTAATCTAAGGGCCAATAAGCTTCCGCAAAGCCCGGCACCAATGATAAGGATGTTCTGTTGGTTATTAAGTTTGTTATTGTTTGCCATGGTAAAATTAAAATGGGTTAGATCTTATCGATTAGGATTAAAGTGTTTTTGATGCCGTATTAGATGGATGTAATTTTTGCTTTATGATCTGAATGTCTTCATAAGACGGTCTAAACTTATTTAGATTAATGATTTCCGTTTGTCCTTTAAGATTCTTAAAACTTAAGTTGTTGTTATTAGAATTAAATTGAATACTTTCAAAACTTTGAAATTCTACATGTTTTATGAGCTCATCTTTTATTAGATAGACAATCCGTTGGTCTGTTATTATAAAATAGTCATGCCCTTTACGCGTAAAAAAAGATAACAGGCCTAAGATATGATATTCAAAAAAACTGATTTCTGATTTCTTTTTAAGGGATAGAAGCCTGTTTTCATTTTAAATAATAGACCAAACTGTTTTCATAACAAGGCTTTTAATTCTTCAACCATATTATACACATCTTCATAAGAATTATACAACGGTGTTGGTGCGCAACGGATCACGTCGGGCTCTCGCCAATCGCTAATAACACCGGCTTCGGTTAATTTGTCGTGTAAAGCTTTATCGGCGTTTAAAACCTGAATAGAGAGTTGGCATCCACGTTCCTCAGGGTTTTCTGGGGTGATAATTCTAATGGTATCTTCACCTAAGTCTTTCAGTAGAAACTCAAAATAACCCGTAAGTTTTTTCGATTTCTTAATTAGTTTTTCAAGGCCAACTTCATTAAAAATATCTAAAGACGCTCTAATGGCTGCCATGGACAAAATTGGTGGATTACTCAATTGCCAACCTTCGGCTCCTGGTAAAACATCAAATTCGTGTCGCATGTTAAAACGTGTATCTTTATTGTGGCTCCACCAACCTGTAAATCGGTTAAGGTCTTTATCATAAGCATGGCGGTCATGAACAAAGCAACCCGATAAACTGCCAGGGCCTGAATTCATGTATTTATAGGTACACCAAACCGCGAAATCGGCTCCTGAGTTATGCAGATCTAAATCGACATTTCCTGCGCCATGAGCACAATCAAAGCCTACTTTACATCCATGTTGATGTCCTAGCGTTGTAATGCGTTTAAAGTCTAAAAATTGACCGGTATAATAATTAACGCCACCCACCATAATGAGGGCAATTTCAGAACCATGTGCTTTGAGAATAGCTTCTAAATCTTCATTACGTAATAATTCTTCTCCTTCTCTAGGTGACCATAGAATTAAACCGTCTTTATCATCGAAACCATGATGTCTTAATTGTGATTCAACCGCATACTTATCTGACGGAAAGGCATCACTTTCAATTAGGATTTTATAGCGTTCTTTAGTTGGTTTATAAAACGACGCCATCATAAAATGCAAGTTGGCCGTTAAGGAGTTCATGGTAACCACCTCAATAGGTTTAGCTCCGACTAATTTAGCGGTAGCTTCGGTTAAAAATTCATGATAAGGTAACCATGGGTTTTTAGCTTCCGTATGGCCTTCAACACCAAGATTTGCCCAATCTTCTAATTCTTGATTGATGTAGGCTTTCGTTGATTTTGGTTGTAAGCCTAAAGAATTTCCGCAGAGGTAAATAAGCGCTTTGCCATCGGCGTCTTTAGGGATGTGAAATTGTTGTTTATATGCAGATAATTCATCTAAGTTGTCTTGTGCTTTTGCATAGTCAAGACCTAATTTATAATCGGACAAAGTTCGTGGGTTTTTCGGTTGTTAACAAAAATAAGATATTTAAATGATATTTTATGAAATTGATAATTTGCTGAAAATTCTTAAGAATATCTCAAAAATAAATAGTTTAAAAGAGTTTTTCTGTTTAGTTTAGTAACTACAATTAATTTCTTATGCTAAAGAGGCTTTGGTCTGCATATCACCAATGGTATATTAAATATAGTCGTTTCTCAAAAGAAGATGGGCAGGATGAGTTGGCTTATTTTAGAAATAAATTATTTGTATCAATATTAATATTAATTCTTCCGCTAGGGGTTATTTCTTATATACCTAGTGCTATTACGGCCTTAATTTTAGACAAGCCTTTTGTCTTTTATGTCGATACCATTGCGATTTCATTAATTGCGTTTTTATTTTTTAATAATAAAATGAGTTTGAATACAAAAAAAGTAGTCTTTGCGGCTAATTTGTTTGTATTGTCCTTTGCTCTGGTGCTTCATACTGGGCTTAAAAGTAGTAGCGGTTTGATACTCTTTATGTTGTGTGTATTGGTAACACTTTTTAGTGGACGAAAATCAGGAGTAAATACGGCCTTAGCCGCAGCTTTAGTTTATTTCCTTATCGCGCTGAGCGTCTATTTTAAAATCTTTGACTTTAAAGTGTTTCAAGATGAACAAATACAGGTCATTATTATTGTATTTGTCAATAATATTCTGTTCATCCTTATGGCGGTTTTTTCAGTTTCATTTTTAGTACAGCATTTGCATAATGCCCTTTTAAAAGAAAATTCTTTACAGGAGGCTTTAGTTATAAAACATGAAAATGTTATTAAAGCTAAAGAAAAGGCAGAGCAGTCCGATCAATTGAAAACGGCCTTTTTGGCTAATATGAGTCATGAAATTAGAACACCCATGTATGGTATTCTTGGTTGTGCGGACCTTTTAAAATCTTACAATACCGATGATGAAGAGTTTAAAGAATACGTAAGTATTATTGAAGGTAATGGGCAAGAGCTCCTAGATGTAATGACGGATATTTTGAATATCTCTAAAATAGAAACTGGCCTAATGACCTTGAGCATTACAAATTTTAATGTTAATGCGGTTATCGATTCTATTTTTACCTCGTTTTTGGCAGAAGCTAAAGCCAAACAGATTAAGTTAACCTTAAATAATTTTATCGCTAATAAGGATCAGATGATTAATTCTGACCAAGGTAAGTTTACGGACGTTTTAAAACATTTAATGGAAAATGCGATAAAATATACCGAAGAAGGCGGTCATATTATTCTTAATTGCAATGTGAACATCGAAACCTCTCAATTAAATTTTATACTTAATGATACCGGAATTGGCGTTCCTAAAGATAAATTAGAATCCATTTTTAATACCTTTTATCAGGTTGATGTTTTAAACAAAGATGCGCTCCATGGTTCTGGTATTGGCTTATCAATTTCTAAAGCTTTTATTGAAATGTTAGGTGGGCAATTAGAATTAGAAAGTCATTACGGAGAAGGTACTTCCTTTTTGTTTGAAATTGATATGGATTTAAAAGAGAAAGCACCTCAATCTGAATAGAATGAAGTGCTTTTTATATATAGACGCCATTTGGCGGAAAATGTAAGCTATACGCTTTTAGTGGTTACTATAGCGTGAAACTTACATTATAGGCCGCAAAAGTAAGCGGTTAATTCTTGTTGTCCAAAGTTATACTGACATCTGTAAAATTAAGATTCCATAAGCCGCCTTCTTGCTTGTGATCTTTAGCAATTTTAATGCCCTCATAATCTTGTAATGTTTCAAAAGTGGTTGATAAGGTTGGTTCCTTGCTATTTCCTTTTCTAAAAGTCCATTCTTTAATGATGTAGTCATTGTTATAATAGATGTCATAGGCATCTCCAGGGGTATATCCGCCCACTTCAGGATAGGTCAGTGTTATCATGTTTAATGGCGTTTTACTTATCGGTGCAGTGGCTGTTTTAGGTTCTGAGAGCTCAGCGGTTGTATCCCACACCAATTGAAATGGTATGAATAACCAAAACTTGTCGTTAATAAAAGCTTGGTCGGCTGCTTTATACGTACTATCGACCTCCTTACGGACATAATCTACAGTGTCTTGTGCTGTTTTTAAAATAACACGGTGTTCCTTAGGGTACCAGGTCCAAGCGCGACCTTTACCTTTTACCGTGTCCTTGTCAACCTGAAAGGTAAATTGAACTTTAGAGACCTTTGGCCAATGTTCAAAACCATGAGCATGAGCAATTTTTTGTGCCGTTGTTAATTCTTGCTTAACTTGTACAGGTTCTGCGGTTTGTTTTTTATCTGACTTGCAGCTCAACAAAAAGCATAAACAAACCATACTGATATAAAATGACTTCATTAAAACGTTGTTTTTTTGATTGTGATATAAAATTAAATAACCATGAGTGATTGGACTAATTATTTTGAAGTTAATAAAGCCACTTGGAATAAAAAGGTGAATATCCATGCGAAGAGTGATTTTTATAATCTTGAAGCCTTTAAAGACGGAGAAAGTTCTTTAAAACCTTATGAGCTCAACGCTTTAGGCGATGTAGAAGGAAAATCCTTATTGCATTTACAATGCCATTTTGGTCAAGATACTTTAAGTTGGAGTCGAATGGGCGCAAAATGTGTTGGAGTGGACCTTAGTGAAACCGGTATTGAATTGGCTAGAAGCTTGAATGCCGAACTTCAGCAAGATGCAAAATTTGTATGTTGTAATGTTTTAGACACTTCAGCACATATTTCCGAGACCTTTGATGTGGTATTTACAAGTTATGGCGTTATAGGTTGGCTGCCCGATTTAAAACCTTGGGCTAAGATGATTTCAGAACGATTAAAACCAGGAGGTACCTTTTACATGGTAGAATTCCACCCTATAGTTTGGATGTTTGAGGAGGTCAATGGCCGTATGGAGATGAACTATCCTTACAGTCAAGAGCAGGTTATTTACGAAGAATATAAAGGGACGTACGCTGATAAAACTTCGGAAATGATAAGTAAAGAATACGGTTGGAACCACAGTTTAAGTTCGGTAGTAAACGCCTTAATTGAAGCAGGCTTAAAAATTGAAAGTTTTAAGGAATATGATGAAACGCCTTATGATATTTTTCCCGATTTAGTACCAAATGCTTCGGGGATGTATAGAGCTAAATCGCCTTTATTTCCGTTTATTTTTGAAATTAAGGCTCGTAAATAACGCGACCTTAGGTTGAAGATAAAAAGCCTACAAGAGTTTGAAACGTTGTAGGCTTTTGGGGTTAATGTTGCGTCTTATCTTTTAGCAATGCTGGAAATTTAGATTTAAATTTCTGTAGTCTCGGAATCGATACCTTTTGTATATAAGGGTTTTCTGGATGCAGACGCTCATAGTTTTGATGATAATCTTCGGCCAGCCAGAATTTCTGGAAAGGATAAACTTCGGCGGCAATAGGAGCATCAAGCTTCTTTGCTAAGCTTGCTTTCTTTTGCTCAATAATTTGTTTCTGTTCTTTATTTTGATAAAATATTATAGAGCGGTATTGCGATCCGTGATCTGGTCCTTGACCATTAACTTGGGTTGGATTTTGAGAGCCAAAATACACATCAACAAGTTCTGAAAAACTAACAAGCTCTGGATCGTAGATAATCTCTACAGTCTCGGCATGTCCTGTTTTTCCGGTGTTACTAGCGGCGTAAGTTGGGTTTTCTGTAAACCCTCCGGCATAGCCAGAAATAGATTCTTCAACACCTTTTACACTTTCATAGACCGCTTCAACACACCAAAAACAACCACTCGCAAAATAGGCTCTTGCCTTTCCGTCTTGGAGGGGAACTTCAACAGGGTCTGCATTGATTACTGCTTGTTGTTTTGGGTTGACTTGGGCTTGGTTATGACAGCTAAAAAGTAAGCTGATGGTTAGAATAGAGAGAAATTTGGTCATCTTTTAAATTTTAAGGCTTAGTCGTGTGAAATTACAAAACCTTAATACAGATATTTATAAAATTACGTTAAGACCTTTAGTTGACCATAGGGTATAAAAAAAGCCTTTGCGTTGGCAAAGGCTTTTTTATATGAAATTGAAAAATTACTTGCTAAGTTTAGCGAATAATTTGTTCATTTTTACTTTTTCTTCTTCTGCTAATTCAGCATCGACTAAGATACGACCACTGTGCTCATCAGTAATAACTTTTTTACGAGATGCAATTTCTACTTGCACTTGTGGAGGAATAGTAAAGAAAGATCCACCAGAAGCACCACGTTCTATCGCTACAACCGCTAAACCATTCTTCACATTATTTCTAATTCTCTGGTAAGCTTTTACTAAACGATCGTCAATTTTCTTTTGATAATCTTCAGACTTTAATTTTAAAGCCTCTTCTTCTTTTTCCGTTTCTTTTAAAATTTCGTTAAGCTCGCCTTTTTTGTGCTTTAAGTGAGCCATACGATCTTTTAAACGGTCTTTAGTGGCAGAAATAACTTCTTTTTTCTGTTCTATCTGAACTTTAAATTCTTTAATGTGCTTTTCAGCCAATTGAATTTCTAATTCTTGAAATTCAACTTCTTTAGTCAATGAGTTATATTCTCTGTTATTTCTAACATTCTTTTGTTGCTCACTGTATTTCTTAATTAAAGTTTTAGCTTCTTCAATTAAGTTTTTCTTTCCTTTGATGTCTTCGTCGATAATCGTTAAGCTATCATTTAGCTTTTCCAATCTTAAGTTAAGTCCTTCAACTTCGTCTTCTAAATCTCTAACTTCTAAAGGAAGCTCACCTCTGACATTTCTTATTTCATCTACTCTAGAGTCAATTAATTGTAAATCATATAGTGCTCTCAATCGCTCTTCAACAGAAACTTCAGCTTTTTTTGCCATAATTATAAATACTTTATCGGATTTGTATTTGTCTTTGATAAAATGATTGCAAAATTAGTGATTTTTTTTGATAGATAGTCTACTAAAAATGATTTTGTGAACTGTTCACTTTCATAATGACCAATATCGGCTAAAATAATCTTGTTTTCGGCACTAAAAAAATCATGATATTTTAAATCTGCGGTAATAAATAGATCGGCTTTAGCAGCCATTGCCGCAGAAATTGCAAAACTACCAGAGCCTCCAAGTACCGCTATGCGTTTTATGGGACGATCTAAAGGGCTTGTATGTCTTATACAGTCGGTTTGCATTTGGTCTTTAATAAACTTTAAACAGGCTTCAGCAGGCATTTCTTGTTCAAGCTCTCCAAGCATTCCAATACCAATATGTTGATTTGAATTTTCTAAGGTTGTAATTTCATAGGCCACTTCTTCATAAGGATGTGCCTCAAAAAGTGTTCGTAAAACGGTACTTTCAAGATGTTTTTTGAAGGTTATGGAGATTGCAGTTTCAGGTTCGGTATGTAATTCGCCTTTTTTGCCAATTATAGGATTCGCATCGGCATTGCCTAAAAACGTGCCTTGGCCTTCCATATTAAAACTACACGATTCATAATGCCCTAGACTTCCTGCACCCGTTTTAAATAAAGCCGTTCTTAGGGCTTCTGCGTCTGCTTTGGGGACGTAGGTCTGTAATTTTTTAATAGTGCCGCTTTGGGGGATTAAAACCTTCTTATTTATCAACCCTAATTGGTTACAGATAATGTCGTTAACGCCCTGAAAAGCATTGTCTAATGCGGTATGTATGGAGAAAATGGCAATGTTATGCTGTATAGCTTTTATAACAACGCGTTCTACGTAGGTTTTTCCCGTAAGTTTTTTTAAACCTTTAAAAATAATAGGGTGGAAGCTTACGATAAGATTGCATTGATTTTCAATGGCTTCATCAACGACGGCTTCAAGGGTATCTAAAGTTACTAAAACTCCTGTGACCTTCTCATTTTTATTCCCCACTAAGAGTCCTACGTTATCAAAATCTTCAGCATAAGCTAATGGGGCTAAGTTGTGCAAGTGATTAATGACGTCTTGTATAATCATAAGTGTATATTTGTTTCAAAAATACTATAATTTAGCTGTTGTGAAATATCAATATTCAAATATCAGTTTAGCCAAGACTCTTGGTTATGGTTCTTCTTTCAGCATAAAACACGTGATTACAGCGCTATGAAAATTATTCGTTATATATTATTTCCTATTGTTCCAATTTATTATGCCATAACATGGTTGCGAAATTGGTTGTATGATGTGGGGATTAAAACGTCTAAGACTTATGATTTTCCGTTGCTATGTGTGGGAAACTTAAGTACGGGCGGGACCGGGAAAACCCCAATGATAGAATATCTTATACGCTTGCTTAAAGATGAAAAATCTATAGCGACCCTAAGTCGTGGTTATAAGCGAAAAACTGAAGGTTTTGTTTTGGCCGATAGCCAAGCTAATGCAGATACTATAGGAGATGAGCCTTTTCAGTTTTATAGAAAATTTAAGGGTATTAAAGTGGCTGTAGATGCCAATAGGCAACATGGGATTGCGCAACTAAGAGGTCTTGATGAGGCTCCGGAAGTCATCTTATTGGATGATGCGTACCAACACCGAAAAGTACAAGCTTCTTTTACAATTTTGTTAACGGCTTATTCTAATTTATACTATAAGGATATTGTTTTGCCTACCGGAAATTTAAGAGAGCCTAAATCGGGTGCTAAACGTGCCGATGTCGTTGTGGTTACCAAATGTGATCCTTCTATTTCGGCGTCTGAAAAAGAAAAGATTCGTTTAAAGTTGAAATTAAAAGATGAGCAATCGCTCTTTTTTAGTCATGTAGATTATGCCACAGAAGTCTATTCAGTAGAGCGATCTTTAGACTTGGCGACGCTGCCAAAATTCACCTTAGTCACAGGGATTGCAAATGCCAATCCTCTAGTGCAATTTTTAAAGGAAAAAGGCCTGGAATTTGACCATTTAGAATTTGCAGATCACTATAATTTTAAGGCTTCTGATATTTCTAATTTAGCAGGGAAGTCGTTAATTATAACTACTGAAAAAGACTATGTGCGATTAAAAGATTATAGCACCTTAGAAACTAAACTCTTTTACCTGCCTATAGAAATTAAGTTAGACAAAGCGGCGGAGTTTAATGCTGTGGTTAAGGCTAGTGTTAATTAAAGAAACTAGACACTATTTTTTGTCCGGTAAGCGCTGCATGAAGTTTGTCTTCAAAGTCTTCTTGTTTAAACGGTTTGGAAATAATATCATCAAAACCAGCCTCTCCAAACTCGTGCATTTTATCCTCTAAAGTTACAGCGGTTAGTGCAAAGATGGTTAATTCCTTATCAAAAGATCTAATAATCTTAGTGGCTTCTAGTCCGCTAATTCCTGGCATATGAATGTCCATAAGAACCACATCGTACTTAACGATTTTAACTTGTTCTACGGCAGCTTCACCATTATCCACAACGTCACAATTTAAGTTCATCTTATTCAGAATCTTTTTTGTGATCATTTGGTTTATTTTGTTGTCTTCTACGATAAGAATTTTAACATTGCTTAAATCCAAATCCTCCATCTTGTTCCCTTTTTTAACTTCTATAACTTCTGGCTTATCGGCCGTTTTATCATGCTCTAATGGGATTTCAAAAAAGAAGGTGGTTCCTTTACCCAATTCACTCTTCAGGTAAATTTTTCCTTTCAGAATTTGAATTAATCCTTTAACAATAGATAAGCCTAAACCTGTACCGCCATATTTTCTATTAATTTGTACCGACCCTTGAGAAAAGCTTTCAAACATGTGTTCTTGCTTCTCTTTGGTGATCCCAATTCCGTTATCTTCAATCTCAAAACGAAGTCTATAGGTATCGTCGTTTTGATCTATTTTAGAGGTTCTTACCCAAATATCACCGTCTTGTGTAAACTTAATGGCATTACCAAGAAGGTTAATTAAGATTTGCGAAATCTTAAGTTGATCTCCAATAAAATTCTCTGGGAGGTCTTTGGCGTAGTCGAAATGTATCGTGGTATCCTGATCTTTTGCTGAATTGCTTAAGGCAGAGATAACATTCTCTAATTTCAGTTTTAAATTAAAGTGTTCCGGATCTACTTCGACTTTATTGGCCTCAATTTTATTAATTTGAAGAATATCATTGATAAAGGTTAAGAGGTAATCTCCTGAAAATTTTAAAGATTTTAAATGCGGAATTTGATGCGGTTTAGGGTCTTCATCTAAAAGCATATTTGTTAAACCCGTAACGGCATATAATGGCGTCCTTAGCTCGTGGGTTACAGTAGATAGGAAGTTGGCCTTTGTTTTAGATGCTAATTCTGCTTTTTCTTTTGCCAATATTAATTCGTCATTCTTCTTATGAAGCATGGTATTTGTATTCAGCCTAATATTATTGTTCTTATATAAGGATAAGGTTAATAAGGATAAAATGGTAATTAAGGCGATACTCAATATCGTTGTAATTCTACTAAACGCACTTTCTGCATTTACCTCGTCTATTTGGGCCTTAAGTTGTTCGTTTTGGGCATCTTTATAGTCGGTAATTGATTCGTTAGAAATGCCAGTCGCAATATTCTGACGCTTTACATTTAAAAGCGAATCTGATAAGTGGATGTGTTTCTTGATATAGAAATGCGAATTTTTATAGTCGCCATTTTTTTCATGAATATCACTAAGGGTTAAGTAAGCTTCATTTTCATCGCTAAAATTATTGAGTTCTTGAGCAATGGCAAGACCTTCTTCGGTTTGCATCTCTGCCATTCTAAGGTTGCCCATAGCACAAAATACTTTTCCGCTGTAAATAAGCGCGCCACTAAGACGGCGTTGTTGGTTGTATTTTTTAGCAATGATAATGGTCTTTTCTAAATCGGCCTTAGCCTCTGCGTAGCGTTTTAAGGCAATATAAACCTTGGCTTCATTAAGGGTAACATCAGAGGTGTATTCTTCGATGCCTTCTTGTTCAAATAAGGTTTTTGCTGAATTAAAATAATCTAAAGCTTCCTCGTATTCTTCTTGGGTGCTATACATTACCCCTTTAATATTATACGCGGCGGCTAAATTACCATAATCACCAATTTCACGTTGGATTTTCATGGCTTTGCTGATGGAAAGATTAGCTTTATCCTTCTCACCGACTAAGAATTGCACTTTGGCAATTTTCAAATAAATTTTTCCTTGTTGGGATTGATCGCCTATTTTAATTGAAGCATTTAACGCTTTGTCTAGATTATCTAAAGCGTTATAATATTTACCACGATTACTGTCTAATTTGGCCTGATTGAGGTGTTCTAAAAGTCTTATGGAGAGCATACCGTCATCATCAGCTCCTATTTGTTGTGCAAACAAAAGACTACAAAAGCAGGCTAAAATTACAAATATGATGTGTTTAATCGGTGACATTCAGCGCATTTAAATTTGAACAAATATAATTATTTATTCGATTAAAGTGCTTTTTTGTCCGATATATTGCAAATTAAATTTAGAATTCTAGAACTGTACCCCGTTTCATTATCGTACCATCCAACTATTTTAACCATATTTCCAATCACAGAGGTCATCTGGGCATCAAAGATACAAGAGTGCGGATTTCCAACAATGTCAATTGATACTATCGGGTCTTCAGTGTATTCTAAAATGCCTTTAAGTTCATTTTCTGAAGCGTTTTTAAAAATAGAATTAACTGCAGCAATCGATGTCGGTTTTTCAACATTAATTGTAATATCGGTCAAAGAACCATTGGCAACCGGAACTCTAATACCACAACCTCCAATGACCTCGGAGAGGTCTGGAAAAATTTTGGTTAAGGCTTTGGCTGCACCAGTGGTTGTTGGAACTATAGATTGTCCGGCAGCACGAGCCCGTCTTAAGTCTTTATGAGGCTGGTCGTGTAAGCTTTGGTCGGTAGTGTACGAATGAATCGTTGTAATATAGGCTTGCTTAATTCCTAAATTCGCTTTTATTAACGCAATCATAGGGGCGGCATTATTGGTGGTACACGAGGCGTTAGATAAAATTGTTTCGCTACCATCAATACTTTGGTCATTAATACCTAAAACGATAGTTTTAATATCGTCATCTACAGCCGGAACTGATAATATAACGCGTTTTGCACCATTGGTTATATGGTGTTGCAGTTCTGTTTTAGTTTTAAACTTTCCAGTAGATTCCACAACAAAATCAGGTGCTACAGCAGACCATTTAATGTCTTGTGGATGTGTGTAATTGTATAACGGAATAGCCACTTCATTGATGATAATATGTTGGTCATCAAAGGAAACCTTATCTTTTAAAACGCCGTGAATACTGTCGTATTTTAGTAAATGGCTTAGTGTTTTACTATCCGCTAAATCATTAATAGCAACAATTTCTATATCCGGATGCGCTAAAGCTAATCTAAAAACACGTCGACCTATTCTACCAAAACCATTGATGGCTACTCTGATCATTAATTGATGTGTTTTTGTGCTTTGTAAGACGATCGCACTAGGGCACTACTTTCTACATGTCTAAAGCCTAACTCTAAGCCAATGTCTTCGTATTCTTTAAATTGATCTGGATTGATAAACGATTTTACAGGTAAGTGTTTTTTACTAGGTTGTAAGTATTGCCCAATAGTCACCACATCTACATCATTAGCTCTTAAATCGTGAAGGGTTTGGATCACTTCTTCGCGTTCTTCACCTAAACCAAGCATAATTCCTGATTTTGTACGACGTTGACCTTGCGATTTTAAATATTTTAAAACACCAAGGCTACGATCGTATTTCGCTTGTATTCTTACATCACGCGTTAAACGTCTTACGGTTTCAATATTATGCGAAACCACTTCCGGAGCTACATCAATAATACGGTCAATGTGTTTTTCAATACCTTGAAAATCTGGGATAAGCGTTTCTAAGGTGGTCTCAGGATTCATACGTCTAACCGCCTTTACAGTCTCTGCCCACATAATGCTTCCCATGTCTTTTAAATCGTCACGGTCAACACTCGTTAAAACGGCATGTTTAATTTGCATTAATTTGATTGAACGTGCTACTTTTTCTGGCTCATCCCAATCTACCGTTTCTGGACGTCCGGTTTTAACACCACAGAATCCACATGATCGGGTACAAACATTTCCTAAAATCATAAAGGTTGCAGTACCTTCTCCCCAACATTCTCCCATATTAGGACAGCTTCCAGAGGTACAAATAGTATTTAATTTATACTTGTCTACTAAAGATCTGAGTTCCGTGTATTTTTTGCCCGTAGGTAATTTTACTCTTAACCATTTCGGTTTTCTTTCTAGTAAAATATTTGAAGCAACTGTGGTTTCCATGCAATTATCAATTTCTTGTTGCAAAGATACAAAGTAAATAATTAAATTATCTATAGTATTGCCACGTACCACAGACTAAATGCAATTAGAAAAATAATACCTAACCACGCTAAAAGGTGTAATAGGCGTTTAGGTCGCCAAGTTTCAGGTGTATGCTTGCTGCATATTAATCTATAATTTACAAAGGCATAAAATGGCGCGGTAAGAAAAGAGAGTACGGTAGCCGTTTTTATTAGAATGCCCATTTCTGAAGCAAAGGCAAAAAAGATAATTAAAGTTCCGAGAGTCAGTAAAACAATCCAGAAGAGATAACCGTTTTTAAAAGTTTTGTGGGTGAGCACTTCCATACTTTTGTTCATGGCTCTTGGTGAGGCATCTAAGGTGGTTAAAGTGGTGCTAAACATGGTGGTGAGCACGGCTATACCAATAACAATATAGGCCCATTGTCCTAAATTTGAAGTGTACATCTCTATCAGTTGACTTGCAAATAGTGTGGCCTTTGGACTAAAAGGAGTCTCAGAACCATACATGACAAAATACCCTAAACTAAGGAAGCCAATACCTAAGAGCATGGCCCCAAAGTATCCCATATTAAAATCTAATAGAATGGATTTTGGTGATACGTCATGGTTTTCTTTTTGCTTTTCAATAGCCCAAATGGAATGCCAGATGGAAACATCTAATGGTGCAGGCATCCAGCCCATAAAAGCGACTAAAAATGCCATTTCTACTGAAGTCTTAGGTAGTACTTGCGTAAAATTCATAGGTTCGGAGAAGCCGTCGTACGCAAAGAACAAGGCGATAAGCGTACTTAGGGTGAGTAAAAAGATAATCAGTTTTATAATTTTGTCTAAGGCCTTATAATTGCCCAAGAATAAAATAAGTAAGGAGATTGCTAAGGTGATCACGGTCCAAATTTCAATACTAGAGATCTGAGTATAGCCAAAGTTTAGAAAACTAATATCACCAAAAAGCGTGTCTGCAATCCCAGCTGTAACAATCGTTACTGCCGTTTGTATGGTGAAAATTGTAGCTATATTTAGAATAAAATACGTTAGTAATACGCCTTTTCCTAAGCGGTAATACCCATAAATAAGACTTTCTCCGGTGGCTGCAGCATACTTTGCGCCAAATAAGAAGAAAGGGTATTTACACAGATGTACTAGCAGTAAAGCCCATAGTAATCCTAAACCGAAATCGGCACCAGCTCTTGTAGACATAACAATATGAGAGACCCCAATCGCTGCACCTGCAAATAAAATGCCCGGACCTAATTTTTTTAATAAAGCAAACACTAACTTTTGGTAATAATAGCCGCTAATAATTTTTTTGCGCGGAGTAGTTTCACTTTAACATTATTAATAGGCTCGTTTAGATGCTCTGAAATTTCCTTATAACTCAACTCTTGGAAATACCTGAGATTAATAATTTCTTGATAATGGGGTTTTAGCTTTTTTATATCCCTTAAGAGTTTAGCGAGATTTTGTTCTGTAATAATTTTATCTTCAGGGGTAGGGGAGTTATCAACAATATCAAAATAACGTTCGTCATTATCTTTAGAAGTATCGCCTATAGCGTGCTTTTGTTTTCTAATAAGATCAATATGAATATTTTTTGAAATTGTAATCAGCCAAGTTTTAAACTTATAATTTTCGTTATAGCTGTTTATTTTATCAAAGGCTCTAGAAAATGTTTGTATGGTAATATCTTCAGCATCATTTTCATTTAGGGTACGTTTGAGTTGAAAGGCATACACATCACTCCAATAGGTATCTAAAAGAAAATTGAATGCAATTTGATTGTTATTTTTAGCTTTGTTTATGGCGTCTTTTATTTCCAATGTGTTGGCTTAGATATCAAATTAGCTATAAAGATACTTAATTGTGAGGTAATAAGTGAAATTTCTAGTAAAGGTAAAAGTAGGATGAGGTCTGTTTCTTCCAATTTTTTAGCGGTAAAGCCAAAGCAAATCCACTGTATAAGAAAGCGGAGTGCTATAAGTGCTGCGATCCATGGGAGCAAGACACCTAGATATATAAAAATCCCTCCTAAAATCCAAAAGCTTAATTGTGTGAGATAAAATAAGCCTAGTAATAGTTTGTGTTTTGCCTTGTAATATTTTGCCGTACTTACATGTCTTCGTTTTTGAAGAATCCAAGATTTAAACGAGTGTTTAGGCTCTGAAATGGTAAAACTTTCTTTTGAAAAACACAGTGCTGTATTTGTGGCATTGGCTACTTCGTTGATAAATAAATCATCATCGCCAGATTTTAGAGCCATATGGCTGTTAAAACCACAGTTGTTAAAAAACACTTCTTTTTTATAGGCTAAGTTTCGCCCCACACCCATATACGGGATTTCCATTTTAGCATAAGAGAAATACTGAAGAGCCGTCATTACGGTTTCAAAACGGATCAGTTTATTGAGTAGGGAGAATTTCTTTTTAGCATAAGCTCCATAGCCCAAGACGATTGATTTCTCATTTGAAAATTGACTACTTATATGGGCCAACCATTGGTTTGAAGCTGGAGTACAATCGGCATCGGTAAACACTAAGGTATCGTAAGAAGAAGCTTTAATACCTAAAGTAAGGGCGTACTTTTTATTCCCCCAAAACGCTTCACTCACTTTAACATCTACAACTTTTACCTGACTGTTGTTTGCAGCAAAGTCTTCCATGATTTCTAAAGTGTCATCAAACGAGCTATCGTTAACAAGGACAATTTCGAAACTAGAATAGTCTTGATTTAATAGGGAAGGGATATTTTTTTTTAAATTCTCTGCTTCATTTTTGGCGCAGACAATTATAGATATCGGAATCTGTTTTTTTAACCGAGTTTCGGGAGATTTTAATCCGAAGGAAAAAAGAAAACTTAAATAATAAATAATTTGAACACTAACTACTGCAATAAATGCATAAAATAAAACTAAAGTAAGCGTCATTGAAACTTAAGAGTGTTGTGGTTCGCTACAGTCTTTATATTCGTCTGGCGTTTTTCCACAAAAACCACAAGCTTCTCCTTCTTTATTAAGCATAGGATTTTGGCTGGCACAGGTACCTGCAAATTTTCCATCTTTTTTAGCCCAAATCTTTATAGCGATACCGCCAACGGCAAGGGCTAATAATCCTAAAGTAATGAATAGTAATTTCATAATAAGAATTTGTGTAATTTGATGCAAAGATAAGGCTTTTACATTTATTCTAAAGCCCAATTAGAAGCTGTTTTTCTATAGCGTTATTGAAAGTATTATTTATGTTATAATTATAGGTTTTTAAGACATTTAATACGATTCCATAAAAAAAGGAGCCGTTTTCGGGCTCCTTTTTTAGTATAGTAATGAAGGGAATTATTTATCCTTTAATGAAATTTCTGCAACTTCAGTATCATTCTCGTTAGCATTAACACCTTTGGTGCCTATTTTTATGCTTAAAGCTAAGGCATCTTCCATATAAGGAATCTGTTTTAACTTACGGTCAGACTCGTCTAAAATGCCTAAGTTAACCATACGATCCTGTAGCTCAGCCCAAATTTGGTATTGTTGCTCTTCAGGTAATTGTGGCAGTGTAATTACATCTATCATAGAGGTTTTTTCCACTGGGTTAATATACGCGACAGTTTTTAAATTCTTAGCGCGGTCATTACCATTAATAACGTATTTCTTAGAATCAGGATTATTAAGTTTTAATAACTCTCTAGATAATTCGTCTAACTTGTAATTGTTGCTTTCAATATCGCTACGTAAATCAAAAAGTTCATCAACGACCACATTGTTTTCGTTTTTCAGATCTTGATTTTTCTGATAGAACATAAAAGAGGTTACGGCAAAGATGACTGCAGCTGCACTTGCTGCAAAACTGTACCAAGGGGTTTTACGGTCTTGGGTTAAATGAATCACCTTAGGAGCCTCTTGCTCTTCTAATGCCTCTAAAACATCTCCAAGAATATCTTTTGGTATATCTGTAGCGCCTGCTTTGGCAATGATTTCTAAATTATCTTGTAGTGTTTCGTAAGCTTGCGCTACTTCAGGATAATTAGAAATAAAATGTTCCGCTTCTCGAGTTTCCTCTGAAGTGGTTTCTCCAATAACATACTTCTGTAAGATATCAGAGTTTAAAAAGGTTTGTACTTGCTTTTCCATGATCAAATAATTTATGGATTATAAACTTTTTTCAGTTCTCGTAACCCTATTTTTAATCTAGATTTAATAGTGCCGAGTGGGATGTTTAATTCTTCACTCGCTTCTTGTTGTGTCATACCTTGAAAAAACAAAGCATCTAACACAATTTGATATTTTTTTTCTAGTGTACCAACGTGTCTTTTAATGTCCATGACGTCTTCATTAAAATTTGTTGTTGGTAGAATATATACGTTAGAAGTTTCAATTTGGACTTCCTTATGATAACGATTATTAAAACTTCTTAGTTTATCAATGGCTGTATTTCTCGCAATTCTGAAGAGCCAAGTAA
Source organism: Winogradskyella rapida (assembly GCF_042675845.1). Taxonomy (NCBI): domain Bacteria; kingdom Pseudomonadati; phylum Bacteroidota; class Flavobacteriia; order Flavobacteriales; family Flavobacteriaceae; genus Winogradskyella; species Winogradskyella rapida. The sequence continues at coordinate 588,358 of NZ_JBHTKM010000063.1, read as the reverse complement.
AGAGTTTTGCTTTTTTAGGATCGTATTTAGAAGCATTTTTCCATACTTTAATAAATGTTTCTTGTAAAGCGTCTTGTGCGACTTCTTCATTAACGGTGATTTTTAAGATTACACCATATAAACTGTTGGAATAGTTTTCATAGAGTAAATTCAAAGCCCGCTTATCTTTTTTTTGAAGGTAAGCTATGATTTTTTGTTCTGTTGGAGTAATACTCAAAATGCTAATATCTTGTTTTTGTGTCTTTTAAAACGTCCAAATTGAATTTGTAACCGTAAATATACTTAAATACACCTTAATAAAGGTGATTAATTAAGTACTATAGAATGGTTTTTTCTTGTTAAGAAATTGATTAATAGCGTTTTCAAAATGAAATCATTCTGTAATTAAAAGTCACAATTTCTATTGTGACTTTTATATTTATATGATATTGACTTCGGTTTCAATGCTGATATTAAATAACCGTTTGATTGTTTTTTGGATCAACTGTGCCAATTCAAAAATATCTTTCCCTTTGGCACCTCCGTAATTCACTAAGACTAAAGCTTGCTTGTCGTGCACGCCATAATTCTGAAAACGTTTGCCTTTAAAACCTGCTTTTTCAATGAGCCAGCCGGCTGGAATTTTGACTTCATGATCTGAAATCTCATAAAATGGCATTTCAGGAAAATTAGCTTGTAAGGCTTTAAAATCTGCCGTGGCTACAATGGGGTTTTTAAAGAAACTTCCGCTGTTACCAATCTCTTTAGGATCTGGTAATTTACTTTCTCTAATGGCAATAACCGCTTTAGAGACATCTTGAATCGTGGGCTGGGTTATTTGTAAGTGTTCTAATTCTTTAGTTATTGCGCCATAACCTATATGTAATGTATGCGCACGCTTTGTTAATTGAATATTAACACTAGTTATAATGTATTGCCCTTTTAAGTCTTGTTTAAAAACAGATTCTCTATATCCAAACTGACATGCTGTTTTAGAAAAAGTGGTTAGTGATTGGCTCTCAATCTCTAAGGCCTCGCAACTTACAAATACATCTTTTAGCTCTACCCCGTAAGCTCCAATGTTTTGGATTGGAGCTGTACCAATGTTACCGGGGATTAAAGAAAGATTTTCTATGCCACCATAATTGTGTTGCAAACACCAAAGTACAAAGTTATGCCAGTTTTCACCAGCCATAGCTTTTACAATAACGGTATCTTCAGTTTCTTCTACAACTTCAATACCTTTTAAGTTCATGTGTAAAACTAAGGCGTCAATATCTTTAGTTAAGAGCATATTGCTTCCGCCTCCCAAAATAAAGAGGGGCTTACTGTGCTGCGCTTTTAGAATGGTTTTTAAGTCTTCTATAGTGCGAATATCACAATACTCTTGTGCCGTAGCCTCAATACCAAACGTATTATAAGGTTGTAAGGAAGCGTTGTTAATTATAGTCATTAGTCTTTATAAACTTTTAGAGCTTCCTCTAATATTTTCACGGCCTTAATAAGGCTGTCTTCATTTAAGACGTAAGCAATTCTAATTTGGTTTAAGCCTACACCAGAAGTCGAGTAAAAACCTGCTGCTGGGGCTACCATTACAGTATCGTTGTTATAATCAAACGACTCTAATAACCATTTTGCAAAGTTATCTGCGCTTTTAACAGGAAGTTCTGCAATACAATAAAACGCACCGTTAGGCTTAGCAACGTTAACACCTTGAATTTTCTCTAAGGCATTAATTAAGATGTTTCTACGCTTTACGTATTCTTCTTTTACATCATCAAAATAACTTTGAGGCGTATCTAGTGCCGCTTCACTTGCAATTTGAGCTAAGGTTGGCGGACTTAGTCGGGCTTGAGCAAACTTTAAGGCGGTTGTAATAAATTCAGTGTTTTTAGATACTAAATAACCAATACGCGCGCCACACATGCTGTAACGTTTAGATACAGAATCGATAACAATAGCATGGTCTTCTAAGCCTGGCTCTTGTAAAATAGAATAGTGTTCTATACCATCATAAACAAACTCTCTATAAACTTCATCAGCAATTAAAAACAAATCGTGTTTTTTAACAATGGCCGCAAGCTGTTTAATTTCTTCTTTTGAGTATAAATACCCCGTAGGGTTTCCAGGGTTACAAATTAAAATAGCTTTCGTTTTTGGAGTAATTAATTTCTCAAATTCCTCAATAGGAGGGAGAGCAAAATTATCTTCAATTTTAGAAATAACAGGCTTAACATTGACTCCGGATGCAATAGAGAAACCGTTGTAATTCGCATAGAAAGGCTCTGGAATAATAATTTCATCACCTTTATCCATAATACTACCAAAAGCAAAAAGCAAGGCTTCACTACCTCCTGTGGTCACTATAATATCATTATGCGAAACGTTAATGTCATTACGCTTGTAGTATTCGGCTATTTTCATTCTATAGCTTTCAGCACCTTCAGATCGGCTATAAGCTATGGTTTCTATATTTTGATTTTTTATAGCATCTAAGGCTACTTGTGGGGTCTTTATATCGGGTTGACCTATATTAAGGTAATAAACATTTTTACCTTGTTTATTAGCAGCTTCTGCATACGGTACCAATTTTCTAATTGGTGATTCTGGCATGTTGATGCCTTTTTGAGATATAACGGGCATATAATAGTGTTTTATTTTAAAGTGCTAAGTTCTGAAATTTATTATAGCTTATCAGGGAAAAATGGATAAAAAAAATGAGTTCTCAAATTGAGAACTCATTGTTATGGTATAAAATGAAGTCTAGATTATTGCTCTAGCATACTTTTACTTTTTTTCTCTAAAACGCTTGTTTTTGCAGAATCTACAACTAAACCTTTAATTTTTAAGGCTACGGTTGGGGTTTCAGCATTAGAATAAACGGTAATGGTTTTTCGTATTGGGTTAACACGCTTTGTGTCGTATTTTACTTCAATCTCTCCGGTTTCTCCTGGCATAATAGGATCTTTCGGTTTTTTAGGAACGGTACAACCGCAAGTCGATTTTACATTAGAAATCACTAAAGGCGCGTTTCCTGTATTTGTAAACTCAAAGACTCTAACACCATCCGAACCTTTTTCTATGGTACCATAGTCAATCACGTCGGTTTTAAATTCGATTTTTGCTACTTTTTCTTGAGCGAAAGAACCAACACTGATCAGTCCTACAAACAAAATTGCTAATAAATTTTTCATCATTTTAATTTTAAAATTGATTATTCAAAACTAGTTACTTTTTCCTTTCAATCAAAATTAATTAGTTGTAATACCCTTCATTTAACAGATTTTATGCTTTGAAGCGATATATTATTAACGTAATAATTTTTCGAAATAGGAATTATAAGTATTTTTGACAGCTATATTACAAAAACAATACCAAAACATGGAAATCCCATCAAAATATAATGCATTGTCCGTAGAAAATAAGTGGTACGACTACTGGATGCAAAACAAATACTTTCACTCTGTACCAGACGATAGAGAGCCGTATACCATTGTAATTCCACCGCCTAATGTTACCGGAGTTTTACACATGGGGCATATGTTGAATAATACCATTCAAGATGTCTTAATTCGTCGTGCACGTTTAATGGGGAAAAATGCATGTTGGGTTCCAGGTACGGATCACGCTTCTATTGCTACAGAAGCTAAGGTGGTAGCCAAACTAAAAGAACAAGGTATTGATAAGAACGATTTGTCGCGCGAAGAGTTTTTAAAACACGCTTGGGAATGGACCGAAGAATATGGCGGTGTTATCTTAGAGCAACTTAAAAAATTAGGCTGTTCTTGTGATTGGGATCGTACAAAGTTCACCATGGATGATGATATGTCTGAAGCCGTGATTAAAGTCTTTGTAGATCTATACAATAAAGGCCTTATTTATAGAGGTTACCGAATGGTAAACTGGGATCCGGAAGCAAAAACGACCTTGTCTGACGAGGAAGTTAATCATGTTGAAAAACAAGGTTTACTGTACTATCTAGAGTACCAAGTAGAGGGAAGTGATGAAAAATTAACCATTGCAACGACTAGACCAGAAACTATTTTTGGAGATACGGCGATTTGTATTAATCCTAACGATGAGCGTTTTACACATCTTAAAGGAAAAAAAGCTATTGTGCCTATCTGTGGTCGTGTTATTCCTATCATTGAAGATGAGTACGTGGATGTAGAGTTTGGTACGGGTTGTTTAAAAGTGACGCCTGCTCATGATGAAAACGATAAGGTTTTAGGAGATAAACATCAACTAGAGGTTGTAGATATTTTTAATGATGATGCGAGTTTAAATAGCTTCGGAATGCATTACGAAGGTCAAGATCGTTTTGTTGTAAGAAAAGCTATTTCTAAGGAATTAGAAGATGCTGGTATTTTGGTTAAGACCGAAAACCATATCAATAAAGTAGGAACTTCAGAACGTACAAAGGCTGTTATTGAGCCTCGCTTAAGTGATCAGTGGTTCTTGAAAATGGAAGATTTAGCACAACCTGCTATTGATGCCGTTTTAAAAAATGGCGATATTAAATTATTTCCGAAGAAATTTGAAAACACCTATAGACATTGGATGGAGAATATCCGTGATTGGAATATCTCACGTCAATTGCTTTGGGGACAGCAAATTCCGGCCTTTTATTATGGCGATGGTAAAGAAGATTTCGTTGTTGCAGAAACCCTTGATGATGCATTGAAATTAGCACAAGAGAAAACCAATAATGCCAACTTAAAAGCTGAAGATCTAAGACAAGAAACAGATGCTTTAGATACATGGTTTAGCTCTTGGTTATGGCCAATGAGTGTTTTTGATGGTATCCGTAATCCTGAAAACGAAGAAATTAAATACTATTACCCAACTAATGATTTAGTAACAGGGCCAGATATTTTATTTTTTTGGGTTGCTAGAATGATCATTTCGGGTTACGAGTATAAAGATGAAAAGCCATTTGAGAATGTTTACCTTACAGGTTTAGTGCGTGACAAGCAACGACGTAAAATGTCTAAATCTCTTGGAAACTCGCCAGATGCTTTAAAGCTTATTGAGGAGTATACTGCAGATGGTGTTAGAGTAGGACTATTGTTAAGCTCTGCGGCAGGAAATGACCTTATGTTTGATGAAGCCTTATGCCAACAAGGAAAAGGATTTGGAAATAAAATTTGGAATGCCTTTCAATTAACCAATCTTTGGGAGGTTGCAGATATTGCACAACCAGAATCGAGTAAAATTGCTTTAGAATGGTATGAGTCGAAGTTTCAGTCTGTTTTATTAGAAATTGAAGATCACTTTAGCAAGTACCGTTTAAGTGATGCTTTAATGGCGATCTATAAGTTAATTTATGATGATTTCTGTGGTTGGATGCTAGAGATGGTTAAACCCGCTTATCAGCAACCAATTGATAGAGTAACGTATGATAAAGTGATGTCTATTTTTGAGGATAACTTAAAAATTGTTCACCCATTTATGCCTTTCTTAACGGAAGATATTTGGCAATATATTAAAGAGCGCTCTCCAGAAGAGGCTTTAATTATTGCAAAATGGCCAGAAGCGAAACCTATTAATACAACTTTAATTTCTGAATTTGATTTTGCTTCTGAAGTGATTTCTGGAATTAGAAACATTAGAAAACAAAAGAATATTGCCTTTAAAGATGCGATTAAGTTTTCTGTGGTGAACAATGAAAAATCATCTACAACTTTTGATGCTGTGATTTCTAAATTAGGAAATTTAGAGCAATTTGAATACGTAAATGAACCTGTTGAAGGTGCTTTAACTTTTAGAGTAAAATCTAATGAATACTTTATTCCTATGGAAGGGAGTATTGATGTGGAAGCGGAAATTAAGAAGCTTACTGAAGAGTTAAACTACACGGAAGGTTTTCTTAAATCGGTTCAAAAGAAGTTATCTAACGAGCGCTTTGTAGCCGGAGCTCCGGAGCAAGTTGTTGCAGCAGAAAAGAAAAAAGAAGCTGATGCTTTAGCTAAGATTGAAACCATTACGGCGAGCTTAGCAAGTTTAAAATAATAAAATAATAACCTGCAGTGTATTTTACGTTGCAGGTTTTTTTATGCCTTGTTGTGAAGGAATAAAGCGAATTGCCATAGGGCCTCTTATTAAAACTTTGAAACAAGAGGGTAAGATCGCTAAACTGAAAACCTGTTTCTTTTTGTGTTTAACAACTAGAGTTTAAAGCGAAGAATTGTTTCTTAAACGTGCGGAGAAATTCTAGCAGATAAGCGTTTTAAATTTTTGTAAGGCTTTAAAAGCTGTACTGCCTACCATTCATTAATCTTGTTGCTGTCTAATTTTACAAAAATAAAAAGTAGAATAGTAAAGCCCCAAAGTCCAGACCCCCCATAACTAAAAAAGGGAAGAGGGATACCAACGGTTGGGATAAGACCCATAACCATACCAATATTTATGGTAAAGTGGATAAACAATATGGAGGCGACACTATACCCGTAAACCCGACTAAATTGAGATTTTTGAGATTCGGCGAGATATAAAATCCGAATTATGAGCAATACAAATAAAAGGACTACGGCACTAGAGCCTAAAAAGCCCCATTCTTCACCAACGGTACTAAAGATATAATCGGTATGTTGTTCTGGTACAAATTTACCAGTAGTGCGTGTACCTTGTAAAAAACCTTTTCCAGAAAGTCCTCCAGAGCTAATGGCATGTTCGGATTGAATAAGGTTATAGGCCTCTTCTTTCTTCATACGCTGTAGTTTTACCGGATCTTTTTCTAGTCGTAACCACAGACTAATTCTATTTTGTTGATGCGGTTTTAGGACGTGGTTATAAAATAACCGTACGCCATAAGAGAAGCCAACGCATAAGATAAGGACGGCTATATATTGAAGAATAGAACCTCGTTTCTTCCTTCTAAGAAAATAAACGCTAAAGATAATAGTGGCTGCAATCGCTGCCGTAATTAAAACGCCAAATTTTAAACCTATAACGGCGAGTGCAATTAAGCTTAGGGCAATGGCTAGATAAATTTGCTGTAAGCCTTCGCGATAAAACACAAAAAAGAAAGCTAGATATACAATGGTACTTCCGGCATCGTTTTGAAGTAAGATTAAAAGGGCAGGAATAAATATAATGGCAGCCACTCTAATTTGATCTTTTAAGGTTTGCATATTGGTTTGCAAATCGCTCATAAAACGCGCTACGGCTAAGGCGGTTGCAAATTTAGCAAACTCACTAGGTTGTATGGTCATGCTACCAATTCCGTACCAGGAACGTGCCCCATTCACTTCTTTTCCAAAAATGAAGAGGCCTACTAAGGCCAGCATGGCCACCAGGTAAATAATACTGGCAAACTTTTCATAAAACTTGGCTTCAAGAGAGAGAATGAGTATGATGAGAATAAGGGTTAAGCCTATAAACATCATATGCTTTCCATACAATTGGCTCGTGTCAAAATAACTCGTAATCTCCCCAATATGTGAGGCCGATAAAATGTTGAGGTACCCAAAGCCCACTAATAATAAGAATAATATTATAGTGATCCAGTCGAACTTAAAGTGTCTTTGGTTTTCTCTTAGCATGAAAAGTTATAGTTTTAATCCGCCTGAGGTATCAGGTAATTCTGTTGCGTAATTATCAATGACTTGAAGTTTGGCGCCTCTATTTATTTCAAAAGGCTCGCCAGAATACGGTTTTTTGTATTCGTCCTCGAGACTATGCGTAAGAATCCAATCTTCTAAATCTGTTCTGGTAATGGTTCCTTTAATGTATTTTTCAATCATTAAACTGGCCATTTTTCCTGCAAAACGACTTCCCCAATATCCGTTTTCAACAAATATAGCAAGTGCAATTTTAGGGTTGTCTTTAGGGGCAAAAGCCACAAAAATAGAATGGTCGGTAAGCTGTGTTTTTACACTGTCTATTTTAATAAAATTTTCTGCCGTTCCTGTTTTTCCGCAGATATCTATTCCAGGGACTTTTAAAGATTGCGCGGTTCCTTTATTATAAACATCAAACATACCTTGAATCACTGGTTCAAAATGTTGCTTATCTATGGTGGTGTATTTTGGTGTTGTATAAGCTTTAGGTATCGTGTCGTCCTGAATCTTTTTTATAATATGGGGTGTGTAATAAAACCCGCGATTAGCAATTGCCGCCGTCATATTTGCCAACTGAATAGGAGTGGTTTCTACCTCACCTTGGCCAATGGCATTAGATACAATATAGGTAGAGCCCCAACGGTTATCACCATAGGCTCTATCATAATAATCGCCATCTGGTATGCGCCCTTTTCGGCCTACAGACAAATCATTGTGTAAAAAGTCGCCTAAGCCGAAACTTCTAGCGTGTTTGGCCCAGACATTCATGCCTTCACCAGCATCGCTGTATTTATCTATAATCTTGCGATACACATGAACAAAATAACCATTACAAGATTGTGAAATCCCGTGATTCATATCGGTAGGATTGCTATGGTGGTGACAGCCTGTTAATTTTCTACTGCCATAATAGTACCCTAATCGGCAGGTATAAGTATCATGAACGCCAATGACATTTTCTTGTAAACCAATAAGGGCATTCATCACTTTAAAAGGAGATCCCGGTGGGTATTGCGCTAATAAACCACGGTCAAATAAAGGTTTTGCAATAGTATCGTAATGAAGCTTAGTATAATTTTTAGAACGATTTCTACCCACTAAATCATTAGGGTTATAACTTGGACCTGTAACCATAGCAAGTATTTCACCGCTGCTTGGATCTAAGGCAACAATTCCGCCACGTTTGTGCTTCATTAATAACTCGCCATAAGCTTGCAGTTCAGAATCTATGGTGATCGTAATATCTTTTCCAGGAACCGGTAAGGTGTCGTAAATACCATCTTTATAAGGACCTATGTTTTTATTAAAACGATCTTTTTGGATAAATTTAATCCCCTTAACGCCTCTTAAAACCTCTTCATAGGTTTTTTCAACGCCTTGGTTTCCTATTAAATCGCCTAATCTATAATAAGGTTTCTTGGCAATGGTTGCTCTATTGGCTTCTCCAATATCACCTAAAACATTAGCCCCAATGGTTGTTTGGTAGGAGCGAAGAGATCGTTTTTGAATATAGAACCCTTCATATTTTCTCATTTTTTCCTGAAGTACAGCATAATCTCGCTTTGAGAGTTGCGGCACAAAAGGAGAAGGAAGTCTCGGGGAATAGGAGGTTGCTCGTTTTAATTTTTTATCGTAATCTTCTCTTGTGATTTTTAAAAGCCTACAAAATTCATCGATTTCTAAGGAGTCCAACGGGGCAACTTCCCTAGGGATAACCATAACGTCATAAGACGGTTGGTTGGCTACGAGCAGTTCTCCGTTTCGGTCATAAACATAACCACGTTTTGGGTAGTTATATTCTTTTTTGATGGCAATATCTTCAAAAATATTATAGGCGGAATTATCATAAACTTGGAGGTAAAATAATCGCGCAATAAAAACAAGGCCAACAAGAACAACAGTTGTTAATAATAACAGTTTTCTCATTTTCGGTTTCGACTAAATAAAATTATAAGTAATACACTAAGGATAATAGTGAAAATACTAGAGAATAACGTCTTCTTCAAGATTAAAATTATATTAGAAATGTTAAATATTTCTAATGAAAAAAGAACAAAATGATGCAAGATTGTCCCCAATGTAATATAGCTGATTAGACTTCCCAATTCGGTAGAATTAAACTTTATAGATTGGTGTTCATAAAGCATTCCGAAGGAGTTTTTAAGCAGTACAGGTCTTGCATAAGCTAAGAAAACGGCAGCCGCAGCATGCACGCCACCAGAGTCTGAAAACAAATCGACCATAAGTCCCAAAAGGAAACTTACAAAAAGCAATAAAAGGCGTTCTTCTCTAATAGGAAAAAGAAAAATAAAGATGATATAAATGTACGGGTTAATGTAGCCTAAAAAATTAATATGATTGCAGATCACCACCTGAATTAATAGGAGGAGCACAAACCGAACAATATTTAAACCGGTAACATTAGTCATTTGTTTTATTTTCTAGGGAACGAATTTCTTCTCGGTCTAAATTTTCTAAAATATAAACCTTACCAATATTGGTCATGTCATTAAATAATTTGACTTGAATGGTATAGGTATCTCCACTGATATCGGTATCAAAACTAGCAATGGTACCAATGCCAATGCCCTTTGGGAAAATTGAAGATTCTCCACCGGTAAGGATGGTATCACCAACTTTTATATTTGCAAATTGTGAGACATCATCTAATTGTACAAATTCCGGAGATACGCCGTCCCAAGTTAATGAACCTATATGGTTAGAGGCTTTAAGTTTGGCGTTAATACGACTTTTTTTATTTAAAATTGATAGCGTCGTGGAGTAGTTTTTAGAGGTATTATCTATAATCCCTACAATACCATTAGAGGTAATAACGCCAAAATCTTGAGCGATTCCGTCGTTAGTCCCTTTATTTAAAGTCAGGTAATTATTTACCGAGGCATAACTGTTTTTATACACTTCGGCTGTAGTAACACGGTATTTAGATTTGGTATAAGAACTGTCTATAAACGTGGTGTCCTTACTTGTATAGAGATTAAGCAGTTGCTCTCTTAAGCGCCTGTTTTCTTCAGCAAGAATATCGTTTTCTGTATGAAGATGAAAATACTGGTCTACAGAATTCATGGTACCGTAAACACCCCCTGTTAAAACATTAGCAGAGTTAATAAATTTACTCTTGTGGTAAGAATGCGATTGAATAGTAAGAGCTAAGCCCGTACCGAAAAGCAATAAAAACAACAGAAAAGTTTTGTTTCTAATAACAAAATTGAAAATTTGTTGCATTATTTACTTCTTATTTTATCAATATACTTTTGTATTTAGGTAAGCTTTTAAGAACAATTCCTGTTCCTCTAACCACAGCTCTTAAAGGATCTTCAGCAATATAAACTGGTAAATCTGTTTTTTGAGAAAGACGCTTGTCTAAGCCTCGTAACATTGATCCTCCACCGGCTAAATAAATTCCTGTATTATAGATGTCAGCAGCTAATTCTGGCGGCGTTTGCGATAAGGTTTCCATTACAGAATCTTCAATTCGTAAAATAGATTTATCTAAAGCTTTAGCGATTTCGCGGAATGAAATTTGAACTTGTTTTGGTTTTCCTGTTAATAAATCACGTCCTTGAACGCTCATATCTTCAGGTGGTAATTCTAAATCTTCAGTGGCAGCACCAATCTGAATTTTAATTTTTTCAGCCGTTCGATCTCCAACATATAAGTTATGCTGTGTTCTCATGTAATAGATAATATCATTGGTAAAGACATCACCGGCGACTTTTACAGATTTGTCACAAACAATACCACCAAGGGCAATAACTGCAATTTCAGTGGTTCCCCCTCCGATATCTACAATCATATTTCCTTTAGGCTGCATAATATCTACACCAATACCAATAGCAGCGGCCATAGGCTCATGGATTAAGTAAACTTCTTTCCCATTAACACGCTCACAAGATTCTTTTACCGCACGCATTTCTACTTCAGTAATTCCAGAAGGAATACAAACGACCATACGTAGCGCAGGATTGAAAAATTTCTTTTTCAAAGCCGGGATGTTTTTAATAAACATACTAATCATTTGCTCAGAAGCATCAAAATCAGCAATAACTCCATCTTTTAAAGGACGGATGGTTTTGATGTTTTCGTGTGTCTTTCCTTGCATCATGTTGGCTTCCTTACCAACAGCAATAATTTTACCACTAATGCGGTCTCTGGCGACTATTGATGGATTATCAACAACAACTTTATCATTGTGGATGATTAATGTATTTGCGGTTCCTAAATCTATGGCTATTTCTTCCGTAAGGAAATCAAAAAATCCCATGTGCTATTCTAAATTATTTGGGTTGTTTGTGTCTTAATAATGAGACTATCTGTAAATGTAATAAATTATACGATATTTATATGATAATAGACGTTTAATGCTGTGCTTTTTTTGCTTTTATGAGAATAAAAAATAAAAAGCAGGTCCTATAGGCTAGATTGAGTAGTTTAATCTAAAAAGAACCTAGAGTAGATCTGCTTAACTCTAGGTTCTCATTGTCTTGTAATTACAAGGTAAAATATTAATGCTTAAAGTGACGGGTACCTGTAAATACCATAGCCAATTTGTTGTCATTACAATAATCAATACTCAATTGGTCTTTAATAGAACCTCCTGGTTGAATGACAGCTGTGATTCCTGCTTTATCAGCAATTTCTACACAGTCAGGGAACGGGAAAAAGGCATCACTTGCCATCACTGCTCCATTTAAATCAAAGTTAAAACTCTTTGCTTTATGAATGGCTTGGTTTAAGGCGTCTACACGACTTGTTTGTCCGGTTCCACTAGCACATAATTGTTTGTTTTTGGCTAAAACAATAGTGTTTGATTTGGTGTGCTTACAAATTTTTGAAGCAAAAATTAAATCGTCTAATTCTGCAGTGCTAGCTGTAGTATTGGTAACGGCTTTTAAACCTTCAAGCATATCCGTAACATTATTTCTGTCTTGAACTAAAACCCCGTTTAAACAACTTCTTACGTTGGTTTGTGGCATTTCAATATCATTCAAAATTAAAAGAATTCTATTTTTCTTTCCTTTTAAAATGGCTAAAGCGTCTTCAGAAAAAGAAGGGGCAATAACAACTTCACAGAATAATTTGTGAATTTCTTCAGCAGTAGCCAAATCAATTTCAGAATTACTAATTAAAACACCTCCAAAGGCCGATACAGGATCTCCAGCTAAAGCATCTACATAAGCTTGGTGTAAAGTATCGCGTTGTGCTAAACCACAAGCGTTGTTATGTTTTAAAACGGCAAATGTAGGCGCGTCATTTTTAAACTCTAACATTAAGTTTACAGCCGCATCAACATCTAAAAGGTTGTTGTAGCTTAATTCCTTACCATGTAATTTTGTAAAGATTTCGTCAAAATCACCGAAGAAAAATCCTTTTTGATGTGGGTTTTCACCATATCTTAAGACTTTACCATTGTTTTCTGAAATTTTCAGTGATGGAATTTCTTGGTTTTTGTTGAAGTAATTAAAGATCGCAGAATCATAATGCGAAGAAACGTTAAAGGCTTTAGCAGCAAACTGCTTTCTGTCTTCTTCTGAAGTTTCTCCATTTTTTGTTTCTAATAACTCTAAGAATTCCGCATAATCATCAACTGAAGATACACAGGTAACATCAGCGTAATTTTTAGCTGCGGCTCTAATTAAAGAAATCCCTCCAATATCAATCTTTTCTATAATATCTTGGTTGCTTGCCCCTGAAGCGACCGTTTTTTCAAAAGGATATAAATCTACAATGACCACATCGATTTGAGGAATGTCAAATTCTTTTAATTCGGCAACATCACCTTCATGATCCTGACGGTTTAAAATTCCACCGAAAACTTTAGGGTGAAGTGTTTTAACGCGTCCACCAAGAATTGAAGGGTAAGAGGTTACATCCTCAACAGGAACGACATCAATGCCTAAATCTTTGATAAATTTTTCGGTTCCACCTGTAGAATAAATAGTGACGTTAAGGTCATTTAATTTTTTAACGATAGGTGCTAATCCATCTTTACTAAATACTGAAATAAGTGCCGATGAAATGGTTTTGTTACTCATAATTTTGTGTTGTATGTTGTGTTGTAAATTTAATGGCGCAAAAATACGTATATTCAGAGTTATAGTTTTGCCCAAAATAGAGTTTCTTTTAGATTTTTGTAACAATAAATTGTTGAAAACGTCCTATATTTAAAATGATCAATAATGAAGTTCAATTATTTTGTAAGAAATAGATGAATTTATATTGAAAATATTCTAAAATCAACCCTGCATGCTGGTCTATTTACGATTACTAAAAGAGAGTTTTTCATTTGCTTTAAATGCTTTGCGAACCAATAAACTGAGGACCTTCCTTTCGCTTTTAGGGGTTACCGTGGGGATCTTTTCCATCATTGCTGTTTTGGCTGCTGTAGATTCTTTAGACCGTACTATTAAGTCGCAACTAAGCTCATTGGATAGTAATACCATGTATTTGGCTAATTTTTCTTTTGGTCCTACGGAAGTGCCACGTTGGCAGCGCGAAACCTTTGATGAGATTTCTTATAATGAATTTAAAAGTATAAAATCGGCCATAAATGATGTTGAATATGCCGCTTTACAACTGTTTGTAAAACGCGAAAATATTCGGTACGAGTCGGAATTGGTGAGTAGCGTGAATACGGTTGTGGTATCGCACGAGTTTATTGATATCCAGGTAATGGAGTTTGAAAAAGGACGTTTCTATAATGAATCGGAATCCAATTCTGGACGTCCCGTTGTGGTGATTGGTTCTGAAATTGCCGAATCCTTATTTGGTGAACTTGATCCTATTGGTAAAAAAGTACGCCTTTACGGACAGAAATTTACCGTTATCGGTGTGGTTAAAAAGGAAGGCTCCGGATTGTTTGGAGACAGTAACGATATCTCTATTTTTATTCCTGCCAATTATGTTAGAAACCGTTATGGGGATAATAACCCGTATATGAAATATATTGTGGTCTTAAGACCAAAGCAAGATGCCGATATCGAAGGATTAAAAGCAGAACTTACACAATTTATGCGAACTAAAAGAGGGTTAAAGCCCGATGAAATAGATACTTTTTTTATCAGTACGATTTCTGGATTTCAAGATGTTATTGATACGATTATTGGAAGTTTAAATTTAATCGGTTGGGTAATCAGTGGGTTTTCACTCTTGGTTGGTGGCTTCGGAATTGCTAATATTATGTTTGTGAGCGTTAAGGAACGTACCAACCTTATAGGAATTCAGAAATCTTTAGGGGCTAAGAATAAATTTATTCTCTTTCAGTTTTTGTTTGAAGCCGTAATTCTTGCCGTAGTTGGTGGCCTTGTGGGCTTATTTCTCGTCTGGATTGGTACTCTAATAGGAAGTAATCTTACCGAAGATTTTGAATTTGTATTGTCGCCTCAAAATATGTTTTTAGGATTCTTTATTTCCTCTGTAATCGGGTTGATTTCAGGGGTAATTCCTGCACTAAGAGCTTCACGATTAGATCCTGTGGAAGCGATTAGAACAGGAATGTAAGATAATTTTGTAGTAGACCTTAGGCAATTATACCGGCAACCTCTTTACATATAAATTCTAAGAAACGTTCATCTGCTTCCGTAAAAGGATCTGGAGTTCCTGAGTCAATATCAATTTGACCAACGTTCTCTCCGTTTACAAAAATAGGAATCACAATTTCTGCTTTTACAGAAATGCTACAAGCAATATAATTGTCTTGAGCCGCAACATCAGGCACCACAAAATTTTCATTGCTTACGGCTACCTGCCCGCAAATGCCTTTACCAAAAGGAATTATCACATGGTCGGTAGGTTCGCCAACGTAAGGGCCTAACTTTAATTCGTTCTTATCACCATTCTTAAAGTAAAACCCAACCCAATTGTAGTAGCTGATGTTTTCTTCTAGGATTTCGCAAATTTTTAATAAACGGTCATTTACGCTTTGGTCCGTTTTGGCAATTATTGCTTTTATTTCAGGTTTTAATTCTTCTAAATTCATCGTCTTAAAAACTTTTTGTAAAAGTATTTAAAATACACTATTTTGAATGTCTGTTTTTATAATTTTAACACCAAACTAATAACGCGGTAATTTTGAAAGCATTGTTTAAAAAATATAAATCTGTCATTCGCTTTATCATTACCTTTCTATCGGTATATGGCGTTTTAATTTTTGCTTACAGTTTGTATCTCAAATTTTCTGATGGTACGCAATATTATCCCGATTACTTTACCCACTTGGTGGCCCATCAGACAGATGCTATAGTTAACAGTTTAGGTTATAATGCACAGGCTATACCACATCCTAATGAGGCATCTGTAAAAGTGATTATCAACGGAAAGTATGTGGCGCGTATTATTGAAGGCTGTAATAGTCTAAGTATTATTATTTTATTTTTATCCTTTATTGCTGCTTTTTCCGGCCCCTTAAAAACCACATTATGGTATAGTTTGGCTGGTAGTGTAATCATTTATGCGTTTAATTTAATACGCATTGTAATTTTAGATCTGGCGCTTTATCATTATCCATGGCGACAAGAATTTTTACATGAAATTATTTTCCCATTACTTATTTATGGGACTGTTTTTATACTTTGGATGGTTTGGGTTAATCAGTTTGCGAAACTTAAAAAATAGAAATGCGTAAGGTTATTAAGTTTCTTTTGTTTTCGGCGCTGGTCCTCTTACTCGTATTAATACGAGCCTTTGAAGACCTCTTATTTTACGATCCGTATTTAACGTTTTTTGAAAATGACTATCTATATGTAGACAGTCCTAGACGTGAAATTGCTAAACTTGTTTTTTATACTTCTTTAAGGTATGTTCTAAATACGGCCATTTCATTAGGGATTTTATATGTAGTCTTTAAAGATAAAAGTGTTATTAAGTTTTCTAGCCTTATATATGGTATTGCTTATGTCTTACTGCTTATTCCGTTTTTATATTTTGTAATTAATCCACGACAAGAAGATTATTATCTGTTTTTTAATATTCGCCGTTTTCTTATTCAGCCTATAGGAATCTTACTGTTGTTGCCGGCATTTTATTATTATAAACTAAACCGTTAAAAAGCACTATTTAGACCCTTGTTTTTTTTTATTTTGTAACTTTGCATCGTGAAATTAAATTGGACACATAAAACATTTTCTTTTTTACTATCGTTCTTGGTATTGTTTTCAACTTTATCATTAACTATAGAGAAGCATTTTTGTGGGGACACTTTAATAGATGTTGCTGTATTTACCAAGACAGATATGTGTGGTTCTCAAAGCCCAGATGAAGACCATGGTAATCGTATAAAAAACTCTTGTTGTAAAAACGAGAAAGAAGTTGTTAGTGGTATTGATCAATTGGTCAGCAATTCGTTTGATGATCTAGACGACTTACAACAATTGGTGTTATTCACCTACAGCTATACTTATCAACAGCTTTTTAACGAACTCTCGCAAGCTGTAGTTCCGCACCGAAATTATTCTCCACCTCTCATTACCCAAGATATTCATGTGTTGCATGAATCTTACCTTATTTGATAGAATTATAACGCCTCGTTTATAAAAAGCACGCTTTTGTTGCTTAACGTTATACATTCAAATTAAATACAATGAAGCAAATATATTTTTTAATAAGTTTTGCCCTACTGTCTTATGTGGCCGTAGCGCAAGAAGAATTAACCGGTACCATACTAGAGACTAGTAGTACCAAAGAATTACCTTTACCCGGAGCCAATGTGTATTGGTTAGGGTCCTCTATTGGGGCCATTACTTCTGCAGATGGGACATTTAGTATACCTTATAAATTTTCTTACAATCAGTTGGTTGTTAGTTATGTGGGTTTTAAAACCGATACCTTAACCGTAAATGAAAATAAACCCATAAGGCATGTTCTTCAAGCAAGTGAAGAGTTAGATGCGGTAGAAATTTCTACCCGTAAACAAGCCACACAAAAATCTTACCTTAAAGCCTCTAATACGTTTACGGTAACGAGTGATGAGTTGTTAAAAGCAGCGTGTTGTAATCTGGCTGAAAGTTTTGAAACCAATCCATCTATCGATGTCAATTTTGCGGATGCGGTTTCAGGGACACGACAGATTAAAATGTTGGGGCTTACATCGCCATATATCTTAATTGCTACGGAAAACATTCCTGCTATTCGTGGTGCTTCTCAAGCCTATGGTTTAAGTTTTATTCCAGGAACGTGGGTAGAAAGTATTCAGATTACCAAAGGTACCGGAAGTGTGGTCAATGGGTTTGAAAGTATTGCAGGCCAAATTAATACCGAGTTGGTAAAACCGACCACTGATGATAAGTTGTTTGTCAATTTGTATGGCGCATCTAGTGAGCGTTTAGAGTTAAATACCCACTTTAATACTGCAGTATCGGACAAATGGAGCACCGGCGTGTACATTCACGGTAATACCCACCAAGAAAAACACGATACCAATGATGATGGCTTTTTAGATATGCCACTTTATAATCAAATAAACCTTATGAACCGTTGGCAATATACCAATCCTGAGAAAGGTGTGGTGAGCTTCATTAATTTAAAATATTTAAATGATGAAAAGCAAGGGGGACAGGTTAATTTTGATCCGGAACGCGATCAAGGAACAACCAATTATTGGGGAAGTGATATTGAGACCGAACGCTTTGAAGTCACTACAAAATTAGGTTATGTTAATCCTGAAATTCCTTACCAAAGTCTAGGGTTTCAAACCGCGTTTAGTCATCATGAACAAGATTCGTATTTCGGCTTAAATTTATACGATATAAAGCATAGTAGTTTTTATTCTAATCTGGTTTATAATACCATCATTTCAGATTCTAGACATAAAGTAAAAACAGGTTTAAGTTTTACCTATGATCATTACGACGAGTTGGTGAATAATACGACTTACGAGCGTACAGAAAATTCTGTGGGTGGTTTCTTTGAGTATGCTTATGATAATTTAGATAAGCTTACCATGACGGCCGGTTTAAGAGTAGACCAACACAACCGATTAGGCTTTTTTGTAACACCGCGTTTCCATGTGCGTTACACACCTTGGGAGAAATCTGCTTTACGCGCCTCAATTGGTAGAGGGAAGCGTAGCGCTAATATTTTTGCAGAAAATCAAAACATGTTTTCTAGTGCGCGACAAATTAATATCCTTAATTCCGATGGAAAAGTTTACGGTTTAGATCCTGAAATAGCATGGAATTATGGGGTGAGTTACTTACAGGGTTTCAATCTCTTTGGAAGAAAAGCCGATGTAACGTTCGATTTTTATAGAACCGATTTTCAAAATCAAGTGGTTGTAGATTGGGAGAATCCTTTTGAAGTTAACTTCTATAATCTTGAAGGTGATAGCTATGCCAATAGTTTCCAGTTTGAATTTAATTACAATGCCTTTGAGCATTTTGATATGCGTTTGGCTTATAAGTACTACGATATTAAAACCGATTATAATTCTGGCAGCTTAGAAAAACCATTAGTGCCTAAACACCGTTTATTTGCTAATGCGTCGTATGAAACCGCCGTAAAAGACAACGGTGCGCAATGGAAGTTTGATGCCACTTACAACTGGTTAAGTTCTCAACGTCTTCCTAGCACAGATTTAAGTGCGGCGGAATATCAGTTGTCCGATAGATCGCCAACTATAGGTACTCTAAACTTGCAAATGACGAAGGTGTTTTCTCCACAATTTGAATTATATTTAGGAGGAGAAAACGTTACCAATGTACGCCAAGACCGTCCTGTAATTAGTGCGGATAATCCGTTTGGTTCAAATTTTGATAGTAACTTTGTGTACGGACCTATTTACGGCAGTTTATATTACGCCGGATTGCGTTTCCGAATGAAATAAAATAAAAACAATTAACGCTGGCCATAGCGCAGCATAAAACATGAAATAGATATGAAACAAATTATTTTTTTAGTAACCGTATTAATAACGAGTCTTACATGGGCACAAGATAAAAACGCTAAGGCGAGTATAGAAGTTGACGGCGTATGTGTAATGTGTAAAGAACGTATTGAAAAAGCAGCCATTAGAACTAAAGGCGTAAAATCTGCAGTTTGGGCGGTAGATACGCACGAGTTAAAACTGATCTACGACGCGCGTAAAACAGATGTCTCAGCAATTTCTAAAAAAGTTGCTGCCGCAGGGCATGACACCAAAGTGATTAAAGCTACAGAAGCCCAGTATAATACCGTGCATCCTTGTTGTAGGTATCGTGATGAAGCGGTACAGAAAGATCATGAAGCAGAAAATAAAGGTCAAGACAAACGCTAGTAAATTAAAGCCCGCATCATAATGCGGGTTTTTTTATGGGATGAAATGTAAAGTAATAGCTTTGTTCTTTAGTATATTGAGCTTATGAAAACCAAGTTACATATCTTTAAAATTGTTGCCAAGCATCTTAGTTTTACGAAGGCGGCGGAACAGTTGTTTATCTCTCAGCCTGCCGTTTCTAAATCTATTAAAACCTTAGAAGAAGATTATAAAACCACGCTTTTTGTAAGGAAGCGGAATTCTATAGAGCTCACCGAAGACGGGAAGTCCTTTTTACTCTATGTTAATAGAATTTTGGCCATTTATACGGAAATGGAAGAACAGTTTTTGCATAAAAAAGAAAGGTTTCCAGAGTTGATTCGGTTTGGGGTTAGTACCACATTATCTAATTATATTATTCCTAAGAGCATCGCTAAGTTTAGAGCTCAATTTCCGCAAACTAAATTTGAAATTATTAGTGATAATTCTTTCAGTATAGAGGATTTAATTCTGAATGAAGAGATTGATTTCGGGATTACTGAAGGCCGTTTTAACAATTCAAAATTACATTTTGAAAAGTTTATTAAAGATGAAATTGTCTTGGTGACCAACGTTAATAATAACAGCTTTAAAAAGGGAAGTATAGATTTAGAGACCTTAAAAACTATTCCTATGATTGAGCGTGAAAAGGGCTCAGGGACCAAAGCTATTATTGATCAATTTTTAAAAGAAAACGGTATTAAAGCACTGCATACAGTGGTCTCTTTAAGTAGTACGGAAGCTATAAAAAATTATTTATACCATTCGGATCATTATGCCTTGCTGTCTGTACATGCAATTCATAATGATTTAGTGACGAATAAATTGAAAATTATTGATATCACTGATTTAAGTGTAGAACGCTGGTTTTATTTTGTGAAGCGTACAGGGTTTCAGTCTCAGAATCTTGAATTTTTTGAAAACTTCATCAGAACTAATTATAACTTTTAGTTATTGTAGATAATAAAATGATTTGCTGTTAAGTTATATCTAAGGTTTACTTTTGTGTAAAATATTAAGGACATGAAAGTTATTTTGGCGTTAATAAGTTATTCGCTCTGTATTGTTTTAGCCCTTTTGGGGGTTATAAACAGTCCAACCGCCTTAGTATTAGGATTTATTTGTACGCTGATTTTTAATCCTCCTTTTATAGGGTGTAGCCATAAGGTCATTCCTTATTTTTTAAAAATTTCGGTGGTGGGCTTGGGTTTTGGAATGTTTGTAAAAGAAACCCTTCAAACTAGTCAAGAAGGCTTAGGCCTAACGGCGTTTACTATTGGTTTAACGCTAGGCTTAGGTTTATTATTGGTGCGCCTATTAAAATTAGATTTAAAATTGGGCTACCTCATAGCCTCCGGAACTGCAATTTGTGGTGGAAGTGCCATTGCCGCTATTGCACCAGTTATTAAAGCTAAAAGTGGGGTTATAAGTATGGCGTTAGGGATTGTTTTTCTTCTTAATTCTATCGCCTTATTTGTTTTCCCTGTTATAGGGCATGGGCTTCATTTAAATCAAGAAGAATTTGGTTTATGGTGTGCGGTCGCTATACATGACACCAGTTCGGTGGTAGGGGCGAGCATTGGTTATGGTGATGAAGCCTTGCGAATTGCAACTACAGTAAAATTATCGCGGACCTTATGGATTATTCCATTGTCAATTTTCTCAATGTTTTTATTTAAGACTAAAGGCGAAAAACTTAAGATTCCTTATTTTATCTTATTATTTATCGGAGCTATTGTTTTAAATAGTGCTCAGGTGCTTCCTGAAGTT
Organism: Winogradskyella rapida; assembly: GCF_042675845.1. Classification (NCBI taxonomy): domain Bacteria; kingdom Pseudomonadati; phylum Bacteroidota; class Flavobacteriia; order Flavobacteriales; family Flavobacteriaceae; genus Winogradskyella; species Winogradskyella rapida. Next base: position 566,764 of record NZ_JBHTKM010000063.1, on the reverse strand, counting down.
TTAACAAGTGGTATCGTTACCTTATCAAAACGTTTATTAATTGTTACCCTATTTTTAGTAGGGTCTACGATTTCGGTAAAAGAATTAAAATCTTTTGGGATGCGACCTTTAGTTCTCGCCTCAGTACTGTGGATTTTTATCTCAATTTTTTCATTGGTTTACATCCTTAATTAAATCAGGAGGCAGTATTAAAGGGCAAGCTTATTATAAACTAAGCGTTTTCGTTGCAGGTCTAAAAAGTTCCAACAACGCCTACGGTTCCTACACCAGCACTTACACGCCAACTGATCGTTTTAGGTTTAGCGTCTGCGTAGAATTTGTTCTTATTCATAAAGTTTTCAATACCATCTACCACCACGACGCTTAAGGCCATACCTAAACCAACATCACTTAACCAGTGAGCCTCTTCCCATAAACGTGAAATAGGGGCAATAGATCCCACGGCGTAAATTCCTGCTTTAGCCCAAAAACTATTAAATTGTTTGGCAATAGCGTGTGCCATAGTAAAGGATAAAACACTGTGTCCTGAAGGAAAAGAGTGGAAGCCAGGTTTGTTACTAAACGGTTCAAATTCGTTATAGTCTCCGCTATTAGGTCTCGCTCTTCCGACTACGGTTTTTGAAATGGATTGAATGAGTCCTGTGGTAATCGCTGAAGAAAAAATTAAGATTCCGGTATGTCTTACTTTTTCATTATCAGTTAATAATCCAAAACCATAGATACCTGTAGAGACCATAAAGAAGTTTTGTGGACTTCCAAAATACCAACCAAAATCCTTAAGAATTTGTGGGGCACCAACGGCTTGTTTAGCAAAGATACGGTTAGCCTCATTATCGCTGAGGTATAATAAGGTGGTTCCGGCTAAGATACCTCCGGCGGTTGCAAAATCATCACCTTTCCAACGTAAAGGTTGGGTGAAAGAATTCCCTACACTGCGTAAGGTTACTTTAGTATCGTATTTAAAATTATCCCAAATCTTACTCGGTTTAGAAATGGTTGTAGAGTCGGTTTGAGAAAAAAGAGACACTGAGACTAATGAAAGTAAACAGAGAATTGTAATTTTTTTCATAGCTGCTGTCATCATAAGGGCTAGGGGTTTAATAGGTGCAAATATAATAAAAGCCTTTGATTTGTATCAAAGGCTTTTAAGGTCTGCTTTATTATATAAAAGCATGTTATTCTGTAAGTGGTGCTTACATCATGCCAGGCATTCCGCCTCCGCCGCCCATAGGCATTGCAGGAGCATCCTCTTTAATATCTACTAACGCACATTCTGTGGTTAAGATCATTCCAGCAACTGAAGCCGCATTTTCTAATGCAATACGTGTTACTTTCTTAGGATCGATAATACCAACTTTAAGCATGTCTACGTAAGTTTCTGACTTGGCATCGTATCCAAAGTCTTTCTTACCTTCTAAAACTTTGTTGATTACTACAGAACCTTCTCCACCAGCATTTTCAACAATAGTACGTAAAGGAGCTTCAATCGCTCTATTTACAATTTGTACTCCTGTTGTTTCGTCTAAGTTTGCTGTTGTAATTTTTTCTAAGACTTTTTTAGCGCGCACTAAAGCAACACCACCACCGGCAACAATACCTTCTTCAACCGCAGCACGTGTGGCATGTAAAGCATCGTCAACACGATCTTTCTTTTCTTTCATTTCTACTTCAGAAGCAGCACCTACATAAAGTACGGCAACTCCACCAGCTAATTTTGCTAGACGTTCTTGAAGTTTTTCTTTATCGTAATCAGAAGTCGTTGTTTCAATCTGAGCTTTAATTTGGTTTACTCTAGCTTTGATATCTTCAGCATTACCTTCACCATTTACAATGGTTGTATTGTCTTTGTCAATGGTTACTGTTTCTGCAGTTCCTAACATAGAAAGGTCAGCGTTCTCTAAAGAGAATCCTCTTTCTTCTGAGATGACAACACCTCCTGTTAAGATGGCGATATCTTCTAACATTGCTTTACGTCTGTCACCAAATCCTGGCGCTTTAACAGCTGCAATTTTTAATCCACCACGTAATTTGTTTACAACTAATGTAGCAAGAGCTTGTCCTTCTACATCTTCAGCAATAATTAATAATGGACGTCCAGATTGTGCTACAGGCTCTAAAATTGGAAGAATTTCTTGTAAGTTAGAGATCTTCTTGTCAAATAATAAAATGTATGGATTTTCTAAATCAGCAATCATTTTATCAGAGTCGGTTACAAAATATGGTGATAAATAACCTCTGTCAAACTGCATACCTTCAACAACATCAACATAAGTTTCCATTCCCTTAGCTTCCTCAACAGTGATGACACCTTCTTTTCCAACTTTACCGAAAGCTTTAGCGATTAATTCACCAATAGTGTCATCGTTATTTGCAGAAATAGCGGCAACCTGCTTAATTTTGTCAGAGTCGCTTCCTACTTTTTCAGTTTGTTGTTCTAAGTCTTTAATAATTTCTTCTACAGCCTTATCAATACCACGTTTTAAATCCATTGGATTTGCACCAGCGGCAACATTTTTAAGACCTTCTTTTACGATAGCTTGTGCTAAAACGGTCGCTGTTGTGGTACCATCACCTGCTAAATCGTTGGTTTTAGAAGCCACTTCTTTAACCATTTGAGCTCCCATGTTTTCAAGCTCATCTTCTAATTCAATCTCTTTTGCTACAGAAACTCCATCTTTAGTGACTTGTGGAGCACCAAATGATTTTCCGATGATTACGTTACGACCTTTTGGTCCTAAAGTTACTTTTACTGCATTAGCTAAAGCATCTACACCGCGTTTTAAACCGTCGCGTGCTTCTATATCAAATTTAATATCTTTTGCCATTTTGTTATGTTTTTGTTTGTCCTGCTACAGCAGGCGTCTAATTAGTTTATTTTACATTTTCGATTCCGCATAAAAGGGCGGAATGACAGAAATTACATTAAAACAATTATATGATCGCTAAAATATCGCTCTCACGCATCATTAAGTAGTCTTTGCCTTCTAATTTAAGATCCGTTCCACCATATTTTCCGTAAAGTACAGTATCACCAACTTTTACAGTTAAAGGCTCATCTTTAGTTCCATTACCAACGGCAACAACAGTTCCTTTTTGTGGCTTTTCTTTTGCGTTATCAGGAATGATAATTCCTGAAGCTGTCTTAGTTTCAGCTTGCATAGGTTCTACAAGAACGCGGTCTGCTAAAGGTTTAATGTTTAAACTCATTACTTATATGTTTTTTGTTAATTATTAGTTTGATAATCGGGTATGTTCGAAAATTATGCCAATAGAGAATAGCTGACAAAGTTTCAGATTTTAAATCTGGTTTAGGGGTATAAAAAAAGCCAACTCTTAAAAGTTGGCTTTTTGTTATGATGATATGTAATCTTTATTATTCTGCAGTATTGGTATCTGTAGCAGGAGCTGCAGGTGTTGCAGGCATCTCTGTAGTTTCATTAGTATCTAAAGCTTTAGATTCAGAACCACCACCAGAACCAATGGTTAAGTTTGATGCTAAGATTAAAACAATTAATGCAGTGGCTAAAAACCAAGTACTCTTGTCTAAAAAGTCTCCTGTTTTTTTAACGCCTCCTAATTGTTGGGTACCTCCGCCACCAAATGACGACGATAATCCTCCGCCTTTAGGGTTTTGTACCATAATTACTACGACAAGTAAAAAAGCAACGATTACGATCAGGACTAAAAATATTGTAAATGCACTCATTGTTATATTGTATTATTATCTTTTAATTCTTTTACCAATTTTATTTGGTGTGCAAAGAAACTACTTTTTTCTGGATATTTCAAACTTAAAATTTTGTAAGATTGAATTGCTTTATCATAGTTTTTTTGCTCGAGATAAATTCGCGCTAAAGTTTCTGTCATTAAGCGGTCCGAAATGTCACTATCATTATCTACAAGCTTCGGTTTTGGGGCTGTTTTAGACACGGGTTTAATCTTAGGATTATCGCTAATAAACTTATCAATAATGGCTAATTTACTCTGTAATGGTGTCTTAATTTCTGCTTTTTCAGCTTCGGGTTTAGCTATTTCTTCTGGAGCCTCTGTTGCTTCTTCGCGCTCAATAGGTTTAAAACTAGTAATTTTTAACCACTGTGTAAACGAATGATTTTCTGACTTATCAAAGGTTAAAGGGCTTCCTATTTTAAGTTGTTTTTCAGGTGTAATCTGGTCCACATCTATAGCAATGATTGGGCCTTCCGTTGTTTCCGGAGCCTTATGTTCTTCTTCTGGAGTTTGCGCTTCTGTAGCTTTAGCTTCAAAAAGATCAGGGTCTAAGACGCCTTCGGTGGCTTTAATTTGTGCTTTTAGGGCATCATCTAGAGTCACACTTTTCTGAACCGTAATGTCATCAATGGCATTGACTTCAATAGCATTTATGGCTTCCAAATTTTGTTTAATATGTTCTGAAATCGCGTTCTGATTAAAAACATCAGAGGTGATAAAGTCAAACAAAACACTACGATCTGTGGTATAGGCCGCAGTGGTCTTTAAGGTGTTGTTGTATTTATAGCTTTCCTTTTGCTTCAAGGCTTTTAAATAGAGCGCTCTTAAGGGTTGAAAGTACGGATACTGCTTAATGGCCGCAGCAAGAGTATCCACTTCAGATGTACTAACCGCCTGAGGTTCTTTTAATAAATATGTTAAATCTTGAAGTTGCATAAGGCTACCAATCCGCTAAAGATGCATTAAGAATATCTTGGGTAAGACGTTCTAAAATTTCGTCAAAGGCCGTTGCTTTAATGCTCCCTGTAAGTTGATCTTCTGCAGGGTAGTCGTAATAAAATGAAAAACGACGTTCAAAATCTTTTTCAGAATCTTTGGTGTTGATATAACGAACATTCACACTGATAGTCAGTCTGTTTTGCGCTGCGGTATTTTCTGAAGTTGCGGTCATTGGAGAAATACGATATTCTACAATTTCGCCTTCGTAAATAACTTCGGCACCCGAGGTTACCAATTCTGCACTGGTTTGATTAACGATAAGATCTTGAAGCGTGTTGGTAAAGAGTTGGTCTAAACCAGGCTCAATAATATCGGCTGTATTTTGAAAGAAATTAACCTGAAACGATTCTGGCATATCTGTAATTCCGGTAAAGGAATAATTGACTTTACAGCCATAACAAACAAAACAAATGGCCAGGATTAAGGTATATTTAAATGTTTTCATTAACACATTAATTAGTGGTTATAGGACGTTACAATAATACACATTCTTTAGAGGGTGCAAAATTTAAAACAAGATATTAAAGATCGAATTGTTTAATTTTACGGTACAGTGTACGTTCGCTAATTCCCAATTCTGCAGCGGCTAATTTACGTTTTCCGCCATGACGTTCTAATGATTTCTTAATTAATTCAAGTTCTTTATCGTGGAGCGATAAAGTTTCTTCTTCCTCAATTTCTTCAGCAAAATCATACTTGTCGGTAAGATGCGATAAGGTTTCTTCGGAAGTTTCTTTGGTGTGTTCTGGTATAGAAAGCACTTCTAAATCTTCAACGGCGGCTTCAAAGGCTTCGTCTTTCTCGTCGCCGTAAATTTTTTGAATTAAATGCGCGTTGTCTTTTTGTACATCGGTATCGCTATCTTTTTTCATCAGTTCCATGGTGAGCTTTTTAAGATCATTAAGATCACTCTTCATATCAAATAGAACTTTATACAAAATTTCACGTTCACTGCTAAAATCACTTTCAGACTTAGCGTTATTCACAACGGCAGGTAAGTTACTCCCTGTATTAGGCAAATAATTCTGAAGTGTATTTGCATTTATAGTACGGTTCTGTTCTAAAACAGACACCTGTTCTGCCACGTTACGCAACTGACGGATGTTACCATTCCAACGGTATTTTAATAATAACACCACAGCTTCATCGGTAAGTTTTACCGTAGGCATTTTATACTTTAACGCAAAATCACTCGCAAATTTTCTAAATAATAGGTGGATGTCTTCTTTACGATCTCTAAGTGGTGGTAGGTTAATTTCTACCGTACTTAATCTGTAGTAGAGATCTTCTCTGAATTTTTCCTTTTTTATGGCCTCAAACATATTGACGTTTGTAGCAGCTACAATTCTAACATTGGTTTTTTGAACCTTACTAGATCCTACTTTTATAAATTCGCCATTTTCTAAAACACGAAGTAAACGCACCTGGGTCGTTAAAGGTAATTCCCCAACTTCATCTAAAAAAATGGTACCTTCATTAGCGACTTCAAAATAACCCGATCGGGTAGAGGTAGCGCCTGTAAAAGCTCCTTTTTCGTGTCCAAATAATTCACTGTCAATAGTTCCTTCTGGAATAGCACCACAGTTTACGGCAATATACTTCCCGTGCTTTCTGTGTGATAATTGATGTATGATTTTAGGAATACTTTCTTTCCCCACACCACTTTCTCCAGTGACCAATACAGAAATATCTGTAGGGGAAACCTGAATCGCTTTTTCTATAGAGCGATTAAGTTTAGGGTCGTTTCCTATAATCCCAAAACGTTGTTTTATGGCTTGAATAGATTCCATTGCTTAGTTAACGTAATTAAATCTTTCATTAAACTCAAAGGCAAATTCTGGCCCAAAATCATAGGCAATAACACGGCTTGAAATACGGCCAGCGGTATTATAATCTAAATCGAAGGTAAAAGCACTACCGTTAAAACTAGCGGCATTCCAATTGTTAGTAGATAGAAATTGCGCGATTTGTGGTCCTAACTCTTCGCTGTAATCGTCTTCTAAAAATTGTAACAAGTAATTGTCTTCAAAAACGACTTTCAAAGGATTTTCTTGATCATCAAACTGATAAGTAGTATTACTTTCAATATCGCCTGTAGTTGTACTACTGCTAATGTTACCATTAGCGGTATAGGCAATCGTTTCAGTTTGTAATACAAAATTCCCGTCAAAAGACTCCTTTTTAATGATACGGTCTGCACTATCTACGGTAAAAACAGTAGAGATGGTCGTGTTTTCTTCAGTTCTGGTGATGGTATTTCCGTCGTAGGTGAAGTTGTAAACATAATCGTCCTCCTCGTTTTCGTAATAATCATAAGAAATCTGAGAAATTACACCATTGGTATAAGTGACCAACGTTTCATTTGTGGTCGTCCCTTGTGCGTTTACAGAGCTAAAGCTTATGATTTGTCCTGAACTGTTTCGGGTAATGCTTTGATTTTCCGTTTCAAAAGGACCTTGGTTTGCCGAGATTTGATTGGTGCCTCCAACAACAATATTATTACTGATGTTAAATTGCGAGTTGGTCGTGGTCTCTATAGGAAGGCCTAAAAAGCTCACAAATAAATCGGTATCCAATTCGTAAGAAGAAAGCGTTAAGTCGGCACTTTCACTTCCGCTACCACCACCAGTATCTCCACCTCCAGAGGTTAATTCTGGATCTAAAGGTTCTGTGTTACAAGCTGTGACTAGACTAAGTGCAAATGCGATTAAAACTAATTTTTTCATATATGTTGTTGATTAGTTGTTTTTTGAATATCCAACGGCTTTTCCTATAAGCGTAGCGCTTGTGCAGTCGGTAATAAGGACATCTACTAAATCGCCCACTTTATAATGTTCTTTTGGGAACACGGCTACGGTATTATCAGAGGTTCTCCCTGACCATTGTTCATCTGATTTTTTCGAAGCCTTTTCAATTAAAATTTCAACCGTTTTATTAAGGTGCGCACGGGTATTCATGGCACTATGTTCACGCTCTAATTTAATAATTTCACTAAGGCGTCGTTTCTTAACTTTTTCAGGAACATCATCTTCCATTTTACGACCGGCAAGTGTTCCTGGGCGTTCTGAATAGGTAAACATATAACCAAAATTATATTTTACATACTGCATTAACGATAAGGTGTCTTGATGGTCTTCTTCGGTTTCTGTTGGGAATCCGGCAATTAAATCGACACTAATAGAGCAATCAGGGATAATACGTTTAATATTATCAATAAGCTCAAAATACTCTTCGCGAGTATGTAGTCGATTCATCTCTTTTAATATTCGGTTACTTCCACTTTGTACCGGAAGGTGAATATGCTTACAGATGTTATCGTATTTTGCCATGGTTTCAATCACGTCTAAAGTGAAATCTTGTGGATTAGACGTTGAAAAACGAATACGCATCTTCGGTTGTGCTTTTGCACAAAGTTCTAAGAGTTTGGCAAAATTAACAGCAGTCGCTTTTTGTAAGTCAGAGGCATTTGCAAAATCTTTTTTCAGGCCGCCACCATACCATAAATAACTATCTACATTCTGTCCTAAGAGTGTAATTTCTCTAAACCCTTTGTTCCAAAGGTCGTTTACTTCTTCAATAATACTTTGCGGATCTCTACTACGCTCTCTTCCTCTTGTAAAAGGAACCACACAGAAGGTACACATATTATCACAGCCACGGGTAATAGAAACAAAAGCGGTGATACCGTTACTGTTTAATCTTACAGGTGAAACATCACCGTAAGTTTCTTCTTTAGATAAGATAACGTTTATGGCGTCTCGTCCTTCATCGACTTCAGAAAGAAGATTTGGTAAGTCTTTATAAGCATCAGGCCCAACAACTAAATCAACTATCTTTTCTTCGTCTAAAAACTTTGTCTTTAAACGTTCTGCCATACAGCCTAAAACACCCACTTTCATTTTTGGGTTAATACGTTTTACAGCATTGTATTCTTGTAAACGTTTTCTAACGGTTTGTTCTGCTTTATCTCTAATAGAACAAGTATTTACTAAAACAAGATCAGCTTCTTCTAAGGTTTGTGTGGTATTAAAACCTTGCTCAGATAAGATTGAAGCTACAATTTCACTATCGCTAAAATTCATTGCACAGCCGTAGCTTTCAATAAATAGTTTACGTTGATTTCCTTCTTTATTGTCTAATATTAAGGATTCACCTTGCTTATTTTCGTCTATAATTTTCTCCATCTTTAGTGTTCCGTAAAACCGGAATAGCTCCTTTTTTAATTCGTATTTAAGGTTACAAAGATAATACTATTTTATAGATTGTGACAAAGTGGCAGTTATAATTTATGAAGGTTGTTTTATAGTCCGTAGGGTTTAAAGCTAGGACTTGCTTTTATACAGGAAGAGGTTTAGGACGGTCTTCAGTTTTAAAAGGTCTATATAATAAGGACAGATTTTATTTTCTAACACGCATAGCCTTGTTTATAAAACGAAGTTGGAGTAGTAAACGCCAAAGGCATGCATTTATGTAGGCCTTATTATAAAGGAAGGGACAGTTTTTAGACAAAATCTTCAAACTTATTAATTTTTATTAACCTTATAAGTCGGCTCTTGGTATAGCTTAAATGCTCTTGCATCGCTTATTTATTATCGATAAAATGCATTCTATTTATTATCAAATTAGGATTGTATCTTAAAATTCATATACATTTGTAAACGTAAAATGTTAAGAATGTCGAAGAATCTTGTTATCGTTGAGTCCCCTGCAAAGGCAAAAACCATTGAGAAATTTTTAGGAAAAGATTATAAGGTGGAGTCCAGTTTTGGACACATTGCAGATCTGCCTTCCAAAGAATTAGGCGTTGATGTAGAAGGCGATTTTATGCCGAAATATCAAGTGTCTAAAGATAAAAAGGATGTCGTTAAAAAGCTAAAGGATTTAGCAAAGAAAGCAGATGTTGTATGGCTCGCTAGTGATGAGGATCGCGAGGGAGAGGCGATAGCATGGCATTTAGCGGAAACGTTAAAGCTAGATAAAGAAAAGACGAAACGTATTGTTTTCCACGAGATTACTAAGACCGCTATTAACAAGGCTATTGAAAACCCACGTAGTATTGATTATAACTTAGTCGATGCGCAACAAGCAAGACGTGTTTTAGACCGTATTGTTGGTTATGAACTTTCTCCGGTATTATGGCGAAAAGTAAAAGGCGGGTTATCTGCAGGTCGTGTACAATCGGTATCGGTACGTTTAATTGTAGAACGTGAGCGCGATGTGCAAGCGTTTAAAGCGAAGGCATCTTACCGTATTGATGCAGAATTTACAAACGAGAATGGCAATTCATTTAAAGCCAAACTTCCTAAGAATTTTAATTCTGAAAAAGAAGCTTTAGCCTTTTTAGAACATAATATAGGAGCCTCTTATGAGGTAGCAGACTTACAAAAGAAACCTGCGAAAAAATCACCAGCAGCACCGTTCACCACGTCAACATTACAACAAGAAGCTTCACGTAAGTTAGGCTACTCCGTGAGTAGAACGATGACCAATGCACAACGTTTGTATGAAGCCGGTCTTATTACCTATATGAGAACGGATAGTGTTAACTTATCTGACGAAGCAAAAAAAGGTGCTGAGAAAGAAATTGTTTCAGCTTATGGTGCTGAATTTAGCAATCCTAAAAATTACAAAGGAAAAACAAAAGGGGCACAAGAAGCTCACGAAGCAATACGACCAACCGATTTTGCAAACCATACGGTAAATGCAGAACGCGATCAGGCCCGATTATATGATTTAATTTGGAAACGTGCTATTGCGTCTCAAATGAGTGATGCCAAATTAGAGCGTACCAATCTTAAGATTCAAATTAATTCTGAACATCAAATTAGCGAGCAATTTACAGCTAATGGAGAAATCATCACTTTTGAAGGCTTTTTAAAAGTTTATTTAGAAGGAACGGATGATGAAGATGCAGAACAAGAAGGTATTTTACCAGATTTAAAAGTTGGTGAAGCCCTTCAGAATAAATACATCACCGCAACGGAACGTTTTACACGTCCGCCAGCAAGATTTACAGAAGCTTCTTTAGTGAAGCAATTAGAAGAACTTGGAATTGGACGTCCGTCTACTTATGCGCCAACAATTTCTACCATTCAGAATAGAAATTATGTAGAAAAAGGAACGCATGAAGGGGATGAGAGAAGCTATAAGCAATTGGTTTTTGAAGGACAGAAAATCAAAGAAAATAGCCTCACCGAACAAACCGGTTCTAATAAAGGGAAACTGGTCCCTACAGATATTGGGATGATTGTTACTGATTTCTTGGTCAATCATTTTGAAAGTATTTTAGATTACAATTTTACAGCTAAGGTAGAAGATCGATTTGATGATATTGCAGAAGGTAAAGAAGACTGGAGAGCAATGATGAAAGATTTCTATACCGGTTTTCATCCGCATGTTAAAGACGTGCAAGAAAATGCAGATCGCGAATCTGGAGAGCGTGTTTTAGGGACAGATCCTAAAACCGGACGTCAGGTTAGCGTACGTTTAGGGAAGTTTGGACCTATGGTGCAAATTGGAACGATGGATGATGAGGATAAACCTAAGTTTGCGAGTTTATCGCCAGACCAACAGTTAAATTCTATTACGTTTGAAGAAGCTATGGATCTGTTTAAGTTGCCTAAAGCTTTAGGAACTTATAAAGATGAAGATGTTGAGGTTAATAATGGACGTTTTGGACCATATGTAAGATTCGGGGATAAATTTGTGTCGCTTCCAAAAGGTGTAGATCCTTTAAGTGTAGAGATGGATGAAGCCTTAGTGTATATTAAGGAAAAAGAATTAGCAGACGCTCCTATTTACGAGTACAAAGGCATGGATGTTATTAAAGGGAAAGGCCGTTTCGGACCCTTTATTAAGTGGAACAACATGTTTATTAACGTGAATAAAAAATACGATTGGGACAATTTATCTGATGAGGATATTGTAACCCTAATTGAAGATAAGATTCAAAAAGAAATTGATAAGGTTATCCATAACTGGGAAGAAGAAGGTGTTCGTGTAGAAAAAGCACGTTGGGGTAGGCATAATATTATCAAAGGCAAACAAAAAGTAGAGTTAGCCAAAACGGTCGATGTGAGTAAGATGACATTGAAGAAGGCCATGGCTTTACTTGAAAAGAATGCGCCTAAAAAGAAAACGACCAAAAAGAAGGCCGTTAAAAAGACCGCGACGAAGAAGACCGCGGCTAAAAAGAAAACAACGACAAAAAAGAAGTAATTGAATATGAATTTTACTTTTCTTACGCCAGTATCTGATGCCGTTATCGCTCATAACGATTTAACCGCACAACAAGCGCTAGGAAAAAAAATAAAGATCCATTCTCGCCAAGATGGAATGCCTGACTTAGAAGGCGTGCAAATGGCAATCATAGGGGTGCTCGAAAACAGAAACGACGTCAACTACGTGGGCGCTCCTGTAAATTTTGATGCGGTAAGAAAAACCATTTATACCTTGTTTCCTGGAAATTGGCACACTACGGTGGCCGATTTAGGGGATATACAACCCGGGGAAACGGTTGATGATACCTATTTTGCAATCCGTACCGCAATTACCGGACTTGTAGAAAAACAAATCATTCCAATTATCTTAGGCGGAAGCCAAGATTTAACATACGCTAATTATCGCGCTTACGATGGGCTACTGCCTATGGTAAATGTAGTGAGTGTGGATACTAATTTTGATTTAGGCGACGCTAACTTACCGATAAGAAACAATAGTTATGTAGGGAAGGTAATTGTTGAAGAGCCTTACAATCTTTTTAACTACACCACCATTGGTTATCAGACTTACTTCAATTCTCAAGAAGAAATCGACCTTTTAGAAAAACTGTATTTTGAAGCGTATCGTTTAGGAGAGATTTCAGGAAATGTCAGTAGGGTAGAACCTTTAATGCGGGATGCCCATATTGTCTCTGTAGATTTAAAATCCGTACGCGCTTCCGAAGTGAGCGAAAGTCAGAAATATTCGCCAAATGGGTTTTCAGGAAAAGAAATCTGTGCTATTAGTCGTTATGCGGGGATTAGTAATAAGGTCTCTTCATTTGGGATCTACGAATACAATGCCTCTACAAATGATAGTGCAACTTCCATGTTAATTGCACAAATGGTGTGGTATTTTATAGAAGGTGTTAATTGCCGTGTTAAGGATGACGATTTTCATAACGAAAACCATTACCAAAAATTTAACGTTTTAGTGGAAGAAGATGAATTGATATTTTTCAAAAGCCTAAAAACAGGGCGTTGGTGGATAGAGATTCCATTTTTACCAAATGTTAATAATAAATTAAAAAAGCATACGTTATTACCATGCATGCATTCCGATTATATTGACGCCACTCGCGGAGAAATCCCAGAACGTTGGTATAAAGCTTACAGGAAGAATAGCTTTTAAATTTAGCCGTTTATCCGATTTTAACACTTTTTTAATCGATGAAATGCTAATTTTTAGGGTGAAGTGTAAAAAAAAATTAAAAAAAGTTGTTTATTCGGAAATATATAAATATGTTTACGACCTCAAAAATAATAAGGACTAATTTAACCTAGAGTTACTATGAATATTAAGAAGTTTATTTTACTAACCGCAGTACTAGCAATGGTAGCCAGTTGTAATTCTGGAGACCGAGGACAACTGGTAGGTGTTCAAGGTAAGCAGTGGCACCCAGAGAAGCCCTATGGAATGACATTGGTGCCAGGAGGAGCATTTATTATGGGTAAATCAGATGATGATTTAGCAGGCGTACAAGATGCCCCAACCAAAACCGCAACCGTTCGTGCATTTTACATGGATGAGACAGAAATCACCAACAGTGAGTACCGTCAGTTTGTAGAATGGGTAAGAGATTCTACGCTTCGATTAAAATTAGCTGAGATGGCAGACTTAGAAGGTAAAACTCCTGGGAGTGGAGATATCGGAGAGTTCGCTTATGTAGATTCTGATCCTGAGAATCTTAATGCTTACGAAAGCTACATGTTAAATACTTATGGTAACGAGCAAAGAAAAATTAACCGTGATGTTGAATTAATTTTCGATACTAGCGAATATCCAGACGAGCTTTATGCTGAGGTTATGGACGGTATGTACTTGCCTTTAGAGGAATCTTACAATGGGCAACGTACTTGGGATGTAAAACAATTTAAATTCCAGTATACCTATATGGATATCCAAAAAGCGGCAAAAGATAGAGGGTTAAAGCGTTCTGAAGTTGTAGTGCAACAAGAAGTTGAGATTTATCCAGATACAACAGCTTGGATTAGAGATTTCGCATACTCTTATAACGAACCAATGCACAACGATTATTTTTGGCACGATGCTTACGGTGATTACCCAGTAGTTGGTGTGTCATGGAAACAAGCACAAGCGTTCTGTCAGTGGAGAACTTTATACCACAATTCAGATAGAAAGAAAAGAGGAAGACAACCTGTTAACTCTTACAGATTACCTTCTGAAGCAGAATGGGAATATGCTGCAAGAGGTGGTTTACAAGGTGCAACATACCCTTGGGGTGGACCTTACACTAAAAACGATAGAGGATGTTTTATGGCAAACTTTAAGCCTTTAAGAGGTGATTATGCTGCCGATCAAGCTTTATATACCGTAGAAGCCGATTCTTACGATCCTAACGATTTTAACTTATACAATATGGCTGGTAACGTTTCAGAATGGGTAAACGGTTCTTATGACCCAGCTTCATATGAGTACGCTTCATCAATTAATCCTAACGTAAATGATCCAGATAACGCACGTAAAGTCGTTAGAGGTGGATCTTGGAAAGATGTTGCTTATTATTTACAAGTAAGTTCTAGAGATTACGAATATGCAGATTCAGCAAGAAGTTACATTGGGTTCAGAACAGTACAAGATTATATGGGTACTGAGGTAACTAAAAATGCTGCTACAAATTAAATTAATTAACTTAAACTTAAATATTAATCCTAAAATGAGTGTTAACTAACCAAGCTCATTTAAACTAAAAAACTTAAAATCATGGCAAAAAAGAAATTATCAACAATGAATATGGTCTATGGACTAGGAGCTGCAATTGTAATTGTTGGAGCATTATTCAAGATCCAACACTGGCCGGGTGGATCTGCTATCCTTACTATAGGAATGGTTGTTGAAGCACTTGTATTTACAATCTCTGCTTTTGAAAAGCAAGGTGATGACTTAGATTGGTCTTTAGTCTACCCAGAATTAGCAGGAGGACAATCTGTAGGGAATAAAAAATCAGCAAAAGCTATTGAAGAGCCTAAAGATGCTGAAGGTATGTTATCTAAGAAATTAGACAACTTATTAAAAGAAGCTAAAATTGATGGTGCACTTATGGCAAGCTTAGGTGATAGCATCAAAAACTTTGAAGGTGCAGCAAAAGGAATTTCTCCAACTGTAGATTCTATGGCATCTCAAAAGAAATATAGCGAAGAAATGTCTTTAGCAGCAGCACAAATGGAGTCTTTAAATAGCCTTTACAAAATCCAAGTAGAGTCTGCTAACCGTCAAGCAGCAATCAACGAAGAAGCTGTTGAAAACGCAACTAAGTTAAAAGAACAAATGCAATCATTAGCATCTAACTTATCATCTTTAAACGGTGTTTACGGAGGTATGTTATCTGCAATGAACAAGAACTAATTAGTTTTTTTTTATAATCACTATTAATTAATAAATAAAAACGAATTAGAATGGCAGGAGGAAAACAGTCCGCAAGGCAAAAAATGATTAACCTGATGTATTTGGTATTCATTGCTATGATTGCAATGACAGCAAGTAAAGAAATATTATCAGCGTTTAGTCTGTTTGATAAGAAATTTGAAAATGCAAACGAATTAGCGGTAAATTCAAATACAACTTTATTAAAAGGTTTAGAAAAGCAAGCAGAAGAGAAACCAAATGAATTTGGTACAACTTATGCTAATGCTAAAAAAATCAGTTCATTATCAGATGAGTTCTATGCATTTTTAGAGACGCAAAAGAAAATGATCCTTGATAAAGGTGGATACGCAGAAGAGTACAAAGAAAATGGACTTTTACCAGCTGAAAAGATGGATAAAGGTACTGTATTAGACGAAGCTTGGTTTACAGGTGATCGTTTAACAAAAACAGGAGAAGCGTTTGTAGCAAGAATTGAAAAATATAAGTCTGATATTAGAGAGGTATTAGGAGATGACGTTGCTTTTAACCCAGCTAAAGAAACTTTGGAAAACCGTTTCACAACGGCTGAAATGACAAACAAAGAAGGTAAAAGTCAGAGTTGGTTAGAATATAACTTTAAAGCTTTTCCAGCTGTAGCATCATATACTAAGCTTACGGCTATGCAAAATGATATTAAAGCTACTGAGGCTAACCTTTACAATGTATTTTTAGGGAATACAGTTGATGAAGTGACTTCATTGAAGAACTATACAGCAATCGTTATTCCAGACAAAAATGCATTTTTCGCAGGAGAAACTTTTACAGGTAGAGTTGTACTTGGTAAGTATGCTAACGTTACACCTACAAAGTTAAAAGTAGGAGAGAATGAATTAGATTTAAATAGAGAAGGAGCAATTGATTCTACAGGTGCTGCTCGTATTGAATTTAAAGTTGGTAATGTTGGTGAGCATGATATTAATGGTCAATTTACGTTCTCTGAGAAGGGGCAAGATTTACCAATCGATTTTAACGGACAATACGTTGTTGTACCAAGACCAAAATCTGCTACCATCTCTGCAGACAAGATGAATGTTGTTTATCGTGGTGTTGCTAACCCAATGACCATTTCTTTTGCTGGTGTTCCAGATAATAAAGTAAATGCTTCAGGAGCTGGTTTATCTAAAGCTTCAGGTATTGGTAAATACACTATGAATCCTGGTTCTGGTAGAGAAGTAACTATTAGTGTTACTGCAACATTAGATGACGGTTCAAAAGTTGGCGATAAGCAAACTTTTAGAATTAAAGATATTCCAAAGCCTACAGGAACAATTGCAGGTAAAGATGGTTTAGTAAAATTACCTAAACGTAACTTATCAATTGGTACTGTTGGTGCTAAGTTAGATGACTTTGTTTTTGATTTACCAATCAACGTAACGTCATTTAAAGTAAAAGTACCTGGGCAGCCTACAGTAGTTGTAGCTGGAACTAAAATGAATAGTCAAGCAAAATCAGCAATCAACAGAGCACGTTCTGGAGATGTTGTAACAATCTTTGATATTCAAGCGAAAATTAAAGGAAATAGCTCTTACCGTTTAAAAGGTGTGAACCCTGTAACGGTTGAGGTAACAAACTAAGAATTAAATTAGCTATTGTCCTTAAAACAAAATCCCAAATTATAATAAAAGATAAGATGAATTTAAAAAGCTTTTTATGTGTAGGAATAGGTGTATTGGCCGCAAACACTATGTTTGCTCAAGCTAATATCCTTAATGCCAAAATACCAGAAGAAATTGGTATGAAAACTGAAGCACAGTTACTTCTAGATAACGACAAGCCTTTAGAATATGGATATGTTGGTGATAGAGATATCTTATTTTCTAAAATGACTTGGGAAAAGATTGTTTTAGATGAGCGTGCAAACTTCCCATTATATTTCCCTATCGAAGATAACTTAGGTGAAGACAGAAAGTCTTTATATATGGTTATCATGGAAAATGTTAACAATGGAAATATTCCAAAAGTATATGCAGATTCTTATTTTACAGAAGAGCGTACTATGGAGGATTTATTACCGACGTTAAGAAAAGAGGAAATTATGGATGAAGGGATTGACTGGATGAACGCCGAAGGGGTTTCTGACACGTCTTTAATTCCTGAAGAGTACGTAATCCGTAGAGAAATTGGACCAGCTGATATCAACTCTTATTTAGTTAAAGGACTTTGGTATTTTGATAAGCGTCAAGGGGAATTAAAGTATCGTATTTTAGGAATTGCACCTGCAGCTCCAGATGTGAACTTTATTGATTCTGATGACGAAGCTAATAAAGAACCTATCGGATTATTCTGGATCTTTTTTCCAGAAATAAGAGATATTCTTCATGATGCTAAAGCGTTTAATAATAAGAATAGCGCAGTGCCATTATCTTTTGATCACTTGTTAAACAGCAGACGTTTTAGCTCTGTTATTTATAAAGAAGCTAACGTTTACGGTGATAGAGAAGTTAAAGATTACGTTGCTGAAAACTCTCTAATGCAATTATTAGAGTCAGAACAAATCAAAGACAAAATCAGAAACTTTGAACAAGATATGTGGAGCTACTAATTAGCTAAGACATAAATCATATAAACGCTCACTTTTTAAGTGGGCGTTTTTTTTGGTCTTATTTTAAAAGAGATCTCCTTTATATCCTAAAGATTAGGGCGCCTATCACAAGAATCTTGGCAAACATTTATTTACCTTTGTAAGCATGAAAAATGTCGATTATATTGTTGTAGGTTGTGGCTTAGCAAGCATTTCGTTTTGCGAAATGTTAAAGGCTAATGATAAAAGTTTTGTGGTATTTGATGATGAATCTCAACGGTCGTCTAAGGTGGCTGCCGGACTCTATAATCCGGTAATCTTAAAACGATTTTCAGCCGTTTGGAAAGCCAAGGAACAACTCGCTTTAGCCGCACCGCTTTATGAGAAGATTGAAGCAGAGACCCAAAGTCACTTCGATTATAAACTGCCTATCTTAAGACGCTTTACGTCTATTGAAGAACAGAACAAATGGTTTACGGCTTCAGATAAGCCACTTTTAGAGCCTTATCTATCGACTTCATTAGTTAAGAACAACAACCCTTCTGTAGACGCTCCTTTTGGATTTGGAGAAGTGCTCCACGCTGGTCGGATTGATACCGAAACGCTTATAGCGAACTACAAGGCTTCATTAAAGCAACAAGATCGGCTTATAGAAGCGACTTTTAAGCATGATCTTATTCAATTTGAAGGTGAAACTTTGGGCTATGAAAGCATAAGTACAAAACAGATTATTTTTGCGGAAGGCTTTGGGGTAAAGCATAATCCTTATTTTAAAACCATTCCTTTAGCCGGATCTAAAGGGGAAATACTCACCATTAAAGTGCCAGAATTAAAGTTAGACAAAGCGCTTAAATCGTCCGTATTTGTCATTCCATTAGGTGACGACTTGTATCATGTAGGGGCGACTTATAATAACGAGGACAAAACCAATACCCCTACAGAAGCGGCTAAAGCCCAATTAATTTCAAAATTAAAAAGCTTTGTTACCTGCGATTTTGAGATTGTAGATCATGTGGCAGGCGTAAGACCTACGGTAAAAGATCGTAGACCTTTAGTTGGGCAGCATGAGACACATCAACAACTCTATGTGTTAAATGGCTTAGGGACCCGTGGGGTTATGATTGCACCGTATGTGGCACAACAATTATTTAGATATATTGAATTTGGAGAGGCTTTAAATCCTGAAATTGATATTAAGCGCTTTTCTTAGCGAGGTCTTTTTCGGTTTTACTTTTCGCCACCAAATCTTTGTTGTAACTCATAAAGAAGTTAATCCAAATATTACGAGATAAACGCATAATAATAGGCATAAAACCGATTAAGGTGAGCACAATGGCCACAAAAGCAACGGTCAAAGAAAAGTTTAAAATTACAAAAGTAATGATGAAAGCAGCAACCGCAAACGCAACCGCTACCGCATAACTTACGTACATTGAACCATAGAAAAAAGAAGGTTCAATCTCATATTTGGTATGACAATGCGAACATTTCTCTTTCATTTTAATCACATCAGAAAGGACATAAGGGTTCTTGGTGACGTACATGGATTCTTGATGACATTTTGGGCAAACACCAAAAAGAATACTATAAAGTTTCATTCCTTTTCTAATCATAACTAAAACCTTTATTTTTACGTTTTTTAAGACGCAGTAAAGATAAAACTTTATTGCCGATCCATTGTAACAATTGTCACCTAAAGACTTTTGTCATATTTATAATATCTATGTTAAACATCCACAATCTTTCTATATCCTTTCAAGGCGAATACCTCTTTGAAGAAATAACATTTAAACTAGGTCCTGGCGATCGTATTGGTTTAATTGGTAAAAATGGCGCGGGGAAATCCACCATGCTAAGAATTCTTTCTAAAGAGCAAGAACCCGATACGGGTCAGATTGCTGCGGATAAGAGTTTAAAAATTGGATTCTTAAAGCAAGATATTGATTTTGACTTCGGAAAAACGGTCTTAGAAGAATCTTACGAAGCTTTTAAAGAAATTAAGGCTTGTGAAGCGCAACTGGAAGATATCAACATTCAATTAGCAGAACGTACCGATTACGAAAGTGACACCTACCATCAACTTATGGTAGACTTAAATGATGTACAACATCAATACGAAATATTAGGCGGTTATAACTATCAAGGTGAAACTGAGAAGATTTTACAAGGTCTAGGGTTTAAACGAGAAGATTTTAATAAACTCACCGATACCTTTTCCGGCGGATGGCGTATGCGTATAGAATTGGCGAAATTATTATTGCAGAATAATGATTTACTACTTTTAGATGAGCCTACCAACCACTTAGATATCGAATCTATCATTTGGTTAGAAAACTTTTTAAAAGGGTATAGCGGTGCTGTAGTTATCGTATCTCACGATAAAATGTTTTTAGATAATGTAACCAACCGTACCATTGAAATTTCTTTAGGGCGTATTTATGACTATAATAAACCCTATTCGCAATTTTTGGTATTGCGTAAGGAGATGAAAACCCAGCAGCTGGCGGCACAGAAAAACCAAGAAAAGCAAATTCAGCAAACCGAAAAGCTTATTGAAAAGTTTAGAGCAAAAGCTTCTAAAGCTACCATGGCGCAATCCCTAATTAAAAAGTTAGACAAGATTGATCGTATTGAGGTCGATGAAGATGATAATAGTGTTATGACCTTAAACTTTCCGGTTTCTATTACGCCAGGAAAAGTGGTGGTCGAAATGGAAAATGTGTCTAAAAAATACGGGGATCTTCAAGTTTTACATAATGTGAATTTATCTGTAGCCCGCGATGTAAAAACTGCTTTTGTAGGACAGAATGGTCAAGGAAAATCGACGTTGGCTAAAATTATAGTAGGCGATTTAGAGCATGAAGGGCAATTAACCCTTGGGCATAATGTTCAAATTGGGTATTTCGCACAAAATCAGGCAGAGTATTTAGACGGTAATAAAACCGTGTTAGATACCATGATTGATGCGGCCAATGAAACTAATAGAAGTAAAGTACGTGATATTTTAGGATCGTTTTTATTCCGAGGAGAAGAAGTAGAGAAGTATGTTAAAGTACTTTCAGGAGGGGAACGTAACCGTTTAGCCTTAGCGAAATTATTATTACAGCCGTTAAATGTTTTAATAATGGATGAGCCTACCAACCACCTTGATATTAAATCTAAGAACGTTTTAAAAGAGGCTTTAATTAAATTTGAAGGGACGCTAATTTTAGTTTCTCACGATAGGGATTTCCTTCAAGGGCTTACCGATACGGTTTATGAATTTAAAGATCAGAATATCAAACAGTATTTAGGCGATATCGATTTTTATTTAGAGCAGCGTAATCTAGAAAACCTAAGAGAAGCTGAAAAACGCACAGTGATTGCTGATAAACCTAAGGAGAGCAACAAGCAGAGTTATGAAGACCAAAAGAAATTAAAGTCTTTAAATAATAAACTCAGTAATATAGAGTCTAAAATTAATCAGTTAGAAAAAGAGCTTAAGGCTGATGATGTTAAGTTGGCAACGGACTACGATAAGACGGCCTCAGACCCTAAGTTTTTTGATGAGTACCAAGGGAAGAAGAAAAAATTAGAACAGCTTATGAGCGACTGGGAAGTGGTACAAGAAGATTTAGACCGGCTTTCTTAGTTTATATTAAGATTTTTTTAACGCATTCACTTCGCTATAAGGTTAGTTTTGTAAATTACTTACGATTAACTGCCTTATGTTGAGAAAAATAATTTTATCCGTTTTAGGAGTCGCCCTAATTTTAGGGGCCTTTTTAGTAGCTAATTATTTAATTGCTAATAAGCATAAACCAAAGCCTGTAGTGCCCAAAGTGGTAAAAACAGTTTTGGTTCAAAATGTGCAAAATACCACCGTTCCTTTGGTCATTGCGGCTAATGGTAATTTGGTAGCCAAAGAACGTGTAGAGTTGTACTCTGAAGTTCAAGGTATTTTTAAAAGGGGTTCTAAATTATTTAAACCAGGGCAAAAATTTAATAGAGGCGAAACCTTAATTCGTCTAGATGCTTCAGAATACTATGCCAGTGTACAATCTGCCAAAAGTGATTTGTACAATAGTATTGCGGCTATTATGCCTGACCTACGTTTAGACTTTCCAGAAGTTTATCAGAAATGGCAAACCTACCTTAATAGTTTCGATTTAAATAAAACCACCCCGAAACTTCCTGAAATTTCAGCAGAAAAAGAAAACTATTTTATTACCGGTCGTGGTATTGTTAGTGCCTATTATAACGTAAAGAATTTAGAACAACGTTTAGGGAAATATAGAATTTCAGCCCCCTTTAACGGTATTCTTACCGAAGCTTTAGTTACTGAAGGATCTCTAGTAAGAAGTGGTCAGAAATTAGGTGAGTTTATTAATCCTTCTGTGTATGAAATGGAAGTGGCCATAAGTAAATCTTTCGCAGATGTTTTAAAGGAAGGTGAAGCGGTTCGTTTAACCAGTTTAGATAATTTAAAAGACTACCAAGGGAAAGTTTCCCGTATTAACGGAAGTATAGATGCCACAACACAGACCATTACGGTTTATATTGAAGTGAAACATGAGGATCTTAAAGAAGGTATGTATCTTGAAGCGCAACTCGATGCTGAAAAGGTTGAAAATGCCATTGAAGTGGATAGAAACTTATTATTAGATAGCGAGGAAATATATGTTATTAAAGACAGCTTACTCGATGTGATTAGCGTGAAGCCCGTGCATTTTTCTGATGAAAAGGTGGTTTTAAAAAACGTCCCTAACGGTACTGTGATCTTAAAAAAGCCTGTACCTGGAGCTTATGCCGGAATGCATGTAAAAGCTGCCAATACTTCTGAAACCCCTGAAGCTGTACAATAATGAGGAAGTTAATTGAGTATTTTATTAGGTATCATGTTGCGGTAAACGTTCTTATTGTTGCATTTGTAATTTTCGGTTTTATAGGGCTTTTTTCATTGAAGTCGTCATATTTCCCCTTAACCGAAACCAAAATCATTAATATTTCTATTGCTTATCCTGGGGCATCACCACAGGAAATAGAAGAAGGGATTGTGCTTCAAATTGAAGACAATTTAAAAGGCCTTAAAGGCGTAGACCGTGTCACGTCCACATCACAAGAAAATAGCGGTTCTATTACCGTAGAAATAGAAAAAGGAGAGAATATTGATTTCATGCTTCTTGAAGTTAAAAACGCTGTAGATCGGGTGCCTACCTTCCCAACAGGGATGGAGCCTTTGGTGGTCTCTAAACAGGAAATTGTACGGGAAACCATTTCATTCGCCATTAGTGGAAAGGACATTCCTTTAGTTACCTTAAAACAATTAGCACGACAAGTTGAAACCGATTTAAGAGCTATTGATGGGATTTCTCAAATTGAATTATCCGGGTTCCCCGATGAAGAAATAGAGATTGCTGTTCATGAAATTGATTTGTTAGCTTACAATATCACCTTTAGTGAGGTGGCAGCTGCGGTGAGCCGCGCTAATATCTTAGTTACAGGTGGAAATGTAAAAACCGAGGCTGAAGAATATTTAATCCGTGCCAATAACAAACAATATTATGGTAGTGAATTATCTAATATTGTGGTTAGAGCATCTTCAGACGGAAAAGTGGTGCGACTAAAAGATGTGGCGACCATAAGAGATCGTTTCTCAGAAACACCAAATGCCACTTATTTTAACGAAGAATTAGCAGTTAACATTGCCATTACCAGTACTAATAATGAAGATCTTATTAGTTCAGCAGATAAGGTTAATGACTATATGGAGGCTTACAATCAGAAGCACGCTAACATTCGTTTAGATGTCGTCCGTGATCTATCTGTAACCTTAAAACAACGTACCCAATTATTAACAGAAAATGCCATTGTAGGAATGCTATTGGTTTTAATTTTTCTGTCTATCTTTTTAAATACCCGTTTAGCAGTGTGGGTGGCTTTTGGCTTACCGATTTCATTTTTAGGAATGTTTATGTTTGCGGCACAGTTTGATGTTACAATAAACGTATTATCCCTGTTTGGAATGATTATCGTAATCGGAATTCTTGTGGATGACGGTATTGTAATTGCTGAAAATATTTATCAACACTACGAAAAAGGGAAAAGCCCAATACGTGCGGCTATTGATGGTACCATTGAAGTGATTCCGCCGGTAGTGTCTGCCATTATCACAACCCTTTTAGCCTTTTCTCTATTCTTCTTTTTAGATAGTAGAATCGGGGAATTCTTTAGTGAAGTGGCGGTGATTGTTATTCTAACTTTAATTGTATCCTTAATAGAAGCCCTTATCATTTTACCAGCGCATTTAGCCCATTCTAAAGCCTTACGCGTTCAGAAGAAAGATGAAAATCCTTCTAAAATAAAACGCTTCTTCTCCTTTATGAGGTTTATTAATAAAGGAGGTGATAAGCTGATGTCTTTTTTAAGAGACAGAGTGTATACGCCACTTTTAGATCTGGTTTTAAGATTTAAAATATTCTCATTGGGGGTATTTGTGGCCTTGTTGGTTTTAACCTTTGGTTCTTTATTAGGTGGGATTATTGGTATTACTATTTTTCCTAGAATTGCAAGTGATGCTGCTAATATTGAACTCGTAATGCCGGCAGGGACCAATGTAAAGATTACAGATTCTATCATTTCTATGATTGAAGAGAAGTCCTTTATTGTCAATAAAGAGCTTACTGAAAAATACCTTAAAGGCACAGGAAAAGAATTGTTTGAAAACACGATTGTTGAGATCAATAGTAGCTCTAGTGCGCGATTACGAATTAATTTGCTACCCGGAGAAGAGCGTCCAGATGAAATTAAAGCCAATTTAATTACAGACCGTTTAGAAGAATTAGTAGGGCCGGTGATAGGTACCGAACGTCTTATTTATGGATCAGGAGGAAACTTTGGGGGAAGTCCGGTGTCTGTTTCCTTATTGAGTAATAATATTGAAGAATTAAAAGCGTCAAAATTAGAGCTTAAAAAATATATGGAAACCAATCCTTTATTAAAAGATATTGGAGATAATGATCCGGCGGGGATTAAAGAAATTCGTTTAGAACTTAAAGAAAGTGCGTATTTACTAGGTTTAGATTTACAAACGGTAATGGCTCAGATACGTTCAGGATTTTTTGGAGCTCAAGCCCAACGTTTTCAAAGAGGACAAGATGAAATTAAAGTGTGGGTTCGTTACGATAAAAATAATCGAAGTTCTATTAACGATTTAGATGCCATGCGTATTGTAACGCCAACAGGAGAACGCGTTACTTTAAACGACATTGCGCAATATTCCATCGTTAGGGGAGATGTGGCTATTAATCACTTAGAAGGAAAACGTGAAATTCAGGTGTATGCCGATTTAAAAGACCCAAGTTCTAGTGCTACGGATATCATTGAAGATATTAAAACAGATTTTATTCCGCAGTTACAATCCAAATACCCAACTATAAATACCTCGTACGAAGGTCAGAATAGAGAGGCTTCTAAGCTTACTAGTTCGCTGAGTGTGGCCGGGCCAATTATCTTGATTTTAATCTATATTACTATTGCCTTTACATTTAGAAGTTATTCACAACCCTTCTTATTATTACTGCTTATTCCGTTTAGTATGACGGCTGTGGCTTGGGGACATTGGTTATTAGATTTTCAGGTTAATGTGTTGAGTCTATTAGGTATAATTGCTTTAATTGGGATTATGGTTAATGACGGTTTAGTTTTAATTGGCAAATTCAACAGTAATCTAAAAGAAGGTATGGCGTTTGATTTGGCTATATCTGAAGCAGGGAAATCGAGATTTAGAGCGATCTTTTTAACATCGTTAACCACAATAGCAGGATTAGCACCCTTATTATTAGAAAAAAGTAGACAAGCCCAATTTTTAAAACCAATGGCGATTTCTATTTCCTTCGGAATTGCTTACGCCACCATACTAACCTTATTGGTTTTACCATTATTTCTCTCTTTTAGTAACACTATAAAGAAGAACGCAAAATGGTTAGCCACTGGAAATTCGGTGACTAAAGAAGAGGTAGAACGTGCAATAAAAGAACAACAAGAAGAAAATGAGCACTAAATTTAAATTCATTACGCTATGTCTGTGCTATGGTTTTAGTATCCATGCACAAGAGGTTTTAACAAAAGACGAAGCTGTAGCTTTAGCTTTAGAGCACAATTATGGGGTTAAAATTGCCAAAAATGCCGTAACAGTTGCAGAGAATAATACCAGTATTTTAAATACGGGGTTTTTACCTACCGTAACAGGTAATGCGGGGGCCACCTATAATATTAATAATACTGAGGCCGAATTTTCTGATGGGACCAGTACGATTTTAGATGGCGCCGAGAGTTCTAATTACAACGCTAGTATTAATGTAAACTACACTTTGTTTGATGGTTTAGGTAGACATTATAATTATAAGCGTTTAAAGGAAGCCTATAAATTATCCGAACTACAAGCCCGAGAAACCATTGAGAATACCATATTACAACTCTTTTCGGTTTATTATAATGTGGCACAACTCACAGATAACTTAAACACTTTAGAGGAGACTTTAAGGATTACTAAGGATAGATTGGTACGCGCCGAATATCAGTTTGATTACGGCCAAAATACCAAATTAGAAGTTTTAAATGCTGAAGTTGATATCAATAACGATAGTATTAACATCATTAATATTAAGCAAGATATTAAAAATGCAAAGCGCGACTTAAAACTGGTTCTAGGCGCTAACTATACCTTGGATTATGAGGTTGAAACCGAGGTGGACTTTTTAATACAATTAGAAAAAGATAGTTTGTTTGAAAAAGCAAAGGCTCGTAATACGGCCTTGTTGCAAACCGAAACTAATATTGCCATTAGCGAGTTAGATATTCGTTCAGGCAAATCGGGTTATCTGCCTACCATTGGATTGACGGGAACTTACGGCTGGAATAAGAGTAACAATAACGCTGCGTCCTTTGTGGCGGTGTCTACCAATACAGGACTTTCTGGAGGCTTAAATTTAAGTTGGGATTTGTTTGATGGCGGTTCTACAATGATAGCGGTTAGAAATGCTAAGGTGAATTTAGAAACTCAGAAATTAGAAAAGGAAAGCATTCTTTTAAGTATTGAGCGCGATTTTAATAATGCCTGGGATAATTATATGAACAAACTAGAAATTTATAATATTCAGGAGAAGAATATTATAACGGCTGAAAATAATTTTAAACGTACCGAAGAGAAATTTAAAATAGGGCAAGTTAATTCTATTGAGTTCAGACAAGCCCAACTTAATTTATTAAGTGTGGAGTTGAGTAGAAATGCGGCAAAATTTGAAGCCAAGCTATCCGAGTTAGAAGTCCTCAAGCTTAGTGGAGAGCTTTTAAACGTTCAATTTTAAAACACCGCGATGCACGAACATTTTTTTCAATGTCCTTATTGTTGGGAAACCATCTCCATGCTTATTGATGTGTTCCAAACAACGCAGCGGTATATTGAAGACTGTGAAATCTGTTGTAATCCCATTCAAATTTCGGTTCAAACCGAAAATCAAAATATCTTAAGTTTTCAAGCCGATAATATAGAGCAATAAATGCGCTTAAGATTTTGTACAAACGCGTAAAATGTTAACAAACATATTACCGTTCGTCGAAAAAATTTGCCGTTTAAAGTATTTGCGTCTATATTCGTTGTGTATTTGTGTCCCTCCACGCAAAAAACCAACACTTATGAAAACATTAAAGATCACACTGTTATTCTGTTTAATGTCAGTATTTTGCTTCGCAGAGGTCAGTCCAAGTCAAAAATCAGCACTAATAGATTTATACAAAGCAACGCAAGGTGAGGCTTGGAACCAATCATGGGACTTAGATCAGCCGGTAAGCACTTGGCATGGCATTACTTTAGAGCAAGATGCCGTAGTGGCCATTAATTTAAGTTTTAATAACTTAAAAGGCGAGTTGCCAGAATCTATTTCAGATTTAAACAGCCTAAGAATTTTAAATTTAGCCTTTAATCAATTAGAGGGCGAATTACCAAAGGCCTTATCAAGTATGACGAGCTTGGAGGAAATCAAATTATTTTCGAATCGTTTTAATGGTGAAATTCCAGAAGGCTTAGGACGTTTATCACAGTTAAAATCGCTTGAGTTGTATAACAACGATTTCAATGGGGAGATTCCTGAAAGTTTAGGGAACCTTACGCAACTTGAAAACTTATTATTAAGCAGCAATCAATTACAAGGAAAATTACCAGCGAGCCTTTCGGGTTTAAAATCGCTTAAGGTTTTAAGTGTTTTTGACAATCGCTTACTAGGAACTATTCCTTCATCAATAGGTGGTTTAGCCGCTTTAGAAGAATTAGTACTTTCTAATAATGCCTTTTATGGTGAAATCCCAAATGAATTGGCACAGCTTACCAACTTAAAAACCTTACTATTAGGTCAAAATCAATTTAAAGGAAACTTTGCTGCTTTGAAGTCGCAACTTCCTAATATTGTACACTTTGATTTAGATGAAACAAACAGTAAAGGGGCATTAGCGACCTTAGATACTGAAGACGACGAAGATTAATTATTAGCCATGATAACTATCTTTAAAAATGCTCAATAAAAAAAAATGAGCATTTTTTTTGATTTATGCTTTGGTAATTGAAAATAAGTGTTATCTTTGCAGTCGCTAAACGATATGTCGGCATTATGAACCGAAAGTTAAAAGCTAAGAATATTGTTTTTTGATTAACATCGCGGGATAGAGCAGTAGGTAGCTCGTCGGGCTCATAACCCGAAGGTCACTGGTTCGAGTCCAGTTCCCGCTACAAGGCGAAAGCCATTATAACTAACGGATTGTGTTTCACAGTCCGTTTTTTTATGCCTTCATTTTTCGTGTTTTTACGTGCAGTACACGATACAGTACACGATTTCCCATGAAATTAACCTACACAGCTCCTAAAATATACACAGGTGGTGTTGTTTCTAAATGGTCTTCACTAAAAAGTCTGAACAAAAAGCAGCACTTTCTAAAGCTTGGTAGGTGTAGTATTCTTATCGTGATCCCAAAACTCAAAAATTAAAAAGACAAGCTTTTGGTATAGCGATGGTGATTAAAGTATAAACTTCAAAGGCTAATTTGTATTCACGTTATAAACGTCGTATCAATCCATTTAGAAAAATGGTTGAAGACGCGAAGATTCGTTTTTAAATCTTTGTAAAGAAGGTGATTTTTCGGGTTTATTCCCAAAACAAGACTATGAGATCCGTACGCCGTTTTTTAAGGCACTTAGGAGCATTATAGGCTTACGGAGACTAGGAATTCTATATGTGTGCTAATCTTGGCATGAGGAGTGGCTAAAGTGAAATTTGAGCTGTATCTGTTTTTGTGATGAAGTTTTGAGTTAAAATTTTTTTCAATATTTTGCATTTCATAAACTATCAATTCTATTAAGGGAAATCCGTCTTCTTATAATTTTTTTGTTTTTACTCTTTTCTAATTAAATATTTAGGGTTGCTCTCAATATCCCTATATTCTATATAATGTCTAGTCCTGAAATACGGCTACAGGTTAAAATTGGTTTTACGCTGATAATTTGTGAACCATATTAGGTGTTTTATAGTCTAAAGATAAATG
Organism: Winogradskyella rapida; assembly: GCF_042675845.1. Lineage (NCBI taxonomy): Bacteria > Pseudomonadati > Bacteroidota > Flavobacteriia > Flavobacteriales > Flavobacteriaceae > Winogradskyella > Winogradskyella rapida. Next base: position 537,258 of record NZ_JBHTKM010000063.1, on the reverse strand, counting down.
TAATCTTATTTCGTTGTATAAATTAATTGCATTTTTTGCAGCTCTCTTAGCGTGATCTACGCTATCAAAGGTTTGGTCGAGATAAAACTCATCTTTCAAGATACCATTTACACGCTCAGCCATAGCGTTTTCATAACAATGATTTTCTTCTGTCATACTAATATCTATCTTTTTTCTTTTGAGTATTTGTGTGTATTGATTGCTGCAGTACTGTATTCCTCTGTCTGAATGATGAATGAGATGCTTAATGTTTTTAGCTTGATAAACAGCCTTATTTAGGGCTCTTACACATCCTTTAAGTTCCAAGCTGTCACTAATATCATAACCCACTATTTTTCGTGAATACATATCTGTTATTAAAGCCAGATAACAAAAACCTTTTACGGTTCTAATGTATGTGATATCAGATACCCAAACTTGGTTAGCTCTAGAAACTTCTAAGTCTTTTATGATGTTATTATATTTATAAAAACGATGATAAGAGTTGGTGGTTCTAGCACTTGTATTCTTTCTAAGTGTAAGCATGTTATGCTTTCTAAGTACTTTAAATAAAGTGTCTCTCCCAACTTTAATATTAGCATTAACAAATTCTTTATTTAGAGACCTAATAAGTTTACGTACGCCTTCTCTAGGAAGGGATTTGCGTCTTTTACTAACAATATCTATAATCTGTTGTTCTAGGTTTAAACGCTTATCAGCTCTATTTTTATGCTTGTAATAAGCATTGCGTTTAAGTCCAAAACAATGAGTTATCGTTGTCAAAGAAGCAAATCCCTTAGATCTCTTTTTAGCTTTAATTAAGGCTTTATACTTAGCTTTTTTTTTAGTTCATTAACTGATTTATAGCCGAGATCTTCAGCTGCTACTTCAAGATAACAATCTTGTACCATAGCATCAAGATCCTTTTTAAGTAGTAGCTTTTTAAGCTGTTCAACCTCTTTTTGAAGTGCTTTAATTCTAGATATTTCGTCTTTTGTTTCCACTTTCACTCTGGTATTCATTAAGTCTTTACGATTATACTTTTTAATCCACACATTTACCGTCGTAGGTGCGATAGAGTAGAGTTTACAAAGTTCGCTCTTTGTGTGTTTACCGGTTGTAAGTTCGGCTAAAATTTTCAGTTTAAAAGGTTCTGAATACCGTCTAATTACTTTGTCATTTTTGTACATAATGTTTAAAATTATGTAGCCTTATTTCAGGACGGGTCATAAATTCCTTTAACTTAATTTTATATGGTTAGTTACGTGGTTGAGCAACTAAATTAGCTAACTTTTACGAACCCGTGAAAATTCCGCAGGAATTTTTGAAAGTACGAAAGAAGTAGCCATTAATTATACATGGTGTTAGAGTTCGTTTTTTATCCACTCAATTGCACTTTTAGACATTTTTTTATAGTCGTGACCTACATCTTTAATCGTGTAAATTTCCCAATTAAAAGTCCAATTATTTTTGTTTTTTAATTCCTTATTCGCATTGAAGAAATTTGTTCCACGTTCCAGTCTATGAGCTCCTTGTTCCATCGCCAAATCCGTTGTTCTAAAAGTTCCTAAACTAGGGTCATTATCTAATTCTCCCAATAGAATAATCAATCTTTTATTGTAAGATTTTTGCAAATCTATTCCTGTATTTTTAATGCCATACGGAAATTCAAGTTTCTCGTCTGGTAGACTATAAAATCCAGAATTTGCAGAGATAGCTGTTCCAATTCTCGATTCGGGCATTAGCATTACCATTCGATGTACAAACTGTCCCCCAGCTGAATGTCCAAAAATATCGTATTGCTCGTTTGTAATGCCGTTAACCGATTTGATATGGTCAAATATGTTTTCAACTACCGTGAATGCCCATTCGCTTTTTGGATTTTTAGTTCCAAAAAAGGTAAATAGATTTCCCTCTTGATAATCGTTCGTTGTATATTTTGAGAACTTATTTTCAAATTCAGGTGCCACTATAAGTAGATTATTACTGTCGGCTAATTTAACCCAAGCATTTAGATAGTCATCTGCATTTCGTCCTCCGCCGTGCATTACAAAAACTATTTTGTCTTTGTCATTCCAATTTTCAGGTTTATAAGTCCACACTTTAATCGATTTTCGCTCACTACCTTCATAAGCGTATAGCACAAAAGAGTCTATTCCATTATTGATTTTTTGGGTTGCTGTAATTTCAGGTCCTTTTGGAAGTACATAGAGGTAAACGTAACCTGCAACTGAAAGAAGTAAAAGGATTGAGAAGGTATATAAGACTGCCTTTTTTAATATTCTAAAAGTCTTGTTCATTGAGTTAAATTTGTTTGCTCAAATCTAAATATCCTTGTTTAATTTCGAAATTTTCTATTTCCGAACTGTATTTTTTCAAGGATGAAGTGTTTTTTAAAATTAACTTTAACGGTCTCCGCTATGAGTAGTTGTGTGGTTTGGCACTTAACTTTTCAAGTAGACGCCAAGTTAGAAATTCTGCAGGAATTTCCAAAGTAGGCGAGAACAAGCAATTACTTTTAGCCATTGTTATGTGCAGTTTTTTATTCACTCAATTTATTAAATTTAACATTTTTAGCTCTACTGCTTGATATATGGAGTTCAACAATTTTTCCAAATTCATTTCTTAAAAATACAACCTTCTGAATCGAACCTTTATTTCCTATGAAAAAGTCTTTTTCAATTGCTTTTAGTTTAAAATTTCCAAGTCTTGTATGATTCGCAATTAAAATATTATCCTCTACCGAAATAGTGTAGAAAGTGTTTAATTCCGAACTGTAATATTTACCCTTATACTGTTTTAAAGAACTTGAATTATAATCAGCGGGAATGTATTTATCCAAAGTAATCTGATAGCCATCACTAAATGTTAAAACCATTTGATTAGATTGCAATGATACAGAGACATACTCATCAATTGCCATTTCAAATTCATTTTCGCCAACAGGAATTAATGCTGTTTTATCACCGTCATTTCTGATATACTGTAAGGTATCATTTTGAATTTTCAATTGACGTGAATATCTGTCTTTGTCGTCCCAATAATAACCCTCATAATTCTTTAGTGATTTTACTGCTTTAATAATTGTTGCTTTTTTGCTGAGTAAAGTTTTTGACCTTGGTTTATAATTTTCGGTTTCCAAAAACTCTGATAAACATATTTCAGTTAATTGATCTACAACTTTACCACCATTTATTTCAGAATTATTGTTAAAGAAAATTATGCTAATGTCTAAATCTGGAAATCTGCCAATGTAGGCTTGATAACTTGCATCTTGTCCACTATGTGAAATTCTTTTTATTCCCTTGTACTCATTGATAAATTGACCATTTGCGTATCCATAAGTATTCCCATTGCTCAACTTTTCTTGGGAATGCATTTTATCAAACAAACTACTATCGCCAACCTCTTTTTTGTTGAAATTTATTATCCATTTACTTAAGTCTTCGATGGTAGTTGACAAATTTGTCGCTCCATAGCTGGTGTTATTGAATACATCTTCGATATAGTACTCGCCATCTTTATAGTATGAATTAGCTTTATTTTTGATTATTTGACCTTCTTTATCTACGAATTGCGTGTTATGCATTTTCAATGGCTTAAAAATGTATTTTTCTGTGTACTCTGAAAATTGCATACCCGAAACTCGTGTAACAATTTCTGCTAATAAAGTGTAGCCAGAATTACTGTACATAAAGTCTTTGTTAGGCTCAAAATTCAATGAAGTTTGATTGTAGAGAATATTGAGAACGTGGTTATTGTCTATGAAATCATTTAAGCGCCATCCAGAAAGTCTCAATAAGTTCCATTGGTCTTTAATTCCGCTGGTATGGTTTAAAAGATTGTTTATAGTTATCTTATTCTCAAATTCGTTTAGTTCAGGTACGTATTTTCTAATATCATCATGCAATGAAAGTTTACCCTCATTTTCGAGTTGTAAAATTGCAAATGCGGTAAATTGTTTGGAAACAGACGCTACGTGAAATGATGTTTCTCTTGTGATTGGAATTTGGTGTTCTAAATTGGCAAGACCTAATTGTTTTTGAATGACTAATTTATTGTTGATAACAATTCCAATGGACATTCCAGCTTCTTTGCTATTGTAGTCCATTAAAAGACTATCGATTTTATCCGATATTTTATTTACATCGAAACTGTAGTTTAAATTATTTTGAGCTTTTAAGTTAGTAATAAAAAAAAGTAGTTGTGTACATACTAAAAAGACTTTATAATTGAGTTTCATTAATGTTCGGAGTTTCTGTTTGTTTTGATTGATTAGTAGAATGATTATACGATATGTTACAATGTTGCTTCAAAATTGCACATAACGTGTTTGTGTATGGTTAGATGCGTTGTTTAAGCAACTAATTTAGCAAATAAAACACAGATAGAATATTCCGCAGGAATATTCGTAAGTAGGCTAGAACTAGCAATTAATTATAAACGTTGTTGTACAACGTTTAATGTGTTTTGAAAGTTTTCATTAGGCTTTCCAATTCACAAATATCTTGTTTTCCATATTTGTCTTTACTAACAGATAAATTTATAGTGTAAAAGAGATTTTTTGTTGGATGCTCAGTAGTTACATAAAATGTTAACGATGGAATTGAATCAGTATCAAAATCAACTAAATTCCATAAAGATTCTATTCCGTTTATTTTCGTTATACCAGATTCTATAACATTATACTTTGACTCAATATCAGTTTGTTGCTCTTTTTTATTCATCCAATTTTCAGCTTTAGTTAATTCAGTTACTCCGAAAGACTTAAAACTTTCTCCATCAAGTAAAACACCGATAATTCCATTTCCTAGATTGTCAGTATGTAAATTAGGTTCCCAACTTTCGTCAGGATAAGTAACTTTAAATCTATCTAAATTATCAGTCACTTTAATTCCATTTTTGATATCAATTTTTTTGCATTCGCAGTTAGTAAAGAATTCGGATTTTTCTTTGCATGAAAGAAATGATATTAATATCAGCAAAATTATTAATCGAGTTTCATTTTCTTTAATGTTGTAAAACAAATTATTGTTCAGATTTTGGATATTGAATATCGTTAGTGAGATTTTGCTTTTCAAGAGTTAATTCTATCAAATTATCTTCAATTAAATCGTTTAGAACAGAAATGATTGTAGTATCTAATTCTTTTGGAATTGGTGTTTTACGATTATAACTTGAAGCCATTTTATAAACAAATTCAGAAACAGTAATTTGTCCAGTAGCTTCTAAATATATTAATTGAGGCCAAGGATCCATTGTAACAACTCTTGGCGAATTTTTATCAAAGACATGAATCATTTTATTATCCATCCAATCCCAAGGAGATAAACGACTAAAGTATTTATCTTTAAACTCTGAATTTTGTAAAATTTCAAATGATGGGATTTCTTTTTTTTGTTTTCTAAATAAGTTCAGCATTTGAGTTTTTTCTTAATGTTGTACAACGTGTTTGTGTATGGTTAGATGCGTGGTTGGACAACTAAGTTAGTACGCAGTAACGAACCTGCGAATATTCCGCAGGAATATTCGCAGGTAGGGAAGAACCGAGCAATTAAATATACCCGGCGTTGTAGTGCATTTTTTTATTCGCTTACATGACTCCAATTTTCACCTTTTTTTATTCTATTAATTTGCGTGTTCGAAACTCCGAAACGCTTCGCAATCATATTAATTCTGTTCTTTTTGTTTTTCAATTGCCGCTTAATGATTTTAACTTTTCCCTCATTTAATTTTCCGATTTTTTTACTTCTTTTTTCTACAATTTTTTCCCAATTCGGATTATTAAATTGATGTAGTTCCTTTTCTCTTTTGGTTGCCCATTTTAAGTTTTCCACTCGATTGTCGGTTTTATCGTAATTCAGGTGGATTACATAAATCCCATCATTCTGTTCGAGGAAATGTTCAGCCACAAGTTTATGAACGTATCTGCTTGTCAATTTTCCGCTTTTTTGTTTCAGTGGAAGATTTTGGTAACCGTTAATGTATGATTTATTAACTTCAAATTCGGTTTCGCCCTTACAATTTAAAATTCGCCCATAATTGGAGATTTTAAATTTTTCATTTTCGGCAATTCCATCGTCAAATTCAATAACTTTCCAGTCTTCATTCCAATAGTCTCTTATCATATTTCAGGATTTTATCACATACACGACAACGTGTTTGTATATGGTTTGTTGTGTGTTTAAGCTCTAAAGTTAGTAAATAAATCACAGATAGAAAGTCTGCGAGTACTTTCGTAAGTAGGCTATAACTAGCAACGAATTATACACGGCTTAAGAATTCGCCTTCGGGTTGTCTCCAAAAATGACCTAATACCAACCGTATAGGTTCTTCATCTACATCCTGATGATTGAAATTCCTTTTCATCAAAATAGTTTTATAGTTGACTTATAACTGTGCGATGTAGAAGAAGAACTTTTTACAAATTTTATTTCTCAGCTTAAATCCGTTTAATCGTTGAATACTCTATACGATCCTAAATTGTATTTGCTGTTTTTCTATGGTCTCATGTTCAACGGTTGCACGTGTTCACGGAGGTCAAACTGATAAATATAGAATACTTTTTTAGGATGTCTATGTTTAGATTATGGTGAGTATTTCACCTTCGGCTAATCTAGATTTTGGTGTTTTGTCGGTAGAATTAAAATCAGAAGTTGCTCTATAACCTAAAGAAACAGCGACTAAAGACGTGTAACCTTTTTCTCTTAGTCCAAATTCTTCATCTAAGGCTTTTACATCAATACCTTCCATTGGTGTCGCATCGATTCCTAGACTTGCCACACCTAATAAAAAACTTCCAAGGTTTAAGTAAACTTGTTTTTCCATCCAATGATTCAAGTCTTTCAAATCAAATTTATGAATTTCAGAAAAGGCTTTTACAGCCCCTAAAAATCTATTTTTAATATCTTTATTCGGAAATCTTCCGCTTTCATCTTCTGTATCGGCAATATGTTGATAATACGTTTTATCAGCATCAATTTTTGAACAAAAAACGACCACTGCAGAAGCGTTTAATACTTTGGGTTCATTAAAATGAAAAAAACCTTGCGTTCCTTTTGCTATTCTTTCTTTACCTTCTTTTGATTCGGCTATAATGAAATGCCAAGGTTGTAGGTTTACGCTAGATGGACTCATTCTCAATAAGTTTTTAACTTCATTCATATCGGAATCCGATATTGTTTTACTTGGGTCAAATTCCTTAGTCGTGTACCTCCAGTTTAGTGTTTCTTTTAAGTTCATTTTTTAGCTGTTTTATTATACTATATTAATTATAGTAGCAAAAATAAGTATAGTTTTATACCTTTGCAATAACGGTCAAAAATGATAGTATAAAATATATGGAATCAGAACAACCAAAAATGCTCAAATTTAGAGGTCAAGAATATCCTTGCTGTGCAAGTTTAACCATGGGATTAATAGGGGGGAAGTGGAAAACTGTTATTCTCTTTCACTTGATGCATGAAAAATTGAGATATAACGAATTGAGAAAAGCCATGCCAACGGTTACCGAAAGAACATTAAGCTTACAGCTAAAAGCTTTAGAAGAAGATGGATTGCTAAAAAGAAAGGTGTATACCTCAAAACCACCTTTAAAAGTTGAATATTCTCTCACAGATTTCGGAAAAACTTTGATTCCCTTAATTCAATCTATAGCGGATTGGGGAGATTTAGTCGTAGAGAAATATTCCTAACGCCTTGTGGTTTTAACTTGGTGCCAAGCTTTGGTGTTGGGGTCATTGGCTGGTGTTATAGCTATGGTAACAAACCTGTTCAAGTCCTTTTAAACCCGTAAAATTCTGTAAGAATTGTAGGTATTAGGCTTGAACCTCGTCATTCATTTTAGACCTTGTTAGCTCTAGTTATTTGAAACGCGATTAAGGTTTATCATTTTCTTCTGAATTATTTTTTTTATCGAGTGTGGTTCCAATTCCAACTCCAAGGGCTATTCCAACACTGAGCCATAAGCCTAGGTTTCCAGTGGCAACTCCAACAGCGGTTCCAATTGCAATTCCGATGGCAATTCCACGAGCTAATTTGTTTTTTTTCTTCATAAAGATTTTAATTATTTACGTTTTTTGAGGTGGAGTCTGAATAAAGAATCAGGTTTATACGGATTCTAATACTATTTGTAGGCTTTTAGTCATAAACGTTACAAACTTTATTCAGAAGAATTTTTTTGAAGATTCTAGCTGAGGTGTTTGGATAGGAGGTGTTATGTAATTTAGTCCATAGTTAGCAACGGGGTAGTTCAAAATAGAAGCAATTCGGAATAAGGGTGAAATTTTTAAGCATACTAAATGCAAAAGCAATTTGATTCTGATATATCATTCAGAAGGTACTTGTAACAAATTCAATATTTTAACGTCTTACAATTAAACGTAAATACCTTAAGCTATGAAAAATTTGTTAAGATCATTTAAACAAAAATGGATGCAATTTTACCAGTGTGAATTAAAAGCCTTTAACAGACTACTTGGAATTAAATAAACCTTACTGAATTTTCATTTGAGGTTTGCCAGGATCATTTCGTATTCAGTTTCTAATTGAATCCATTAGTTAACTGTATGTGTTGTTAGTCCTAGTGTTTTTTAAGGCCTTGTTTAAGGTCTCAATATATTCTTTTCGTTTAAGTAGTTGACGCACATCCGCTTCAAATGTTTTGGTATTATTTAATTTCGGAAAGGCTAATTTATTTTTAGCGATTGAAGTTGAAATCAGAATATTGAAGTAGTTATAGATTAAGATTATTTTTTGCAACACGTCAGTTTCCACAATTTCAAACCCCATTTTTTCTGCTGTTCTTTTATTTAAGATATAGCTTGTTCCTCTAATCGTCATGCTGGGGGCCTTTTCGTACTTTTCGATAAGGCGCAATAGTCCATCCAAATACTGTTGGATGATAAAATCGGTTCTTTGTTTGCCATTCATTGTTTTGTCAATTACAAAATAGTAATCAAATAATGTTCCGCCGTGAATTTTGATAAGTCCGTTTTTAGGTTTCTCGGCAATGAATAAAGGTGAATAATAAATGAGTTTTCCACTTTTCTTTAAGGAAGGCATATCGAAGAAAGGTGCAATTATAGAAAGGCTTATTGCAAAGGTTAAAATTCCAATGAGGTATAGGCCTGAATAGAAGGATATAATAACTGATAATACGATAAGGATAAGAGAACAAAAGGCTAACGCAATTAAGATGTTATTTTGCGCTCTTTTAGTTTTATTATAAATTTATGGTTCAACTTTTATGAAGGTGGTTTTGCTGTATGGCTAACGTGTTTGTGTATGGTTAGTTGCGTGGTTTAAGTACTAATTTAGTAAATAATTACTGACCAAGAAAGTCCGCGAGGACTTTCGTAAGTAGGCGAGAAGCCAGCAATAAATTATATACGGTGCTATGTGCTGGCTTTTAATTCTTTCAAATCGTCTAATTCATTAACGATACCTCTTTCTTGGAAAGGACTTGTTAAACTTAACATAGTTATTTTTCTATCCTTTTTCCATTTAATCAACAATATGAATGAAATTAGTATTAATACCTTTAATTCCTTTTCGTCTTTGGTGCTATATTCTTCTTTTAAAGAACTGTTTTTTGGTAAATTGATATCAATAACATTTGAATATAATTTATAATTTTTATCTAGAAGTGTTAAGTCGAATTTGTCAATTTCCTTTTGAGGTAAATCTTTTGATTCAAATTTTGGCAAATCCTTTTTATCTAAAATGAAAAATGTGTCGCTTAAACTATTATTTGTAGATGGTATCTCTACTAATATATCTTTAAATTTTGATGCAGTAATTAATTGATTTGACTCATAACCTAGTCCGATAGCAACGATAATCTTATCCTTAAAATCTTTTATTATTCTTTCAAAACCTGCTATTAACTGTTTTCTTTCAATTAGATATTTTTCCGTTCTAGCTAATAAGAAGCTGTTGGGTAAAAAATATTTGATTTTATTATTTGCAATATGTTGTGAATAGACAGAATCAAAATTCATATTTGGGATGTCATTATCCGTGAAAGATGATTTTGATGAAACGATTAATTCTCCATTAATAGATGTGACAATACTATCGTCTACATTGCTAAAATCGTTTTTATTTTCAATTATTTTATATTTATCTAATGCGTCTTTAATATTTTGTTTTGTTGAATTTTTGAAAGTCTGAATCTTATCTGTAGATAAATTTGCGTTCAGTTTTGTTATATCAATCTTTTCCTTAATTTTCTTATCTAAATCATCAAAAGTTTTAATTACTTCTTCTATTTCAACTTTATAATTTAAAGTGTCTAGAAGTATTTTATTGGATAGAATTGTCTCAATACAGTTTTTAAAATATGGTAATCTATCGTTGTAAGAATATAATTCTTGAAGGTCATCCGTAAGCCTGTGAAATATTTTAAAGTTCTGATAAACATATATGGTCTGTTGAGTAAACTGTCGAACAAATAGTAGTGAGATATATAAACATATGTTATGAGAAACATTTCTACTAATACCTAAATTATCTATTTCAGGGAAAAAATATTTATATTCTATTGGTTCAGCTCGTGATTTAAATTCATTGCTAAATTGGTCAAACCAATAGAAAATTTCATCCATTGTTTGTGGCAACAAAGGATAACTTGGTGGTTGTGATTGAGAAAATGAAAGAATATACTTCAGAGTATTATACTCATCTTTATAGTAGAGTAGACCACCAAGAGCATAATTAAATTCTAAAAAACGCTTTCTTTCTATCTCTACTTTATCTATTTCAGATTGATTAGTTATTCCGTTGTCATCATATTCAGGTGTTATTCCAGATAGGCTATAGTTGAAATATTGAGATGCTGACGACCAATAATTAGATATTAAAGTTTTGTGTTCGCTTGAAGTAATCAAATTACGCCAAAGCCAAACATAAGTAGATTTAGAAATTTTAGCAAATTTGAAGCTTTCTCCGAAAAGCCAAGTTCCAGAAGAAGCTCGATGCTCTAATGCTTTTAGTTTCTTATTTTGATTACTTATTGATGTTTCAATTATTTCATTAGTGACATTGTATAAATCAATAGGAAATTCAGGACCTATATCTTCCTTGAAATTTTCTTTAAAGCGACGAAATTGTTTAAAATAAAAGTCTAATAAAGATTCTTGTATATGAATATCTTGATTTTCAATTGCGAATATTGCAAACTCATTAATTGTTTTTAAAAGGTAGGTTTTTGATTGGTCATCTTCTTTTTTATTATCGTATTTGCTTATCAAGTATTTTAATAATTCAGATGCCTTACCTTGAAACAGCATAATTTTATTAACCCAATAAAAAAACGATATTGTCAATATTAATGTTAGTGTAAAAACTAAAATGTCGGCTGAATTTTCGATTAAATTATTACCTTTAAAATATTCAATAGGTTCTAACGGAAATATTTTAAAAATGAAACTTAATAGTGCTAGAATAAGAATAAATTGAAAGAAAGAAATCTTACCAATTATTTTGTTGTCAGGATACTCAAAATCAAAGACGTTTGGTAAATATTCAGAGTTATATTTTTGTCCTATGTTAGAGATTTTGTCGATTAATATTGGGTAGGCAATACCCAAAATCGCAATATCAATCGCTACGCATATTTCTATTATATAATTCATTTATTCTAAAAGTTGGTTTTTGGTTGGCGTTTTTAGCTTGCATATAATGTGTTTGTGTATGGTTAGTTGCGCGGTTAAGGATCTAATTTAGCAAATAAAAACCGAATAGAAAATCTTCGAGGATTTTTGTGAACAAGCAAGAACCAGCCATTAATTATATACGGTGTTACCCAACGTTATTTTGTTTATAGTACTTAATATTCTCTTCAATTGAAACGTCTAATTCAGCTTCGTTCTGTTTGTAAATTTCAAATACATATTTGTGTCTTTCGACTTCTTTTTCATTTTTTAAATACCTTTTAAATTCGGTAAAACCATATCTTAAAGTTCCAGCCCAAAGAACTGGATTAAAAGCAAATATATTTCCGTTGGTAGCTATCATTTTAACACCATTACAACCAGATGCGATTAAGTAAGAATTGAAAAGTAATTTATCTAGTTTAACTTTATTGATTGGGATTGATTCTTTAAAACTTAAACCTTTAGATAAGGAATAAACAAAATAAGATAATCTGGTTAAAACTTCTATAATTAAAGCAGGTACACTCATTGATAATAAGTGATTAAAATTATAACCTTTTGCGTACATATTTTTAATTAACCTATTGTAAGAAAAACCCTCAACATTTCCTTCTTTTAATCTTAATAGTTGAGACATAAAAGGTATAGGAAGTCCAGCAGGAGTAGAAATGTCAGAGCATAAATGTCCAAATTGTAAAGCAATTGCTTTAAATAAATTCATGCCAATAGCATTATTACCTGTAATACTTTGAGTAATTAAATCTCCTGCATTATCAATTGCAGTAAATTGACCACTTAAAATATCTCTAATACCATAATAAAACCCTAAAATAGGATCGTGCCCTAAAGATTGAATTCTATGTGTTTTAGGATTTAAACCACTCACATAGTCACTTAAATTTTTACTTGAAGATGCATCGTATGGAACTTTAAATTTTTGTTCTAGTTCTGAAATCTTAGCTTGTGAAAATAAATTTTTAATTCTATTGTCAACAGCATTATTAATACTTCCAGTATCTTTTAAGTGTAAATTATCTTTAATTTTAGTTACATTTTCTGTACTAAGGTTTTTATAGTTTGTTACAAAAAAGGCATCTACTAAACCTGCAGAAAGTCCTGTTATCCAGCAAATTATTTTTTCTACATTATCAAGTTCGTATTGTGAAGTTACTTTTTTACTGTTTTCAAATTGAGTTTTGTTTAACTCTTTAATATCTTTGTTGTTTAATGATATGTCATAGTATTTATCTAAACTATTCTGCATAAGTTTAATTTTGATATTTTTTTCTCCAATTCTTTAAAAACTCAGATTCTTTTGTGTGTTCATATTTGTCTGCGTTAATAATTGTTGCTATTAATTTATCAAAAAAGATAATTGTTTGTGATTTGTAATTTTCAGATTTTGTTTCCAAAAATTTATCGATTTCAATATTTAATTCTGAATAAGTTATATTGGAGTTTATTATTCTATTTACCTCTTCTTTTATAAATTGAGGTGTTGTTGGGTTTTGATTAATAAAAAGGCATAATTTATTCAGTTCTTCTAATTCATTTTTATCGATGACACCATCAACTTTGCTAACATAAACACCTATTTTTATAGAAATCAACATTAATTCATCTCTTTCTTTTTGTGTTTTTAGAATGGTATTGAATTTTTGTTTTGCTTTATTCTCGCCAGATTTAACACCCTCATTGAAATGGTTTTTATTAGCCTGTTCTTTTTCTTTTTTTTCCTTATTAGCAATTACAGCTCCAGCTGTTCCACCGGCAATTCCTGCTCCAACAGCGGCTGCGGCTGCAGTTCCTCCAAGAGCTGCTGATAATGATACTCCAGCTGCAAATAAAGAACCACCACCTGTAAATGGTGCAGCAGCTATTGCTCCAACTCCGACTAATATTCCTCCTAAAATTTTTCCTGTACTCATTATTTTATAGTTGTGTTTTTAATGTTGGGTAACGTGTTTGTATATGGTTTGTTGCGTGATTAAGTACCTAATTTAGCAAATATAAACCAAATAGGAAATCCGCGAGGATTTTCGTAAGTAAGCGATAAGCCAGCAATAAATTATATACGGTGTTGTGCATAGTTATTTATTCCGTTCAATATAATGTTTTTCAGTTTTTCTATTAGTCAGCTTGCCATTCTTGTCAAAAGTTTTGATTATTGTTTTCCTTTTTTTGTTCTTATAAATCTCATATTCCTCGAGATTTTCATTTTCATCATAATAATCAACTCTTTCGTAATTTAATGTCAGATTTTTATAAAAATATTGAGCTCGCAAAGTTCCGTTCTTGCGAAACTCTTTGATTTCAATTGGTTTTCCGTTTTCGTATGTTCCTTGAGTCCGCTTATTTCCATTTGCATAAAAATCCGTTTCTTTTCCGTCGCATACTTTTTCGCAATTTAGGTAAGTCCAACGTTTTGAATGTAATTCATTTCCTCCAGCGAACAGAATTTTCGGAATTCGTATCGTGTCATTTTTTGTTTTTAAAGTAGTTGAGAATTGAAGTGTCCAATCCTCTATTTCCTTAAAAACTGTTATGAGGTCGTAAGTCGAATGTGGCATATATAATACCTCAAATTCAGGTTTAATTATTTGGTTTGAGCAGTCATCATAAAAGACCAAATTCAAGTTTTCTTTTCCGCTGTTTTGGCTAAAACACGAGAAGCTTATTATTAGCAGAAAGATTGATTTTAGTACTGTTTTCATAATTATGCACAACATTAAGATATAACCTATTGCTTCTAATTTATTTATAAATGTAATGCTTTTAGTTGAATAATCATTTGGATTTTTGTTTTACGAAATGTATTACAGGAGTCGTGTCATTTTTGGACGGTTCTACACTTTAATTTGTTAGTGAAATAACGAGCTGCTTCCAAATGTTGGTTCATTCTATTTAAAGACTTAACCAATGACTCACCTTTGTTGTTCTAACGAGATACATGGGATGTTATAGGGTGAAAAAAACTATTTGCTTTGCAATAAATAAAGCAACTACCTGAACATAATTTAATGAAAAAGGAATTTATTAAGCTTATAGGTAGAGCTCGGTTATCTAACTTTTTTCCCTAAAGAAGAAAAGACTCTAATTCTAGAATTAATTCTTAATGATGGACATATTTTTATAATAACCAAGGTCTATTATTTAAATGATAGCTTTTGTCCAAACAAGTACGAGATATTAATTTTTGGAAGGTATATAATTTGTTTAAGGGAGCTAGTAAGAGCTCTTATATTGACTCTTTTCTATTAAGAAAGTTCACATACCTTTGATTTTGCTCAAGGTTTAGTAAATGCTATTAATGGTGATTCTAAACATTGTTGTTTTTTGATTTGAATAGAAGCCAATCTCTATTTTATTTAGATCTTGGGTTTGTTTTTTAAAATTAATTAAATCTGTTTCGAGCAAAGATATACTTGATTAGAATTTTAATTGTTTAACATAGGGTTGTATTCAGTTAAAGACCTATTGTCTATTTAAAGCGTCATTCTTAACTAAACAACTTAGGCATTTACCACACTCATTATTGTCCGTAGGTTGGTAACAACTAATTGTTTCTTCAAGATTAACATTAATTTTTTTTGCTAAACGAACTACTTCTTTTTTAGAAAGATTGATTAGTGGAGCATGTATTTTAGTTTTTGAAGTGCCTGAAATAGTATTTATTTGTGATAAAAACGTAGAAGTACAATCCCAAAAATTAATAGAATCATCATTATTAAAAGCAACGTAAATATCATTAATGTTTTTAGTTTCAGCTAAGCTAAGTGCTAAACTTAAAAAGACTAAATTTCTATAGGGAACATAAGCATTTTCCTGTCCTTCAGGTTTTATTCCATTTTCATAAGTAGATAATTTCTCATTGTTATTTACAAGAGCGGAACTGGAAAATAGTTGACTGTCTAGTTGAATTGTTCTATGTTCGAGTACATTATACTTTTTTGCATTTTCCTTAGCATATTCAAGTTCTATTGCATGTTTTTGTTCATAAAAAAAACTAATAGCAATAACCTCTTTTCCTTCTGCTTTTAACTTAGCTAATAGAGTAGTTGAGTCAATACCACCACTTAACAATAAGATTACTTTATTTTTTTGCATTATATTTTTTGTATTGATTTTTCCAAGTAGTAGAAATTTCGGGTTTACTTACGGACGCCTTTTCATGTCTAGGAATAAAATTCCCTTGATTTACGCCATAATCAGTGAAGTTTCCACAGTATTTACAAAAATCATTTAATAGTTTATATATTGATTCATCAACTTCTACTAATTTTTTTACACCTAGATTTTTTTCAAAAACTCGGTCTATTCCACCTGCTACACCACAAGGATAATAACCTAGCTGATTTAGTCCAATACCACAATATGAAGTAACCCAGCAACCTTTACTATATTCTTGATAAGACAAGCTCTTATTGTCTATTGGAGCATCATTAAATGGAGAGAAGTAAGGAACTACTCTTTCATCCTTAAACGAAGCATAGTCAATTATTAGGTTTTTATGCTGAGGTAGTTGTTTTAACTTAGCTTGAACAATATCTCCAAACCCATTACTAGTCACTTGAAGAATAGTTTCTGGTGAATAGGGAATTATATAATTATTTAAAATTGAATTTACAATTTCAATGAAATCTCTATGAATAGTTGGCTCTCCGCCTAATAGATTAATAAGTTCCCATTTTTTATTTAATGTAGTAGATTCTTGTATAAATTCTTGAATTTGAATTAAAGACATTCCTTCTTTTATGGGAGCTTGCGTTGAAGATCTATTACAGTTTATACATTTTAAATTACACTCATAAGTAATGTCAATTTCAATCTTTTTTAGGTTTGGTAAAAACGTTTTTCTACCAAAGAAAACATCTTGAGGTGATTTTGCTTTTTTTGAAAGTACCTCATTAATAATTTCATTTTTTCTCTTTTTAACTTTTGGTGTATTTATTGTAGTTCTATCATGTAAAATATTAAAATGATTAATCCATATTGGATTAGAAGACATCTCTACTATTGGAACCATATACGTATAATCTGTACAATGTTCTGGAAATACCATTTTTTGACTAAATCTTTTAGATAATAAAATATCATCTAATTGATGTTTTTGATTTTTAATTTTTAGGTCTTCAAAACCTAAGGAATCATATAAATACTTTTTAAAGCTTCTAATATGTTGCCAAACATTGCCACCATACAATCTAGGGTTGGTGAAATTAGGAGTGTACTTGTAATGCGCATGTAACTTATCAGTTCTATACATTTTACCAACTACTACATCTGCATTATTATAATTGTACTTTTCATAAAGGTTTTTTAACGCATTTTTTCCAATTAATGAATCATCTGCATCAATTATAGTAACAATAGAGTCTTGATTACTCATAAAGTAATGAATCGCTTTATAAGTATTATGTGCAACTCCCATTTGGAACTTATTATTGATAAAAGTGATTCTATTTTTATAAGGCTTAATAAGTTCTTTAATAAAATAAGAAATACCATTTTCAGATTGGTCATCTATTAATATAAGTCCCCAATCTTGGTAAGATTGGCTCACTAAAGAATACCAATATCTTAGAAATCGAGATAAACTAATATCTCTGAAAGAAGACACAATTACTAATTTTTCATTACGTTTAGGACTAGTCCAATCATAATAAGAATCTATTAGATCAAATTGATTAATTTGTGTTTTAGGGATTTCTAGTTGTTCTGTTCTATCTATTTTGGTGAACCAAACATCTTTATCTTTTTTCTTAAAATTTGGAGGATGAATAAAAAAAGATTTCGAAGAACCTCCTCTAATAGAGCATACGTTTGTCTCTTTTTGTTTCAATTCTAAAGAGCGATACCAACTAAATTTAAGGTTGTTCTGAAAAATTTCATTTGGTAGTGGTAATGTTTTATGTAAACGTTCTCTGTTTAATAGGCAAAACCTAACTTCTGGAACAAAACCACCGTTTTCAAAACCAAAGTAAGGTGTAAAACCTGTGGATTTGCCTTTATAGATATTAAAACCTACTGAAACCACATTTTCATTAGTCTCTATTTCAGAAATCATATCTTCTAAAAAAGAATGCTTTTTGTCTAACCTTCCAATAATAGCATCGCAATCTAACTGAAGTATATAATCATTTTTAGCAATTTCGAAAGCATATAATTGGGAAGTAACAGGAACACCTTTGTAGGTGTGTGAGGCATAAGATTTTAGATCGAAATACTTTTCATTAGTCTCTGTAGTAGATTCATTATTTGGAATAATGTAATCATCTATAATTCCTTGCTTTTTTAATTTTGTAACCTCTGTAATTAAGTCATTCCAAGTATTATGATTATTGTATTCTCTTAAAAAATTTGATTCTCGATTATCTAATGTAATAATTTTTTCATCAAAGATATTAGGCGAAGCAATTTGTTTAGTAATGTGTTTTACAGCCTGATAAATTATTTCAGAGTCTTGGACACAAGCCTTTATAATTAAAGAAACTTTATGTTTGGGTTGAATTAATTTAGAGATAGTTAATACTATTTTCTCAGGTTTAAAATAGTTTTTAGAACACAGATTAATATTTTCAAAGTCTATGTGGTCTAAGTGAAAATTTTGGTTCACTAAATTATAAAATAAAGAGTCAATGTCTAGGTCGTTAGAATATGGTATTGAAAACCTAATGTTTTTATCAAAATCTAATTGTTGTAAAGCATTATTTAAGTTGTTAAAATGTGGAACGTCTTTTAGTAAAACTCGATTTGATTTGAGAACCTCATTACTTTCTTTAAAAACTATTTTTGAAAACAACTTATTTATAAAAGTCTGCAAACCATTTAATTCAATAAGGTCAAAATTATTGATAGCACTCCTACAGAGTTTATTTATAAAAATTGAGCTCACTGTATTGTATTTACAGTAAATAAATGCTCTTGTTGCCATATTTAAAAACAAGTTGTCTGTAAACTTATCTGGTTCATAGTCAATCCATTTTAAATGCCCATTTACTCTTATGAAGTTATCTGGTTTTATATCTTGAAATATTAGTCTTCTTTGCCAACATTCTACTAAAAAGTCTTGAATTTCATCATATTCAAAAGCTTTACACGGTTCACTTTTCTCGTAAGGGTAAACCAATATTAATGTGTTTTCATCTAACTCTATGAAGTTTAAAATAGGGTAGAAGAAGCTAGAATTATCAAATAAATGTAATTTAGATTTAAAAGCATTGAGCATGTGTCTTTTATAACTCAAACCTTCAATGTTATCTAATAAAAAGACTTTGTACACCAATTGGTTATTGTGAAAAACAACTGAAGTCATGCCCTCTCCAAGAAGATGATACTCTTGTTCAGAATGATTTTTTAATATGTTATGAGCTGTAATTTGTCTTGATGTCATTCTTTTATCTGATTTATAAAATATTGATATAAATCTTCTCTACTTTTATAATAACTATTATTTGTTAGGTTGTCTTCCGTTACATTACCTTCTAATGAATAGACACAATAAATAAAATCTTCAGCAACTTTAATGTTAAGGTCTTTCTTTTTTAGAAGTAGCATTGTAGTAAGCCAATGGTCTTCTGCACTTTTTTTTGAAGGATATTTTATAGAAACAGTAGGTTTAAAAAACGTGTTACATGATGGAAGCTCTGCTTTAGAGATACCAATGCTCATGTTATATAGTCTAGACTTTAAATAGTTGTTATCAAGTAATTCTTTATTTGCAACATTGGCGTTTTCAAGAATAATATTGTTTTTTTCTTGCTTATTACCGGCTAGTAAAGCATCAAAATTTGAGCTATCAAACTCTTTCTCTATTGTAGATAAAACCAAGTCGTTATACAAATAATCATCACAATCTAAACGACCAATTAAAACACAATTAGGAAAATGGTCTCTAGTGTAATTTAACAGATGATTTCTTGTTAGATAAGATAATCCAAAGTCTACATTTAAGACTTTGATGTTACTGTGTTTTGAGTAGTTTTCTAAAATTGTAGAGGAGCTGTCTGTAGAGTTGTCATTTGCTATTAATAGAACTACTTCACGTTTAACATGAGTCTGAATGAGTACAGATTCAATAGCTCTTTCAAGTGTTTTTTCACCATTTTTAAGTGGCATATTTATAATTATCTGTTCTTTCATTAGGCTTTAGAATATTCATAATTAAAATATTTATTAGCTCTTATTAAAGAGTTCTGAAAATCGAATTCTGAAAATTGATTCTTGTATTTGGCATAAAACAAATCCAGCCCTTTTTGTTTTAAAGGAAGGTTGTTGTTTACTTTTTTCTTGTTGTGATTGTAATGTAAAACACCAACTTCTTTAATAACAGAAATAGTGTCTAAGGATTTTATATTTTCTAAGAATCGTATCATTAAATCCCTGTCAGTGGTATTCGGTAGTGATTCATCAAAACCATTAATAACTATTAAGCATTTTGTTTTAAAAAACATATTACTTCCTTGTACTCCAGGATTACCAAGAAAGAAATTTAGAGGCGTAAGTTTTTTGAGACTTAAAGGAAAACTAATAATGGTGTTATCTTGATTACGCCATTCTAAGCTCTGAAAAACGGCTAACGTGTCATCTTTAATTTCTGATAAACATGCAGACAAATGATTTGGTAAGTATTCATCATCATCATCTAAAATGGAGATAAAACCATCTTTATTTAAAGTATAAGTATGCTTAATTCCTGTATTCCATGCTCCAGTTCCAGAGTTAAATTTAACACCTTTATTTCTTATTATATCTGTAGAAAAATAATGGGTAGAAAGATTAAGTTTTCTTCTTAAATTATTAATTTTAGTTTTTATAATAAAAAATTCTTCTTCGTTTTCATTATCATCTACAATAAGTATATTAATTAATTCAGGATTTACGTTTTCCTGTTTATAAACAGAATATAAGCTTCTTTTTATAAGCCAATTAGTGCGTTTCATTGATGTTGCAATCAGAATTGTAGTTTGTGGCATCTCAATAGTTGTTACATTTCAAGTCTATCTTTAATATATATATTAAACAAGTAGTTAATTTCGAAGCATTAAACTTTCGGTTAAGTATAAATTTTGACACGGGCCAAAACGATTGAGTTTAATATTATTATACTTGTTTTTTTTATATGCATTGTTAGCACCAGGATTATTTAATTTTCAATAGTCTCTTCCACCAAAGAACCTTATTTCTGGTAGGTTCTTCTGTTTTTTTATCTTGTGTTTGTAATGTGTGAGGAACGAAATTAACATTGTTATTATCTGTTATCTCACTATGAGTTTCTAATTTAGCCATCTTAGCACTAATTATTTTTCCTTTTTCAGCTCGTATTGTAAATATTGCCTTTTCTCCTTTTTGATTAAATAACATTGCGTATTGATTACTATTATTATCAGTAACCAAATCATATTCGACTTGAATTTTATTATTTTTAAGAGTTCTTAACTTTCCAGAAAAATACTCAATGTATTCCTCTCTTGAGGATAAGGTGTCAAATACCCAATCTGAAAAATAATTAAAGTTTTCGTCTATGTAAGGCTCAATAATACTTGCATCTCGTGACTTCCAAGCTTTTTTGAACAATAGTAATAAGTCGTTGTGAGTTAGGTTTTTATCGTAAACTCTATTTGTGTTTTCTACATCTAAGGATTTGAATTTTAAATTTACGATATATGGATTAACTCCATCTTTTGAGCCATTTTCACCTATTTTAACTTTTTTCCAACCCCCTTTATTAAACTCCCAGAAAGTAATGACTGCTAGTCTACTGTAATAATTATTATTTGTGTAACATTTAGCAACTCTTTTTAACTTTTCAAAATCTATTTCATCACTATTGTCAACTCTTACATAAACAGCAATATTCTTATGTGATTTAATTATAAAATTTGGATTGTTATTAATGTGATAATTTAAATCCGATAAATAGGTATTAGTTTCTAAATATTCATTTCCTATTATGTTTATTGCAAATTTTGTGAGTTCTTCTAAACTAAACAATTCACCATTGAAAAGACCGTTGCCTCGGTAACCGAATAATTTGCATCTTCCAAATTCATCACGAATGATTTTCCCTCCGATTGAGTTTTGAAATTCTTCAGATTTTTTTAGTATATCAAATGTTGAATTGGGAGGTGAGCCTACATAGATCTTCTCACCTGTCTTATTATGGATAAATGTTGCAACACCGTTTTCTTCTGTAATTTTCTCAAGTTCATCTTCTGGATTTTGTATATAATTTGATTCGTAAATAGCTGTATCAGGAGTCCAACCGAATGGGACACACAAACCTTCAAAATTAAAAAATGAGTTTTCTTGGTTGTTGTTTTGTCTGAAGACTAAATAATTATCTGGATTGCCTGCAAAAAAATATTTCTTCCAACCAATAGAAAAATTCTCGTTAGATTTTGTAAATTCTTTGAAATTTATAAAATGTTTTTTTCTCTCAAATTCAAACCAGTTACATTTTGTTGTTGGTCCTGTTAACATATTTACCAAGATGATATCCTGGGCAAAGCCTAATTTGTCTTGATAAGTAAGTCCAACTTCATTTTCTAAAAAGCTAATGTATTGATAAGCATTTTGAGAATCCATAAAGCCAATTCTATAAATCAAGCCATCACTACAAAACGCGTTAGTAGTAATTGTTTCTAAAAACAACTTTCGCTTTTCAGGTTTTGTTATAAACGCTTCATCGTTAACAACTACATTAAAAGCTTCTATTAATACTGCCATTCTTGTTTGTTTATATTGGTGCTAAGTGCTAACGTGTTTGTGTATGACTTCGTTGCGAGATTTAAGTGCTAAATTAAGCTAATAAATCACAGATAGAAAGTCTGCTAGGACTTTCGCAAGTAAACCCGAACTAGCCATGAATTATACACGATCTTGTACGATGTGTTTTATTAATTAAATTTTCTTTTTTCTATTTCATTTTTAACAGCAATAATCATTGAAGGATTATATTTATGTCTTTCTTTAAAATAAATCGATAATAATTCTTCATTTGATTTTTTTGATGCTAAATCAGACCATTCTTTACTACCTTGTAATGCGATATTTTTTTGATTTTTTTTGTCTTCCTCAATTATTCTGTTTATTTCATTAAGTTTCAAGTTTCTTTTATTTTCTGAAATTTTATTTTCAGAAAATGTTGATTCAATATCTAATTTTAGGTTATAGTTCTTAAAATTTTGTTTGGATAGAATTTCTTGATGCTTACAAATAGCACAGATTATATTATACTCATTTCCAGTAGGTATAATTGGAATAAAAAATAGAGTAAGATATTTTTCCACACTTAATAATTCCCAGTTGGTATTATTCAAACATTTTGGGCACTCAAATTTGTCAACTGTACCTAATATTCTAGGTGTATTTTTGAATCCTACTATTATCATTTTTTATTTTTATTATTGGTTTGAAATCGTTTCTTAAATAGTGTATAACAATAACACATAACCTATTGCTTCTAATTTATTTTTAAATGTAATGCTTTTAGTTGAATAATCCTCTGGATTTTTGTTTTACAAAATGCGTAAAAGAAGTCGTGTCATTTTTGGACGGTTCTACACCTTAATTTGTTAGTGAAATAACGAGCTGCTTCCAAATGTTGGTTCATTCTATTTAAAGACTTAACCAATGACTCACCTTTGTTGTTCTAACGAAATACATGAGATGCTATGGGATAAAAAAACACTATTTACTTTGTAGACATCATGGAGTACCCCCGGAACCGTAGTGGTATTGGAGGAATTTCCTCAGTACAAAACGTTGCTTTAGGACGTATCGTTAGGGCTGTAATTTATAGATTTTTCAAGGATGAAAAGCGTCCGTATAATGAATCAAAGCATCTCTAATTGATGGTGATAAAATAGTCTAGAAAATGAAGCTTTACAATGGGTCTTATAGTCCTAATTGGATGTTATTATCGATGTCATGGCTAGCCTCTAACATAACCGTTTGATCTTTAAATACAATTACAATTCTATTTTGATTGAGTTCCTTCATCAGTTGTTCAGCAATAAAAAGAACCCCTTTTTTTAATAGTTGATGTTCTATTTGGAATTTAGGGTAATTAATAAAGCTCAACGTTACCGACGGTTCGTCTTGCCCTAGAAAGACGATATCACATAAAGTGAGCTTAACACTTAATAAAATTCGCTCTGTATCTCTTAACTTTTGCTGAGCGCGTACCAATTTATGCTTAAGGTCATTTAATGTCCAAGCATCATTAGAATAGCCTTTATTTAGACCAATTGTAATTTCTGCAGTAAAACTGGGAACAGTAACTTGATTTATTTCCATGTTATGGGGTTTTTAGGTTGTGTGTCTCTAAGGCTCTCAAAGCCTTAAAGACAAAAGGTGTTGATGTAATTAAAATTTAACTACTGGTTGTTCCGTAGATTGGTCTTTGGTCCAACTTTTTAAGGCACTAATATGAAATTTAAGCATCATTAAATTACGATTTTCGGTCACTGCAGCATAGCGCTCGCCTATATGTTTCACTTTAGTACTATCGCTATGCTTTGCGAGTTCTATAGTGATACTCTCCGTTATTTTTTTATCTATTTCCCTTTCAATCTCTGGAATAGATTTATTGGTGGTTTGAATGCCTAGATTATTTAAATAAGATACTACCGTTTTAAAGTCCGATTCTTTTGTTAGAACAACCGTTTTGGTGATAATCAGTTTTTGGGATTTTAATGCTTCTAATCTTTTCGCTTTTTTACCCTGTCTCAATTTTAGAAATTGACATAATTTTTTTAACATCATAGTTGTATTTTAATGACATCAAGTAAAAAATGGAAGTTGCACTTTAGTTTGACGCTGTGTCCTCATCTTTTGACCACCGTGGACTCTCGTCTCGGTTGGTATCTTATAAATAAGATTCTTGATGTTTGAATTATTTATGTAAAGGTAGTAAAATCTTTAATTTTTAATGAATTAGTCTTGGGTTTTTGAAAAAAAAATGAAATCCTTGTGAGCTGTCTTTCATTTTCCGGCGTTCTAAAATGAGCTGATCTATAGTAGACCATAGCGGGTTCATTCAACAAATAGCATTTTACAAGTCTATTAAGCTGCTATTTATCTTAAACAAGCTTACTTGTCCGTAGGGTTTACAAATAGGTTTTAGAGACTTTTAACTTTAAGGCGTCTTCAGAAGCCGCCAAAATAAAGATCTTGTAAGTCTTCCATGTCATACATGTTGTCTTTCCGTTCTGTATGGGTATGGAGGTAAAAGAAAAGGTTTTCTGGGAATCCTTGTCAGCGAGTGACAGCGTATAGGTGTTAAACGACCCTTCCTCTTGACCATTAATAGCAATTGAGCTTTCACCCACACAGGTCTCGTAGGTCATTTTAAGGTTTTCTATAACTGCGGTTTGCCCTAAATCTATAAACATGCTGTTTTCAAAGTCTAATGTTTCAACAACCAACTGCACGTCCTGCTTGTCCACTTTCAAAGAAAACGAATAGTTGAGATAGGCTTTTGGGTAGTTCGTTTTTATAGCATCTGCAGACGTCTCATAATACCATAGAAACGTCGTGTACGTGTTGTCGTTTTTTACAATATTTAATTGAAGTTGGATCTGTGGCGAATTCTGATCTATGGGTTCGGATTGTATAAAGAGATGGGCGGGGTCTAGAGTTAAATCTTTAAATGATGTCCTAGGATTCTTTCCGGTTTTTAAGGGGATAATTCTCATGTCTTTTTCAGATTGTGCATAGCTATTAATTTGAAGGCATAAGCATAAGACAATCCATAAATTCCTATTAAAAAGCATCATGAGAAATTTGTTTTCGTGTTAAAAAAGTTGATCAAATTTAAATAGCCTTATATAATACAGCATAGCCATGATGGCCAATACATGAATTCCAAAGCCTATGCTATTTATGATTTTTACATAGGTTTTATCCTCAAAACCTTTAATGGAGTACAGCGCAAAGCTTAAAATACAAGCTTCAAAACAGATTAACAATCCTTCGTAAATGGCAATATTATAAAGGTTGTTATTCCAACTCGTAATGGCCCAAAAAACAAAGCTAAGGACTACAAAAATAGCATTTACATAGGCTAGTGTCAGAGTTGTTTTTCGCCTTTTGTACCCTAGGATAAGGCCTACGAAATGGCCACATAAAACGATAATCAACAGGAGACTTAGGAGGCTATCAGTCATAACGATTTAGAGTTAGGATTTAAGGTGATGTGATATAATTTTTGAACCTCTTTTACAATAATCGTGTCTTTACTTTCATACAAAATATGAACGCCATTACCGTTGTTTGCATTTTTTGCTTTAAACCTTGTGGTCTTATCATGTAATGAAAGTTCAACGTAATTATAGCCATAAGGTGTATAACCGCCTACGTAGTGATTACCAGAAAATGAATTCCCTAAAACAACCTTACCAAAGGATTTTGGACTTTTCTCTAAATGCCATATCGGTTTTAGTGCCTTAAGCTGTGTTTGTTCTAAAAATGCTTTAAATGCATCACTGTGATCGTATGACGTGCAGAGCGCCACTGTTTTGTTTTTGTATTTTAAAACACTGACTTCAGGGGTTAATGGAAAAATTGAAACCAAATTTGTGTGTAATGCTTTAAGGCTTTCGGTTAGGTTTTTTTCTTCTTTTTTATAAATAACAGCCGTTAAACTATCTATATGTGCTTTCGTTTTATGTGTATAAACGGATTGTAATGAGTCTTTTATGTTAGCCCGTCCTCTAATTTTTAGGATTAAGGGTTTTACAAGTTCTTTTTTGAAATCGTTTTGCATAGACCTCTGGTAGACTTCATTTAATTCGGGTTGGTCGTGAGGCTTTATGGTGTAAAGCGTTCCGTCGTTACTCATATAACTAGGCGTATAGCCTGAAGGTTTATGGAGTTGTTTTATGACATTGAATTTTCGATCTAAAATGATCCAATTCCCATTTTCATCATTTGCAAAAACATGGTTTTGGTTGTATTTAATATTGGTTAAGGTATACGGAAATTCCGTTATGGAGATTTTGCTATTGGTATGCTCAGGAAAAACTGGAATTTCAGGGTATTTATCCTCCTCTGTTTGTTGGTATCCACAAGAATTAAACAAAAAAATAAAGAGTAGAGCGAGGAGTCTTAGGGGGTGCTTCATTGCGTAATTATTGCCGTGTTTGGTAAAAGGTATGTTGCACGATTAGAAAGCCAAGGTAGCGAAAAAAGGACCTTTGGAGTGGGAATGCCGCTAGAATTTTATTGGAGGCAATATTTAAGCAATGCCATAGCTAGACTGTTACAACTGTTATTGATTTGAAGGAAAGAGGCTATCGTGTAATGAGGGATAATCTCGTTTTAGATTTTCACATAAATCGGAATAAAACTTGTTCCATTCAGGTTCAGTCATTCTATTAGCCCGTTTTCCTGTTTTTACGGATATGGCAGAGCCTTTTCGCCATATTAAAGGTAAACCCACTTCTTTTTCCGCCTTCATTCTTCTAATTGTTGTCACTAACGCACCAACACCATTCGGGTTGATCGGAAACTCTTCATCTAATTTTTTTAATGCTTTTTTTATTTCAGCTTCACTCATCCTTGTTTTATGTTTTAAAGGTTTTTTAGGGGCTAATCGCTTATCGTTTACAACGTTTGGTGAAGGGGAAATACGTGGTAAACAACTAATTTAGTGAATAATGACTTGTTATGAAAATCCTTTAAGACTTTCTCGTTAAGTCGCTAAGATGGAACCTATCAATGCATGATGTTCTGCACTGGCTTCTCATCCATTAATTACTTTTTAAAATTTGGCTCCTGGCGTATTCTGTTTTGCATTTGTTTCCTTTATCATGTCCATACAAGGAAGGGCAAACTATGACAAATCAAAACCCTGGGATATAGCCCGCGATTTATGGCTTCTTTGCCTTTACGATAAAATTGATAATCGGTATAAAAATTAGAATTAAAGTAAAGGGTATAAACCAAAGACCCAGATCGTCTATAGGGTCATTTTTTAGGGTTTGGTAGGTTAATGCGCCAAAAATAAGGAGCACGGATAGTTTTAAATAGCGCAGCATCCGAGTTGCATTTTTATATTGAAACTCAGCATTACTTGGTGTTATGTCTACCGGATAATTATTATAAGTGTGCGGATATTTTGTTAAAAGCGTTAAACCAACACCTATTAACGTGGCTAAAACGGGAAGGAAAAATAGGGTCTTTTTGCTACCATAAGCATCTGCTTCTCCTTTGAGGTTATAATGCGTTACGATGGTTTCAGGTAGTTCTGAATACTGGGTGAGGGCCAACACCCACAAACCAAAAAGTAAAACCCAACTGATTAATTCTAGTATTTTATCGGTGGTACTTAATTGTAATTTTATTTTAGGTTTTTTATTCAAAGCTTGTTCTTTTTGAGACTATCGATTTTTTAGAGGTGAAAGCTATTTAGTGTATGGTTTTTTTTAAATTCTTTGGTGTGATTTCAAACTTCTATGAATTGCAGATTTCATTAAGAATACTGCCCATAGGTGGTATAGCGATGTAAATATAAAAATGTTAGTCTTAAAAGTAGTCACTATAAAAGTCAATAAAAAATGCTTTATAGATTGCATTTAAAAATACAAA
The DNA here is from genome assembly GCF_042675845.1 of Winogradskyella rapida. NCBI lineage: Bacteria > Pseudomonadati > Bacteroidota > Flavobacteriia > Flavobacteriales > Flavobacteriaceae > Winogradskyella > Winogradskyella rapida. Next base: position 509,029 of record NZ_JBHTKM010000063.1, on the reverse strand, counting down.
CCCAATAAAGCATTTCATAAGATTAGAATGATTTACAAAGCGCGCCCTGTTTATTTAGACATGGTTTTTAAGGCTGCGATGATCTCTTCAGGTTCTGAACGGGTTCTATAATCTACATTCACATAACGCCACGTAACGCTACCGTCACGGTCTAATATAAAAGTGGCCGGAATAGGAAGGACCTTGTTATTACCGTTATTAATTTGTTTTAAATCGAGATTACGGTCCACTTCCATATGCTTCAATAAAAATTCAGGAACCTCCCAAGCTACGCCATATTGAGACGCGACTTTAGCATCTTGGTCTGATAATACAGTAAAGTCCATAGCGCTGATGTCATTTGGGGTCATGGAGTCATCTGGAACTTCAGGACTTATGGCCACTAAAGTGGCACCAAGTTCGTGAATCTCATCTAATTTGGCTTGTAAGGCACGCAATTGCAGATTGCAATACGGACACCAACTGCCTCGATAAAAGGTAAGCACAACAGGTCCTTGACTTAATAAATCTGTGAGTTTTATAGCAGCTCCTAAAGGATTAGGAAGTTCAAAATTAGCTGCTTTTTCACCGATTTTAAGAGCGTGTTTTCCTAATTGAAAGGTCTTTGCCTCTTGGATAAGGGCATCAACACCTTTCATAAATTCAGGATTGTTTTTTTGGCCTAAGGCTATTTTAGCATCGGTCTGGTCTTTTAATTTTTGCATTTTTTTTAAGGGTATAGAGGGTTAGGGTATTTCTGGGTTGGGTTGTTTGATTTAAGCACTAAAGTTAGCGAATAAAAACCGATGAGAAAATCTGATCTCATTTTTTGTGGGAAGGCTAGGACGAGTAGTAAATAGGATATGGCGTTGGCATTAGTTTTTTATTCAATTTTATTAAAAATTAATCGCAAGCCATCTGCATTAAACCCAATTTCATCTTCTATTAACAATTGCTCCCTTGTGTTACTCAATGGAAATTTAGAGGTAATAGCATCAATTAATATTTGGTTTTTCATTACATTGATTACAAAATTGTAAATGCTATTTCTGGTAAAATTGAAGAAAATGAGTAAGGATAAATTAACCATTACTCATTATATTTTTCTATCAGTTTTCGTTGATTTTAAATTTGATAACGTGTTTGTATATGGTTTGTTGCGTGGTTAAGCAACTAAGTTAATAAATAAAAACCGAATAGAAAATCCGCGAGGATTTTTGTAAGTAGGCGAGAAGCCAGCAATAGATTATATACGGTGTTGGCAAATCGTTTTTCAATATTCCATATCAAATTCTCCATTTCTTATTTCTACAACTTCACCGTTTTCATCAACTACGTCATATTCAAAAGTTCCTGCTAGTATTCTGTTTTCTAAATCGTGAAAAAGAATTTCTAACCTTCCAACTTTTTCATGATTTGTAGAGTAGTTATAGAATATTCCTCCTGATAATTTTACGTATTTTCCGTAATTTGAATTTTGTTCATTATCAAGAATATAAATGTCTCCCTCTTGCACAGATTCAGGAACCACATCAATAATTGTCATACTAACTGAATGACGAATAAAATCAGGGCCACTATCGGTAAGTTCCACAGTTAAATATTCTTCGTTGTTCTCAGACGTAAATTTAACATCTGCTAAAGTTATAATTCCACCATAAGTTACTGTAGATCTGAGTATTATTCCATTAACTTGGCATCTTACTCCGCCTCTTCCATCAAATTTATTGTTCCCGCTGTCGTCACTAGAACAACTATATAACGTAATGATAATTAAGAATAGAATGTAAATCGTTTTTTTCATTTTAATTAAATTTATAATTAGTACATGTAGTTTCTCTTTAATGTTTGCCAACAACAGGCTATATCCTATCCCATATTTTCCATAAAAATAGACTTTTAATTTAAAAAATCTCTAGGATTTTTATTTTAGAGAAAAAAATCAAGGATTCCTTTTAAAAATAACAAGTTAACGGCTTATTTAGAGTGCCAAACTAAGATGTTTTGAAAATTTACGGCAAGAGCCTAACTTTATCTTAGATCAAGGGTGAGTTTGTGCAATTCGCTTTCTTCAATGATGCCGTTGAGGTTGCGGTCTATAAAGCAAACCAAGTACAGTTGGTCTAATTGGGTCGCTTCTATATTTATTTTCTGGTCTTTGTAGTGTAAGCCACTTATTTCAAATTCTAGTTTTGGGGTACGGCTAGAATCTGCAATACGATTTAATCTTTGGCTTGTGGCATCTTTAAACAAATAGTGATGCCCTTTTAGGTCCAAAAATAGGTAATCATAGCGTCCACTTCTACTAGAGGCAATTCCAGAACCTGGAGTTAAAAATGAAAAGTCTTGTTCAGACATTCCAAATGTTACGGTAGTTACCAAAGAATCATGAGAAAAGGCTGCAATTCGTGCAGCATGGAATATGCCGTTGGGTGAATCGGAAAGCTTATTAAAGAAGCGTATAGAAAAGGGTTTACGATCAATTTTTACAGTTTCTGAAACCTCCCGTACCACCGTTTCAACTCCGTTTTGATAAACCATAATGTCCGTTTCACGAGGTCTTAGATTTTTGGTTTTAAGGGCGCTAGACTTGCAAGATTGGGCCAAGAAAAGCACTAATACGATACGGAATACAAAAGTTAAAGACTTCATAGTAGAGGTAGGCTTAAAAGGAGAAAACAAAGTGTGTTATTTTTTACGGGTATTGTAATGTTCTATAGCGCGATTAATGGCTTCTTGGCTCATTTGGTTACCACAATAACGACAAATTTGGGCTTGCAGTTTAATAGATTCTTTGCACTTTTCGCATTGTTTTTTAGGGTCTATACCAAACCTCAACACTAAATAAGCAATCCATCCGGTCATAGGGTGAATGCCAAAAAGCATCCAGAGTTTAGAAACACCTTTAATTTTTGCCCATTTTAAACCAAACCAAATGGGAATAACCCATAAGATGATTAGTACTAAGACCACAATAGCAAAAGCAATGACGCCGTCATATTGGTTTTCCATCCTCTATAGTTTTCGCGCTTTGGCACTTGTATTTCGTAAATGACAAGCAGGGCCTATGCGTTATAATTTTAATTCAGCAGGTAATTTAGCGATTATAATACAAATAGAAAATTCTGAAGAATTTTTTGTGCAGGCCTTTATTTGTGATGGCCCTAGAACCTCGTTTTTAGTTAAAACAATTGGTTGCGCTGTGTTACGACCTAGTTTTACAGGGTTTGGTCTTATGGCGTGATAAGATAGGATAAAGCTTGACTTTAGGTATTAGCCTCAGACTTTCGTATTGCTTTGAACTAAAACGAAGATGATTTTAAAGAGGAGCGTGGGCTTTTTCTACTCTATTTTTATAAATGAACTTGAAATGCCATCATGGTTATTGTCAGCTATTTTAAGTTGATTACTATTGCTTATTTTTATAATTCCGTTTTTTACAAATCCTACATCTTGTTGTTCTATGGTTTCCAAAGTTATAAAACGTGCAGTCTCTCCACTATAAATAGAGGTTTCAAGGCTTAAGGCGTAGCTGCCATTAGCGATTTCAGTTCCATTTTCAGCGATTGAAAAATTATAAGTATCGGTTAAGGTGAGCTCTAATGCTTTTCCGGTGGTTTCAGGAGTTGCTTCAAAGTAAAAGAGGCCTCCAGCAGTTTGTGTCCATTGCCATGATCCTACCAAATCTGAATTGTTAATAGCGGTTTCATCATCAGTAGTACTACAAGAACTCAGCGCAAAAGTTAATACCAAGATACAAATAAGGTTTTTCATCGTTTCATTTATTACTTAGATGTCGAAATTTGATTTTGGTTGCGTTAAAAAGAGAATTAACTTTTTGGTTACAGGTTGTGGAGGGGTATAATGCTGAATTTATAGAATAAATAATAAATGGCCGATTTAAGAGGAATTGCCAAGTAGACAAGATCTAAATTGTCAAATTCAACCCTAGGAGATCTTACCTTGAGTATTAGTCATAAAATTTTTGAAGGTCGATTATTTCAAAGACATCCTTTTCAAGAATTTCTTTTCCGTTAAAATAGATATAGCGCCATTTTACTTGAGAGGTGTCGTTATCAATTTTAATGCTGGCAATAGGAGTTATAATCTTAACCCGCCTTTTGTTCGTGTGAATATAATTGATGTTTAAACGGTCAATCACTTCAAGCGATTGTCCATTATACCACAAGATGTCGTCCATAACAGTATAAAAATCATCTTCTCCATAGGCTTGTTTAAGTTCTTCAATTTGAATAGAATCGGGTGCAATGCCCACAACCGCATTATCACTAAGGGTTATTTCGAAAAAATCCTGATCCTTTTCTGTTTTACAAGACAAGACTAAAATGAGTAGCGTTAAGAGGGCTGTATATTTCATAGTTTCAATGGTTATAATGGATTGTAGGTATGGATTTGATGGGTTAATTTCTTGAGATGTAGCAAGGCCTAAGACGGTTTAGGATTAACAGTGTTGGTCAATTGTTTTTTATAATTTATAATCTGTCCGATAGTCATCACCAAGAAGCTCAAAACCCAAAGGTAATACCCCGTATCATAGCCTGTTATTTTTCCGTACTGGTTATGCGTGCCCATCACTATGTTATCCACAGCTAAAAATGAAATCCCTAAACCTAAAGCGATTACACTAAAATATAAAGCGGCTTTTCTATCGCTATAAGCCCATGACAGTAAGATGAATAGGTTGGCTAACCAAGAGATACCGGTATCAAAAACCGCATAAAAGCCAAAGATTAAGGTTAAATAGCCGTATTGTCCGTCTTCGTTATTTAATAGGAAGGCATTTTGGGTTAAGGCCATGCCATAGAGTATGATACTGGCATAATAGTAAGGGGTTGTAGGTTTTATTGTCATACTATTTTATAGTCTTACTACCATGCGTTTTAAAAGCCTAAAGATGAAAATTTAACTTGCATTTTAAGTTATCTAAGCCTATTCTTTACGCTAACATTAGGCCTGCCTAACTTTCCTTAAATGCGAATGAACGACAAACCTATTTAAGCCTAGCGATAGCAATTCAGCCAAATCTTTTTCAGCATAGAAAATAAAGATAATAGAATAATTTGAATACACTTCGGGATTTTAGACTTCCGAAATCTACCTGAACGCCTAAGGCTATAATTACAAGGCAAGATTCAGGTATTCTAAGATTGAAGTTTGAATAAAAATTAACCTCCAAATAACAACTACAAAAACCGTGTATAAGTGGTTATACACGGTTTTATAATGAAAAAGGCAATAAGGCTGAGCGTAATCCCTAGAATTAAAACGCGGCCCTAAAAGAGCACTTGTTAGTGCGCAATTTCTGTAACGGACTAAAAGAAACCTGAAGGCTAACTCTATAGGAATTCCTCTTAAGGTCTATCTAACAAATGCTCGTTTTTGTTGTCTTTTTTTATACATTTTATAATTTCAAATAATTGCAACTTCAGGGATTTATAGTCGCTTAAATAAGCTGTCATGGCCACAATAAGGTTACGATGCTCTTGGGCATAAGCCTTTTCTTCTTCAATTTGGTCAATTCCATCAACCATAATGCTGAGTTTACTTTCGTGGGTTTTAATGGCGTGTAATAAAGTCTGACTTTGCTTTTCAGATTGATTAATAGCGTCAATAATTTCTAAACTATCTGAAAAATCGCCATAAGCCACTAATTCCGAAGTAAATGTGGTAATCACATCTTCAAAAAAACGATGTTCGTCTTTTATAAAATTTAATTCGGATAACCATCCTTTTGAGGCCAAATGCATATCTTCTGCACTGAGCCATTTTACATACTGTAAGTCTTTTGCTGTCTCTTTCATCATCTTGTGTTTTAATTGGATATACAGGATGTAATCCCCTCAAAAAACATCCTGTTATCCAGGTTTGTATAAAACCAACTCAATATAAATAGGTTATCTAAGGTGGTGTTAGGTCTATGCGGAAAGCGGTTTAAATCCGATTAAGATGTTTCCATTATAATTCCTTAGTCAGGTTGTATTCTTAATCTGTTTCTATAGCCCAAAGTCATAGTAGCAAGCGCTTTGCTGAAATAGAATAACACTGTCCTTTTTTTATTAAAGGTCCTTATCTAACACTTCTAAGATAGTCTTTAACCCCTTGAAATAGAATGATAATTATCAGTTTTAAAGGCTTTTTTAAATTCTTATACGGAGGCTTTCTTCAAGTTTTGGGATGCTAACCTTCCAGTTATATTCGGCCTTAAGTTTTACCCTAAGCGCATCTAATGCTGTGGGTTCACCATGAATTAGAAACACCTCTTCAGGAATATTTTTAATCCCTTTAACCCATTGTAGTAAATCGTCTTGGTCTGCATGGGCCGAAAGGCTATCGATAGATTTTATAGTCGCTTTTACGGGGTAATACTTCCCAAAAAAACGAATTTCATGCGCGCCTTCTAAAAGTTGTCGTCCTCTGGTGCCTTCAGCTTGGTAGCCCACTAACAACACCGTGGTGCGCTCTTGGTCTATAAGTTGCTGTAAATAGGTAAGCACTCTACCACCGGTAACCATCCCGCTACCGGCAATGATAATTTTAGAGCGTGGGTTGTCAATGGTTTCCCAAGTTTCCTTATACGATTGAATAATGTGCATATGGTTGCACATAGCTTCATAGTCCGTCATGGCGAGTTTATGCCATTTCGGAAAGCGTTTAAAAACGTCTAATACATTATTCCCCATTGGGCTATCTATAAAAATAGGAATGTTAGTAATTTTACGCGCTTTATAGAGTTTCCATAGAATATACATCAGCGTTTGTAAACGTTCTACGGCAAAACTGGGAATGATGAGGTTGCCCTTCTTTTCTAAGGTTTCTGAAATAATTTCTGTTAACAGTGCTTCGACATTATCTTTAGGGTGTAGTTTGTTGCCGTAAGTGCTTTCCATAAAGAGGAAATCGGCCCATTCAGGATGTTTAGGATCGTTGAGTAAATAATCGTCTCTTCTTCCAACATCACCAGAAAAAACAAAGCGTTTAGCATTGATGTCTATTTCCACAAATGTAGACCCAATAATATGACCGTTGTACTGAAACCGGTATGAAATAAGATCGGTAAGCCGAAGCCAGGTGGCTTCAATTTCAACCTCAAATTGCCTAATGGTTTGCTCGGCTTGTTTTACCGTATAAAACGGAATGGCCGGCTGATGCTTGCTGTACTGCTCTTTATTCGCTTTTTTAGCCTCTTCTTCATGGATTTTAGCACTGTCTTTTAAAATGATTTCTGCAATGGCTAAGGTAGGCGCCGTCCCTTTAATCTTTCCTTTAAATCCTTGTTGCACCAATCGCGGTAAATACCCAACGTGGTCTAAATGCCCGTGGGTTAAAATCACCACATCAATGGCAGCCACATCAATAGGAAGGGGTTTCCAATTGCGTTCGCGGAGGGCTTTTAAGCCTTGAAACATCCCGCAATCAATCAGGATATTCTGCTCGGAGGTTTCAATGAGGAATTTAGAGCCTGTTACAACTCTGGCTGCGCCTAAAAAATGGATGTCTACATAATTCTCCATGCTGATAAAGTGTTAAAGGCATAAGTGTGTTATTTCGTTTAAAATTTTGGTTTTACGTGGCTCTGAGATTCCTAAATGATCCAGGTAAAATTTATCGTTAATCAAATCTTTACAAAGCACAATAGTCCGGCTAAGTAAAAACTGTTTTTCTCTTTGGCTCAATAGGGTAGAAACCGTAATAGGGTATAAGCCTAAGCGATCAATTCTATCTTTTAAGCCGTTATTTTTTGGGTAATCCCAACTTAATAAATACAAGCCGCAGCATTTGCCGTATTGCAAAGCATCTTTAGTAAACCGCGTATTAGTAACCACCCAACCTTTCATTAACCGACTTTTCTGAGGTGCTATTTTAGGCCAATTGGCTTTTATATCTTGAAATCTAGAATGGATGTAAAGCGGAATTTTCACATTGCATTTAGGGCCTTGTTCACTGTGAAATTTACACTCAATCACCGTAGTTTCATCACTTTTAGTCGCCGTAATATCCACCTCGTGCGAGACGCATTTTCCTTTTAAAATCTGACCAATTTTAGTCCTGTAGCCAGAAAAATCTAAAATGGCACTTACAAAACGTTCAAACGGAAAACCGGTGGGCCCAAGTTCGTAAATGGCTTTCTTTAATTTGTATTTTGAAGCCAAATGACTTTTGTTCTTTTTAAGAAGGGCAAAGGCTCTGTTATAGATTTCTCGAGTTGAAATATTGGGGTAGAGTTCTTCATTAACCTGAGCAATAATAGTTTCTATGAGGGCCGTGTCCGCACCGGTATGGGCCAAAGAGTTTCGTAGTTTGTCGACTGAAAATAGCGCTTTTTCACCTGAAGATTTAATAATATGAAGCTCTGAAGTACTCATGGTTCAAGGAATATAGGGTTAGACTTAAAAAATGGTTTTACACTTTTTAAGCGTGGTATGCAAAAGCTTTTAAGGCGGTTTAAAGCCTAAGTTAACTTGGTTTAATACCTGTAATCGTGTATCACGAGAATCGGTACTTTAGAATGAAATGAAATGGTTTTGACTAAAGGTCGTGTTAAAATGCTTCCAAAAAAACTGTGTTTTTTATTAATAAAAGCCACCATATCACTGGTTCTACTTTCAACAAAAACATTTAAAGCCGTTTCTAACTTATGGTTTTCTAAAAAATGAAAAGTGTAAGATGTGTCTTCTAAAATGTCTTCTAATAAGGCTTTATTTTCACTCTGGTTTTTATCTAGTGTTGCCGATTTAGAAAGGTGTAATACCGCAATAGTTGCTAATGATTTTTTTGCAATTTGAATAAGTACACGTAATTCTCGACTTTTAAAAAAGGTTTTAAAATCGGTAGGAAAAACAATTTCTTTGGGCATCACCGTTTTAGCATGCAGCGGCACAACAATGACGGGGCAGCTTCTTATTTTCTCCATCACGTAGGTGGCTGTACTTCCAAATACATTGGTGTCCGAATAATTTTCACCACGAGTGCCCATGACAATCATTTCAATATCTTTCTGCTCTACAACGTCTTTAATGGCGTCTAGGGTGTTATTAAATACCGATATGGTTTTAAAATTGTGTTTCGGGTTCTTGTCTTCGGTTAGTACAATTCTGCCGTAAAATTCGGCTAAACCATTGGACGATTCTAATTTTCGGGTTTCGTACCATTCTCCTCCAAGTTCTGAGTTTATAAGTCCTTCTATAATATTTCCTTGAATAGAAAAAACATTAAGGAGGTAAAAGTCCGTGCGTTCATGTTTAAACAACTCAATAGCGTAGCGAAATGCTTTTATAGCATTTTGAGAAAAATCTGTCGGCACTAGAATTTTATGTCGCATTGGTGAGGGAGTTGAACTTGTTTTCTATAAAAATAATGAATTATTATCTATAACTTGCTGATATATGTCATTTTAAGTGCTTAATAATTAAAACAGGAACCACCGGTCGATCTCCAATTTTTGTCACCACAGGTTCTCGAGTTAACTTTGAAAGCATAGAATGTTCGTTTTTAAAGAGCACTAAAATTTGAATGCCTAAAGTTTCAATAAAGCTGTTTATTTCTTCCGTTTTACTCGCATAATCGGGCATCCAATGAAAACTGCAGGGATAATTAAGCAATTGATGCTCTAAAAGGCTGAGGTGATGTTCTTGCTGCGGACTTAACTGTTCTTCCGTGTTGATATGAACAATACGTATTTTAGAATTATGGATCTCGGCAAGTTGTATTAAAGGCTTTAGTTCCGCCCCATAAACCCTATTAAAATCGGTAGGAAAGGCGATTTGTAAAGGCGACTCAAACTCAAAATTTTCAGGGATAATTAATATTGGGCACTGGTCAATGGCGTTAATCATTTTTTGAGTGAGACTCCCAAAGAGTTTTCTCGTGGTGGTGTTGGCGCCTTTGGTGCCCATAATGATAAAATCGGCACAATAATTTTCAATGGCCCTATTCAGGGCCTCTTCTAAAGGCGCTTTACTTAAAATAATCTCGAAGTTATGGTTGGCATTCGCGTCAGAATTTTCAGCCATATCTTTTAAATCTGTAAGTTCTGCTAAACAGGATTTCGAGGTTCTAGATGAATTTTGAGCCGTGCTGTGTAAAAAATAAAACTTACAATGCACTTCTGTAAATAATTTTAAAGCATAGACAACGGCATTCCATGCATTATCCGAAAAATCTGTTGGGAAAATAATATTTGTAGTCATGATTTCTAGGAATTAAAAGGGTTGATCAGGCCAACTTATAACGCAGATGGCAATACTAAAAAGGGAACGTTTAAATGGAATCCAATTTGATGTAGGGTCTTTTTGAAAAATAAATTTTCAAAAAACGAGTGCTTGTTATTAATCATTACAAGGAGATCGATTTTATGTTTAACCTGAAATTCGTTAATAGCTTTCGGAATTTCATTATGTTGTATATCGTGATATAAATACGCCTGATTTTTAAATTGCGCGGCTAAAGTGGCTTTGTTCTGTTCTTGTTTCTCGGTAAGCTCATACCCCGTAGAGACATGCATTACATTTAATCGGGCATGGTTTTTTGTAACGATATGTTTTAAGACTTGAAGGGGTACAGCTTCATAATTAAGCTCTAAATCCGTTGGAAATAATAACTCGTGAGGCGCTTCAAACGTAAACTGAGAAGGAATGGCCAAAATAGGACAATTAATCGCATTAAACAGATGAACGGTATTAGAGCCAAAAAGGACTTCTTTAGCCCCTGTGGCGCCTTTGGTTCCCATAATAATGAGATCAATATTTAAATCTTCAACAGCAGTTTTTATGCCAGCGTGTACGGTATCAAACTTAGAATAGGTTTTAAATTCATGTCCTTCATGAAGGTTTAATGTCGTTTTTATTTTAGTTAAGGTTTCTTCCAAGTGACGTTTAGAGGTATCTCTTACGGCATCAACTAAACCAAATTGTTCAGGATAACCAACAACATATTCTAAATGGTAAATAATTGGCGTGTACACATTCAAAATGTGAAACGTACAGGCTTCATCTTTAAATAATTGTACGGCGTAAGTAATCGCGTTCCAAGCATTTTTTGAAAAATCGGTGGGTAAAAGAATCTGTCTCATGATCTTATGTTTTAAGGGTTAACAACGTGCTGTATTTTGCATGGCTAAAAGCGGAATATCTAAGCCTAAACTCACCTTGTCTATTTGAGAAGGAAATAACATGTCTTCTAAAAATGAATGCTGGGTATTCACCATAGTGATAATATCAATGTTATGGGTTTTGATATAGGTGGTAATGGTCTCGGCAATGCTTTTACCGTCTTCAATAATAAAATTAACAGCATTATCGGCCAAGGTATCTGCGATAAAGGCCTTATTGTCTTCTTGGCGTAAGGATAGTTTTTGATGTTTAGAGACATATAAAACGTCTATACTGCTGCGGTAAGATTTGGCAAATACAGAGAGTAATTTAAGCTCTCGTCGCTTATAAGGCATCATATAATTTGTAGGGAATAAAATACGTTTGGGCTGTGTATTGTTGTAGTTGGATGGGATGGCTAACACCGGACATTGCACATATTTTAAAACCTGAAATGTCTGACTTCCAAATAAGATATGGCGTTCATCCGATTTACCTTTGGTGCCCATAACAATGAGATCGATATTTTTAGAATCTGCAATACGATTAGCTTCTTCTACAAGCGTATTATTGGCAGAAATGGTATGGTAAGTAAAACGAGGATTTGGAGACATCGCATTCACTTTTTTTAGGAGTTGCGCTAAATCGGCTTCAGACTGCGTTTTGACGCGTTGTAGAACGTCATCAAAAACCTCGCGAGACGTTAGATCATCATGATCATAAAATTCATTCTGATAGGCATGCATAAAATAGAATACCGCTTTTTGATATTTAAAATATTCTAAAGCATATGAAATAGCATTCATTGAATTGTCTGAAAAATCGGTAGGAAGTAAGATTGATAACATCACACAAGGTTTTAAATTAGTAGCTGTATAAATATAACGAATTGATTATCATAAATATATGATATATGTCAGTCGGGGTATTTTCAAAATCTTCAGCAAAACGCCAAAGCGCTAAATTGTCCGTATCGGAAGACAAGCCAGAAAGGCGCATAAAAAAAACACCCAACAAGATATGTTGGATGTTTTCCTGATTAATAGCAATTGGATGATAACAATCCAACAATCAACGTTATACTTAAATAACATTATGAAGGTAGCGCAAAGGCGGTAAATAAAGTATGATAAATATCAGTGTTAGCACAAATAGAAGGAAATTTTAAATTAATTGATCTTTATGCTTAAGTGATGATTAAAAGGCATTTAATGTCCTTATTACGATAAGGTAAAATCTAAAGCTGAGGTTTTAAGAGGTTTTTGGGGATGACATTTAAATCTTAAGGGAACTGACTTATATCATTCTTTATATCAGTTGGTTCTGTTACATTTAGTGTTATTAAACTAGAGAAGCTATGACAAAGAAAATGACTATATCGTTTTATCGCAATTTAGGAAAGCTCTTTTATGCCATTGCTGCTGTTGATGGTGAGGTGAACCCGAAAGAATTTACAAAATTAAAAACGGCTGTTAAATCCCACTGGTTAGAAGTCGATGAGATTGAAGATACCTTTGGTACGGATGCCGCTTATCAAATAGAAATTGTATTTGATTGGCTTAATGAAGTTGAAAATTTTGAGGCCCAAACCTGTTTTGAAGACTTTGTAAGCTACAAAAGAGCGCAAGGCCATTTGTTTACAGAACCCGTAAGAAAACTCATTATGGAAACAGCAACGGCTATTGCCTATGCCTTTTCGGGGGTTAATAAATCGGAATTAAGTCTTCTGGCTAAATTAGATATGGAGCTGAAGAAAATATAAATCTGCTAAGCATGAATGTAAACTTAAATATCGGTCGTGTTTTAGGAGCGCAACTCAAGGTGCATTGGACTTTTTTTCTCCTCATTATCTGGATTGTGGTCCATGAGCTTCAACGCGGAGGTCATGCATCAAGTGTGCTTTTTAATATCGCCCTTGTTTTTGCTATTTTTATCGGTGTTATTTTACATGAATTGGGGCACGCGTTTATGGCCAAACGCTTTGGGGTGAGAACAACAAAAATCACCTTGCTTCCTATTGGTGGTATTGCCCATTGGAACCCACGTGAAATCCCTCCTAAACATGAAATTTTAATTGTACTAGCAGGCCCGTTCGTTAATTTGGTTTTGGCGCTCCTTTTGTATTTTACCATTCCAATACACAGCTTATACCGTCAGAGTTTTACAGATGCTTACGAGGTGTTTGCAAGTTTTTCATTTCAAAATTTTCTATTTTTTATATTCCTCATTAATGCAGGTTTAGTGCTTGTTAATATGTTACCAGCGTTTCCATTAGATGGAGGGCGATTGTTACGAGCCTTATTAGGCTTAAGATTAAAACCCGCTAGGGCAACACAGATGGCCACGAGTCTTGGTCAGGTCATTGCAATTGCGTTTTTATTATTAGGCTTATTGTATCATCCGGTATTGATTTTTATAGCGCTATTTATAATTTTTGGCGCTTATACCGAAAACCTAAATGTTCAACATACCACCTTACTTAAAGGGCATACCGTAGAGGAAGCTATGCTCCTTAATATAACCACGTTCAAGCCCAAGGATTCTATAGATCTAGTGGTTAATACGATTATTTCGGGCACGGAAATTAATTTTATTGTTGTTGAATCTGGGCAGATTAAAGGGCTATTAAACCACGGAAAAATTATAGCGCATTCCGCAAAAAATGTATTGGTTGAAGCGGTGATGGATCCTGAGTTTCAAACCGTCAATGCTTCAGATGATCTTAGCGTGGTTTATCCACTGATATACGCCCATAAACAAGCTTTATTTCCTGTAATACATCAAGGGCGATTGCTTGGCGCTATAGATGCTATAAACTTGAACGAATACATTGCCCTCCAAACTAAATTAACTTATAAACTATGAAGGTATTTCTCTACAGTTGTAGTCTGTTTTTAATCGTAGCCTGTACAAATCAGCGCGATAATATTCAACCCAAAATACAAACATTAACAGCGTCTGTGTATGCCTCGGCAATGGTTCAGCCCGATAGCATGTATCAAGTTTATGCGGTGGTCTCCGGAATTTTAGATCAGGTTTTTGTAGAAGAAGGGGATGTGGTGGTGAAGGACCAGCCCTTAATTCAGATCACCAATAAAACTTCAAAATTAAATAACGATAATGCGCAATATGCGCTTGAATTGGCTAAGGACAATTACAGCGGAAATGCGGCGGTGCTTACCAGTCTTGAAGAAGATATTGCTATGGCGCAATTGCAATATAAAAATGACTCTATAAGTTTTTTTAGACAAAAAAATCTTTGGGAAAAACACATTGGCTCCCAACAAGATTACGATACTAAAAAGTTGCGCTATGAACTTGCTTTAAGCAGTTTGAAACGCATGGAAAATAATTATAATAGTAAAAAGAATGCCTTGCAGGTGGCCCTTAAGCAAGCGCAGATCCATTATAATGCAACAGTGGTTACGACGAATGATTTTTTGGTGAAGAGCAAGATGAATGGCAAAGTGTATGCCCTATTTAAAGAACCTGGAGAAATTGTGACTACCGCAGCGCCGATTGCCGCTATTGGGAGTGTGAATCAATTTGTCATTCAATTGTTAGTGGATGAGGTTGATATTGTTCAGATTGCCCCACAACAAAACGTACTGATGACCTTAGAAGCTTATGCGGATAGAGTATTTAAGGGGAAGGTGTCTAAAATTTACCCTAAAAAAGATGAACGTAATCAAACCTTTATTGTAGAAGCTGTTTTTGACCAAGCTCCAAAAATTCTATATCCAGGTCTTTCAGGAGAGGCCAATATTATTATAAGCCAGAAAAAGAACGTGCTTACCATACCCAAAGCTTATTTACGAGCAGACAATACAGTAGAAACCGATGCGGGGATTGTAGAGGTGGAAACGGGAATGCAGAATTTAGAAGCGGTTGAAATTCTATCCGGACTTACAAAAGGGACCACGATCTATAAACCCGAGCCATGAACAATTGGAACATCATATTAAACATCGCTAAAACCCATTTGTTAACCAAAGCGAAGCAAACCTTTATTGCGGCTTTAGGCGTCACTTTTGGTATTGGCTCCTATATTACTTTAGTCTGTTTTATGACGGGTTTAAATACCATGCTCGATAATTTAATGCTGAACCAAACCCCACATATCCATATTTATAATGAAATAGAGCCTTCAAAAGTACAGCCTATAGCATTATACGAAGAGTTTAGCCAAAGTCTTAATGTGGTGCGGTCCATTAGACCCAAATTAACTCAGAAAAAAATCCACAACGCTTTTCCTATTATAAAATATTTAAACCATCATGAGCAGGTGAGAAGAGCGCTTCCTCAGGTGAAATCGCAAATATTTTATATGGCCGGATCTATAGATATTGGAGGCATCCTTATTGGCGTCAATCCGCTTGAAGAAGCTGAATTTTTTAATATGGCCGACTATATCGTTGCAGGATCTGCCGCCGCCTTAAATCAAACAGAAAATGGCGTTTTACTCGGCATCGGAATTGCTGAAAAAATGGCTTTAAAGGTGGGCGACCGCGTGCAGGTGAGTCCTGTAAATGGTAGTGTGTTTTCTCTAAAAATTGTTGGGCTGTACCAAAGTGGTATTGCCGATTTAGATGCGGTACAAAGTTTTACAACCTTAAAAACGGTGCAACGTGTTTTAGGCGAACCCAACAATTATATTACGGATATTAATGTGAAATTATACGATATTGAAAACGCTATTCCCTTAGCGCAGCATATAGAAAAAGAGTTTCAACTTACAGCACTCGATATTAAAACGGCAAATGCACAGTTTGAAACGGGGACCACCATCCGGAATCTAATTACTTACGCCGTTTCCATTACGCTATTGATTGTTGCGGGTTTTGGGATTTATAATATTCTTAATATGCTTATTTATGAGAAAATGAATGATATCGCCATCTTAAAAGCAACCGGATTTTCGGGTAGAGATGTACAGCTTATCTTTATAAGTCAAGCTATGATTATAGGTTTAGTGGGCGGAGTTTTAGGCTTGTTAATTGGTTGGGGACTTACAACCCTTATAGATCATGTGCCTTTTAATACCGAAGCCTTACCAACCATAAGCACTTATCCTATAAATCAGGATCCGTTGTACTTTGTGATTGGTTTTTTGTTTGCTATGTTTTCAACCTTTCTCGCGGGATATTTACCAGCATTAAAAGCTAAACATATAGATCCGGTAAAAATTATAAGAGGGCAGTAGTATGGACATTGTTTTAGAAGCTAAACATATCGACAAATATTTTAGAAAACCTGTAGACTTTCATGTGTTAAAGGCTATTAGTTTTCAAATTAAAAAAGGCGAATTTGTATCTATTATGGGGAAATCGGGATGTGGAAAATCGACCTTACTCTATATTCTTTCTACCATGGATACAGATTATGAAGGCCAATTGTATCTCAACGGCCAATTAGTCCCCAAACAAAATCAGGAGCACTTGGCCTATTTGAGAAATAAACACATTGGGTTTGTTTTTCAGTTTCATTATTTACTCTCAGAATGTACAGTCTTAGAAAATGTGATGCTTCCGGCTAAAAAACTCGGCGAATTCCCCCTTCCACAGATAAAAATAAATGCTTTAGAAAAATTAAAAATGCTCAATATTGAACATTTGGCGTATAAAAAAGCCTCTCAAGTTTCAGGTGGCGAAAAACAGCGTGTTGCCATTGCCCGAGCCTTAATTAATAATCCGACGCTTATTCTAGGAGATGAACCGACAGGAAATTTAGATAGTCATAATGCCCAAAATGTATTCAATATTTTTAAAACCTTATGTACAGAGCAAGGCTTGTCGTTGTTAATTGTAACCCATGATGAGGATTTTGCTAAGAAAACCGACCGTATTATTGAAATGGAAGATGGTATTATACGGTCTTGAATCTCAAGAAGGTGATATATGTCATTGATAATATTGGAGTTAAGTGTTATCTTTAGATTGTAAATTTTAAATCATAACGTTTTGATTAGTTTTAGAACACGACCTAAAGGAAAGTATATACAGCAAGCCTCATGGCAAGATTTGTATATTTTAACGGAGAAATGGGAACACGCCATTGAGTTTCAGGTGCAGGAAATTGAATTTCTAGAGCGTCTAATTGAAGCTTATTTTATAAAATTATTACTGCAAGAAAATTTAGACGATTTAATTATGCTTCAGCGCGATCTAGCGACTGCGCATACCCAGGCAAAACGCTTATTAGAGCGCACGCAGATACACATGACGCATATTATTGATCTTTTAGATAGTTCGTTGGCTCTAGATGCGGAAGCTTTTAGAACACAACATGCCGTGTTAGAGGACCACACTTCAGATTTTGTAGATGTGGTAAAACAATTACGCTTTTCGGCATTTAAACTCACCAAAAGTGTTTTAGATAAAGATAAGCCGAAGTTTTTATGGAAATATAATTAAACCACAGTTATGAAAACCTTACAAGACATACAGACCCAAATTGTTCAATTAACCACAAATATT
This sequence comes from Winogradskyella rapida, assembly GCF_042675845.1. Classification (NCBI taxonomy): domain Bacteria; kingdom Pseudomonadati; phylum Bacteroidota; class Flavobacteriia; order Flavobacteriales; family Flavobacteriaceae; genus Winogradskyella; species Winogradskyella rapida. The sequence goes on along the minus strand of NZ_JBHTKM010000063.1, from coordinate 491,466 downwards.
GAAGTCAATTATCCGGAGCTCTACAGGTCTCTAGAGGAATCCCCAAGCACCTTGGTTTCTAACCCACACCCTAGTATTACGAGGGCTATTATGCAAGACTATCTCAATGGATTAAAGCAAGTTTTAAAACAGTATCTAAAAAATCATAACTCAAAATAATGGCATATATAGATTATTATAAGGTCTTAGGCGTAGCAAAAGATGCTTCAGAAAGTGCTATTAAAAAAGCCTACCGTAAACTTGCGCGAAAATTTCATCCTGATTTAAATCCCAACGATAAGGAGGCTGAGCAAAAATTTAAAGCGATTAATGAAGCTAATGAAGTGTTGAGTGATCCTGCTAATCGTAAAAAATATGACGAATACGGGGAACATTGGCAAAATGCTGAAGCTTACGAAGCGGCCAAACAGCAGCAAAGGCAACAGCGAAGTGCACAAGGCTCACAGACTTATGGAAATTATACTGAAGAAGATTTTTCAGACTTCTTTGGCAATATGTTTGGAGGTGCGGGCTCACAAAGTGGAGGTCGGCAAGTGCGTTTTAGAGGACAAGATTTTAATGCCCAGCTTCAACTGAACCTTCAAGATGTGTATAAAACCCATAAGCGAACATTAACGGTAAATAATAAAAACATAAGAATTACCATTCCCGCTGGGGTAGAGAACGGTCAGGTTATAAAAATTAAAGGTCACGGCGGGCCGGGTGTTAATGGCGGGCCTAATGGCGATTTGTATATAGAATTTTCTGTGCTTAACAATTCGCAATTCCGAAGAGATGGGGCACATTTATATCTTACCGTAGATCTAGATTTGTATACAGCCTTGCTTGGCGGTGAAATTACCGTGCCTACTTTTGATGGAAAAGTGAAGTTAAAGGTGAAGCCCGAAACCCAAAGTGGAACCAAAGTAAAACTAAAAGGTAAAGGCTTTCCTAAATATAAAAAGGAAGACCAATTTGGTGATTTATTTGTGACCTATAAGCTGAAACTCCCCGAGAACCTGAGCGCTAAAGAAAAAGAATTATTTACAGAACTTTCAAAAATGCGATAATTATGGACAGCACCAAGTTAATTTCAATTCGCCAATTTTGTATCTATTACGATGTGCCTTTAAAGTTTATAACGGCCTTAAATGAGTATGGCTTAATAGAATTTACCATTACCGAAGAAGAGCATTACTTACATACCAACCAACTCCATACCATCGAAAAAATGATGCGCTTGCATTACGATTTAGATATTAATTTAGAAGGCATCGATGCCATACACAATCTCCTAAAACAAGTTGAGCAATTACAAGATGAGGTTCGCACTTTAAAAAACAAACTAGAAGCTCATCAAAACAGCTAAGGCACTTTCATGGTTGTATTAAAATTGAGAAGTGATTCTTTTTTCTTTTGAATATAGCAATGCGGTGTAAAAGGAATAGCCAGGATCTACAAGCCCAAGGTTATAACCCGTTTCAACTTTTAAAGCGCTATAACTTCAGAAGATTAGCTTATGAGAAACAGTAGATTCTACGTATAAAAGTTTATTTTTATAAGAGCTAATAAGATCAATAGATAGCTTAAAACGGGGTCGTTATGACGCTGAAACCTAAACGCTTTATTATCCATGAGCACCAAAACACATAAAACACCTGCAGCGCTTCAAATTTTCGGAAAAAAAACAGAATTGTATTTTGCAATCCTAGGCGGCGTGTTTTTAATCATCGGTTTTATTTTAGAAAAATGGACGACGTTAGATTTTGTGGTATTTGGGCTGGCTTATATTCTAGCCTATATTTTTGGTGGTTTCTTTATCAGTGTAGAGGCCACAAAAAAACTTCCTAAAGGCGAATTTGATATTGATTTTTTAATGATTGCGGCGGCTGTTGGAGCGGCTTATATTGGGAGCTGGGCAGAAGGCGCTTTATTACTTTTTCTTTTTAGTTTAGGACATGCTTTAGAGCATTATGCTATGAATAAGGCCAAAAAATCCATTCAAGCTTTAGGGAATCTGACCCCAAAAACAGCAATTGTTAAAGAGAACGGCCATTTAGAAGAACGGCCTATTGAGACTTTAAATTTAAAAGATGTTATTGTGGTAAAGCCTCATACCAAAATTGCGGCAGATGGTGTGGTGATCAAGGGGGCGAGTAGTGTTAATCAGGCTCCGATTACGGGAGAAAGTATGCCTATAGATAAGACCAGTTTCACAAATGTTGAGGTTTTACCCGCTTTTGAAGATTTAGATCGTAAACATGTGGTGTTTGCCGGAACCATTAATGGTGATGAGAGTCTTGAGGTTTTAGTCCTTAAATTATGTGCAGATTCTACCGTATCGCGTTTGGTAAAAATGGTTAGTGAGGTGGAAACTCAGAAATCGCCAACCCAACGCCGAACTAAGAAATTTGAAAAATGGTACGTCCCCGTGGTTATAACCGTGGTGTTTTTATTGTGCTTTGCGTTTTTAATTCTACCAGAAAGTTTTAATGAGAGTCTTTACAGAGCCATTACTGTTTTAGTGGCAGCAAGTCCTTGTGCGCTTGCCATTTCTACACCTAGTGCGGTTTTAAGCGGTATTGCGAGAGCGGCGCAAAAAGGCGTTCTGATTAAAGGCGGAAAGGCTCTTGAAGATTTAGGGGTGATTTCAACTATCGCTTTTGATAAAACCGGAACCTTAACCGTAGGAAAACCCAAGTTAACCCACCTCATTCCTTTTCAAAATTATAGTCTAGAAACTTTAGCGCAGGTGGTATTAGAGGTAGAAAGTCTTAGTAATCATCCCTTGGCGAAAGCCATTGCTGTAGATTTAAAGGCGAAGTTTAATTTAGAAATTACCGATAAAGCTTCGCAAATGAAAGCGATCCAAGGAAAAGGGGTTTCTGCAATTTTTGAAAGTCAAGACGTTTATATTGGTAATTTAAAACTGATGGAAACCTCAGGAATTGCCGTGAGAGATGCTGTAAAAGCTGAAATGGAGGGATTGCTTCATAGTGGGCACACCGTTATGTTGGTGGCACTTCAAAATCAAATAATCGGTTTAATTAGTGTTATGGATGTGCCACGGAAAACGGCGGCTTCAACCTTAAAACGTTTAAAAGCAATCGGTATTAAGCACATGATAATGCTTACCGGAGACCATCAAAATGTGGGTGATACCATTGCTAAGCAAATAGGACTTACCGAAGCCAAAGGGAATTTACTACCCGAAGATAAAGTGGCTTCCATTAAAACCTTGTTAGAGCGCGATAAAAAAATTGCCATGGTTGGCGATGGTGTTAATGATGCACCGGCTATGGCGTTAAGTACCGTAAGTATTGCTATGGGAGCTGCAGGAAGTGATGTGGCTTTAGAAACCGCAGATGTTGCTCTAATGTCCGATAAAATTGAAAATTTACCCTTTGTAATTGGGTTAAGTCGGGCTTCTAAGAAAATTATCAATCAGAATATATTTATCAGTCTTGGTGTGGTTATTTTGTTGGTACCAGTAACGATTTTTGGGTGGACCAGCATTGGTGTTGCCGTGGCTTTACATGAGGGCTCTACCATAGTGGTGGTGCTAAATGCTTTACGTTTGTTAGGGTTTAAGAACGATTAAGTTTAACACCGCTTTTCTGGAGTCTAAGATTACTGATATTCCTCATAATTAAAATCCTAATAAAGCTCTAAATTTAGGGTATGCTGTCTGTTGTATTTGTTTTAATATGAATTTGTTAGGTGGTGTGTGAGAACAGTAGTTGTAATAGACTACCTGTTGTATTCTTAGAGTTAATACCGTAAAATCATGAAATACTTTTATATTCTTATTGTCGCCATAATGTTATTTTCCTGTAAAAATGACCCTACTTCTAAACCGGCTATTCACGAAGCGCTTCCGCAAATATCGGACAGCTTAAAAGTGGATACCACAGCATTTGAGGATAAGGATATGAAAGTTTTAGATAAAGCTTTCACTATTGAACTTAAGCAAAAAGAACTTATTGAAAAAGAGGATGAAAGTCATGATCTTGAAACTTTTATTACCAGTAAAACGGAATACATAAAGCAAAAGGATTATACGATTAATTTTACTTATCCCGTGTTGAGTGAACAATTGTATCCGAGGAGTCAAAATTTTAATCAATTTATTCAAACCTATTACGCGAATATCGCACAAACAGAAACAGATATTTTACAACATAAAGCATTATGCGATAGTATTGAAGCTTCAAAATTTAGAGAAGAACGCTTTATAGATTATAAAATTTATGATGTAAATGATCAGTTGGTAAGTGTGTTGTTTTACAAGGAGAATTTTTACTCCGGAAGTGTGCATCCTACCTATGCTTTTGAGGCTTTTAATTTTGATTTTGAACGTGGGGTCTTTATGACCTTTAAAGATTTCTTTTTACAAGATTCTGAAGAAGAACTCGTACGTCTTATTAATAAAACCATTAGAAAGGAAATTCTAGCCAGTAATATGTATTATGATTGTTGGGAAATTTCTTTGGATGATTTTTTACTCAGTAAAGATAATTTTGTGCTCAATGACACCTATGTGGAGTTTTATTTTGATGATTGTGTTATCTGTCCTTCCTATACCGGCACCTATTCTATAGCGCTTCCATTAACGGATCTGCTTGCTGTATTAAAAAAGTTTGAAGCGAATCCACTTGTGTTTTAGAGCATCAATAGGGTTTTAGAAGAAGTTTTTTAAATTTTGATTTTCAGATGTTTATACTTCTTAAGGCCACAGTATTAACATTTTCTTATCAGTATTCGCATCAAAGATTGAATGAAATGCATCAAGTCTAATGTGTTTGTAGTCATAATTTTACATTGTGAAAACGGAGTAACCGCACAACGGTTGAACTCTAAAAGTTCACTTAATCAATGTATAATCTATAAAATGAAAATTATGAAAATTAGAAAGACAATAGTGACGATGATGTTAGCTTGTACCACGGTATTTACATTCGCTCAGAATAAAGATGATATGCGTGTAATGAAAGACGCAAAAAAAGCAAAGATGACTTTAAAGAGTGCCGATAAAGGATTAGAAAAATTCTTTAAAGAATCTTCGGGATATGTTATTTTTCCTAATGTAGGGGAAGGAGCCTTAATCGTCGGAGCAGCATCGGGTAACGGTGTATTATATGAAAATGGAGTAGCAACCGGAATGGCATCAATGAAAAAATTAGATGTCGGAATGCAAGCCGGAGGAGAAGCGTATACCCAAGTTATCTTTTTTGAAAATGAAGCCGCTTTAGATGAATTTAAAAATGAAAATTTCGAATTTTCAGCCGAAGCTAAAGCAGTCATTGTAGATAAAGGTGCAAGTAAAAAAGCAAACTATGATGATGGTGTTGTAATCTTTGCGAAGTCTAAAGCAGGTGCTATGGCAGATGCTTCTGTAGGTGGACAAAAATTTAGTTATTCAGAATTTTAAGACATAACCGCTTACCAATAATAATGATAAAGGCCGATTGTTTCAATCGGCTTTTTGTATGCCGTAACAGGAGCTTTTTAAGGTTTTTAGTCATAAACTAAAGACCGTTTTTACTTTTTATAAGTGCTAAATAGCTTACAAAAGTTAATTTAAATTTAGCAGGTCTTCGAATATTACAACGATGCAGTAGACCATATTGCTAAAAATATAAGTTCATTTTATGAATAGATTAAAATAACATAGTGATTAATGCGAAATTTAATATTAAATTTGAATTATGAGCGTTAAAGCATTTAGTGACGCAATGTTATAAATTAAAGAATGAAATTATTTTTAAAATTTGATTTTACTAAGATTTGCAACGTGCTTTTAGAGGAAAAGTTAAACGCTTGCAATTTTAAATACCAACAAACTGCTTTTGGAGAAGTGGAGATCTTAGAACAAATCTCTGAGCAGCAGCTTGAAGCTTTTAATAAAAGTATTCAAGATTATGGTATATATGTCATTGAGGATGCCAAGAAAATTATGGTTCAGAAAATTAAAGATGCCATTACGGATATGGTCTTTAATGAAGAGAACGATATAAACGTTAAAACTTCTGTGTTTCTCGCCGAGAAACTAGATCAAAGTTACAGTTATCTGTCTAATCTATTTTCAGAGGTGACCTATACGTCCATTGAGAATTATGTCATTTTACAGAAAATAGAATATACCAAAACCTTATTGATCAATGAGGAACTGTCACTAACAGAAATTGCTTATAAATTAAATTATTCAAGTGTCGCACACTTAAGTAAGCAATTTAAAAACACTACGGGAATTACCCCTTCAGCCTTTCAACGTATTATAGCCAAGCGGAAAGAAAGCAGAATAGACTAATTAAGAAGAAATACGTTTGAAATTATGAATAAGGAATACATCAATATAGCCTTAGCCGACGATGATGAAGATGATAGGTTCTTTTTTACGGAAGCTTTTGAAGAATTAAAAATAAAAAATAGAGTATCTACCTATAAGGATGGGATAGAATTAATGGCGCATTTAGAAGCCACAGATTTACTCCCCGATTTGCTGTTTTTAGATTTAAATATGCCTAAGAAATCTGGGATAGAATGCTTAAAAGACATTAAAGCCAATGCCAAATTTAACGATATTGTCATTGCTATTTATTCCACCTCGTCTTCAGAAGAAGATGTTGAAAAAACCTTTGTTCTAGGGGCTAATATTTATATTAAAAAACCTAATGACTTTGAGAAATTAAAGAAAGTACTCTCAGAGGTGGTGACCACCAATTGGCAGTATCATACCAGTGGTTTAAATAAAGAAAACTTTTTATTACGTTTATAATCTATGTTCATAACTCCTAGTAGTCTTTTAAAAATTGTATTTGGTGTAGGACTCTTTGTTATTTTATGTATTGGTGGTTTTACCTACCAACACATTGATGCTTTGTCAGAGTCTACAGAAATCGTTAAAAAAACGTACAAATTAAGAGTGGAGTTAGAGAAAATAATCTCTAATCTAAAAGACGCTGAGCTAGGGCATAGAGGCTATTTATTAACGCACGATTCTATTTTTTTAGAACCTTACTTTCAAAGTGAAAAGAAAGTGGAGCGCAGTCTCTTAACATTAGATTCCTTAATTGTTAAGAATAAAATTCAGCGTAAAAACTTTGAGCAACTTAAGAAAGACATTGTTAAACGCTTTTTAATTTTTGATAAGTCTTTTGATATTGCAGAAGATAAGCTCATCTTAAGTAAAGGCCTACTGGTTTTATTGCATGATGGTAAAATAAAAATGGATCGCATTAGGAATGATATTTCTGTGATGCTGGTCTATGAGAATAAATTGCTTCTCAAAAACCAAAAGAAGAGTGAACAGGCCTTAGGACTTACACCGTTATTTTTATACGGTATTTTAATTTTAACCCTAGTGCTTCTCCTCGTGGCTTATGCCAAAATTAATAGAGATTTAACGGTGTTAAGAGAAACTAATGAAGATCTAAACGTCTTTAAGAAGCTTACAGAACAAGCTGAGGTGGTAAGTAAAAGTGGTACGTGGATCTGGAATATTGATGAAAACACCTATCATTTTTCAGATAACTTGTATAAACTTCTGGGGGCAGAGCCTAATAGTTTTGAACCTAATCTAGAAAATCTTTTTGAATACGTTCATGAAGAAGACCGTAACATTTTAGGACAGCAGGTTAACCGTATGATTAAGTACGAAGCCTTACCCTTTGTAAGTTATAGAGTGGTGCAACCTAATGGAGAAATTAGGCACTTAAAAGCCCATGCGAAGCTGATAGAAAATGGATTTGAAGGCAAGCAATTACTAGGGGTAACCTTAGATGTTACAGATGAGTTTAATAACTTCAAGCTTATTGAAGAGCGTAATTTAGAACTGGAACGTAACAATAAGGAATTATCGGCTTTTAACTATGTAGCCAGTCATGATTTACAAGAACCTCTTCGGAAAATTCAAACCTTTATCTCGCGTATAGAAGCTAAAGAACGAGAGAATTTATCTGAAAAAGGACAGTTTTATATCGATAAAATAAAGTCGTCTTCATCAAGAATGCGAATGCTTATCGAAGATTTACTGCAATATTCGCGTACCAATAATTCTGAAAGTGATTTTAAGACTGCTGATATGAATGAGCTCTTAGACCATGCTCAACAAGAACTTTCGGATAGTATAGAAGACAAAAACGCTAAAATTATTAGTGATACCCTACCCATGTTAGATGTGGTAGCCTTTCAAATACAACAACTGTTTATTAACTTAATTAGTAATTCGCTTAAATATTCTAGGGAAGGAGTAACGCCAGTGATTGTAATTCAACACTCAGAAGTGCTCACTAACGATGTTAAGCTACTTAAGAAGTCCTTATTTAAATACCATCATAAAATAGTGTTTAAAGATAACGGCATTGGCTTTGAGCAAGCTTATGCTTCTAAGATCTTTGAATTGTTTAATAGGTTACACGGTAAATCTGAATATTCTGGTACAGGGATTGGCCTGGCCATCTGTAAAAAGATTGTTGAAAATCATCACGGTGTCATTGTGGCTAGTGGCGAACCAAATGTAGGAGCTACGTTTACTATTTATCTGCCCTTTATAAAGTAAAATTGCTGGTTTTCGTGAAATCATATAAGAAAAAATGAAAATTGTATAACACTTTTTATCTCTTCTTATAAGAACTTTGTGAGTAGTTATTTTGCTCTCTCATCATATTAAGTTTATCGCACCCTCCCTTTTTAGATTTATATATTTTGTTAAAGCTAATAACTTTAATAAAAAATGTTTTATCCGCTATGAAGACCCTACTTTACATATTTCTAGTATTGCTTGTCATTACATGGGCGTTCGGATATTTTGTGTTTTCTCTAAATTCTAAAATCCATTTGCTCCTTGTTTTTGCCGTTGTAATTTTAATTGCTATCAGTAAAAAAATTCCCAATTTTTAATACGCTCCAAATTTAAGCTTCAGACATTTTTAAATGTTGTAATTAGGGTTAACCTTTTGTAAACGATGTGTTTATATAAGGTTTTTTTTGTTTTTATAAGAAGCGTAAATCTTTCAGTATTAAGTTTTGTTTAACAATAAATCGTAATCATGTAACAAAACTGAGGAATTGTATAACAGGTTAAGCCGCTTCTGTTCGTTACTTTGTCAAAACAAAATCGAACTTAAAACGAATTACCTATGAAATTTCCATCACAACTTATCCAAAAGCAATTTGCTAGAGTCGGAAAAATATTTCCGAAGCCAACATTGCAAGGGGTTTCTTCTTTAGAGGCTAGTCCTAAGAACCCAGAATTAAAGAAGCAATTGGTATAAGCTCCCTTACTTATACTAAAAATTACTTTACATCATTTAATTAACAGTCTAACCAAAAACCAATACTCATGAAAACTATAGATATTAAAGCCACAAATTTGCAAGCAATGTTTCAAACTTTAAAAGGTGCCATAGGAGGAACATTTAAATCTCAGCTTAATGAAGGAGAATTATATATTGATAATGGATTAGGCAAAGGATTCATTAGAGGTATAGAGCTAGAAAGAGATACCATCTTTGTAGAATTTGATATTAAATTTAAAGAAGATGTAAAATTTGCCATAAAAAGTCCACAAAGAGCTGTAGCCAATTTCTTGTACTGTAAAGAAGGGAAGTTATCGCACTCTTTTATAAATTCAAACAAAACAAAAACGGTTGAAACATTTCAGACTGGGATTTCGGCTAATATTACCACCAATGAAAACCATATAAGCTTTTATAAAGACGTTTACGTAAATTCTACCATCATATCTGTAAACACCTCTAAAACGAGCTCTAGAGAACACCCTATTAACCAAATGGTGTCAGAGATTTTCATTAAAAACAAAACCGAAGATTACAGTTATACCGGATCTTATAATTTAAAAATTGCAGATAGCATTAACCAATTAAAAGCTATTAAGCAAAGTGGGGTTGTAAGAACCTTATTAATACAAGGGTTAGTGAATGTTATTTTAGCTATGGAAATAGAGCAGCATTCTATCGATTTAAAGAGTGCTGAAAACCCAACAGGATCTTTAACGAGCTTTGAGTTAAAGCAGGTCAAAGAATTATCAGATTACATTAACAATTTCCCGGAAACCAACTTAAGTGTTACTGAGCTTGCGGCTAAAATTTCTATTAGTCCAGCTAAAGTACAAGAAGGCTTTAAGTTAATGCACGGTAAAACTTTAAACAACTACATTAGATATGTAAGAGTTAAGAAATCTGAAGAATTAATTAAAAACACAGATTTAAACATTTCAGAAATTGTGTATTCTTTAGGGTTTTCTAGTAGAAGTTATTTCTCTAAGATTTTTAAAGCACAGTATAACTGTTCGCCAATAGAATACAAACAAAACATTAAGTTAGCTGCAACAGCATAATATATACTAAATTCTAAGTTTGGAGGTTGTGTAATGCATCACTATAAGTGGTCATTTACACAACCTCTTTCTGATTATAAACAAAAGATAAAATGAAATTTATACTTTTGATTTATGAATGATAATTTTACAAATGAATTCTTTGGTATTGGAATTCAAAATGGAAAAACACCCGAAAACTTAGGGGTACTTTGGCGATCGGCTCAAAATCTAGGCGCTAGTTTTATTTTTACCATTGGTAATCGGTATGCCAAGCAAGCCTGTGATACCCATAACGCCGTAAAGTCAATGCCGTATTTTCATTACGATACATTTGAAGATTTTTTTAATAACCTTCCTAAGGGCGCACGATTAGTCGGTGTAGAATTAACGGATGAGGCGGTTCCTTTAGAGACCTTTGAGCATCCTAGACGCTGCGTTTATTTGTTAGGGGCAGAAGATCATGGTTTATCGAGTCAAGCCATTGAAAAAAGCCATTTTTTAGTGAAATTCACTTCAGAATTTAGTCTAAATGTCGCTGTGGCCGGAAGCATTGTTTTATACGATAGAGGGCTTCCTAAGCCGCGTGTATAAGGTTATGCTTAAAAAGCATCATAGAATTCCTTAATATAAGCCCATAAAAAAAACCTTGAATAAAAGTATTCAAGGTTTTTTTACATTATACAATACGGTTTGGACGGGGTTTAGCCGTTCATAGAAATTAAAAATTCCTCATTATTTCTAGTTTGTTTAAAACGATCGTTGATAAACTCCATAGCTTCAACAGGGTTCATATCGGCTAAGTACTTACGCATTACCCACATTCTTTGAATGGTGCTATCGTCTAATAAGATATCATCACGTCGTGTACTTGATGACGTTAAATCAATAGCAGGGAAAATACGACGGTTAGAAATCTTACGGTCTAACTGTAATTCCATGTTACCGGTACCTTTAAATTCTTCAAAGATAACTTCATCCATTTTAGATCCTGTCTCCGTTAATGCTGTTGCAATAATGGTTAACGAGCCTCCGTTTTCAATATTACGGGCTGCACCAAAGAAACGTTTTGGTTTGTGTAAAGCATTGGCATCCACACCACCCGAAAGAATCTTTCCAGAAGCGGGTTGTACGGTGTTGTAAGCTCTTGCTAAACGTGTAATAGAATCTAAAAGAATAACCACATCATGGCCACATTCGACCAAACGCTTTGCTTTTTCTAAAACAATATTTGCAATTTTTACATGCTCATGAGCCTCTTTATCAAAGGTAGAAGCGATAACTTCACCACGTACATTACGTTGCATGTCTGTGACCTCTTCAGGACGCTCATCAATTAATAAAATCATTTGGTAAACTTCAGGATGGTTAGCTGCAATAGCATTGGCCACATCTTTAAGAAGCATGGTTTTACCTGTTTTTGGTTGCGATACAATCATACCACGTTGTCCTTTTCCTATAGGAGAGAACAAATCCATAATTCGCGTAGAAATTGTAGCTTGCTTATCGGCAAGATTAAATTTTTCCTCTGGGAATAATGGGGTTAAGTGTTCAAAAGCGACACGATCTCTTACCACATTAGGGTTTTGACCGTTAATTTTGCTCACTTTTATTAATGGGAAATATTTTTCGCCTTCTTTAGGAGGTCTCACATGGCCAAGAACCGTATCTCCAGTTTTTAATCCAAACAATCTAATTTGAGATTGTGAAACATAAATATCATCAGGAGAAGAAAGGTAATTGTAATCTGAAGATCTTAAAAATCCATAACCATCTTGCATGATGTCTAAAACACCTTCACTTTCAATGATCGCGTCAAATTCATAATCTGGCTCACGGTAGCGGTTTCTGCTATCCTTGTTACCATTATTTTTAGAATTGCTATTGTGTGTATTACCATCCTTACCGCGAGACGATCGGTTATCGTTGTTCTGAGAACGTCGTTTATCGTCTTTACGTGGATTTGGTTTCTTTTGGTCTTGAGACTTTGGAGCAGGCTTGCTGTCTTTTGTAGAAGCTTCTGTAGTAGTCGCTTTATCGCTTTGCGTTTTTTGAGCTTGAGGCTTGCGCTCTACAGGCTTTCGAGTTCTAGGCTTGCGTTCTTGTGGTGCTGCTTTAGGCTCTTCTTTTTTATCCTCTAAATCTAATGATTTCTGTTCGTTAGTATCTTTAGCGGCTGGTGCGGCTTTAGATTTCTGAGAAATTCGTGTACGTTTTTGAGGAGGTTTTGTTTGAGGCTCTTCTTTTTTTTCTGGAGCTTCTGTGGCCACCTTTGCTTTTACATCATTAGGGTTGGCCGCTTGGAAATCTAAAATTTGATATACCAAGTCTAATTTTTTTTGTGTACGGTATTTTGGTACGTTAAGTTTTTTCGCTATCTCCTGTAATTCAGGAAGTTTTTTAGCTTTTAACTGTGAAATTTCAAACATTCGTATGTTGTATAATGTATTATAATTATGATATTATTAATTCAATATTTTCTAAATGAAATAAAAAGAAAAAAAGTGAGATTAATTTGGAAGATTAGAAAGATGCACGTCAGTGTGTTAGTTCTTTCTATTGCAATAATACAATTTTATTTTAAAACAATTTCTATCTTTTTAAAAAATAAACTCCTAATTTTGCATTCGTTTTAGAGTAAAAGATATGATTCAACGCATTCAAACCTTATATTTATTTTTAGCTGCTGTAATTTCTTCGGCCTTAATATTCGTGTTTCATCTGTGGACCAATAGCGAGGGTGAAAAAGTATATGCTTTAGATAATTATTGGACCTTAGGCTTGTTTTTAGCCTCAGCTTTATTATCTTTGATTTCAATATTTAGATTTAAACACAGGAAGTCTCAATTTGTTTTGGGACGACTGAATATCATATTAAACTTTATTTTACTAGGAGTCTTTGTATATCAGTCTCTAAGCTTATCTGGAGAAATTAACGTTTCTGAGAAAGGTATTGGGGTGCTTCTTCCTATTTTTTCTATTGTGTGTTTAGTCTTGGCTAACAAGGCTATTAAAAAGGATGAAGATCTTGTAAAATCTGTAGATAGATTACGATGAACCTAAAATCTTAGTAGTATTAGTGTGAAAAACCCAAACGCTGCCGTTTGGGTTTTTTTTTGTTCTTTTTTTTATACTTCTGAATGAAAAAACAAGTTTTAATACACCTTGGAGGAGCGGTGTTATTAAGTATTTTACTTTATAAATCGGCTTCTTTTTCCATAGCGAATGCTGTCAGTATTGGCTTTGGTACCGCCTTTTTAAGTGGTTTATATGCCATAAAAAGGTCTAAAAAGTAGCGGTCTTTTGCCTCAACATTAAGCGTCAAATTCAATCACTTCTAAGTCTTTTATAGTCTTACCTTCAATTTTAAACCTTAGCATTGTTCTTACTTTATGAAACCCATGTTTGCCAGCAGCGCCAGGGTTCATATGAAGAAGGTTTAACTTTTTATCAGGCATAACCTTTAAAATATGCGAATGGCCCACAATAAAAATATCGGGTGGATTTTGAGTTAAAGCCTCTCTAACGGTGGCGTTATATTTAGGAGGGTAACCCCCAATATGAGTGATCCATATATCCATGCCTTCACACATAAACCTATTATGAAGCGGGAATTCCGCGCGTGCTTCCGTACCATCAATATTACCATAAACGGCACGTAAGGGTTTTAAGGCCTTAATTTTATCCGTAACCTCTAAGTCTCCAATATCACCGGCGTGCCAAACTTCATCTGCAGCTTTAACATGTTTTAGTATGGCATCGTCAATATAACTGTGGGTATCGGATAATAAGAGTATTTTTTTCATGTTGAAAATCTAAGCTGAGAATTAATTAAGTAGTGCGGTTTTACGCGTATAATGTCCTGAAAATTGCCAAAAGGGATAACTTTATATTTTAAGTTTTCATTAGCAACTAAAACAGTAACTTTGCACTTCAACAAAAGTAAGATTTCTATTGCGATTTTTCATTGAACTTTCATATAATGGTAGGGCTTATCATGGGTGGCAGAATCAACCTAATGCTATTTCTGTACAAGAGGTTTTAGAAAACGCCTTATCCACTATTTTGAAAACTAAAATAGTAATCATGGGGGCGGGGAGAACCGATGCCGGTGTACATGCCTCACAAATGTTTGCCCATTTTGATTATGAGGCGCATTTTGAACCTAAGGATTTGGTCTATAAGTTAAATTCTTTCTTACCTAAGGATATTGCTGTAGCTTCCATTTTTGAAGTTAAGCCCGAAATGCACGCTAGGTTCTATGCGACCAGCCGAACGTATCACTATAAAATTTCAACGAGAAAGAATGTGTTCGATTACGATTATTCGTATTTGGTTCACCATCCTTTAGATGTTGATGCGATGAATGCCGCTTGTAAAATCTTATTTGAGTATAAAGATTTTCAATGTTTTTCTAAAACAAAAACAGATGTAAAAACGTATCATTGTGATATTAAAGAGGCGTTCTGGACACAGCACAACGGACAATTGGTGTTTACCATAACGGCAGATCGCTTTTTAAGAAATATGGTTAGAGCTATTGTAGGCACGATGGTAAATATTGGCTTAGGAAAATTAAACCTTGAGGATTTACATCGTATTATTGCCTCTAAAAATAGAAGTGAAGCTGGGTTTTCGGTACCGGCACACGGCCTATATTTGGTGAAAATTGTGTATCCTGAAACGATTAAAATAGATAAATAAAGACATTATATTTTCCCTAAATAGCAAAGGGAATACATAGCATTAAGTTCCACATAAAAATGGCAGAAAAAGGAAAAAAAATATTTGATACTTCATTGTTCGCAAGGTTACTACAGTACATTAAGCCGTACCGTGCTGTATTTGTAATTTCTTTATTTTGCGTTGTGGGCTTGGCTTTATTTGGAGCTTTACGTCCGTATATTCTTAAAGAAGCCATTGATGTTAAGATTGCCAATAAAGCCTATGACGGTTTTATGCTATATATGGGCATTATGTTAGGCTTGCTCATTTTAGAAGTGGTCTCACAACTCTTATTTATCTATTATGCCAGTTGGTTAGGCCAGTCTGTGGTAAAAGATATCCGGGTGAAATTATTTAGGCATATGCTTAAATTTAAAATGACCTATTTTGATAAGTCGTCCGTGGGGGTGTTAATAACAAGAGCTGTTACAGATATGGAGCGTATTGCCGATATCTTTGGACAAGGGCTTTTCATGATTTTTAGCGATATTTTAAAGATGCTTGTTGTGGCAGGTTTTATGGCTTTTATAAATTTAAAGTTGAGTCTTATCGTTTTTGTCACTATGCCTATCGTATTGGTTGCGACTAAAATTTTTCAGAAGTATATGAAAATTGCTTTTGAAGATGTGCGTACTGAGGTTTCTAACTTAAATTCCTTTGTGCAAGAACGTGTAACTGGCATGAAAATCTTACAGTTATTTACGCGTGAAGATACCGAGTACAAACGCTTTAAAGCTATTAACGAGCGTCATAAAAAAGGTTGGTTAAAAACAGTATGGTATAACTCTATCTTTTTTCCAATAGCAGAATTTTTAGCGTCTTTAACAATGGCTATGGTCATTTTGGTTGGTGGTTTTGATGCCATTTCAGCGCTGCCAGAAACCAGCTTAGGAGATTTAATTTCGTTTACGATGTTTATCCCTATGTTGTTTAGGCCTTTAAACCAAATTGCAAATAAATTTAATACCCTTCAAATGGGAATGGTGGCTGCAGATCGTGTTTTTAAAGTATTAGATACAACTTCTAATATTGATGATTCAGGAACTATTGAAGCCACACATTTTAGTGGAACGATTTCTTTTAACGATGTGCGTTTTGCTTATGTAAAAGATGAAGAAGTGCTTAAAGGGATTTCTTTTGAAGTCAATGCCGGTGAAACTGTTGCTATTGTTGGTGCTACAGGGGCGGGGAAATCTACCATTATCAATTTGTTGAATCGTTTTTATGATATCAATTCGGGGACTATTAAAATTGATGATACCGATATTAAAGCGATGACCTTAACGTCATTACGAAGTCAGATTGCCGTGGTCTTGCAAGATGTGTTCTTATTTGCTGATACGATACTAAATAATATCACCTTAAATAACGAGAATATTACCGAGGAAGACGTGGTGAATGCGGCTAAAGCCATAGGAATTCATGATTTTATTGCCAGTTTACCTAACGGATATCATTATAATGTAAAAGAACGTGGGGTTATGTTATCTTCTGGACAACGCCAATTAATTTCATTTTTAAGAGCCTACGTAACCAATCCAAGTATTTTAATTTTAGATGAAGCCACCTCTTCTGTAGATTCTTATTCTGAACAGTTAATACAAGACGCGACGGATAAAATTACTGAAGGAAGAACCTCAATTGTTATTGCGCATCGTTTGGCTACAATACAGCAAGCCGATAAAATTATTGTTATGGATGCTGGTGAAATTGTGGAGATTGGGACGCACAAATCCTTATTAGAGAAAGAGCAAGGCTACTATAAAAATCTTTATGAAGTACAGTTTTTAAAAGCTGAAGCCGTTTAAATTTTATTTCAAGAAAAAACTGTAGCACTTCAACATTACGACACTTAGAGTATGAGTCTCGTCATAACGGAATATTTGCGGTGTACTTGCGTAATCCGTTTAAGCTATTAACTTAATTACAGCTACAGCAAGGGCTACAACCACTACAAGTGCCAATAGGCTAATTATAAAGAGGGTCATAACAAGCATAAACCGTGCAAAAGTTTCCCAAAAAGTAGATTTGAAAAGTCGTTTTAAAATGTAAAATAGATAAACGTAAAAAGGAATGGATAAGCAGCTTGTAACGATAATGTAATCAACTCCAAAGAGCATTAAAATTATTCCGGTAAGGGCTGTGATAATGATGGTTTGGGCCGAGTAGTATAAGCTGATTACCATATGCTCTGTAAAATTATAATGGCGCTCATTAATAATATAGTAAGTGAGCCAAGTGCCTAAAGCATAGAAAGGAACTGTAATAATATAAAACAGACCTTGGTATTTTGTGTAGTAATCTGGTGTAAACAGGTTTTGGTTATTCTTAAAATCAGCTGCTGTTAGCGACCATTCATTGGCTAAATCTGTACTAAATCCTAAGGAGTCTTTAAAGAAAGTATTCATTAAAAAAACTTGAATTCCAGCAAGGGTTAAGGCTACGGTAAAATATTGAAGAACATCAATATATTTCTTTCGGGTGCCATTAATATAGCCTAAAATAACATCTTCAGGTTGTTTGAATAAGTTTACAAAAGTGAGTAGTAACCTATTATCAATAGAAAGATATTGGGCATTAACTTGTTGAACAAGCGCCTTCGGTTGTAGGCGGTTATAAATAACTTTTGCGCCACATTCCCCACAATATTTTTGGGCCGGGCGGAGTTCGGATTGGCAGTTTTTACACCTCACTAGCCTAAATCATTTTTAATTTTTTCTCTAAGCTCATCGGTGTTTTTAAACATCTCAAACTCCCCATTTTTTATATAAGAAATTTGTCCGGTTTCTTCACTAACGCAAAGCGCAACCGCATCTGTTTTTTCGGTGATACCAATCGCTGCTCTATGACGTAATCCAAAACGTTCCGGGATATTTTTTTCGTTATTAACAGGAAGAATCACACGGGTGGCTTTTACCACATTATTATCAATAATAATAGCACCATCATGCAAGGGGCTATTTTTAAAAAAGATACTTTCAATAATAGGTTGCGAGACTAAAATGTTCATTTCGTCTCCGGTGTTGGTTAAAAAATCTAAATTATTATTGCGTTCTAAAACAATTAATGCACCGGTGTTAGAAGCGCCCATTTTGGTACAGGCATTAATAATGGCATCAATGTCGGTAGATGTAGAATCGTCGTTTTTAAGAAATTTAAAGTTCTTAAATAAATTGCGTTTTCCACCTAAATTTGTAGAGCCTACCATTAAAAGAAATTTTCTTATTTCTGGTTGAAACACCACGATAAGGGCAATAATCCCCACTTTCATAAAACCATCAAATATGCTGTAAAGCATGTACATATTTAGATAGTCGGTTAAACGCCAAGCTAAATAAATAACAAGAATTCCTATAAAAATATTAATAGCAACCGTGCCTTTTACGAGTTTGTAGATGTAGTAAAGTAATATGGCCACAAGGAAGACATCTACAAAGTCAATAAATCTAAAATCCCAAAGTTGTAAGTTTTCCAAAAGTGTCGTCTTTTTGCTAATTTAACAATTTATGTTTAGTCACGAAGAAAAATCTTGGATTGTTATAGGCATTCAGAGTGATTATAAAAAACAGATATCTTCAAAATTGCTTTAGGGTGATACTCTGTAAACTGATTTTTATTGTAGTATTTTTTTCGTGGATTTTAAGGATTACCTAACAAATAGGGGGAACGATTTTATTTAATACACGTATTCGGTAGAACTTATATTAAACTGATTTAATTCAACAGCTTGTATTTGAGATTTGACGGAAATATAATCCTGAAAGCTTAGATTTTTATCAAAATAGAGCTGTATTGAAAATTCAGTGACTCTTTTCTCTTCAGAATAAGAATGTTTTCCATTGATCATTTCAGTTACTTCGTCTACAATGTTAAATTTATTAAAGTTATTAATTTGTATGGGAAGTTGCAGATGGTAATCTGAGACGATGCTGTCTTTATTTGTTTCTTGCGGTATAAGAGCAATTATAGGTTGATCAGTGGCTTCTGTGAATTCATAATACACATCCGTAAACTCCAAAAACCCTAAATTCCCAATACTTGTATCGTTACAGGTAAAATAATTTTTAGCAGCTTCGTTTTTATGCATTTTAGCATTGCGCTTTTTATTTTGCATTAAAACAATCTTGGGAATGGCTTGGTTTAGTGTTAAGCGCTTATCAACATTGATTAACCAATTGGTTGTGCTAATTAGATTCTTACGATTTAAAAGCGTGGAATCGGGTAGGGTTTCGTCATAAAAAATATAAGCAGGGGAGACGTCTAGAACTTCGGTGACCTCGGCGTTTTTAATTTCAGGTAATAGTAAAGTGCGTTCGTTATTACAGCTAAAGCAGCAGAGTAAAACAAGAATTATAAGAGGGCGCATAGCGTTATTGAGATATAAGATTATGGTATAAAGTCACACATTCCATCGCTTCTTTGACATCGTGTGCGCGTAAAATTTTAGCCCCTTTTTGTAAAGCGACCATATGTAAAGCCGTGGTGCCGTTTAAGGCCGTATCGGGAGTGTTGTTTAACGTTTTGTAAATCATTGATTTTCTAGAAAGACCTGCTAAAACGGGTAAGTTGGTGAGTTGAAGCAATTCTAATTTATTAAGCAATTCAAAATTTTGTGCTCTTGTTTTTGCGAAACCAAAGCCTGGATCAATAATAAGATCTACGATGTTTTCTTGGCGTGCGGCAGCGATGCGTTCGGCAAAATAGCTTAATAGATCCTTGACTAAATCGTTATATTCCGTTTGTTGTTGCATGGTTTTAGGATCTCCTTTCATATGCATCATCACATAAGGCACGCCTAAGGCGCCTACAGTAGCCAGCATGGCGCTATCTAGTTTTCCAGCTGAAATATCATTGACTAAAGCCGCGCCCGCACTAATACTCTCTTTAGCAACCGTACTTCTAAAGGTGTCAATAGAGATTAAGGTTTTAGGGAAATGGTCTAAAATCAATTTAATCACCGGAATAACACGAGCTAATTCTTCGGCTTCAGAAACAGAATCCGCATTAGGCCTCGAGCTATAACCACCAAGATCAATAAAAGTGGCACCAGCGTTTAGCATCTGTTCAACCTGCGCTAATAGCTGATCGGGAGCTTTGTATTTTCCACCATCAAAAAAAGAATCTGGGGTGACGTTAAGAATCCCCATCACTTTTGGTGTTGTTAAATCTATGAGTTGACCTTTACAATTTATTGTCATATGGTTAAAAAATGCTAAGTTTAAAATCTAGAGATTAAAGGTGTTTTTGCTCGCGTTGTTTTGTAATCTGATGACAATGAGAAATCCCGTCTGAAGGCGGAATTCCTTTACGAGAAACAAAATAAGAGCAAACCTTGAACTTCTAATTTATTTGTCCGAAATTTACGGAAATTTTAATGTAATAAATGCAAGATACTTCAAAACAATACGATGCCGTTATCGCTAAGTGCCGCGCCCTTTTTGTTAATAAAATGTCCGATTACGGAAGTGCATGGCGCATTCTAAGGTTACCGTCGTTAACCGATCAAATTTTTATTAAAGCGCAACGTATACGAGGCTTACAAGAAAATGACGTAAGAAAAGTAGATGAAGGTGAGGTGAGTGAATTTATTGGGATTATTAATTACTGCCTTATGGCTCTTATTCAATTGGAAAAAGGTGTTGTAGAGCAGCCCGATTTAAATACCGAAGAAGCTACTGAGCTTTACGATGAGAAAATAGCACTAACAAAGCAATTAATGCTCGATAAAAATCACGATTATGGTGAAGCTTGGAGAGATATGCGTGTTAGCTCTTTAACAGATTTAATTTTGCAAAAACTTTTACGGGTTAAGCAAATAGAGGATAATGCCGGGAAAACTCTGGTAAGTGAAGGTATTGATGCAAATTATCAAGACATGATTAACTACTCTATTTTCGCTTTAATTCATTTAAATGAAGCTAATTAATAGCTTAATTTTTCTGAAACAGAATCCCTGTACAATACTAATATTATTAAAAAGAAATTCTTGAATTGTCAAGAATAACACATCACACTATGAAATACTTAGTCCACCTTAGTCGCCTATTCACGGGAATATTATTTATCATTTCCGGATTCATTAAACTCAATGATCCGCTAGGGTTTTCGTACAAGTTGGTAGAGTACTTTGGTGCCGATGTCTTAAATTTAGAATTTTTAATCCCATATGCTTTAGGAATATCCGTTATTGTTGTGGTTTTCGAAGTGGTGTTGGGGGTATTTTTGCTCATTGGCTACAAACCTAAATTTACCGTGTGGAGTTTACTGTTAATGATTGTGTTTTTCACCTTCCTAACGTTTTATTCGGCTTATTTCGATAAAGTAAAAGATTGTGGCTGTTTCGGAGATGCATTAAAATTAACGCCATGGGAAAGCTTTACTAAAGACCTTGTGTTATTAGTATTGGTACTGATCTTATTTTTCGGAGTTAAATACATTCAACCTCTATTTGCTAAGCTTCCAACAACGGTGATCGCTCTATTGAGTTTTATAACCTCATTATGGTTTGGTTACCATGTGCTCATGCACTTACCGGCTATAGATTTTAGAGCTTATGCTATAGGAAACAATTTACCTGAAGAAATGGCAACCCCAGAAAATGCGCCTAAACCGGTGTTAGAATACACCTGGACTTTTAAGGTGAATGGGGACGAGGAAGAGTTTGTTACCAATGGGAGTTATCCTAGTGTTGATGGTGAATTTGTAGGGGTAGAAACCGAAACTATTGATGAAGGTTACGTTCCTGCTATTCAAGATTTTTCTATTGAATCTGATGATGAAGATCTAACCGATTATTTTTTAGGAAAAGACAAACTCATCATGGTGACTATGTATAACGTGAAGAAAGGAGAAGCTGAAGGGATGATGAAGTTGAAAGCCTTTACAGAAAAAGCGAGTAAGAAAGGTTATACGGTTATCGGACTCTCTTCGTCTGGAGCTGTAGATAAAGCGCAAGCAAAAGCAGAATATGGTTATAATTTTGAAACTTACCTCTGTGATGAAAAAGTCGTGAAAACCATTGTACGTGCTAATCCAGGTGTTATTGTATTACACCAAGGAACCGTGGTTAATAAAGCGCATTGGAATGATCTAGACGATGTAGAGCTATAAGGGTTTACGTAGGTTTTAAAATGAATACTTCAAAATGATATCTAAATAATTACTTTCTATTGATTAATTATCTCTTCCATAAAATAGGCTATGCATGCATCACTTTGTTGGGGGTGATTACGGTAATATTCTTTTTGTTTAACATTTTGCCGGGTGATCCCGCCAAGATGATGCTCGGGCAAAATCAAACTGAAGCTCAAGTGCAAGCGGTGAAACAGAAATACGGATTTGATCAACCAATAGGGACTCAATTTTTATATTATTTAAACGATTTATCTCCGCTGTCGTTTCATGCAACGAACCCAGAGGATTATACCTATTTGGCGCCCAATAAATATACGGCTACGGAATTGTTTCAAATTGGACAAACCATCACGGTATTAAAAGCGCCTTATTTACGTGAGTCCTTTACAAAACAAGGGAAAAAAGTCACTCAAGTTATAGGAGAAACCCTTCCTAATACCTTTGTTTTAGCCGTTTCAGCAATTATGATAGCGATATGTTTAGGGATTATCTTCGGCATTATTTCAGCCTTGTATAAAGACACTTGGATAGATAAAAGCATACAGGTCTTAAGTACTTTGGGGATGAGTGTGCCTTCCTTTTTTAGTGCCATTTTATTTGCTTGGTTGTTTGGGTTTGTATGGCATAAATATACAGGCTTAGAGATGACTGGGAGTTTGTATGAGCTCGATGATTTTGGAGAAGAAATGACAATACAGTGGAAAAATCTTATACTTCCTGCTGTGGTATTGGGCATACGACCTTTGGCTGTGGTCATTCAGTTGATGCGGAATTCCTTACTCGATGTTTTAAATCAAGATTATATCAGAACCGCGAGAGCTAAAGGATTAACAGCATTTCAGGTGATAAAAAATCACGCTGTTAAAAATGCTTTAAATCCCGTAGTAACCGCTATTTCGGGTTGGTTTGCCTCAATGCTCGCTGGGGCCGTTTTTGTGGAGTATATTTTTGGATGGAATGGCTTAGGTAAAGAAATTGTAAACGCTTTAAATACGCTAGATTTACCGGTAATTATGGGAGCCGTCTTAGTGATAGCAATCCTATTTATAACGATTAATATTTTTGTAGATATTATTTATGCTTGGTTAGATCCGCGGGTTAAATTATCCTAAAGAATTACTGAGAAATGTCAATAAAACTTCCCCTTTAAAGTGTTACTTTTGTTAGAGAATTTTTTTAAAATCAATATACATATATTATGAGAAAGCATATCGTAGCCGGAAACTGGAAAATGAATAACGATTTAGCACAATCGGAACTCTTAATAACTAATTTATTAAGGCAAAATAAAACCTCAGATGCTGAAGTTATGATTGCGCCGACCTTTACAAATTTAAAACAAGCTTTTGAGTCTTTAAAAGATAATACTATTGAAGTTATTGCTCAGAACATGCACTTTGCTGAAAATGGAGCATATACAGGAGAGATTAGTGCAGCAATGTTGAAAAGTGTTGGTGTTAAAACCGTTATTTTAGGACATAGTGAGCGTCGTGCTTATTTCAATGAAACAGATGCTACCTTAGCTAAAAAAGTTGATGCGGCTTTAGCAAACGACATGAGAACAATCTTTTGTTTTGGTGAAGAGCTTCAAGACCGAAAGTCTGATAACCATGAAGCGGTTGTAGAAGGGCAAATTAAAAATGCCTTATTTCATTTAGAAGCTGATGCTTTTAAAAATATCGTTTTAGCGTATGAGCCTGTTTGGGCCATTGGTACAGGTGAAACGGCAAGCCCAGAGCAAGCACAAGATATGCATGCTTTTATCAGAAAAACCTTAGCAGATAAGTATGGTAGTGCTGTTGCAGATTCTGTTTCTATTTTATACGGAGGAAGTGTAAAGCCTGCTAATGCTAAAGAGATTTTTGGTAAGCCAGATGTAGATGGTGGTCTTATTGGAGGAGCAGCGTTAAATGCTGAAGATTTCTTTGCAATTGTTAATGCGTTTTAAATAGCAGAATCACAATAATTCTTATTAAAAAGTCCTTAGTGCTTTGGTTTGTTCCTGAGTGTTAAGGACTTTTTAGCGTTTTATAGTCTACGTTCTTAAAGCGTCATGATTTCATCCTTATGACGCCACTTGGGCTTTCGTTTGGGTTCTTATATTATCCGTTATTTAGGCTTATAAAACTAAAATATGATGCATTGGGATGGTTGTGGTGCTGAGTTTAGCCTTAGGGTTACATTTTAATTTAGCCTAAAAATAGACGTTACTCCACCAAGGATTAGTAAATTTGCAAAAAAAAAGAGAATAATGTCTGAAATATATATAGGTTATACATTTAAGGTAAGTCCTTTACAACCTGCGGTAGAAATTTTAATTGCAGAATTAGGCTATGCTGGTTTTGAAAGTTTTGTAGAGAATGAAGAAGGCGTTATTGCTTATATTCAAAAGGAAGAATGGGAGGCAAATATTATGGATAATATTTTTATCCTTAATTCCGATGAGTTTGAAATAAGTTATACGTTTGAAGAGATTGCCCAAACCAACTGGAATGAAGAATGGGAGAAGAACTTTAATCCTATTATTGTTGATGATTTGGTATCAGTACGTGCACCGTTTCATGAAAAACCAGATACGAAATTCGATTTGGTTATTGAACCTAAAATGAGTTTTGGAACCGGACATCATGAAACGACTCATATGATGATTCAGCATATTTTAAAAAATGATTTTAAAGGGAAATCAGTTTTAGATATGGGTTGTGGTACGGGTGTTTTAGCCATTTTAGCTGAAAAAGTAGGAGCTGCCAAATTAGATGCTATCGATATTGATAACTGGTGTTATTTAAATAGTATTGAAAATGTTGAACGTAACCAATGTGAAAATATTTCGGTATACGAGGGGGATGTAAAACTTTTAGACGGTAAGCACTATGATAGCATTATTGCGAATATCAACAGAAACATATTACTAGCGGATATCGCGGCCTATGCTAAAGCTTTAAACCCTAATGGGACCTTATTTCTAAGTGGTTTTTATGAAGAAGATATTCCTTTAATTGAGGCAGAATGCAATAAAAACATGTTAAAATTAAGCGAAACTCTTCAAAAAGGCCCTTGGGTTTCCCTAAAATTTATAAATTAGTAGAAGTTAATAATTGAGTTTATTGGGTTGATTGTGATGTGATTACCCGAGTAAATGCTAAAATCCATTTACGCTATGACAAAAGAAAAATACGCAGAAGAGCTCTTGTTAGAAGAGGTAGAATTAAAGCAGAATGAAATTGTATTATTTAATGACGAGGTCAATACTTTTGATCATGTTATAGATACACTTATTTACGCTTGCGACCATGTCCCTGAACAAGCCGAACAATGTGCGCTTTTAGTGCATTATAAAGGAAAATGTACGGTAAAGACAGGATCGTACGAAGATTTAAAACCAAGGTGTTCTAAGCTATTACAAGCTGGACTTAGTGCAGAAATAGTATAAATAAAAATCCCACTCAAAGTGGGATTTTTTTATAGCTTAAAATGGATCATTTTATAAGGTAGACGGACAAACAAAATCAGTTGTTTTAAGGTCGGTCTTTTTAATGGCTCCAAAACCACCGGCAATATCAATCAAATTATTATAACCTCGCGCTTTTAAAATTGAAGCGGCTATAACAGAGCGGTAACCTCCAGCACAATGCACGTAGTAGGTATCGTCCTTGTTTATGGCATCCATATTATCGTTAATAAGGTCTAATGGAAAATGAGTAGCGTCCTCTAAATGCGTGGATTGGTATTCGCCATCTTTACGCACATCTAAGATATGAAGAGAATCAGCTTTAGCACGTTGAGCAAAGTCTTCAGCAGAAATAGATTCTAAACTAGACACGTCTTTACCGGCATCTTTCCAAGCGTCTAATCCACCTTCTAAATAACCTAAGGTATTATCATAGCCCACACGAGATAAGCGCGTCACGGCTTCTTCAGACTTTCCTTCAGGAACAATTAAAACAATAGGTTGTTTAAGGTCTTTTATTAAAGCACCAACCCACGGGGCAAATTGTCCGTTAAGTCCTATGAATATTGAATTTGGAATATGTCCGGCTATAAAATCAGCTTGTGTTCTTACATCTAAGACTAAGGCCGATTCAGTATTGGCAATACGTTCAAATTCTTCAGGTTGAAGCGGTACGTTTCCTGTTTTTAACACAGACTCAAAAGCATCATAACCCATTTTGTTCATCATCGCATTTTGTGCAAAATACTGTGGAGGCGGGGCAATACCATCAAGAACCTCTTTTATAAATTCAGCTTTAGTCATGTCTGCACGTAAAGCGTAGTTGGTTTTCTTTTGATCGCCTAAAACACCAACAGTTTCTTTGCTTAAGTTTTTTCCACAAGCCGAACCAGCACCATGTGCAGGGTATACAATAACATCATCGGCTAATGGCATAATTTTTTCACGTAGCGAATCGAAAAGCATGCCTGCTAAATCTTCCTTCGTTAAGTCCGATTTAATAGCCAGATCAGGGCGTCCTACATCGCCTAGAAATAAGGTGTCTCCAGAGAAAATAGCATGATCTTTTCCGTTTTCATCAATTAATAAATAGGTAGCAGACTCTAAAGTATGTCCAGGAGTATGCAATACTTTTAGGCTTACTTTTCCTAATTTTAATACCTCGCCATCCTTAGCGGAGTGCATATCGTATTCCGTAGTAGCGCCAGGGCCAAAAACGATAGTAGCGCCTGTTTTTTGTGCTAAATCTACGTGTCCTGAAACAAAATCAGCATGGAAATGCGTTTCTAAAATATATTTAATTTTAGCCTTGTTGCTATCCGCTTTATCAATGTATTGCTGTATTTCTCTAAGAGGATCTATAATGGCAACTTCGCCTTCAGATTCTATATAGTAAGCCCCTTGTGCTAAACAGCCGGTATATAATTGTTCTATTTTCATAAATAATAAGGTATTTAATGTAAAGGTAATAAAGTTCAAATTTTTGAACCGTAATAAATGATACGATTGGCCTTAAAAGAGCTCTTTGTATACAATATAAGTGGCCATAAATATGGTAAAATAGCCAAAGCCTCTTTTTAATTTTTTAGCACTTATTTTTTTCGATAGGGCAAGTCCTATAAAAATTCCTACTATAGAAATAGTCGTAAAAGTAATAAGAAACTTCCAGTCGATACTTAAGGTCTTTAAATCGCCTAAAAACCCAACTAGCGATTGAATTGAAATAATAAATAACGAGGTGCTAATCGCTTTTTTAATCGGTAATTTCACCAATAATACTAAGGCTGGTACAATTAAAAATCCACCACCAGCACCCACAAGTCCTACTAAAGCTCCAATACCAATGGCCTGTGTACTAATAGCAAAATAATGAGTGTTATCAAAAGTTTTAATAACAAAATCGTCATTAACTTGCTTCGATTTTATCATAGACCAACCGGCTAATAGCATAATAAAAGCAAACAGCAACATGATAAAAAGTGAATTGGTCAGTGAAAATCCGCCGATAGAAAATAAGACTTCTGGTAAATTAGGGATCACCAAACTTCTTACCATAAATACCGTAATTATAGACGGTACCGCAAAGATAAGAGCCGTTTTAAAATCAATATTTCGCTTTCTAAGATTTCGTAAAGTTCCTACTAAAGAGGTGCTTCCTACTACAAATAATGAATAGCCAGTCGCTGCAATAGGACTAAAATTTAAGAAATACACTAAGATAGGAACCGTTAAAATTGATCCTCCACCTCCAATGAGCCCTAATACTAAACCTACAATAAGTGCACCTGTATATCCTAAAATTTCAATAAGTTCCATTTAGTGAGGTAATTTTTTCATGAGTAATCCGTAAACGTAGGTGCCTAATAAAGCCCCGAAAATCACAATTAAAATAGAAAAAGCGCCTGTACCAACTAAGATATACATTGGACCAGGGCAAGCGCCACTTAAGGCCCATCCCAATCCAAAAATAGTACCGCCAAAGATATAGCGTTTTAAACCTCGATTTTTCAAAGGAACTTTTAAAGTGCTTCCTTCTAAGGTTTGTATATTTTTACGTTTAGAGAAGGCTAATAATAGTATCCCGGTAGCTACCGCAGTTCCAATAATTCCGTACATGTGGAAAGATTGAAATTTAAACATTTCATAAATACGGTACCAAGATACAGCTTCTGATTTCACTAAAACAATACCGAAAAAAATACCGACAATAAAGAATTTTATATACTTGGTCATAACTAAAATAAGATTGGAAAAATTAAGTGAATCATAATTAAACCGCCAACAAAAAAGCCAATAACAGCAATTAAAGAAGGTAGTTGTAAGCTACTTAAGCCTGTAATAGCGTGGCCTGAGGTACATCCTCCAGCATAGCGTGTTCCAAAGCCTACAAGAAATCCACCGATAAGAAGAATTGCTAAACCTTTAAAGCTTAATACCGCATCCCAACTAAAAAGTTCAGGCGGTAAAAGATTAGCTCCGGCATTATTAAATCCTAATGCCTCTAAATCGCTAATGGTACTCGCGCTAAGATCTATCGGTTCAGGACTTGTTAAGCCGTATTGTGCTATAAACCCACCAACAACTGCGCCTAGAACAACAACAAGATTCCAAAGTTGATTTCTCCAATCGAACTTAAAAAATTCAACACGTTTCCCTGCGCCACCGATGGCACACATTGTTCTAAGGTTTGAAGACATCCCAAAGGTTCTTCCAAAATAAAGAAGCAAAAACATGATAATTGCAATACTAGGGCCAGAGATATACCATGGCCAAGGTTGAGAAATATATTCCATAAATTTAATTTGATGCAAAAATAAAGGACAGTTTTTTAGACTGTGCAATAAATGTTACTAAAATTCTAAAACACGTATTTTATTACGTCCAAGTTCTATTTTTTCTTCGCGCTCTAGTTGTTTTAATAAACGCGAAATGACAACTCTAGAGGTATTAAGGTCTTCCGAGATTTCTTGATGCGTCATTTCTAGAGTGGTAGAGGCCGTTAGTTTTACGTGATCTTTGAGGTATTTAAATAGACGCTCATCCATTTTCATAAATGCAATGGTATCTATAGTCTCTAGCATCTCGTCAAAACGAATTTGGTAACTCTGAAGAATAAACTGACGCCAGCTCTCATTGGTATTAAACCATAATTTCATTTGGGCTATAGGAATCATAATAACCGTGACCTCGTCATCTGCGATAGCTCTTATTTTGCTTACAGATTTAACCATACAACAGGTTAAAGACATAGCGCAGGTGTCTCCAGATTCTAAGACGTATAAAAGCAATTCATCGCCATTATCATCTTCTCTTAAGACTTTGATATTTCCTTTTATTAATAAAGGAATGAAATTTAATTCTTGACCAATGTCTATAATGATATCTAGTTTTTGATAATTTTTTAAAAGTGCAACATGAGCAATACTCTCAATTAATTCAGTATCGAAGAGGTATTGAAAGGGCTGTAATAAATCTTTAGAAATCATATTTCAAAAATAAATAAAAAAATTTGGTTGTAATTAAATAAAAGTGTTATATTTGCACCCACAAAAAATGGCCTCGTGGCGCAACTGAATAGCGCACTTGATTACGGCTCAAGAGGTTACAGGTTTGAATCCTGTCGAGGTCACAACACTAAAAAGCTTTCAAGAAATTGGAAGCTTTTTTTTATGCTAAAAATTTAGAGATCTTTATAAGGTAAAACGCTTCTAAAAGCTCTAGATTAATACCAATCTTAGGTGTTAAAGCATTACAATTTATACAAATTATAAAAAGGAGTTGCGCAATATTGTTACAGTGTAAGTAGCTTATGCGCACTAAATAGAGCTTTTCTTTAATTTTAAATCTTAAAGGTGGGTTTAGAACGGTGAGCTTGTACTAGTAAGTGGTGTAATTATAGTAAAATGTCCTTAGAGCTATGGTAAGTAAGGGGCTGTTATGAGATTTGGAATCTAGGGTCTTAAGAAAAAAAGGGTATGTTGCATAACTTTATGCAAGGCTGCTATTCAATAGCATTTTTGGTCACGTAAACGCGCCAAGCAATAATAGCCATCTGTAGTTTGTTGGCTTTGCTAAGGTCTAACTGCTGTTTAGAGTAGCTCGGTAAAAGGGCTTTGTTAACTTTTGCTATGAATTTAAAGAATGCTGTTTTCATAAGTTATCGGGATAACAAAGACGATTAGGTTTTAAGGTTTTGGCTTTAATTGTAAAAATAGTAAAACTTATTCTAGAACTAAGTTTTACTGTTGTTTTGATTGAGAAATTAAGACGTTTCAATTTTAAAAGGTTGAAATTATAATTTCAACAACGAATGAGATTAATGTGATCATAATGGTTTGGTTTTAGAGGGTTAGTATTATTTTTTTTCGATTGAATTCTCAATATATATTTTCAACATACTATGTTCCAAGTGATTTGACAAAAATCGGCGAAATTAACTTTGTATTTGTAGCTGTATAGACGTATCTTATTTTAATATTTTGTGACCGCTCTACAACTTACTTTAATATTGATACTAAAAAGTCTTAATAAGGTTATAATTTGATATATTTGTAGGGATTTTTTGTCAGTAAAATGAAAATTCAAGAGGAATTTTGTCTCAAAAAGGCGGAAATTGGCTGTTTTCATCTTTTCTTTTCCGATGAGCATGATAAAATTCATGTTTTATTTCAGGGATTTTTTGTAATTAATTCTGAGTTAACTTCCGGCATGATAATAACCTTATCTTTGTGCAAAAATTAAGAAATGAAAAAAATTACGTTTTTAGCGCTGATGCTTATATCGGGTTTCAGTTGGTCTCAGGTTTTATTAATTAATGAACTCGATCCGGATTCTCCAAGTATAGATACGCATGAGTTTATTGAGTTAAAATCTGAAACTCCAAACTTTTCAACAGATGGTTATATTTTAGTCTTTTTTAACGGGTCTAGTAGCGGTGGAGATCGTAGTTATTTTACTTATGATTTAAATGGACTTACTACGGATATAAATGGACTTTTGGTGATAGGGAGTTCAAATATTACACCTTTTCCACAAGCCTTGATGTCTGAAAATGTAATTCAGAATGGCGCGGATGCCGTTGGAATTTATCAAGCTCCACTTTCGGATTTTCCTGAGGAGACCATTGCAACACAGGTGAATTTAATCGATGCTATGGTTTATGGTACTAACGATTCTGATGCTACAGGTTTGTTAAATAAATTAGGGGAGACCACGCAGCATAATGATAGTGGTACCAATGCGAATCCTAAATCAATTCAACGTTTTGTAGATGATTTAGGGAATGTCACTTTTCAATCTGTAACACCAACACCAAGAAGAGAGAATGACGGCTCTGGAATTGATGTCAATGCTATTGCAATTTCTGTTGAAGAAACACAGCTTGATGAAGGAGCTGTTTTTGAAATTACCTTTACGGCAGATACCAATGTAAGTTCGGATTTGAATTTTAATATAAGCTTAAGTAACGACGGTTTTAATACTGCTGATTATACCGGAAATACAGCGATCACTATTTTAAGTGGTGAAAATACAGCGACGACAAACATTAGCATTGTAGATGATGCAGCCGATGAAGGTGATGAGGTTTTAAAAATTAGATTTCTAGATTTAGTTGAACCTATTATCGCTAATAATGGTGATATAGAAATTAGAGTCGTTGATAATGATTTTACCGTAGCGCCTTGGGGAACACCTCTAGAACCAACTTATGGTGTTGTAGAAAGTACGCAGCCAGAAGGATATTATGATAGTTTAGATGGTTTGTCAGCTTCAGAATTAAGACAAGCCTTGCAAGATATCATTGCAGATCCATCTGTGGTAAGGGCACAAACTTATACGGATGTGATTGATATCTTAAAAGAAGCTGATCAGAATCCTTTAAACAGTAATGAAGTTTGGTTGGTGTATTTAGAACAAGGCCGTGCAAAATTAGATTACCAAACAAGTTCTTTAAGCACCGGTAAATGGAATAGGGAGCATACTTTTCCAAGGTCTCGTGGTGGGTTTGATAGTATAGAGGATGATGAAATTGCAGACGGTATTGATATCTATTGGACAACAACGGCAGATTCTCTACGTCATGGTAACTCGGATGCACATGCTTTAAGAGCTGCAGATGGTCCAGAAAATAGTACGAGAAACAATCAGTTTTATGGGGAGTATAATGGTCCAACAGGAACAGCTGGTAAATTTAAAGGTGATGTTGCACGAAGTGTGTTTTATATGGCTGTCCGTTATAACGGGTTAGAAATTGTAAACGGATTTCCTGAAGGAAGTGTTGGGGATTTTGGTGATTTAGCAACCTTGTTAGATTGGCATAGAAATGATCCGCCAGATGATTTTGAAATGAATAGAAACAATGTTGTGTACAATTGGCAATTCAATAGAAATCCATTTATAGATCAACCTGATTTAATTGAATATATCTGGGGAACCAATGTCGGAGAGGCTTGGGAACAAGCTTTGAGTGTTGAGGATAATGAATTGTTAGGAGTGAGCGTCTATCCAAACCCAAGTTCAGGGAAAATTTATGTTTCAGGTTTAGATGCAGCCGCGCAAATTGAGCTTTATGCTTTAGATGGTAGGCTTCTAAAAACATTAGAGCTTAAGTCTGATAATGTGGATTTAAAAGTTGCATCGGGTGTCTATGTTTTAAAGTTAACAAGTGAAAATCGTTCTTTTATTCAAAAGATAATTATTGATTAAGGACGTTTAAGATTTTAATTGAATAAAAGCCAAACTGATTTCGCTCAGTTTGGCTTTTCTGTGTCATGGTTTAGTTTGAAGGGCTTTTTTGTGCGGCGCTATTTTGATGCTGTAAAAATAAATAGAAGACTAATTTAAGGAAGGGTTAGTTTTTGCATAGTGTGAAAATGAAGTATTATCTTCGTGCATTGATAATGATATAAAATAATATAGGATGAGTATAGTTTTGGTGTTGGCTGGTTTAGCGTTATTAGTAATTGGTGGGGAGTTTTTAGTGAGAGCGTCTGTAGGCTTATCTTTTAAATTGAAAATTTCAAAGCTAGTTATTGGGATGACGGTAGTGTCTTTTGCGACTTCGGCTCCAGAGTTATTAGTGAGTTTACAGGCGGCTTTAGAAGGCGTTTCAGACATTGCTTTAGGTAATGTTATTGGTTCTAATATTGCAAACATTGGTCTGGTATTGGGGATAACCGCAATAATTTCGCCCTTAACGGTGGATAAGGATTTCTATAAGTTGAATTGGCCAATGATGATGTTGCTATCATTCGCGCTATATTATTTTTTAAAGAATGACCAAGTGCTTTCTGGATGGGAAGGTTTTAGTTTGATGCTTGTTTTAATTATTTTCTTAGTGGTTTTAATTAGAGCTTCAAGAAAATCTTCTAAAGCAAACCTAGAGGAGGTGGATGAAACCCTTTCTGTGGTTTCTAATTTTAAAATTATAATCTGGTTGCTTATCGGAGCATTAGGCTTGTATTATGGATCGTTGTGGTTAGTAGAAGGAGCAGAGCAATTAGCGCTTTCTATCGGGATTAGTGATTATGCAATTTCAGTGACTGTAATTGCTATAGGAACGAGTGTGCCTGAGTTAGCGGCCTCGGTAATTTCAGCACTTAAAAAAGAGAAAGCCATTTCTTTAGGAAATTTAATAGGCTCTAATATTTTTAATATTGCTTCTGTTTTAGGATTAACGGCTATGATTAAACCTATAGAGGTAAATCCTAATACGCCAGAGATTTTATCAACCAATATCTTTTGGATGATTGGCTTTGCGGCTATTTTAATTCCGCTAATGTTAATTCCTAAGCGTTTTGAAATGGGACGCCTTAAAGGGATGCTGTTATTTGGTGCGTATTTGGTATTTATATATGTTGCACTACGTTAAATCTATTAGGGCGTTATAAGCCTTTAATGGATGTGGTTTAGTTGTTGATTTTGAGTATGTAGAAGATAACTATCGCTTATAAAGTAAAAAGCCTCATGAACAATGTTCAGGAGGCTTTTTTTTAGCTTAAGCTAGGTTGTAAGTCGGTTTAATTATTTGTTGACTACAAACTTCTTAGTAACGCTTGTGTTTCCAGTTGTTACTTTATAGATGTAAAGACCAGAAGCTAAGTTCTTAGCGTTAAATTCAGCTTTGTATACTTGTCCAGGGTAAGCTTCACCGTTGAAAACTTCGCCCATACGACGTCCGTTAATATCAAATACTTCTACTAATACGTTTCCTGTAGTTTTTGGTGTAAACTCAAGGTAAGAAACTGTGTTTGTTGGGTTAGGGTAAGTTCTAATTCCTAATTCATCAGCTGTAAAAGTTTCTGTACTTAATGTAGCGTATAATTGCTCTGCATATTCTTGGTAGCTAAACTGTACACAAGTTCCTATTGCAATAACACCATCAAGATCGTAAGCGTCATCAGTTGTTGATAATTCGTTGTTGTTTACAATTTTAACATAGTAGATGAAATCAAAATTACCAGCATCTGAAATGTCAATAGCGTTGTCAGATTTACATACTGTACCAGCGTAGTGGTAGTTAATGTCGTCTGCAGAAACATATACGTCAGCATACTCTCCGTAAGTTTCGCAACCCCATGTGTTTTGGAATGTTGTTTCAACAACAACTAAGTCAGGACCTGGTTGATTGTAAACTGCTCCACCAAAGGTTAAAGTGATTTCACCACCGTAACCAAGTGTTGTAAATACATATTCGTCTGTTCCTTCAGGAGCTCCTAATACGTTTTCTGGAGTTTCAGTTCTAATAGCATCAATAACACCACCATTAAGTCTTGTACCTTCTACATAGTTCATGTAATCTACTGGGTAACATCCTGCAGGAATTGGAGCGATAGCTTCGTTACATCCTGTTAAAGCAATGATTCCGTCTAAGTCAAAACCATCTTCAGAGATAGAATCACTTGGTGTTGTATCTACAACTTTTACTTGTGTAATGTAAGATAAGGCAACAGGTGCGTTGCTAATATCTAAGTTTCCACCATCGTCAGTAAGTACTGAACCGATTAAGTAAAAATCAATTCCGTTTTGAGTGACATAAATATCTGCTGACTCTGGGTAACTTGCGAAAGACGCATTGTCAAATGAAGTTTCAATAACTTCGATATCTGGACCAGCTTCATTGTAGATTACACCATCAAAACCAATGGTTATTTCACCACCGTAACCTAAAGAAACGAAGTTTATAGTATCGTCATCTTCTGGTGTTCCTAAAGCTTGGTTTGGATCCATACGTTCTGTAACATCTAATGCTGTTCCTGAACTGTTAGGTCCTGGTGTATAGTCAGAAACGGTAGCACCGTAGCAATAACGTGCTGGTATTTCCTTACATCCATTTACAGGGTTAATACCATCTAAATCATAACCGTCTCCTGACGTTGTGCTCATGTCTGTAATTCTTATTTGAGTTACAAAGTCTAAGCCTAAACCATGGATGTCAATATGGCCATCACGACAAACGTTTCCGTAAGATACCCAAGTATCTCCGTATTCAGATAATTCAATAAAAGCATGCTCGTCATCAGAACGTCCACATGTGTCTCCAGAAAATGAAGTTTCGTAAATAATAATATCAGTACCGGCATTATCGTAAACAGCGCCTCCTAAAGCAAGCGTGATGCTTCCGTTAATTCCTAAAGAATAAAATCCACCTGCTGCGTTAGACATGTCTGGCATCCCTAAAGCCGCATTAACATCAGAACGGCTAGCTGCTACTGCAGAACCATTTGAGCTTAACCCTTGTGTAGTTTCAATAACTTCAACCGCATTACAGCTCTCTTGAAAAGCATATACTTGGGTTGACATAAAAGTAGCAGCTCCACATAGAATAGGAAGCAGGTGCTTCGTAAAATTTTTCATAAGTATTAAGATTTGATTAATAACACTACAATATTAGTGAGGTCCTTAATCATCCCCCAAAAAAAGCGAAGACAGTCCTTTATACTCGATAAAATGACAGAATTCCCCTCCAAAAACAAATTTCATCGACGTAAGGTAATACTTTGAGGTAGAGCTGTATACTTCTTAAGGTGCAATTTTTAATACTTAATGGTTTTGTAAAGGCGACGTTTTACGGTTGTTAGATTAATCTTGTTTTTGTTACTTCTGTTGTGCTGTCTTTATGGTTTTAATTAATTGTTAATCAAGATTGTATGTTTTTGAGTTGAATGGTGTAGTGTTCTGGTTCTTGATTTGGTAGTCCGTTCGTTTTAGAGAGGAAGTAGTATAGCGCGTGTTGTTTTTGGTTTGCGGCTGTTCGATGAACGGTATGTGGGATTTTTACAACATTTTACAGAGGGCTTAAGTTGAAGGTGGAGGACTACGATTAGGGGGCGTATTCTACTTTAGTATATAGGAGGTGTTTAAATACAAAAAAAGGTCGTTTAGAAAATTATCTAAACGACCTTTTAAAATTCTTATGCGCTTGGCTTAAGAAATATTAGCACTTTTTACAGTTTTAATAATTCTACCAGCAATTTTATATGGATCACCATTAGAAGCAGGTCTTCTGTCTTCTAACCAACCTTTCCATCCTTTTTCAACAGTAATAATAGGAATACGGATTGATGCACCTCTATCAGAAACACCATAACTGAAATCGTCAATAGATGCTGTTTCATGCTCACCAGTTAAACGTTGGTCGTTAAACTCACCGTAAACGGCGATGTGTTCTTTAACAACAGGTCTAAATGCTTCACATATTTTTTCGTAAGTCTCTTGGCTTCCACAAGTTCTTAAAACAGAGTTAGAGAAGTTCGCGTGCATACCAGAACCATTCCAGTCCATGTCCTTACCTAATGGTTTTGGGTGGTATTCAATATAGTAACCATATTGCTCAGTTAAACGGTCTAATAAGTAACGGGCAACCCAAATTTCGTCACCAGCTTTCTTAGCACCTTTAGCAAATAATTGGAATTCCCACTGACCAGAAGCAACCTCTTGGTTAATGCCTTCAAAGTTTAAACCAGCAGCAATACAAAGATCAGCATGCTCTTCAACTAAATCTCTACCGTGAGTATGTTTTCCACCTACAGAACAGTAATACATTCCTTGTGGCGCAGGATAACCACCAATAGGGAAACCTAAAGGTAATTGTGTTTGGGTATCCATTATAAAGTATTCTTGCTCGAAACCAAACCAGAAATCATTGTCTTCATCTTCAATAGTCGCTCTACCATTAGATTCGTGAGGCGTACCATCGGCATTTAAAACTTCTGTCATAACCAAATACCCATTTTTACGGGCTGGATCTGGATATATTGCAACAGGTTTTAATAAACAATCTGAAGCACCACCAGAAGCTTGGCGTGTTGATGAACCATCAAAAGACCAAACTGGACAATCTTCTAATTTACCACTGAAGTCATCTTCAACTTTGGTTTTACTTCTCATGTTTTGAGTTGGCTTATAACCATCAAGCCATATATACTCTAATTTGGATTTACTCATAATTAATATGTGTTGTGTTATTGTTTATGTAATGTTACAAATATGACTATTTTTTTGTTAGCATCAAAAAAAATAGGGGGTTAAAGATTCTAGGGTATTAATTAATGTCAATACCCCTATTTTTTGCTGGGTATTTTTAAATAATTTGTATTTTTAACTCAAAATAATAATAATATGTCAACACTTAGATTTCATGCAGTAAAAGCCTCTCTAAAGCGAGAGCCTATAAAGATAAATGAGGAAAAACGACGTTCAGAAATTTTTGGAGAGAATGTGTTTAATGAGGCGTCTATGCGCCAATATTTAACAAAAACAGCCTTAAACAGTGTGCTTGAAGCCATTGAAAAAGGAACTAAAATAGATCGAATAGTAGCAGATCATATTTCTACAGGAATGAAGGAATGGGCCATATCTAAAGGGGCTACGCACTATACGCACTGGTTTCAGCCTTTAACAGGGGCAACGGCCGAAAAACACGATGCTTTTTTTGAAACCATTGGCGATGGTTTAGCAATTGAAAAGTTTGGAGGTAACCAATTGGTACAGCAAGAGCCTGATGCATCTAGTTTTCCTAATGGTGGGATAAGAAATACGTTTGAAGCCAGAGGATATACAGCTTGGGACCCAACTTCGCCGGCCTTTATTTACGATAAAACCTTGTGTATACCAACAGTCTTTGTTTCCTATACCGGTGAAGCTTTAGATTTTAAAACGCCTTTATTAAGAGCCTTGCAAGCCGTGGATAATGCCGCTGTTGCAGTTTGTAAATATTTTGATAAAAATGTAAAAAAAGTAAATGCCTCTTTGGGCTGGGAGCAAGAGTATTTTTTAATCGATTCTGCTTTGGCGCTTTCGCGTCCCGATATTCAGCTTACAGGCCGTACGGTTTTTGGACACTCACCAGCAAAAGGACAGCAGTTAGATGATCATTATTTTGGATCGATTCCCGCACGAGCAATGGCTTATATGCGCGATTTAGAGCATGAGAGTATGTTGTTAGGAATTCCTGTGAAAACTCGTCATAATGAGGTTGCGCCTAATCAATTTGAGCTCGCACCTATTTTTGAAGAAGCTAATTTGGCAGTAGATCATAATTCCCTTTTAATGGATATTATGCAAAAAATAGCCAAGCGTCATAATTTTACAGTGCTCATGCACGAAAAACCATTTGCTGGGGTTAACGGATCCGGGAAACACAACAATTGGAGTCTTAGTACCAATACCGGTGTTAACTTATTGTCGCCAGGTAAAACACCAATGAGTAATCTTCAGTTCTTAACCTTTTTTGTGAATACCATAAAAGCAGTTCAGACTCATGAAGAATTAATTAGAGCTGCGATTGCCTCGGCAAGTAATGACCATCGTTTAGGAGCAAATGAGGCGCCACCAGCCATTATTTCGGTATTTATTGGGGCGCAGTTAACTAAGGTTTTAAACGAATTAGAAACCGTTACCAAAGGTAAATTATCGCCTAAGGAGAAAACTGATTTAAAACTGAATGTTGTTGGTAAGATTCCTGAAATTTTATTGGATAATACAGACCGAAATAGAACCTCTTCTTTCGCCTTTACAGGAAATAAATTTGAATTTAGAGCTGTGGGGTCAACGGCCAATTGTGCTAAGCCAATGACGGTTTTAAACACCGTAGTGGCAAAACAACTTATGGATTTTAAAGAAGAGGTCGATGCGCTTATTGAAGACAAGGGTATGAAGAAAGATGATGCCATTTTTAATGTGCTTCGGGAATATATTAAAACATCGAAGGCGATTCTTTTTGAAGGTAATGGGTATAGTGAAGATTGGGAGAAGGAAGCTAAAAAACGTGGGTTAAGTAATAATAAGACAACACCGCAAGCCCTTAAGATTAAGAAGGCAAAGTCCACCATCGCACTTTTTGATAGTCTTGGGGTGATGAATGACGTAGAGTCTATGGCGCGTTATGAAATTGAATTGGAAGACTATATCTATCATATTCAAATTGAAAGTCGTGTGGTAGGAGATCTCGCAAGAAATCATATTGTTCCAACGGCTATTAGGTATCAAAATACTTTAATTGAAAATGTACAAGGTTTAAAAGGTATTTACGGCGATCAATTTAAAACCTACGCTAAAGCACAGTTAGGACTTATAGAGTTGATTTCAGAACATATTGAAGCCATAAATACAGCGGTAACAGATATGACTGAAGCACGTAAAACAGCTAATAAACATGACGATCTAGAGGAAAAAGCAGAGGATTATTGCGAAACTGTAAAACCGTATTTTGATGTTATTAGATACCATTGCGATAAATTAGAGATTTTAGTAGATGATGAAGTTTGGCCGCTAACCAAGTATAGAGAGCTTTTGTTTACGAAATAAGCGCCTTTAAAAAAGCAGATAACCGTATTTAGAGAAAATGGAAACGATGAAATACGCGTTTTTCCATATGTAAGGTAATTGCAATGGAGTCGATTTTACCGTTTGTCGATAAGTTTAATCTAGTTGTCGAAAAGACGCTTGAATGATGCTAAATTGTTGTGCTTCTGTACTTTGTCGATGATTTTGTTTTGTATATTTGTAGGGCTATTAATCAATACCCCGTACAATGAAAAAGTTATTACTAAGTTTGGTGATTCTTGCTGGCGCGACCCTAGTGCTATCACAGGATGATTCAAATGACTTAGACAAAATTGGTGCAGATGAAGTGGTAAGCGTTCAATTGAACTTACCATTAGATCTTAGGCACTAAGCGACGTTAAAGTGTTGCGGTAAACCTTTACCGTAGATAAAAAAAGATAAAATTCAATATTGAATTTTATCTTTTTTTTTGTGTCTGTTTTAAATGCTTTTCTTCTAAGCGATTTATAGGCTTGCTTTTAGAATTTTAAAACAACGTTTAAGACGAAAAAAGCAGTTTGAGATAATTCCAACCGAATCTTTCCTTATAATTAAACGCAATCCTTATTTTTGCAACACCAACACAAATAAACCAACAATGAGTAATTCGGTGAGTAAAAGATATGCGCAAAGAGGAGTCTCTGCATCTAAAGAGGACGTTCATAATGCGATAAAGAATATTGATAAAGGCTTATTTCCTAAAGCGTTTTGTAAAATAGTTCCAGATTATTTAACTAATGATTCAGATTACTGCCTTATCATGCATGCTGATGGCGCGGGGACAAAATCGTCTTTAGCCTACATGTATTGGAAAGAAACAGGTGATCTTTCAGTATGGAAAGGTATTGCTCAAGATGCGTTAATAATGAATATTGACGATTTACTTTGTGTCGGAGCCACAGATCATATTATGTTGTCTTCAACAATTGGTAGAAATAAAAACCTTATTCCAGGAGAAGTAATTTCTGCAATTATTAATGGAACTGAAGAGTTAATAGAAGATTTAAAATCTTTTGGAGTGACTATTCATTCTACAGGTGGTGAAACGGCAGATGTCGGAGATTTAGTAAGAACTATTATTGTAGATTCTACAGTAACAGCACGTCTTAAGCGATCCGATGTTATTGATAATGCTAATATCGCTGCAGGTGATGTTATTGTTGGTTTAGAGTCGTTTGGACAAGCCTCTTACGAAACCGAATATAATGGTGGAATGGGAAGTAATGGATTGACCTCTGCAAGACACGATGTTTTCTCTAAATATTTAGCTGAAAAATATCCAGAAAGTTTTGATGCTGCTGTACCAGAAGATTTAGTGTATTCTGGAGGTACTCAACTTACCGATGCTGTTGAAGATGCGCCTATTGACGCCGGAAAATTAGTATTATCACCAACACGAACTTACGCGCCTATTATAAAAGCCATTTTAAATACCTACGATAGCACATCTGTTCATGGTATGGTACACTGTAGCGGTGGTGCCCAGACCAAGATTCTTCATTTTATTGATGAACTTCATATCATAAAAGATAATATGTTCGAAGTTCCGCCGTTATTTAAACTCATTCAAGAACAATCGAAAACCGATTGGAAAGAAATGTACCAAGTCTTTAACTGTGGTCATCGTATGGAACTGTACGTTAAGCCTGATGTTGCAGATGCGATTATTGAGATTTCTAAATCTTTTAATGTTGATGCAAAAATTATAGGTAGAGTTGAAGCTTCTAGCGAAAAGAAGTTAACAATAGAGAGTACTTACGGGACCTTTACTTATTAATGTTGTTTACATGAAAAATTATTCGTGGTTCTTATTTAGTGTATTTGTATTATGTTCTGCGTTGCTTTCAGCACAACCTAATTCCTTATTCTTTCAAAAGAAAAAGGAAGAGCCTATTGCGTTAGGGTGGAAAACAAAGAAAGAAATAGGTCTAAGTTTAAACCAAGTATCCTTTACCAATTGGAATGCTGGGGGATCCAATTCTATTTCCGGAATTGTAACGGCAAAGGCAGAAGCAAAGTATAAACAAGAAAAATGGTATTGGAATTCTAATTTTAATATCCGCTACGGATTAAATAAACAAGAAGACTATAATGTAAGAAAAACTGAAGATGTTATTGAGGTGATTTCTAATATTGGATTAGAGAAAGATCCGCAAAGCAACTGGTTTTATTCGTCTAAGTTTAGTTTTAATACCCAGTTAGCAAAAGGGTTTAATTACCCAGATAGAGATGAGGCTATTTCTAAATTTTTAGCACCAGGCTATATGTTTTTTGGTGTTGGTATGGAATATGGTCGTTTTATAGATCGCTTGTCATTCTACGCTTCACCTTTTACTTTAAAAACAACCTTTGTTCTTGATGACGATTTAGCTAATAAAGGAGCCTTTGGGGTAGATCCTGCTATTTACGATTTAGAAGGAAATATTTTAAGAGAAGGCAAACAGTTTCGTCAAGAATTAGGGATTTTACTGACCAGCCAATATGAGCAAGATCTTTTTGAAAACATTAATGTTACAAGTCTTTTAAAGCTTTATACCGATTATATCAATAGTTTTGGTAACGTTGATATTGAATGGGAGGTTAACTTTGATATGAAGGTGAATAGGTATGTAAAAGCGACATTGGGCTCACATCTAAGATATGATGACGATATTAAGGTTGAAGTAGAAACTAATGAAATTACAAACGAAGAGCAGGTTATTGTAGGACCAAAATTACAGTGGAAACAAATATTAGGTGTTGGAGTTGTTGTAGATTTAGACAACCTTATTAAAAGCGAAGCTTCATCATAAATACCCGTAGTCTTCAAGTTCTGTGAGCTGGTTGATTAGTTTTGTAGTTCCATTTTTTAGAAGATATAGGGTGTCAGAAATGTCCAAAATGTGTGGGTATAAGTGATCTGAAATTATAATTATTTTATGCTTTTTCTCTTCTAAAATTAAAGCTTTAATTTTTTCAATATAAAGTGGGGCCAAATGTGAAAAGGGCTCGTCGAGTAGTGTAATTTTACTTTCTGTTTTTAAGCTTAAGTAAACTTCAATAAGTCGCCTTTCTCCACCTGATAATCCCTTAAATCTTAAATTTTTGTAGGCTTCAAAATTATTAAATAAGGTGACGAATGCTTGCCAGTCTACCTGATAAAGTTGAAATGCAAATGCCACCTTCATAGAACTTGGAATAAAGTTGTACTGAGGCATATATTTGGCAATTTTCAACTTATAGAGTGGTTGTTGTAGGGGTTTGTTATTTAAACGGATAAGCATGTATTTAGGTTTTAAGATCCCAAAAGCAATATCCATAAGACTACTTTTTCCACTTCCATTTCTGCCTAATAAACCAGTGACTTTTCCTGTTTCACCTTTTAAGTAAATCCCATTTAAGACACGATGGCTTTTAAAATAAAGTTCTACGTTATCTAGTTCAAATATCAAAATAGCGGTGGGGTTTAAACAAATTCGGTGAATAAAGTCAAGAATAAAAATGTAAGAATTAGGTCTACAATAAAGAGG
Organism: Winogradskyella rapida; assembly: GCF_042675845.1. Taxonomy (NCBI): domain Bacteria; kingdom Pseudomonadati; phylum Bacteroidota; class Flavobacteriia; order Flavobacteriales; family Flavobacteriaceae; genus Winogradskyella; species Winogradskyella rapida. Next base: position 448,004 of record NZ_JBHTKM010000063.1, on the reverse strand, counting down.
GTAGAGAAGAGGGTTAGCGAGGAGATTCCTAGATTTTTATACAGTGTTAATTTTCGTTTTTCTGAAGTTTCACTAGTGTAATACCAAGCAAACAAGGTTAAGAAGAATTTTATGCAGGTAGCCGGTATAAGTTGAGGTGTAAAAAGGGCAATGAAAATAGTCACGATAAAAGACCACGTGGCAAAAGATTTATAAAAGCTGAGTATGGCTAAAAATTTATACATAACATTTCTTAAACGTAATTTTTTAGTGATTTATTCTTTTAAAGTTAAAATGTACTGAAAACCAAGGTTTCAAAATCCATAATTTATCGTATTTTTGAACGATAATTTTTGAAGAGAGATGTTAGAGAAAATCCAGATTATAAAACAACGGTTTGATGAGGTGAATGACCTTATTATCCAACCCGATATTATATCAGATCAGCAGCGTTATACCAAGCTGATGAAAGAATACAAAGACCTTAAGCTTATCGTAGACAAAGGTGCCATTTACAGTGAAGCCTTAGAAAATGTATCTGAAGCCGAAGAAATTATTGCTGATGGTTCTGATGCCGAAATGGTTGAAATGGCAAAAATGCAACTTGAAGAGTCTAAGGAAACTATTGAAAAGCTAGAAGAAGAGATTCGTTTTATGCTTATTCCTAAAGATCCAGACGATGCTAAGAATGTTGTAGTAGAGGTGAGAGCCGGTACCGGTGGAGACGAAGCTAGTATTTTTGCGGGTGATTTATACCGTATGTATACCAAATACTGTAGCGACAAAGGCTGGAAAGTTGATGTTGTAAGTCAGAGTGATGGAACGTCTGGTGGATTTAAAGAAATTATTTTTGAAGTCTCAGGAGAAGATGTTTACGGAAGCTTAAAGTTTGAAGCCGGTGTACACCGTGTACAACGTGTGCCACAAACAGAAACTCAAGGGCGTGTGCATACCAGTGCAGCAACCGTAATGGTATTGCCAGAAGCCGAGGAGTTTGACTATGAATTAGACATGACAGAAGTGCGTATAGAACGTACTACATCTACAGGTCCTGGAGGGCAATCCGTAAATACCACGTATTCTGCCATTAAATTACACCACGAACCTACGGGAATGATTGTAAGTTGTCAGGATCAGAAATCATCACATAAAAACTTAGAAAAAGCTATCAAAGTATTACGTTCGCGTTTATACGATTTAGAATTAGCAAAACAACAAGCTGCCGATTCAGAGAAACGTAAGAGTATGGTGAGTTCTGGTGATAGATCTGCAAAAATTAGAACCTATAATTATCCGCAAGGCCGAGTTACAGACCATAGAATTGGTTTAACCCTTTACGATTTATCAAATATCATTAACGGTGATATTCAAAAAATAATAGACGAATTAATGTTAGCTGAAAATACAGAGTTATTAAAGGCTAACGATGATACCATTTAAATTGAAGCCTCTTTTTTAGAGGCTTTTTTTATACTATGACAACACAACAACTAGTAGAGCAAATCCATAAAAAACAGTCTTTTCTTTGTATTGGACTCGATGTCGATTTAAATAAAATCCCAAAACATTTATTAGAGGAAGAAGATCCTATTTTCGCCTTTAATAAAGCCATCATTGATGCTACACACCATTTATGTGTGGCCTATAAACCTAACACGGCTTTTTATGAAGCTTATGGAATAAAGGGGTGGAAAGCTTTAGAAAAAACGATTAATTACCTTAATGAAAAGCATCCGGAGATCTATACCATTGCAGATGCCAAACGTGGCGATATAGGGAACACTAGTACCATGTATGCTAAAGCTTTTTTCGAAGATTTAGGCTTTGATAGTGTCACCATTGCGCCTTATATGGGTAAAGATTCTGTAGAGCCCTTTTTAGCTTTTAAAGATAAGCATACCATTTTATTAGCCTTAACCTCTAACCAAGGGGCTTTTGATTTTCAGACCAAGTATGTTGATGGCGTAGAATTGTATAAGCAAGTTCTAGAGACCTCTAAATCATGGGAGAATTCTGAAAATTTAATGTACGTTGTTGGGGCTACTAAAGCCGAGTATTTAGCCGATATCAGAAAGATTATTCCTAAAGCCTTTTTATTAGTGCCTGGAGTAGGTGCTCAAGGTGGTAACCTTCAAGAGGTGTGTAAATACGGAATTACAGATACGGTAGGTTTACTTATTAATTCTTCAAGAGGGATTATTTATGCGTCACAAGATGTTAATTTTGCAAGTGCTGCTGCTCAAAAGGCAGAGGAGCTTCAAAAGCAAATGCAAGCCGAATTGACACGTTAATTCAGCCTTAAGTGTTGCGTTAAACCTAAGTTTATGACCTTTAAAGATCAGCTACAAAGAACAATTCAACTAGAGTCTACACCTAGACGGATTGTTTCTTTGGTGCCGTCTCAAACGGAATTATTAGTAGACTTAGGTTTAGAAGCGCGCCTTGTAGGGGTGACTAAATTTTGTGTGCATCCTAAGCACCTTTGTATCTCAAAACCTGTGGTTGGCGGTACTAAACGGGTGCATTTCGATAAAATAAAAGCGCTCAATCCTGATATTATTCTTTGTAATAAGGAAGAAAATACCAAGGAGATGATTGCAGAGCTCGAGGCTATTGCGCCGGTTCATATCAGTGATATATATAATTTAGAGGATACCTTTTCGCTAATTACCATGTATGGCGAGCTTTTTTCGGTAGCAGCTTCTGCTGAAGATTTAATAGCAGATATTCAAGTGGAGCGTGAGGCTTTTCAGCTGCAATATAAAACTGAAGATCAACTAAAAGCCGCTTATTTTATTTGGAAAAAACCTTGGATGATGGCAGCTTCAGATAATTTTATTGATGTTATGCTCAATGAGGCTGGTTTTACTAACGCGTTTCATCATGAAGAACGTTATCCGGAGATTGACTTGGAGCACCCAGCTTTACAGGCAGCAGATGTGATATTCCTCTCTAGTGAGCCCTTTCCTTTTAAAACGAGTGATGTAGACGAGTTTCAATTAAAATTCCCGGAGAAATCCGTAAAAATTGTTGATGGCGAAATGTTTTCTTGGTATGGAAGTCGCCTTATAAAAGCCTATACTTATTTTAAAAGTCTTCATTAAAAGGCATAAAAAAAGTCGATACCTAACTATAATACCGACTTTACTCTAAACTAACTGTATCAAGACTTAACTAATCTCAAACTTTTGCTTTGCAAAGATGCTAACTTTATACCTTGTAGAGGTTACGATAACGTTAGCTAATGATTAAATGTAGCTTAATACCTAAGGTGTCATGACATAAGGGATCTGCGGTCTCTAACCACAAATTCTAACTTATTAATTTTGTGAAGTACTTTTGTGGCTTTGTATTCTGAAAAGTCACTCAAAGCATGATCGCTTTGCCTAAAATTGTATGCGTCCTCAATAAGTTGCCGGTACTTTTTTTTAAGCTTGGATCTTTTTTTTAGAAGTCGGTTTGAATAGTTCACGGCTAAATTTTAATAATTAGGATATTAAATTACTAAAATTTAGCTAGAACTTTTGAATTTTATATGGAAAAAATACAAAATTTTTAACTAATCAGTAATTAGTCTTGTAAGGCAAATACCTTCTTTAATAAATCTGTAGAACGAGATGCTACTGAATTTCTAATTTCTAATTCCTCAACAGCAATCATGGTATAAACACCTTCAAGAGCTTCTGTAGTTACGTAATCCGTTAAATCAGGATTCACATTATTTGTAAGCGGAAGGTTGTTGTATTTTGTAATAAGGTTAGACCATATTTGATCTGCACCAACTTTACTAAACGAGTTGTTGATTACAGGCTTAAATTTAGCGTAAAGCTCTGTTTGCGTTTTAGTGGTTAAATAGGTCGTTGCCGCATTATCATCGCCTAATAAAATATCTTTAGCATCATCAAAAGTAATATCCTTAACCGCATTAACGAAAATAGGAGTCGCTTCAGATACTGCATCTTCAGCAGCTCTGTTTAAGACCTTTAAACCTTCATCCGCTAAGCTACTTAAGCCTACTTTTCTTAACGCACTGTCTACTTTTTGTAATTCTTCTGGCAATACAATTTTTACCAATTCATTTTTAAAGAAACCATCTTCTGCAGTCAGTTTAGAAACTTGTTTTTCAATACCTAAGTCTAAAGCTTCTCTTAATCCTGCAGCGATATCTGCATTTCCAAGAACATCACTTGTTCCTTGTGGTAAAGAATCTACAACTTGTTGTAATTCTGCGCAAGCCATGAAATTGAAGGCAATTAATAAGGCTAAAATCTTTTTGATCATAATGTTTGTTTTTTAAGTGGTCAAATATAATTTATAAGGTTTTAACATTCCTAGTGGAAAAATAAACCTTAATAGGAGTTTAACATAATAGTATAGACCCTAATATTTGGTAAGGGTCACTTTTTTTAAGAGAAAATAATCGTTTTATTGTTATACACCATCACTTTTCTCATGGTATGTAGTTTTATGGCGTTAGAAAGTACAATTTTCTCTAAATCACGTCCCTTCGCAATTAAATCTTTTATAGAATTATTATGGCTTATCTGGGCCACGTTTTGTTCTATAATAGGGCCTGCATCTAACTCTTCTGTAATGTAGTGACTTGTAGAACCAATAATTTTTACCCCGCGCTTATAAGCAGAATGATAAGGTTTGGCGCCAACAAAGGCGGGTAAGAATGAATGGTGAATGTTTATAATTTTATTCGGATACTTATCAATAAGCGTTTTAGATACAATTTGCATATAACGGGCTAAAACAATAAAGTCAATTTGATGTTGGCTTAAAAGTTCTAATTGCTTTTTCTCGGCTTCTTGTTTAGTGCTTTTGGTAACAGGAACATGATAAAAAGGAATATTAAAACTGTCGGCAATTGGCTTTAAGTCCAAATGATTACTTAGAATAAAAGGAATTTCCAAGAAGAGTTCTCCGGAATTATAGCGTCCTAAAATATCGTAAAGACAGTGGTCGTATTTAGAAACAAAGAGGGCCATTTTGGGCTTTTTTTCAGCCGCATACATCCGCCATTTCAAACTAAATTTATCAACAAGGGCATCCTTAAATACAGTTTTAAAGGCCTCTACGGAAAAATCACGAGACGTAAATTCACTTTCTAGACGCATAAAGAATATATTTTGCTCTCTATCAACATATTGGTCAATATAAACAATGTTTCCGCCATTAGAAGCCATAAAGGTGGTGATGCCTGCAATGATATTGGGCTGATCTTCACAATTTATGAGTAAGGTAATTTTCTGCATAAAATTAATATTGGTTGAAGAGATAAAAGTAGTTAAAATTGAATGCTTTAGCGTTTTTTGATAAGTTTTAGATATTTATTAATTGATGCTAAATTTTTTTGAATATTCCTTAAATTTGTTGCTCATATAAGCTATAATTTTACGAATGGAACAAGTTGCACCTTACAAACCAAAATATAAAGTCCGCATAGTCACCGCTGCATCCCTCTTTGATGGGCATGATGCTGCTATAAATATTATGCGTCGTATAATTCAATCTACAGGCGTAGAAGTGATTCATTTGGGTCACGATCGCAGTGTTGAAGAAGTGGTAAATACGGCCATACAAGAAGATGCCAATGCTATTGCCTTAACCTCTTATCAAGGCGGGCATACTGAATATTTTAAGTATATGTACGACTTGCTTAAGGAAAAAGGAGCCGGACATATTAAAATCTTCGGTGGTGGAGGTGGTGTTATCCTTCCAGAAGAAATTAAAGAACTTATGGATTATGGAATCACAAGAATCTATTCTCCAGATGACGGGCGCAGTTTGGGCTTACAAGGGATGATTAATGATTTGGTGCAGTTATCGGATTACGCCATTGGGGAGGAGCTTCATGATGAAGTGAATACCTTAACTCAAAAAGATCCTAAAGCTATTGCACGATTAATTTCTTCGGCTGAGAACTTTCCTGACGTGGCTAAAACAGCCCTTGAAACCATTCATGAGAAAAATAAAAATTCAAAAACGCCGGTATTAGGAATTACAGGAACTGGTGGTGCAGGTAAATCGTCTTTAGTGGATGAACTTGTTCGTCGTTTCTTAATCGATTTTCCGGATAAAACCGTTGGTTTAGTTTCTGTAGATCCGTCAAAACGAAAAACAGGAGGCGCGCTTTTAGGCGACCGAATCCGAATGAATGCTATTAATTCACCGCGTGTATACATGCGTAGTTTGGCAACACGTCAATCTAACTTAGCCTTGTCTAAATATGTGAATGAAGCGGTAGAGGTGCTTAAAGCTGCCGAGTACGATTTAATTATCTTAGAAACCTCAGGGATTGGACAGTCAGATACCGAGATTATTGAACATTCGGATGTGGCCTTATATGTTATGACGCCAGAATTTGGGGCTGCAACACAACTTGAAAAAATTGATATGCTCGATTTTGCCGATTTGGTAGCTATCAATAAATTTGATAAACGTGGATCTTTAGATGCCTTACGCGATGTTAAAAAACAATATATGCGTAATAATAATCTTTGGGATATCCCGCAAGAAGACCTGCCCGTTTACGGTACCATTGCCTCTCAGTTTAACGATCCGGGAATGAATACGCTTTATAAAGCAATCATGGATACCTTAGTAGAAAAGGCCAATTCAGAATTAAAATCTACGTTCGAAATTTCACAAGAAATGAGCGAGAAGATTTTTGTAATTCCTCCTTCTCGTACCCGTTATTTATCTGAAATTGCAGAAAGCAACCGTGCTTACGATAAAACAGCAGTAGCCCAAGTAGAAGTGGCTCAGAAATTATACGGTATTTATAAAACGATTGCCTCGGTTTGCGAGTTAACACCAGAATTAGATAAATCGGGTATCGCCGCAGAATCTTTAAATTCTAGCGCGTCAGATAATGAGGGTTTTGTAAAAATGCTTATTGCTGAATTTGATCGCGTAAAGCTTAACCTTGATCCTTATAACTGGGAAGTTATTACCGGTTGGGAAGAAAAAGTAAATCGTTATAAAGCGCCAATTTATAGTTTTAAAGTTCGTGAAAAAACGATCGAGATTGAAACGCACACCACTTCTTTATCACACAGTCAAATACCAAAAGTGGCTTTGCCAAAGTACCAGGCTTGGGGTGATATTTTAAGATGGTGTTTACAAGAAAATGTACCAGGAGAATTTCCATATACCTCAGGATTATATCCATTTAAAAGAACCGGAGAAGATCCGGCTAGAATGTTTGCTGGAGAAGGTGGACCAGAACGTACCAATAAACGTTTTCACTATGTAAGTATGGGCTTACCCGCTAAACGTTTGTCTACAGCCTTTGATAGTGTAACGCTTTACGGTAATGATCCCGATTTACGACCTGATATTTATGGTAAAATAGGAAATGCTGGGGTGTCTATTTGTTGTTTAGACGATGCTAAAAAATTATACTCTGGTTTTGATTTGGCCCACGTAATGACCTCGGTTAGTATGACCATTAATGGTCCTGCGCCTATGTTATTAGGCTTTTTTATGAATGCAGCTATTGATCAGCAATGTGAAAAATACATAAAAGAACAAGGTCTAGAACGTGAAATTGAAGCTAAAATCGCAGAAATTTATAAGAATAAAGAACGTCCAAAATATAATGGTGCTTTACCAGAAGGTAATAATGGCTTAGGCTTAATGCTTTTAGGGGTTACTGGAGATCAAGTGCTCCCAGCTGAGGTGTATGCCGAAATTAAAAAGACCACCATTGCTCAAGTTAGAGGTACCGTTCAAGCCGATATTTTAAAAGAAGATCAGGCGCAAAATACCTGTATCTTTTCTACGGAATTTGCATTGCGTTTAATGGGTGATGTACAGGAATACTTTATTGAAAATAATGTTCGTAATTTCTATTCGGTATCTATTTCAGGATATCATATTGCAGAAGCAGGGGCAAATCCTATAACGCAATTGGCCTTAACTTTATCTAATGGATTTACCTATGTAGAGTACTATTTAAGTCGAGGGATGGATATTAATAAATTCGGACCTAACTTATCCTTTTTCTTTTCTAACGGTATTGATCCGGAATACGCCGTTATTGGTCGTGTCGCTCGTAAAATTTGGGCTAAGGCTATGAAGCATAAGTATGGGGCTAATGCCAGAGCGCAAATGCTAAAATATCATATTCAGACTTCAGGACGTAGTTTGCATGCCCAAGAAATTGATTTTAATGATATTCGTACGTCGCTTCAAGCGTTGTATGCTATTTATGATAACTGTAACTCATTGCATACTAATGCTTACGATGAGGCGATTACAACTCCAACGGAAGAGTCGGTGCGTAGAGCTATGGCTATTCAGTTAATCATTAATAAGGAATTAGGTTTAGCTAAAAATGAAAATCCAATTCAAGGTTCTTTTATTATTGAAGAGCTTACGGATCTTGTTGAAGAGGCTGTACTTCTAGAATTTGATCGTATTACAGAACGTGGTGGTGTGTTAGGTGCTATGGAAACCATGTACCAGCGCAGTAAGATTCAAGAAGAAAGTCTTTATTATGAAACCTTAAAACACAACGGACAGTTTCCAATTATTGGTGTGAATACGTTCTTAAGCAGTAAAGGGTCTCCAACGGTGCAACCCGCTGAGGTGATTAGAGCAACTGAGGAAGAAAAGCAGTTTCAAATTAAAACCTTAGAGAACTTGCATAGCGCACATCAAACCGACGCTTTGTTAAGCGAATTACAACGTAAGGCCATTAATAATGAAAATATTTTTGAAGCCTTAATGGAAGTTTGTAAAGTGTGTTCATTAGGTCAAATTACTTCAGCTTTATTTGAGGTTGGTGGACAATACCGAAGAAATATGTAGCCATGAGATGGAATACGGTTTGTATAACAACGCTATACATCAGCGATTATAAAAACCAATACACATAATTGTAAAAGCGTTCCTTTATGGAACGCTTTTTTTAATTCATAATGAAGAACAGCTATGAAGCATACGTTTAAAGCCGCAGTACAATGGACAGCAGGGGCCGGAGAAAGTACCAAGAATCCTAGATCATTTAGCCGTAACCATGAGGTGACTATCGCTCATAAAACACAGGCGTTACAAGTGTCTGCAGCAAAACCCTTTAGAGGAGATGAGGCCTTGTATAATCCTGAAGACTTACTACTATCGGCCTTAACCTCGTGCCATATGATGTCTTACTTGTATGTTTGTGCTCAGTATCAGATAGAAGTGTTAGACTATTCAGATACGGCTGAAGGCGATTTGGAAGTGGCTTCAGATGGAAGTGGAAGCTTTAAAACGGTACGATTACAACCCGTGGTGACCATTAAAAATGCAGACCAAAAAGAAGTCGCACTTCAACTTCATGAAAAAGCAAACGCCCTTTGTTTTATAGCGAATTCTTGCAATTTCGAAATTGTTCATAACGCTACTATAGTGGTTGCCTAAGATCTTTTGAAAAAATAATCTGTTGCTTTTGCATCTTTTTTGCTTCTGTATCGTCTATTAAGTGAACCTTAAAACGTAAAATGATGAAAACTATAGATTGTAACTGCAACTGTGAAGGTTGTTCAAAAGGAAATTGTTCAAACTGTACTTGTGAAAACTGTACATGTACAAATTGCAATTGTTAAATATAAATTGGTCCGAATGCTTACATTTTGTATTCGGACTGATTTTTGTTACATTTAGAATATGACGACAAAAAGTGTTTGGGAAAACTATTCAGAAGATATCCGACGTTTTATTTTAAGCAAAGTAAAAGACGTTGTAGCTGCGGATGATATTTTACAAGATACTTTTATTAAAGTCCACACCAAACTACACACCCTAAAGGATGACGATAAGTTGAAGGCTTGGTTGTTTTCAATTGCACGCTATACCATTTTAGATTATTACAAAGTCCACAAATTAACGTCGCCCACCGACGATTTAGAAATAGCCTCAGAGCCCGGACCTAAAGGCCATACCGAGCACGATTGCTTACGAGGTATTTTACTCAACTTACCCAAGAAATATAGAGACCCTTTATTTTTATCGGATATTAAAGGGCTTAAACAGCAAGAGGTGGCCCAACAATTACATTTGGCTTTGCCTACGGTTAAATCTCAGATTCAACGTGCTAGAAAACAAATCGCTCAAGGTTTTATGGACTGTTGTGGATTTAAAATGAATGCCGATGGCCATCTTGTAGGAGAAATTCAAGACAAAGCAGACTGTAAAGTTTGTCAATAATTGTACCTTTGGCCTCTACAGTTCTATACTAAAATAGAGCCTTATTATTACATACGCAGATGTCTTTCAAAAAACTACACCCTTTATTAAAAGAATCCTTAGAGAATTTAGGATTTGAAACCTCTAATGCCTTTCAGAAAAAAGCATTACCTGTATTAAAAGGTGGGGCAGACGCTTATGTTATCGCACCAAAAGACAGCGGAAAAACAACAGCATTAATAATTGCAATAATTCATAAATTAAAAGCAGCAGCTTTTGAAGACTCTCCGAGAGCTTTAGTTATTGTAAAAGACAAGAAAGAAGCCTTAGCCTTAAAAGCGGTTTTTGAAGGCTTTACGCAAACGACAGACTTAAGAGTTTATGCGCTTTATGATGAGTACGACATCGAGAAACAAAAAGAGGAGGTATACTACGGTCAGGATATTGTTATTGCAACCCCGGGACGTTTAAGTAAACTTTATTTTTTAAATGGTATTCATTTAGGTGAAATTCAGATATTTGCTATTGAAGATGCCGATTATTTAGGGCGTCATAATGCTTATAATCACATTTTGCGTTTATCGGAAAGCTTAACTAAATGTCAGTTTGTGATTATGGCTGAAGAAATGAATTCAAAAATTAAGAATTATCAGAATGCCTTTATGAGTAATGCACAGCTCATAAAAGGGCGTTAAGACCTTAAAAGGTCATCATCCAATGCCGTTGCATAGTTTTAAATTTTTTTAATTCACCACGAAGAATCGGTAAGTAATCCTTGCCGTTACTATTGGCATTTTCTAATCTTCTGCAGTTGCGGTACAAGCGTGTGGTGAGCCGATCTAAACGCTCTAAATGTTTGTTTTTCTTATAAGAACATGCTTCGCGTTCTACATTTATAATTTCCGGAGCAAGATGGGTAGATTGTTGTACAATATCACCAGAAAAATAAATATTGGCGTCTTCCGTACCATCGGAATTTAAAGCTGCTAAATCATGATTGAGATAATTAGAAATCCGTCTAGAAAGCGCAAGAATATCCATGGCCTTTTCGTAAATAGGCAAATGAGATAGTGGTGAAGGTAAATTATAACTCATAACTTCAATAGCAATTACTACGAATTTAAGAACTAATACTGAAACAGCGCTTTAAATATTAAAGTGAAATTGTATTTTTGCTTTAATAATGATGTTGAAATAGTTAAAGTTTATTAAAATGAGCATCGATACCTTGAATTGGAAGATTTTAAAATGTCTGCAGCAGAATGCGCGTATGTCTAATGCTGAAATCGGAAGGCGTGTGGGTATTACGTCTCCGGCGGTCTCAGAACGGATTAAAAAAATGGAAGATTCGGGCGTTATTCAAGGGTATACCACATTTGTGTCTCCTTTTGAAGCCGGGTATCAACTTAAAGCTCTAATTACCTTAAGAGCTTTTATGGGAATGCTTAAACCATTTTTAGAAAAGGTGAAAACCTATGATGAGGTGGTAAATTGTTATCGCATTACCGGAAATGAAAATATTGTGATGGAGGTGGTTTTAAAAAATCAAAAACACCTCGAGGCATTTATTGATCAACTGATCACTTACGGCGAAACCAAAACCCAAATAGTCTTGTCTCACGTCATAAAATATAGTGAGGTAAAACCACCTCTAAAATAAAGCCTTTTAAACCTGTTTTTTAAGGTGCTCTACAATAATCTTGGCATGTATTCTAGAATTTTCAATAAACCATTTGTGGGTTTCTTTTCCGCCACAGATCACGCCTGCTAAATAAAGCCCTTTAACGTTTGTTTCCATGGTTTCAGGGTGATATTTTGGGATGCTTTTACCGTCCTTAGAGAGTTCGATACCTGCAGTTTTTAAAAAGCTAAAATCAGGATGATAACCAGTTAAGGCCACCACATAATCATTGGCTATGGTTTTTTCACCTTCAGGAGTTTGTATCACAAGATGAGACGGTGTTATTTCTTTAATTTCAGAATTAAAATATGCCTTAATACTTCCTTCTTCAATACGATTTACAATATCTGGTTTTACCCAATATTTTACACGTTCTCCAATGGCTTCTCCTCTAACAACCATCGTAACATGGCCTCCTTTTCTGTAAATTTCTAAGGCGGCATCTACTGAAGAGTTACTAGCGCCAACCACCACCACATCTTGTAGCGTAAACGGATGAGCTTCCTTATAATAATGAACAACTTTAGGGAGGTCTTCGCCAGGGACATTTAAAAGGTTTGGAAGATCATAGAATCCAGTGGCAATAATAACTTTTTTGGCGGTATATAGCGCTTTTGTAGACTTAACGTTAAAGCCTGATGCTGTTTGTTTGATGGCCTCAACTTTTTCGTAGAGATGAATCTCTAAAGCGTTAGAGGTGGCTACGCGTCTATAATATTCTAACGCTTCGTTACGCGTGGGTTTAGGGTTATTACTTATAAATGGAATGGCGTCTATTTCTAATTTTTCTGAGGTCGAAAAAAACGTCATATTTAAAGGGTAGTGGAATAAAGAGTTGGTTAAGGCTCCTTTTTCTAAAACCGCGTAATTAAGCTTTTGTTTTTTACATTCTAAGGCACAAGCAATTCCTATGGGGCCGGCACCAATGATGAGTACATCTAATTCTGAATTTTTCATAGAGTCTAAAATTACTTTTTTTAGAGGGATATGTAAAGTGTATGTTATTAAATATCTCTTAAAATAATTAGGCCATTTTTATATTGTATTTTTGAATTTTAAACTTGAAAGATATGCGATTTTTAATTGTTTTACTTACAATAGTATGTTTTGTAGGCTGTAATGAGAAAAAAATAATAGCAACAGATTTAACACCTTTTCAGAGAAAAAAGAATGCTGAATTTAAAGACGCGTCTAAATCGCCCTTAAAAGCTAAGGACCTAAAAAACTTTGAAGGCTTAGATTTCTTTCCTTACGATTCTACGTTTTTAGTGCAAGCCACTTTAAAGCGTACCCCAAATACAGAATGGTTTCAAATGAAAACTACTACAGACCGTTTATCTAAAGAACGCGTTTTTGGGGTTATAAACTTTGAATTACAAGGCAAGTCATTTCAACTTAACGTGTATCAAGGAGAAGAGTTAATGCAAACCGAAGGGTTTGAACAGTATTTGTTTCTACCGTTTGTAGATAATACTAATGGCGAGTCTACGTATCCTGGCGGACGTTATATAGACTTAAATATACCGGAAGGTGATACGATGGAAATCGATTTTAATTCCGCCTATAATCCCTATTGTGCATATGATGAAAAATATTCATGCCCAATTGTTCCTATGGTGAATTACCTAGATTTAGATGTGGAAGCTGGAGTAAAAGCCTTTGTTAAAGACTATAAATAGTCAAGTTACAGTTGTTTTTCTACAAGGTAGTTTTCTAAGACAACTCCTTTTAAACTCTTCTTTTGCTTTTTAATAACATCAAAATATTTATTGTCAAAGAAAGGAAGTGCGGTTTTACTAATGTCAGATTTTAAAACTTCAAAATCGTTCATAATAACATGAGATTCCATAATTCGTAATAATTTAGAACCTATACCTTGACGTTGGTAATCTTTATGAACAAACAAGCCATCTAAGTAGTTGCCATTTTTTAAGTAGGCAAATCCAACGATATGGCCTTCAAGTTCAGCCACGATAAAATAAAATTTCTTAATACGTTTTTCCCATTCCGAAATTTTATCGGCACCCGATGCCCATGCTATAATCTGTTTTTCAGAATAATCTGCAGCATTAATATGGGTAATGGTGTCTCTAAAAATCGCGGTGATTTCAGGAACATCATTAGCGGTTGCCGGTCTTATGTCTATAGAAGTTTTCAAGATGAAATCTAAATATTAAAGCTGAGTAATCGTTTTTCTAATGGCGACTAAATTAGATAATAAGCCTTCTAAATTATCTAAATGTAACATGTTTGCACCATCACTTTTCGCGTTAGCAGGGTCAAAATGAGTTTCAATAAATAAGCCATCTACATTATTAACCACACCCGCACGAGCAATAGTTTCTATCATATCTGGACGTCCACCGGTAACTCCGATACTTTGATTAGGTTGTTGTAAAGAGTGTGTAACATCTAAAACCGTAGGGGCAAATTCGCGCATGGTTGGGATGCCTCTAAAATCTACAATCATATCCTGGTAACCAAACATTGTCCCGCGATCTGTAATCCAAGCTTGCTCGTTTCCGGCATCTTTTACTTTTTGTACCGCATGCTTCATAGCTTCAGGACTCATAAACTGCCCTTTCTTTAAGTTGACCACTTTCCCTGTTTGTGCAGCAGCAACCACTAAATCCGTTTGACGCACTAAAAATGCAGGAATCTGAAGGACATCTACATATTCTGCAGCCTTAGCCGCATCACTAACTTCATGAATATCGGTTACGGTAGGAACATCAAAAGTTTCAGAAACCTTTCTAAGAATCTTTAAGGCTTTTTCATCGCCAATGCCTGTAAAACTGTCAATTCTACTTCGGTTCGCTTTTTTAAAGCTTCCTTTAAAAACGTAAGGAATTTCAAGTTTATCGGTAATACTAACAACTTTTTCAGCAATACGTAGCGCCATATCTTCGCCTTCAATGGCACAAGGTCCACAAAGTAAAAAGAAGTTATTAGAATCGGTATGTTTTAATTTCGGAATGGTGATCAAAGCTATAGACTTAAAAATTATTAGGGCACAAAGATACGTTTTTGAATGTTTAGTTGAAACAATCTATTAAGGATATTGTAGCGCTAAACGTCTATATGAATCTTTAGGTTTTAACACCTTGTTTTGCAGGGCTTATAAGCTTAAAGCCTAACAAGTTTAAAATAGAGCAATACCATGAAAAGGGTTTAAAACTTTTTTCTAAGACTATTACGAATCATCCATAGAGACATCACAAAATTAATCAACACAAAAAGTCCACCATAGAGCAGTAGCTTTTGGGAGGATTCTGCCCAATTAATAATATGAAACGCATCGACTAAGTAGGCCACGATTAAATAAGAAGATAGACAAACAAAGGTAATGCCTAAAGAAAAATTTAATTGTCGGCTAGGTTTTAGTAATTGCCATAAAAAAGGAATAGCAAATAGTAAAATAGGATAAGCAGAAAGTCCGTTGTTTTGATTTGTTTTTGTAAACCAATAGATTATAACGGATAAAAAATAAAGATAGGGGATGTATTTGGTGTATTTATTTAAAGTGTGCATCTGTTTTTGTTTTAGGGGTTAACAACAGTTTAAAAAAGGACGCAATGTGAGCCTTTAAAAGGGGTAATGAAAGATAAAGGCCCCTGACTGTTAATCAGTTATTTAACGAAAGATACGACTTCGAAGCGCTTGAAAACGAAAATATAACATATTATTAACGATAAGAGCAAATTATGATGTACATTTGCACGCTTAAAATCAGCACTAGTTATGACTAAGATTAAAAATATCGCAATTATTGCCCACGTCGACCACGGAAAAACAACATTGGTTGATAAGATCATGTACCATTGTCAACTGTTTCGTGAAAACGAAAATACTGGCGACTTAATTCTAGATAATAATGATTTAGAACGTGAAAGAGGGATTACTATTACTTCTAAAAACGTTTCCGTTATTTATAAAGACACTAAGATTAATATTATTGATACTCCTGGTCACGCCGATTTCGGTGGTGAAGTAGAGCGTGTTTTAAACATGGCCGATGGTGTTGTGTTATTAGTCGATGCTTTTGAGGGGCCTATGCCACAAACGCGTTTCGTTTTACAAAAAGCGATTGACTTAGGTTTAAAACCTTGTGTCGTTGTAAACAAAGTGGATAAAGAAAACTGTACACCAGATGAGGTACACGAAAAAGTTTTCGATCTAATGTTTGAGCTAGGTGCTGAAGAATGGCAATTAGATTTCCCAACCGTTTATGGTTCTGCAAAGAACAACTGGATGAGTGATGATTGGAAAAATGAAACTGAGAACATTGAGCCATTACTAGATATGGTTATAGAGCATGTTCCTCAACCTGAATTTCCAGAAGGATCAACACAAATGTTAATTACCTCTTTAGATTTCTCTAACTTTACTGGGCGTATTGCTATTGGTAGAGTACAAAGAGGAAACATTGTAGAGGGACAACAAATTTCTTTGGTAAAAAGAGATGGAACTATTACAAAAACGAAAGTAAAAGAAGTTTTTGTTTTTGAAGGTTTAGGTCGTAAAAAAGTAGAACGTGTTGAAACAGGTGATATCTGTGCGCTTGTAGGTGTTGAAGGTTTTGAAATTGGAGATACTATCGCTGATATTGAAAACCCTGAAGGTTTAAAATCTATTGCTATAGATGAGCCTACAATGAGTATGTTATTTACAATTAACGATTCGCCTTTCTTCGGAAAAGACGGAAAGTATGTAACATCGCGTCATATTAAAGATCGTTTAGAAAAGGAATTAGAGAAAAACTTAGCCTTACGTTTAAGCGAAACTGAAACGGCAGATAAGTTTATGGTTTTTGGTCGTGGTGTATTACACTTATCGGTATTAATCGAAACAATGCGTCGTGAAGGTTACGAATTACAAATTGGACAACCACAGGTAATCATTAAAGAAATTGATGGTGTTAAATGTGAACCAATTGAAGAGTTAACTATTGACCTTCCTGAAAACGTATCTGGTAAAGCTGTAGAGTTTGTAACCATGCGTAAAGGAGAGTTATTAAGTATGACGACTAAAGGTGACCGTATGGTATGTGAGTTTATGATTCCTTCTCGTGGTATCATTGGTTTACGTAACCAATTATTAACGGCTACTGCAGGTGAGGCTATTATGGCACACCGTTTTAAAGAATACCAACCATTGAAAGGTGATATTCCTGGACGTATTTCAGGATCATTAATCTCTATGGAGAATGGTACTGCAATTCCTTATTCTATTGATAAATTACAAGATAGAGGTAAGTTCTTTGTAGAGCCAGGTGAAAATATCTATGAAGGTCAAGTAATTGGTGAGAACTCTCGTCAAGATGATATGGCTGTAAACATTACAAAAGCTAAAAAGCAGAGTAATGTACGTAGTTCTGGAGCAGATGATAAAGCTAAGATTGTACCAGCAATTAAATTCTCTTTAGAAGAAGCTTTAGAATACATCCAAAAAGATGAGTACGTAGAAGTTACACCTAATCACTTAAGATTACGTAAAATCTACTTAAAAGAAACAGATCGTAAGCGTAACAAGTTTTAGATCTATAAGCTTTATAATATTGAAAAGAGAGATACTGAAAAGTGTCTCTCTTTTTTTATTTATTAGTATAATAACGCAATCTATTTTATCTTACACCGATTTATTCTATTAAAACAAATTAATGCTATTCAACTCCATAGATTTTGCAATTTTTCTTCCAATTGTATTTATATTATACTGGTTTGTTTTTAAATCCTTAAAAAGTCAGAATGTATTATTACTCATTGCGAGTTATGTCTTTTATGCATGGTGGGATTGGCGTTTTTTAGGGTTAATAATCTTAAGTACATGTATTGATTTTTGTATTGGCTTAGCGATTGAAAAAGCCTCATTAAAACAACATAAAAAATACCTGATGCTTTTGAGTGTTTTACTCAATTTAGGCATCTTGGGCTTCTTTAAATATTACAATTTCTTTATTGAAAATTTTAATGATGCCTTCATGCTTTTTGGCAAAGCTATAGACCTTAATTATCTGTATATTATCTTACCTATTGGAATTAGTTTTTACACCTTCCAAACTATGAGCTATTCCATAGATATCTATAAGGAGAAGATAAAACCAACCAAGGATATAATTGCCTTTGCGTCATTTATATGCTTTTTTCCACAATTAGTCGCTGGTCCTATTGAGCGCGCCTCAAACTTTTTACCTCAAATACAAAAACGAAGAATTTTTGAGTATACCAAAGCAACCGATGGTTTAAAACAAATTCTTTGGGGACTGTTTAAAAAAATGGTCATTGCTGATAATTGTGCATTTTTTGTCAATGCTATTTTTGAAGATTACAGCAATTACTCCGGAAGCACCTTGTTTTTCGGCGCTTTCTTGTTTTCTATACAGATTTATTGCGATTTTTCAGGGTATTCAGATATTGCCATTGGGGTCTCTAGATTGTTTGGTTTTAATTTGAAAAAGAATTTTGCCTATCCTTATTTTGCACGGAACATCGCCGAATTTTGGAGACGCTGGCATATCTCCTTAACCACATGGTTTAAAGATTATTTTTACATTCCTATTGGCGGAAGTCGCGGTAGCAAATGGATGCAATTAAGAAACACCTTTGCCATTTTTATGGTTATTGGCTTATGGCATGGCGCCCATTGGAAATTTGTGGTTTACGGATTAATAAATGCTTTACATTTTGTGCCCTATATTATTAGAGGGAAAAACACAAAATATACCTCTGTTGTAGCTGAGAATCGGCTCTTTCCCAATAGAAAAGAACTTTTCGGGATGTTCCATACATTCTTGTTTTTAATTTTTGCGCGTATCTTTTTTAGAGCGGACTCGTTAACCCATGCTATTGGCTATTTAAAACATTTGTTTTCGCAATCCTTGTTTCAATGGCCTCAGTTTTCAAGCAATAAGCAAGCCTTAATCTTGTTTGTTTTAATTTTGTTTTCGTTTGGGGTAGAATGGTTCGGTCGTGATAAAGCCCATGCCCTTGAAAATATCTTTAAGACCTCAAAACGGACCTATAGAGTCATGTTTTATTACGCAATTGTCTTCTTAATATTTTACTTTAATGGAGAAGAGCAACAGTTTATCTACTTTCAATTCTAGAGATGAAAAAATTTATAAAACAAGTTTTAGCCTTCGTCGTTCCTGTCTTAATTCTTATTGCAATACTAGAAATTGCTTTGAGGCATATTCCTAATGAGTATAGGTTTAAACATTCTGAAATCACCTTGCAAAAAGACGCTATTCAAACGTTAATATTAGGAAGTTCGCACAGTATGTATGGGATGAATCCGGAATACTTCACTCAAAAAACTTTTAATTTAGGTCATGTTTCAGAAACTATAGATCTCGATTATTTAATGCTTAAAGCCTATATCGATAGACTCCCCGAATTAAAAACGGTGGTGGTGAGGCTGTCTTACACCACCTTACACGAGCAATTGGGTGAAGGCGCGGAAGCATGGCGATTAAAAGATTACCAGCTTTACCATCAGCTAAAGGTGTCTGATAAATTAAAATATAAGAGTGAAGTTTTAAGTGTGAAGCTAAAAAATAATCTATCACGTCTTAAAGCCTATTATGTGAATGATGAAGATATGATCAGCGTGACTAAATCGGGTTGGGGCTATTTTGAAAACGAACACGCCAATGGAGCCCTAGAAGATTTAGGCGTATATGCGGCAAAAAAGCATACCCTAAGGTCTTCGGCTTTAGTAAAAGCGAATACCCTTTTTTTAGAACAGTTAGTGGAGTTATGTGAAGATAGGGGTGTTGAAGTGCTTTTGGTGACCTTACCAGCCCATAAAAGCTATAGAGATCATTTAAATTCGACCCAATTAGAAACGATTATTAAGGCAGGAACTAAAATGGAAGAAACGTATAAAAATTGCAGGTATTATAATTTTATGGCAGACAAAACGTTTGGCGCAACGGATTTTTATGATGCCGATCACCTAAATGCTTCCGGTGCTAAGAAATTTTCCCAATTGATTAATAGCTTAATAGAAAATTAAAATTATTTTTGATTAATGTCTCACTACAACGTTTTCTTATATCATACTTCTAAGAAGGAGCTTTGGAATCATTTTGCGCTTCATAGCAATCAAGATAGCTTTTTATTTCAGCGCGATTTTATGGATTACCATAAAGATCGTTTTCAGGACTTCTCATTGATGGTTTATCAGAATGAGACCTTGGTGGCACTCTTACCTGCACATCGGGAAAAGGATGCTGTTTATACGCATTTTGGACTGACTTATGGTGGACTTATTCATGCTAAAACTCTAAAAACCTCTGAATATATTGCTATCTTTAAAGTCCTTTTGGAATTTTTATATAATCAAAATATTGCGAGTTTAACATTAAAGGAACTTCTTAGTATTTATCTACATAATAGTAGTAATAATCCTTTACATTATGTGTTGTTTAAGTCTGAAGCGGATTTGTGTCGTGTAGATTTACATTCGGTTATAGATATGCGTTACAAAGCCTATTCAAAGAGTAGAAAGAAAGGTATAAAAAGAGGACAGAAAGCGAATTTAAGGGTGGAAGAATCCCCGACTTTTGAGGCCTTTTGGAATGAAATTTTAATTCCTAATTTAGGCCATAAACATGGCGTGAAACCGGTACACTCATTAGAAGAAATTACATTATTAAAATCTAGATTCCCTAATAATATTAGGCAGTTTAACGTTTATTTAGATGATAAGCTTGTAGCCGGAACAACCATTTTTGAAACTGAAAATGTAGCGCATAGCCAATACATTTCTGGGAATACCGATAAGAATGAATTAGGAAGTTTAGATGTTTTACACCAATATCTGTTAGAGCAGGTGTATTCCGATAAAAAGTACTTTGATTTCGGAACTTCTAATATTGATGCAGGAGCTCATATTAATGAAGGCTTATTGTATTGGAAAGAAGGCTTTTCAGCACAATCCATACCACAAGGATTTTATAAAATAGCAACTAAAAATTATAAGCACTTGGAGGCCGTTTTTGTATGATAAAATTTTTAGACATTCATAAAATTAATAACCGCTTTAAAGCTGAATTTCAGGCGTCATTTAGCAAATCATTAGAGCAAGCTCACTTTGTGCTTGGCACTAACGTTAGTAATTTTGAAAATGAATTTGCCGCTTATTGTGGTACCACATACTGTGTAGGTACCGGGAATGGTTTAGATGCCCTAACCCTTATTTTAAAAGGTTATATTGAAATTGGGAAGCTGAAAAAAGGCGATAAAGTGATGGTGCCAGCCAATACCTTTATAGCAACTATTTTATCGGTGTTACATGCAGAATTAGTGCCTGTTCTCGTAGAACCTGATGCTGAAACCTACACGATTCCTGTTGCTAAAGACCAATCGGTTTACAAAGAGGTCAAGGCCATTGTGATGGTGCATTTATACGGACAGCTAGCCGATGTTGAAAAACTACAAGCAATAGCAAAAACTTATAATTTGTTATTAATTGAAGATGCAGCTCAAGCTCATGGCGCCATAGCGACAAGTAATGGGCGTAAAGCTGGTAATCTTTCAGATGCAGCAGCTTTTAGTTTTTATCCAAGTAAAAATTTAGGAGCTTTAGGAGATGGAGGAGCGATAACGACTAACAATGCCGAATTGGTTAAAGCGCTGAGATTATTGCGTAATTATGGAAGCCTTGTAAAATATACGCATCAAATTATAGGATGTAATAGTCGCTTAGATGATATGCAAGCCGCTTTTTTAAGGATTAAGTTAAAGGCATTAGATGCCGATAACACAAGACGAAGAGCCCTTGCAAAAACCTATTTACAGCAGATAAAGAACCCTAAAATTAAACTGCCATTTTACGATGGTTCGGAAAATCATGTGTTTTATGCCTTTGTGGTGGAAGTTGAAGATAGAGCTGATTTTTCAAATTATTTAAGTGCTCATCATATAGAATGGTTAATTCATTACCCAATTCCACCTCATAAACAGGAGGCATTAGCGACTTTTTCAGATTATATTTTACCATTAACTGAAAAGATTCATAAAAGAGTTATAAGTTTGCCTATCAGCCCCGTGATAAGTGATAAAGAGATTAAAAAGGTTATAGACGTTTTAAATACCTACTAATTGAAAAAGTTTTTTAATTATATAAATACTGAGGTTTTAATTAAAGCAGCGAATTTAAATATGGCTAATATTAGCCTTAAAATTGTTGCTGGAATTTTAATTTCTAAATTTATCGCGATCTATATCGGTGCACCCGGAATGGCGTTAATTGGAAACTTACGTAATTTCTTTAGTGCTTTACAATCTTTATCCATTTCCGGACTTTATAAAGGGGTGGTTAAATATGTAAGCCAAGTTAAAAATGATGCTGTAGAGCTCACCAAAGTACTTTCTACCGTTTTTTATATTGGATTCTTTTCGTCTTCAATTTTAGCACTTCTTTGTTATTATAACGCAGAGTCTATTAATAATCTCATTTTTTCAGAGCAATATAATTATACCTATATCATAGAGACTTTAGCCATAGTTTTACCTTTTTATGCGCTAAACATGTTTACTTTTTCTATTATGAATGGGTTCTCTAAGCACAAATACCTGTTGCTCATTAATATTCTAGGCCAGGTACTGGGATTATTAGTAACCTTACTTTTAATACGTCAAGAAAACATTGATGGTGCTTTATTAGCCATTGTTATTACTCCGGCTCTAAACCTCCTTATTACCATTGTAGGGATTGCGTTTAGGCGTAGTCTTATGGCCTTTGTTAAAATTACCCAAGTTAGCATTTCAGTAATAAAAAAATTAAGCCCTTATATGTTTATGGCTTTAGTGGGCTCTATAGCTTTACCAATTGTAATGATTACCATTAGAAATTATTTAATTACTGAGGTAGGTGTTAAATCAGCAGGCTATTGGACGGCGATGACACGGGTATCGGACTACTATCTTATGTTTTTTAACTCCTTAATGGCACTTTATATTCTTCCTCGTTTTTCAGAAATCAACACTAAAAAGGAATTTAGAAGAGAGATTTTTAGTTTTTATAAGAGCATAATGCCGGCCTTTTTGGTGCTCCTTTTAATCATTTATTTAAGCCGATCGTTATTAATTACCATTTTGTTTACGGAAGATTTTAGACCTGTAGAAGAGCTTTTTGGATACCAAATATTAGGAGATATTGCACGCGTACTCTCTTTAGTAATTGCCTATCAATTTTTAGCCAAACGCATGTTTACCCATTTTTTAATTCTAGAGATTTTCTTATTTGTTATCAAGTATGTTTCTAGTATTTATCTTATCGATTCCTTTGGTGTCAAGGGAGCCGTTATGGGGCATTGTCTTAGTTATATTATGTATTTCGGTATCATTTTACTGCTCTTTAGTAGCTCGTTATTTGGAGTTATTGGTGAAGAAGGTGTAGACGATTTTTAAATTAAGCTCCGTGAAACTTCCAAAATTCATTAGCAGTAATACCGTACTTAAAATTACCTCGCTAAATGCAGTGGTCATCGGGATTAGATTAGTGGTCTCCGCATTTATACAACGCTTACTGGCCGTTATGGTAGGAGAAGCCGGTATTGCCAGCATAGGTCAGTTAAGAAATCTAATTGCCATGTTAACGAGCACCTCAACCTTAGGGGTATTTAATGGCGTGGTAAAGTATGTTTCAGAATTTAGAGACGAGTCATCAGAACTACATAAAATATTTTCTACCGTTATTGTTTTTGGGCTGATAGGAACCTTGGGCTCTTCAGCAATATTATTTTTTTGCGCACCGTATTTGTCAGACTATCTATTTGGGACTTTAGATCAGGTTTATCTGTTTTATTTACTCGGAGTCATTGTACCATTTATAGCTATGGGCCGTTTGGTTCATGCTGTGGTAAGTGGTTTATCGGATTATAAAAGGTATGCAAAAATAGAGTTGTTAAGCTACCTCTTAGGGACGCTTGCCTTGGTGATTGGATTATATAAATCAGACTTAAATGGGGTATTAATTGCTATTGCTATTGCTCCAATTATACAGTTAATGGTCTTGGTTTTTGTTTTCGGTAAAACCCTTACTACTTATCTGAAATTCAAGTCCATTTCATTGAGTCTAGTTTATAAAAATAAATTATTGGCCTTTACACTGATGTCTTTTATTTCTACTTTTTTTCTGAATTATGTAGAACTCAATATAAGAACCTTAGTCGCTGATGAAATCAATGTTAATGAAGCCGGGTATTGGACGGCCGTTACGTTTATTTCTAAAAACTATATGGTATTCGCCACCGGTCTTTTTACCTTATATGTATTACCAAAATTTGCGAGTATCCATACCAAGCAGGACTTTAAAGATGAGGTGCTTAATATCTATAAAACTATTCTGCCTATTTTTGGTTTAGGGATGGTTTTG
The DNA here is from genome assembly GCF_042675845.1 of Winogradskyella rapida. NCBI lineage: Bacteria > Pseudomonadati > Bacteroidota > Flavobacteriia > Flavobacteriales > Flavobacteriaceae > Winogradskyella > Winogradskyella rapida. Next base: position 423,781 of record NZ_JBHTKM010000063.1, on the reverse strand, counting down.
GTGTATCTCTTTAGAGGACTGATTATCCAAGTAATTTATCCTGAATTTACCGGTATGGAGCCCTTGTTTAAATGGCAATTGTTAGGGGATTTCTTTAGATTGGCCTCATTGGTCTTATCGCATCAATTTTTAGCAAAGCGTATGGTTAAAAGTTTTGTGCTAACTGAAGTGATTTCTTTAGGCTTGTTTTATGGCCTGTCTAAGCTGTTTATTCCTTTTTATGGAACGGAAGGTGTGGTGTTAGCTCATTTTGTACGCTACATCATCTACTTGCTATTAGTGGTATTTGTCGTCCGAAACTATTATAGTACTAAAAATAAGGCCTAATAGATTACTTAATCTGTTCCTGCCACGTTTTAAGGTAAGCTTTGGCGCAAGAAATATGGTCATGATGTCGAGCAACAAACGCTCTAGATTGTTCAGAGATCTCAGTAATTTTTTCTGGATGTTGAATAAGCCATTCTAATTTTTGGGCGATGGCTTCGGCATCTGGTAGGGCGTTTATAGCCACAGTATCTTCTTCAATATTAAAATAATCTAACCACTCTTGCTCGGCACCCGTAAGTACAACTTTACCTTTAGCCATGGCTTCTAAGGCATTAAAACCTTGATCGTAAGCATATACTTGATCGAGTAAAATATGGGCTTTATCAAAGCTTTGTATATAATTTTTATAAGGAAGGTTTTTAGCCACTATGACTTCAACTTTATCAGGATATTTTTCAGTGATAATTTTTAAAGCCGCATCAAAAATATCATTGCCTTTTTTATAATAGTTAAAGGTGTTTATCCCGTGAAAGATGACAATCTTATCTTTAATTTTAGGGGGTTGGTACTGCAGCAGACTCAAATTAATAGCATGCGGAATCATTCCTAAATATTTTGTGTGACCGATTAGCGGAATATGATAATCCAAATCGTTAGAAATAACACCTTTAATCGACTTAAAAATCTCATGATGCAAAGTGATATGGCTTTCAGTTAAGTAACTTAAAGCAGGCGAGAAGTCTTTTTTAGAACCTTTATTTTCAAAATAAGGAGTCAAAATAGAGTATCTAAATTTCTTGTCATATGCATAACGAACACTCGGGTAGTCTAAACCTGCAGAAAGTAAAAACACATTTTTATTCCAAGCTTTTAGCCAATTAAAAATGTCTAATTGGTCGCTTCGTTTAAAGTCAAAAGGCGCTTCGTTGATAAACTGAACAAGGTCGTAACCAGATAGAAGGTCTTTCTTCGATTTAATTTGGCGCTTAATAGAAACCGCAGTAAGATCTATATGGAACAATCGATTAATTAAGTTTCTAAATTTCTTTCTGTAAAAAGAGGTGTAAGGATTAACAATTTCAACATCAACATCGACTTTTTTAAAGCCATCTCTAGTGCTTACAAGTATGGCTTCGTGCCCAAGAGCTTCAAGCCCTTGCTTTATATTCCATTGCGCTCTATTGAATTCACCAAATAGTAAAACTTTCATTTATTGAGGTTTCATTTAATATCTTTACCACTTAAATAATGGGTATGCAAAGTAATCATAAAAAAAGAATTTGTATTGTCTCGCGCTCACTTAGTGAAGGTGGTGCCGATAGAGTGGCAGCAATGCAATCTATTTTTTTGTCTGATTTAGGGTATGAGGTTTTCGTGGTAAGCATACTGAATAGTATAAAATATCCGTACCGCGGAAAACTCCTGAATTTAGGCGCTATAAAGGAACAAGAGGATACGCGTTTGGGCCGTTTTAAACGCTTGCTCATTTTAAAAAAGTTTTTAAACGACAATGCGATAGACCTTGTTATTGACCATCGTGTGAGATGCAAAGCCTTTTCAGAATATATTATTTCTGGATTGATATACCCGAAAGCCACAATTTATATGGTGCATAATTATACCATTAACCGCTATTTTCCACCGTTTAAATGGTTAACAAAACTGAGTTATGGCAGAAGTAAAAAAATAGTTGCGGTCTCTGATCATATTAAAAATAAGGTTGAAGCGTACTATAATTTTAAGCAGGTACAAACCATTTATAATCCCGTAGATTTTGAATATTTAAACCAGTTAAAAAAACAAGCTATTACCGCTCCAGATTCGTTTATTTTTTGGTACGGTCGTTTTGAAGAGAAGCAAAAAAATGTGAGTCTTTTAGTTGAAGCTTACAGTAAATCTCAACTTTCAGAAAAAGGAATTAAACTTCTACTGATGGGACAAGGGAAGGACAAGCAAAAAATAGAAACGCTTATTCGTACTTTAGGGGTTCAGGATCATATTGAGGTTTTACCGTTTTCAAAAAATCCTTTTCCCTATATATATCAATCTAAATTTACCGCATTAACCAGTCATTATGAGGGGTTTCCTATGACGGTTTTAGAATCTCTAGCCTGTGAAATTCCCGTGGTCAGTGTTAAGTATAAAAATTATGAAGATGGCGTTATTAAACATGAATTTAACGGCTTGTTGGTAGAAAATTATAATGCGGAGGCTTTAGGAAATGCATTTAATCGTTTTATTGATGACGAAAAATTATATCTTCGCTGCAAGGCCAATACTAAAAAGAGTGTCGCCTCTTTTTCGGTAGAGAGCATCTCTAAACAATGGCAAAATTTAATTGATAATTAATGGGTACCACAATTAACGATGTAGCTATTCTTGAAGTTCCAAGAGTTCATGATGAACGCGGATTATTAGCGGTTATAGAAAAAGACACAATTCCTTTTAAAATCGAACGCGTCTATTACTTGTACGATGTGCCATCGGATGCGTTTAGGGGTGGCCATGCGCATAAAGAATTGTACCAATTAATTATTCCACTTTCCGGAAGCTTTGATGTTTTAATTAAGGATGGGGAGCGCAGTAAAACCATCAACCTTAATAAACCACATAAGGGCTTGTTGCTCGTTCCAGGAATTTGGAGAGAGATTGATAATTTTTCTTCAGGATGCGTCTGCTTAGTCTTAGCCTCTAAAGAATACGATGAGTTAGATTATATCAGAGAATTCAATGCTTTTTTAAGCTTTAAAAAGTCTTAAGTAAATCGAATTATTTACCACGTAAGGTCTAACCGTATTGAGGAGTCTTAATAGGCCCGTGGGCATCTGTAATAACAGCTTTTGTTTCTGGGTTAAATTACTGAAATCTATGGTGTTTTGAGTTTGCTTAGACAAGGTGCTTTCTCCGTTTATTTTTGTTCTTAAGGCCAAACCATAACGCTTTAAATCTAAATAGCGTTTTAGACTTTTATTGGTGGCTTCAACCGTTTGGTAAGCATTTAAAAATTGAAAACGTACCCCATTTAATTCGCCTTTAGATAAACTATCGCTTATAGACCTGTTATAGCACATGGTTATTTGCGGATGAAATACAATGGCTTGTTCTAAGGCTATGCGAATCCATAAATCTAAATCTTGCCCTGTAGTGTAAGCAGTGTTAAACCCGCCAAAATCTATAAATGTCGTTTTAGAGAGTGCCGCTGCTGAAGTCCAAATGATTGTGTCCTTCATGCTCGCCTTAAAAAAATCGGTAACAATACAAGGCTGTGTGGCGTAATTAAAGTTGAATTGTGCAGGTTGTACCACATTATTATTGTAATTAATTTCGTATTTATTACCATAAAGTCCAGCATTAGGAAATGCCTCTATGCTTTCCCTAAGACATTGTAAATGCTGAGGTTTCCATAAATCATCAGCATCTAAAAAAGCGAGGTAGTTCCCTTCAGCCTTATCCACAGCATGATTTCGAGCGCTACTCACTCCGGAATTTTCCTGATGGTAGAGTTTTATTTTATCTGAAGAAAAACCTTCAACCACTGCTACACTAGCATCGGTTGAGCCATCATTTACAATGATAATTTCAAAGTCTTTATAATCCTGATTTAAGACACTTTCTAAACATGCTGCTATATATTTTGCTTTGTTATATAGCGGAATAATAACAGAAAAAAAGGGCATATTACTTATCGTTTAAAAGGTGTTGTGCTATCGTTTTTGTAGACTTTAGGTGTTGGTCTGTAATTCCGCCTTGCAATAATACACTATTATACAACGCCGTTTTAAAAGTATCAATTTTTAGGGGATCAGGTTTGTGATTCATGGCCTTTTCTAAAAGTTCTACTAAAGCTGTTTTTTCCTTTAGTTTTAGGCAAACTTCAGAATTATCATAGAAGGCATTGCCTAAGACTACGACGGTTTTATCATATAAAATGGCTTCAAGACCTACGGTAGAATTATTAACCACTACAAATTTAGAACTTTCAATACTGCTTTTCAACGGGCTTATATTATCGATACGAATGTGATGATCTTTCACCAATTGATAGAGTGATGCTTCATATTTACCCACAAAAAGCGGATGTTCTCTAATAACCAAATCCGTATTCTTGGGTAAGGCAGCATAGACACTAGAAACAATTTCTGTATGAGATTTAAAATGTGGACTGTGATAAATCATGTTCACATCTAGGGGAACCTGTAGAATTAACAAGACCATCGGTTTTTCTGTATGCAGTGTGGTATCCGGATTTTTTCGTTTTGCTCTATAGCTGTTTAAGTCGGTATACTTTACATCGGGCGGATAAATTTTGGTCTTTTGTAGGCTGTACATAAGCGCCATATCTAAAGCGCGATATATTGGAGAGCGACGGTATTTTTTAGATGCTTGTTGTACTTCTGTCTTTTTAGGAGTTTTTGTATTTTCTGAATTTAAGGCTAGTTCACGGAAACTAATATTTGCATTAACACCCTTATAATCAAAAAACGTGGTATTAAAGGGGCCTTGTTCAATATAAAAAACTTTAATCTGCTTTAATTGCGCTAAAGCAATAGCGATTTCAATAGACATTCTAGAATCTCCGAGGCATATGAGATAATCGGGTTGTTCAGTCTTAAAAATATTATCAATAAGATCGATATAGGCTAAAGCTTGAAGCTGTAAGTCTTGTTGCGACGTGCTTTTATTTAGAGCCACGTGAAATTTACAAAAGTCTTTAAATTTTAAACCCTTGTAGGTTTCGGTTGAAGACAAGAGGTTTAGGTATTTTTGTCTGTGTTTTAAGGCATTAAACCAAGATGTAACAGGAATCCAATTGCTATGTTTTAAGCGTAATAGTGCATACAGAAATCCACTAAAATAGATGCTGTACATTTTAAAATTTACCGTTTCTGAAGGACGATTAGCTTTAAGCTGCTTTTCAATATCTAAATAGAATCTAGAATATTTGTCAAATGTACTGAAGCTAATGACTTTCATGAATGCTCAAAGTTAATAGGGTATTTTAATGATGTACAAAGTAATTAAATTATAAATGACTCTGAAATACAATGTTTAAAAGTATAAGAGCCTACACTGATGTCGTTATACGGATGAACAAGTATTACCTTTTATGCGGAAGGTGGATTGATGTTTTTTAGTATGAATGCATGCTGAAATTAATTAGAGCCATTCCATCCTTTATAGATCAACAAATATTGTGGTCGTCCAGAGGAATATACTTATTCATAAAAACTAGGTTTAGCTTTTACGTTGTACGACTTCAAATACTTTATTTTCATCACACTTTAAGGTTTTGCTAGGGTATTTTAATAGCAAAGCGTAATCATGAGTGGCCATTAAGATGGTGTTTCCATTTCTGTTAATATCTTGAAGCACTTCCATAACTTCAACACTAGTTTGTGGATCTAAGTTCCCTGTAGGCTCATCGGCCAAAATTAATTCCGGATCGTTGAGTAGGGCACGGGCAATGGCAATACGTTGTTGTTCTCCACCAGATAATTCGTGTGGGTACTTAAAACCTTTCGTTTTCATGGCAACCTTATCTAAAACCTTTTCAATACGTTCTTTTATACGGTCTTTATCTTTCCAACCTGTCGCTTTAAGGACAAATTCTAAATTCCCTAGAATAGTACGGTCGGGTAACAATTTAAAATCCTGAAATACAATACCTAGCTTACGTCTTAGAAAGGGAATATCTTTCTCTTTCATGGTTTTTAAGTTGAAATCTACAATAGATCCTTCGCCTTCGGTAAGTTGTAAATCGCCATAAAGGGTTTTCATAAAACTACTTTTACCACTTCCTGTTTTACCTATAAGATAAACAAAGTCACCTTTTTTCATTTCAAAGTTCACCTTAGAAAGCACCATGCTGTCACCTTGATAAATGGTGGCATCTTTTAGTTCTAAAACCGTATCAGACATATAATAGAGATATAAATATTGCTAAGTGTAAATGTATTGCTTAAAATTTCAAATGCAAAACTAAAATTCTTAATTCCTTTAAAAGGATTGTTGTTGCTCTGCGTTTTTGGAAATGCACTGAAAAACGTTTCGGGACATTAAATGTATGGTCCGCTACCACTGTATAAAACTGTTCCGAAAAAAATAAAGTCTTGCCTTCTTCCCTTAGAACAAAGGATAAAGGCAAGACGTTTCAGATTGTTATAGGTTGAAGTAATCGATATAATTCTGTAAGTCTTTATCACCACGCCCTGATAAACTTATCACCACAATATCGTTGGTTTTAAAGGTTTTATGCTTAAAAATGGCTAAAGCATGAGAGCTTTCAATAGCCGGAATGATACCTTCTAATTTTGTGAGTTCTAAACCAGAAACCATAGCTTCATCATCTGTTGCCGAATAAAATTCACCACGACCAGATTTGTACAAATGCGAATGTAAGGGGCCTACACCAGGATAATCTAAGCCTGCAGAAATAGAATAAGGTTCTGTAATTTGACCATCTTTAGTTTGCATTAATAGGGTTTTACAACCATGAATAATCCCTTCTTTTCCTAAAACCGAAGTTGCAGCACTTTCACCAGAATCAATACCTTTTCCGGCAGCTTCTACAGCAATAATACCCACCTCTTCTTGATCCAGAAAATGATGATAGGTTCCAGCGGCATTACTTCCACCTCCAATACAAGCCACCACATAATCAGGGTTTTCTCTTCCTTCTTTTTCTTTCAGTTGCCATTTTATTTCTTTAGAAATTATAGATTGAAATTGGGTCACCATATCCGGGTAGGGGTGAGGACCAATAGCAGAACCAATAATATAATGGGTGTCTACAGGATTATTAATCCAATCTCTAATCGCTTCATTGGTGGCATCCTTTAGGGTACGGCTCCCTGAAACAGCAGGGACCACTTTAGCGCCAAGCATTTTCATGCGTGCCACGTTTGGAGCTTGACGAGCGATGTCAATTTCTCCCATGTATACGACACATTCAATCCCGGTTAAAGCACATACCGTTGCCGTGGCAACACCGTGTTGTCCTGCGCCAGTTTCAGCAATAATTCGTTTTTTGCCTAAGCGTTTTGCCATTAGAATTTGTCCAATGGTATTATTTATTTTATGAGCTCCCGTATGGTTGAGGTCCTCACGTTTTAAATAAACTTTAGTGTTGTATTTTTCTGAAAGGCGCTTGGCAAAATAGAGGGGAGAAGGACGACCAACATAATCTTTTAAAAGTTGATTGAACTCCTCTTGGAATGAAGGTTCAGCCATTATTTTGAGATAATTTTGACGTAATTCTTCTACATTAGGATAGAGCATTTCTGGAATGTATGCGCCACCAAATTCGCCGTAATAGCCTTTTTCGTTGATGTTGTAACTCATTGTTTTATGTTATTCGTCATTGCTAATTCCACCTTCTATCGTGATGTAGCAATCTGTTTCTTTTTTTATTTTTTCATTCGTCATGATGCAAACAGCGAAGCCTATTATAAGCTCCGTAAAATTTATATCCGCGAATAAAGGATTCAAAACTCACAATCAAAATAAGGAAATCGCTAATAGGATATGTGTTATTAAAACGTCCTGCTTTTGTCCATGTGACTTAATGTTTAACTAAGCGCCAATGGTCTTGTTTTTAAACATTTTCAATTCATCTATATTCTTCAATCCTGGTTCTGTTTCAAATTTACTGTTTACATCTAATGCATAACAATATTTTGAAGCTGAACTGTCTTTAAATTCTTTTATTTTTTCAACTTCATTGATTCCTATTCCGCCACTTAAAAAATAAGGTTTGCTCGAGTTGTAATCGTTTAAAACATCCCAATTAAAGGTATATCCGTTTCCTCCAGGAAGTTGTCCTTTGGTGTCAAATAAAAAATAATCACACACGGTTTCAAACGGTGCTAAAACTTCAAAATTAAAATTGTCCTTAATACTAAAAACTTTAATGATTTCAATAGAGGTATTGCCCAAGCTTGGTTGCAGTTCGGTTTTTAGAGCGGTACAAAATTCTGGAGATTCATTACCATGCAATTGTACGGCTTGTAGATCATACCTTTTTACCGTTTCTGAAACCGTCTTTATGCTTTCATTTACAAATACCCCCACTTTTTTTATCGTAGCGGGCACATGAGGAATCGTACCTTCAAAATTACGTTTAGAAGGTTTATAAAATATAAAGCCTAGATAATCGGGTTGCAGTTGTGCAACAGCCTCTAGGTTCTCTTTATATTTCATTCCGCAGACTTTTAATTTCATAAGTTTTGTTATTCTTGCTAAGGCAGGAATCTATTTATTTCATTAATTATTTTCAACCTACTAGGATTTATAAAGCGGTAAGGTCTTTAATAAATTTAGCAGCATGTTCACCAGGGGCATCTGTTTTCATAAAGTTTTCACCAATTAAAAAGCCTTTATATCCATAAGGCTGCAATTCTTTAATGGCTTCAATGGAACTGATTCCAGACTCTGAAACTTTTACAAAATCGTCAGGGATGTATGAGCTTAAGATTTTTGAAATGTCTAAACTCACCTCAAAAGTTTTAAGGTTTCTATTGTTTACACCGAGCATATCTATAGAAGGTCTTAATGATTTTTGCAATTCTTCTTCATTATGGACTTCTAATAAAACATCTAAATTTAAGCTTTTGGCAAATTCAGAAAAACGTTTAATCTCCTCGCTTGAGAGCACAGCAGCGATGAGTAAAATCACATCGGCACCATACGCTTTAGCTTCTAGGATTTGATATTCATCAATAATAAACTCTTTTCTAAGTAAAGGTAAATTAGAACTTGCTCTAGCAAGTAGTAGATCATCTAAAGACCCGCCAAAATATTTAGCATCTGTTAAAACTGACATGCCGCAAACTCCGGCATTTTCATATCCTATAGCAACATCCTGAACATTTAAGTTCTGATTAATGGTGGCTTTAGAAGGCGAGCGTCTCTTATGTTCTGCAATAATACCAGACGTACTCTGGCGTAACTGTGTCGCTAAGGAAATGGTAGCGCGCTCAAACAAGATAGAGTGTTCTAACTGTTGGGTAGGAATTAAGGATTTACGTAATTCTACTTCCTTACGCTTGTCGTGTATAATTTTATCTAAGATATTCATTTACTTAAGGCAATTAAGGTCTCTAAACTTTGTTGTGCTTTACCACTGGCTAAAGATGCTTTGGCGAGTTCATAGCCTTCTTGATGCGAAATTTGTTTTGCTGTGGCAATGGCCAATCCGGCGTTTGCACAGACCACATTAGTTTGGGCTTCCGTACCTTCGTTTCTGATGACGCTTTTAAAGATTTCAGCCGCCATTTTTACGCTGTTTCCACCGAAAATTTCAGAAGGTTGAATTTGTGGTAATCCCAAGTAGCAAGTATCAAATAAGACTTCCGAAGTATTTGAAACCACTTTTGTTTTTCCGGTTAAAGATATTTCATCATAACCATCTAAGGCATGGACAATAGCATAATTTTTATCTGAATCTTGATACAAATAGCTATATAATCGTAACAATTCAAGATTAAAAACCCCAACCATTTGACTTTTTGGAAAAGCCGGATTAACCATAGGTCCTAACATGTTAAAGAAGGTTTTTACACCGAGTTCTTGTCTTATAGGCGCTACATTTTTCATAGCAGGGTGAAATAAGGGAGCGTGAAGCACACAAATTCCTGCTTTATCAATACAGCGCTGTAAAAAATCGGTATCATTAGTGAATTTTATCCCAAGATATTCCATAACGTTAGACGATCCGCAAGCTGAAGACACACCGTAATTACCGTGTTTAGTAACAGGAACGCCAGCACCTGCAGTAACAAAGGATGATAAGGTAGAAATATTGAAGGTATCCTTGCCATCACCACCTGTACCACACAAATCGATGGTATTCTCTTGGTCTAATTTTACCGGAATGCATAAAGCTAAAAGGGCGTCTCTAAAACCGCGAAGTTCTTCCGTTGTAATGCTTCGCATCATATACACGGTTAAAAAGGAAGCAATCTGGCTTTGGTTGTATTTTCCTTCGGAAATATTAACTAAAACATGCTTGGCTTCTTTGCTCGTGATGCTTTCTTGATTAATAAGTCTGTTTAATAGTTGTTTCATTATAATAAGCCCTCAATCGGGGTGGCGTTTAATTTGTATTTAGAGGTATATTATTGATTTACCCAATTTTCTAATATTTGTTTTCCATCTGGTGTTAAAACCGATTCCGGATGGTATTGTACGCCTTTTACATCGTATACTTTATGGCGTAAAGACATAATTTGCCCATTACTATCAAAAGATGTGGCTTCTAAACAGTCTGGTAAATTGGGGTTAACCACCCAAGAATGATAGCGGCCAACCTCGAAGGAAGTGTTTAATCCTTTAAAAAGCGCCTCATCCGTAACACTAAGTGTAATTGTTGTGGCTACACCGTGGTAGACGTTATTTAAATTTTCTAGCGTACCACCAAAAACTTCACCGATGGCTTGTTGTCCTAGACAAACCCCTAAAATGCTTTTTGTAGGCGCATAGGTCTTTATAATCTCTTTCAATAATCCGGCTTCATCGGGAATTCCTGGACCAGGAGATAAGACAATTTTATCAAAGGCATCAACGTCTTCAAGGGTCAGTTTATCATTTCGTTTTACAGTCACCTCACAGTTTAAATCTTCTAGGTAATGCACAAGATTATAAGTGAAACTATCGTAATTATCTATAACTAATATTTTTTTCATCGCAAGGCCTGGCTCAGCAGGTATCTTATTTAATTCAACTTTTTTTCTCTACTTAAATTTCAACAGCTTGTTCAATAGCTTTGGTTAATGCGCCAAGTTTATTGTAGACTTCTTGTAGTTCACTCTCGGGATTAGATTTGGCCACCAATCCGGCTCCAGCTTGCCAAAATAATTTATGGTTTTGACTTAAGAAGGTTCTAATCATAATGGCGTGATTAAAGTTGCCGTTAAAATCCATAAACCCAATAGCACCACCGTAATAGCCTCTACTTGTTTTTTCATATTTTTCAATAAGCTGCATGGCCTTATGTTTTGGAGCGCCGCTTAAGGTCCCGGCAGGGAAAGTATCGGCAACAACTTGCATGGTGTCTGTAGCATTATGAATGGTGCCTGTAACCTTACTTACCAAATGGATAACGTGAGAGAAAAATTGCACTTCTCTATAGTTTTCAACCGTAACCGCACTTCCGTTTCTACTTAAGTCGTTACGTGCCAAATCAACTAACATCACATGTTCACTGTTTTCTTTGTCGTCTTTGATGAGTTCTTCAGCTAACTGTGCATCTTTTAAATCATTTCCGGTACGCTTAAAAGTTCCGGCGATTGGGTGTATTTCGGCTTTGCCGTCACTAACCACAAGTTGTGCTTCTGGCGAACTTCCAAAAATTTTAAAATTACCATAGTCAAAATAGAACAGGTAAGGGGAAGGGTTTATACTTCTTAAGGCTCTATAAACATTAAATTCATCGCCACTGAATTCTTGTGAAAATTGTTTCGATAATACCAGTTGAAAGACATCACCTCGCGCACAATGTTTTTTAGCTAATTCTACATGCGCTTTGTAATCGTCGTCGGTTAAATTTGAAGTAATCTCACCTTTTGTTTTAAAATCGTAAGACGCATATTGGCGGGTTTGAATCAGCTGTAAGAGTTCATCGATATTATTATCGCTATGAAAACAATGTGCAAAAATATAGGCCTCGTTTTTTTGATGGTCTATGGCAATAATGTTTTGGTAAACCGCATAATAAATTTCAGGGATGCTAACAGAATTGTCTTTTTTAGAGATATTGACATCTTCAAAATACTTTACAGCATCGTAAGCCGTGTAACCAAAAATACCGTTATTAATGAATTTGAAATCTTTTTTTCCGTCAACTTTAAAGCGTTGCGTGAATTTATGGATTTCTTCAATGACGCCTACACTTTCAATAGAATTACTCTTACCACTTCCATCAGGAAACGTTTGGGTAATGGTTGTGCCTTCCACTTTAATAGACGCTATAGGATTACAACAGATGTAAGAAAAATTGTTGTCGTTGGCGTGGTAGTCACTACTCTCTAGTAAAATACTGTTGGGAAACTTATCGCGAATTTTAAGATAAATACTAACAGGTGTAATGGTGTCTGCTAGGATCTTTTTATAATGGGTGTGTAAACTAAATGTTTTCATTGTTGCTGAATGTATTTCAGTGTTGGGTTAAAATAAAAAAAGGCTTGTCGTGATTGACAAGCCTTTTTTTCTATATAAATTATACATAACAAGGGTGCTTCACGAACGTAAGTTTGAGAAATTCCACCACCAAGTATGAGTTGTATTTGTTTTCATTTGTGCATCAAAGATAGAAATCAAAATTCAGATTTCAAACACTTTAAGAAAAAAATGTTTCTGTTTCCGAAAAATTTTTAAAACGTTGTGCTGTTCTTGAAAACATGAGTCTCTAAATTTAAAACTTTAAAGTAACATTTAAATCAAAGTCGTCATAAATGGCTTTGTCTTTTAAAGTTTCAAGAAGCGTAGGGGATTTGTAAGTGATATTGTGCTTCGTTCTATCGATTTTTAAAGTCGCTGTTGCCGTATTATCTTTTAAGGTTAAAGGAAAAGAAATTGATTCTGTTTGTCCTTTAATGGTAATATCGGCTTCAACAGTATAATTACCATTTGTTCCGTTTACAGTGGTGATGGCTAACATTGCGGTAGGAAATTCTTCTACGCCAAAGAAATCATCAGATTTTAAGTGGTTATCTAATTTTCCTTTATAGTCACCTGTTAAGTCTGTAGCGTTGATGCTGGTCATATCTATAGTAAAATTTCCACCCGTTAAGGTAGATCCGTCAAAGCTTAAAACGCCACTTTTTAAATTGACCGTTCCTGTGTGCTCTCCACCAACTTTATACCCTTTCCATATCACGGTACTTTCTTTAAGGTTTACGGTTTTGTCTTTTAAAGTGCTGTAAGACATAAATGATAGGGCTAAAATAATTAGCATTCCAAGTTGTGATTTTCTGTTTTTCATAGGGTTTTGTTTTTTAATTTTAATAAAAGGCTATTCAATTGTATTAACTCTTCGTGAGTTAAATTTTTTATCATAACGTGTTCGGTGTCATCTATAATAGGGTCTAAGGTTTTTAGTGTAGACAAGCCTAAATTCGTGATGCTTATTTCAACTTTACGGCGATTTGTTGGGCATATTTTACGCTCTACAAAATTTTTCTTGATGAGTTTATCAACCAAACGGGTGGTGTTACTCATTTTACTCACCATACGTTCTTGAATGTCTTGCAAATTAATAGCCTTACCGTTCTGCCCACGTAATATTCTCAAGACGTTAAATTGTTCTATAGAGATATCAAAGGGTTTAAGGGTTAAGGATATGTCGTCCTTCATCCAAGATGCAGTCTGAAAAATATTTATCACAGAAGCTCTTGATAAAGGCATTTCTGCGTCTGTTTTTAAAATTTTATTCAACTCTTTCATATACAATTGTTGTATGTACAAATGTAGTACTAATTTTGAGGTGAAGCTTTAATATTTTGTTAAAAATAATGGTGTCAAATTTATAATCGGGTATGGAGAAGGTGTGATTTATAGGGTAAGTAGTTGTGAATCATTTTGGTAAAGGATATCTTTAGCTTGTGGTGAATTCTTCTTCAGGTAAGCGAATAATGACGTTTTTGCTTAAGTTTGAAGTGATATATGTTAAAAAAACGAGTCCTTTTGTAACACTTTGAGAATTTTTGCGTCTATTTCATCATGAAATATTAATTTTACTAAAAAATTAAACTTATAAGATGGCTGATTTATCACAACAAGAATGGACGGAACAATTAAAAGCTGATGATAATGCTGTAGTTTTAGATGTTAGAACACAGGCAGAAGTCGATGAAGGCATGATTCCAAACGCGATACATATTGACATTTACAAAGGACAAGGTTTTGTAGATGAAATTGAGGAACTTGATAAAACAAAGAATTATTACGTCTATTGCAGATCGGGTAATCGTAGTGGTCAAGCCTGTAATATTATGAACCAATTAGATTTTGAAAACGCCTATAACCTTGAAGGTGGTTTTAATGAATGGCAGGGTGATGTTGTTCACAACGATTAATTTTTAAATGGCATGGGTATGAATAGAGTTATTGCATTAGGTTGTTTTTTACTGAGCTTTTCTTTTTTTACGAGTTGTTTTAATAGCACTTTAGAAGACGGTGAAGTAAAGTTGATTACCGCTAAAGAAATGAAATCTATTTTAGAGCTTGAAGAAGTACAATTAATAGATGTGCGAACACCAAAAGAATATGATGGCGGTTACATTGCTAATGCCCAGAATATTGATTTTATGTCGCCTACCTTTGATGATGATATTACCAAGTTAGATAAAAATAAGCCGGTAATATTATATTGTAAGTCTGGTGGACGTAGCGCAAAGTGTGCTCAAAAAATGAAGGCTGCTGGCTTCAAAAAAATATACGATTTAAAAGGAGGGATCTCCAAATGGGAACATTCCGACGATATTCAAATCCAAGTAAAATCATAAACACAAAGCCGAACGTCAAGTTCGGTTTTTTTATACCCCAAATTCTCTTCTTTTATGTCTTAAGATTTTTATAATTTAGACGACTGTTAACGCGAAACAGAAACACAACTGTTACCTTTGCAAAAATGAACTTGTCCTCTATGAATTTTAAAAATATATTTCTTTTTTGCCTGCTGGCATTATCTCTAAATCTATCCGCTCAAGTTGTAGATCCTGTAACCTGGGAAACCAAAGTTGAAAAAATCTCTAAGACCGAATATAAGCTTATTTCTATTGCGACTATAGAACCAGGTTGGCACTTGTATTCACAACAAGTTCCGGACGGTGGACCAATACCGACCACCTTTGCTTATGGAGATTCAGACGACTTTAAAACCTTAGGAGATACCCAAGAAGGCGAAGGGAAAACCATTGACGATCCGGTGTTTGACATGAGGATTAAGTTCTTTGGTGATAAGGCTCGATTTACACAACGTATTAAAGTCTTAAATCAAGAATTAGATTTAGTTAAAGGTGAAGTGGAGTTTATGGTTTGTGATGATGAACGCTGTTTACCGCCAAGTTATGTTGATCTTGAATTTAATCTGAATCAAGCTGAAAAAAAACTTAAAGCACCACAAGGGCAAGGGTTCAGTTTTAATCCTACAGCCACGACGCCAAACCTTGTGGAAACTGTAAAATGGGAAACTTCGGTTGAAAAATTAAATGCTACTGATTATATTTTAGTGTCTTCTGCCGCTATTGAAAAAGGTTGGAAGTTATACGCGCAAAATATTGAAGACGGAGGACCAATTCCAACAAGTTTCAATTATACCGTAGATAAAGGGATTGAGCTTATTGGTAAAACGCATGAAGAAAAAGGGAAAGAAAGTCTAGACAAAGTCTTCGATATGAAGATTAAATACTTTAAACATAAGGCCCAGTTTAGACAGAAGATTAAAGTTACAGACCCATCCGTTGCTACAGTACAAGCAGAAGTTAGTTTTATGACTTGTAATGATACGCAATGTACAGCACCAACTTATGTAGATTTAGAATTTGATTTATCCAAGTCTGTAAAAGCAACTTCTGATGTTTCTGAACATTCTGAGCCTAAAGATGAAGCGGAAAACAAAGGCTTATGGTCTATTTTTATTATCGCCTTCTTTTCAGGTTTTGTAGCCTTATTAACCCCATGTGTGTTTCCAATGATTCCTATGACGGTAAGCTTTTTTATAAAGCAAAGTCAGTCTAAAGCACGAGGAATCCGCAACGCTATTATTTACGGCTTATCAATTATTATTATATATGTCCTTTTAGGAACCATCATTACGGCGATTTTTGGTGCAGATGCGCTCAATGCTTTAGCAACAAACGTATGGTTTAACCTTATATTCTTTATCCTTTTAGTTGTTTTTGCGATCTCTTTTTTAGGCGCTTTTGAAATTGTATTGCCAAATTCTTGGGCAAATAAAGCCGATAGACAAGCCGATAGAGGAGGACTTGTAGGTATCTTTTTTATGGCATTAGCCTTAGCAATTGTATCCTTTTCTTGTACCGGACCTATTGTAGGTACTATTTTAGTGGAAGCTGCTTCTAAAGGAGGTATTGCTCCGGTCATTGGGATGTTAGGTTTTTCTTCTGCGATAGCCTTACCTTTTGCATTATTTGCAGCCTTCCCAGGCTGGTTAAATTCGTTACCAAAATCAGGAGGTTGGTTAAATACTGTTAAAGTGGTGCTTGGGTTCTTAGAGTTAGCGTTGGCCTTCAAATTTTTATCGCAAGCCGATTTGGTCTTGCAACTTCACTTCTTAGAGCGTGAAGTATTTTTAGCCATCTGGATTGCTATTTTTGGAACTTTAGCTTTATATCTTTTTGGTAAAATTCAGTTGCCACACGATTCGCCTTTACCGCATATTTCAGTAGGAAGATTATTATTAGGACTATTAACCCTGACCTTTACCATTTATATGATTCCAGGCCTATGGGGAGCTCCTTTAAAAATTATAAGTGCTTTTCCTCCGCCTTTAGATTATAGCGAGTCTCCTTATGGTGTAGGAAACTCTCGAGGTGGTGGAGCAAAAACAGTAAGCGACATTCCAGAAGGGGCTCATTTATTAGCGCCACATGATATTTTAGCGTTTAACGACTACGAGACAGGGTTGGCCTATGCTAAAAAAGTGGGGAAGCCCGTGATGTTAGATTTTACAGGTTGGGCTTGTGTAAACTGCCGTAAGATGGAACAGAATGTGTGGGTGGCACCAAAGGTGTTGTCTAAATTAAAAAATGATGTGGTCCTTATTTCACTTTACGTGGACGAGCAGATTAAATTCCCAAAAGGAAAGGCACCAGAGTCTAAACTAAGACCAGGAAAAAAGCTTAGAAATAAAGGACAACTGTGGAGCGAGTTTCAAACCATTAGGTATAAAACCAATACACAGCCTTATTATGTCTTAATGGATCATAACGAAGAAAATCTTATAGAGCCTGTGGCTTATACGCCAGATATCGATGCTTATAACGCTTGGTTAAAAGCGGGGATTTCTAATTTTGAAAAGTAAGTTTTAGTTCCAAGCTAATCCACTGCGTTCCTCCCAATAATGGGTTTTAGAAACGGCAAACGATTTTAAGCGGGTTATTTCGGCTGCTGTTAATTCAAAATCTAAGGCCTTTAAATTTTCGGTGAGTTGGAGTGGGTTAGAAGCGCCACTTAAAACAACTTTAGGTTCTAGAGCATCCATTATAAAACGTAGGGCAATAGCATCATTCCCAACCTTATATTTATTGGAAAGTTCCGCTATATAATGGTAAGCTTCCGTATAGGCTTCAAACGTTTCGTTTTGAAATACGCGTCCGTTTGCTAAACCTTCTTTTATGATAATGGTTTTGCCTTCTGAAATTAATGTTTTTAAGATATTAAAAGTAGATTGTTCAAAGATATTAAACGTGACTTGGTAACTGTCAAATAAGGCTTGCCCTTCAAATTTAATCTTTAGGGCTTCTTCAATAATTTTAACTTGTTCAGTACCACTAGAAGAAAGCCCAATTTGCAATTGATGCTTTTGTTTTAATTCAAATAAACGTGATAAAACGGCGGTATTGGTAAGGACACCACTGTCTAACGTT
The DNA here is from genome assembly GCF_042675845.1 of Winogradskyella rapida. Taxonomy (NCBI): domain Bacteria; kingdom Pseudomonadati; phylum Bacteroidota; class Flavobacteriia; order Flavobacteriales; family Flavobacteriaceae; genus Winogradskyella; species Winogradskyella rapida. Next base: position 405,908 of record NZ_JBHTKM010000063.1, on the reverse strand, counting down.
GCGGAATGAATTTGATAAATTTTTAAATTAGGAAGTAAGGATTTAGACACTTCCCATTGGGCATTTAATTTCTCTAAAGAGTGTTCTTTAATCTCGTGTTTTCCTGAGAAGCCTAGTTCCCAATTGGCCACATAGGTATAGCCGAATTTGGTTGATAAGGTAACGTGGTTATGCGCTCTAGAGCGGTTCCAAAAGTCTAAAAAGGATTCTCCTAAACCATAAGAAGGTGCCACATCAAAATCGCGAATACCAAGTTGATAGGCTTGGTCTAAAACGGTTAAGGCGGTATCTCTAAATGTTTCTACAGATTTATCTATAGGTTGCTCTGGTCTGATGTTGATATAATCGGGTCTGCCTAAAGCGGCTAACCCTAATCCTATTTTAGTGCTGCTCATTTTTATCTTAATTCTGCTGTAAATTTAAGACTTTTTAGCGGTCGCAGATTAAGAATAGTTTTAAAAACTAGGGCTTTTTAACTTATCGGAATGTAAGGCTCTGAGTTTCGCTAATTTCGGATCAATAACAAATCCGCAGTAGCCATAATCAGGATTGTTTTTATAAAAATCTTGATGCTCGCGTTCCGCTTCATAAAATGGCGGTAAGGGTGAGAGTTCGGTTACAATTGGCGCATCGTAATAGTGCTCTAGCTCTTTAAGAACGAGTTCTGAAATTTCTTTTTGCGTCTCATCATGGTAATAAATCACTGAACGGTATTGCGTTCCCCGATCTGCACCTTGTCTATTCAGGGTCGTCGGATCATGAGTGGTCATAAAAATAATGAGGAGATCTTTAAAGCTGATAAGATTTGCATCAAAGGTAATTTGGACCACTTCAGCATGACCGGTAAGACCTGAACATATTTCTCTATAAGTGGGATGTCCAGGAACGTTGCCTCCGGCATAACCAGAACGTACATTATGTACACCTTTTACAGCTTCAAAAACAGCTTCGGTACACCAAAAACAACCGCCGCCTACAGTGGCCGTTTGTATATTGTTTGTTTTCATGAGGTACTTTTAGGATCTAAAATCATAGATTCAGAATTCACACAATAACGTAATCCGCTAGGTTCAGGACCATCAGGAAATACATGACCTAAATGCGCATCGCAAGTGCTGCACATCACTTCTACACGGACCATTCCGTAAGCGGTATCTTTTTCGTATTTAATTGCGTTTGTTGTAATGGGTTGTGTAAAGCTTGGCCAACCCGTTCCCGAACTAAATTTTATGGTAGAATCGAATAATGGACTTTGGCAACAAACACAATTGTATTTGCCTTCTACATAGGTGGTGCAATGTTCGCCAGTATGGGCGCGTTCCGTACCTTTAAGTCTTGTAATTCTGTATTGTTCGTCTGTTAATAGCGCCTTCCATTCCGATTCAGATTTCTCTACGCGACGGTCTGGGCTAGGGTTTCCATTTACAGTAAAATTAATGATGTCTTTCCAAGTTAACATGGTAAGGGGCTTTCTTTTTTATGATTCATAAAGGTAGTCGAAAAGTTTATCAATCGCTTACAATTTGGCTTTATGAGAGGGATTGTACAATTTAAGAGGGATAAAATACGAATTGTAACTACAACCTGACGTTAAGTTTTTCTTAAATCGACAGGAAAACATGGCAATTCATTCTTTATTGTGTCTATTAAACGATAATTTTGCGGCTCATTATAATGAAAACAAGAAATTTATGAGTCAAGTAAAAGAAAATGATACGGTAAAAGTACATTATACAGGGAAATTAAAAAGCGGACAAGTCTTTGATAGTTCTTTAGAGCGTGAGCCTTTAGAGTTTACTTTAGGACAAGGGATGCTTATTCCTGGTTTTGAAAACGCTGTTATCGATATGAAAGTGAATGATAAAAAAACTGTTGATATTCCTGTAGCAGAAGCTTACGGTGATGTAAGAAAAGAATTATTCCATAGAGTTGATAAAGCTCAGTTACCAGCAGAGATTACTCCTGAAGTTGGTTTAGGTTTAGCGTCTAGAGATGAGCAAGGTAATGAGCACCAATTTAGAATCGTTGAGGTGAATGAAGATCACGTTATTGTTGATGGTAACCACCCATTAGCAGGACAAGAATTGGTATTTGATTTAGAATTAGTTGAGATCAAATAAGTCTAGCGATTTAGAAACCAAAAAGCCCTGTGAAGTTTATTTCACAGGGCTTTTTATTTGAAAAAAATGGCGTAAGACTCGCATTTTAAGCGTTCAACTCAGGCATCACTAAAAATGGAATGACCGGATGGTAGCCTATTTTCTGTATAACAGGTTCGTTTAAAATACTTTCTATAAGGCTGTGCTTATAGTTCACCATGGCTACAATATTAATATCAAATTCTTGGATGAACTCTTTAATAATAAGCTCTTTTGTTCCAAAGTTTGGTCGCCATTCTAAAGACGATGGATAGTCTTCCAAGTTGGCTTTAAGCATGGATAAATTATAGTTTTGTTTTTCCGAGAGATGATCTTTTTCAGTAATATGAACCACTCTTATCTTAGCATCGTGCAATTTGGTAAGATGCATTAAAGGCAATAATTCGTCGCCATAAAAGTGATTGAAATCTGTTGGAAATGCAATTTGCTTTGGTTTTACATAGGTGTATGCATCAGGAACCACTAAAACAGGGCAAACTCTTATTTTATTGATAACGTTAACGGTATTGCTACCAAAAATAAATTCTTTAGCACCAGTAGCCCCTTTTGTTCCCATTATGGCAAGACTAATAGGAAAGTCGTTTAAGGCTTTTTCTATCGTTCTAATTAAAGGCTGCGTACTGAATATCGTTTCAAACTCATGCTCAGGATTAGAACGTTCTCCTTGAGCTTTGTCCTTTAAGGCCGCTAACTTTTCTTTAGCCTCTTCTTGCTGTATGTTTACAAAACTAGAGGTGATGTAGGTTCTAGAACTAGGATTAGAAAAGGTCCAAGCATGTAAAAAGTAAAAGGTACACGCTTCATCGGCATACAATTTTAATGCATAGCTTATGGCGCTCCATGAATTGTCTGAAAAATCCGTTGGTAATAATATGTGGTGTCTCATAATTTTTAATAATGCCTTATAACAACAAAATTATAAGGTGATGTTCAATTTTGAAATGATTAATATCAGTTTTGAGGAATTACTAAAAATGGGATGTTAGGGTGAAATCCTATGGAATTAATAATAGGTTCTTTAATAAGGTTTTCTATAAAGCTGTGTTGGTAACGAATCATAACTAGCATATTAATTTCAAGGGCTTCGGTAAACTCTTGAATAGCTTTAGCTTTTTTACCTTCTTGGGGTTGCCAGTGGAAGCTACATTCATAAGCCTCTAAGCTTAATTTTAACAGTGCTAAATGCTGCTTCTGTGTAGCGTTAAGATGGTCTTCTGTATCTATATGAACAATTCTAATTACAGAATTGTATAAATCGGCTAAGTCTTTTAAGGCGTCTAACTCTTCTCCGTAATTACGGTTGTAATCCGTTGGAAAAGCAATTTCTTTAGGCTCTACATAGCTAAACTGATTTGGGATCACCAAAAGGGGACAAGCGTTACTATGTTTTATGGCATTTACGGTGTTGCTACCAAACATAAGCTCTTTGGCTAATGTGGCACCTTGTGTTCCCATCACAATTAAATTTATGGCCTCCTTTTCAACAAGCACATCAATGGCATTTTGCAAGATATTTGTGCTTAAGATAACTTCAAATTTATGATTGGGATTAGGATATTCTTTTTCAACTTTAGCCTTTAATTCGGCCAAATCAGCTTTAGCATTTTCAGCAATCGCCTCAACCAACTTGTTTGATATACTCGTCATAGACGATACTTTCATTTTTGAGGAATACAGAAAATGAAAAGTACAGACTTCATTCTTGTAAAGCTTCATAGCGTAGACGGCAGCACTCCAGGCGTTATCAGAAAAATCAGTTGGTAAAAGTATGTTTTTGGACATGGTTGTTTAGTACTATTTAAAACGTGATAAAAGGTTAAAATGTTTATTTAATTGCAAAAAATAACTGCATATTTCGCTTAATATATGTTGAATTCTTTAATTACGCTATACTAAAAGCGATTTTGTTGCAATTGTAAAATTACAAATCCTATATATTTTAATCCATGATATATGTCAGTAAAAAATCATAAGGCTTTTAGAGGGCTTTTAAAGGCCGATTTTAGGTGAAGCTTATGCCGAATAACAAGTCTTTAAATAGAGTTAAAAAATCTTTTTGAAAAGTAGATTTTACAGTTTAGGTTTTAAACAAGATCTTGATGTTTGGTAGGATTTAAGCGTGTTTGCTGAACAGAATCTCCTAGTTTTATTTTTGAAATAAGTGTCTTGGGGCGAATTTTAATAGAAGTGATTTAGTACAAATACAAAAAGCCACTGATAACAGCGGCTTTCTGATTTTAAGAATCAACCTTATACTAATAAGGACTAGTTTTAGTGGGGAGATTCAGTAGGGTTAAATTTTTAGTTTACAATTAAATGCTTTGGTAGATCCGTTACATTTTCACAACATAATTGTTCCATTACTTGTTGAAATTCGCGTTTCATTAAAGAAATGGTGTGGTTTCCGCCTTCTTTTCCTAAGGCTCCAACACCATACATAAAACTACGTCCCATAAATGTGAATTCTGCTCCATTTGCCATGGCTCTTGCAATATCTGGACCACCACGTAAACCAGAGTCTACCATGATTTTTATATCATTCTTATACTTTTTTGCCAAATGCGTCATAGGTACGATTGAAGACTGACCAGCATCTAATTGTCTTCCACCATGATTAGAAACAATTAATCCATCAACACCCAAATTAATCGCTTTTTGAGCATCTATTTCATTTACAACGCCTTTTATAACTAATTTCCCTTTCCATTGATCTCTTATAGAAGCGATTCTGTCTTCATTAAGTCTTCCAGAAAACGTAGCATCCATAAATTCGCCTAATTTTTTCAAATTTAATCCTTTAGGCATATATTTCTCCATGGTTTTAAAAGCTGGTTGCCCATGTATTAAAGTTTGAATAGCCCAGTCTGGCTTTTTAAAAACTTCTAAAATGTTTTTTATACTCATAGATGGTGGCATGGCCAAACCATTTCTAACATCTCTAGGTCTGTATCCAAATGTTGGTACATCTGCTAAAATCACTAAAACATCAGTGCCTGCATGTGCCGCTCTATCTAATAAATCTCTTTTTACTTTTTCTTCAGCAGGATGATAGAGTTGAAACCAAGATTTTCCTTCTGTTAATTCTGCAACACGTTCAATACTAGAAGTGGTTACTGTACTTAATATAAAAGGAATGTTATGATTAAAAGCTGCTTTTGCCAAAATCTCTGGCGAATTTGGCCACATTAATCCCTGTAAACCAACTGGAGCAATTCCAAAAGGCGCATCGTAAGTATGCCCAAACAATTCTGTTTTTAAATTAGATTTATCAAATTTTGATAAATATTGTGGCATCAATTCAATTTTCTGAAGATCAGTACGATTTTTATCTAAATTGATATCTTCATTACATCCACCATCTAAGTATTCAAAAGCGAATTTTGGCATTTTAACCATCGCTCTTTTTCTTAAATCTGTTACGGATGGATATTTGGGATTTATTTTTATTTCCATATTAAAATTTCTAAAGTTTTAATTACGCTTTCTTATTTATAAATCTTTAAAGTTCGATATCCATAAATTGCGATAAAGCAAAAACATATAAATGGCAATATAAAAGAGAAATTAACTCCAGAAAAAGGGCCAATTTTCTCAGTATCTATCATTAGGCCTTGTAATATTGGCATTAAAGCCCCACCAACGATAGCCATAACTAAACCTGCAGCACCAATAGCCGTATCATCTGCTCTTAATCCATCTAAGGCAATACCATAAATTGTTGGAAACATTAAAGACATAAATGCTGAAGTTGCTACCAATAAATACAGTCCTAAAATCCCTTCAATTAAGATAACACCAGCCATGGTTGCCATAGCACAAAGTGCAAAAATCATAAGGAGTTTTCTAGAATTTACATATTTCATTAAAAAGGTACTAATGAATCTGCTACATAGAAATATCCCCATAGCAATGATGTTGTAGTTCTGGGCGTCGGCTTTAGATATACCAAGGTTTCCGGCGTATTGAATAATGAAAGTCCAACACATAATCTGAGCTGCCACATAGAAAAGTTGGGCTAAAACCCCTTCTTTATATTTACCGTTTTTAAATAATCTTTTAAACGATGATGCAGCACTTGTTGGGTTAGCGCTAACGGTTCTTTTAGGCATTTTAGTAACCGCTATGATAACTAACATGGCGATAACTACAAAGCCAAGAATCACATAAGGGTTTCTGATAATTTCTAAATCGTGCGTTCTGATAATTGCCTTTTGCGCTTCATTTAAGGTGTTGAAAATGAGTTCACCTGCGGCATTTCGTTTATCAGAATCAAGAGCAACAAGTATAAATTTTGAAGCTACAAACATGCCAAATAATGAGCCAATAGGATTAAAGGCTTGTGCAAGGTTTAAGCGACGTGTTGCGGTACGCTCATCACCCATAGAGAGGATAAAAGGATTTGCAGTAGTTTCTAAAAATGCCAATCCGAATGTTAAAATATAAAGCGATCCTAAAAAGAATCCGAAGACTTCAAATTTTGCAGCCGGATAAAATAATAAGGCCCCAATGGCATAAAGGGTTAGCCCTAAAAGAATTCCTTTTTTATAACTGTACTTTCTAACAAAAAGCGCTGCAGGTATGGCCATAGTGGCATAACCACCATAAAAGGCTAATTGTACCAAAGCTGCTTTTGCAGTTGAAATCTCCATAACCGTTGCAAAGGCAGCGACCATAGGATTGGTAATATCATTAGCAAAGCCCCAAAGTGCGAATAACGAGGTAATGAGTATAAAAGGTAGTAAGACCTCTTTAGAGACTACAGGTACTTTAGTTGAATTGTTCATTTAGTCTTAGTTTTTTAGTTGCGAAGAAAAAAAGCACCATCCAAATTAATAGCTAAAATGGAATAGTGCTTTAGTTATTTAAGGTCAATATCTAGCGGTATTGTGCATAGATCACTTTAGTTTGTAGATATTCTTCCATACCATGTTTTCCATCGGCACCACCAATTCCAGATTTTTTCCATCCGGCGTGGAATCCTTGAATCGCTTCAAAATGTTCTCTATTGATGTAGGTTTCTCCGTATTCTAATTCTTCAGCAGCATGCATAACTTTATTAAAGTTCTCTGAGAAAATTGAAGACGTTAAACCATATTCAGAATCATTTGCTAAGGCAATTGCTTCGTCTAAGGTGCTAAATTTCATTACTGGTAAAACAGGACCGAAAACTTCATCTTGAATAATTTGCATGTCTTGTCTTACATTAGTTAATAATGTAGGTTGGTAAAAATACCCTTTGTCAAACTGGCTAGATTTATTTCCTCCAACTAAAACTTCTGCACCTTCTTTTTTAGCAAATTCAACCATTTCGGCTACTTTATCTAATTGAGGTTTAGAAACCAATGCACTCATATCTGGATTGTTATCAGAAAAAGCATCTTCTACTTTTAAAGCCTTCATTTTAGCTGTTACCATGTCTAAGAATTGATCGTGAATAGACTCTTCAACATACACACGTTCTGCACAGTTACAAACTTGACCGCTATAAATAATTCTAGAACCTACTACGGCATTCACCGCTAATTCTAAGTTAGCATCAGCACATACAATAGCTGGGGCTTTACCACCTAATTCTAAAGATACTTTAGTGATGTTTTCTGAAGCAGCTTCCATAACTTTCTGACCAGCAAAAACACTACCTGTTAAACTGATAATACCTGTAATTGGGCTTTTAGATAAAGCGTTTCCAACAACGGGTCCAGTACCACAAACAACGTTTAGGACTCCCGCAGGTAATTCAATTTTCTGTATTAAATCTACCCACTCCATAATAGTGTTCGGTGCAATACAACTTGGTTTAATAACACAAGTGTTTCCTGTAATTAAAGAACCAGCAACTTTTCTAGCCATTACAAAAAATGGGAAGTTCCAAGGTAAGATCCCTACAGCAACGCCAATAGGTGCTTTGTGTAAAAAGATGTGTTCTTTTTTACGGTCACTTTGTATAATTTCACCTTCTATACGTCTTGCAAAACCTGCATAATAATCAAAATAATCAGCGGTAACATCAATTTCTACTTGTGCAAGTCCAATGACTTTAGCTTGTTCTGCTGCTAAGGTTTCGGCTAAAAACACACGGTTTTCACGAATAACAGTCGCCATTTTGTGTAAATAATTAGCACGTTCAATAGCTGTTAGAGATTTCCAAGCATGTTGTGATTCTTTTGCGGCATCTAATGCATTATTAGCATCTTCAATTGAACCTTGTGGGATCTCAGATAATACTTCTTCTGTACATGGGTTAAGTACTTTTGTTACTTCGGAAGAAGTAGACTTTACAAACTTTCCGTTTATAAATTGATTAAATTCTTTCATGAGTGTTTACGTTTAGTTTATATTGTGATATATCTAATAAATTCAAGGTTTTTGTTGTAATTAAACAAAGTGTTGAATTTTTATTTATAAATATGGTCAACAAACATATACGTCAATGTGGATTTTGTATTTATCCATATTAATCAATAATATGTATAATTTAAACATAGAAGAATTCTGTGTTTAAGTTTTAAGCTGTTTTTAGCTCATAAAAAACGGTACATTGTTGTAAATATTTTTTGACGCACAACCAAGAAATCTTGGTCACTACAAAGAATCATATATTAGGATAGAGTACGTTTCTCAAATCCGTCAATTGCTTGCTCAAAATCTGCATAAGCCCCAAAATACGGTGTATAGAGTGTCTCAGGGCAGGTGAAGAAGAAAAAAAGGCTTAGGTGTATTTCCCCGATTTGTAGGAGGCCGGTGTTAAACCGGTCACCGATTTAAAAACGCGAGAAAAGTGATAGCGGTCAGAGAAGCCTAAACTAAAAGCAACATTTTCTATGGACTTATTGGTGTGTTCAAATAACTCACAAGACTTTGCAATTTTTCTATTTTGAACAAACTGATGTAAGGTGACATTCATTTCCTCTTTAAATAAGCGTGCAAATGAATTTGGGGCCATATTTACAAGCGAGGACATTTTAGTATTGCTTAATTTTTTATCGAGATTGACTTCAATATAACGAATCACTTTTAAAACACGTTCGTCTATATTAATAGTCTTCCATAATTCAGGACCTATATTAGTAAGGGCTTCTTTAATAAAAGCCTGTAGTTTTAAATTGAAAGTGAGTTTAAAATCTTTGTTTTCTACCTTTAAGCGGTTGGTTAAATAATGTAATCGATCTTTTAGGTAATCGGTTAATTCTATTTTTAAGATTCCAGGGAAAACACTATCAAAAGGAACCCCTAAATTAAAGTGCGCAAAGAAATGAATGAGAAACATATTCTCTAAATCGGCTTCGTTATGTTGGGTATTAACTTGTTTTCCAGAAACATGAATCCCTTCATTATAAATGTGGTTTTTTGTGTAACGAGAAGAAAACGATGTAAAAGGCGGGATAATATAGATGTAATCAGGATCCATGTCTATCACCGAATCTTGATGTATTAATTGTCCGCCGGTGTTTTTATTCCAATACAACCTCCAAAACGGAAAAACCATTTCATGGCAATCCCATAAATCGAGTAACCAATATCGGCAACATAACATCTTTAGTTTGAGGTCAATAAAATTCTGATGATTTGCAGAAGGGTCTCCTAATTCTATTTGTTTTACAAACTTCATAAACTACTAATGTTTGAATTAGATACAAAAATACAGATTTTGAATATCTAATAAGCTAGGTTCTGTCGCTAATTTTGTTTCAACAATTTTATTTAAAGCAATAGGACGCATCTCTAACTATAAATTTAATACAAAAGTTAAGATCTATAGAGGTGCCCCATTTGAGTACTAATAAATAATAAACACAAACAAATGAAAACGATAAAACTCCCCGTACAGGTAGAAGCAGAATTAAACAAAGTATCTGAAGTGGCTGGTTATTTATGGCAACGTGAATGGGCAGAACGTAATGCAGGTAATATTTCAATGAACTTAACCTCTTACTTTAAAAAAGAAGAAGTGCAAGGTATTGGAACAGAGGTGCCATTTGAATTTCCAAAAGGTGCTGCTGGGTTTGTAATCTACATTACAGGAACAGGTTGTTATTTAAGAGATTTAGTTGATAAGCTTGAGGAAGCTTCATGTATTTTATACATCAATGAAGATGCTACAGCTTATTCTATTATTTGGGGAGGTAAGCGTGAAAACTTCGGACCAACCTGTGAGTTAATTTCTCATGCAAGTATCCATTTATTTAACTCAATTCATCATCCAGAAAATTTAGCGGTTGTACATACACATCCACTTGAATTAATCTGTATGAGCCATCACGAGTTATTTGATAATGAAGAGGAATTAAACAGACAAATCTGGATGATGTGTCCTGAGGTTAAAGTATTTGTTCCTAAAGGAATTCACTGTACGCCATACGCTTTATCGAGTACTGCGGCTTTAGCAGAAGTTACGATGGAAGCTTTTAAAACAAGAAATGTTTCCTTGTGGGAAAAGCATGGGGCAACCGCCACAGCTCCAGATGTAATGCAGGCGTGGGACTTTTTAGATGTTGCTAATAAAGGTGCTAAAATGTTAATGATGTGTTGGGCTGCAGGGTTTAAGCCAGCAGGACTTTCAAATGATCAGTTAACAGAATTAGAGCAATTTACATAATAGAAAAAATAAAATAATCATGAGTAGATTAATAGGTAGATTACCAAAAGTAGGCATTCGCCCTGTAATTGACGGACGTGAATTAGGGGTAAGAGAGTCTTTAGAAGTTCAAACCATGGACATGGCTAAAGCTGCCGCTAAATTAATACAAGATAATTTGCGTTTTCCAAGTGGTGAAAACGTTGAGGTTGTTATTGCAGATACCACTATTGGTGGTGTTGCAGATGCAGCAGCATGTGCCGATAAATTTCAAAGAGAAGGTGTTGAAGTCTCTTTAACAGTAACGCCATGTTGGTGTTATGGAACTGAAGTTATGGATACCAATCCTTTAACGCCTAAAGCGGTATGGGGTTTTAACGGAACAGAACGCCCAGGAGCTGTGTATTTAGCAGCAGCATTGGCGGGATATTCTCAAAAAGGTTTACCGGCTTTTGGAATTTATGGTAAAGAAGTACAAGATGAAGGTGACCAAACTATTCCTCAAGATGTTTCAGAAAAAATATTACGTTTTGTAAAAGGTGGTTTAGCCGTAGCACAAATGAAAGGCAAGTCGTATTTATCTATAGGATACAGTTCGATGGGGATTGCCGGGTCTATGGTAGATGTTAACTTTTTACAAGATTACTTAGGTGTAAGAGCGGAGTTTGTAGAGTCTGTAGAGTTATTGAGACGTATGGACGAAGGTATTTACGACCATGATGAATTTGAAAAAGCATTAGCTTGGACCAAAGAAAACTGTACTGAAGGAAAAGATTATAACAGTCCTGAAGCTCAAAAATCAGCAGAACAAAAAGATGCTGAATGGGAAAAAGTCGTGAAAATGACTTTAATCTGTAAAGATTTAATGAACGGAAACCCTAAGTTAAAAGAGATGGGCTTCGGTGAAGAATCTAAAGGTAGAAATGCCATTATGGGTGGTTTCCAAGGACAACGTCAGTGGACCGATTACCAACCAAATGCCGATTTTACAGAGTCTATTTTAAACTCGTCTTTTGACTGGAATGGTATTCGTCAAGCTTACACGTTTGCGACTGAAAACGATTGTTTAAACGCTATTTCTATGTTGTTTGGACATTTATTAACCAATAAAGCACAATTATTCTCAGATGTACGTACGTACTGGAGTCCAGAATCTGTAGAGCGTGTAACGGGTAAGAAATTAACAGGAATTGCTAAAGACGGAATTATTCACCTTATCAATTCGGGATCTACAACCTTGGATGCTACAGCACAACAAACGGATGCTGATGGTAACCCAACGATGAAACCATTCTGGGATATTACAGAAGAAGAAGTTCAGAGATGTTTAGATAACACCAAATGGCCAGCTGCAATTGCTGAATACTTTAGAGGTGGTGGATTCTCTTCACAGTTTAAGACTAGAGGAGAGTTACCAATGACCATGTGTAGATTAAACTTGGTGAAAGGTATTGGACCTGTACTTCAAATTGTTGAAGGATGGAGTGTAGAGTTACCTGAAGATGTACATGAAGTCTTAGACGAAAGAACCAACCCAACCTGGCCAACAACTTGGTTTGTACCTAGAGTTACAGGAACAGGTTGCTTTAAAGATGTGTACACGGTGATGGCTAAATGGGGTGCAAATCATGGTGCCATTTCTCACGGACATATTGGTGCCGATTTAATTTCTTTAGCAGCGATGTTACGTATTCCTGTGAATATGCATAACGTTAGCGAAGATGACGTATTTAGACCAAGTGCATGGTCTGCTTTTGGCGAAGGCTTAGAAGGAGCAGATTATAGAGCTTGTGAAAATTATGGTCCGTTATACGGATTTAAAAACTAATTAGAATAACCATAAAAGGGTGATTGGCTTTTAAGGCAATTCACCCTTTTTTTAATTTTTGAACTGTGATGGTGAATGTAATTGCTGTAATTGATATAGGAAAAACAAATAAGAAAATACTCTTGTTTAATGAAACGTTTGAAGTGGTCTATAGAAACGCAACACGTTTTGATGAGGTTGAAGATGAAGATGGCGATCCTTGTGATGACATCGCGTCAATTGAAAACTGGATTCAAAATGAAATAAAACGAATTCAAGCAGAAGGCACGTATAGGATAAAGGCTATTAACTTTTCTACACATGGTGCTAGCCTGGTTTATCTTGATGAAAACGGCGACAGAATTACACCTTTATACAATTACTTAAAACCTTTAGATTTAGATGACTATCATGAGTTTTATGATGGTTATGGAGGTCAAGAAGAATTTGCAAGGAAAACAGCGTCTCCAGCCTATGGAATGCTAAACACCGGACTTCAAATCTTAAAATTACAAAAGGAAAAACCAGAATTTTGGAATCAAGTCCATACAATTCTACATTACCCACAATACCTAAGTTACCTGTTTACTAAAAAGGTAACAGCAGATTTTACCTCTGTTGGAGCTCATACAGCGACTTGGGATTTTGATACCATGCAGTACCATCAGTGGGTTTCAGATTATAAGTTAAATTTACCTACACCACAAAACGGTAAAGACGCTATAGTTACTCATTTTAACGGTCAAGATATAGCAGTAGGGACAGGGTTACACGATAGTTCGTCTTCTATTCTTCCTATATTAGAAACCGAAAAAGAAAAAGAATTTATTCTCTTATCAACGGGGACCTGGATTATTGCCATGAATCCTTTTAGTAAAGAGACCTTAACACAGCACCAGTTAAAAAATAACTGCTTGTGTTTTATGACCCCTCAAAAACAGCAAATCAAATCTTCGATGCAGTTTTTAGGGAACATCCATGAAGTGTATTTAAAAGCTTTAAGTAGCTACTTTAAAGTGGATATCGATACCCATTTAGACTTAGAATTAAATGAAACACTATGTCAAGAATTAGTTAATTCTAACGCTCGTGTGTTTTTATCTGAAGGGATTGATAGTGATTTTGAAGCCCATCCTTATCTCTTAACCAATTACAAGACTTACGAAGCCGCTTATTACCAATTGGTTTTTGAAATAAGTAAAAAAGTAATTCAAGGGATAGATTTAATTTTAGATGAAAATTCAGCGATTAAAGACATTTATATTTCGGGTGGTTTCAATAAAAATCTGATTTTTATAAGCTTTTTAAAATCATTGAAAACAGGTATTGAAATCCATATTTCCGATTGTAAAAACGAAAGTGCTTTAGGTGCCGCATTAATGATGAAGTCTTATCTTTAAGACTATTGAAGAGGTTTCAAAGCCTTTGAATAAGAATTATTAAGGTAGACATCACACTGGAAATTGAGCCCATATTTGGGCTTAACTTCAGTGCAATCTACTGTATTTTATAGTCAGGGATACTTCCGGAATTTAAGATTTATAATCATTTTAAACCCCGAATACGACCAATCTTGTAATAAATAAAGTTGGACTAAGGTGAAAAAATTACGAGAATTTATTAGACAATAAATTAAAATACTTATATTCTTGTGCCAAACTAAATAAACATGCGTAGAATTATATGCTTTCTTGGTGTTCTTGTAACACTTTGCATTCAACAAGCTTATTCTCAAAACTTCGAAAGAATCTCTAACAAAGAAGGGTTTAACCAAAATACCGTTAATGCCATAGAACAAGATAAATATGGGTTTTTATGGTATGCAACGCCTAACGGATTAATTCGTTATGACGGTTATGAGTTCAAAACCTTTAGTGCAAATCCTGAAGATGAACATGCCCTTGCCAGCAATTACATTACCTATTTATTTAATGATAAAAATGGGGTGCTTTGGATTGGGACTAAAATTGGACTGCACGTCTATGTGCCGTGGTTAGAACGTTTTTTTACCGTGCCTTTAAAGGCTAATATTGATGTTAATAAAATAGCTTCGAGAGGCGATGGCTATGTCTGGGTAACTTCACCAAATAGATTAATCCGTTGTCAATTAAAAGATGTGAATAACGGTACCTTTGAAGTGGTTGAAAACATTTTAGATTTAAAAGGCCAGTCCACTTCAATAAATACGTTTGCTTTTGGTTCTAATGCCGCTATTATTTTAGGGACCAATCAAGGTTTGAAAAAAGTAAAATATCAAGCTGAAGGGGCATCCGTAAAGTTGTTAATTCAGACTTTAGATGAGTTTGAATTTTTCAAAACCAAAGAAATTACTGAAATTATAAAGACAGATAATATCTTTTGGGTCGGTACCACAGAAGGCTTATTCAGTTCTAATCTAGATGCGAATACAGATTATTTAATTAAGAAAATAAAGGTGCCTCATAATGGTTCTACCATTTTTGTAAACAGTCTGTTTAAAGATCATAATAACGTTATTTGGATAGGTACCACAACGCAAGGGCTGTTCAAATTTAATCCTATTCTAAACTCCTTTAAACATTATAATCACAACGCTAAAAACAAAAATAGTATTAGTAGTCATCAGGTAAATGCGGTTTACCAAGATAGTTTTAATGTCCTATGGGTCGGTACCGCGCAAGGGGGGATTAACAAATTAGATTTGTACCAAAAGCCATTCCATTCCTATTCTAATAATCCTTATGATCCTTTTTCTATAGGCGATAACTTAATCACTTCAATATTAGAAGATAATACTGGTAAGGTTTGGGTTTCTGGTTATAATAAGAAGTTGTTTAGGAGTACCGAGGTTATCAATGAAAATAGTGTTGATAAAATTAAGTTTGAATCTTTAGAGGCAGAATTACCTATTGATGCTAACGATTTTATCCGTTGTATTTATCAAGACCAAAGAAATTATATTTGGTTTGGTACGGATAAAAAGGTTATTGTTTATAACCCTCAAAAAAAGGCATTTAAAACCTTGCAGCTAGTATCTTCCGGCGGAAAGTCGTCTGTATTTCTTTTTAGAGAAATAGCCCAAATAAATGATACGGATTTTATTTTAGCCGGAAATAGAATTCTTGTCATCGAAAACCCTTGGGAGACGATAGATAACGCTGCTCAGCCAAAAATTAGGTATAAAATCAAGTTAAAAATAGAAGCCAATAGAATTCAGAGTTTCCTTCAAGATCACAAAGGGCAATTGTGGTTTGGTAGCGATAACGGCTTATTGCAATGTACTTATACCGATGGCGAGCTTAAAATTTTGCACACCTACCACAATGGTAAAACCGGCAGTAGCCAACTAAGTAATAACAGTGTGTTTTCGCTTTATGAAGATCAAGAACACAACATGTGGATTGGAACGTTTGGGGGCGGTTTAAACAAATTAACCTTAGATGCTAATAGAGAACCTTCAGAGCTAGTCTATTTCAGGAAAAACGATCTCTTACCAGATGATGTTATTTATGGAATTTTACCCCAAAAGGATAGTGATAACTTGTGGATTAGTACCGATATGGGCTTGGTGCGCTTTAATACGGACACCAATAAGGTTAATGTTTTTGATGTGAGTGATGGTTTAGTTCAGAATAACTTTAGGCAATCGGCTTACAATTTAGGGGATTCGGGCTATATGTATTTTGGAGGCTTAAACGGTTTAACGATTTTTAATCCCGAGAAAATTGCATTAAATAAACAGTTGCCAAGGGTCTTAATTACCTCCTTACTGATCAATAATAAACCCGTTGAAATCGGTGAGACATTCAACGATATTACGGTTCTAGAAAAAGCCATTTCAGAAACGGATACCATTACCGTTTCTAAAAGTCAACGCATTATTTCGTTTAATTTGGTTGCCGAACATACTTCAGCACCAGCGAAAAATAAAATAGCCTATAAACTAGAAGGGTTTAATAAGGATTGGGTAGAAACGGATGAAGGAAAATCTACCGTTACGTATACCAATCTTGAGAACGGGACTTATACCTTAAAGGTGAAATCGGCCAATGGCGATGGCATTTGGAGCGATTCAACCAAAACACTAACCTTAGTGGTATTACCGCTTTGGTATCAAACCTGGTGGAGTTACACGTTGTTGATTATTATCTTTTTAGGCATTGGTGTTGGTATTGTGTTCTATTTTGTTCAGCATGAAAAATTAAAACAAAAATTAATCTATGAACAATTAGATAAGGATCGGGTAGAGGTGATTAACCAAGGTAAGTTTAAGTATTTTACGAACTTATCTCATGAGTTTAGAACACCGCTTACTTTAATTTCTGGACCCTTAGATCGTGTTATAGAAAATAATGTGTCTCCAGAAAGTGAACGCTATTTAGCCATTATTAAGCGTAATACTCACCGACTTTTAAGTTTAATAGATCAGTTAATCACATTTAGACAGGCCGAACAAGGTTATCTTAATCTTAACTATACCAAATCGACTTTAGGTGATTTTTTATATCCTACCACAGAGGCTTTTGAAAATTATGCTTTAGAAAAAAACATCAACTTCTATTACAAGATCAGTTCGCCTAATGAAGAGATTGTTATTGATGTAGAAAAGTTAGAACGTATAATTTTTAATTTACTCTCTAATGCCTTTAAGAACACACCGGTGCAAGGAACCATTAGCATCGATGCGTCTATTGTGTTTGAAGAAGGCGTGAAAAACATTAAGATAGATGTTATTGATACAGGGAAAGGAATCCCTAAAGAAAGTCTAAATACTATTTTTGAACGTTTCTACCAATTAGGAAATCAAGATGGCAATGTCAGTGGTGGTGGTATTGGATTGTCGTTCTGTAAATCTTTAGTAGAACTGTTTAATGGACGTATTTCGGTGAAAAGTAAACCGAATAAGGAGACCCGATTTACAGTAGTTATACCATCGTCTACGATAGAAGATATTCATATGGAAGAACAAGGCACTAAAAAATCCTTTATAAAGAATTGGGTGCCGTTACAGTCTAATAATGTTGAAGAAAAAAATAAGAGTATCACTGAGAAAAAACAACATAACGTTTTAGTGGTTGAAAATGAAATAGATATTCAAGATTTTCTTAATAGCGCCTTGTCAGACACCTATAATGTTACTATTGCTAATAATGGCTTAGAAGCTTTAGAAGCAATTAAGAACAAAGAGTTTAGTACGGTTATTAGTGATGTGATGATGCCAGAAATGGATGGTTTTGAATTGTGTAAACGTATCAAGGCTAATCCTGAAACCTGTCAGCTGCCAGTCTTGCTGCTAACAGCATTAGGTGATAATGTAGACCTTATTAGAGGTTTAGAGTTTGGGGCCGATGAATATATCAGTAAACCTTTTTCATTAAAACATTTAGAGCTGCGATTACAAAAGCTCATTGAAAACAATGTTAAAATTAAAGCACATTTTTCTAAAAATAGTTTACCGCCAAAGAATAAGAAGGAGTTGGGGTTCTCTAAACGTGATATTGAGTTTTTAGAAAATATAACGGAAATTATAGAACAAAACTTATCGAATTCTAATTTTGGGGTTGAAGAACTTTCTAAAGAAGCGGGCTTAAGTTCGTCTCATTTCTACAGAAAATTAAAACAACTTACCGGCCAAGTTCCAAATGCTTACTTGCGTAACTTTAGATTGCAAAGAGCGGCAGAATTATTAGATAGTAACAGTGGATTTAATGTGGCAGAAGTGATGTATCAAATCGGTATTGAATCTAACTCTTACTTTTCTACCTCATTTAAGAAATTACATGGTGTCTCGCCTTCAGAGTACTCTAAACGCCAAAAATGATAGGTTTTAGCAAGGAAATGGTGAATTATAGAAAAGCGAATACCACCAAGTTATTTAAGTTTGTTCTGAACAAATTATTAATTAATATTAAACTAATTTATCAAGATGAAAAAAACAATATTATTACTCGTATTTAGCATTGCACTTTCAAGTTCTTTATTTGCGCAACAAGATGTAGATAAAAAAGTAGAAGCTTATATTACAAGAGTTGAAAGTAAAATAACGCTTACGAGTGAAGAAAAAGCAACGTTAATAACTTTAAATACGGAACATGCTAAAGCAGGCTTAGAAATTAATGATACGTATGAAAAAGGTTCTGAAGAGCTTAAAGCAAAGCGAAAAGAGAACAATAAGCGCTATGGAAAAGCGTTAAAAGAGGCCTTTGGAAAAGAGCGTGCTAAGGAAATAAAAATGGCCGCTAAAAAGAATAAAAAAGGTAAAAAGAAGAAAAAGAAAAACTAAGCGTTTTTTTTAAATCTAAACAATAGACCTCTATACGTCTATTATTTTAGGACGTCTTATAACAGTTTGTTTTAGGTTAAGGTCTTTAAATAAAAAAGTCCATTAAAGGTGTTTTATGATACTTTTAATGGACTTTATCTTTGTATTAATTTAAGCCTTTTAGTGCAGGTTGCTTTATGCGCTTAAATCATGTTTTAATAAGAATTAAATAGAATGTGTCCTCTCTATAACTGCAATAGGCCTTCTTAAGTACGGATAAAGCAATAAAGAAGAAGAACAAGAATATAAATCATTACTAAGCATAAAAATTTAATCACCTCAATAGCATAACATGTTTACATTTAAACCCTATTTAATTCTAATTGTTTTAAGTTTCGCTCTGCAAGCGCAAGAAAAATCATTAAAAATTGAAGGCCTTGTTTTAGATAATAACAATTTAAGTATTCCGTATGCTGCTGTGAGTATTACGTCCAAATACCTTGGAACCTCAACTAATGAAGATGGTCATTTTTACCTAGAATTATCTAAGAACAACCGCTTAGATACGCTAGAAGTTTCTAGTATCGGTTTTGTGACGTCTAAAATAGTAGTCAAAGATTTTATGGCCTTAAAGGAAAAAGTGATTATACTAAATGAGGATGTGGTGTCTCTTGATGAAGTTAATATCATGAATCCTAAGCAATATGTTAATCTCGCTTTTAAAAATTTAAAGGATAATACCGTAAGTACTGTACACGAGTTAAAAATTCTGAATCGGTTTTTTGCTGTAGAAGATGACATTGCTAAGTTTTATGTAGAACATTATGTAAAAGTTAAAGACGTAGGTCCTCGAGGTGGCATAAAAGTCCGGAAATTAGGTATTGAAGAAGGTCGGCAATCCGTAGATTTTAGAAGTTATAAAAATGCCAATATTGGCAGAATTTATCCCATAAATTTTATGACTAAAATAGATCCGCTTCGAAGAGGGATAAACGTAAATGATTACAAATGGTCTAAAATAGGCGATACTTCTTATGATGGAGAAGCCATTGTAATTATTCGAGGTAAAATAAACAAGAGAAAAAGGCAACCTTATTTAGATCCTATTTTATTTATTGGCATTGATAGTTATAAGGTATATAAAACCACTAATGCGTCTAATACAGTGGTGTATATTTATAAAAAAAATGACGATGGAAAACTGTATTTAAGTTATCATAATCATTATACCAGACGCTTTATGGATCTAACGGAAGAACATCAAAAAATTCTTAAAACGACAAAGCAACAAATTAAATTGTCTAAACGGAATGAGGTGATAGTGTTAGGTATAGAAACAGATAAGAAAAAGATAGATGTGGGCTTTACCGATGTGTATAGAATGAAGATGGAAGAAATTAAGGTTAAATATAATGCCGAGTTCTGGGAAAACTTTAATCTGCCACCGCCAACGGAATATTATAAAAAAAGTATTAAAGAATTAGAAGCTAGTTATGGTATTGATATCCAAACGCAGTTTGAGTATGCTAACAAAGATAATTGATCCGTTGTTATGGTCGTAACTTTTAAATTGTGGAGACAAAAAAAAATCTCAGATTAAAATGTAATCTGAGATTTTTTTATGTTTAATTATTCTGGAAGATTTATAAATAAACCTATCTAATGCGCTCAATAGTAAAGTGTGTTTTACCTCCATAAGCATCTAGAACTACTCCAGTTTGGTAGTTCTGAACAAAAACCGCTATGGTTTCTCCGGCATTAACTTCAGCGACGCAAGAAATTTGTCGCGCCACAGGACTTGCGGTCGTTCCATTATAATAATGATTCTGCGTGTATTCTTGATAAATTGTACCATTGATATACACCGCAATACCATAATATTGGGTGTTTGCTTGTGATGCGGTAGTATGAAAACTAGCATTAATTCTATAAATACCAGTATTTGCGGCTACAAATTGGTTGTTTGCGGTATCAAATTCCGAAGAACTAGTAGCATTAAGTGATACTGTATTAAAATTAATTTTTTCCCAACCACCAGTTGCGAGAGTTTGATTCGCACTCATTGTGGCTCTTATAATTGGAAAGGTAGAAATATCTGGGGTTTGATCTTCAAAAGTTAATTGTCCTGCACCATCAGTTACTAATATTTGATCTGCGGTGCCATCTACTGTTGGAAAAGCGTAACCGTTATTAGCTCCAGGTTCTGCTACTTGTAACTCTCCGTTTACTCTTAGTATATCGTTATCAAACTCTCCATAAATTAGAGGTGTAGGTCCATTGTTATTTGAAATGACTAGGGAATGATTAACCGTATAGAAATTGGTATGTAAACCTGCATTATCACCAATAAAGACATTATTACTTCCTGTAGCATAACGCCCAGTGTTTTTACCGATAAACACATTTTTTGAACCTCCTGTTAAAGAAGAACCAGAATTAAAACCAATAAGGACATTGTCTGCCCCCGTAGTGTTACCGCTTCCTGCGTTTGTCCCTATGGCTACATTAGAAGTTCCGGAGGTGCTGCTAAATAAGCTGTTGTTTCCAAACGCTACATTATTATTTGCCGTGTTAGATCTGAGAGCTCCATGCCCAAAAGCCGTATTGCTGTTTCCAGAAATATTAGAATATAGGGCTTCATAGCCAACACTTGTATTTTGTTCACCATCGTTATTTAGAAATGAAGCACGATACCCAACAGCCGTGTTTTCGCTAACGGTATTGTTTGTTAAAGCTTCTGTACCAATCGCTGTACTATAAGCTCCAGTAGTATTAAAGCGTAAGGCCAAGTGCCCAATAGCAACGCTACCGTCACCAGTAGTATTGGTAAACAAGGCACCATTTCCAAGGGCTGTATTTGTAGCTCCGGTATTGTTACGTAAAGCATCAGAACCCATAGCGGTATTGTGATTAGAGCTCGTATTCGCTTCTAAGGCCCGTTTTCCAAATGCCGAATTTCCTGCTCCTGTAGTGTTATTTTCTAAAGCCACGTAACCAAAAGCAGAGTTATTACTTCCCGTACTAAATTTTAAGGTGGCATAGCCTAAAGCGGTATTATGATTCCCATCAGTATTTAATTGTAAAGCATTATAGCCAATACCAATATTGTTATTATCAGTGGCATCATCATTCGCGCCTGCGTTTTCGCCAATAAAGATAGAAGACCCATTGTCAGAACCATCGTCATCTGATTTAGCATCAGAGAGATCATTTAATTTTTCAATATTAGAAAACCGAACCCATTCTGTAATCCCGTTATTCCAATAATAAAATCCTCTAGTGGAGGTACCTACCGTGGTGGTAAGGTAAACTAGCATTCCATCTTGATCTGAGGTTGGGTTAGTAGTCGGAAACGTATCAATTCTTGGGATTAAAAGGCCGTCATCAAAAGAAGGAGAAGCTTGGTTAGAAGCACTAATATCTAAGGACGCTTTAGGATCTGTATTGCCTATGGCAACCTGTGCAAATGTGAATGAACTTACAAATAGAGAAAGGAATAAAATAACCGTTTTAAGATTTAATGAGCTTTCTAGATGGACATCAGTTTTCATACTTTAGAGGGATTTTTATTTTCAAATTTTACACATTTACCCTATTTAGGGCCAATTGGATTTGTGAGCTATAAACAATCATTTTTAGGGATTACTGTAAAGCTAAATCTTCAGGTTTGTTGTTGTAGGTTAGAACCGCTTATGTTTTATGGTTCAAGGAGATGGGGTTATAAAGGTAGGTTATTTAAGATACTAATTCATTCTCTAATCCACCAGGTTTTTACTGTAATCTGTCAAAAAATATGGTTGTAAAGCTTATGGTATTCAGATTTTTATGTTTTTTTTGAAAGCAAGACGTTTCGTAGCGGTCGTTGTGGATTTAAATAGGTTTTAAGACGGATTTAAATAGAATTGATAGATTAAAGCAAAATTTGAAGCCATTTGAGACAGAGGAAAATGCTTTAGTTTTGTTATTTCGCTACCAACTTAATCAGGTTTTAAAACGGCTTAAAATAAATTAATATCCTAGCAATGACGTATTCTAATTCTATAGTTTATTTTCTCATCGGAATGTTGTGTCTGAGTTGTCATACACAGCATCCTAAAGTGTCTAATTTAGCAACAGCAACAGAGCGCCCAACACCTAATGTGTTGTTACTACTTACGGATGATTTGGGATGGCAAGATGTAAAAGCTTATGATATTGATGCGCCTTCGCCTTACGAAACTCCAAATATTGATGCTTTAGCAAAAAAGGGTGTTCAGTTTTGGCAAGCCTATTCTCCAGCACCAACCTGTGCACCTAGCCGTTGTGCTATTATGAGTGGTACCCATCCTGCAAGAGCGCAGAAAACTCATGTTGTTGGTGGTGCACCTCCTACAGTACATTCAAACAAAAATTCACAGCGCATAATGGATCCTTGGTATAGCGGCCGTATGCCTGCTAATGAAATGACTTTGGCTCGCGTCTTACAACAAAATGGTTATACCACCGGACATGCCGGAAAATGGCATATGGCTATCAATCACTTCGCCTATCCACAACCTGAAGATCAAGGCTTCGATGTTACTACAGCTAACCGTGGGGCAACAAGTCCGCAAGTTCCTCACCGTCTTACCGATTTTGCCACTACAGATGCCAATGACCCTTATCGATTAGATGCGGAAGGCTTTCCGTTTCATCAAAATAACGAAGACGCTTTAAACTTTTTAAAAACACACAAAGCGGAGCCTTTCTTTTTGTATTATGCCACATTTTTAGTGCATGCACCAATTCATACACGAAGTAAAGCACTCTTAGAAAAATACTGCGAAAAGTTAGGACTTCCTTATCCAACAGATCCAGAGCATTGGGACGTAGAAGGACAAAACAACCCGTATTACGCCGCTATGGTAGAAATGTTAGATCATTATGTAGGGGAGGTTTTTGACTATTTAGAAACCACAGACGATCCCCGTTGGCCAGGGCATAAGTTAGTTGAAAACACCTATATTATTTTCACTTCAGATAATGGAGGTATGGAAAAAGCCCATGGTGATATTGTGACCGATAATTATCCTTTAGATAAAGGAAAAATAAACGCCAAAGAAGGTGGTGTGCGCGTACCGTTATTTATTTCAGGACCAGGAATTAAAAAAGGCATTACATCTGATGTGGTTGTTAATGGTTTGGATTTTTACCCAACAATTCTATCCTTACTAGACATCGATAGGCCTAAGGAGAAGCATTTAGATGGTGCTGATTTGTCTACATTGTTATTAAATGATCCTACCGATTCTAAATTAGTCTTAAATGAAAAAGGGGAGGAGCGCACAAGCATGATGTGGCATTTTCCACATGCCGCGTCGCAAAGTACACTGCGCGTTGGTGATTTTAAACTGATTAGAAATTACGATTTTAAGAACAATGCCGCAACCCCAGAATTTGAGTTGTATCAATTATACGATACTCAGAACGGTACTGCTCAACGTATCGATATAGAAGAAGCTCATAATCTTGCCCAATCAGAACCTCATAAAGTTCAAAAGATGAACACGCAGTTGACCAACATTTTAACAGAAATGAATGCCAGCTACCCGTCTTATAATCCTTTTTATAAAGGTAAGATGGAATTTAAAGAAAATGTACCCACCGTATTAGGGGTTAACAAAGCCGATCAACAGGTAACATTTACTTATAAAGAAAATGGCGCTAAGGTAATTAAGGCCAATTTAATTTATACAACCAACGGAGGACATCGTTACGAAGAGTGGTTTAAAACCGATGCGCAATTAAATGCAGATGGAACCGTAACAGCGCAATTGCCAAACGGAACAACGCACTATATTCTCAATCTCATTGACGAGCATAATTTCTTAGTGAGTTACCCAGAAATACCACCGACAAGATCCATTAAAGCCGCAAAAAAGAAATATTCGAACTATGCTTTGAGTGGGCTGAAATAGCCGATGCTTTATTGAAATTAAATTTTTAATGGGTCTAAATTAAAGCGTTAAACCTTGTTTAAAAGCGGTTTTAGAGGTGTTTTACAAGAAATTAGTATGTTTTTGATGGATTTGAGCAAAGGATTTTAATAGGATAGCTTTAACTTTGGGTAAACTAAATTTTAAACGATAAACTATGAAAAAACAATTACTTTTTACTTTAGCCTTTTGTGGAGCGCTTACTTTCGCTTCAGCGCAAACCGAGATTTCATTTGATGAAACAGGAACAGATGTCCAAACTTTTACGGTAGGACAACAAGGTGGAGATGATCTTGATGAAGGTATTCTTGCTGTCACCGGAACAGGAGTAGCAGTGCCTAACAATAATTTTATGGGGATAAGATCTGATACCCCTACTGATGATGGTGCCACAGGGACATGGACTTTTACAATCACTACAGCATCTACTACACCAATAAATACAACTTTGTTTTTAGATATGGCGAAACGTCCAGGGTGTAGTGTAAGTGGAACGGTTTCTGTTTCAGGAGCTACAAGCATGTCTTACGCTTTTGCTACTGACGGAACTGATGTTTCTGCAGTAATGGATACACCGATTCAATTTGAATCAATTTTATCTCTTGTTAATGGTGCGCCGCTTACCGTGACCATTTCTTTAGATGAGATGTTAAACGTGGATAACGTAGCGACTTCTATTTTTAGATTAGAAAATGTAGTTCTTGAAAGAGATGGCGTTTTAGGTCTTGAAGATGTTTCAACACAAGAGATCAGAGCGAATGTTTTTCCTAATCCAGCAAAAAATAGTTTTCAAATTCAAGCCAATGAAAACGTTGAGCGCGTAGAATTATATAACATTACGGGACGTTTGGTAAAAACATTTGAAGGTGAAGCTAATTATGACATCAGTGATTTACCATCAGGAATTTACCTTGCTCAGGTAAAAATGCCTTTAGGAACTCAAACTTTAAAAGTGATTAAAGAGTAAAGACCACACTTTTATAAAATTTATTGCAAAAGAGTTTCTTAGTTTATTAAACTAA
The DNA here is from genome assembly GCF_042675845.1 of Winogradskyella rapida. Classification (NCBI taxonomy): domain Bacteria; kingdom Pseudomonadati; phylum Bacteroidota; class Flavobacteriia; order Flavobacteriales; family Flavobacteriaceae; genus Winogradskyella; species Winogradskyella rapida. The sequence continues at coordinate 380,150 of NZ_JBHTKM010000063.1, read as the reverse complement.
GGAACTCTTTTTCGTTTATAGAGTTGTAAACAGTAATTATTTCAGAATTAAGCCTGACAATAATTAAGGCGTAACAGAATGTTCAACAAAATGTTCAAGTCTCATATAAAAACCTTAAAAAAATTGAAATATGGCTTGTGTGTTGGTCTACAGCTGTTTTTGCAAGATAAGAGACTGCTTTTGGGTGAATTCAGCAACCGCTTTTCGCATTGCTTAACTAGCTTTGAAGTACTAATTATTAAACAACTTATATTATGAAAAAACAACTACTTTTTACATTAGCATTCGTCGCTTCTATCTTTGTAGCTTCGGCACAATCTAACACCTTTACCTTTACAGGTTCAAGTTCTGAAAGCACCACATTTTCTTTTGGTTCTACCGCTGGAATCTATGCGCTTTCAGGAACGGACTTCAGTCAAGGTGCAAGTTTTATCAGTTATAATTCTGAAGTTGAAAGCGGAAGCTCTGTAAGCGAAAGTTTTGGTATTGATACCGATAGTGGTAGTACAGAAAGAACGCTTACGTTTACGTATAGAAAAAGAGCTGCTATGACTGGAGTCTTAAGAGTTTCTGTACCTGGACAGGATGACGTTATCTATAATTTAGAAGATACTTCTGCAGAAGATGGATCTAACAACGCTTTAGTAGAGCGTACTTTAGATTATCCACATGTACTTAATTTATCGCCGGTAGCAACAAACATTACATTTACAGTAGATGAATTAGCTCAGAATGGAGTTAATAATGTACGTTTAAGAATTTATGATGTAATCGTAAACGGGACGCTATCTACACAAGATTTTAACCGTACAGAATTAAACGTTAAACTTTATCCTAATACGGTTCAGAACAGTTTCCAAATTGATTCTAACGATAGTATAGAACAAGTGGCTTTATACAATATTACAGGTCAATTAATTAGAACTTATGGAGAAGAAGCAAATTACAATATTAGCGATTTAGCTTCAGGGATTTACCTTGTAAATATTAAAACAGCATTAGGTTCTAAAACACTTAGAATTATCAAGAAATAATCCTATACCTTCATTTCTTTAGTAACCATGGTTGCTTAGATTATTGTTTGTTTAGTTAAGGTAGTAAGTAAAATTGCTACCTTTTTTTTGTTTAATACTGAATATCGTTTCGCAAATTTCCTTTTTAAGGAGGTATAACTATAAAGACGGGGAAAAGGGTGAACGTGTTTACCGAAGTTTAAATGTTAGGTTAAGCCATCAAAGTATCATGAGGTTATGAATAGCAATACATATGTGATAATAGGAATGCTGCTCTTGTCTAAGCTTGTATTTAGTCAGGCCGCACCACCAATTAAAGGTCGTGTTGTTAATGAGAACAAGACGCCTTTAGAACAAGTTTCTGTAGCGCTTTTAAAGCAGAAGGATTCTACATATATTAATTATACACTTACCGATGCAACCGGAGCATTTGCCTTTCAAGAAGCTCCTAAAGATTCCTTATTACTTCAATTTTCTTATTTAGGTTATGAATCCTATTTTAAGTCTGTTGCTTATAATAATAAACCTATAGAACTTGGTGAAATCGGCCTTAAAGAAGATACGTATCAATTAGAAGCGGTAACAATATCTGCAGAGCTTCCTATTCAAATAAAAGAAGATACGATTGCTTTTAATGCCAATTCTTTTAAAGTTAACGCGAGTGATAATTTAGAAACCCTATTAAAAAAATTACCCGGTTTAGAGATCGATTCTAAGGGTAAAGTTGTAGCGCAAGGCAATGAAGTTACTAAGATTTATGTGGATGGGAAAGCCTTTTTTGGAGGAGATCCGGCCATTGTATTAAAAAATTTATCGGCAGATGCTATTGCAAAAATTGAAGTTATTGATAAAAAAAGTGATGAAGCAGAACTTACAGGTGTAGCCGATGGGAATAAGCAAGTGGTGATTAATTTTACGCTTAAAGCCTCAAAAAAAAATCAAGGTTTCGGTAAGGCTTCCGCAGGAATTGGCTTAGATCGTCGCTATTTTAGTAATTTTAATTTCAATAAGTTTTCCCCTAAAACGCAGTTTTCCGTGATTGGTAAACTCAATAATATCAATATTACGGGCTCTAACATTCAAGGCTTTTTAGAAAATACGGATGGTATTGCAGACGAATCTGATGACGATGATAGTCAAATAAAATCTTCAAAAAGCTTAAGTGGTTATTTAAAAACAGGAGTTGCTGGTGTAAATTTTGGTCATGAGTTTAAGAAAAAAGAAGTGTTCAATGCCGATTATTTCTACAACCTTTCCGATAACAGAGGGACGTCTTTTTCTAAACGAATATCGTTTTCTAATACCAATAACTTTGATTACGACGCCGAAAATACGTTTAACAAAGTTTCTGAAAATCACAATTTTAATTTCAATTATAAAAACAGATCCAACAAAAGAAATAGCCTTATTATTAGAGGACGTCTAAATGCCGATGATGTTCTTCAAAATACCTCTAAATCGGGTTTTTATTATGATGAAGATGAGGCTTTACAAACAACAAACGTTCAAGACTACCGAAATAAGAACACTAAAAAGACATTGTTTTTTAACCTAAACTTCTATCAGAAACTAAAAAAAGCAGGGCGTAGCTTTAGTGTGGGGTTTAATACTAATATAAGTCAAAAAGAAAAAGATAATACGCAACACACGTTTATCACTAGAAACATAAGTAGCGATAACCTCTCTAATAGTGAGATTCTTTCCCTTAGGGACGAAGTTTTTAATAACGGCCAATATAAATTCAATTTTAAATATACAGAGCCACTTGGCGGGTATCATTATTTTAAATTTCAATCGTCCTTAAAGGTGTTAAATCAAAAGGAAGACATCTATCAACTTAAAACTATAATAACGGATGCTAATGCTGAAGAGCTTCTAGTGTATAAATACAATAACAGAGAAGGGAGTTATCAAAACCGAATGGCTTACAGTTACAGTGCGAAAAAATTGAATGTGTTTACGGGTGTTGAACTTCAAGAACTCGACCGCGTTTTTGGTGTGGTAGACCAAGACAACTTCAGAAGTCGTCAGTTTTATGTCAACCCATTTTCAACCTTGCAATACAAACCCAAACAAGGCGTAAAATACCGATTTGTGTATAAAAGAATTATACGCAGTCCTAGAACTCATGAAAGCTCAACGGTTATTAATGACCTCAATCCTTTCTTTATTAGGCGTGGTAATCCGGATTTAAAAACCGAAAAAAATGACGATTTTTCGCTATTGGCTAATATTTATAATTATAAATCGTCGCTCAATTTTACGGGTTCGGTTAAATACAAATATTCTCAAGATGCTATTATTTCCAATATTGCTATTGATGATGAATTTGTTAAAACAAGAAGTTACATTAATAGTGGCAATAGAAAGCGACTAACGACGGCTTTTAATTTTAGTAAAAAAATTAAGGGGTTAGGGGTACGCTATGCTCTTAAGACAAGTAGTTTTTATGATGCCTATACCGCATTGGTTAATTTACAACTCAATGATGTTGTTGCTAAAGAGCATTTAATGGGGCTGACTTTAGAAAATAGCAATAAAAACGTTATGGACTTAAAGCTAGGAACGCAATACAGTGTGAATAACACCTCGTTTTCTATAGAACAAGACCTGGATAGAACCTATACCAAGCAACATTATTTTTCGTCTGTAGATTATGATTTTACTAAGCAACTGAACTTTAATACCCAGTTTGATTATTTTGTGTTTTCAGACAATCAATTTGCTACCAATCTGCATCTCCCTTTATGGAATATGGCGATTTCCTATACCGTTAAAAACAGTTCTAATATTGTAAAATTAGTTTTAATTGATCTTCTCGATAAAAATGTAGATTTTGAACGGAGAAGTACCACTAATTATTTTGAAGAAACGACCTCAGAGAGTTTAGGACGCTATATTATTTTAAGTTATACCTACAGATTAGGGCAAGGTAATAAGAGAGAAAGATAAGAGGCTAGGGGTTTACAGAAGGGACTTTCCTGTAGCTTTAGATTGAGTAGGAACCCTGTAATTTCGACTTTTTGTTAACGAAACGAAGTCTCTAAGGGGTATAAAAAAATAATTTGCCATTCCTGCTTTATATCGCGCAAGTCGCGCTTAAGCTAAACGCTGTATAATAAAGTTGTCTTTTTATGAAGATTCCTTTGTTAATGCGTTGTTTGGAATGACAAATTATTCTTGAATAGAAGCTAATCCTATAGGATTGATTCTTATAAATTTATTTCTTGATGAGTTTTAGGGTTGTTTTATTTCCGTTAGCCTCAATAGCTTGTAAAAAGTACACTCCAGATTTTATATGGGAGATGTCTATATTTTTATGCTGATTTTTAAACTCTAATGTTTTTGCACCATGGATGTTATATAAAACCCCTGATTGTATAGGTTTATTTAAGCTGAAAACACCTTTGGCTGGATTAGGAAATACTAAAAGGTTTTGAACTGGATCTTCTACCTCTTCAATGCCTAAACTTTCTAAATCTAAGTGAAAAGCAATATCGTAAACTCTAAATCTTGGTGGTAGTGAGCTATCAGCATTAACTAAATCTGTTACTAAAACTTCCATGGCCTGAGCAGATTCTGTAAAAGTAATCGGCGTGTCAAATTCGTAATATAAATCATCGGTATCACTAGTACTTGTATAGTTAAAACTTTGAGTTTCATCACCAATGGTAACATCAAAATTAACCGTATCGCCTTCACGAGATCTTATGTGAAAGACTATTTTTTCGCAAACCACGGTTTGTTCAGCTTTTACATTGATGTTAAAACCATCACCACCACCAACAGTTCGCATTTGAACAAATGCCGAGTTTGCTGTAGTGTTTCCTACTAATTCTGCATACACATCAGAACTTTCAGGTTCAAATAACTGTATTTCATCAACCGTGTTTAATGTGATTTTAGTGATATTAATAATCTCAAGTTCTTCAGATAAGACTAAGAAATTATTTTCATCTCTTAAATTAAAAACAATTCCAGTAGCATCATCAGGGACGTTTGCTGTTATAATATTATCATTAATGGTCACCGCTCCAGCTTCATACCACTCTACATTTGATTCATTTTTTCTGTATAATAAATGCCCATAACTAATTTCTGCTTCACCAGAATCATTTGCAATAATAGCCGTTGCTACTCCTGAGTTTTCATCATAAGTCACTAAGTTAATTGCAGGGACTAGAAGTTGATTAGGTAAAGGCCCATCTGGTTCTGAATAATCAGGATTCCATGATGGATATCTTGCATCATTATTGGCTAAATAAGCTTCTAAGGTATTAATCATATCTTGTTTCAACGTCTGATCCATAGTGTCTATGACATCTATTTGTTCATTGATGTCAACAAATGTATCTCCACCATCATACAATTGGTACGCTTCGTAAGTATTGTCAATATATTTTTTATATAATTTATAATTACCTCGTCTTATAGATGATTTTGCTTTGTGATCACTACCAACACTAGGATAGTGCCAAAAAAGATCTGTTCTTTCAGCTGTTGTACCATTTGTTGTTTGTTCTACTATGGTAGAATTACCTTTTAGTAAATCGCTTAAATCTGCACCATCTAAATCAGCATTAAGTTCGCTATCTATTGTGGTATCTGTTAGAGACAAAATTGTTGGAAAGAAATCTAAACCATTAACCACATTGTCAAATTCGTTAACGCCAATACCTGGTCCTGTAATCACTAAAGGAACACGAATACCCCCTTCTCTAGAACTTGTTTTTCCTTCATCTAAAGGAAAGTTGTCCGCTACAACTTCAAAACCGTTAGAGGCATTATTTTGCTCTGAAGCGCCATTATCTGAAGAAAAAATAACATAAGTTGTATCAAATAATTTCATTCCAGGATGCCTTGGGTCATCTGTGGCTTTTAAATAATCAACGAGCTTCCCTAAACTCCAATCTAGAGTTTGAACCATAGCGCCATAAAATGGATTATGTTCTCCAGCCGCAGTTAACGGTGTTGTTTCTGTTGGTATACCATTGGGGCCAACATCAGCTGGATCTATTTCACCGGCATCTACTAAGGTTTGTGTTATGTCTTGTAACATTGGTAGATCTCTAGTTTGTATTGGTGTATGCACTAACCAAGTCGCCATATAAAGGAAAAAAGGTTCTCCCGCTCCGCCATTAGCAGCGACGCGATCTTCTAAATAAGCTACAGCTTCATCTGTAACCGAATCATAGGGGATGCCATCCTCATCTAAAGGGAAATTAGGATGATTCCCTCCAAAATTTGCAATATCATAACGGTCACTCATACCTTGTTGAACACCTCTACTTGTAAATTCAGTATCAAAACCTTGATCTACAGCTACAGGAAAACCATTAGCGCCATCAATATGCCATTTACCAACATGACCTGTATGGTATCCATTAGCACTTAAGGCTTCTGCGATGGTGTATTCGTCAACATCTAATCGCTTTGGATAATAAGGGCCTATTAATTTATTAGCCGCTTGCGCGTTATTTAGACTAGGTAGTTTACCACCAGATACTTGCGTAAGTTTAGTTTTTATAGGGTGTCTTCCACTTAGCATTGCTGCTCTAGAAGGTGCACAGGTTGGTGCAGGAGAATAGGCTTGTGAAAATTTAGCGCCATCTGCAGCCAAAGCTTCCATCTTAGGAGTTTCCCATGGTACTGGGTTTCCTACATTATTTAGATTGGTGTCTTGCCAACCCAAATCGTCAACATAGAAAATTAGGATATTAGGTCGGTCTATAGTTTGACCATATAATTGGGGAATTAAAAGTAAACTGAATAAAAAGAGTAATGTTGTATTTTTCATATGGAATTGATTTGATGTAAAATTACTAGTAATAGCAAGGTTTGTGTTTCTAATTTCCATCATGTCCTTTCTCATTTCCATCGTTTTGATGCTATTTCTTTAAAAACGAGTAGTCTAATTCTGTAGACCGTATTCTGAAGGTGTAAAGGGTATAATTTTAGGGAAGGTAGTTTTGCTTGGTATTTGTCCATAAAAAAAGCACTAAATCATAAGATGGTTTAGTGCTTTTTTTTAATGGAAGTATACCTTACTAGTCCACAGGAATAGCTTTGGTTGCAAATACTTTGGTTAATTTTTGATACCCAGCATCTGGATAGCTGATTAAGTAATTGTTTTCATCAACTAAATTAAAGACGTAGTGTGTTGTACCTTCAGGTAAAGTCACAGACGCTTTATTGCCTTTTAAGGTCATAGGGACAGGAAACCAAATTTCGCCTTTTATACCACCATTGGTCGTGTAAATAAGTTCGGCTTTCGTCACCTTAGCACCATTATTTTTAAAGCTTACCCAAACGGTATTATCATCAGATCCATGATCTGCTATAGTCGGTACTTTAGATTGGTTTGGTAATGCTTTTTTACTGGTTGGATTGAAGTAAGGATACCTTGCGTTAAGTTGGTCTAAGCGCTCTTGCAACAATGCATTCATGGCTTTGGCTTTCTCAGGCATTTCTAAGGCCAGGTTTTTTGATTCCTCAATATCTACACGTTTCGATCCGTTGTCATAAAGTCGGTATAAGTCTAACGTCGTTCTTTCCTCAGTGTCGGTATAGTTACGTACCAATTTATAATCTCCAATTCGTAAAGTTGATTGCATAGAACTGTTAGGAAAGTGCCACATCATAGAGTTTCTAGATGCTCCGGTCCAAGGGTCAATGACCAATTTAGAGTCGGTCGGGTCTTTGTCTAATAAAGGCGATAAATCAGCACCATCAAGAATTTGATCTTTTTGTTTTTTAGTACCCGTCCAGCTTAAAATAGTAGGGTAGAAGTCAATACCATTGACAATAACATTAGATTCTACGTTTGAAGCGATATTAGGTCCTGTTATAATAAGCGGTACTCTAACACCACCTTCTTTGGCGTTTATTTTTCCTTTATCTAACGGGTAGTTGTCTGTTATAATTTCACGTGTATGGCGTTCCATACCACCATTATCTGATGTGAAAATAACATAAGTGTTTTCAATTAACATATGTCCAGGCCATCTCGGATCTTCTGTTTCTTTCAGGTATTTAAGTAATAATCCTGTGTAATGATCTATGGTTTCAACCATAGCAGCATAATAGGCATTTCTTTGACCGGCTTCGTCCCAAACATCACTTTCTCTTGGGTAGTCTATACCTAATTTTTCATAGTATTTCTTTAATAATGCCTCACTTCTTGTATGAATAGGGGTGTGTACTAAACGTGAACAATAGTAAAGAAAAAAGGGATCGGCTTTAGAGGCATCCATAAAGTCGATACCGTCTTGTGTAATGTCATCAAAAGGGAATCCTTCTTCGTCTAAATAAAAAGGATCTGAAGGATCTGTAGTGGCAAATCCAGTTGTTCTATCCTTCATTTTTTGATGTGATCCGAAGCCATGCTTAGAAAAATCAAAACCTTGCTGTTTAGGTAAAGGTTCATCCGAGCGTGCAGCACCGACGTGCCATTTACCTGAATGTCCTGTTTTATAACCATTAGTCTGAAGTGATTCTGCAATAGTAACTTCAGAAGCATCTAAAGCGCCACGCATCCAAGGGCTAATTAAAGTAGAACCATGATTGAAAGGTAAAGGCGGATGACCACCTCTAACATTGGTACGCTCTAAACGTACAGGATGTTTACCCGATAATATGGCCCCTCTTGAAGGCGAACAGGTTGGTGCTGGCGAATAGGCTTGCCAAAACATAACACCTTCTTTAGCGAGTTGATCAATGTTTGGGGTTTCAAATGGAGACGGTTCATCGACATCATAACATTTTACGTCTTGCCAACCTAAATCGTCAGTTACAATTAGTAATACATTAGGTTTGCTTGGTCTTTCGTTGTCTGCACGATTTTGACTGCTGCATGTTGTTGGGATGCTAGACAGTACAAAAAATGAAAGTAGGAATATTTTATACATTGTATTTCAGTAATAATTTATAAGATCTATTGATTTAAAATAAGATTAGTTTTTCTTCTTTTTTTTCTTTCTTTTCTTTTTCTTCTTGTTGCTTGCTCTTTTTAAAATTTCCTCATAGGTACCAATTAAATAAGGTTTTTTCTCTTCAGCTGTGGCATTTCTATCAAATAACACACCATATTTTTGATAATGATTATCTGCAGTCGCTTCTTTTCGCAACTTTTCGAGCTGTTCATCATAGATCGCACGCATTTTTTCGAGCTGTTTTTGGGCAGAAGGATCACTGACTTTATTGGTCATTTCTAATGTGTCTTCTCCAATATGAAAAAGTTCTTCAGTAGGATTCATGCGATCATCTTCATACTGCCAAAACACGTATTTCCAATCTTGAGAAACAACACCCATAGCTTGTATCTCGTCATTTCCCCACATATTAGTCAATGCAACAGTTTCGCGTTTAAATTTTCTAGGTTTCTCAATCAATAGGTTTAAATCTTCACCATCCATGTTTTCTGGAGCTTCTAAACCTGCATACTTTAAAATGGTTGGTGCCAAATCAATATTTGCGGTAATGGCTTCACGACGTACCCCTCTTTTTTTACTTGGTACTCTAGGATCGTAAATGATAAGTGGAGATTTAGAGGCTTCTTCATAAGGTAAAACTTTACCGCCAAAACTGTGCGCCCCACAGCTGTAACCATTGTCACTCGTGAAAATAATAATGGTATTATCGGCAATGCCTTGTTCTTCTAAAGTTTTTCTAATCATACCCAAGGCATAATCGACACCATGGATTAATTGGTTGTATTTCTTAATCGTTTTTTGGTAGCTCTCTTCAGAGTCTCTCCAAAAGTCGTAGCTGTTGTACTGTCGTCCTGTTTTTGCTTGAGGCGCTAAATGTTCTGCGTTTTCTGCTCCGTAATTATCGGGTTTCTTGTATGTTTTTCCTTCGTAAACATAGTCGAAATATTGATCTGGTGAAAAAGGCATGTGTGGTGCCTTAAAGCTAATGGACATAGAAAACGGTTTACCCGTAGCTTTAGCTTCTATAATAAAATCTTCTGCCCAAGCCGCATATGCTCTAGTACTATGCGGATATTTTTCGGCATATTTAGCCATGTATTTGTTTTTGGCTGTTCGGTAACTTGTTTGCCCTAAGCCACCTGCCCAATTGTCAAAATCATCAATAGGAAGGTCTTCCCATTTATTATGACTTGTGCCATTGCCATCATCAGAAACGGCTAAACCAAATTTACCTGCAAATCCGGTATAATACCCTTGTTCTCTTAAAAGCACAGGATAAGATTTTGCAAATTTATCTTTTCTAAGTGGACCATGTTCAAAATTACAACCCGCTTTATATTCATACATTCCGGTAAGAATAACCGCTCTACTGGCCATACAAATGGCTGTGGTATTATAATGGTTTTCAAATAATACCCCTTCTTCCGCTAAGGCATCCATATTTGGGGTTACCACTTGGTCGTTACCATAACAACCTGTTGCAATACTGGTTTGATCATCCGATAACAAGAAGATGATGTTTGGTCTGTCTTGCGCAAAACTGCTTGCCGTAATAATGCTGAAAATGCATGATAAAATGATATGCTTCATATACCTTTTGTTGCTTTTTATTATTTATTAATGTTGAAAATATAAGTGTTAATTAGATACGATTATTTTTTTTGTGATGCTGAGGTTATTACCATCGCTAAGTTTTACAAAATAAATGCCTTTATTTAAGGATCTCATGTCTATTTGTGTGGTGGTCGTACCATTGTTCCATACGGTTTCCATCACTTTAGCTCCTATAGTACTAAAAATAGAGATGTAATTGACCTCTGTGGTAAGACGATTAATAGTTAAAATATCTGTGACTGGGTTGGGGTAGAATTTAATCTCTGAGGAATTAAAACTGGCAACCGATAATAGATCTTCACCGACTAAATAAGCGCCTTCAGGTCTAACGTAAGGTATACATTCAGGAATAGGAGTAGCGGTAAGTCTATCGTTAATAGCTTTCATAATAAGCATTTCATCATCCATCATATACCCTTTGTCATTACCAGTGTCGTCTATAGTAGTGGCAAAAGTTAATGCTGAGTTCCCTTGTACCAAACGTTTTGTAAATCGATACGCATCTTCAATACCAAAAACTATAGGATGTGAAGATACATGCCATTTTTCTCTAATAGGAAACCAAGCGTGTTTTAATACCGTATTCCCTTGGTACATAGACCATGGATTTTCTATCATAGCAGGAATTGTAAACTCTTCATAGGCCCAAGAATTTGGTGGTGCGCCTTGTCCAAGAGCGGTAACGTGTCCTTTGGTGAAATCTTGATAGGTGCTATTGGCTTCAAACTTTATAATTTTATAATCCGTCTCATCGTCATCATCAAGACCATCAGAATCGACTAAAAGATTATTGCCATTTTCATCTTGAAAATAAAGTCCTGTAGGTTGTGCGCCTATAATGGCAGTTGGATCGGTATTTTTTATCATTAGCGCAAAATCTTCTAAGTGCCCATCATTGAGAAGTTCAGAAGTGGTATCTAACCAATACCCATCGGCATAATCTTTAACTTCTAATACAAAACCTTCAATTAAATCCTTGTAGGCTGCATATTCGTCGCCTGCAAAATTGTTAGTGTAGTAATTGATCCAAGCGGCTTCAATATCTGCGCCGTCATCAATAGCTCTATCTAAATAATTGGTAGAGATGTATAAAATAACCTTTTTGCCATTGCTTTTGAATTTTTGCATGACTTCAAAAAGGATGTTCTGATTGGCTACACTAGGTACTAAGGCTTCGTGGATTTCATTCGCCACATCGACGTTGCTATTTTGTCTAAGTGAGAAATAATGCGAATGCGCAAAATACGATAAGTTGGTAATCACGTGCCCTACCGCAGGCAATTCATCGACCACTTCTTGAGCACCAGCAGGAAGATCGTAACCGCCAGCGACTTCAGAATCTAAACGTTCGCCGCCATACACAGGAAATGTAATTCCCCATGAACCGGATAACCATGAGGCTGGGTGAGAAGCAACATCTACAACTTGGTCTGTAGCGCCACTAATAGCGTCTATATAATAAGTGGTAGCCGGTACTGAGCTTGTGCCATTGGCAAAACCTATAGCAATTTGCTGATAGCCACCAGCATCGATAATAGCGTTAGGGATAGCAGTCCCGTTAAAATTAAAGGTAAAGGTTTCCCATTGTTGCCCAACGGTAAAGTTGAGTTCTTGGGCACTTTCAGAATCTATTGAAGTATGCGATAAATGCACACTTATTTTTGAATTATTGGCGTTTAATGACGCTGTAGGAATATCAATATAAGCCTTAAAGGTTACAGTATATCCTGAGAAATCGTTAACCGCATTATATAAATCGAATTGTAAAAATGCGTCTTGACCTTGAGCTCTATTAAAATTAGAAACGGTTGCATTGGTATTGATTCCGCTAACGTCTGGATTAGAAACCTCTCTAATAAATGTTCCTGAACTGGTACTTTCTTGTTCAATTTTAAAGGTCGATGTTTCATTTTCGTACCATACAAATTGTGCATTAGAGAATTGAAGGAAAAAAAGTAAAATAAAGAAAACGTGTAGAGATTTTTTCATTTTTAAAGAGTTAGCTTACATTAGTTAACCAAAGATATATGCTGAATAGGGAATCTCGTTTCTTAAAATAGTCAAATACTTGCTCTAAAACATCATTTGTAATAATCGAAAACAAAAACTCATGTTTCTGTTAAATAGAAGCTAGGGGGAGCTACGTTTTCTTAAGAATGCTTTCGGTTGATCCCTGAAATCATTTCATTTTAAAGCCTGCCTTTTAGTAATACGTCTATAGCATTTGTCATTGTAAACTGTACGAATATTCATTTTGAAATATAAAAAAGTCCTGAGTTAAAAATTAACAAAGGACTTTTTTTACAAGTTGTTTTTTTAAATTCTTATGGTTTTAAAACTAATTAAAGTTTGAAGAGGACCATTAACTCCCTAACATTAATTTTTATCTATAATGACTTTTGCTAACCTAAAAATAGGGGTTGTTGTATTCCCTTCAGTTAACATCTCATCCAAAGTAATCGTAACCGTAAGTGGTGTTCCTGAAATCAATGAGATGGTTGATGCAAATTCAAAATCGATCGCTGGAGCACTACCACCATTCTCCGTTGAAGTAGCTTCGTAAGAAAAAGGTGTATCTGGATAACCTGTGACAGAAACGGTTCCGCTAACGCTACCTTTTGCTCGTTTTGCTAACTCTAAATTTAATGTCGCATCAAATGCTGTTGTTGCATTGGTCGTTACGTCAAAAGTGAAAACTGCAGTGGCACCATCATCACTAGCATCTGCAGTAGCAACACCTATAAAATTATTGTTTTCTACAAGTATACCTGTACCGCCCACGGTAATTATACTCTGATTAAGATCATCGTCATCTTCCTTTCCAACATTAAAGGTTTGCGTATTATCTCCCGCAATATCAAATGAAATATTATTAGGGTTGATTGGATTACTAATGTCACGGTCTAAAGTTACTTTAGATAATCTAAAAATAGGGTTTGTGGTATTGCCTTCGGTTAACATCTCATCTAGTGTAATCGTCACCGTAAGCGGTGTGCCTGAAACTAGTGAAATCATTGATGCAAATTCAAAATCGATAGCCGGAGCACTTCCTCCATTTACTGTTGAAGTAGCCTCATAAGAAAAAGGGGTATCTGGATAACCCGTTACAGAAACGGTTCCGGAAACGCTTCCTTTTGCTCGTTTTGCTAACTCTAAATTTAAAGCAGCATCAAATGCAGTCGTTGCATTAGTCGTTACGTCAAAAGTAAAAACAGCGGTAGCGCCATCATCACTAGGATCGTTAGTAGAAACCCCGATAAAACCATTGTTTTCAACAAGTGTTCCTGTTCCACCTACGGTAATAATATCTTGGTTAAGATCATCGTCCTCTTCTTGTCCTACATTGAATGTTTGACTATTCGCTCCGGCTTCATCAAATAAAATTTCTGGGCTAGTAGGTTCGTCTCCACCGCCTTCACCATCACCGTAATCAACATTTGATTCTAAGATGATTTGTACTACAAACCCTTCCTTATTATCAATACTATCAGAAATAAAGATAAATCTACCAAGGTTTTCAAAATTGAAAGAATACACACCGTTTGCTTCGCCATTAGTCGCTTCTATTAGTGTTTCCGTAACATATGGCCAGTTATTACCATCGGCATCATCAATTCTAAGTGTTGGATGTTTCGCTTTTAAAGTTCCAAATGCATATTGCAATTCTTCCTCAAGCGGACGCGGATAATTAGTGGTATAACCTTCGTATAAGTCAGAGTATAAATATATTTTATCAATAATATTTGTTGTAGTGTTTACACCAAACCCTATGCCTTCAGATAAATACTGCCATCTTACTATTCCATCTACGGCTTGCGTTATTTCTTCAGGCGTACCGTGTAAGGCTTCTAACTCTACTGAAGTATCTACGCCTATTTCTATACCTTCTACGGTTTTGAAATCTACGGTGCCATATTCATTTACACCAAATGAACTTGGTTCTGGTACGATTACAGGGTCGTAGTCCGGATCATTTGAACAGGCTATGCTAAACAATAAGAGAATAGCTGAAATATACTTGAGAGTTTTCATAAAGTTTAAATTAGTATTAATATGTCTTCAAATATCTCATACTTATCTGAAAAAACGATTCTTTATTCTATCAAATGCTTGCTCTTTTTATGCATAAGTAATTTTAGTCCTTAAATAGTGCATTACGATAGCGTTTTGATCTTTAGTTTATTCCAAATTATATAAATGAAATTGATGTTCTTTTTAAAAGCAAAATGTATTTTGAACTGTTATTTAAATGCGAAGTTAAATTAGTTGAGTTCCGATACCAATGTTTTGCATCGTTCTCTATATTGATTTAAAACTTCAAGATAATCTTTGTTTCCCACTAAGTTATTTTGCTCTTTAGGATCGTTAATAATATCATATAGTTCCTCGTAAATTGGTTGTTCATCATTTTCTATGGTTTGATTAGGAACATATTTTGAGCGGTCATTGTCTTTACTAAAGGAACGAATGTATTTAAATTGTTTACTTCTTACGCCTTCTTGTCTTGGGTAGCCTTGATCGGTGAATAGGTTTTCTAAAAAGACATCTTCTCGCCAATCAATTTGTTTATCGTGTATTAAAGGCAGGACACTTTGCCCTTGATAGGATTCTGGTGTTTCCATGCCACATAGTTCTAAAATAGTGGCAGGAATATCTTGACCAACCACCAAGTCATCAATGACTTTTCCTTTGGTTTTATCCTTAAAAAATGGTGAATACACAATCATAGGTACATGTACAGATTCATCATATAAAATGGTTTTTCCGCCTAGGCCGTGTTCGCCTAAAAATAAACCGTTGTCTGAACAAAAAACAATAATGGTGTTTTCAGCTTCACCGATTTCTTTTAAAAATTCGCGTAGTTCCCCAAGCATTAGGTCAATGGCATAAACGGCACGATCCATTTTTAGTTTTTCGTTTAGCAATTTCCCTTTATTAGAGGTCACGTAGTATTTCATTAAATCTTTAGTGGCATAGACATTGTCTGGTAAACTAATGTCTTGCGGATAGTCTTCAGGTAATTCAATCTGATCTTTAACGTCCTCGTATTTTGTTTTGTAATATTCCGGATCTTCTGGCTGCGTGCCCATTCCTCCAATACTAGACGCATGCGGTAGATTTAAATTAATCCAAGCCGAAAAAGGTTTATTAGGATCTCTTTTGTTGAGTTGTTTTTTGATGGAAGGCTGCGCATTTTCATAAAAATAATCATAGCTATCATCTTGAGTTAAAAACGCTTTTGTAGCTTCTAACATCCCTTCAATTTGGGTTTTGTTTTTAAGGTTGGAAAATTGCTTATGACGTTTTGCAGGATAAAATCCTAAATGCCCATTGCCATAATAAGCAAAGTCTGTGTTTTGATTTAAAGGAGTATTGTGTTTGTCTCCAATTTTAGTGTGACTCTTACCAATAAACGCCGTAGAATAACCTGCTTCCCTTAAAAGTACTTGCCAGCTTTTTTTATAGGTTTCTTCCGTAATGATATTTTTAGAGATGTAATTAAAGCCTATTTTATTTTTGCGTTCCCATTGACCCGTGAAAATATTGGCTCTACTTGGGCCGCAAATAGGACTTGTAATATAAGCGTTATTAAAAAAGACACCTTCTTTTGCTAGCTGATCTATATGTGGGGTTTCCGTTACCGGATCGCCTGTCATGCTTAACGAATTAAAGCGTTGATCATCTGAAAACACAAAAATAATATTTGGTTTCTTCGGTTGTTCTTGTGCTGTGCAGGAGAAGAACGACGTGAGTATAAAGAGGCTGTATAAAAAGGTTTTCATGTGTTTGTATTTATTGTTTTTAGTGGTCACATGCTGTTCGCTATTAATTATTCCCATGGATGATATTTCTGTTTAGCACGCTCGTTTCATAATAAATTAATAAGAACTGTAATAGTTATGACCTGGTAGACGTTTTGTTTTTTCACCATAACCGAAAAGGTTTTGTTCATTTTCTGATTTTGGTAATTCTTCAATGTTTAAATCTGTTTGATTTAATGATTTTGAAGTAATAATAACGGTTTCATTGGTTTTTAAATCGATCGTATAAAAGCCGTCTGAAGATTCCTCTACTGAAATTGATTTTCCGTTTTTATAAAATTTTGGATTCTCGAAATCTACTTGAACAGTACATACGTTGCCTTTTAAGCTTTTAACCGACACAAATTCCGTTTCGCCTTCTACTTTTTTCGCACTCACTAAAAAGGCACCTTGTGTTCTAAAATCGTGAAACGCTACATCTTTCCATTTTTTAGGACTGGCTGGAAATACACGAATTTTTCCTCCCCAACTTTGTAGCATCATATCGTGTAAACTTGTGGCAAAGGACAGCGGACTTTCAATTACCGGATTTATTTTGCCTTCAGAATACATGGTGGTTGAGGAAATGTTTTTGTGCTTAATTAAGAAATCGAGGTAATAATAGGCTTTTTCAGCATCGCCTAAATTAGCATACATAGAAGATGCTCCTGTTGCCGTATAACCGGTTACTGGCATGGCTTTAATCTTTTTACCACTGTTGAATGTAACATCTAACCAATGGTCTAAAGAGGTGCGTAATAATTGTTTATCTTCTTCTTTTTCTGGTGTAATCACCATTAAAGGATAAAAAGCTAGTAAATGCGAATAATGACGATGTGGATTAGCAAAAGGTCGATCTTTTCCAACCATAAGGCCATTCTCATCAATTTGAAACTCTACCAAATTATCTAATAGATGTTGCCATTCTTTTTTAAGCGGATCGTTTATGTGATGTTCATTGTCAATGTCAATAAGGGTTTGACAACTCCAACGAATTAAAGCCAAGGTGAAGTTAATATCCTGACCACGTCCTGGTTTGTATTCTGGTGACCAACTGTATTTAATATGAATTTTACCGTCTTCGGCCTTTACAGGATTATCTTTAATATAGTTTAAATAACTATTTACGGTTTTTTTCAAAATCGGAAATAACTTATCGCGCATACGCTCATCATCACCCGCAAATTGACAATGCAACCAATAATCATTTAGAATCCATGCCAACATATCAGGCACTTTTCCACCATTGAAAGCAATTAAATCTTGAGGCATTAAAGCCGCAACGGCCGCACTGTTTTTCCAATGTTTAGGCACATTGTTTTCTAAGTTTTCGGTGTACTTATCAATGTTGTTGGGTAAAGATTCACCAATAGCCATTCTGTTGGCGGTTAAATGCGTCCAATAGATGAGTTGCACGTTTAAATCGCCCCAAACCATTGGCCAAAAGGTTCTGTTGTACCAAGGGCCCATTAAATCTAAAATTGGTCCGTTACCACGAGAAGCAGAGCCTAATTTATACATTTGTATCCAGTAAAACGATTCCTTTTCAGCATCGTTGATCGTTATAAAACTCAACGGATAATACTTGTGCCACCACTCTTGGTGCGTTGCTATAAAGTTGCCATCTTTAATAATTGCATCAGCAGTTTCTAAGTTTTTAGTAACAATGTCTAAGGAATTATGTTCTGGGAAGGTATGATGCACACTTGCAATTAACTGTTGTTTTCCTGATTCACGACCAGTTGTTTTCCATCCCGTCGTAGTTTCTCCTCTATTATCAAATAAGGCTTGATAGCAGAAATTATAACCATTTTTTTGACTGAATTCTGGTTTTGGTGCCATTTCTAAAGTCACGGCTCTCATTTTATCCCAAGTGCCACCTTTTGGACCGCCACCGCTTTTTAAAACTTCGTAAACGGGTGGAATAGGGGCTTCAGCATGCCATGTGATGTCTACAGCTTCGTTTTTAGCATCCGTTTCAAAATAAATAATATCGTTAGTACTGTGTGTAAAGCCTTTAATGTTATACGAGCCTTCTGTGGTTGTTATGGTTCCTGTAAGTTCGGCATTCCATAAATCTAAGCGCATATCTACACCTGTAATTTTTCCTTTAGATGTTAATTTAAAATGACCCAGTGGTAATCGGCTGCGTTTGATCCAAAGCATTTCTTCGGCTTTTGTTTCCGCTTCTCTGTGATCGTAATAGTCATGTCTTCCAATATGAAGCGAGATCACATTGTCATTTTCCTCTGGACTTTGGTATAATAAAAATCCAACATTCCCATTTCCAGAATAAGGTGCGGTTTGCCATTTGTCTGGCATAATATCCCAAAGCATATCGTGTTTGGATAAAAAGGACTGGTAATCGACTTTGAAATCTACTTGATTATTCTGTGAAAATAAGGTGCTCGACACAAGAATTAACAAACAAAGGGCATGTGTTTTAAGTTTTAATCTAAACATAGTTACGAATTGGGTCTATTAAATTACCGTTATAAAGTTGAATAACAAATATATTTTATAAACACATGAAAGTGATTCTCTAATCCTTCAATTATTATCTGTAATTCTGCATTGTGCTAGAATATGTTACCTACTTATGTGTTGATATTTAGTAATTTAGCTCAGTATAACTTATGTCGAACGGTTTTTCGAAATGAGATCACCATTTTTTTAATTTAATAATCTTTTTTCAGAGAAAAATATATGAAATTTGGACCGCCATAAAGTTAGGTGTTTTTAACCTAGTATTTTCTAACATAATAGATTTTAAAGATGAATAAAAAAGTATTTGTTTCAGGTTGTTTTGATATGTTACATAGTGGACATGTGGCATTTTTTAAAGAAGCTGCTACTTACGGTGATTTATATGTTGGAATTGGTTCTGATGCAACAATAGAAAAACTTAAAGGCCGAAAAACTATCACATCAGAACAAGAAAGAGTCTATATGATTGACTCTATTAAGTATGTCAAAGAAGTTTTTGTCAATTCAGGTTCAGGAATTTTAGACTTCAAAGAAGAACTAGAAAAATTAAACCCTGACCTTTTTGTGGTTAATGAAGATGGTTATTCTGCCATGAAAGAAGAGTTTTGTAACGCTTTAGGTATTGAATTAAAAGTACTAAAACGTGTGCCAGATGCGGATCTTCCACCGCGATCAACGACTGCAATTAGAACTACTGGAAATTGCTCTTTGCCTTATAGAATAGATTTAGCAGGGACATGGATAGACCAACCCTATGTGTCGAAATATCACCCTGGATGGGCAATAACATTATCTTTAGAACCTATCATTGAGTATAACGAACGTTGTGGTATGTCAACCTCAACCAGAAATGCTGCTAAAAAAATATGGCCACATTATTTGCCTTTTGATAGGCCGGAAAAATTAGCTGAAATCCTTTTTAAATATGAAAACACGCCTGGTTCAACATTAATTTCAGGAGCGCAAGATGCCATTGGAATATGTATGCCAGGACTTGTGAGACATTATTACGATAACGCATATTGGCCTACAAAATTTGAGTCTATTCATTCCGAAGCGACCCTTTCATGGTTAGAAGAGCATCTTTATATGGTATTACTTTGGCCAAGAGACAATGAGTTGGATCTTTTAAAAGAAACCAATATAAATGAAGAAGATGTTAAAGCACTTTCTGATTCAGCTGATTTAGTTTGGGAAGCTATTAAAAATAGAGATTTACAAAAATTTGCTGAAGGTTTTCTAAAATCATTCAATTCACAAACGAAGATGTTTCCTGCAATGGTTGATTCCAAAATAAATGCGGAGATTGAAAAATACAAAGACCAAGCTTTGGCCTGGAAATTAGCAGGCGCAGGAGGTGGAGGTTATTTGATATTGGTATCTGATAAGCCTATTGAAGGGACGATGCGAATTAATATACGTAGAAAAGAAGTTTTGTAGTTAACAGCTGAAACTATTGACTATTTAGTGTCTAATTTGAGATTATGCTCTTGAAGAAATTCCATAGATAAATCCATCGTTTTATTAAAAATAGTATCCGTTTTATGTTTCCGAAAATAGGAGCCATTAAAAAAGCCATGACCTTTCCCTTCAAAAGGAATTAATTTACAAGTATTTCCAGCTTCAGTCATTAATTTAGTAAAGCGTTCAACATTTTCAAAAGGAACAGTTTGGTCTGCGGTGCCATGGAAAATTAAAGTAGGAGGAATGCCTTGTTCAACATGATCGTTTGGTGATAGCTCTGTTTTTCTATCTTCACCTACGTTTTCTATACCATAGCCTTTTTCTGTGGTGTCAATGACTGGATTAAAAAGTAGCATCGCATTAGGAACAGAACTAATATCTAAATTTTCATCTGTTTCATCAAAACCTTTAATAACACCTGTGCAGGCTGTGATATGGCCACCTGCAGAGGCACCTGAGGCTATAATTTTACTAGGGTCAATTCCGAGTGTATCAGCCTGCGCTCTTAAAAAGCGTATAGCAGATTTTGCGTCTGTAACCGATTCAAAAGGCGTGGTTTTGTGTTTCCCACGAACCCTGTATGCCGCAGAAATAGCTAGAAAGCCATGATCTGCAAAATACCGTGCTTGTTGGTAAAATTGCTTTGGGTGACCGCCAACCCAACCACCTCCAAAAAAGAAAACTATTACCGGCCGTTGGTCTGAAGCTTTATAATTTGAAGGTTTAAAAACATGCATGCTTAAGTTGCCTTGTGCTGTGGTCTTGTAGATTAAAGTACTGTCTGGAACAAAATTAACTTGTCCTTTTACTATAAAAGAAAAAGCGATTAAGAATGTCGTAAGAAGTATTTTAATAGACGTCATAAAAAGTTAAGGCTTGAAAGTATCGGTTTTAATCGAGAATGCAGAGAAGACTATGTCATTAATTAAATTCACTTCTGTTTTTTTAGTAAAAGTATAACGAATGTATTTGGTTTTGATAATGTCTCGGAATTTAATTCGACGGACTTTTCTTATTACGTTAGCTTCCTCGGGAATACATTTCTTAGAATCATTTACTAGCAAATAACTTGTTGGCAATTTACGATCTATTGTTTAAAGTTTTCATTTTAGTGCTTATTAGGCATAACATAGATTCAATAAAACAAATCTATTTTATAGCTCCTTACTATTTATGCTTATATCACTCATATTATGTCTGTAAATATGCATCCTATGTTTTTATAGATTAAAGCAAAAACAAGACCTATTAAAGCAAGTGTAAATTTAAAGCAGCATTTATATTTGAGTATGTCATTATTTCAATAGACTTAAATAGTAAAATTATGAATAAAAAGAACAGCGTAATAACTCTCATAACCGTTCTGTTATTTCAGAGTTTTTCTATGGCTAAAGAAATTTATGTTTCTACTCATGGTGATGATAAAAATAAAGGGACAAAGGCTAGTCCTTATCTAAGTTTTGAAAAAGCACTAAAAGACGTTAAAAAATACGCAGGTAAAGAAGCTGTAACAGTATGGTTTGAAACTGGTGTCTATTATCTTAGCCAAACGATTCAGTTAAGTAGTGCTTATAGCGGAACAGCTAAACATCCGGTTGTATTTTCTGCCTTACCTAATGCTAAAGTAAGTATCAAAGGGTCTAAAAAAATAGAAGGTTTAAAATGGTCCGCCTATAAAAATGGTATTTACCAAACCCAATTACCTCAAGGCCTATCTGTAGATCAATTATTCATCAATAATAAAAGACAGATTAGAGCACGTTTTCCTAATTACGATTATGACAATCCTTTGCGTGATGGAAAAGGCTACGCTCATGTAAAAGGAGGTTCAAATTTACGATTAGACACATGGTTGGGTTATGATGCTAATGCTTTCTCAAATAAAGAATGGGCAAACCCAGAAACCGGTATTGTACATGCCTTCCAAAGTCATAATTGGGGAAATATGCAGTATAGAGTTAAAAGTATTGATAGGAAAGCACAAAAGATACACCTTGGTGAAGGCGGTTTTCAAATGCAGAGAGATTACGGCATTGGTGGTACAGGCAAGCATTCCTCGGCTTATTTTGTAGAAAACATATTTGAAGAGTTAGATGTGGCTGGAGAATGGTTTTTTAATAACAACACCAATACGCTTTATTACTATCCTTTTAAAGGTGAAGATTTAGCATCAGCCCGTATCGAAATTCCTATTCTAAAAGATTTAATCCAAATTAAAGGAAATAAGGATGCGCCAGTGAAAAACATCCATATAAAAGGATTCACTTTTACACAATCTAGGTACACTTTTATGAATAAATATGAGCCCGTTGCTCGTGGAGATTGGGCCATTCACAGAGGAGGTGCTATCTATTTAGAAGGTACCGAAAACTGTATCATAACAGATTGTAATTTTGAATATTTAGGTGGAAACGCTGTTTTTATGAGTGCTTATAATCGTGATAACAAAGTTGTAAGATCTAGATTTGTGCACACAGGAGAAAGTGCTATTTGTTTTGTTGGATCACCCTCAGCAGTAAGAAACTATCTAACATGGGATGATGTTGATTTAGACGGTAAAAATTGGATAGAAATGAGTGAGAATATGGACTTAAAACCTGGTCCTAAAACACCTGACTACCCTAAGAATTGTGTTGCAGAAAATAACATCATACATGATATT
The DNA here is from genome assembly GCF_042675845.1 of Winogradskyella rapida. Classification (NCBI taxonomy): domain Bacteria; kingdom Pseudomonadati; phylum Bacteroidota; class Flavobacteriia; order Flavobacteriales; family Flavobacteriaceae; genus Winogradskyella; species Winogradskyella rapida. The sequence goes on along the minus strand of NZ_JBHTKM010000063.1, from coordinate 357,178 downwards.
GGTACTATTGGAAAGCAAACCGCAGGTGTTTTTATAGCTATGAGCCATAAAATAACAGCAGCGCACAATACCATTTACAATTGTCCGCGTGCCGGAATTTGTATTAACGATGGCACTTGGGGAGGACATATTATTGAACATAACGATATTTGGGAAACTGTAAGGGAAACTGGTGAGCACGGGCCTTTTAATTCTTGGGGTCGTGAAAGACAATGGAAAACAAGGCCAGGAAAAATAGGGAATTTTGATACTAAACTAACCCGATTAGATGCCATTGATAATACTATTATAAGAAACAATCGTATTGCTAATTATCGTAAATCTATAAGTGCAGGTAACTGGACGATTGACCTTGATGATGGTTCTAGTTATTTTGAAATTTACAACAATCTTAGTTTAGGTTCTTCTATTAAATTAAGAGATGGTATGGCACGTAAAGTCTTTAATAATATCACTGTAAGTGCCGTACCATCTGGTTGGCATGCGTGGCCAAAAGATTCCGAAGATGAAATCTATAAAAATATTTTTGTGATTGCAGGAACAGTACCTGGAAAAAAAGCACCTACAAGAAATTTTATACGTACTGTAAAGTTACCTGATGATCAAGAATGGAGTAAAAATTATAATCACAATTCTTATTGGAATGTCAACTACCCGGTTAATTTCGATTTAGCAGAAACGTTTGACATCACATTATGGAAAGCGCAAGGATACGATGTAGATTCTTATATCGGAAACCCTCATTTTGTAGACCCTTTAAATGGAAATTATCAGGTTAAAGAAGATTCACCAGTATTAAAACAAGGATTTAAAAACTTTCCTATGGATAAATTTGGTCATGAAATGACACGTATTTTGCCATTTGGAGCAGATTTTGAAGCATCGAAAACTGTCACTTTAAAAGGGGATGTTGAAGCCGGACATAAAGCGGAAATATTTTATACTACAGACGGTTCTGAACCTACTTTAAAATCGATACCATATACAGCACCTTTTACAGTAACTAAAACCACTACTGTAAAAGCGATAACGTTTACTGATGAAGGACTTGCCTCTGGATTTACAGCGGAAGCTACGTTTACAAAAGTAGACCAAGTAACCTACCCAAGCTGGTTAAGTACTTTACTTGCAGGTAAATTTGAAGGGGAAATTGAACAAGAAAGAGGTGCGTTGCAAAAAGACGTCTATGGAGCCACGATGATAAACATTGGAGAAGACCCGGATTTGATTGATGCCAATGGAGGTTATAATTATGGTTGTTATATTAAATTAATTAAGAAAAGAGGTCGAATGTGGACAAATGCTGGCCTAAGCAAAGGTTGGGTTATTCAGAAAGTGAATGGTGTAGATGTTCCGGGCGTTAGAGAATTATATAAAATTGTAAATACGAGCAAAGGAAAAACATTAAACGTAACAGCTGTTAAAAACTACGAGAGTAAAGTCTTTCATGTTCAAGTAAAATAAGGAATTACTTCATTTTATATCGTCGGTAAAACGACCTAAACTTAAAAGCTCAGTATGGATTAACCATGCTGAGCTTTTTTTTAACTATAATATTGCGGTATCTAAGGACTTTTTAATGCCAAGTGATCTTAGCTTCTTTAGTTTCGGTATTCACCCAAACGGAAGCTTGTTGATATTCGCGCGTAAACTCCCAACCTGTTGTTGAGGTTCTATGATATGCGCCTTTAGGAGCACCTAATGGCTTTTGTAATTCTGGATATTCCATTAAAGAGCCATGCGCCAACTGCCAACCCCAACCATATTGAAAATAAGAGTAGGGCTGCGCGCCTATTAAATAACAAGCGTGATAATATTCTAATTTTTCTTTAGAGAGTTTTGCATAACGTTCATTTCTCTTTTTGCCTTTATAATATGAAGGATTGGCGATCGCTACACTATCATACTCAACACCAATTCTAAATATTGACATTTTTCCAGCTTTAGAAATTTTAAGCATGTCCTCCCAATCCGTAAGCAGTTTTTCTTTGGTTAACATTTTATCACCATAATGTTCAAACATATTGGCATCTATAGACGGAAATACATATCGTGCCAATTTAGCATTTGCATTGTTCCCTAATAGTATTTTATCAGGCCCTAGTTTATCTTTTAGGGCTTTCATCATAGCACCCATGGCTTTTTGAACGTCTTGTGCTTTATCTTGGCGTAACCACGCAAAACCATGCATTTGATCTATAAACGCACCATCAGCACCAGAAAATTCAACCGCTTCTGCGACTGTATTTACCCACCATTCCCGAAAATCTGGATTTAAAACATCAAAATAGAAAACGTTTTTTCGTTCTTCTAAGGCTTTGGTTTCAGGGTTTTCTATTAAGAAGGCCTTTAGTTCTGGGTAATTATTAATGTTTTCTTTCGTAAAATTCTCATTGTAAGAAGTGAAAGGCCAAGCATAAGCCGAATTAAAATAAAAAAGCACTTTCATATCTGGTTTTGCCTTTTTAAACGCTGCTATATCATGTTTTGCGCCTAATTCTGCAGCGCCTAAATCCCCATGACCATGTGATTTTTCAATACAAATAAAGTCTGTTCGTTCTGCAATAAATTCGACTTCTTCTGGATGTAAAACGCGTTTTGGATCCCCAAACATATAATACATCGGTGTTGTGTCCCAGCTAAATTTCGGATAAAACGATTTTGTTTCAAAAGTACTACCATCACTTATTTTATAAGGGATTTGGGCCGTTGTACATGAGCAAAACAATAAAACAATTGAGAATAGACTAATGCTATAAAGACTAAATTTCATGAAAGTAGGATGATTAATTTTTAGATTTTTTACGTTTTGGTTTTGTTTTCCAAAGCACAATTTTGTCCACATCATTTTCAGAAAACTCCCCTTTGGTACTTCGTCCTGTTTTGATGTCTAATTCTAATTGCTTTAAAAGTTGTTCTGCAATTTCAGGACGTTTTGTATATAAATTTTCGGTTTCAGCAGGATCATTTTCCATGTCATACAATTGTGCTTTAGGCATGTCTGCAGATTCTCTTTCTCGTGGTGACGACCAACCACCAGAACCTTTAGCTAGTAGTAATTTCCATTTGCCTAAGCGATAAGCAAAGTGGCCTGTGATAGAGTGGTGGATGACACCTGCTCGTGTACTATTAATAGCTTCACCTTGTAAAGCGGGTAAAAAACTCACACTGTCTTCTCCTGCTTTACTTGGTACAGGAACATCGGTGATTTCAGAAAAAGTAGCGAAGATGTCGGTTAAACAAATTAAATCGTCATTCGTACTGTTTGGTTTTACTTTACTTGGCCATTTTACAATAAAAGGCACACGATGACCACCATCCCATAAATCGGATTTTGAACCACGATAACCAGCACTTACAATATGGCCTTGTGCCGCAAGTCCTTCAATATCTGCAGCTTTAGAGGTTCCATTATCGCTCGTGAAAATCACTAAGGTATTTTCGGTTAAGCCGTTAGCTTCAATCGCATCTGTTATAGCACCAACGGTCGCATCGGTTTGCATGACAAAATCGGCATAATCGCCCATACCACTTTTGCCTTGCCATTCTTTTGAAGGTAAAATCGGTGTATGAGGTGAGCCTAAAGGCACATATAAGAAGAACGGTTTTCCATCTTTATTTTTGGCCTGCTGATTAATATAATCTACCGATTTTGTTGTTAAACGAGGTAACATGTTAATTTCATCATCATAGAGAATGACTTTGTCATTTTCAATAACTGCTTTCATGTCTTTAGCATGATGAAAACCGTGGTAATAATCAAAACCACGATTAATAGGGCCATCAGGAATCGTGGCACCTACAGGTGGTAAATGTTTTTTAGATTTTTTCTCAATGGCTGTTTTTGTAACCGGATCTATGTATTGAAAATTTAAGTGCCATTTCCCAATTAAAGCCGTATGATATCCTTGATCTTTAAGGAAGTTGGCAATGGTCGGACGGTCTTCTTTAATAAGGTTAGGCGCAAAACCCTGTACTACGCCTCTTTGTAGTTTAGTACGCCAGCTGTAACGTCCTGTCATAATTCCATAACGCGTTGGTGTACAAACGGCAGAACCAGAATGCGCATCGGTAAAAACCATACCTTCTCGGGTTAATTGGTCTATACTTGGTGTTTTAATCTTACTTGTTTCTGGAGCAAGTGCTTGTACTTCTCCATAACCTAAATCATCACAAACAATAAAAACAATATTGGGTTGTTTTGATTTGTCTTGTGCATATCCTGACCAAGTCATAGACATACAAATTGCAAAAACAAATTTCACATAAAAAAAACGCATTCTATTCATCATTATTTAACTTTTTGCTACTTATTAAAATATTTTATCACAACTTTACTCACCCACTAAATACGCACCTTCAGGCCTTACATAAGGTTCAAAGTCAGGCATAGGATTAGAAAGCAATCTATCGTTAATGGTTTTCATAATTGTCATTTCTTCTGCCATCATATATCCTTTGTTATTTACATCATCAGTAGTAGTTGCAAATGTCACTCCAGCATTTGCATCCCTAAGTGTTCTTGTAAATCTATAAGCATCTTCGGTACCAAATATTAAATTTGCTGATGATACGTGCCATTTGTCTCTCACCGGAAACCATGCATGTTTTAATATTGTTTTTCCATCATATTCACCCCAAGGATTGGCAACCATTGCTGGCATTGTAAACTCTTCATAAGCCCATGAATTAGGAGGAGCTCCTTGTCCTAAAGGTGTTACATGGCCACTTGTAAAATCTTGATAGTTATTTACACCTTCGAAGCTTACAATTTTATAATCTCTATCATCTGTATCATCAACACCGTCAGAATCTACTTTTATAAACTCATTGTTTTCATCCGTGAAATAGGCTCCGTTGGGAGATGCTGAAATAGCAGCATCAGGATCTGCATCTCTAATCATTTGAACAAAATCTTCCATATGACCATCATCGTCTAATTCTGCGGTAGTGTCTAGCCAATAGCCATCAGCATAATCTTTAATGCGTAAAATAAATCCTTGTACAAGGTCTCTGTATGCAGCATATTCATTTCCTTCAAATTCATTTGTATAATATGTTATCCATGCCGTATGTGCTGCATTAAAGTCTTCATCATCTGATTCACTTGGTCCTAATCTATCAAAATAATTGGTAGAGATATATAGAATATTTTTCTTTCCTGCATCTTTGAAATTTTGAAGAACATCAAAGATTATTTGTTCATTTTCTAGACTTGGAACTAAGAGTTCGTCTATTTCTGTAGCGATATCTACATTTTCATTCCCTCTTAAAGTAAAATAATATGATTTTGCAAAATTAGAAAGATTAGTTATGATGTGGCCTGTTGCAGGTAATTCATCAATAATTTGTTGCGCGCCAGCTCTGTAATCATAACCTCCAGCGACTTCAGAATCTAATCGCTCACCTCCATAAATAGGAAAGGTAACTCCCCAAGAACCACTTAACCATTCTGCACTTGATTCTGGTGTTGGATCCGGTTCTTCAGTTATTGACTGATCATCTATTGGCTGATCATCCTGCTTAGAACAAGATGAAAGGAATAATAGGGCGAGTAATATAATTTGTATGGGTTTCATAATTGTCTGCTTATTTTTTTTAGTAAAAATAAAAGAAAACGCTTCCAAAGAATTGCCTTAAAACCCCTTTTGTTTGCTTTAATCCACCTTATTTTTTTTAAATAAAAAGAAGCAATACTCTTTATAATTTACTATTAAACAGGTTCTAAATCATTTTAAATGTGCTACAAAAAAGTCAATGGTGGTTTGCACAATCTCATCTCGTGTTGGTTGAATAGGTTTCCCTACTTTTCGCCAGTTATGTCCAGAGTTTTTAACAATTTGAATAGTGACTGGCGCATTAATAGCTTTATTCTTTTCTTCCATATAATACGCATGTTTTACAGGAATGGTGTTGTCACTATCGCCTTGCAGTAATAACAAAGGTGGACTGTCTTGAGTTAAATAATTTACAGGACTCATTTCTCTATACAAGGACAAAGCCTCTTCTTTTTTAGTACCGGACTTTAAAATTCTTGGGCTAAATCGATCTTTGAAATTTGGTCTATCATCCGGATTAAACAGACTTGTATTTTCAAAATCAACAGGACCATACCAGGATACACCTGCAGCCATGGTATACGTGTATTTGGCTAAATCTTTATCTCCAATGAGACTGTCGGGCGAACTCAATACTAACATTTGAGCAATTTGGCCTCCTGCGGAATCCCCAAAAGCATAAAATCTGTTTTTATCAATCCCTAGCGCTTCACTGTGTTTGGAGATATAACGAAGGGCGTCTTTGCTGTCTATAATACAGTCGCGCATTGCCGTTGTGCCATTTTTTTCTACTAATCTATAACTCACAGACACCACACAAAACCCTTGTTCTAATAGTGCCATGTGTACGGTTTTAAAAGACGCATTGGCAGCGCCATGTCTACTTCCTGCAGCCCAACCTCCGCCGTGGGTGTAGAAAACAACAGGTAATTTTTCATCCTTCTTATTGTGCTTAGGATAGTAAATGTCTAAGTATAAATCCTCTTCTTTTGTGGTTTTGTATAAGACATTTAATTTCCTTTTGCCTTCGGTTTTTAAATAAGGAATGCGGAAATTATTGGTAAATTCTTCTTGAGTGAGTATGCTATCTTTATTGACATCATAGTGTTTGTAACGTCTCCATTGTCTTTTATCTTCAGCTTCCGTAAACTTCTGATTATGATCTGGGTCTAATTTCTGCCACGTTTTCTGAAGTAAGAAAGCTTTGTAAGCCCCATTGGATACATCATCAGATTGTGAAAAACCATGCCACACCGATGCTATGGTGAACGCAATCATCAAAAGTCTATTTATTTGAAGTCCCATAAATGTGGTCATGTTGCTGAAGTTTTTATTTGTTACTGAAGCCTTGATTTTTATAGTTCAATTTAGTTTTCAAAGGCAAATGCGGCTTGCGGCCATTCGCCAGATATAGCATCGTTTTCTTGAATTTTTCCAGGGGTACTTCTGCCATCTCTAATTTGCTTAATAAGTATGGTTTTTAGTTCCTTCACTTTTTCAGGATACTGATCAGCAACATTGTTTTTTTCTTTGATGTCTTCTTTTAAGTTATAAAGTAGTGCTTCTGAATGAACACCTTTATGAATCTTAGTTTTTCCGGAAGCCATAATACCAGAATTAGGCGCCATAACAAGTTTCCAGTCGCCTTTCCGAATAGCAAAAACACCATATTTATCATGATGAATCGTAGCGTCTCTTAAATAAGTGCCTTCATTGGTCAGTAAAGGCAACATGCTAAAACTATCTTCGGCTTCATTGTCTTTAAACTCATAATCCACGATATCGGCACAGGTTGCCATGAAGTCGGTAGTACATATGGTAGCATCAGAAATGGAATTGGGTTTAATTTTTCCTGGCCATTTTACTAGAAATGGAACTCTGTGACCACCTTCTAAATAACTGCCTTTATAACCACTATACACATAACTTGGGCTGTGTTTTTTCTGTCTTAAGGTTTTTAAATCGTTGGTAGTGGCAAAGCCATTATCACTAGTAAAAACGACTAAGGTATTATCGTCAATGCCTTGTGCTTTTAAGGTTTCAAAAATAGTGCCCATTAAATCATCAATCATCATTACAAAATCGGCATAAGGACTACCAATCTCACTTTGACCTTTCCATGGTGCAATGGGAAGCACAGGATTATGAGGCGAAGGCAAAGGGATGTACATAAAAAACGGTTGGTCTTTGTTGGCATTTTCCTTTATGAATGAAATGGATTTATCCACTATTTTAGGTAAAACCTCTTCGTGTTTAAAATCGTCTGCAACGTCTCCTTTTATCCAGCTACTAAACGGATGTATTTTTCTATTTCTTTCGGTTTTATCTGTTGGAAGCATCGTAGCCTTATCATTTTCTAAATATACATAAGGTGGCATATTTAAAGATGCTGCAATCATAAACGAATAATCAAATCCCATATCTAAAGGCCCAAATTTTAAAGGTTGGCTATAATCAATAGCCTTAAAATTTAAACGGTCCGAACGCTCTGAATAATGATCAAATTCAGGACTATTATTTTTCATACTCCAGTTTAAGCCCAAATGCCATTTTCCAATATTAGCCGTTTTATAACCTTGATCTTTGAGTAGTTGCGCAACGGTTAATCTGTTGTTCTGAATTAAACTCGGTGAGTTCCCCCAAGTCACAAATTCCTTTAAAGGGGTTCGCCAATTATAGCGTCCGGTTAAAATACCGTAACGTGTTGGTGTACATACCGCAGATGAGGTATGCGCATCGGTAAATCGCATCCCTTCTTTAGCCATTTGGTCTAAATGCGGTGTTTGTATTTTACTGTTTTCATTGTAAATACTAAGATCGCCAATGCCTAAATCATCAGCTAGAATGTAGATGATGTTAGGCTTTTTAGTCTTAGGTTTTTCTGTTATGTTCTTTGCAATAAAACTAGAAAACAGAACGAGTAAGCCTAAAAGCGATAGACTTAGCGAAAAAACTTTAAATAGTTTGTTGTTTTTCATCCTTCTAGCGATTTTAAAATAGCATCTACACTGACACCTAAAGTGGCTTCAGCGATAGTACTGAGTTCGTCTTCATCACCTTGTAAATGGATGGTAGTTTGAATATGAACCATTGTTTCATTCGGTTTTAAGGCAGCAGCAGGGGATGAGCTTTCCAATTCATAGAAAGGTCCCATAGGTGCAACGCCTGGTTCTGGTGCGCCATCGTTATAAGCATTTATAACATCACCTGCATAGGGTTCTTCTTGATATTCCCAAGCCGAATTTACATAACCGTTAGAGGCATCTTGCGCATTATAGGTTAATAAGGTTAAAACTTTCCCTACAGCATCATAACTTCCGGCAATACCTTTTGAACGTTTTGAGTTGATACCAATTTTACTGCGTTTGGTTCCATCACCTTTAAAGTATAACACGTCATTGTTGACTTCTAAATAAGCTTCAGGAACTTTACCAAAATAGGTGTCGTTTACCTTTGGTCCTAAATCATCATCTTCACCAGCTTTAAAAGGAATGACCATAGTGGTTTCTGGTGAAGGCTTATACATACCTAAAAGCCAGATAGAAGGTAATCCTGTTTCTGGAAGCCATGGTTTTTCTCCAATATTGGTAATTTGGTTTTTGGTTTGATAGCCAACAAATGCAATGTTGTCTGAAAATGTTTTGTTCAGGATTTGTTGTATTGACGCTTTATTCAAAATAGAAATGGAACGCCCAATGCCCATTTTAAAAACGGTGCCACTTTTGTTTACTAATTCGCATTGGTGTTCAAATGTTGCTGTATTATTCGTTTTCGACACCAAAGTAAATGCTTCGGTATCTATAACGGCAGGTGTTTTCCAGTTTGAAAAATCGAAATTGTCTTCCGGTTTAAAAAAGAGTGAAAACTGTCCACCTTCAGGACCTAACCAAAAGCGCTCTTCGCCACCAAATACATAAATCTGATTTTCTAAACGACCTTTACGTTCTTCTTCGGGTAAAAAACCGGCTTCAATAACTTTTTTGTTAATCCAACCAAAACTAGCACCTTCCGATACATTGGTTGTACTGGTCATTACACGTCCTTGAAATTGTGGTGCTATAGCTAATGCACTTTCGCCTTCTTGCAACACAATGATGTCGGTATGCGTTTTTAGAAAGTTAAGATCTTTAGAAAAATGGTTTGCTTTATTCATAGTGTTAGTAGTCGCTAGAATGGGTTGGTAGGATTAAAAACGTTTTAATTATTGGGCTGCTTTTCGTTGATACTTTATAAATGAGATGTTTGTCTCTTGTTATAGGCATTGATTATAAAAGAAAACAGGAAGCACAAGCCACAGCTTAACACTATTTTTCATGATTCCCGTTGTCCTCTTCAACACTTATTTATTTAACTTTTTTAAACTCACTTTTTACCATAAAACGGTTTTCATCAATTAAAATAAGTCCATGTTCTATAGCCTCTTCCGGAACGGAATAGCTGAATTCTAAACCATTATTGCTTATGTTTACAGGGACTTTTAAGTAGGTAGACCTTACTTTTTTCTTCTTGCCTTTGTTTGTTCTCTTAACAGGATCTGAAATTTTTACAAGCGCATAGCTTTCAATCACCTTAGATTTTCCTTGTTCTAATTGTACTGTTGCTGTGCGAGATGCTGCGTTAAAGGTATTTGTTGCAATCACAGGAATAGCAGCAACATTCTTATCACTTTTAAATTTTGAAGGTTCCTTATACGGCAACTTAGCATCGTAATCTTTGATGTATTGTTCTAATTTTTCAGATAAAGCTTTTACGATTGTTGGCTCTTCTTTAGCAATATTGTGTTGCTCTTCTAAATCGTGACGTTTACCATTTTTATATAAACGATATAACAGATATTCACCAGTCATAAATTTCTTATACAATTTATAATCGCCAGATCGGATAGCCGATTGATTTTGATGCTCAAGACCATAAGGATAGTGCCACCATAAATCTTCTCTAACGTTTCCGTTGTTATCTTTGACTTCGCTTTTTCCTTCTAATAAAACCTCTGAAATATCTAAACCATCAAAATCAGCACTGTATTCTGAAGGAATTTGGCTGTTGGTAAGATTTAATATCGTTGGAAAATAATCTAACTGATTGATTAACATATCCTGTGTTTGTCCTTTGGAAATGTTTGGGCCTGAAATAAGCATTGGCACTCTAATACCACCTTCTTCGGTGTATTTTTTACCTTTATCTAAAGGCGCGTTATCAGACATGATTTCTGTTTTACGCTGCTCGGCTCCTCCGTTATCGGATGAGAAAAAGATATAAGTGGTTTCGTATAATTTCTTACCAGGATTTCTTGGGTCGTCTGTGGTTTTTAGTAAATCTACCACACGTCCTAAACTCCAGTCTAAGGTGGTTACCATAGCACCAAAATAAGGATTGGTTTGGCCTCCTGAGGTCATTGGAACATCTTCGGTTGGGAAATCTACGCCTAATTTATCGCAATAGTATTGTAATAACTCACGGTTTTTAGTGTGAATAGGGTAATGCACCATCCAGTGTGCGAGGTATAAAAAGAACGGTTCTTCTTTATTGTCTTTAATAAATTGAAGGGCGTTTTCAGTAACTGCATCTTTAGGATACGAAATACCATTAGGTGATTCTTTAGTAAAAGGAAAGTACTTTTCTTCACTCAATTGGTATTTATCATCTTCATCATGCGTGGCAAAAAAATTGGTTCTGTTGTTTTTACCTTTTGGACCTTGGTGTGCACCACGAGATTCGTGTGCAAAATCGAAACCTTGATTGGTAGAACTTTGAATTTTTAAATGTCCTGCATGCCATTTTCCCACGTGTCCTGTTTTATAACCGTTCATTTTTAAAGCTTCCGCAATAGTGAAATGTTCTGGCATTAAACCTTCAGGGAAATAAGGACTAATATATTGAGATGATCTATGTGCTTTTGGAATTTTCCCACCGCTCACATTTGTTATGCCTGTTTTTGCAGGATGTAATCCCGTTAAAATAGCACATCGTGAAGGTGCACAAGTTGGAGCAGGCGAGTAGCCATTGGTAAAATTAATGGCGTCTTTTGCTAACTCTTTGATGTTTGGAGTATCCCATGCACAAGGCTCATCTAAATCATTTAATTCTACATCTTGCCAACCTAAATCATCAGCATAAAAAATGATGATGTTCGGTTTTATTAAATCGTTTTCCTGACTGTGACTATAGTTTGAGGAAAAGAACGCTAGAAAAACTAGGGCTGCGACTAATTTATTGTGTTTCATTTTAAAGCTTAATTTTTTAGTTGATTCTACGGAATTCACTTTGAACCATAAATTGATTTTCATCAATTAAAACAAATCCATATTCCATAATGTTTTCAGGTACAGTGTAGGTGTATTCTAAATTGTTTTTGCTCGCTTCTAAAGGTACTTTTATAAAGGTTGTAGAATGCTTTTTTAGTTTTCCTTTCTTTTTTAATGCCGATTTATTCGCAATTCGAATTAAAACATAAGGTTCTACAACATCAGATTTTCCTTTTTCTAATGTGATGGTTGCTTTACGCGATTCAGCATCATAAGTATCGTTAACAATTACTGGAATAGACGCAGTTTCTTCAGCCTTGAATTTTGAAGGGTTCTTATAAGGGAATTGTGCATTATATTCCTCTAGATATTTTTCTAATCTTGCCGCTAAATCTTTAACCACTTTTGGGTTGTCTTTAGCAATATCAAATTTCTCTTCTAAATCTTCTCTTTTACCATTTTTGTATAAACGGTATAATTCATAGGTTCCTGGAATTAAGTTTTTGTATAACTTATAATCACCATGTCTTATCGCAGATTGCATTTGAGAATCCGTGTTATGTGGAAAGTGCCACCATAAATCTTCTCTTGCGTTTCCGTTTTTGTCCGCTACTTCTTTGTCATTATCTAATAAAACCCCAGAAATATCTAAACCATCAAACTCTGAACTGTACTTTTCAGGTACTGTACTGTTGGTAAGGTTTAATACTGTTGGAAAAAAGTCTAATTGATTAATCAATACATCTTTAGTTTCTCCTTTAGGAATTTGAGGACCAGCAATTACCATAGGCACTCTAATACCACCTTCTTGGGCGTACTTTTTTCCTTGATCTAACGGGAAGTTATCTGTAACGATATCACCATTGGCTTTTTCAACACCGCCGTTATCTGAAGAGAAAATGATATAAGTGGTTTCAATTAACTTTTTACCAGGATGTCTTGGATCGTCTGTGGTTTTTAATAAATCTACTATGCGTCCTAAACTCCAATCTAAAGTGGTTACCATAGAACCGTAAAATGGGTTGGTTTGACCTCCTGTTTTAATTGGGATATCTTTTGTAGGCATTTCAATCCCTAATTTATCACTATAATATTGTAATAATTCCTTGTTCTTCGTGTGAATTGGCGCATGTACCAACCAATGTGCTAGGTATAAAAAGAACGGTTCGTCTTTACTTGTTGAAATAAATTCAAGAGCTTTTTCGGTCACCATATCCTTTGGATAAGAAATTCCGTTAGGAGATTCCTTTGTAAACGGAGGATATTTTTCATCACTTAAACGGTAACGGTCACCTTCATCGTGGGTTGCAAAATTATTTACACGGTTCTTTTCTCTCTTAGGGCCTTGGTGTGCACCTCTAGATTCGTATGCAAAATCGAAACCTTGTTTAGTTGATTTCTGAATGTCAAGTGCTCCAACGTGCCATTTTCCAACATGACCTGTGGTGTAGCCATTCATTTTTAAGGCTTCTGCAATGGTGAAATTTTCAGGCATTAAACCAATAGGGTAAAATGGCGTTAAATACTTAGAGCGTTTAGTGCTTTTAGGTGCAGTTCCGCCACTTACATGTGTTACGCCAGTTTTAGTAGGGTGTAATCCCGAAAGCATTGCTGCTCTTGATGGTGCACAAGTAGGAGCAGGCGAATAGGCATTGGTAAAATTAATACCTTCTTTTGCGAGTGCTACCATATTTGGTGTTTCCCAAGGTGTGGGTTCATCTAAATCATTCAGTTCTGAATCTTGCCAACCTAAATCATCTACATAAAAGATAACAATATTAGGTTTGTCTATACTGCTTTTGTTTTGACTAATAGCATGATTAGTAAAACACAATAAAATGGTAAGCGTTGTTAAAAGTGATTTCATTTTTTATGTATAAATATTTAGTTTTTAGTTTATTTCCAGTGTAATTGAGCGGTTTGGTTTTTAATATCGAGCCAAACATCTAGGTGTTCAAAAGCGCGTGTGTAAATATAGCCGTCGCGTTGCGCAAAGCCTTTTGGGGCTCCTAATTTTTTGTTGTACTGCGGAAAGGTTTTTAACCAGACAGCAGACCTGTTAACATCATAACCATCATGAGGGTAAACGTAACTGTATTTTTCGGCACAAACTAGAAAAATGGCCAATAGATAATCAATACGTTTGGTAAGGTCATCATTATCATCTTTGGTTAAGCGTGCTCTAACATCATCCATACCTACATTTTCATTCTCTAAAGCTTTCCCTATGCCAAGAGACATGGCAATAACTTTACCTTCTCGAGCTGATTTCTGAACCGCTTCAATGCCTTTAGCAAGATAATCTTCATAAGTCATGCCAAAACTCTCATGCTCAAAGCCTTCAATATAAGAGCCATCAAAGAATTTCATATAATCTCTTCCTGAATCTTTAAACTCGGGACGTACACGAAGCATATTCGCAAGCAGTAAGTTGTTTTTTCCTAATTGGGTATTTAAATCGGACATCATAGTTAAGTAACCCGATTGAATAGCTTGTTGTTTGGCTTCACCAACACGATTACTAAAGAAAGTAGGGACTAAAACTTTAATATTAGCATCTAAAAACACCCCATCAATATATGGGTTTTCAGTGCTATTTTTTACATGATTTAACCAATACGCACGAACATAATCTTTAGAGATATCAAAAAAGCCCGTTCTCTTATTAGGCATTAAAGCTTTTTTACCGTTTTTGTTAACCAATAACGCTTCAGGATGTTGTTTTAAAAAAGCTTTGTCTTTCTTGTAACCGCCCCAATTAACGACTACGTTTTTATAGTATAATATGGTGGCTTCCGGATTTATTTTTTTTACGGCTTTCGCAGCTTTAAGCGTTCCTTTTTCTGCAGATCCGTAAGTTTTACTTCCTGTTGTTTTTTCAAAAGTAATTAAAGGAAATTTGGAAAGGTATTTCAGTTCCTTTCTGTTGAAGGCTGAAGATTTACGCAAATGCATATACAAAGGCATTGTATCCCAAGAAAAGTCGGGTAATTTCTGTTTTACCACAACCGTTTCTTGTTTATGCGCAGCACAGGCCGTTAAAAAAACGGCTAGAAAAAGCAATAAAATGGACGATTTGTAATGCATTAATCTTATTCTAAATTTTAACTATTCCGTGATTATTTTAAAGCATAGCGCTGATTGGTTTGGTAGCGTTGTAAAGTTATGTGTAATTAATAAGCCTTCTTTACTGCGTTTCCAGCTAATGGTTTGATCGCTCCCTAATAATTGTATCTTTTTGATGTTTTTTTCTAAAAGGCCGTCTTTTTTCAGTGTTTCAATTAAGATATCTTCGGTTGGTGGAGCCAAGACAAAGGCATAAATAGTATCGTCTTTTGTGGTAAAACGAATGTCTTTTTCAGAGAAGGGCTTTAGGTTTTCTCCTGCACGTTTGGTAACAATCTCTAAAGGACCTTCACCAAAGGTTTTCCAAGGTCTGGTATTGTAAATGCCTTCTTGGTTATGCTTCACAAAAGCGCCAAAAGCGCTAAGCATTTGTTTTTGGTTTTCAGGAATAGTACCATCGCCTTTTAAGGCAATATTAATCATAACGGCGCCATTTTTACTAATCGCATCAATAGCATTACCTATTAAAACAGGCAAGGACATTCTGGTAAACGAGTTCTTGCGGTAAAACCAACTTCCTGATAAATCGGTAGCCCAAATCCAAGGGTGTTCTTGTAGCTCACCAAACATACCACGCTCTAAATTATAGGTGAATGCGGCTTTGTTTTCTTTGGTGTTCTTAAAGGATAAAACAGTCGTTTGTTTGCCCTTGTTTTCTTTTAAATCTCTATTTAAATACGCTGAGAATAGTTTTACGCCTAAGCCTTTTCCTGAACCTATTTTAGGATATGGCGAATCGTTGTTAAACATATCCGGATCATACTTTTCAATTAAGTCCCAAGAGCGTTTGTACCAATGTTGGTTCCAGCTATCTTGGCTAGCAAACTTATAGGTATCATAATCCATATTGAAAAAGTCCCAAGCTGCTGAGCCTTCTTTTTGAAATTTTCTCGCGGTTCTAAAAAAGCGTGGCGACCAATATAAATGTGTAGATACACCGAATTTTAAATCATGCTTATAGGCCGCATCTTTCCATTCTCTAAGAATATCTCTTTTTGGCCCCATGTTTACGGCATTCCAAGGAAAGAAGGAATCATACATGTCAAAATTATCGTGATGTGTAGCGACAGGCATGATAAAGCGTGCGCCACAATCTTTAACGAATTTCACAATAGCATTAGCGTCAAAATTTTCAGCTTTAAAATCTGCGATAAATTTTTCGTAACCAAATTCTGAAGGATTTCCATAACGTTTTTCATGCCATTCCGATAATCTTACAGTGCGCAATCTGTCGGGTTCATTTCTGGCATCATAATCTTCATCCCCATACATGCGTCTTCCATAATGCGATCCATCTTCAGGTCTATTTTCATCGATTGATGACGGAATTCCCCAATGCATCCATACGCCAATTTTACCATCTTGAAACCATTCTGGGACGTGATAGTTGGCGGCCATAGATTCCCAATTCGCCTCAATCGTTTTCGAAGCCGTGTTAATTTGACCAAAAGCTAGACTGCTGCTTAAGGTTAATAAAGGGATAATAATGTGGGATTTGAAAGCCATATAGTTTCTAATAGGATACTATACAAATTAACCATTTAGTAATTTAATAAGACTTCTCTATTCTGTCATTTTGTTGCTGTAAAATTTCAAAAATGCTGAGAGGTGTTGATTCTAAAGGGTTTTGGTTGATTTGAGAAAATTTAAAAAGGAACAGAGCAAGTTGATTAGGCTTAATTAATTCATATTTGTAGTCATACAAACCAACTCATCATGTCATGAAAAAAAATAATTATACGGGTTTACTTTTTATACTTCTGCTTATGCAAAGTGTATTTGCATTCGCTCAGGAAAAAGTGATCACAGGTAAGATTACAGATAAACAAAATTCGCCTTTACCTGGAGCAAGTGTTATAGAGAAAGGAACTCAGAATGGCGCGATGTCTTCAATGGATGGGGAGTATACGATTCACTTAAAAAATCCTGATGGTATTCTTGAGTTTCATTATATGGGCTATAAAACGGTAGAAATTTCTACGGTTGGTAAAACAGTTATCAATGTACAGTTGGAGGTCGATTCTGAAGCTTTAGATGAGGTAGTAATTAACGTAGGGATTAGAAGTTCGCAATTAAAATCTGTAAGAGATAAGCGTGAGGCGGCTACCGTAATAGAGTCAATTACCTCAGAGGATATAGGAAGTTTTTCAGATAGTAATGTTACTGATGCCTTACAAAGGGTTGCTGGTGTTCAAGTAGAACGAAATGATGATGGGGTGTCTGGAGACCGTGTGTCTATTAGAGGTATTGGTCCACAATTCGTAAAAATTAGTATGAATGGACGTTTACCTATTTCAGCAGGAAACGAAGGGAAGTCCGATTTTAGAAAATTTAATTTAAATGTTATTCCCACTGAAATTATTAAAGGTGCTAGGATTCACAAAACCACACAGGCTAAAGAATTGGCAACTGATATCGGTGGAACTGTAGATTTTCAAACCTTAAGGCCTTTAGATAAACGTTATAAAAGAGGTAAGAATTATTTTGCGAGTGTTAACCTAAGAGGAGATAGTGAAGCGGATTTTGAAAATATTGATTTCGATCAGAGATACTCAGCGGTTTTTGGAGGGAAAATACATGAAACCCTAGGAGCTGCCGTTTCTATAGTGTATGCCGATGATTTTAGACAACGTGAAGAAGCTGGGATGCGTGGGTATAGAAATGTCACCTTTTTTGAAGATACCGATAACAATGGGGCTTTTGAAGACGGTGAAACGGTTTACGAAAATACGTTAGTGCCTGCAACGCTTAATAATGTTTTAAGAAACGATAGTAGAGAGCAAGTGGCTGTATCTGCGGCAATTCAGTATAAGCCAAGCAAGAAATTAGAGTTCTTATTAGATTATACCTTAACACGCTTACTTGCCGCATCTGATAGGCAACAGTTTCAAATGTCAATGGCTTCAGGTGGTGATGCTAATGGTTTGTTAGGGGCTGAAAACTTCTTTTCGCCAGGAAGTCTTGTTTTCAACGGTAATAATTTAGCTTATATTAATGCGGCTGGAGCCAACCAGTCTCGCGTTAATATTCAGAATAAAAATCAATTTTATAACAATAACACCACTAATAACATTTTAGGTTTAAATACAAAGTATAAACATTCAAAGAAGTGGAATCTTAGTTTCGATTTGTCGTATTCTAATTTAGATTATTTCCAAAACTTAACGCAAATCACATCACGATTAAATGGTCAAGACTATGATAATAGTGCTTTCTTTTTAGATTTAAGAGGAAACCTTCCGCAATATGGTGTGCCAGATGAAATTCTAGACCCTACTCAATTTTCTTTAAGATCTACTACAAAACGTCATATTAGAACTAAGGGTGATAATTATGCTTCGCGATTAGATTTTGAATATAATTTTGATAAAAAGACCACTTTAACCGTAGGAGCGCGTGCTGCAGTAACAGATTTTGAAGCACGTGAAGCACAGGCTAATGCAGACGATATCTACGGCGATTTTACAGACGAACAACAACAGCAATTTACAGAGCTTACTTCTATTAATAATTATTATGTTCCAGGTAATTTTTTAGGTGGCGGAACAGGCTTAGATCAATGGATTAATATTCCTGGAAATGCGGTTTTAGATTTAACACCAGGGTTTGATAATTTAAATGGTGGTGGCGTTTTCGATTTTAATACGCCTATGAATGAAATTGTATCTGATCCTAATGATTTACAATTTAATCCGGCAAAGTCATATGGGGCTATTGAAAAGAGTTATTCTACCTATGCCCAAGTGGATACCAAAACGAAAGTGTTTGATATTCCTGTGATTTTAAATTTTGGTGTACGTGCCATAAATACCGTCAATGAGTCTAAAGGATTTACAGGAGTAGAGGCCATTGATCCTATTGCTGAGACCAGCAATATTGTCAGTGACGCTATATACCATGAAGTAGATAACTCAAGATGGGATGTGTTGCCTAGCTTTAATGCTAATTTTAAAGTGAAAAGAAATTTCAATGTGAGGCTTAGTGCTTCAAATGCCACATCTCGTCCAAAATATAAGGATATGATGCCTATTAATGAGGTAACGTATTTAGATCCGGAATCAGCAATTTTCGATCCTAATTCGCCAGACTACGAACCAAATTTAGGAACAAGCTTATACCGAGGGACCATTAAATCTGGAAATCCAGAATTAAAACCGTATTCAGCATGGATGTATGATGCTACTTTTGAATTGTACAGTAGAAATGGTGGGGCTTTTGTAGGAAGTGTTTTTTATAAAGACATTAAAAACTATATCGGAACACAAACTTTAAATGACCAAGCGTATCCTGGAATTGAAGCCTTAGGAGTTTCTATTCCTGCCGGACAAGAAGATTTATTATTTGATATCTCAACACCTATTAATATTACCAATGCGCAATTGTACGGTTTTGAAATCGGATTTAACCACCACTTTACCTTCTTACCAGGTTTCTTTAGTGGGTTTGGATTAAGAGCTAACTATTCTTTTGTTGAAAGTAATTTTGATGGTGCCGTTGGTGATGCTACAAATGGATTTCCAGGAACTTCAAAGCACAACTTTAATACAGTGGCCTATTACGAAAAATACGGATTCACCTTTAGATTCACCGTGGCGCATAGAAGTAACTACTTAAGTAATTTAGGTGGTATCGGATCTACGCGTGCCGATGAAGCGCATTATACTGAAGGGACAACACTTCTAGGAATCAATTTAAAATACAATATCATCAAAGGACTTCAAGCCAGTGCTGGGGTAAGTAACCTTACAGGAGAAGATACCCGAAGATATATTGGTGACGATCCTCAAAACTTTACATCGTATTATACCAGAACTCCAACGTGGAAAATTGGTTTAAGATACCGTTTGTAAGCACCATAAAAATTAAGATGTTAAAAGCCCATCGCTTCACGCTTAGATGTTAAAAGCGTTTTGAAAATGGCTTTTCAGGAAAAGAGAAAAAAAGAAAAATTAAAAAAATAAAGTACGCATATGTTTAGGAATAGATGTTTAATGATATTCGTTTTAGTAACACTTTTAGGTGTTGCCAATGGTCATTCTCAAGATAAAAAGGGAATGGAAGAAATGTGGGGTGAAACTACGGTTACGGGTGACGCCTTAAAAAGTGGAAAAGCAAAGTTGTTTGATGAAGGCAACTACGGGATGTTTATTCATTGGGGGTTATTTTCAAACCTTGGTGGCGTATGGGAAGATAAAACCTATTATGGTATTGGCGAATGGTTAATGAGCAAGCGTGTGGCTAATATTGCACCAGAAAAATATATGGAAACCGCTAAAACGTTTAACCCAACCGAATTTGATGCCAAGCAAATAGCCCAATTGGCTAAAGATGCAGGGATGAAATATATCATCATTACCAGTAAGCATCATGAAGGGTTTGCAATGTTCGATTCAGAAGCAAGTGACTTCAATATTGTAGATGCAACACCATTTGGTAGAGATCCTATGCACGAGTTATCTGCGGCGTGTAAAGAATTAGGTCTTGGGTTTGGATTTTATTATTCGCATAACCAAGATTGGACGGCTCCAGGAGGAACAAGAGGTCCAGAAGTTGATGAAAATGGAAATAAAGTAGACTTCAAAGACTATTTCTACAATAAATGTAAGCCTCAAGTTAAAGAAATATGTACTAATTATGGTGACATAGATTTCGTGTGGTTTGATACTCCTGGTGATATGCCAAAAGAATATGTGGTAGAATTAGCCGATATGGTAAGAGAATTACAACCAAATGCGATGATGTGTAGTCGTGTTGGGTATGGTATGGGAGACTATGCAAGTATCGGAGATATGGAAGTACCAACACGTAATGTTGAAGGACTTTGGGAAACTTGTGATACTAATAATGATTCTTGGTCATACGCTTGGTATGATAACAACTTTAAAAGCCCTAAGAAAATTTTAGGTCGTGTTATTGAAACAGTCGCTCGTGGTGGATCTTATTTATTTAATGTAGGGCCAGATAGTAATGGGGCAATTCCAAATATAGGAATTGAATTTTTACAAGAATCAGGTCGTTGGATTAAAAAATATCCACAAGTCGTATATGATGCAGGTAGTTCACCTTGGGGTTACGCCTTACCATGGGGTGATGTTACAACAAACAATAAGTCGCTTTACTTATCTGTAGGGCAGTGGCCAACAGATGGTAAATTATACTTACCGGGTTTAAAATCTAAGGTAAAAAACATCGCACTTTTAAATGGAGACCAAAGCAGTCCTTTAACCTATAAGATGGAAAACGATTGGTTGGTGATTGATGTACCTTATAAAGCCCCTGAAGAATTGATTTCAGTTATTGAAGTTAATCTAAAAGCTAAAACACCAATTGTAGAAACGCATTTAGGAATTTATCCTAATGTACCAACACGATTATTAACGGAGTTTGGAGTTGCTGAAGGTGCTGAACAAAAAAATGTACGCTGGATGGAAAAATTTGGCGAATGGAAACACGCTAACCAAGTCAGTAATTGGGAAGAAAATGGTACGGTAACTTGGGAAGTGAATGTGCAACAACCAGGTTATTATTATCTAGATTTAGAATATAAAGGTGAAGGACGTTTAGTTTGGAAAACCACTACAGATGAAGGTATAAAAGTTCAAAACCAACAAGCGGCTACGGATAAGTATGCCTACCGCAGAATGGGGATTTTAGAGTTTAAAACAGCAGGAAATCATATTATAAAAACCTCATTGGTTGAAGGTGATGCTAATACCTCTAGTTTAAAGTCGATTAAAATTTTACCTATTAAATAATTATCTCATCTTTATGAAGCGCCCTTCTCTACCATATTGTTTAAGCTTAATGGCTATATTTTTAGTCCAGTTGGCCTTTTCTCAAACGGATAAGCATTATCCTGCTTTCAGTTGGGATAAAGTTCCTGTGGCTTTTCACTTTGGAAAGAAGGGGGATTTGTTAACAGCTTCTGAGGCCCAGTTTATTGCAGAGCGTTCTAATTTTGTAGTTTTAGAAAAAGCCCATGGCTTTCCTAAATACAAATATTCTGAAGATGCCATTGCTGAGGATGCTAAGGTTTTAAAAGACTTAAATCCAAATCTAAAAGTCGTATTCTATTGGAATGCTTTTTTAGATTACGATATGTATAGAGCGCATAAAGCATATAAAAAAAAATCAGAGTGGTGGCTTAAAACGAAATCAGGCGATTTAGATTTAAAGCGTGAAAGAATTAAGCGCTATGACCTATCTAATTCAGCGGTTAGAGATTGGTGGTCTGATGTTGCTAAAGACAATTTAGAGAACGAAAACATCGATGGTGTATTCTTTGACGGTTTAGTTCAAGTGACCAATCCCGGAAATAAACAATTATGGGGAACGGAAAAATTTGATGCCATTCAACAAGGCTTAAAAGATCTTATTAAAGAAACGAGAGCTAAAATTGGAGACGAAAAATTAATCGTTTATAATGGTATTCGTTCTACACCCGTTAGAAATATAGGGAATAATTTTCCGGATCATACCGATGCCATCATGATTGAGCATTTCGGATATTTTAATAGCAGAACAAAAGAAAGTATGCTACAAGATATTCAAGAAATGGAACAAGCGGGTAAAAGCGGTAAAATAGTCGTGTTTAAAACTTGGCCTGAAAATGCATGGTTAAACAAAGCCTTTATGGCGAAGTCAGACCAAGAGAAAGAACGTATTTCTAAAGCGCACATAACCTTTGCACTCGCTTCTTTTTTAGCAGGAGCTCAAGAACATTCTTATATTATTTATAATTGGGGATATCGCTTAAAAATGGGATCATTATCTTGGTATCCAGAATTTGAGAAACCATTAGGGAAACCCTTAAACGAGATGCAAGTCAACGATTGGATTTTAACTAGAGAATACGAACATGCCAGTATTTGGGTGGATTTAGAAAACAAAAAAGCAACCATAGACTGGAAAAAACAAAGCTAAAAACCATGAAAATCAGTGTTTACTTATTTGTTTTTATACTTGTAGGGCTCACCTCTTGTAAACCCCCAGAAACAAAGCGAGTAACGGAAAATAGCAAACCCAACATCATCATATTTTATGCTGATGATATGGGTTTTGGCGATTTAGCCATTCAAAATCCACAATCTAAAATCCCTACGCCTCATCTCGATCAATTAGCCAAAGAGGGCTTGTTAATGACAGACGCGCATAGTTCTTCTGGGGTGTGTTCACCAAGTCGATACGCCTTGTTATCGGGACGCTATCACTGGAGAGATTTTAATGACATTGTCCATTCCATGGGATCTTCAGTGTTTAAAGAAAATCAGGTGACTTTACCTCATATTCTTAGCCAAAACGGCTACCATACCGCAGCTATTGGGAAATGGCATTTGGGTTGGGACTGGGAAGCCATCCGAAAAAAAGAGTTTACCCAAAAAGAACAAGCCGTTTTAAGAAATAAGAATATTGATATTTGGCCAGCACAAGCTTACGACTGGAATAAAACCATTCCAGGAGGTCCCTTATCAATAGGTTTCGATTCTTATTTTGGTGATGGGACTATTAATTTTCCACCGTATACTTGGATAGAAAACAACAAAGTTACAGTAGCACCAACACTAACCTTACAGCATCCTGAAGAGGATTTTGCTTTAGAAGGGAATTGGGAGTTACGTCCCGGACCAGCTGTAAAAGATTGGGATTTTTACAAGGTTTTACCAACCGTGACACGTAAGGCAGTGACTTTTATAAAAGATCAAGAACAAGCCGAAAAGCCTTTCTTTTTGTATATGGCCTTTCCTTCGCCACACGCGCCAATAATTCCGAATGAAGAATTTAGAGGAAAAAGCGAAGCTGGACCATATGGCGATTTTGTATATCAAACCGATGACGCGGTCGGACAAATTTTAGAGGCTTTAAAGGGCATTAATGCCGATGAGAATACTATTGTAATTTTTACTTCCGATAATGGCTCTGAAAAATATGCCTACGAACGTATTAAAAATTACGATCATGATAGCTCACATCCGTTTAGAGGCGTAAAAAGAGATATTTATGAAGGCGGACACCATGTGCCGTTTATTGTAAAATGGCCCAACAAGATTAAACCGGGTTTTAAAAGCACCCAGTTGTTTAGTCAGATAGATCTTCTAAATACTTTAGCGTCACTGACTAATAGTGACTTGCCAAAAGACTTTCAGCATGATAGCTATAATTTTTCTGATGTTTGGTTAGCCAAAAACTCTTCTCCAGTAAGAGAACAATTGGTACATAATACTTGGACAACTAAATACGCGATCAGAAAAGGGGATTGGTTGTACATCAATAACAAAGATGGTTACCATACCAGAACCCCTAAATGGTTTAAAGAAGGGCAACGTTTTAAAACTGCTAAGGATACGGTGCAACTCTTCAATCTTAAAAATGATAAGGGGCAAAACAACAATTTAGCAAGTCAATTCCCTGAAAAAGTTAAAGAATTGGCAGCAGCATTACGCGAAGAACAGCAAACAGAAACGTTTAAAAATTAAAACAGAAATGAGAATTAGTGGGTTAAAACTTAGTATTCTTTTAGGTGTTGCATTAGCGATCTGTTCTTGCAATGGCACAAAAAAAGAACCTGTAGCTGAAAAAGAGGTTGTAAGCCAACACGAAGAAACAAGACCTAACATCATTTTTATTTTTGCAGATGATTGGGGTTATGGTGATTTAGGCGTGTACGGAAATACAGAAGTTTCAACGCCCAATCTAGATAAAATGGCGGCAGAAGGTACACGATACACTCAGTTTCATGTGACAAGTGGTGTGTGTTCCCCAAGTCGAGCGTCGGTTTTAACCGGTCATTTTCCGGCAAGACACCGTGTTCATGCACATTTTGCAGGAAACGAAGTCAATGCCAAACGCAACATGCCTAATTATTTAAACGATTCCCTTCCGGTTTATTTACCACGAACCCTACAAAAAGCAGGTTATAAAACCGCGCACTTTGGGAAATGGCATTTAGGCGGTGGCGGTAAACCTCATGGCGATCCTTCAGCACCAGAACCAAAAGGCTATGGTTATGATGAAACAAGAGTTTGGAACGGCAACGGACCCACATGGAAAGGCGATCAGAAAAGGGAAACCACTCGATTTATGGATAAAGATACCCTTTGGGTACAAAGTTCAAGCAGAATAGCTGTAGACGAAACAATAGATTTTATAAAGGAGAATAAAGGACAGCAACCGATGTTTGTCAACCTTTGGTTAAAAGATCCGCACACACCGTTATGGCCTTCCGACGCACAGCGTGAACCGTTTAAAGACTTATCGCCAAGCAAAGAAACCTATTATGCGGTTTTAAAGGATGCCGATTATCATATAGGACGCTTATTAGACTCTATTTCAGAGCTTGGATTAGATGAGAATACACTAATTATCTTTTCAAGCGATAATGGTCCTGCAGGATGGGGACCTTCTAAAGAAGCAGGTTCTACAGCAGGTTTAAAAGGACGAAAAGTAGATATCTTTCAAGGTGGTGTGGTGGTGCCTTTTATTGTAAAATGGAAAAATCATGTTGAAGAAAATAAGGTAGATTCTACCAGTGTGCTTTCCACTGTAGATTTATTACCAACCTTTGCCAGTTTAGCGCAAACCGAATTACCAAACGATTATGCTATTGATGGAGAAAATATAAGTTCAATTTTAGAAAATAATAGTTTTACAAGAACAAAACCCTTATTTTGGGAATGGCGTTTTCCAAGAGAAAACACCAATCATTGGGCACAAGGTGCCGTTAGAAAAGGCGATTGGAAACTGTTGTTTAACGACAAGATTAAAAGAGAAGAACTCTATCATATTTCAGAAGATCCAAAGGAAAACAATAATATTGCTAAAGCGAATCAACAACGTGTTGATACACTTAAACAACTTTGGTACGATTGGAAAAAAGAACTTCCGGAATAGCTAAATAACGCTTAAAAATAATTTAATAACACCATAGACTTTCAAAAAATAGTATTGAAATGAACAAAAAAATAATAGTATTAATGGCACTGATGGGATTTGCATTTTCATGTACCTCTCAATCGACAAAAACAGTGACTAAGAAAAAATCAAAACAACCTAACGTCATTGTAATTATAACCGATGATCAAGGTTACGGCGATCTTGGTGCTCATGGTAATACCTTGGTAAAAACACCAGCATTAGATGAGTTTCATGACGAATCCGTTAGGTTAACCGATTTTCATGTGGGGCCTACTTGTGCGCCTTCTAGATCAGGTTTAATGACCGGAAGATATGCCAATAGAGTAGGCGTTTGGCATACCATTGGTGGCGTATCTATTTTAAGAGAAGATGAGGTGACCATGGCTGAGGTATTTCAAGAAAATGGCTATGAAACTGCCATGTTTGGAAAATGGCATTTAGGAGACACTTATCCTTCTAGACCGCAAGATAAAGGCTTTGAATACACCATAACACATGGTGGAGGTGGTGTTGGCCAAACACCAGATTATTGGGATAATGATTATTTTGATGATACCTATTTTAAAAATGGTGTGCCTACAAAGTATGAAGGTTACTGTACTGATGTGTGGTTTGATGAGGCGATAGATTATATTGAAACGCATAAAGACCAACCGTTTTTTACCTACATCTCTACAAATGCACCACACTTACCTTATAATGTTCCTGAGGACTATTATAACCAATACAAAGATTTAGATATTCCTGAGTTTCAAAAAATCTTCTACGGAATGATTACTAACGTGGATGATAATTTTGCGAAACTTCAAAAGAAATTAGAAGACTTAAACATCGCAGATAATACCATTGTTATTTTTATGACCGATAACGGAACCGCTTCAGGGTATAAGAAAGTTAAAGGGCAGCTTTACGGTTATAATGCAGGAATGAAAGGCACAAAAAATAGTGAATATGAAGGTGGACACCGCGTACCATTCTTTATTAAGTATCCTGAAAAAAATATTGAAGGCGGAAGAGATGTTAAGGCACTTACGGCACATTTAGATATTTTACCAACCTTAGCGACTTTATGTGATTTAGAATTGCCAGAACGCCAAAAAGAAATTGATGGTTCAGATATTTCAGCACTTCTTTTAGGAGAAAAAGACAGCATTGGAAGAGATTACCTTATTACAGATTCGCAACGTGTACAGAGTCCTATTAAATGGCGAAAAAGTGCCGTCATGTCAGACAAAATGCGATTGGTTAATGGGAAAGAATTGTATGATGTGTCTAAAGATCCAGGGCAAGAGCATGACTTAGCCGCACAATTCCCAGAGAAGGTGGAGCAAATGCGTGGATATTATAACGAATGGTGGAGTTCTGTTTCAACAGAATTTAATCAGTTTCCAATTATCGTTTTAGGGTCAGATCAGCAGAATCCTATTGAATTAACCTGTCATGATACCCATGTGCATGATTCTAAAATTCCATGGAATCAAAATTATATCAGAGAAGCGCAAAAGAACCCAATAGGAGGTGAGTTTACCGTAGCCTTTGAGCAATCTGGAACCTATACGATTGAATTGAGCAGATGGCCTTTTGAAGCTGATTTAGCCATTAATGCCGCTGTTGAAGGTAAGGAAGGTACTATTTCTACCGAAGCTATTGCAGCAGGAAGAACCATGAATTTTAAATCTGGTGGTGTAAAAATCGGCGCTTGGGAGCAAACAAAAGCTATAACTAAAGACGCTAAAGTGATTAGTTTTACAGGAAACTTTACCAAAGGAGAAACCGATATGAGCGCATGGTTTACAACCGATAAAGATGAAGATTGGGGCGCTTTTTATATGAGAGTCACTAGAGTCTCTAAAGACTTTTCTTTAATAGACTAGTCGCGTATTAGTTATTAAAATATAGGTGGTGTTACACATCACTTTATGGCATAAAAAAAAGGGAAAGTTTACTTTCCCTTTTTTTAGTGTTATACGGTAAATACATAAGCTTTAATACGGATTGGTAGTTCAAGGTTTTGTCATAGATATTCAAGTTTTTTATTCTTCAGACTTTAACATCTCTGGCGTAGCAACGGTTCTAAAGCCCATATGATCCGATCCAGAATCCATAGAAACCCCCATTTTAGCCGATATTCTAAAGCTAGCACAGTACGACGCATGGCATAAAAAAGAACCTCCTTTCATCACGTGTTCTATTTGATAAGGATTGTTCGGGTTAAAATGTTTTTCAGCTCCTTTAGGATTTACAAGAGCATGAGAGCGATCTAATTCCTTATAATAGTTTACATTAAAAAAGTCATTCGTAATTTCCCATACATTTCCGGTCATATCATATAATCCAATACTATTTGCTGGGTAAGACTTAACAGGCGAAATAAATTCAAAACCATCTTTAGAGTCGTTTTTAGTCGGAAAAACACCTTGCCACGTATTGGCGTTAGCATCTAAAACTTCAGGATTATCTCCCCAAGTAAAAATACTGTTTGCATTTGTGCCTTGTGCAGCAGACTCCCATTCGGCTTCCGTTGGTAAACGTCGGTTAGCCCATTCGCAATACGCTATAGCATCTTGGTAAGCGACATGCACTACAGGAAAGTTGTCTTTACCTTCAATAGTAGATTCCGGACCCTCTGGATGTCTCCAATTCGCTCCCGTTTTCCAGGTCCACCATTGTCCGTAGTTTTCCATATTTGCAACAGCATTTACATCTTTATTAAAAATAAGACTTCCCGGTTGCAGTATAGAATCATGAGGTTTTGGGGTGTTAGGCGGCAATTCTTTCTTCATCTCTTCCCAATCAATCTCGCGTTCGGCAATAGTAACATAGTTGGTTGCCTCTACAAAGGCTTTAAATTGCTTGTTGGTAACTTCTGTAGCATCTATAAAAAAGCCATCTACAGTTACCATATGCGCAGGTTTTTCTCTTGGCATCGCATATTGGTCGGTGTCTTTGGCGCCTTGTAGAAATGTTTTTTTTGCTACCCAAACCATACCTTCAGGAGCTTCAGGGATTATAGGGGGAGCTACAGGATTAACCGTTTTAGTTTCAGTAGCGGTCGGTTTGGCTTCATCTTTACAACTCGAAACCGTTGTAAGCATTAAGAGCAAGGCCAGAATAGGTGTAAAAGGTTTATTCATGGATTTTAGATACATTTTTATTTTGGTTAAATATAATGTTTTTGCATCGTATTTTTATCAGAATAAAGCAGGTATTATAAATAGCAATATCCATCATAGGCTTATTAAATACCACCAATAAAAAAACCGTAATATGACTTAGATATTACGGTTTTTTTATAAGCGATTAAATCGTTAAAATTAGAAATTGATTCTAGTTTTATTTAATGATAATTTTTTGAGTTTTGTTTTGTGTAGGGTTTTTTAACGCTACAATATAAACACCCGCTTTTAACGAACTAACATTAAGGGTTTGCGTTGTGTTTGAACTCGTTAAAACCTGTTGAAACACTGATCGACCTTGCATATCGTATAATACGGCTGTAGTATCTGCAAGTAATTGCCCTTTAACTACTACTGTTTTTGAAGCTTGATTAGAATAGATGTGTAAACCATTAACTAAGGCATCATCAGTAGATAAAGTGGTCGCTGAGAAATGTACATAGAAACGCCCGGTACCATTTAAGGCATCAGATGGTGTAAAGATGTAATCACTATTATTTAAAAGTGTCCAAGTGTTAGTTAGATTATCTTCAAGATATACGGTTACCGTTTCAGGAATTGAAACCGTTTCAGGATTCATACCAATTGTTAATTGTGTACCTGCCTCAGCATTAACCCCAAGAGGTACAATAATCTCATTAAAATCGTTATAAGGTAAAGCCTGAATAGCAAATTTAATGTTTTCATTATTTTCAACAAGATGCGTATAGATAGGGCTTGAAGAACCCGTAAAAGCCGCAGCATCATACCCCGGATCTAAACCTCTAGTTTGGTTGTCTACAAAGTATATTTTTGTGGAATACTGCGATGATTCTCTCGATAAAAATAATTCAGAGAGAACAAAATTTGGTGTAGCTGTTCTTCCTGCTATAAAATCATCCGAATTACCTGTTGTTCGCATCGCTGGTGTAAACGTTACGGTGCCTTCACTAGCTGTTGTTTTTACAAAGAATCCTTGCCCTGGGGCTATTTTATTACCAGCACCAGTTAAATTATTCCATACTGTCCAATTATCAGAAGAATCTGCGTAACCCGCATAACCATAAACAGCTTGGTATGCTCCGCTGCCTCCGTTTAATTGACCTGAGTTTACACTCCAAAATTCATCAAAATCTAAATAAGAAGGATAAGGGTTACCTATTAAGTTCCATAAACCATAAGTGGCGTCACCACCATTGCTAAGCGTAGCTAATACATCCACTACAGGTGAAACCGGTTCGCCTTGAAATAAGATAGTACCAGCTTCATTTATTCTCGCTGCTCTATACCCTTTTCCTAGTTCTATATTCGTGTCATTATTAGCCGTAGCATCCCAAATTTCATACACGCCAGTGTCATTATTAAAAGGTCCAAATGCTCTTTGTGTATTATTAGCAAGAAGGATATCTTCAATATCTCCAAAAGTTTCAGGAACAGGAGCAGAAATGAGGTCGTTATTTGGAGTTGCATGTACCCATCTATTATAGCCCACTTCACCAGTTACCGTGCCATTAAAAATTAAACTACTAAAACTAGTAGCATTAGACTCAGCAAAAAGGTTATCATTTGTAGTAGCATTTCCATTTACAGTAAGAGACTTTGTAGGATTAACAGTTACTGCACCACCCGTTAAAATGGTAAAATTGTTTACAGTAACCTCTGAATTTATAATTAAACTACCTTGTATATAAACATTATCCGTAGCTGTAATTGGGGCAACGCCTCCTTCCCAAGAGGTACCATCCTCCCAGTTAATCCCTGTACCTGTTACTGACGTAAATTCGGGAATTATAATAGAACCATCGGTGTCTTGTACAATTGTGCCATTAGCAGGTTCTACACCGTCAATAAGCCATGTGTTTAATTGATTTTGAGTCACTGTACTTCCTATCTTTAGCACGCCTGAGGTATAGTTTTTTAAATTAATAACACCAGTCATTGTACCGATGCCAGAAAACTTCACTAGCGTTACTGTTGGGTCAAAATCTAAAGCTAATGATGTTTCAACTGAAAGATTATTCATACTGTCTTGATTAGCGTTGAATAAAACTTCAGCTGCACCATTGGTGTCACTTGCAATGTTGCCTTCAATAGTATTTGGGCCATCTACAATTAACAATGCATCGTTACTACTAGTAAAATTAAGAGTTCCTGTAAAGCCAGTAAAATCAGAACTACTTCCTAAAACTATTTTTGATTTTAATCCAATATTACCACTACCTAATAGCGTTCCATTGAATTCTATAGGATTTGTACTGGATGTATTATTTAAATTTATATTGTTAGCTCCGAAGTCTACTGTATATCCAGTAGCAAAAGTAATTGTACCTGAGCCAGAATTTCTAATTCGCTTACCTGATTCGAAAATTACATCACAATTAAAAGTGGCGTTTGCATTGTTAGCGGTCCCAATAGCATTAGGATTAATATTAGAGCTACTCGTACCTTGTAGTCTTAAAGTACCATTAGAAATGGTTACTGTTGTACCGTCAATTATGATTTCACCAACAGATATAGGACCATTACCTAGGTCTACACTTGTGTTTAAAGTCGCTATACTATCTGAACTTACTATTATATTGTCTGTCCAGTTACTTGGTGTAGACCATAAGCCATCTCCAGCTCCATTATTATTGGTAAATGTTCCATTCTGCGCCTGTAAGAGCAAGCAGTTTAAACTTAAAAAAGTTATTAAAAATAGTAGTGGTAATTTTTTCATCATGATTTTTAGGACTTTAGGTGATCTGCAAATTTAAACCATTCGTGCAAATTTACTTTGCTTTATTCAATCAAAAACAGTCTCATATCGTGTAAAAGCCTATAAATGTTGGTCTAAAACAAAAAAATAGCTCTAAAATAGCAGTGTTAAGGCTGTTTTTACTACAATCTTAGAGCTTAAAGCGTTTATTTTTGTAGTGAGATACTTACACTGAAAGTCTAAAACTGATGGGCGCACAAAGCGTAAATTTCTTATCGTACATAAATTATACAAGGAGAAGTAAAAGAAAACACAACAACTTAATTAGTAAGATGTTGTGTTTTAAAGTTGTGGAGTCGGAGAGAATCGAACTCTCGTCCAAACAAGTAACCAAAGGGCTTTCTACACGTTTAGTCTTTTCTTAGGTTTTAGACGTAAAGCTGGTTAAAGACAACCCACTTTACGCTTAGCTTTTTAATCTCGAAAGGGCATCAAAGCACTACCCAATCTTAGTCAATTTTTACGATGCCTCATGCAGAAACGCCACTGACTAGGGCTTTTCGGAGACATTTAGCCTTCCTACCTTGTAGGAATGAGCACGAAATCTTACTGTGATTCAGATTATGCAGCTAAAGCGTAGTTATTCTCGCCGTTTAAAATTTGGTCTAGCCTTTTACGTGTTTCAATGCCATTACACGACGTGCTTACCATTCACTTAATCTCGCTGTCAAAACCAGTCGACCCCATTAATGAAATAGTAAATTTTTAATTTACGTCATTGAATTAATCCTGAACTTGCTTCAGGAACTCATCAATCCATAAATGCTATTTTTATTTGGGCGTTCCCTTATCAGGTCGGGCTATCCGCTATATCTTTTGCTAAAAAAAGCAAAAGGATGCCGCTTCTATCCCTAACGCAACAAACCAAGAAACCTATTGTAAAATTTCTAGGGCTGCAAATTTACAAAAAATACTAATGCAAAGGTCATACCAAATCGGTTTTAAAACTATTTTAAGAAATAATGGCAGTATCATAAAAAATCCCAAGGTTTAAAAAGTGAAATTAAACTATAGCGACGGGTTTTGGTACAATTAAAAACAATGTTTTATAGCATGCGATGACTTAAAAAAATATACTCAAATTGAGTATTTTAATTTATAAAATTCTGATTTAGTTTTACTTGCGTTTAATATACCTATTGACGGGTATTGTTTGGTATGTGCAGATATGATAATATCGCAGGTATCATTTTTGACCAACCTGAACCAAAATATCATGAAAAAACAAGTACTGCTTTCACTGGCCTTAATCTTTTCTATAGCCACTCTCAGCCTTAAGGCTCAAAACTGGAACGAAATCATCAAGGCTACAGCCTCAGATGGGGCTGCAACTGACAATTTTGGCTTTCGCGTGGCTATAGATGGTGATTACGCCATTGTTGGTGCTAGAGGAAATGACGATGCAGGTTCAGATTCGGGTTCCGCTTATATTTTAGTACGCTCAGGAAACAGTTGGGTGGAACAAACCAAACTCACGGCGTCAGATGGGGCTTCAGGGGATGCTTTTGGCCGTTCCGTTGCCATAGCTGGCGATTATGCCATTGTTGGAGCTCCATTTGATGATGATGGCGCTTCCGCTTCCGGTTCTGCTTATATTTTTAAGCGCTCAGGAAACAGTTGGACAGAACAAGCCAAATTAACGGCTTCCGATGGGGCTGTTAGTGACTATTTTGGCTATTCCGTTGCCATAGATGGTGATTATGCCATTATTGGTGCTTCATATGATGATGATGGAGCTTCTGCTTCCGGTTCTGCTTATATTTTTAATCGTTCAGGAAACAGTTGGACAGAACAAACCAAACTGACGGCCTCCGATGCGGCTGCAACTGACTATTTTGGCTATTCCGTGGCTATAGATGGTGATTATGCCATTGTTGGTGCTTATAATAATGCCCATGCAGGGTATCGTTCCGGTTCTGCTTATATTTTTGTGCGGTCAGGAAACAGTTGGGCAGAACAAGCCAAACTGACGGCCTCTGATGGGGTTACTAGTGACTATTTTGGCTGTTCCGTTGCCATAGCTGGCGATTCTGCCATTGTTGGTGCTTATTTAGATGACGATGCAGGTTCTTCTTCAGGTTCGGCTTATATTTTTATGCGCTCAGGAAACATCTGGACAGAGCAAGCCAAACTAACGGCATCTGATGCTGATGGAGCAGACCAATTTGGCTATTCCGTTGCCATAACTGGCGATTCAGCCATTGTTGGTGCTTATGGTAATAACGATGCAGGTTCATCTTCCGGTTCTGCTTATATTTTTAAGCGCTTAGGAAATAGTTGGACAGAACAATCTAAACTGACGGCATCCGATGCTGATGTTTTTGACTATTTTGGATGGTCAGTTGCCATAGCTGGTGATTCTGCCATTATTGGAGCTTTAAGAAATAGTGATGCAGGTACTGATTCAGGTTCTGCTTACTTTTTTGAATTAGAAACGCCCGAGCCACCAGCAGACATCAATTGGAACGAAATCATCAATACCACAGCCTCCGATGGGGTTGCAAATGACGAATTTGGCTTTTCCGTGGCTATAGATGGCGATTATGCCATTGTTGGAGCTAGATTTAATGACGATGCAGGTCCAGCTTCCGGTTCTGCGTATATATTTACACGCTCAGGAAACAGTTGGACAGAACAAACCAAACTTACAGCCTCCGATGGGGCTGCATTAGACTTTTTTGGATGGTCAGTTGCCATAGCTGGCGATTATGCCATTGTTGGTGCTTATCAAAATGACGATGCAGGTTCAAGTTCAGGTTCTGCGTATATATTTACACGCTCAGGAAACAGTTGGACGGAACAAGTCAAATTAACGGCATCCGATGCTGCTGCAGAGGACCTTTTTGGCCAATCCGTTGCCATCGCTGGTGATTATGCCATTGTTGGAGCTTATGAAAATGACGATGCAGGGGGTGAATCAGGTTCCGCCTATATCTTTATACGCTCAGGAAACAGTTGGATAGAACAAACCAAACTGACAGCATCCGATGGGGCTACATATGACGAATTTGGCTATTCCGTGGCTATAGCTGGTGATTATGCCATTGTTGGTGCTAGGGGAAATGATGATGCAGGGTCTAGTTCCGGTTCTGCCTATATTTTTATGCGCTCAGGAAACAGTTGGGCAGAACAATCTAAACTGACGGCATCCGATGGGGCTGCATTAGACTTTTTTGGATGGTCAGTTGCCATAGCTGGCGATTATGCCATTGTTGGTGCTTATAGAGATACCGATATTTATTATTATTCAGGTTCTGCCTATATATTTAAACGCTCAGGAAACAGTTGGACGGAACAAGTCAAATTAACGGCATCCGATGCGGCTGGAGATGACCTATTTGGTAGTTCCGTTGCTATAGCTAGCGATTATGCTATTGTTGGTGCTTATGGAAATGACGATGCAGGGTCTAGTTCCGGTTCTGCTTATATTTTTAAGCGCTCAGGAAACAGTTGGACAGAACAAACCAAACTGTCGGCATCCGATGGGGCGGCAAGTGACGTTTTTGGCATTTCCGTAGCCATAGATGGTGATTCTGCCATTGTTGGTGCTTCTGGAAATGACGACGAAGGGTCTAGATCAGGTTCTGCTTACTTTTTTGAAAGAGAAATCGTATTAACTTATACCTATAACAACGGTTGGTTATCAAGTAATCCTGACGGTGTAGCAACGGCTTCAGATGTAATTATTATAGCAGAAGGAAATGCTACAATTAACTCTAATACTTCAGCAAATACGGTAACTGTAAATCCTGGTGCTGGACTTTTGCTAGATACAGGTGTAACTCTGAGCGTTACTAACGGTGTAAGTTTAGCCTCTAATGCTACAAGCTATTCTAGTGTGGTTGGTGCTGGTGCAATAGCAGGAGATATCCAATACCACAGATTCGTCAACTCCAATTTATTGGGTAATGATCTTATTTCAGCACCATTATCTGGTCAAACCTGGGAAAACTTTTTAGATGCCGCCAATGCTTCCGCTTTATTAAGCAACCCAGGGAATCCAACGGCTTATGCCTTTGCACCTTTTGATAAAACAACGGGGGCTTATGAAAACTTCGATGCAAATAGTATTGCAGATTTAACGAGCGGTGTAGGTTATAGAGCGGCAACAAATAACGGTGAAACCTTAACTTTTACAGGGACGATTCCAGAAACCGTTACAGTAGATATTACAGATAGTGGTCCAGATTATGCCAAATGGAACCTTGTGGGTAATCCGTATCCATCATATATTAATGTTCAAGCGTTTTTAAGTCATGAGGTTGGTGTAGGGGTCTCAAATTTAGATTTGTTGTTAGACGAAACGGCAGCTATTTATGGTTACAATGGTAATGCTTCAGGGAGTTGGACCATCTATAACTTATCTAACACCACTGCTTCTACAGTAATTGCCCCTGGACAAGGCTTTTATGTGGCGGCAGAGGCATCTCAAGTGCCTAATTATAATTTAGAATTCACTAAAGCGATGCAGACTACAGGATCAGCGGATGATTTTATTGCAGGCCGCACTGAAACATTACAATATCTTAAGTTAGGTTTAAATTCAAACAGCAATAACGCCCATACCGAATTTTACTTCAATGCCAATGCGACGCTTGGTTTAGACAAAGGTTATGATGCCACACTTTGGGGAACCGCTGCACCAGCATTTAGTTTGTATTCGCATTTGGTAGAAGATAACGTGGGTAAACCCATAGCCTTACAGTCTTTAAATAGTATGGATCTCGCGGAGCTGTCTATTCCTTTAGGGGTTAACGCTAACCAAGGCGAGCAAATCACTTTTAAGATTGAAGACACAACCTTACCACTTTCAGCCAATATCTACTTGGACGATGTTGTAGCAAACACATCAACCTTGCTTACCGAAAGTGATTATATCATAACGCCATCTGCAAACCTTTTGGGAACTGGTCGGTTCTTTTTAAGAATTTCGGAAGATGCCTTATCTAGTGACGATAGAAATTTTGAGGCCATTAACATGTATTACTCAAAGCCTAATAAGTCTTTAATAGTTGCGGGACAGCTTCAAGAAAACACCTATATTGATATTTACGATATGCAAGGGAGAAAGGTGCTTTCTAGTGCGCTTAAGGCGTCGCTTCTCGAAAATCACATCCCTTTAACAGCATGTAATGCAGGTGTGTATGTCGTAAATTTAAAAAATAAGACCGAACAGAAATCTCAAAAAATAATAATTAACTAATGCTAATAGAGGCAATCGGTTGGTGGTACAAAAAGCTTGAAGGTTATTCTTCGTGAGTTTTTTAAATAATTAGGCTTAAAATTGAGAAATCATTAAAATCACATTATTTTCGTGAAAAATACGAGATTTCCTTATTATTAGGGAAACTAAAATTTCAATTTCCTATGACATTCGCCATTATAAAAGAACGCAAAAATCCACCCGATAGGCGTGTGGTATTTTCACCAGAACATTTAGCTGAGGCTAGAGCGCAATTTCCAGAGGCTACATTTATTGTAGAATCCTCAGATATTCGCATTTTCCCGGATGAGGCTTATGCAAAATTAGGGTTTGACGTGTTAGACGATGTCTCGCATGCCGATGTGATGATTGGCGTGAAAGAAGTGCCTGTTGAAGATTTAATTCCGAATAAAAAATATTTCTATTTCTCACATACCATTAAAAAACAGCCTTACAATAGAAAGTTATTAGTGGCCATGTTAGAGAAGAACATAGAAATGTACGATCATGAAACTATAGTTAAAGAAAACGGTGCCAGACTTATTGGTTTTGGACGTTATGCAGGCTTAGTAGGGGCTTACAACGGTTTTAGAGCTCTTGGTCTAAGAGAAGGATTGTTCAATCTGCCTAAAGTAGAAACCTTAGCCGATTTAAATGAGGTTAAAGCCGAATTGGATAAAATCACTATTCCTAATCTAAAAATCTTACTCACCGGAACAGGAAAAGTGGCATATGGCGCTAAAGAGATATTAGACCACTTAGGTATAAAAGAAATTAGTGATGCCTTGTATCTCACTTCAGAATTTACAGAACCGGTTTACGTGATGGCAGATGTTATGGAATACGCCAAACGAAAAGATGGTAAGGTAGGAGATCGTTTTAAATTTTATAAAGATCCATCGGGTTATGAAAGCAATTTTATGCCTTATGCTAAAACGACGGACTTTTTTATTGCAGGCCATTTCTATGGTAATAATGCGCCTTTCTTTTTTACCAGAGAAGATGCCAAACATCCCGATTTTAGAATTAACCTTATAGCAGATATATCTTGCGATATCGATGGTCCTGTGGCAAGTACCATTAGACCTTCAACTATAGCAGATCCGTTTTATGGTTACGATCCTATCACGGAACAAGAAGTGGCTTATGACGCTAAAGGAGCTATAACTGTTATGGCGGTAGATAATTTACCATGCGAATTACCAAAGGACGCCAGTGAAGGGTTTGGAGAGGCTTTTTTAAACCATGTGATTCCTGCATTTTTTAATGATGATGCAAATGGTATTTTAAAACGGGCCAAAATGACTGAAAACGGAGATTTAACACCTGGTTTTCAGTATTTACAAGATTTTGTTGCTGGTAAGGCTTAAGATTTAGTACTTTATTTTACCTATAATTTATAAGGTCACCTTAAACAATAGCGCTCTTATTGGTCTGCTCTTGTTGGGGTGACCTTATATGTTTAAACATCCAAAATCCAAGGCTTAAAAAGCAACCGAAGCCTAGGGTAAATAACCATATGGCTTGATGCTGGTAAGGGGCTTTTAGCATGTTAAAAATGGTTGTGAAAAGGGACTTTGGCGCACTGATAATATCCCAAGAATTATAGCGTAGAAATCGCCCTAAATACACCCCAAAACTACACAAAAATAGGAGTCCGTTGGTCAGTGTTACCATAGGAAGCTTTGTCTTAAAGTTGGCTTTTATAAGGTGTTGCATGTCTATTAACGTAAGATAAAATAGAAATAAAGCACTTAAGGCAAAAGAGAGGACAACCAAAATATCTAGCCACAAATAAGTGACATTAGCCCTTCTAAGATGAATAAGATCCGTAACAATATAAGGGGCGTTGGGTAAAAATAAAACCCATACCATAAACCCGAGTATAAAAGTCCATAGACTTAAATGGGGTTTAGCGCTGAGGTATAAGGTAATCAGGTAGGGAATAACGGCTAGAAATAAATTCCAAATTAAGAAAAGAAAGAAAAAGGATTGATGAAGTTTCATGCGGAGCATCAGTAACACAAGGCTAAAACTGATGGCCACAAGG
This sequence comes from Winogradskyella rapida, assembly GCF_042675845.1. Taxonomy (NCBI): domain Bacteria; kingdom Pseudomonadati; phylum Bacteroidota; class Flavobacteriia; order Flavobacteriales; family Flavobacteriaceae; genus Winogradskyella; species Winogradskyella rapida. Next base: position 318,172 of record NZ_JBHTKM010000063.1, on the reverse strand, counting down.
ATTAGAGTTAAGGTTTTAAATCGGGTGAGGAGTAAGTGTTTTACAGCGTCCATAATATTGTTTTTTTTATGATGTTCTTGGGTTAAATAACTTTGTTTCTAAAATTAAGATGCTAAGAATGCCAAGGGTATAGGCAACTATATCGAGGACTTCAAAAGTGCTTCCAAAAATCAGCTTCGCAAGCGTATGTTGTTCTAAATTTAAGTAACTTAAAAAAGGAGTGAGTTGAAGGAATTCTACAGTATAGGCAAACAATAACACGATTAGGCTTGAAGACCAAATCCCAAGAGTTGTACAACCTCGGAGTAGGGCATAGAGCAAGATGACCACGAGATAATCGCCAAAGGTATGACGGATAAATCCGGAACCGCCAATAACAGCGATAGTCAATTCTATTAATAATAAAATGAAGGCCATAAGAAGGTAAGTGCTGTTCAATTGTAATTTCATAATAAAGAATTAAAGTAAAGCCCACTATGCATGTTCCTAACATAGCGAGCTTAAGAGTTGATTATTAGTGGTTGTGCCAATCAATTTTTCGAGAGACAAACATTACAGCAGCTAAGATGATAAATAGACCTACACTTCCTACTAACAAGGCATAGTTTTCGAGCTGAATAATGACGTAGATAAATGTGTATAACGCAGTGAGCGAGATGCCTATTAAAACCGAGAATTTTGAGTTTCTTAGTATGGATCTAGAGTATAAACTGATCAGTACTATCACAGATATACCGGCAATGACATATGCTTTTAAGAAATTACTATGCTCTGAAATAGACACCAACAAAGTATAAAACATCACCAAGCCTAGGCCAATCATTAAATACTGAAACGCATGAATCGGTATATTGCTCATGGTTTGTATTAAAAAGAAGATTAAAAACGTCAGCCCAATAACTAGGAAGCCGTATTTAGCCGCACGCTCACTTTTTTGATATTCATCTACTAATACCACAAATTTGGTTCCGAAAGCAAAGGCATTTAAATTAGGAATGTTGTTGAGGTATTGTTGTGAAAACGCTCTGTTTATAGATAAAACTTTCCAGTTCACTTTAAATCCAGAGGCACTGAGGCTTCTAGTTTCGTCGTCGGGAGCATAGTTTCCTATAAATCCCGGGTCGGCCCAATTAGAAGCCATGTCCATCGTAGTTGTTTTTCCTACGGGGATCACTTGTATTTGTTCACTGCCATCATAGCTAACCTTCATATTAAATTTAAAAGGTGCTTCAAGAAATATGGCGTTTAAAAAAGGTGTTTCGAGTTCATCTAAATGGCCTTGAGAACGGTTGTTATTAAAGTTGGTTTCAAACGGATAAGCAGTTCCGTTAATCTCAATAGCCATTTCATTTTTAATCCCTTTTAGATTACTCGTTTTAAGTATTATACTAGATTTATTCCATATAATATCTTCATTTTTAATGCCTTTAGATTTAAGGTCTGTAGGCTTGTAATTTCCGGAAAGGGTCATGTCTGAAGTAAATACAGCGGATTCAAAATTGCCCAAATACATGGTTTTAGATTTAACGTCGGCATTGACGTGTAGCTTTTCAGGAAAAATATAAGCGTAATTAATTTCCGTTTTTGTTTCTTTCAGATAGGTCTTTGTGTTTTCATTAAAGGTCGAGGTTTCCGTATAGGTTTTATACGGAAGTTTAAGTATTGGACCGTATAGCAAAACGTCTTCGCCCCATTTTTTATTAATCGTATTAACGACGTCGTCCTGCCGGTACGAACGCTCACTAATTAAACTGTTGACATAGCTTAAAGGTATAAGAAGGATAAGGACTAAGCAGCCCACCATAATCATGCGTGCTGTAATGGAGGTTTTTAACCATTGTGAAAATTTGTTAGGCTGCGGATGTGGTGCTTGTGGAATGTTGTTTTGGTCGTCTGTGTGGTTCATGATAATTTTGTTTTTAGTTATTTAAAGTACTTTGTTTTTCAAAGTAAAAAGGCAAAAAAAAGAGAGTGTTCTCGTGGAGCTTAGGTTTTATGAATAAGTTTTTCTAGGGCTTCAATATGTGTTTTAAATGCTGATTTACCAAGTGGGGTAACGCTGTAGCGGGTATTGGGTTTTCGACCAATAAACTGTTTTTCAACTAAAATATAATCGGCCTTTTCTAAAGCTTTGGTATGGCTTGCCAAATTACCATCTGTGGCGCCTAATAACTCTTTTAGCATTTTAAAATCGGCATACTCGTTAACCATTAAAATAGACATGATACCGAGTCTAATTCTATGGTCAAAAAGCTTATTTATGTTGTTTATGATGCTCAAATTTCAAAAATTAATAATGATGTAGTTTTTGTTTACGGTTTATAATAGTGGCATTAGATTGATCTTGTTTAATGGGAGGTCTTAAAACGAATACCGGGACAAAGATAATCATAAGAACAAGATGGCGTAGGGTTATACGGCTAGCGTTTCCGCTTTAGTTGGTATCGTATTTAAAATGCATCCAGGTGCCATAAATAATATGCATAAATCCGAAACCAATAACCCAAAGCCAAAATCCATATCCAGGGAAGGCCGTAGCAATAAGGCCTAAAGTCATCTCAATAAATCCTAAATATTTTATATCGCCAAGGCTATATTTAGAGGCATTGACTAAGGCCAAACCATAAAAAATAAGCATGAGCCCTCCGGTTTGTCCGTAGCGCCCTTGAGAAAGTATGATTAAAATATATAAGCCACCTGCGACTAATGGGATAAGGAAATTAAAAATTAAGCGTCGCGACGATTGGTTCCATATTTTCTCGCCGTTCTTTTTAGCTTTTCTTGTGGTTAAAATGATTCCCGTTACAATACTAAAGCTGGCCACAAAGAATAACACGAGCATTACACTTCTAAAAATCCATCCATCTAATAATAAGGTGCCGTAGCTATAGGTGTCTACAAGGTAGTATGTTAGGGCTGCTCCAATAAGCGCATAGATGCCGGCCATGATGCCAGATAAACCACTTAATGAAATAAACCGGGAAGATTTATGCATCAAATTTTTAATCTCGCTAATGTCGTTTAAGTAATCTTGTTGGCTCATTTTTAAAGTACTTTGAAAAGCAAAGTAAATTAAATAAATCCAATTCAACAAATATATTTTTTAGATTTCATTAAATTTATACCTGAAGAAATCACAAAAAACGCATATTATGATTGAACTACTTTTAGCTATTGCCAATATCACAGGAGGAATATTATTAGGATTAACCACTTTAGATAAATGGGATGGTGCCAGTGATTTTTTTAATAAAATTGCCGGATTTTTAGCGCCTTTTGATACCGTTATCGGACTTGGGCTGATCATTTTAGCGTTCTTAGAGTTTTGGGATGGCTTAATTTTTAATGTGGTGAGTATCTTAGGGGGAATCTTATTACTTACCCATGTTTTTAGTAAAGTGCCGGCGTTAGAAGCGACACTTTATAAAATTTCAGATAAACTTATGCCTTTTAAGGCTATCATCGGAATAGCCCTTTTAATCATCGGAATACTCCAGATTTTTTAAGTCTTCAACATTCTATTTGACTTATTAACAAGTATGATTTTTGTCATGTTTTGAGGTTTTAGGATCCCTAGCTTTGTATATATCCTATTAAAAAACTCAAAATATATTCGATTATGCATGATGCTGCTTTAATCTCAAAATCAATTTCTTATCAAGATGTTTTAAATTCTACTTTAGCGTATTTTAATCAAGATGAACTTGCTGCAACGACATGGATTAACAAGTATTGCTTAAAGGATAGGCAGGGCCATTATTTGGAAAAATCGCCAGACGATATGCATAAGCGTATGGCTAAAGAATTTGGTAAAATTGAAGAGCACTACAGGCAGAAAGAAACTAGTTTAGAAAATTTATCGGCCTACGGAAAACGTAGAGCACCTTTAGATGAGTCTAAAATTTACCAGCTTTTTAAAGATTTTAAATACGTTATACCACAAGGCAGCGTTATGTTTGGTTTGGGGAATCAGGAGGTAATTGCTTCCCTATCCAATTGTATTGTGGTGCCTTCTGTTTTAGATTCCTATGGTGGCGTATGTCATACCGATGAGCAGTTGGCGCAATTGTTTAAACGCCGTTGTGGTGTTGGTGTCGATTTGTCCGAGTTAAGACCCAAAGATGCTTTGGTTTCTAATGCTGCTGGGACTACCACCGGAGCAGTCTCGTTTATGGAACGCTTTTCTAACACCACAAGAGAGGTAGCTCAAAACGGTAGGCGAGGAGCGTTAATGCTTACTATGGATGTAAAACATCCCGATATTGAAGATTTTATTACCGTAAAGCAAGATTTATCAAAGATTACAGGCGCTAACATCTCCATACGGCTGTCTGATGAGTTTATGCAAGCCGTTATTGACAACACAAGCTTTACACTGCAATGGCCTATTGCTAGTAAAACACCAGAATACACCAAAGTGATTGAGGCCAAAACCTTATGGCAAAAGATTATTACCTGTGCCCATAATACCGCAGAACCGGGATTGATTTTTTGGGACCGCCAACACCATTATTCTACATCTTCCGTATATCCTGAATTTAAAAATAGCTCCACCAATCCTTGTTCAGAAATAGCCATGCAAGGTGGTGATAGTTGCCGTCTAATTGCCCTTAATTTATTCAGTTTTGTTGAGGATCCATTTACGGAAAAGGCGAAATTCGATTTTAAGAAATTCTACGAAATTACTTATGAATCGCAACGCCTTATGGATGATTTGGTGGATTTAGAGCTGAAGGCTGTAAAACGAATTTTAGATAAAATTAATGCCGATCCGGAGCCAGATGCCATAAAACGAAATGAGAAAGACCTGTGGAATCTTCTTGCTGAAACCGGAAAGAAAGGCCGAAGAACAGGTTTAGGGTTTACCGCTTTAGCAGATGCTATTGCTGCTTTAGGTCTTAAATTTGACACTGATGCTGCCTTAGAAGTTGTTGAAGAAATTATGAAAACTAAAATGACGGCGGAGTTTGAGAGTAGTATTGATATGGCCATTACCAGAGGCGCATTTGACGTCTTTAATAGGAATATTGAAGATACTTCAGAGTTTGTGCAAATGTTGGCTAGCGACTTTCCTGAAATCTATACGAGAATGATGGACCACGGTCGCCGAAACATTTCCTTAAGTACCGTGGCCCCTACAGGGTCGTTAAGTATGTTGGCTCAAGTGTCTTCTGGTATTGAACCTGTATTTTTACTGTCTTATGTAAGACGACGTAAAGTAAATACCCAAAATGAAAAGGCTAAAGTTGATTTTGTGGACGATTTAGGTGATGCTTTTGAAGAGTTTACCGTCTATCATAAAAAGTTTGAAACTTGGATGCAGACTACTGGCAAAACAGCGATTTCTGAAAGCCCTTATGCGGGGGCTACAGCTACAGAGATTGACTGGAAAAAACGCGTTGAATTACAGGCTTTGGTACAGAAATATACCACACATTCTATAAGTTCAACCATTAATTTGGCGGCAGATGTGAGTGTAGATTTGGTGGGAGCGATATATATAGAATCTTGGCGAAAAGGTTTAAAAGGGATTACCGTTTATAGAGATGGCTCTCGTAGTGGTATTTTAGTTGCAACGACTGATGATAAGGCTGAAAAAAAATCATCGGAGTCTACAGCAACCTTAATTGCCAAACGACCAACTAAAATTGAAGCTGAAATAGTTCGGTTTAATAACGAGACCGAACAATGGTTAGCGGTCATTGGTTTAGTTGATGGCCGACCGTATGAAATTTTTACGGGACAAATGAAAGATGCGTTTAATTTGCCACAATGGGTAGAGCATGGTTGGGTGATAAAACAACGTAATGAGGACGGAACATCGCGATACGATTTTCAATATATAGATCAAGAAGGGTATAAAATTACTATTGAAGGCTTGTCTCGATCGTTTAATAAAGAGTTTTGGAATTACGCCAAACTCATTTCAGGAGTCTTGCGTCATGGTATGCCAATACCGTATGTGGTGGATTTAATTCATAATTTAAATTTATACGACAGCCATATTAATACTTGGAAAAATGGTGTGGCAAGAGCTTTAAAACGATTTGTGCCCGAAGGGGCAGAAGCTGTGGATAAAAAATGTCCGAGTTGCGAGGATCCTGAAGGCTTAATTTATGAAGAAGGTTGTTTAAAATGTAAAAGCTGCGGCTACTCTAAATGTGGCTAGGCGATTATAGTTAATATCAAGCTTATAATGGAAACTAAAAAAGGCCTCATCTTATAATACGAGATGAGGTTTTTTTATGCTAAGAATTCGTCTTAAATTTGAAAGACCGATCTCTAAATGACAAGGATTTGAATCTCGCAGAAGCCCATATCTTAAAACAAGAAGAGCCGTATAAATCTATTATGCTGCAATTGCAGATCTTAATAGAACACACACTGCCTGAAGCTAAGTTGCTGTACAAATGGGGCATGCTTTGTTATTATATTGAAAAAAAGCCCATTTGTTATCTTCATAAAAGTAAAGATTTTGTGGATGTTGGTTTTTGGCATGCTGCACACTTACCTAAACAGTGGGATCCTTATTTAATTAGCGAAAAACGTAAAGTTGTAAAGTCCTTACGTTATAAAACACTTAACGCTCTTGATGATGTGGTTTTTATTTCAATATTAAAAGCACTAGAAAAAGTGCAGGTGAAGGGGTTTTATAAGAAAAATTAGTTGTCTTCACCATCCATAATTCACAGTTAAATTAAAATAAGGTTTTAAAAGTTTTGGTTAAATCCTCTGCCGATCATCACCCAATCTTTGAGTGGCGCTGTGTAAAGTTATTTCACCAAAAACACCCCCAAAAACACCGCTAAAAAGCCAACTACAAAACTAGCAATAGTGTAGAGGGCAAAGGTCATAAAATCTCCAGTTTTTAAGAACATATGGTTCTCATAAGCAAAGGTAGAAAAGGTGGTAAATCCACCGCAAAATCCGGTTGCTAAGAGTAGGGTTTGACTTTGAGATAAAGTTTCATTTTTAGCCGCCAAGCCCAAGAAGATACCTATAAGTAAACTTCCTAAAATATTAGCCGCAAAAGTGCCATAGGGAATTCCGGTTTCAGGACTATTAAGCCATTTTCCGATGATAAAGCGCAATACACTGCCTAAACCACCACCTAGAAATACAAGGATAAATTGTTTCAATGTTTTATGAATTATGGAGTTTCAAACCTAATGATAGGAGATTTATTTTACAGCAACGTAAATTTCTGTTTTCCAATGAGCAGGGTTAGGGTGGGTGTCTGGACTTGTAAGATACGTTTCAAGCATTGGTCCACTTTCATCAAGTTCTAAATTTTGTTCTTTTATATAGGTCATGGTCGCCTCCCAAGCGGCTTTCAAATGACTATAATCACCAGTTAAAACAGTTTTTACGGTTTTAAAAGATTCCAATTGGCCCGTTAAAATATGTGGCGCTTCAGAAATAACACGTGAGTTTGTAGGAATACATGCCGAGAAAATGACAGCGTTATTGTCTTCGTCCCATTTGTGGTAATATATAAAAGGTTGTCCTGCTCTACTAATGTTATGGGTTAACGCATAAGACCCAACCTGCCCTAAGGTGGTTTTCATGTTTGCTTCAAAATCACTTAATTTACAAGAGGTGGTATTATAAAGGTAATACCCGCCACTATGTTGGGTGAGGCCTTCAACCTCAATACTGTAAACTTTCATCTCCGCTTGCACAACACTATCTAACTTTTCAAGTCCTCTTTCATAATCCGGACCAATTTGTTTGTCCATTCCGCCAGAGAAGGCCATATACATTTTAAATCCAAAAGGTAAATCCTTTCCTGAAATCCGCCAAGTGACGTCTGTAGTTCCATCATCATTAGGCTTAAATTCCCAATGCACATCAGACGTTGGGTAGGTTCCAAATTGTAGTTCTTGGGTTATCGACTGCTTTGGGTTAGCGGCTGTAGTTTCCATCCGTCCTTGCTCGCCATCGGCATTCCATTTATAAGAACCACCAACACCTTGAGTTTGTTCGCCTAAAACAATATTAATATCCGGATTTTCTTCAATCCAAGCACTCCACGCAGACCAGTTTTTAAAATCGATAACATTATCATACACCACCTCATGCGGGGCATTTATTGTTCTCGTCCTACTTACTTCAAAAGAATTGGGCTGTACAGCAACATAGATAGAGAGGCCAATAACTAAGATTAACACTAACAATAAGATGTATTTCAATGCTTTCATTTCTAGGGATGGTTTTAAGTGGTTTATCAAATATAGTCATTTTATGATATGTGATATTAGTATTACATTTGTGAATAACCAAAAATGTATCAAATGAATTTAAAATCATTATTGAAAATTTGTCTTTTGGCTTTATTTATAGTCGCATGTAAAAATGAAGTCAAAGATTCAAAAGAAGAAATTACTCAGGTTGTTGAAGTTGAAAAAGTAGACTTTGATTATACGGTTGAGGAATTTTCGGATATCAAAATATTAAGATATCAAATCCCAGGTTGGGATAACTTAAGCTTAAAGGAACAAAAGCTCGTTTATTATTTAACGCAAGCAGGTTTAGCGGGGCGCGATATTATGTGGGATCAAAATTACCGTCATAATCTAAAAATCAGAACCGCTTTAGAAAATGTTTACAATAGCTATGACGGGGATAAGTCTACAGACGACTGGGCTAATTTTGAAACCTACTTAAAACGTGTTTGGTTTAGTAATGGTATTCATCATCATTATTCTAATGCTAAAATGAAGCCCGATTTTACGGCAGCCTATTTAAAAGAATTATTAGCGACAACCGATACCACTTTAGAAGGTGAATCTTTTGATGTGTTGTTTAATACTGAAGATAGCAAAAAGGTGAACCAAGCTAAAGGTGTGGATAATGTTTTAGAATCTGCGGTAAACTTTTACGCTCCAGATATTACCAATAAAGATGTTGCGGATTTTTATAAAACTAAGGTTTCTCCAAATCCAGAAAAGCCATTGTCTTACGGCTTAAATTCTAAGTTGGTAAAAGAAAATGGTGTAGTAAAAGAACGCGTTTATAAATCAGGAGGTTTATATGGTTCTGCTATTGATGAAATTATAAAATGGTTAGAAAAAGCTCAGGGTGTTGCTGAAAATGAGGCTCAGGCTGAGGCTTTAGGCTTATTAATTGCCTACTATAAAACAGGTGATTTACAAACTTGGGATGATTATAACGTGGCTTGGACTGCGGCAACAGAAGGAAATATAGACTACATTAATAGTTTTATTGAGGTGTATAACGATCCTTTAGGATACAGAGGATCTTATGAAAGTATTATTCAAATTAATGATTTTGATATGTCTGAAAAAATGGCGGTACTTTCTAAAAACGCACAATGGTTTGAGGACCATTCGCCATTAATGGAAGCTCACAAAAAAGATAGTGTTGTTGGGGTAACCTATAAGGTGGTTAATGTGGCTGGAGAAGCTGGAGATGCCTCACCAAGTACGCCTATTGGTGTTAATTTACCAAATGCCAATTGGATTAGAGCTGCCGTTGGAAGTAAATCGGTGTCCTTAGGAAATATCATTAATGCGTATAATAATGCAGGTGGTACAGGACGTTTAAAAGAATTTGCTCATGATGAAGAAGAAGTTCAGTTAGAAGAAGAGTACGGGCAATTAGCCGATAAATTACACACGGCATTGCACGAAGTTATTGGTCATGCATCCGGACAATTAAATCCTGGTGTTGGTGAAACTAAAGAAACTCTTAAAACCTATGCTTCAACCTTAGAAGAAGGACGTGCTGATTTAGTTGGTTTGTATTTTCTTTACAATCCTAAATTACAAGAATTAGGTTTGGTTGAAGACTGGAAAAAAGTTGGTAAAGCGGCTTATGACGGTTACATTAGAAATGGCTTGATGACACAATTAATTCGTTTAGATTTAGGGGATGATGTGGAAGAAGCACATATGAGAAACAGACAATGGGTTTCAGCTTGGGCCTTTGAAAAAGGTAAAGACGATAATGTTATTGAAAAAGTAACTAAAGATGGAAAAACCTATTTTAATATCAATGATTACGAAAAGTTACATGAGCTTTTTGGTGACTTGTTAAGAGAAACGCAACGTATTAAATCTGAAGGTGATTACGAAGCTGTACAAGCTTTAGTTGAAGGTTATGGGGTTAAGGTTGATCAGGAGATTCACGCTGAAGTTCTAGAGCGTAATAAACAATTTCCTTCGCCTCCTTATAGCGGATTTGTAAATCCGGTGTTAGTTCCTGAAACGAATAATGAAGGTGAAATTACAGCGATAAAAGTTACACAACCTGAAACTTTTGCGGGACAGATGTTAAATTACAGTAAGGACTATAGTTTTCTTCCTGTAGAGAACTAGAACGCGTCTAGCTCTAAAATTTTAAAAAGCACTTACAATTCTGTAAGTGCTTTTTTTATGCACTAAAATGATGCTGTTTTGTAAAGTGCAGTATTTTAGGTGCTCATAAGTGGATATCAGATGTTTTTCAAAATATTGGGTATCTTTAAAACTTTAAACTTGAGGTTAGCCTTGGTTACTAGACATGGAAAAAAATGTTAAGCTTTTAATTTTTTTTAAGTGAAGTGAAATTAAATGCGAAAGAAGGAGACCAAATAGGGACAAGTACTAATGTTTATTAGGTGTAGCCTTTTAAACGCGTAGTACAGCTTTTTCCTAAGGCTTCAACATTAGTTTAAGAATACATTTATCTCATAAAACTGTAAAAATAATGCACAGCAAAACATCGTATTTAATAGTAAGATTGGCTCTAGGATTGAGCATGTTCGGTCATGGATTAGTTCGCTTACCTAAGTTAGAAGCCTTTAGTCAAGGTCTTGTAAAATCTTTTGAAAACTCCATGATGCCTGAGGTTCTTACCTTACCATTCAGTTACATCTTACCCTTTGGGGAACTTATTTTTGGAGCCTTGCTTGTTATCGGACTCTTTACAAGAGTTGCCGTTCTTGGTATTGCGGCTATTTTACTCGCTTTAATTTTTGGGTCTACTTTGGTTGAAAACTGGGGCGCCATTACAGCGCAATTAGTTCATGTGGCTTTTGTAGCTTACTTAAGTCATCATATAAAAGACAATTCTTGTGCTTTAGACCGCTTCATCTATAAGAACTAGACGAAACCGGCCTCACTTTTAAAGCTTCAAAAACTAGACAAAGCCTTTGGTCGTTGTCATGACTTGTGACTGCCTTGTTTTTTTGTTGAAAAAAGATCCCTTAAAACTTACGTTGAGGTTTTAGTTGAATGCTATTAGTAAAGCCATAAGGATAAATATAAAACCTGAAATTTGATTTAGACGCACCCCTGCTTTAGGGTGCCTTTTAAATTGTTCGGAAAATTGGCCCGCAAAGAAGGTTAAAGACAGATACCAAACCACACCGATAGCGGCGAAACTAAGCCCTAATAACATAAACGGAATCGGATTTTCTAAGGCATTAGGATTGATAAATTGCGGAAATAGCGCTAAAAAGAATAATGCAACTTTCGGATTTAAGAGGTTGGTGATAAATCCGGACCAAAAATCATTTTTCTGTTTTTTTACGGGTTTAAGTTCCGACTCTACAGCGATGAGAGATTGTTGTGTTTTTAGACTAACAATACCCATATATAAAAGATAAAGTGCGCCTAAATATTTAATAATCATAAAGGCGTATGCCGATTTTGCCATTAAAACCGTAAATCCTAAAGCGGCAAATAAAGTATGGACTAGGATTCCTGAGTTGATGCCTAAGGTGGCATGTATTCCAGATTTCTTTCCCTGACTGATAGATTTGTTTAAAACAAATATGGTGTCTATACCTGGAGTAATGGTAAATATAAAGGCCGTAACTAAAAAGGTGATAAAATTCTCGATACCCATAACGAATCCATTTAAATGATGTGATTATTCCGGACAAAGGAAATGCTTTGTTAGCGTTTAAAAAATACATATTTTTGATTGACTAATGCTAAAAATGCATTAATTATGACGACACAACAAATTAAGTATTTTTTAGAATTAGCGAACCTTCTACATTTCTGGAATACAGCAGAGAAGCTGTCCATTTCTCAATCTACATTAAGTCGACAAATACAAGCTTTAGAAGAGGAGTTAGATTTAAAACTTTTAGAACGCGATAAACGCAATGTAAAATTAACGGCGGCAGGGCAATTTTTAAAGGAGCATTGGACCATCACTATTAATGAGTTAGATCGGCTGCATCTTCAAGCAAAAAAAATTGATGTAGGGACGTCTGGAGTTATTTCTTTGGCCTATCCGGGATCTATTTCTTCTGGTTTTTTACCTCAACTCATGCGTGTGCTTACACAAGAAATGCCAGAGTTAAAAATTGAATTGACGGAACCTACTGATTTAAATCATGAAAAATTAATTCTAGATTATCATATTGATATCGCCATTAGCCGTGATGAGATTTTAAATCCTACCATACAATCCAAAAAGTTGTATGCTGAACCTATTTGCTTGGTTGTGCCAAAGGATCACTGGGTAAATGCAATTAATTTTACGGATTTAAAAATGGTTGAAAATGAAAACTTTATAATTTCAGCCTTACATAATACCACCTATTTTTCAAGTCTTTTGCGTGATGTTTTTAAGCAACATAACGTGGAGCCTAAAACCACAATTGAGTCTGATTTTGGAAGTGTGATTCTTAATTTGGTCGCCCAATCTTTAGGGGTTTCCATTTTGCCTTATGCCTTTAAGTCGGCTAATAATAAAGCAGTACGGTTTATAGAATTACCTCACACTGTTGATTTGTATATCAATTGGCGACGGCACGACCCTAATAGCATCATAAAACGTATTGTAACTTGTTCTGAAGCCCTCGGTAAGGAATACATATCCTAATTGAAACCAATTGGATTAAGAATTTTTATAGCAAGAAAAGGTTGAGTTAATGAAGTAGAGCTTCTAAAGCGGGTTGTATATTGGCATATTTAAACACGTAACCTTCAGCTTCTATTTTTTGAGAACTGACACGTTGACTTTCAAAAAGTAAAATATGCATCTCTCCTAAGATGATTTTCATAGCGAATTCAGGAATGTTAGGGAGTAATAACGGACGATTTAAAATCCCTGCCGCAATCTTAGTGAGTTCTTCGTTACTTACGGGATTGGGAGCAACGCCATTATAGACGCCTTCAAACTGTTCTTCCACAGCAAAAATAAATAAGGCCGCTAAATCTTTAAGATGAATCCAGCTTTGCCACTGTTTCCCACTACCAAATGCAGCTCCTACACCATAAGAAATAGGTTTTACCATTTGGGGTAAGGCACCTCCGTCTTTAGCTAAAACTAATCCGATTCTAATTTTAGCAACTTTACAATCTATAGATTTAAATTCATCTACAGCAGCTTCCCATTGGTGTACAACTTTTCCTAAAAAGCTTTCTGAAACTTCCGTGTTCGTTTCTTCGTAATAATGAACTAAACTACTTGTGTAAATACCAATGGCACTCGCAGAAACAATTTGCTTAATGTTGTAATTGTATAATTTTGCAGTTTTTAATAATAACGCTGCGGTTTCAGTCCGACTGTTAAGAATAACTTTTTTATAATCTTCCGTCCAACGTTTAGAGATTGAGGCCCCTACTAAATTAATGATAGCATCCACGCCTTCAAAGCAAAAATGATCAATTTCATTGGCTCTAGGATTCCAATAAAAACCTTTATAATGTTCCTCTGTGCTTAGTTTAGATTTTGAAGTGGTTAAGTAATGAACCTTGATGCCTTTATCATGACATTGTTTTACAATTTCTTGTCCAATTAACCCTGTAGCTCCTGTAATTAAAACGGTCATGTTCCTTTTTAGGTAAAGGTACAAAATGATGTTTGGAGTGCGATAAAGTTTACATTCTATTTAACGTTTTGATAGTGAAAGGAATGCGTTTGTTTTCTCTTATTTTAAGCAAAAAAGAGAACTTAAGTGTTCGTATTTTATGCGCTTTAAAGGTGTTTAGGCTTCAGATGGTTTTGTGGCTCTTAGCATTTCACGTTTGCCTGGAGGTCCAGGGAGACGCTCTACAATAAAGCCAACAGCTTGCATGGCACGTCTTACGCTACCTTTAGCTGAGTAAGTGACCAAAACACCATTAGCTTTTAAGGCCGAAAACATAATAGAAAATATGGTTTCCGTCCATAAATCAGGCTGAACCCGAGCGCCAAAAGCATCAAAATAAATGAGGTCAAACTGTGATTTTGCCGTAATATCTTTAAAGAATTTCTGTTGTTTCTCTAACTGAAACCTTGGAGTAATCTCGCAAGGTGTTTCCCATGGGGTTTGATGTAGTTCGTTAAAAATCGCGGTATGCGCTTTAGAAATTAAGTCGCTATAATTAAGTTGGTTGACTTCTTCAAGTTCTACAGGGTAGGCTTCAACGCCTACATAATCGATGTTTAATTCTAAATTTTCAGCTTCAATAACAGTTAAAAAAGCATTAAGAGCGGTACCAAAACCAATCTCTAAAATGCTTAAATCTTTTGAAGTTTTATGTTGAAGTCTAGATTCCGAAAAGAAATGCAAACCATGTTTTATAAAAACATGATTTGCCTCTTGTATGGCGCCATGAATGGAGTGGTATTGCTCGTTCCATTCTTCAATTTGTATGGTTTTAGAACCATCTGACGTTGTAATAATATTTCTTTTCAAACTCTATGGAATCAGTAATTTTTTAATCTTCGGAATAGGTCCGGTACAAACCGTTTTATGGCAACTAATACAGTTTGTAATGGCTGTATTGTAACGTTCTTTTAAATTGGTTTGTAAAACGGTGTCTGCCACCGCCTCTTGAGAGGTGATAAAAGTCGTTGCAAAATGCTCCCAATTTTCATGGCGTTGTTTCCCTTTAGTCATTTCTGCCGAGTGTAAAGTCAGCAAATCTAATGGTAATAAACTTGGGGTTTCTCCGGCTACAATTTCATTTTTCAATTGCATATTGTAGGCGTACATGGCATTCATAAAATTAGCCATTTCCGAGGCTTGGTACATCTCGTAGCGCACTTTTTTTGGCGCTGGGGCCTCCTTGCTTTCTACTTTATTGGTGCAGCTAAAAAGCGTAAACAATAAAAGTCCAGAAAGGGTTATGGTTTTATTCTTTAAGTAAAACGCCATCAGCTTCAAAACGGTATTCAAATTTAGGTTCAGTGATCGCTGCAATTTCTTCTTCAGACTTTCCAGCGTCTTCAGCATAATGTCTTAATTCGTCTACAGGTGTTTCGGTAACAAAGGCTTTTCCGTTAACCACAACATCTCCTTCAGCATTTAACGGCATAAAGAAACCGTAATCTTTAAACTTTACCATAACAGGGGCATCACCTTCAAGATCTAAAGTCATCCAACACCCTTTGCTAGAACACACTTCAAGAATTTTACCTTTCATCTTGGCATTTACCGTATCTCCAACTTTTAAGTTTTTATAATGTACCATCATACGTTCTGCAGAAAGCGCATCGGTATCATTTATGTCTTTTCCAAAGGAAGCGTAAGCAATTTCAGGTGTAGTCGTTTCAATAGGAGCTGTTTCGGCTGTTTTAGTTTCGTTTTTACAAGAAAACAGACTAGCAGTAATTGCGAAAAGTAAAATTGTTTTTTTCATTTGGAAAATTTTTTGAATTGATTTGTTATTGTTTCACAAATTTAGACAATTTAAGGGAATATAACCTTTTATTAAAGCTGCTGATTATGTACTTTTGTTGGAAAATCATACATAATCATGACGCATTACACCGATAAAATCAGCATTGAAACTTCTAAAACTTCTAAAATAGATACCGTAGATTTTAACAATTTAGACTTTGGTCGTTTGTTTACAGACCACATGTTTGTCTGTGATTATGAAGATGGAAAATGGCAAACTCCTAAAGTTATGCCTTATCAAGCGATGACATTTGAACCTTCTGCACGTGTATTTCATTATGGTCAGGCCGTTTTTGAAGGGATGAAAGCTTATAAAGACGATGAAGGAAAAGTCTTTTTGTTTAGACCTAAGGCTAACTTTGACCGTATTAATAAATCATCAGAACGATTAGCAATGCCAGCTTTTCCGGAGAATTATTTCTTTGAAGGTTTAGAAGCTTTACTTAAATTAGATAGCGACTGGATTCAACCAGGAGTGGGAAACTCTTTATACTTACGTCCGTTTATTATTGCAACAGAACCGGCAATTTCGGCTTCACCAGCTAATAATTACAGATTTATGATTATTTGTTCGCCAGCAAAATCGTATTACAACGCCCCAGTTCGTGTTTTAATTGCTGAAGAATATAGTCGTTCTGCCGATGGTGGTGTTGGGTTTGCTAAAGCAGCCGGAAATTACGCGGCACAGTTTTACCCAACAAGTTTAGCCCAAGAAAAAGGATTTCAGCAAATCATATGGACCGATGCTAGCACCCATAGCTTTCTTGAAGAAGCAGGAACAATGAATGTGTTTTTTAGAGTGGGTGATAAGTTGATTACCGCCCCAACAAGCGACCGTATTTTAGATGGGGTGACTCGTAAAAGTATGTTGCAATTGGCAGAAGACTTAGGAATTACTTGCGAAGTTAGACGTGTTACTGTTGAGGAAATTAAAACAGCCGCTAAAGAAGGAGAGTTAAAAGAAATCTTCGGTACAGGAACTGCAGCCGTAATTAGTGTTATTTCTGCTTTTGAGCATAAAGGCGAATTATTTGAGATTCCAGAAATTGAAGATTCTTACGCAAAACTTTTCAAGAAAACCTTGTTAGAAATACAACACAATATCTCTGAAGACAAGCACAACTGGAGATACGAAATAAAATAAATTTAGACTTTAAGTCCATAAAAAAAGCAGCCTATTTAGGCTGCTTTTTTATTTAGGATTCTAATATGGCTTTAATATGAGGTTTAAAATAATTTGGCCCCTTTAAAACCTTACCGTCTTCACGATAAATAGGTTCGCCATCAGCGCCAAGTTTACTCATATTACTACGTTGTATTTCAGCAAAGACTTCTTCAATTTTATGTTGCATGCCGTGTTCTATAATAGTACCACATAAAATATAAAGCATATCGCCCAAAGCATCAGCAACCTCTACAAGGTCATTCGCATTTGCGGCTTCTAAATACTCCTCATTTTCTTCGCGCATTAATTTATAACGAAGCATATTTTTTTCCATGCCTAAGTCGGCTTTAGGAGTTTCGCGATGTCCTATTTTAAAGGCCGTATGAAAAGCTTTTACCGCATCAATTTTGTCTTGCATAGTTCTTGGTTTATTTGTGTACTAATCCGTATTTTTGCATAAAAATAAGAAGATGTTTAGTACTGGTCAATTGATTTTTGGAATATTATTTTTTATTGCTTTCGTCATTGTGATCGCTTTTCAGTACCGTAAAGATCTTCAACTTCACAAAATATTCTATAAAGGAACATTCTGGGTTCTTCTTGCTTTTATTGGCTTTATAGGTATGATTGCTGCCATAAAATTCATTTTTATGTAATGAATTTAAAGTCATAACTTTAGTTTTTTCAGTGTCAATCTTTTTTTTATAACTTTAGTTGGGTAAAAATACCGTGTATTGGGTATGGTATAATGGGTTTATAAAGTGCACTTTTGTGTATAAAGCTTTTTATTCTGAATACGCATAGCATTACCGATTGCTCAGTATGTGGTTTATTATAATGAACCATTATCTGTTTAAAATAAACCCTCATTGAGATTGAAGCGCTTTTATAAAAACCCTAAAGATGTCATGCCTAGTTGTAACACTTACTATAGTCGTATTGTTTGCTTTTTATTGCTCCCCTTATTAAGCTTCAGTCAAAGCCAATCTAAAGCGTCCTTATTAGGGATTTGGCACAATAACAAGTTGCCCGATACAGCAAGAGCAACGGCCTATCATAACTATATTTCTAAATATTATTTTGAAAGTAAAACCGATAGCGCCTACGCCATGACTTTAGATTTGTTAGATTTTACAAATGCCAAGGCGCTTAGGGAGCAAAAAGCCGATGTGTTGCTGCTTTTAGGACGTATAGAACATGTGTTTGGTGAAAATAGCAAAGCTTCAAATCACTTCGGAACAAGTTTAAAAATTTATAAAGATTTAAAAAATGTTAGAGGTCAAGCCAATGCTATAAATAATTTAGGAGTGTCATACCGTAAGGTGTATAATTTAGATGAAGCAAAAAAGTATTACGAACATTCTTTGGCCCTTGCAGAGACCATTAAGGACACGGTTTTAATGGCTCAAGTTTTAGTCAATATCGGAAATATCTATGGGTGGCGCTATAAATCTGATGATGCGATTAGTTATTATGAAAAAAGTTTAAAACTGTCTCGTGCTATAAATCACAAACAGAAAATAGCCTTAGGCTTAATTAATGTTAGTAATGCTTACATCCAAAAAAAGGAGTTTCCGTTGGCTAATCGTTACATTAATGAAGCTATTTCTATTGGGGAATCTGAGGGGAACTACAATACCTTAACCCATGCTTATAGTGTGCTTGCTATGATGTATTACAAACAAAAACGCTATGACGAATTGATTGAGGCGGCTAATCAATGTCTTTTTTATGCTGAAAAGATATCCAATCATGAAATGATTGACGGGGCTTATTTTTTCTTGTTTCAAGCGTATAAGGCGAAGCGCGATTTTGATCTCACCATAAAATATCAAGACTTAAGATTAGATCGAAGAACGACTATAGATGATATTCATGCGGTTCAAGCTTTAGAGAAAATAAAAATAGACAATCACCGTACAAAAGATAGTTTGGTGAATATTAATAAGACTCTAAAATTAGGCCTTAAGCATGAAAATGAAAAAACTAACTTGGTATTGGCTTGGGGAGGCAGTTTGTCGGCACTTTCTATCTTAACATTTGTGGTGTTTCGGAATTCTAAACGCAAACAACGTAAAGCACAGCAAGAACGCGAACAGCAAATTGCAGAAAAAGAAAAGTTGCTTAAAGAATTAGAGTTGTCTGCCATCAATGCCATGATTAAAGGCCAAGAAAAGGAGCGGCAACGCTTGGCTTCTGATTTGCACGATAGTGTTGGAGCAACCTTAGCCGCCGCAAAATTACAGTTTGAATATTTTGTGAAACAACAAGTGATGTCTCAAGATTCAGAACATTTAACCCAAAAAATCAGTGCGCTATTAGATACCGCCTATAATGAAACCCGTGTTTTGGCCCATGTAAAAAATGCAGGGGTTATGGCTAAAGATGGATTATTGCCTGCCGTTGAACGTTTGTCTAAAAATGCCTCCGGAATTAACAATTTAAAGGTCGAAGTGCAGAGTTTTGGTTTAGATCAGCGTTTAGAAAATGCTTTAGAAATTGCAATATTTAGAATTATTCAAGAGTTGGTGACCAATATAATAAAGCACGCCAAAGCAACCCACGCTATTGTACACCTTACTAATCATGATAATAAACTTAATATAATGATTGAAGATAATGGTGTTGGTTTTGATCCCAAACAGTTACCCAAAGCTACCAAAGGGATGGGGCTAATGAGTATTGATCGACGTGTAGAACATTGGGAAGGAAACTTAACTATTGAATCTGAATTAGGAAATGGAACCACCATAATAATAGATATACCGGTATGATTAGGGTCGCTATAGCAGAAGATCATCAGTCGTTGATTGATGGCATAAAATTATTTTTAGAACAAGAGCACGATATTGAGGTTGTAGGAACTGCTAATGACGGAGAGGCCCTCCTTAAATTAGTAAAATTGAAGCAGCCTAATGTGGTGATTACAGATATTAGGATGCCAAAGTTAGACGGCATTGAAGCAACAAAATGTATTAAAGCGACTTTACCGCATACCCAGGTTTTAGCCTTTACCATGTACGACCAGAAAGCCGCCGTGAAACAGATGTTAGAAGCCGGCGTATCTGGATATTTATTGAAAAACTCTCCTTTAGATGAGGTGGTAAAAGCGGTGCGAGCCGTGTATAAAGGAGATCGGTATTACGATGCCAATATTAATGTAGAAGCTGAAGATAATAGCAATACAAAATCTAAGGGGGTGCTTACCAAGCGGCAAGTGGAAATTTTGAGATTAGTGGCGCAAGGAAAAACCTCGAGAGAAATCGCTAACGAATTGTTTATAGGAATTCATACGGTGGACACCCACCGTAAAAATATGATTAAGATTTTAGGGCTCCATGGTAAAGGGGAGTTAATGCGCTTTGCTATAGAAGCTAAATATAAATTTTCACCTTAAAAACGTCGTCTTGTGTTTTTTAAATCGATGTGTTTTAAAAGATTTATGTTTGGTTATTGGTCTGATAAATTGGTGTTTAGTCAAATTTTTAAAAGTTAATATGATAAAAATATTATCTTAAAATCGTTATTAATCAACCTTTATATATTATGAAATTAATAAAACAATGCCTTGTTTTAATGGGGATGGTCGCAATCAATTTATCCTTTGGTCAAAGTTATATTGGTCATGCTGTAGATAACTATTCGGGAATTCACGGTGTGGTCTATAATCCCGCAAATGTGGTAGGAATGCCCTTGCGAACTGATATTAATTTAACGTCAGCAAGTGTCTTTGGTGGGAGCGATTATTTTGGCATTAACCTCAGTGATATTATAAGTTCTGATGGGGGATTTGATTTTGAAGAAGACGCAGAAAAATTCCCAAGCAATACAAATAATTTTTTCTTTAATATCGATGTTGTGGGGCCGTCGTTTATGTTCAACTTAACAAAGAAAAGTAGTATTGGAGTGATTAGCCGATTACGAGGAAACCTTAATATTAATGATATCAATGGAGAACTGTATGAAGCTGTTGTAGATGATTTTGATGTTGACGAGGACTTTAGCTTTAATTCAGAACACCTTAACGGAACAATTCATGCTTGGGGAGAAATTGGTGTTGCCTACGGAAGAATTCTAGTCGATAAACCCCAACACTTCCTAAAGGGTGGGGTAACCTTAAAATACCTTATGGGAGCTGGAAGCCTCTTTCTAAGTAGTCCAGGATTACAAGGGGAATATACGGCCAGTTCAGAAACTTTAGTCACCCAAGGGCAATTAAACTACGGAACAAGTGAAGGTTTTGACAATGATGATGTTAATTTTTCCAATATTACCTCTGGTGTAGGATTGGATCTTGGGTTTACCTACCAATGGTATGACAATACTAGTGTAGACAGTTTACCAAAATATAAGCAACCTTATAAACTTAAAGTTGGGGTTTCTGTGACCGATATTGGTTCTATTAGTTACGATGATGCTAAAATTAGCCGTTACGATCTTAATGCCTCCGTAAGTACTGCAAATTATGAAGAAGATGTTGAATCGTTTTTAGAAGATAATTACGATAATATTGATATTAATGAAACAGCCACTTTACAATTGCCAACGGCCTTACATCTTTTAGTAGATTATAGATTGTCTAAAAAATGGTTTGTAAGTGCGCAAGCCGATTTGTCCATGACAAAAAAGGATTCAGAGTTGAGTAGTTCTGTTATCAATACGGCAACCGTAGCACCACGATTAGAAACTAAATGGTTTAGCTTTTATGCACCATTAAGTTTTAGACAATATGGAGATGTCTCTTTTGGTGGTGGTTTTAGATTTGGACCTTTAACGGTAGGTTCAGGCTCTGTATTTACGAACCTTTTGTCAGAGAGTTCTAAAACAACAGATGTGTATGTAGGTCTTAAAATTCCTATTTACCGGTAGTCTCAAATTAAGAAGGAGATAATTCTATAAAACAAAAAAATACCTAGTAATGGGTATTTTTTTGTTTTATAGCCTGTTGTATTTTTATCCGGTAAGAAAGCCATAAGCCAGCGGTTTGTTACAGGGTTTGGGCATGTTACGCAATGAATTAAAACTTACCTCAATCTTAAATAATATGGATTAAGCAGACCATTAAATTGAAGGATAGCGGTAGTGGGATATAAAATTTAAAAGTTAAAAAGAGATACTTTAAGATACTAAACTAGAGATGTTAGTCTTACTGAGTTGCTATTAATTGTAGGGGTATTTAGAGATATCAGTAAGTAGAAAAAGCACCTTTTAAAGGTGCTTTTTTAATGGCTAATATTCATAAAAAAAAGCAGCCTAGGTAGGCTGCTTTTTAAGTTTGTGTGATGTGTTTTAAAGCTTTTCAGCGACTAAAGAAATAGTAATTTCAATATCGTCGTTTATAAATTTGTCGCCTAAATTATCAAAAAACGATTTAGACCCGTATTTTACATTCCACTTAGAACGGTCAATCGTAAACGTTTCACTTGTTAAAGTCATTATGTCTTCCTTGTCATTAAACGTCAATTTTACAGGAAAGCTAATGTTGTTTGTAGTTTCTTTTAAAGTTAAGTTTCCAGAAAGCTGTGTTTGACCATCAGTTGTCGTTGCACCAGTCACAATAAATTTTGCATTTGGATAGGCTTGTACATCAAAAAAATCATCACTTTTTAAGTGCGTTGTTAATTTTGCATGATTGTCGTCTTCCTTAGGGAGATCTAAAACTTCGATACCATCCATGTTAATCACAAATTTCCCTGCCTCTATAGCGCCAGAATTCATATTCAGTTTTCCTGCAGCCAAAGCAATAGTTCCATGGTGTTCTCCCGTAGGTTTAAACCCTTTCCATTGAATTGTAGATAATGTAGGATTTACTTCGTAAGTAACAGCGTCAGATTTTGCTACGGCAGCAGCTTCAGCTTTATTGGTGTCTGCTTCTTTAGCTTTGTCACCACAGCTCGTAAGCGTCACAAAAGTTATTAGCGTAAAGAAATTTAAAAAGATAGTTTTCATAGTTTTGTTTTTCGATTTTAAAATTTAAAAATACAAAGATAAAAAATAGGACTTTGTTAGGTTGAAAAAAATGTTGGTGACATTTTGACATTATTATGATAATGGCAGTAATTTTGCCAATACTAATGAAAGTTAAAAAAAGAACTCAAAATGAGTAAAGAAGATAAAAATATAAATGTTGAAGATCCTAATGTTGAGGATCAAACTACGAGTAATGCCGAGGCAGACGTAGCAGAAGAAAAAAATGTAAAGTCTCCGGAAGAGCAGTTGCAAGATCAGTTAGTCGCTGAAAAAGATAAATTTATGCGTTTGTTTGCTGAATTTGAAAATTATAAAAAGCGAACAACTAAGGAGCGTATAGAGTTGTTTAAAACGGCCAGTCAAGATGTCGTTGTTGCAATGCTACCGGTTTTAGATGATTTTGAGCGTGCCTTATCACATATTGAAGAGGATAAAGAAGCAGAAGAATTAAGAAAAGGGGTTTTATTAATTTACAATAAATTAGTTAGTACCTTAGGTCAAAAAGGCTTATCTAAAATTGAGGTAAACCAAGGCGATGCCTTTGATGCCGATATCCATGAAGCGATAACACAAATTCCAGCCCCTAGTGATGATTTAAAAGGGAAAATTATAGATGTGGTTGAGCATGGTTATAAATTGGGAGAAAAAATAATTCGTTACCCTAAAGTAGTCATTGGTCAATAAATGATAGCCCAAAAGAAGACGCGTTTCTAGAAAAATACCAAGAATAAATTAGTTGATGAAAGAAGATTATTACGACATATTAGGAATCAGTAAAGGAGCCTCTGATGCTGAAATAAAAAAAGCTTATCGTAAAATGGCATTAAAGTATCATCCGGATAAAAATCCTGATAATACTGAAGCCGAAGAAAAGTTTAAAAAAGCAGCAGAAGCTTATGAGATTTTAAGTGATGCAGACAAAAAAGCACGTTACGACCAATTTGGTCACCAAGCCTTTGAAGGCGGTGCCGGAGGTGGCTTTGGCGGCGGTGGCATGAATATGGATGACATCTTCAGTCAATTTGGTGATATCTTTGGTGGCGGTGGCTTCGGCGGCGGCGGTGGTTTTAGCGGCTTTGGCGGCGGTGGTAGACAACGTGTCGTTAAAGGATCTAACCTTAGAATTCGTGTTACATTGTCTTTAGAAGACATCGCTAAAGGTGTTGAAAAGAAAATAAAAGTTAAGCGAAAAATTAAAGCGACAGGAACCACGTACAAAACATGTGGAACTTGTGGTGGGTCTGGTCAAGTAACCCGTGTTACAAATACCATCTTAGGTAGAATGCAAACGGCCTCACCTTGTCAGACTTGTGGAGGTTCAGGGCAAACTATAGATAAAAAGCCTGCTGATGCAGATGCTCACGGTTTAAAAGTTTCTGATGAAACGGTAACCGTTAAAATTCCTGCAGGAGTTGTTGATGGAATGCAGCTTAAAGTAACCGGTAAAGGTAACGATGCCCCAGGTAACGGTATTGCTGGTGACTTATTAGTAGCCATTCAAGAAGAAGAACACCCTACATTAAAACGTGAAGGTGATAACTTGCATTACGATATGTATGTGAGCTTGCCAGATGCGGTTTTAGGGAACTCTAAAGAGATTGATACCGTAACCGGAAAAGTGCGTATTAAGATTGAGCCAGGTGTACAATCTGGTAAAATTTTAAGACTTCGTGGTAAAGGAATTCCAAGTATCAATGGTTACGGCGGCGGTGATTTACTAGTGCATGTAAATGTTTGGACACCAAAGACTTTGAATAAAAAACAAAAAGCCTTTTTTGAAAGTATGAAAGACGATGAGCATTTTGAACCTAAACCAGAAAGCTCTGATAAATCTTTTTTTGAAAAGGTAAAAGATATGTTTTCATAAAAGGTCTCTATTGAATAAAAATTAGTATATTTGAATTATCGCTAATCTTATTAGCGGTAATTTTTCTTTTTCATAGCAATTTTTTCCCATCCTTATCTAACCATGAGGGTGGGTTTTGTTTTTTAGACCCTATGAGATTCTCTAAATGCCTCTTGTAGGGGCTTTACATCTCTATCGGACCTCACTTTAATAACCAAAAGAGTTAAAGAAAAATGGATAAAGAACATAAATTGTGGGGTTTGGCTATAAAAGAATCTCTAACATTTAATATCTTTACAGACTAACCATACCTAAAAACTTAGATCTCTATGAATGACTTATTAGTTGCTAATTCCGTCTCTAAAAACTTCGGAAATTTTAAAGCACTAAATGAAGTATCTATTGCAGTGCCAAAAGGTAGTATTTTTGGTTTACTTGGACCAAACGGTGCTGGTAAAACCACATTAATACGTATTATCAATCAAATTACAATGCCAGACACGGGGTCTGTTTTATTGGACGGACAACCTTTAAAAACAGAACATATACGCGATATTGGCTACCTGCCCGAAGAGCGTGGCTTATATAAATCCATGAAAGTAGGGGAGCAGTGCTTGTATTTGGCGCAGTTAAAAGGGCTAACCAAAACAGAAGCCAAAACCCGTTTAAAATATTGGTTTGATAAATTGGATATTGGCGATTGGTGGAATAAAAAAATACAAGAACTTAGTAAGGGTCAAGCGCAAAAAATACAATTTATTGTGACGGTTCTGCATCAACCTAAACTATTAATTTTTGATGAGCCGTTCTCGGGTTTCGATCCTATTAATGCCAATTTAATTAAAGACGAAATTTTACAATTAAGAGATGAAGGGGCTACGGTAATTTTCTCAACACACCGTATGGAGTCTGTAGAGGAATTATGCGATCATATTGCTCTAATTCATAAGTCTAATAAAATTTTAGACGGACGCTTAAACGATATTAAACGCCAATATAAAACCAATACGTTTGAAGTTGGTATGGCCTCATTGCAACCCGAAAAAGTTTGTTCAGAAATAAGAGAGAAATTTGAAGTGCTTCCGGCAACATTTAAAAATTTGAATGACGATATTAAGTTGAATATAAAGATAGATCAACAAACCTCACCTAATGATTTGCTATCATTTTTAACCAGCAAAGCTGAGGTCCATCATTTTATGGAAGTAATTCCATCGGCCAGTGATATTTTTATTCAAACAATAAAAAATAACTAATAATGAACCATTTACCATTAATAGTAAAACGGGAATATATTACCAAGGTAAGAAACAAGTCGTTTATAATCATGACTTTTCTAAGTCCGCTAATTATGATAGCGCTTATTGCTGTTGTTGCTTATTTATCGCAATTAAATAACGAAAAACAGCGAAGTATTTCAATTTTAGATGAAACCGGTTATCTCAGTGAAGTGTTTCAAGATACCGAGCATACCAATTACACCTATCTCAATGGCCTCAGTTTAGAAGATGCCACCACTTTAGTAAAAGAGAAGGAGGACTATGGTTTACTGTATATATCTAAAGCCAATTCACTTGATGATGTAGAAGGCCATGTTAAGTTTTATTCTGAAGATTCACCTTCCTTGAGTATCATTTCAGGTTTAGAACGCCAAATTGAAAAACGTCTTAAAGAAAAGAAGTTAGAATTAGATGGCGTTACTATGGCTCAAATTGAAGCTTCTCAAACTAATATTGAAATTGCACAAGAGAGCTTTGATGGTCAGAAAAGTTCTAAAATCGATAACATTGTTAAGTTGGCCTTTGGGGGGGCAGCGGGTTATCTGCTTTTCATGTTTATTATCATTTACGGAAACATGATTATGCGTAGCGTTATTGAAGAAAAAACAAGCCGGATTATTGAGGTTATTATTTCGTCTGTAAAACCTATTCAGTTAATGATGGGGAAAATTATCGGAACCTCATTAGCAGGAATTACTCAATTTATTATTTGGGTTATTTTAGGAGGTGTGTTACTCTTTGTGGTGTCGGCCATATTTGGTATCGACCTTGGTCAAGTACAATCGCCTCAACAAGAAATGGTAAACCAAGCTATGCAAGCGGGAGGTCCTCAGGTTATGGCCGAAAATTTAATCACGGCAATTAGCAATTTACCACTCGCTAATTTAATTGTGGCCTTTTTGTTTTTCTTTATTGGCGGCTATTTGTTATACAGTTCTTTGTATGCCGCTATTGGAGCCGCTGTAGATAATGAAACCGATACACAGCAATTTATGTTACCAATTTTAATGCCGCTAATATTAGCTGTATATGTTGGCGTGTTTACGGTGATTGAAGATCCTCACGGAACGGTTTCTACCGTATTTTCATTTATACCATTAACGTCTCCAGTAGTGATGCTTATGCGTATTCCTTTTGGAGTGCCAGTTTGGCAACAAATATTATCCTTAGTCTTATTAATAGGAACCTTTGTTTTAGCAGTTTGGTTTGCGGCTAAAATTTATAGGGTTGGAATTTTAATGTATGGAAAGAAGCCGAGCTATAAAGAAATTTTTAAATGGCTGAAATATTAAGGTAATGGCACAAGACCTAGAACATATCGAAGAAACCATAAGTAATAGTGGCGTTTGGGAGGCGACTAAAGCATTTCTGCAACAAAATATCGTGTTTGGCGAAAACATTAGTATTTCAATACTCGATGTTATTGTGGTGGTTACAGTCATTTTTCTCACCACGATTATTTTACGTGTCGTTCTAAAACTGATTACCAGAAATCTTCCTGATGAAAATAAGGGGAAATTTAATGTGGTTTATGGGTATTTCCGCTGGCTCATTTATGTGGTTATTTTATTTATTACTCTGCATAGTGTTGGGGTAAATGTAACCGCCGTATTTGCTGCTTCTGCTGCACTTTTAATAGGCGTTGGTTTAGCGCTTCAAACTTTGTTTCAAGATATTATCTCTGGCGTATTTATTTTAATTGATCAATCGGTACACGTAGATGATATCATTGAGCTAGAAGGTAAGGTCGGTCGTGTGGTAGAAATTAAGTTAAGAACCACAAGAGCAGTAACTATTGATAATAAAGTTTTAATCATTCCCAACCACCTGTATTTAACCAATTCCCTTTATAACTGGACACAAAACGGGGTTACCACACGAGAAAGTGTGGAAGTCGGTGTGGCCTACGGAAGTGATGTGCAATTGGTAAAAAGTTTGCTTTTAAAAGCTGCCAAATCGCATAGCCAAGTTTTACCACACCCAGAACCTAAGGTGCTGTTTACTAACTTTGGGGATAGTGCTTTAGATTTTAAAGTGGTTTTTACCTTAGGCGATAGTTTTACAGCACAGCACCCTAAGAGTGATATTCGTTTTGAAATCGATCGGCTTTTTAGAGCTAATAATATTGCCATTCCATTTCCACAACGTGACATTCATATTATAAATGATAACAATTCAAAATAATTAATATACACCACATGTCTATGAAGCTACCGAAGATTTTAATAATTCTATTTACCTTTTGTTTTTCGCAATGGGCATCAGGGCAGTTAACAGATTTGGCACGGTTAGAGTATTCCTTTATTCCTAAAACCAAATCTGGAGACCAGTACACAAGACTTAGGGCTTTGGTTAACTATCCTATTGAATTTAAAAAAGACAATTATTTAGTCATCGGCGCAGAGTATAACCGGGTCCTCCTAAATCTAGAAGATAATTATCCCTTTAATCGTGAGTTATTTGAAAGTTTAAATATCATAGATTTAAACATCGCTTATACTTTTAAAGCGAGCGAATTTTGGAGGTATGGTATAAAGTTTAATCCACGAATTGCGTCTACCTTAACGGAGCAAATTACTAAGGATGATATTTTTCTGAACGGAGGAGTGTATACGATTAATGACAGAACTGATGATGAATCTGCAGAGAAACCTTATCGTTTAATTTTAGGAATTACCTATAACTCTACCGCTGGAGTTCCTTATCCCTTACCATTTATTAGTTACTATAGACGTGTTAATGAACAATGGTCTTTTAATGCCGGAGTGCCAAAGTCTAATGTGAAATATTATTTCAACGATAAAAACATGGCACAGTTTTTTATAGGTTTAGATGGGTATATGGCTAATTTACAGCGTCCTTTAGATGTCAACGGAAAGGAAGTTGATAATATTACCATGTCTGTAGCCGTTGGAGGTTTGGGCTATGAGCACCGTATTACAGATCATATTGTGTTGTATGTATACAGTGGTTATACCGTCCGCTTTAAAAATGTGTTACGTAATGAGGATAGGGATGAAGTCTATGAATTAGACAATTTGAATTCCTATTATTTAAGAACCGGATTAAAATTTAAAATATAAGATGCCAAAAATATTGATCATAGAAGACGAAGCGGCAATCCGTAGGGTATTGGTGAAAATTCTTTCTGAAGAGAACGATACCTATCAAGTTGAAGAAGCTGAAAATGGATTAGTCGGAATTGAAAAAATAAAGAATAACGATTACGATTTGGTGCTATGTGATATTAAAATGCCAAAAATGGATGGGGTTGAAGTCTTAGAAGCTGCTAAAAAGATAAAACCTGAAATCCCAATGGTTATGATTTCTGGTCACGGCGATTTAGATACAGCTGTGAATACCATGCGTCTTGGTGCTTTCGATTATATATCAAAACCACCCGATCTTAATAGGTTATTAAATACGGTACGTATCGCATTAGACCGAAAAGAACTTGTCGTTGAAAATAAAATGCTGAAAAAGAAAGTCAGTAAAAATTATGAGATGATAGGGGAGAGTGACAGTATTGATCGTATTAAAAACATGATTGATAAAGTGGCCCCAACCGATGCAAGGGTGTTAATAACTGGACCTAATGGTACCGGAAAAGAACTTGTGGCGCATTGGTTACATCAAAAAAGTGAGCGTTCTAAAGGGGCTATGATTGAAGTAAATTGTGCGGCAATCCCTAGTGAGCTTATTGAGAGTGAATTATTTGGTCATGTTAAAGGCGCTTTTACCTCTGCAGCAAAAGATAGAGCGGGGAAGTTTGAAGCCGCTAACGGCGGTACTATTTTCTTAGATGAAATTGGCGATATGAGTCTTCCAGCTCAGGCTAAGGTATTGAGAGCCTTACAAGAAAACCGTATTCAACGTGTAGGAAGTGATAAGGATATTAAAGTCAACGTCCGAGTGGTGGCGGCGACCAACAAAAACCTTAAAAAAGAAATTGAAGCCGGGAATTTTAGAGAAGATCTATACCACCGTTTAGCCGTGATTTTAATTGAAGTTCCAGCCTTAAATGAAAGGCGTGAGGATATTCCGTTACTGATTAATTATTTTGCTGAAAAAATATCTAAAGAACACGGAACAGCGAAAAAAACATTCGCTGATAAGGCGATTAAACTACTACAAAATTACGATTGGACAGGAAACATCCGAGAGTTAAGAAACGTTATAGAGCGTCTTATCATTTTAGGAGGAACTGAGGTTAGCGAAGCCGATGTTAAGGCCTTTGCTTCTAAATAGTAGTTTTAAAATGACTAGGGTTTTGTACCTATTCTGTTTTAGATATTAAAATGTTTAGGTTGAATTCTAAAGCGTATAACGACCAATAAATATTATAACTAGTTAAAAGGCTGACCTCGTGTCAGCTTTTTTTTAGTTTAGCGAAACCCTTCAGTTTTTAAAAGAATCTAAGCCCATCGAGCTTCTTAAAGTTGTAAAATCTTTTTATATTTAAATAAATCTTAAGCACCATATGAAAGCGATTAAAATAGATGATTTTAAAATCTCATCTCCTATAAAAATAAATGAATTGCCAACTTCTTTTGATTTAGATGAAAGTGAAAAGAAGATCGAAAAGAAACTCCGAAAGGTCAGTGAAGATCTGGCAGAGATTCAGAATAAAATGTATGCTCACGGTAAATATGCGGTGTTATTTTGTATTCAAGGAATGGATACCGCAGGAAAAGACAGCTTAATTCGTGAAGTGTTCAAAGAGTTTAACGTCAGAGGAATTGTGGCACATAGCTTTAAAAAGCCTACCGATTTAGAACTCAAACACGATTATCTTTGGAGGCATATCAAGGCCTTACCCGCAAGAGGAAAGTTTGGTATTTTCAATAGAACTCATTATGAAAATGTACTCGTAACAAGAGTGCATCCAGAATACCTGATGTATGAAAATCTTCCGGATATAAATTCCGTAGATGATGTTGATGAAGATTTTTGGGAGAAACGCTTTGAGCAAATCAATAATTTTGAAAAACATATTGCGGATAACGGAACGATCATTTTTAAATTCTTTTTAAATATCTCTAAAGACGAACAAAAAAATAGATTGTTACGACGTTTGAATAAACCGAGTAAAAATTGGAAGTTCTCGCCAGACGATTTAGATGAGCGCGAATGTTGGGATAAATATCAAGCCTGTTATGAAGCGGCAATTAATAAAACCTCTAAACCCCATGCGCCTTGGTATAATCTTCCTGCCGACGATAAGCCTACGGCACGCTATATCGTGGCTAAAATTTTATATGATACGCTTAAAACCTATACGGATATTAAAGAACCAGAGTTGCCAGATAGCCAAAAAGCAAAAATTGATGACTATAAGGCGCAGCTCGAAAATGAGTAAAGCCGTATTTCAAATTATGTAGAAAATAGTAATACTAAGAAGTGAACACAACCGGTAATGCAAATTATCGGTTGTGTTTTTATCAAGCGTTAAGGAGTCGGTGTTATAAACGTTCTTCAGACTCTGAGGGCAGAGATTTTCCGTACTCTTTTGTATAAATGCGCACTAAAGCCATAAAAATACTCACTAAAAGTGGCCCGAAAATTAAACCAATAAATCCGAATAAAGGAACCCCAACAATAACCCCAATAAGGGTAATTAAAGGATGTACATCATCGAGTTTTTGAAGCACATACAAACGAATAATATTATCGGTACTTCCTACCACCACAATACCGTAGATTAGTATACCCCAAGCTTGAAAGCTATCGCCAGACGATAAGCTTAGAATAAAAACCGGGATGATCCCTACAAAAGTCCCTATAAAAGGAATCATAGAGCCTATAGTGACAATGACAAACCAAAAGAAGGGCTCTTCAATGCCAAAAATTAAAAATCCAATTAAAGCAATAATTCCCTGAGCTATAGCCACCAAAGGAATACCTATGGCATTAGATTTTACCATAGCCTGTATTTCACGACCTATTTCACTAAGGTTCTCCGTGTTCATGGGGATATAAGAACGTAAGGACTCTCTTAGTTTTGTACGGTTGGTGAGCATAAAGTATAACATAAAGTACATTAAACCAATGGCGATAAAGAGATTAAAGGTGTCTCCAACCATGGTTTGTACATTGTTAGAAAGCCATGAGGTAACGGCTTCGGTATCAATTTGAGAATTAATATCTATACCCGTTTTAAACTTAACACGTCCAATTTGGGTTTTAAAAGCTTCTATAACGCGCTCACTATTACTGGCAAGATCAGAAATCTTATTCACCAACATAATCCCAAAGCCCGATAAGGGAATCATCACTAATATAAAGGAGCCCAACATTAAGCTTAAAGCGGCTAATGGCGGTTTCCATTTGTATTTGGTCACCAAGCGCTTCATAATTTTTCGTAGAAGGATATAAAAAGTAATTGCGCCTAAAACCCCACTCAAATACGGTAACATTTTACTAAAAATTAAACTTCCACAGAGGACGATTAAAAGTAAAACAAATACTTGACGGATGATTTTAGGCGCAATTTGATTCATAGAGTTAAGGTTTAAAACCACTCAAAGATAGTTTTAAAACCTTAATACGCTGTGCTCTAATTACACAAAACTTTAACGCAATTCAAAGCGATTATAAGGCAATCTCAACCTGATTATTTAAGATATCATCAAAGGTTTCGCGTTTTCTAATGAGATGCGCATTCCCTTTATAAAGTAAAACTTCAGCAGGTCTGTAACGCGAATTATAGTTGCTAGCCATAGAATAACAGTAGGCTCCCGCATTTTTAAAGCAGAGAATATCACCTTCATTAATTTCAGAAATACGTCTGTTATTGGCAAAAGTATCCGTCTCACAGATGTAACCTACAACCGAGTAAAAACGTTCTCGACCCTTAGGGTTACTAATGTTTTCAATATCATGTTGAGACCCATATAACATTGGGCGGATAAGGTGATTAAAACCAGAATCTATCTGTGCAAAAACCGTAGAAGTGGTTTGTTTCACCACATTCACTTTCGCTAAAAAGACACCTGCTTCACTCACTAAGAATTTTCCAGGCTCAAAGGCTAAGGTTAATGGTCTACCGTATTCTTTACAGAATTGGTTAAAACGTTTTGATAATTTTTCGCCTAATTCTTCAATATTGGTTTCAATATCTCCTGTTTTATAAGGCACTTTAAAGCCTGATCCGAAATCTATAAACTCTAAGGTTTTGAAATTTTTAGCCGTTTCAAATAAAATTTCACTCGCATATAAGAAGACATCAATATCAAGGATATCACTCCCGGTATGCATGTGAATCCCGTTAATATTCATCTTGGTATTTTCTACAATACGGAGTAGAAGTGGTATTTGATGAATAGAGATTCCAAATTTACTGTCTATGTGTCCAACAGAAATGTTAGTGTTCCCACCAGCCATAACATGAGGGTTAATACGAATACATACTGGAATTTTTGGATGCTTCGTTCCAAATTGCTCCAATATAGATAGGTTGTCAATATTAATTTGAACCCCTAATTTAGCCACGGTTTCAATCTCTTCTAAAGAGACGCCGTTGGGCGTAAAAATGATGTTTTCAGGTTTAAATCCGGCTTTTAATCCTAAGTGAACTTCTTGGATAGACACGGTGTCAATACCAGAACCAAAAGAATTAAATAATTTTAATATCGAAATATTAGAGAGCGCTTTAACGGCATAATTCAGTTTTAAAGACTTTACCTTACTAAATGCTTTGGTTAATCGTTTGTACTGAAATTCGATTTTTTCGGCGTCATAGACATATACAGGACTCCCGAAATCCTTCGCAATTTGTAATAAGGTGTTTTGTTCCATCTTTAAAATGTTATATTAGGGTTCTTGGACTTTTTTAGGCAAAAATAATTCTAATCCTTATGTAAAACATAGAAATGTGAAAAAATTGTTATTTTTGCACAAAATGTTATATATATAACAATATGAAAACAATTGCATCCTGTGTTCAAGAGATTATTGTCTCAAGTCCTTTTTTAGAAGAAGGCTTATCGCGTCAGATCATTAATTTTTCGGCTTTAGCGAAAGACTTAAACGAGCCCATTTCAAAAATGTTGCGTAAACCTGTTAAAGATGGGGCTATTATGATGGCCTTGAGGCGCTTTCAGCAACCGATAAACCTTGAAAATAAAGACCGATTAAAACGGGCTTTCCATCAACTAGGAGATATTACTGTACGTTCTAATTTAAGTGATTTTACGTTTCAGAATTCTAAAACGTTAATCAACAGTCATTCTAAAATTTTAGAACGCATCAGTGCCAATCATCAGATTTTTTATGCCTTTACGCGAGGTATGTTTGAGAGTAATATTATTATTTCAACTTCAGAAAAAGAGCATATTCTAAAAACGTTTAAAAACGAAACGCAAATAGGATCTCAAGATAAATTATCGGCCATTAGTATCTATTTACCCAATGGAAACTCTAAAGTGGTCGGCTTATATTATCAAATATTTAAGCGTTTAGCTTGGGAAAATATAACCTTGTATGAAGTGGTTTCTACCACAAACGAGTTTACCGTAGTGGTTGAAGATTACTTAGTTGACAAGGCTTTTTCGGTGATTAAAGATTTAAAAATTTAAGATTAAAACGGCGCTATTAATATTAAGGAGAAGTCCTGCTTTTTAGCAAAACCACTAGAGTTTAAATCTCTAAGAAAATTTATTGCTAAAAACTATTAGTATGCTTATTTTTGTCCGACCAATAAATTTCTGATAAAAAATGAATTTACACGAATATCAAGGAAAAGAATTATTAAGCAGTTTTGGCGTACGTATTCAACGTGGTATTGTAGCCCAAAGTGCTAAAGAAGCTGTAGAAGCAGCTAAGCAATTAACAGCTGAAACAGCTACAGGATGGCATGTGATTAAAGCACAAGTTCATGCAGGTGGTCGTGGAAAAGGTGGTGGAGTAAAATTGGCCAAAAACCTTCAGGAAGTTGAAGACATTGCAGGACAAATCATAGGAATGGATTTGGTAACACCTCAAACTTCTGCGGAAGGTAAACGTGTGCACCAAGTTTTAGTTGCTGAAGATGTTTATTATCCTGGTGATTCTGAGCCAGAAGAATACTATATGTCTGTATTATTAAACCGTGGTAACGGAAGAAACATGATTATGTATTCTACAGAAGGTGGAATGGATATTGAAACTGTTGCTGAAGAAACACCACATTTAATTTTTACTGAAGAAATCGATCCTGCAACAGGTATTTTACCATTTCAAGCACGTCGCGTAGCCTTTAATTTAGGTTTATCTGGTGTTGCTTTTAAAGAAATGACAAAATTTGTTACAGCTTTATATACAGCTTACGACAAGTCTGATGCGTCTTT
The DNA here is from genome assembly GCF_042675845.1 of Winogradskyella rapida. NCBI lineage: Bacteria > Pseudomonadati > Bacteroidota > Flavobacteriia > Flavobacteriales > Flavobacteriaceae > Winogradskyella > Winogradskyella rapida. Next base: position 282,954 of record NZ_JBHTKM010000063.1, on the reverse strand, counting down.
ATTTGAAATTAATCCTGTTTTAAAAACAAGTGATAGCAAAATAATGGCTGTTGATGCTAAAGTAACTTTAGATGCTAACGCCTTATATAGACATAAAGATTTAGCTGAATTACGTGACTTACGTGAAGAAAACCAGATTGAAGTTGAAGCCGGTGCTTTAGGTTTAAACTATGTAGACTTAGACGGAAACGTTGGGTGTATGGTAAATGGTGCTGGTTTAGCTATGGCAACTATGGATTTAATTAAGCAAGCTGGTGGTGAACCTGCAAACTTCTTAGATGTAGGAGGTACTGCTGATGCGGCTAGAGTAGAGGCGGCTTTTAAAATTATTTTAAAAGACCCTGCTGTAAAAGCCATCTTAATTAACATCTTTGGTGGTATTGTACGTTGTGACCGTGTGGCACAAGGAGTTATTGATGCTTATAAAAACATGGGGAATATTAATGTTCCTATCATTGTACGTTTACAAGGAACAAATGCAGACATCGCTAAAGAATTAATTGACAATTCTGGTTTAGATGTTATGAGTGCAACTGAATTCCAAGAAGCGGCAGATAAAGTTCAAGAAGTATTAGCATAAGCTAATAGACTTATAAGTTGAAAAACTTAAAAGGTTATATAAATAAAAAGAGCAACAGTAATGTTGCTCTTTTTTTTTATTTAGAAGGTTTTGCAGGCTTTTTCTTTGGTAGCGGACCTCTTAAATGAATAATTAATCCGTTGAGGAAATTTCTTAAAATTTGATCGCCACACTCCATATACTTCGGATGATCTTCATTTCTAAAGAGCGCATTTAATTCACTCTTAGAGATTCTAAAATCTACGAGTTCTAGAATTTTTACGATATCATCGTCACGTAGCTTGTGGGCTACTCTTAATTTTTTAAAAATGTCGTTGTTAGTCATAAGCTGTAAATTTCGTTCTGTAGCCATACAGAAACGTTTAAAAGATAGTTATACGGTTTCGCGCAGTTGGTTATGTTAAGATTTCAAAATGCCTCATTATACAGAGGTAGGGCAAAGGTACGTTTTAATCGTAAAGCCATTGGTAAGCAGTTCCAAAATTTGAAGCCCATAATTGCTCATTATGTTGTCCGCCTTCAATAATCCGCTGTTCTAGCTGTTCGTCCTTTAAACCTTTAGATTTTAGTAGGTGAATCATAGCCTCCATTTTAGGAAGCATGGTCTCTCCTTCATCCGTACCCGCTAAAAAGTATAATTTTGTGGTTTTTGGGAGTTCAATAGACCTTACAAAGGTAAAAATTTCAGGATTGATCCAGAACGCAGGCGAAAATACACCGGCTTTACCGAAGGTCTCAGGGTATTTCATAGCTGCATAGAAGGAAACTAAACCACCTAGAGACGAACCAAAAATGGTTGTATGTTCAGCATCGGAAAGGGTGTTGTAGGTCGAATCAATCTTAGGTTTTAAGTTGTTTTTTATAAATTCTACATAGGCTTTACCTTGGCCACCGCCATAAGTTGCATTCTTGTAGGGGGTTAATTCTTCAATGCGTTTTTCGTTGCCGTGTTCTATGCCAACAATAATACTCTCATGTTCATTTAAACCGTTTAGATATTCGTCAATTTTCCATTCACCCGCATAAGAAGTTTCAGCATCAAATAAATTTTGAGCATCGTGCATATAAATCACAGGATACGCTTTTTCCGATTTTGAATAATTTGTAGGTAAATACAACCAAATTTTTTTCGTGGTTTCTAATTGAGGAACTTCAATAGTAAACGTTGTAATGTTCTTATTATCAGTAGTTTGACTCGTTAGCTGTAGCGAAAAGAAAATACATATAAATAAGAGTAAAGGCTTCATTATCATGCTTTAAGCATCAATTTATTTTGATAAACGTTTAATATCACCGATTAAGTACGTTCAATTTTTCGACAAGATACATTATATCAACGACAATAAAATCTACCATCTATTTAACTTTACAATAAAATAAAAGCTTTGAATCATGACAAATCGTATTGAAAAACTAAACTTACTTTCTGAAATGATAGCCTTTGCTCAAACTGAAGATCGTATTGAGACTTTTGAATATCATTTCTTATATAGTATTGCCAAACAGTTAGATATTTCTAAAGCTGATTTTCAATACTTGTTAGATCATCCTGTAACCAACGTACATTTAAAATCCCATAGTGAGCGCATTGTGCAGTTTCATAGATTAGTGCTTCTTATGGATTTCGGCGAGCACATCAGTTCTAAGCAGTGGGTTAAAATTCACAATTTTGGACTTCGTATGGGTTTAAGTCATGAGTCTATAAACCGCGTCTTAGATCTTATGGAAAGTTTTCCCAATAACATGGTGCCCGCAGATTTTCTAATCGATATTTTTAAAGTGCACTATAATTAATCGGGTTGAAGTTCTTGATAAATAGGTTTTAAATTGATATAAACAACAATCTTTTACCTATTGAACATTACAACGCCGCTTTCTCTATCTCTTATTTTACGTTCTCTAATTTACTTTGGTAGGCTGTAATTTCATCTCTAAAACGTGCCGCTTCTAAAAAGTCTAAGGCTTTCGCGGCCTGCTCCATAAGCTTTCTCGTTTCTCTAATTTTCTTTTCGAGTTCCCCTTTTGTTAAGTATTCACTTTCAGGTTCTGCTGCAATTTTAGCGTCCAGTTCGGTTTTGTAGGTACTCACCGAATTTTGACTCAATGTACTGTTTAAACTCTTATTTAATGCCTTAGGAACAAGCTTGTGTTTGGTGTTATAGGCAATTTGTTTTTCACGTCGGTAGTTGGTTTCACTGATGGTTTTTTCCATACTTTTCGTGATTTTATCCGCGTACATAATCGCTTTACCTTCCAAGTTTCTAGCGGCTCTACCCACAGTTTGAGTTAAGGATCTTGCTGAACGTAAGAAACCTTCTTTATCAGCATCAAGTATAGCAACTAAAGAGACTTCTGGTAAATCTAAGCCTTCACGGAGTAAGTTAACTCCAACCAAAACATCAAAGACCCCTTTTCTTAAATCTTGCATGATTTCTACACGTTCTAAGGTGTCTACATCACTATGAATATAGCGTGTTCTCACTGATATTCGCGTGAGATATTTGGTTAACTCCTCAGCCATACGTTTCGTTAAGGTGGTGACTAAAGTCCGTTCATCTTTCTCGACACGCATTTGGATTTCTTCGATTAAATCGTCAATTTGGTTTAAGCTTGGTCGGACTTCAATGATAGGATCGAGCAAACCCGTAGGACGGATAACTTGCTCTACATAAACGCCATCGGTTTTTTGCATCTCGTAATCCGCAGGCGTGGCAGATACGTAGATCACTTGATTTTGTAAAGCTTCAAACTCTTCAAATTTTAAAGGTCTGTTATCCATAGCAGCAGGCAGACGGAATCCGTAATCCACAAGGTTGACTTTCCGACTTCGGTCACCTCCATACATGGCATGGACTTGAGAAATGGTTACGTGACTTTCATCAACCACCATTAAAAAATCATCGGGGAAATAATCTAATAAACAGAAAGGGCGTGTCCCTGGGCGACGACCATCTAAATAACGCGAATAATTTTCAATTCCGGAGCAATACCCCAATTCTCTAATCATTTCCAGATCAAATTCCGTACGCTCCTTTAAACGTTTTGCTTCGAGGTGTTTTCCTATATCTTTAAAATAATCGTACTGCTTTACTAAATCGTCTTGTATATCTTTTATCGCCCCATTTAGGACATCGGGTGATGTTACAAACATGTTGGCAGGGTAGATATTTAAACGGTCGTAGCGTTCTATAATTTCATTGGATCGCGCATCAAAAGCTTCAATTTCTTCAATCTCATCACCAAAAAAGTGAATGCGGAAGGCATGGTCGGCATAACCAGGAAACACATCTACAGTATCTCCTTTAATTCTGAAATTTCCATTTTTAAAATCTGATTCGGTTCTCGAGTATAAACTTTGAACGAGTTGGTGTAAGAGTTTGGTTCTAGAAATAACCTGATCGCGTTCAATAGAAATGACATTTTTCTGAAATTCCACCGGATTACCAATACCATAAAGACAAGATACAGAAGCGATAACTATAACGTCGCGACGACCTGAAAGTAGAGAGGAAGTGGTACTTAAACGCATCTTCTCTATTTCCTCATTAATAGATAAATCTTTTTCGATATAAACTCCAGATACCGGAATGTAGGCTTCAGGCTGGTAATAATCGTAGTAAGACACGAAATATTCTACCGCATTATCTGGGAAAAATTGTTTAAATTCAGAATAAAGTTGTGCCGCTAATGTTTTGTTATGAGCTAAGACCAAAGTTGGTCGTTGCACTTCTTCAATAACATTGGCTACTGTAAACGTTTTTCCGGAACCCGTCACCCCCAAAAGGGTTTGGTATTTTTCATTGTCTATAATTCCCTTAGCCAATTTTTTTATGGCTTGGGGTTGATCTCCTGTAGGTTTGAATTCAGACTCAATTTTAAATCGCATAATGCAAAGTTACAATAATGCGCTTATAATATTAAGTAGAAAGACGTTACAATGCTGTTAAAAGTAGAATAGGCCTAAGGCTGTCTTTTTTTAATGTTTCAATGCAAAATGCCCTCTTAGTTGTTCTCCAGTTTTTAAGGTAATCAGGTACCAAAAATCATTGGCTTCTAATAAATGCCCCTTGTAAAAACCGTCCCACGATGATGTTGTAGGAATAAGTTGGGTGATAAGTTTACCGTAACGGTTAAAAATTAAGATTTCTTTTACCACTTGATTACGATCAATAACTCTCCAATAATCATTTACCGTATCGCCATTTGGTGTGAAAAATGGCGGAATGATAAGGTCAAAGGTGATATTAAACGCTAAAGATTTAGTGATACAACCATTGGCATCAGTGACATAAAGGGTATGAGCGCCTTCGGCTAAGTTGGTAAATACGTTTGAAGTCTGAAAACTTGAATTATCTACAGCATAACTATAATCTAGCGTAAGATCCGTCATGTTTACCGTAAGGGTGTTATTGCTTAGTGCAATGTTTGATGCCTCTAGGGTAAAATCAGTAGAAGGAAGAATCTCAATTGTAAAGTTGGATTCGTTCGTACAATTGTCTGGCGCCGTTCCTACTTCATTATAAATATAAAGGATTTGAGAACTTGTAATGACATCACCAGAAAAAAGAGCTGTTCCTGAACCGTTGGTGCCGGTGTAATAATTCCCATCCGTTAAGCTCGGTAAGGTGTAAGACGCACAAACCGTTTGGTCCGCTAAGGTATCAACGTTTACAGTACCGTTGACAATGACCTCAAAACTAGATTCGTTGGTACAATTGTCCGGTGCCGTTCCTACTTCATTGTAAATATAAAGCGTTTGAGAACTTGTAATACTATCCCCAGCAAAAAGAGCTGTTCCTGAACCGTTGGTACCGGTGTAATAATTTCCGTCTGTTAAGCTCGGTAAGGTGTAAGACGCACAAACGGTTTGGTCTGCTAAGGTATCGACGTTTGGAGTACCGTTGACAATGACCTCAAAACTAGATTCGTTTGAGCAATTGTTAGGTGCCGTTCCTACTTCATTATAAATATAAAGGGTTTGAGAACTTGTAATGACATCGCCGGCAAAAAGAGCTGTTCCTGAACCGTTAGTACCCGTGTAATAATTTCCGTCTGTTAAGTTTGGTAGAGTGTAAGACGTACAAACGTTTTGGTCCGCTAAGGTATCAACGTTTGGAGTACCGTTGACAATAACTTCAAAACTAGATTCGTTTGAGCAATTGTTTGGCGCTGTTCCTACTTCATTATAAATATAAAGGGTTTGAGAACTTGTAATAATATCCCCAGCAAAAAGAGCTGTTCCTGACCCGTTAGTACCCGTGTAATAATTTCCTTCTGTTAAGTTTGGAAGAGTGTAAGACGTACAAACGTTTTGGTCCGCTAAGGTATCAACGTTTGGAGTACCGTTGACACTAACTTCAAAACTAGATTCGTTTGAGCAATTGTTTGGTGCTGTTCCTACTTCATTATAAATATAAAGCGTTTGAGAAGTTGTAATGATATCGCCAGCAAAAAGTGCTGTTCCTGTACCGTTAGTACCCGTATAATAATTTCCATCCGTTAAGGTTGGTAAAGTGTAAGACGTACAAACCGTTTGGTCCGCTAAGGTATCGACGTTTGGATTTTCTACAAAGAGTTGAGCCGCATTGGATACTAAAGTACAACTCGATGTGGTCATTTCGCAATAATACTGTGTAGCATGTAAAGCTAGTGTCGCATTTAAAACTGTAAGCGTACTCGTCTGACTTCCTTGATAGGTAGCGTTATCCGTAAGGTTAACCCAATTGCCAGAAGCATTGAGGTAGTTCCATTGGTAGGTCGCACTCCCTGAATCTTCGTTAGCGGTGAAGGTTGCTGTTCCGTTTTCGCAAATACTGACTGAGCTTGGTTGAGTTAGGTTTGGTGTATTATCTGGAATAGGATTGGCTGTATGAGAACCTAAATTGGCACAATTTTCATTAGAATCAATAAACCAATCACTTATATCGTAAGTGGTTTGAGGGATCGGGGCATTGGCATTTCTAATGACCGTATAACCTCTTTCGTCAGGAGAATTAACCACATCAATAAGAACACCGTTATTGTAAAGTTTAAATTCATCATTATCATTAATTCCGGTAGAAATATTGAAATCGACATCTAATGGGCTACAGTTATTACCACTTCCCATTTGTATTACAAAGGTGTCCATCGGTGGAATTGTTCCTGTAATTTGGTCAAACGTGTTGTTTGGTGTCGCATTCCCCACATCTCCATATCTCACAATGACATAATTGTTATCAATGACTACTGGTGAAGCACTTGGATTGTAGAGTTCTATTACCGCGTAATCTCCGGAATAAGCATCATAAATTTCAGAAATATAAATATCAGCTGTGCTACAATCCGATTGAACCAATGTAAAGGTGTCGGATGATGTCCCTACACAACCGCCGTTGCTTTCTATTAAAATATTAGCATTGCTCGTAAGTCCTGAAGGGATAAATGCTGTTATTTCTGCATCGTTAAGCACGGTGAACGCCATATCGATGCCATCTATAGATACTGTAGCAGCACTATTAAAATTGCTTCCGGTAATGGTGATTAGGGTATTCTCAGGACCACTTAAGGGCATGAAGTTATTAATTATAGGAGCAGGACAGAGGTCAAGTTTCGTGTTGTGATCTAAGTCCGTTACTGCTGAAATAATATTTGTGCCGCATAAACACAATATAAAAAGACACAGCGTTAATAAATTAATACGTTTCATTACTTTAAATTAAGGTGAAAAATAGAATGCTATATTATTTATTGAGATAAACCCAACCTGTAAAAGATCTTGAGTTTGCTCCAGTTTCATTTAATTGTAGTACATAAAAATAAGTGCCTACAGGAAGCGTTTTATTGGTTTTTAACAGCCCTCTATTAGCGCTTCCATACCACTTATTGTTATTATTACCTTCAAAAATTAAACTGCCATAACGGTTATAAATTTTTAGGTTATGATTAGGGAACACATCATATAAACCTTGTATGTTGAACCAATCATTTTTACCATCGTTATTAGGAGAGAACCCTTGAGGGATAAAGAGCGCTTCCGTTAGTGTTGAAATTTCAAAATCAATAGATTTTATAACACAGCCATTAGCATCTTGAACATATAAGGTATGTAACCCATCCGCTATAGAAGTTATTACAGCGTCGGTTTGAAAATCAGCATTATCAATCGCATATAAATACGATATTGAACTGTCTGTCATGGTCACGGTTAGCGTGTCGCCGTTAATAGAAATGTTTGAGGTATCTAAGGTGAAATCGGTTGCTGGATATACCGTAACTTCAAAATCACTTTCCGATGAACAATCGTTTGAAGACGTACTGTCCGAATTAAAAATATAAACGACCTGAGAGGTGAAAAGGAGGTCTCCCGCAGTTAATGCTGTGCCTGTACCATTAGGCCCAGTATAGTAGCTACCATCGGAAATACTAGGAAGCTCAAATTGTCCACATACAACTTGGTCTTCAAGCGTACTCACGGCAGGTGCTTCATTTATAGTAACGGTAAAACTCGATTGGTTAGAACAGAAGTTAGGTGCCGTTCCTACTTCAGTATAAATATAAATAGTTTGAGAACTTGAAATGATGTCACCTGCAAAAAGTGGGGTCCCCGTACCGTTGATGCCTGTATAATAATTACCATGAGTTAAAGATGGTAAAGAATAAGTTAAACAAGCCGTTTGGTCAACTAGGTTATCCACTTCCGGATTTAAAACTTCTAATAAAGCGGCATGAGAAACGAGGCTACAATTTGTAGAGGTGATTTCGCAATAATATTGTAAACCATTAAAACTAAAAGGCGTATTAGCGATGCTTAATGTATTGGTGCTCACGCCAGAATAATTACTATCGTTACTAAGGTTTGTCCAATCGCCAGCACTATTTAAAACTTTCCATTGGTAGGTATAACTTCCGGTGTCAACAGAAACCGAGAAAGTTGCGGTTTCATTTTCGCAGAGGCTTACTGAGTCGGATTGGCTTAGTGTTGGAGAAGCGGCATTATTATTAGCAGTATGCGTTCCTAAATCGGAACAAGTTTCGTTATCTAAATATAACCACTCACTGATGTTAAAGGTGGCACTCGGCGCAGCAGCATCAGCATTTCTAATAAATGTATAACCAATATTATCTGCGGTATACATCACATCGATAACGCTTCCGGTTTTTACAAGTCTAATTTCGTCATCTTCATTAATCCCTGCACTAACAGTAACATCTGCAGAAATACCACTACAAACATTACCTGTACTTCCCATTTCAATACTATAAGTACTCAAAGCTGGGATGCTTCCTGTTAACGGGATTGTGGCACTCGGAGTCGCATTTCCGATATCACCAAAACGTTGTATTTCATAAACGCCGTCTACATCCACAGCAGTACTCGTTGGATTATACAATTCTATAACGCCATAACTTCCGCCATTAGAGTCATAAACTTCAGAGATATAAATATCACCCGTTGTACCACAGGTATCATTTATTAAGGTGAAATTATTAGTTGTGGTGGTTGAACAACCTCCATCAGTCGTTAATGTAATGGCAGAAAAGTCTGAAATACCTTCGGGAATGGTAATGTTTATTTCTGAATCGTTTATAATGGTAAAACTAGCAGTGATACCGTTGAAATCTACGGTTGAAAGCGTATTAAGTAAACTTCCGTTTAAGGTGATCTTTGTGTTTACAGGACCTGTTTCTGGACTAAAGCTTGAAATGATTGGTGCCGGACAGTTAAGGTTTTCAACTTCTTTAAGCGATACATTAGACGCATAGCTAAATAAAGCACTATGAGACAATAAGACAAGTTGAACGAGTAATACGATTGATTTTTTCATTTTATTTGGGTAAAAATAGTCGGCAAAAATATGTAATAAAATTCGTTTATTTGTTAACTAACGGTTACGTTAATCTTCTTGGGTTTTAGTTTGGTTTGTATGTTTCTGTTAGTTAGTTGATTACGGGTTTTATGGGTAGTTTTGTGATGTTAAAAGTCGGGAAGAATCCCTAACTATAGAGGATAGGCTATTTTTTAACATCTTTTGGTATTTATGGTCACTTAGAGATATGTATCTTTGCCATCCCTTAAAAATTAAAATGACACTTAAGAATCAAGCCCTTATACTTGCACTCTTCTTTACCTTGTGTACTTATGCCCAAAGTATTTCAGTTGATAGTGCCACTTACACTGCTCAACAACTTATAGAAGATGTCCTTATTGATAGTAATTGTATTTCCAATGTTATTGTGACTAACGTTTCAGGTGGAAATTTTAATGGTTCTGATGAGAGTTATGGCTATTTTGATGCCACCGGAACAAACTTTCCTTTTCAAAGTGGCGTGGTCTTAAGTACAGGAAGACTTCAAAATGTGCCAGGACCTAACCTTAGTCTTAGTGATGACGATGCCTCCAATTGGGAAGGAGACTTAGATCTAGAGTTTGCACTTAATGAAACCAATACGACCAATGCTACTATTTTAGAGTTCGATTTTACTTCGGTAGCCTCAGAAATAAGTTTTAGATATATTTTTGCTTCGGAAGAATATCAAGAAGGCAATGCCAATAGTTGTGTTTATTCCGATTTATTTGGGTTTTTAATCCGTCCCACTTCGGTTCAGCAACAATATGAAAATATCGCATTAGTGCCTGATACGAATACGCCTGTAAAAGTTACCACTGTAACTCCGGGTGTTAATGGCGCTTGTCCTCCTCAAAATGAAACCTACTTCGGAAATTATAACGACGGAAATGCGGTGATCAATTTTAATGGTCAGACGGCTGTGTTAACGGCAACAGCAAATGTTATTCCTAATGAAACCTATCATGTAAAACTCGTAATTGCTGATGAACAAAACTACCGTTACGATTCGGTGGTGTTTTTAGAAGCAGGAAGTTTTCAACTGTCTACAGATTTAGGACCTAATCGTTTATTAGCGACTCAAAATGCGCTTTGTGAAGGCGAAACTTTAGAGCTTACGGTCAACGAAGTCGGGTCACCATCTTACGATTGGTATAAGGATGGAGTTCTTGTAGCTTCAGAAGCAAGTAATTGTGTAAACTGTGGATCTTATACCGTTACAGAAGCGGGGACTTATACCGTTGAAGTTGGTTTGGCCAATGGCTGTATTTCTTACGGAGAGATTGTTGTAGAATACAGTGCCTTGCCTGTTGGAGCGAATGCCGTTTTAGTCGCCTGCGATAGTAATGACGATGGCTTATCTACCTATAATTTATTTGAAGCTTCTAATGAGCTTACCAATTTTGATAATGGCGTAAATCTTATTGATTTTTTCATGTCTGAAGCCGATGCGCATAGCTATACAAATCCGATTCAGGATGCTCAAAATTTTCAAAATACGGTACCTTCTCAGATTGTTTACGGCTATATTGTAAACAATGCGAATTGTTATAATGTTGTAGAATTAGAGTTACAGACCTCTCAGAACACTTTGAATATTCCCGATTTAAATGGCTGTGATGGTGATGAGGTTGATGGTTTTGCTAATTTTGATCTTAGTGCTATTGCAACGTCGGTTGAAAATCAAATTCCTGCGGGAGCAAGTCTGTCGTATTACGAAACAGAAGCCGATGCGTTTAGTGAAACGAATGCCTTACCTATAAGTTACGAAAATACTACGGCTTATAATCAAACGATTTACGTAAAGGTTAATAATGGGAGTCAATGTTATAGTATTTCTGAAGTCGCATTGCAGGTGGTTTACACACCACAGTTAATTCCTGATGAAACCCTTGTGTATTGTACCAATTTATATCCTGAAACGCTTACACTTTACGGTGGAGTAAGCAATGACTTACCTAATAATTATTATTACCAATGGTGGTTTAACGGTGCGCTAACGGAAGTGAACACAACCTTTAATGCTATTAATGAACCGGGTGTTTATACCGTTGTGGTTACAGATCCAAACGGATGCTCTTCAAGCAGAACTATTACGGTGACGACCTCAAATACGGTGGTTATTGAAAGTGTATCAATTACCGGTGTAGCGCCAAATAACAGCGTTACCATTAATGTTTCAGGCGATGGTGATTATGAGTTTTCTTTAGATTCAGAATTTGGACCTTACCAAGAGGATCCAGTTTTTACTAATCTTGCTGAAGGATTTTATACTCTTTATGTGAGAGATTTAAATGGTTGTGCAACCATTTCACAAGAACTATCCGTATTAGGATTTCCTAAATTCTTTACCCCTAATGCTGATGGCGATTCAGATTATTGGGGCGTGGTAGGAGATTCGTTTGTTAGGCGTTCTTTAGAATCGGTACATATATTTAACCGCTACGGAAAATTAGTTAGTGTTTTAGATGCGAATCAGCAAACTTGGGATGGTACGTTTAATGGTAAAGCACTTCCAAGTGATGATTATTGGTATGTCGCCTTGTTGGAAAATGGTAAAAAATACACCGGACATTTAGGGTTAAAACGCTAAGTTGAGCCCTTTACCGTCGTAAAGCAAAATTACCACGCACATCAAAAGAGGTGTTGCCTTGTCTTATTTCGGCTAAGAACCAATAATCATTAGCCGGCATATTACGGTTGTTATAAGTGCCATCCCAGCCGGAAGATTCCGAATTTAATTGATAGATGAGCTTGCCGTAACGGTCAAAAATATAGACTTTACTTCCTGGTAAGGTTTCAATTCCTACAATATGCCACGTATCGTGATGGGTATCGCCATTCGGTGTGAAAAAAGGCGGGGCATCCACCACAACCACTTCTTTAGTCACTTCAGCACAGCCATTCAAATCTATTACCGTAATGGTGTGGTAGCCTAAGGTTACATTTTCAAAAGTATTGGAGTCTTGTGGTTCTCCATCATCCAATATATATTGGTAATTGCCAATACCACTAATGGTTATCGTGATGTTGTTAGGGTCTGAAAAATCTACAGTTTCTGTTAGTTCTATTGTGGCCGATGCCGATTCTATAACTTCAAAAGTACTTGTGGTGGTACATCCAAATTCCGAAGTAACAGTAACAGCATATGTTCCGATTTCTGTAATTTCTAGACTAGAATTGCTGCTATTGTTAGACCATAAATATTGATCTGTATCGAAAAAGGTTTCTGCGGAAACGATTAAAGGGAGGTTATCAATGCAAACCACTTGTGTTGGTATAAACACATAAGGTTTTCGGTGTACCACCAATGAAAAATTGACCAAACTATAACAATGGGTGAGATTGTCTTCTACACGTGCGGTTATTATTTCGTTGTTATAGCCTATATAAGAATTGGCATCTAAGGGGTTGCTGTTTTCATGGGCGTCTAAGAGCGAATTAAAATATGTTACACTGTAATTTAGGGGATTTTGAAATCCTAAAATACTTGCAGTTTGCGTATGTAATGTAAAATTGAACGCTCCGTCGTAATCGTCATCACAAACCTCAAGGTCTTCAGGAGTAAGGGCCAAGGGAACAGGATTGATTCGGAGTTCAAACGGATAAATTACATAACAATGTGTGGTGCTATAGGCGACACGTGCAAATAATTGGGTGGTGGAATCCGTGTAAGTGTAAGGTGATTCTAAAGCGTTGGTCTGGGTTATGGCATCTGTTTCTGAGGCGTAATAACTAATAAGCACGTTAAAATTGCTATCCACGATTCTAGTATTTATTGTGTTTAAATCGAAGGTTTGCGTGTCGTTATCACAGAGTTCAATACTTTGAAAGGTATTTATTGGTGGTGGAAGGTTGACATATAATTCCAACGTGACACTAGTATAGCAGTTTGCAACCGTATCTAAAACTTTGATATAAACCGTTTGAGGATTGCTCGTATTGCTATAGTTTTCAGGATTTGAAATGGCATTGAGATCGTTTTCTAAATCGGTTACAGTTTCAAAATAACTAATAATATGGTTAGGGTTGCTTGTTTCAAAGAGTTCGCTTTGCGCTGTGGTTAAATCAAAAGGAGTTTCGCCATCATAATCCGTATCACAATACACTAATGGTTGTGGCGTGTTAGGATGTGGATTTACTCTTAGTATAAATTCCGTAAGGTTATAGCAACCCGTCGTATTATTTTCAATTCTAACCCAAATAACTTGTGTGTTTGTTCCTAAATAGGCATTAGTTTCAATAATAGGATTTTCATTGATTTCTGCATTGTTGAGCGTTTCAAAGTAACTTACATCAAAATCATTGGCGTTTTGTGTCCCTAAAACTGTTGAAGTCTGAGATTCTAAATTAAAATAGGCCGACCCGTCGTTGGTCACATCGTCACAGGCTTCTAATGGGTCTGGTAAATTTGCAACCGGCAAAGGGTTAATTATAAGATCAAACGGATAGGTGCTATAACATCCGGTAAGCGCATTTGTAACTCGGGCCACAAAAGCATGCGATGTTTCCGTGTAGTTATAGATAGGCGGTAAGGGGTTGCTATTGGTTTCTGCATCGCCCTGATTATTATGATAAGTAAAAATGAGATCCGTAGTAAGATCTGTAAGGTAGCTGTCTACGTTAGAAAAATTAAATTCGGCGGCAGGATGATCACAAATTTCTACCGTTTCAAAATCATTAAGCAAAGGCGGTAGGTTGACGATTAAATCTAAAGGAACAATCACAAAACAATCGCTAACGGTATTATTAACTTTAATATAAACCGTTTGTGGTGTGGTGCTATTTTGATAATTGTGTGGAGTGATAATTGGGTTTGTATCCGCCTCTAAATCGTCAACAGTTTCAAAATAGGAAACCTCAATATTGTCTTGTCTCACATCTAAAATATCAATTTCAGAAATGGTTAAATCCCAAGTGACTATACCATCATAATCGGTGTCGCATTGTTCTAAAGGTATTGATGGATTTACAACAGGTGCTGAAATTACGGTGATTTCAAAAGCGGAAATTCCTTGACAGTAGGTGCCGTTAGAAATCCGTGCATATAGCTCTTGAGGATTGGTAGTATTGGTAAATTCAAAAGGTACAGGATTGCTATTAGATTCGGCATCAAACTGAGACAGATGAAAACTGACCTCTAAAATTTCTGGACTTCCCGTAACAATTTCATCAATTTTTACATTTAAATCTACGTTAGCAACACCGTCATTACTGATATCATCACAGACTAAAAATGCCGTTGGAGGTGTGAAAATAGGTAGGGAACCAACTTCTAATTCAAAGGAAGAGGTCCCAAAACAGTTGGAGTCGGTGAGGTTTTCTACACGGACATAAATAGTTTGTGGACCTGAAGTATTGTTATAAGCCGTGTATTTGTCAATATAGTTGGTACCCGCAATAGCATCGGCTTCGGTTTCGAAATACAAGACCTGTTTCCCTGTTTGTCCATTGAGAATTTCTTCATCCTTCAAATAGAAATAAAAGTCGGCTACCCCACTAATATCAGCTTCACAATTTTGAAAATTTGAAATCGGAATAAATTCAGGAATGGTATTTACATAAACGTAAAAGCCAGAAAGATTAGCGCAGCCACTAGACTCGTTTGCTACGCGTGCATAGATATACGTCGTTTCAGTGGTAAAGTTATCTGCATTGCTAATGGCGTCTTCGGGCGCACCTTCTAAAGCTAAGTTATAATCCTCATAAAAGGAAAAGTTTAACCCGTTAGTATCGCTAACCATTTCTGGAATTTTAGAGGTCAAATCTACCGTGGAGCTTCCGTCATTATCATCATCACAAACAATAATGGCCTCAGGGTAAAAAATGGTTGGAGCCCCTACAATATTAACTTGGAGTGTAGAAATATCGTAACATTCCGTTTGGGAGTTGGTTACTCGGATATAAAACAATTGCGGATTGCTACTGTTATAAACATAATCGGGTAGAATATTTTCATTATTAATAGCGTCTTCTTCCGTAAGGTAATATTTTACGTTGGCCGCTTGCACACCTTGACTTGCTGTACTATTAAACGTATCCATAATTAAGGTGGTGAAGCCATCATCATCTTCGTCACAATAGTCATACGTTTGCGGACTTAACACAATAGCGGGAGAAATTTCTAAAGCAATATCAATATAGTCTTCACAAACCCCTGAACTCGCAATGGCATAAATTGTAGTGCCGTAATTAGAAACCGTAAAAGGAATGGTTTTATCTATAGGATTGGTTAAATTATCTCGATCCTCGGGCGTCAAGTAAAAGGAGAAATCAAATCCTGGATACCCGTTAGAAATATCCCATTGCACCTCAACAAGATTAAAATCGGCAATACCATCGTCTGAAACATCATCGCAAACGATAACGGCATCTTGGGAAAATCCGGATTGAATAATACTGCTAAACAATTCCAAATTAACTACCGCATAACAGCCTGTTTCAGGATCTTGTACACGGATATAAAGGAGCTGATAATAGGGCGATGTATTTTGATAATTTTCAGGATCCTCAATGGGATTGATATTATTATGCCCATCATATAAGGTGATATGAAAACTGACGTCTAAACCTGTGGCACCTTGTAAAACGCTGTCAATAATACTTGTTAAATCGAAAGTCTCTAAGCCATTTTCACTTTCGGGCGCACAGGCTCCAACCCATTGATCGTTGAGGTTAATCGGTGGCGTATCTTGAAATTGAACGTCGATCGTAGTAGTGGAATAACAGCCTGTTGTACTATCGTATATCCTTACATATAGCGTTTCGGAAGTGTTGAAATTGGCGTAAGGCGAAAAAATAGGATTACTTCCTAAATCGGCCTCCGGAAGCGAGTAATGATACGTGATATAGAGGTTATTATTGCCGTTGATGATCTGATCATTTGCAAGGTTTAAATCCACAAGCGTATAACCGTCTAAAGTTGGGTCTTCACAGGCAATGATGGGATCGGGATCTACATAATCGGGTTTCTGATTGACCACTAAATTAAACGTAGAATAAGCTAAACAACCGTTAATAGCATCTTCAATTCTTACAAATATGGGTTGTGGTGAGCTGGTATTTTCAATCGGTGTGGTTATAGGATTGTTATTATTTAGGGCATCCTCATTAGAGTAGTGATAACTAATGAGGTAATTTGAAGGCGGAACAGAGGCCAGGACCTCATTGTTTTTAGCGGTAAGATCAAAAGTTTCAACGCCATCATTAGAAGGATCATCACAATAAATAAAATCTGAAATTTGTGTGGAGGCTTGTTCTGAATTTAAGATAATGTCCACCACATCTTCAATAACACAAGACGTGCTGCCAAGTTGTATGGTTACCTCAACCTTGTAGGAACCGGTAGCTGTTGCTTCAAAATTACTAGCATTTGCGCCATCAATTAAGGTATCGTCTTTATACCATTGATAGGAGGCTTGAGGGTTTTGAATATCACCATTAAGCATCACCGAATCCCCACAGGTGGAAATGTCAGGGCCTAGGTCTACATTCGCATTAAAACTATTCCCTTCAATAAATACGGCAGAATCAAAGTTTTGATCGCTTTGATCTGCAATTACCAATTTTATTTCATATTCTACATTGGGCATAATGGCAGCAGTAGCGGTAAGCACTACCGTTCTTCCATTATAATTGGTGTCTCCTACATTATAGCCTTCAAAATAGGCTTCGTTGGCGGCAGAACACCAAGTTTCAATTTCGTCATGAACGGTATTGGTATTTACAGGTGTAGATGTTCCGGGAATTAATGCAATATTATTAAACGGGTATGAGGTCCCTGCTTCGCGTATTAAAAAGGCGAAACCATCAGAATAAAAACAGGGATATTCTTGTTGGTATTCCTCTGAAGCTAACAAATAATTAAATTGAATTTGATTGGCAACAGAAATAAAGTTAAACTGTATGGAGGTTGCATTTAAGGTATTAGAAATGTCCAATGCATTTTCTAAATCGGTATCCGTCAGCCAAGCATCATCACCTTCATTTAGCGGACTTGCATTTAAGGTGTTTCCGGCAGAATTTACATTACCAGTGGTAAGTACAATACCGTTAAGAAAAGGAAAGTCCGAGTTGCCCCGTTCAAAAAAGCCATAGCTATTAAAGCCGTTAATAGAACCGTTTACTGTGGAAGCAATATTTGAAATTTCTACACAATTTTGACCTAAGTTGTCTTGAATAAGTTGCTCTAGAGGAAGTGAATCGTCAGTTGTAATTTGTTGGCCATAGGTGTAAACACAAACACTAAAACAAATGATTAAACTGAATATGTAATTTATTTTCACCATACACAATAAGTACCTTTAAAGAAATGAGTTGCCTAATAGTCAAGGCAATTTAAGTCGTAAAAAAGTATAAAAAAATCCCCAATAGTGGGGATATTATATGATGAATTGTCTTTTTAAAGGTTGAACAACAAGGTTTTAATGCTTATCGTCGTAATGCAAAGTGGCCTTTAACTTGAAATTGTTCTCCGTTTTGAATAACATCGGCCACAAACCAATAATCTCCAGCCGGCATATTGCTGTTATTGTAGCGCCCATCCCAACCTGGAGAATCGTGACGAAGTTGTGTTAACAGTTTTCCGGTTCTATCATAAATAGAAATTACCGTCCCCGGAAGGGTTTCAACACCTGTAATGTGCCAAGTATCAAAATCCCCATCATTATTAGGAGTCATGTGTTTTGGGGTGTCAATCACAACAACCTCATAACTAAGGTTTCCACATCCATTGAGGTCTCTAACGGTTAAAGTATTGAGACCTATAGGAACATTGTAAAAAACGGAAGCACTTTGGAAAGGGCCATCGTTAAGCTGATAAAGGTAGTTACCTATACCATTAACACTAAGGGTGATGTTGTTTGGGTCTGAAAAATCTACGGTTTCTACCACATCAATTTCAGCAGTTTCCGAAACTGTAACATTAAAAGTAGAACTATTTTGGCACCCTAAAGCATTGGTGATTGTTACTGTATAAGTACCTACCTCAGTGATTTCAATTTCAGAAGCGCTAGACCCTGTAGACCATAAATACGTATCCGTTGCAATATTAGTATCAGCTGAGACCACTAAAGGCCCGTCATTTAAACAGAGCACTTGATCTGTAATGGCAGCGAAGGGTATAGGGTTGACCGTCACAGCGAATTGCGTTGTCGCAAAACAACCTGTACTGTTGTGTTCCAATCTTACATATATAATTTGCCCATTATAAGCGTTATACGAGGTGTTTATAGCATTGGTATGTGCAATGGCATCTTCTGCTGTGGTGTAATAATACAGCGTATAGTCGTCTGGATTCTGATTGCCTAAAATATCAGGATTCTGTTGGTCCAGTTGAAATAAAGCATAGCCGTCCGTATCGTCATCACAAGTCTCTAAAGCATTTGGTGTATGCGCTATAGGAAGCGGATAAATTTCAAGCTGAATTGGGTGAATCGCGTAACAATGTGTGGTGGTATATTCTAACCTAATATAGAGCATTTCAACAGTGTTAGTATAAATGTGATTAAGACTTAGAGGATTGGTATTGGACTGTGCGTCATTTTCATTAGAAAAATACTGAAGCTCTAAATTATAGGTATTGTCTACTAATAAGGACGTCATCTCGTTGAGGTCTACACTGTTTTCAGGATTAGCACAGATGGCATAGGTTGAAATTGGATTGATTTCAGGTGGACTGTTGATGATCAATTCAAAAGGTACATAATCAAAACACCCTGTGGTGGCATTATTAATTCTAGCGTATACGGTTTGGGGAGCTGTAATATTGGTATAAGCTTCTGGATTTGAAATCGGGTTGCTGTTGCTCAGAAGATCGTTTTCAGATTCGAAATAGGTGAAGCCTATATTGTATTGGCGTCCTTCTAAAACTTCGAGCTCTATCTGCTTTAAATTCCATTCTAAAGCAAAATCATTGTTGTTCGCACAGGCGGTTAATGTTTTTCCATATTGGACGTCCGGAAGCGCTAAGGTATTTATACTAAAGGTTTCAATAGCGTAACAACCTGAGTTGATATTTAAAATCCGAGCGTAAATCAATTGCGGATTAGCCGTCGAGGTATAATTGAGCGGAAGGGCATTAGAACCCATTTCAGCATTTAATGGTGTAAGATGAAAGGTGATGTTGAGTTCCGTCGGACTTCCCTCGTGAATTTCTAATATTTTTTCACTTAAATCAGTCGTCACAAAACCGGTACTATTTACATCACATTCAAAAACATCTGTCGGGACGGTATAAATAGGGGCCTGACGCACTTCTATTTGCATTGGTGCTATTTTGTAACAACTATTTCCTAAGGCATTTTCGAGCCTAACAAAAATTGTTTGTGGATTGGTTATAGGGAGATAAGCAACATCTTTATCAATAGCATTTATGCGGTCTATAGCGTTATTTTCGGTTTCAAAATAGAGCACTTGCATATCTGTTTGCCCATTTATAATGCTGAAATCTTGGGTTTCTAAAAGTATATCAGGATCGGCATTTACATCTGGCGTACAGTAAATATAATCGGCTATAGATTGAAGTTGCGGATTGGCATACACCTGAATGTTGTAGTTGAAAATACTGAAACAATCGGTACCTTGAACTTGTGCTCTAATGAAAATAGCAATACTTGCTGTGTTGTATTGATTAAGATTACTAATAGGGTTGCTATTGGCTACAGCATCATCGTAGTTTTCGTAAAATGAAAAATCAAGATCAGTAGCACCATTGGCTAATTCAGGAATAACCGCCTCTAAGTTTATTGTGCTGAATCCGTCTTGATCATCGTCGCAAATAATAAGCGGCTGCGGATCGCTTGCTTCTGTGGCACTTGTTATATTGAGCTCTAAGGTGGTGATGCTAGGGCAATTGTTTTCAGCAAACTGATTCACTACACGTAAATAAAAAGTCTGCTGGTTGCCACTGACTTCAAAAGTATCTGTTATTTCATTGGTTGCATTTACAGCATCCTCATAACTTAAATAGAAATTTACTGAACCAACGATATTCGCATTATTCAGATATGTTGTTTTTAAAGCCGGAGTGGCAATACTGGTCAAGTTGGTAACAGGGTCTAGGTTACCGCAAAAATCTAGCGTTGTTGGAGGAATGTCAATGACAGAATTTATAAAATGAGTTACCGTAAAATCATAAGTACAACCATTATGAGAGCTATGAGCGTACAATACGGCTTCATGAGCTAAAGTAAGGCCGGTATTTGGGTTTAAAGGATTGATTTGATTATCGCGATCACTTTCAGTTTCGTATAAAACAAGATCAATTTGATGGTAACCGCTTTTAAGCTCTTCAATTAATTCTGAAAGTAAAACATCTATAAGACCGTCATTTGAAGGATCGTCACATTCTTCAATGATAACACCACGACCAAAAATATTAAAGAGTAGATTTTTATGAATTTCCATCGGAATTCGTGCAGGACAATTTTCATCAATATATCTTACAGCGATAGGAATTGAAAATTGATTACTACTTGTAGCATGCATTCTAGGATTACCAGAACCGATCAGTTGTTCAATTATAGCATAAGCGCCAGGGTAATCGTTTTCAAAGGTTTCTAAAACAAAATCTAAATTATGGTCTACCACGAGACTGTCATAATCATAGTTCTGACCATTTTCTTCTTCGCTATAATTAGGATCTATACATAAATCAAAAACATAGCGGTCTATACCAAGATCAGTCTGTGGGATATAATCTAAATGAATAGGGACTATAGAAGGGCAGATGTAAGCCTCACTTTCTATTTTAGCATAAAAGAGGTCCGGTTCACTTTCTAAATTAGGAAATTCTGAAAGCTCATTTTCAGAATTCAAAGCATCGGCTTCTGTAAGGTAAAAATAAACTGTAGTGTTCAGGTCAAAATTTGAAACCACATTACTCAGGTTATTTAAACTAGTAAATATTTGTTCTACCAGTTCGCCGTTACAAACATCAATAGTGTATTCTAACGAATCAGGCGAGTCGCTAACAATCAGATCAAACAAACCAATTTGAAGACAGTCGCCACTTAAACTTTCAATTCTAACATAAATCGTTTCTAAGCGTTCAGTGTTTACATAAGGACCAACAATGGCATTGCTATTGTTTTCAGCATCTTCTAAACTAAGATGATAACTGATGTTGTAATTTGTGGAAGGCAGATTGGCGTAGATTTCATCATTTTTTTCAGTAAAATCAAAAGTAAAGGTCCCATCACTTTCAAAGGGGTTACAAACCAGCCAAGTGTCTATAGGTGCTGCATCTTGAAACGGAATAATCTCTATTTCTACGGAATCGCTCAAGGTACAGGTTCCGCTAGATGTTGGTAAGGAAATTTCTAAATCATAAGTTCCAGAAACATTAACGTCTAAGCTACTGTTAGTTTCACCAGCAATAGGATTTCCGTTTAAAAACCAAGTATAGGTTGCTGCCGGATTGTTAATATCTGCCTCTAAGGTTAGGTCGCTACCACAAATACTTTGGTCTGGCCCTAAATCGATAGAGTTTCCAAAGCCTTCAGCTTCAATAAATACAGCGGAATCAAAACGTTGATCTATATGATCTGCAATAATAAATTTTATATGGTAGCTGGTATTAGCAATGATATCTGCTCTTGCTGTTAAAACTGCTGTGCGTCCATTAAAATTAGTGTCCCCAACATTATACCCTTCAAAATAAGTCTCATTTTCCGCTTCGCAAAATCCGGTGATATTGGGGTGAATGGAATTGGTACTTACTTCCGTTGCCGTTTCAGGAACTACCGCGATATTTACATAAGGATCAGCCGAGCCAACTTCTTTAATTAAAATAGCAAAGACATCTTTAAAATTACAAGGGTATTCTTGCTGATATTCATCTGAAGCAAAGAGGTAGTTAAAGGCGATAAAGTTATTTGGCGATGAAAAATCAAATTCAATTGTCGTGGCATTTAGGGTTTGATCTATCCCCACGACGTCTAGCAGATCTGGATCCGTGCCCCAATCGATTTGGCCTTCATTTAAATCTTCAGAAATTACAGTGTTACCAGCAGAGTTAACACGTCCTGTTGATAATATTAATCCGCTTTGTAACGGAAAATTTGAATTGTCTTTATAAAATGTACCATAACTCACTATGGCATTGGATTGCCCATTAACGGGTGACGCGATATTGTCTACGGTAATACAGTCGCTTCCTACAAGGTTCTGAATGAGTATGTTAGGTTGTTGTGTGTTGTCGGTTGTTATTTGCTGGGCATAGCTAAATAGATAAAGAAATAG
This sequence comes from Winogradskyella rapida, assembly GCF_042675845.1. NCBI lineage: Bacteria > Pseudomonadati > Bacteroidota > Flavobacteriia > Flavobacteriales > Flavobacteriaceae > Winogradskyella > Winogradskyella rapida. The sequence continues at coordinate 260,304 of NZ_JBHTKM010000063.1, read as the reverse complement.
AGCAAGAAATAAGAGGGTACTTTTCTTTTTCATGGAATGGGGTACATAGTGCGTTTAAAAGAAAAGCTTCTTTTTTTTTCTAAATCTATGAAAAAAAAATGATTTATAGGAAAAACCTTCAAAATGCCCTTGTCAATCAAAGTGTTAAAGCCCCTGTCTTTCTAAGGTAGGGCAGCAGTTTTCTGGTGCTAATTTGGTATAAAAAAAGAAAACCTCTTACGGGGTGTAAGAGGTTTTAATATAAAAGTTAGAAAGTGGTTTAGCGTTTTAAAGTAAAGTGGCCTTTAACTTGAAAAGCAATTCCTCCACGTTGGATATCTGCAACAAACCAAAACTCGCTAGTTGGCATGCCTTTACCGTTATAAATTCCGTCCCATCCTGCAGACGTATCAGTTAATTGGGTGATGTGTTTTCCGTAGCGATCAAAAACATTAATCACTGTACCTGGTAAGGTTTCAATACCTACAATATGCCAGGTATCAAAATCGCCATCGCCATTAGGCGTAAAGAATTTAGGGATATCCACCACTAAGACCTCTTTAGTGACATTGGCACAACCGTTTAAATCTATAATGTTTACGGTATGGTAACCCATCGCTACATTTTCAAAATGATTAGATTCTTGAGGTTCAAAATCATCTAATTGGTATAAGTAATCACCAATACCACTAATGGTCACCGTAATATTATTAGGGTCTGAAAAATCGATAATTTCCGTAGTTTCTATTGTTGCCGTTTCAGATTCTGTAACGCCAAAATATTTGGTGGTTTCACAACCCGCTTCAGAAGTTACGGTTACCCAATAATTACCCACTTCAGTAATATCTATTTCTGGAGTTGTTTCTCCTGTAGACCATAAATAAGTGTCGTTACTATAATTAGTGTTTGCTGAGACTAATAAAGGAAGGTTGTTAATACAGATCACCTGATCGCCTAAGTCTATAAACGGAATAGGGTTAATAATGGCTGAAAATGAGGTGAGGCTGTAACACCCCGTGGCCTTATTTTCTACTCGTGCAAAAATGACTTCACCATCATAAGCCATATAATAGATCTCTAATGCCGAATTGTTTTCCTGCGCTTGGATTTCCGTATTATGGTAGCTTACAGTATATAAATTAGGATTCTGATTGCCTAGAATACTTGCGTTTTGTTGGGTTAAATCAAAATCCAAAAGTCCATCATAATCATCATCACAAGCCATTAAATCCTCTGGTTGATGCGCAACTGGTAACGGATTTACAATTAAGTTAAACTCATAATAACTAGAACAATGTGTGGTGCTGTATTCTGTTCTCACAAATAGCGTTTCATTCAGCGATTGGTACGCGTAATTGGTATCTAAAGCGTTTGTATTTGCTATGGCGTCTGCCTCGTTTGAGAAATAACTGAATAATACATTGTAGTGCACATCTGCAGCTACAAGGTTAACCGCTGTAAGATCTACCGTATTTGTTGCGTTTGCACAGGTGGTATAACTTACAAAGTCATTAATGGTAGGCGCTTGATTTACAATTAATTCTATAGGAAGCGCTGCATAACAATTAGAGACACTGTTAGTGACTTTCATATACACCGTTTGTGGATTTGTTAAGTTGGTATACGCCTCTGGATTAGTTATAGGGTTGGTATTGCTTTCTGAGTCTTCAAAATTGGCATAATAGCTAATAGAGATATCATTTTGTCTTACGTCTAAAATATTAGCCTCTGCAACGGTTAAATCGAAAACCAAGTGGCCATCGTTATCATCGTCACATTCCACTAAAGGGGCTATCGCAGCGACTTCTGGTACCGCAATAACGTTAACAACAAAAGAGGTTACGGATTTACAAAATGACCCATTATCAATCTGAACATAAATTTCTTGTGGATTTACTGTGTTGGTAAACTGAAGCGGAATTTCGTTAGTGCCGTTTCTAGCGTCTTCAGCTGAGGTGAATAATTTTACAGATTGGATATCCGGTATCCCTGCTGAGACTTCTTCAATAACACTTGTAAAATCAAATTCTTCAGCACCATCATTAGAAACATCATCACAAACAAACCAACTTGACGGTTGATTGTAAGTCGGGTTGGTACCCACTTCAATACTGAATGATGAGGTGGTATAACAAGACGCATCGGTAATATTTTCAACACGGATGTAGATCTCTTGCGGATTACTGATGTTTTCGTAAATGCTTGTTTTATCTAAAGCATTGGTGCCATTTTCTGCATCAGTAGGGGTCAGGTAATAAGAGACCACTTTTCCTGTTTGTCCGTCTAAGGCTTCAGTATCTTTATTTTCGAAAATAAATTCTCCGATACCATCCGATTCATCTTCACAATAAGTAAACTCTCCCACATAGTTTGTTAAATCGCCCACATAAGGAAGCGTATTCACGATGACATCGAGCTCTTCTACTGAATGACATCCTGTATTACTATTGGTCACACGCATATAAACCGTTTCGGTTTGAGCGTTATAACTCGTGGTATTCGTAATTTCATTGGCACCAGAATGGGCTTCTTCTAAACTGTTATGAAAGCTAACCGCTCTGTTAGGTGTCGCAAGAATAGCGTTAGGAATGCTCTGGTTTAAGTTGATTATAGAAAAGCCATCTCTATCAGCATCACAAATAATGATGTCTGTAGGTTTTTCATTTTCAGGCGCTGGTAATACGGTAACTTCAAAAGAATTGTAGTCGTAACATCCGGTCTGAGAAAATGTGATTCTAGGAAAAAGCGTAAACGGATTGCTTGTATTGGTGTAATTGTTAGGTAACGGATTGGTATTGTCAATGGCATCTTGCTCCGTTAAAAAATAGGTTACAGAATATCCAGTTTCCCCGTTGGTTACAGCGCCACTTAATAGCGAGAGATCCGTGGTGGTAAAACCATCTTGATCTTCATCACAAACCGTTAAGCTTACTACCGATTCAAATTGTGTTATCGGATTTAAGATTAAATCGAAGTTTGCAAATTCCATACACGTCGGACTCTCTAAGGTAATGTAAATGGTTTGGGGATTAGAAAGAGACGTGTAAGCCGTGGTAGCATCTATAGGGTTGGTACCGTTAATTTGGTCGGTTTCGGTTTCATAAAACGTGATTTCAATATCAATTAAATCATTGATAATACCTAAAGCAATGGTTTCAAAATCAAAATCTTCGGTGTTGTCATCATCAATATCACAGGCATAGATATCTCTAATATTGGTTGCAGTTAAGAGTAAGTTAGTATGAATTTCTATCGGTGTAGTAGATGCACAACCTGTAGCATCGTTTTCTACTCGAATATAAACCACTTGCTCTTCAAAATTTACATTGGTGTAATTTGAAGGATCTTCAATAGGGTTTAAGCCCAAATCAGCATCTTCAGCAGAAACATGGAATGTTACAGTTACACCTGTTAAGCCTTCTAAAACAACCGGAGTCATAGACGTTAAATCAAACTCAGCATAACCGTCATGGTCTGTGTCACATGCGTCAATATAATGAGATTCTCTATTAATTACTGGGGTTTCAGAAACTGAAAGATCTAACGTTGTGGTAGAAATACAACCCGTCTCTATATTTTTTACACTCACAAAAAGCTGTTCTGAAGGCGATGTGTTGGTGTAAGGCATCGTAAAAGCATTGATTCCGGCAGTAGCATCTTCCAAAGAACTGTGATAGCTCACCACAAGATTGGGTTGCGATAAGGTGATTTCTTCATCTTTTAAGAAATTTAAGTCCATCGCGGTAAGGTTATCTGCTAAATTATCAGCATCACAAAGGTTTAGGGCTGTAGGATTAGCGATGACCGGTAACTCGTTTACCACAAGGTTAAATGTTGAATAGGCTAAACAACCATTAACGGTATCTTCAATACGAACATGAATCGTTTGGTTGTTTTCTGTGTTCTGAATGGCTGTCGTAATCGGATTGTTGTTATCAACAGCATCGGCAGCACTATAATGATAAGAAATACTGTAAGTCGAGTCTGGGACAGAGGCTAAAACCTCATCGTCTTTAAGCGACAAATCAAAGGTTTCGGTACCATCGTTACTGATATCATCACACAATAAATAATCTGAAATAGGGTCAGAGGTTTGGGTGGTATTTAAGGTAATGTTTATATCATCTTCAATAAGACAAGAGTTGTCCGCTAGAGGCAGGGAAATTTCAACATGGTAGTTTCCAGATTCAAAAGCTGTAAGGTTTGCTTGGGTTGCGCTTGGCATTAAGCTATCGTTAAAATACCATCTATAGGTGGCATTAGGATTATCAATACTAGCGTTTAAATCTGCACTATTGGCACAAGTAGCATAATCTTCTCCTAAATCTACAGAAGCATCAAAGCTATTACCTTCAATAAATACTGCTGAATCATAGTTTTGATCATTTTGATCTGCAATAACCAACTTAATTTGATATTGCACATTAGGTTGAATGGTTGCAGTAGCCGTTAATACGGTTGTTCTCCCATTATAATTGGTGTCGCCTAAATTGTAACCTTCAAAATAGTTTCCGTTTGAAGCGGGACAAAAGCCTGCGATCTCATCATGAATGGTACTGGTATTCACAGGAATATCGGTGCCAGGAATTAAAGCAATATTGCTATACGGGGCGTTACTTCCTGCTTCACGAATTAAAAAGGCAAATCCATCTGAATTCTCACAAGGATAATTACCATAATATTCTTCAGAGGCTAAAATATAGTTGAACTGAATTTGGTTAGAAATTGAAATAAAATCAAATTCAATAGCGGTCGCATTTACCGTACCCGAAATATCTAAGGCCGATTCTAAGTCGCTATCGGTTAACCAAGTTTCAGAACCTTCATTTAAGATGTCATTGTTCTGACCGTTTCCTGCTGAGTTGGCATTACCGGTTGTAAGTACAATTCCATGTTCAAAAGGGAAATCTGAAGTCCCACTTTCAAAATAACCAAAACTACCGATACCGATAGAAGCACCATTTAATGGCGAAGAAATATTGGTGACTTCAACACATCCTTGAATAAGGGTATTTTGAATCAAATCTTGAGGGGAAACTGAATTATCTACGGTGATTTGCTGAGCAAATGTTATGCTGCAAATCAAGCCAATAAATAAGCTGAGGGAGTGTTTGAAATAAGTCATTAATAGCGGTTAAGTAATTTAGTTTAGTGAAGGGGAGATTTGGAGTCAACTCAAACACGTTCTGTAATAGAGCGGAAAAGTAGATGATATTAAGATGAAATACAAAAAAATACGACGAAACGCATGAAAAGTTAACGTTTAAACGTGTAAAAAGGGCATTTGGTCGATAAATGCTTAAAAAAAGAGTCAATTTTGGCTACTAAGGATAAGGCCTTAATCCTTTGATTTGTAGGAAAAAGCCTAGCCTGAATAGCGATTTTTACCACAGTAAAATATAAATTACAGGGCTTATTACCGTCTTAATTTGGTCTTAAAACCGTAAAAATTAGTGAGGGATTTTTTAAAATTTTAGTGAGGGAAATAACAAGAACTATTGTTACGGATTTTAAAGTTATGGGAAGTGAAATGGACTTCCAAAAAAATAAGATGAATGGGCTAAAATTTTAACATTCTTAATAATTTACATAGACCCAACCCACCATCGGTTTATAATCGGAATCGTTCAGATATAAAATATAGTAATAGGTCCCAACCGGAACTTTATTTCCGTTATGGTTTAGTCCTCTGTTGGTTCTGCCTTGCCATGGAGTATCGTTATCGCCTACAAAAATAAGTTCGCCATAACGGTTATAAACTTGCAATTCATGGGCCGTAAAAATATCGTATAACCCTTGGATGTTAAACCAGTCGTTTTTAGTATCGTTATTCGGCGAAAACCCTTCAGGAACATAAGGTGGACAGTTCTCTGTAGTGAGCTTGAATTCATAAATGTCATAACACAAGCTTGTTTCCATCCTTACGTAAATGGTTTCATCAGGGTCAATATTTACGTATGAAGACGGCATGCTTATCGGGAAAGTTTCAGATTCTAAATCTTCTAAAGAGCGGTAAAACTGAAGGTCTTCAATCGTATAGTCTATCGTAGTTAAAGCTTCATACAAATTGTAGGTCGCTGTTTCAAAGCCTTCATTGCAGGCATTCAGATTGGGCAGCTGGATAAGGTCTGAAATTAATAAAAGCTCAATTGCGGCCGAGGCACTGTTATTTTCTTCATTAGATTCTGTAACGCTGCCTTGCTGGGTACCATCGTCATCAACAAACGCAACTAAATTTACCACGGCGCCAATGTCTTCAGGAATTTCAATAAGAATCGATTGACTTTCACTTCCATCTATAGCAATAGCATTGAGGGTGCTTGTTGTAGCCAATGGCACATTATTAACATAAAAGGTAATAGGCGTAAGTGCCGGTAAAATGCCCGTACTGTTAGTATTATGCACGGTAAAAAACACTTCTATAGTTTGGTCTCCACAAAATACGGTATTGCTGTCTAAGGTTATAGTCGCATCGGGTAACTGACTGTTTAGAACAGTGATAATATTGTTGATCATCACAAAATCTTGACCAGAGGTTAAGGCAATAGTGGCAGAATTATCTCCGATATTAATATGGTTTTGAATGCTATACACATCAATATCCATGTTATATAGGTTTGAAGCGCCTGTAAAAGAATTAGTCCCGTTAAAGGCGTTGTTTGCAGGATTTAATGGCGGATTGCTAATAACACTGCCGTTTATGGTGAGCTGTTCGTTAACCGCAATAGAGCTGTCACCTTCCCAAGCAATAAACCCAATTTTTGCATTTTCGTTATCTAAAACATTTAAGTTATCTAAGGTAATCGTTAAGTTATCGGGCACACTTTGCAAGCCGTCATAAACATTAACTTGGTTAAGCGGAAGATTACTATCTTCATAAATCACAGTGAGCGCCCAGCCTCCAAAATTGGTTCCGGTAGGGCAGTAGGGAGCAATAACGCTGTTAAGATCAAAATCTGAAAGGGTATAGTCTGTATTTCCTTGTGCTAAAACGATAGCCGTTACATCAGCAAATGCTGCAAAGAAGACCCGACTGGTATCTAAGGCATCACTAAAACTGCGGTCTGCACTAACGGGAATTCCGTTAAGGCTAACCTCAAAATCTCCTGTATCAGAACCCGCCCAATATAAATAGGCGGCAACAATATTTTGGTTGTTATCAAGACTTAAGTTTGCAGAGGATGTATTTAACATCGTACAGATTCCATAGACGCCATTTTCAACCGTATTCATCGTATTTCCTATGGCTGTATAATCGTAGCGACCATTAAACTGCTCGTATAAGGTAACGGTCTGAGCGGAAATTGCTAAAGACATTCCCCATAACAGTAAGGTAAATATGTATGGTGTTGGTTTCAAACGGGCTATTAATTATTTTGTTTATAGATTGTTAAGTTAGCGTTTTAATCCAAAATGTCCAGTAAAAGTTCGTCCATCTTGTAATTTTACTTTAAACCAATAATCGCTATTAGGAAGTGCTTTACCATGGAACGTCCCGTCCCAACCCACGCTCAAAGGATCGAGTTCTTTTAATAATTTTCCATAGCGATCAAAAATTAAAATAGACGATTCCGCCTGAAACAAGGCCGAGATGCCATCAACTTGCCAAAAATCATTTTGATCATCGCTATTGGGTGTAAAAAACTTAGGGAACCCGATTACAGAGACCAATTCTTCAGTAATACCACATTCATTTTTATCTCTGATATAAACCGTGTAAAGCCCTGGTGCTACATCAACAAAAGTATTAGAATCTTGATAAGGACCATTTTCATCATCAAGAGCGTATTCGTAATCACCTTCACCACTGACTAAAATTGAAATGCTGTTGTTTTGTGTTGCATCTACAACTTCAATATTTGTAACCGTTGCAATATTAGACGGCACTACAGTTATGGTACGATCTTTATAACACCCATTGGTATTGGTAACTCTTACGGTATAGGTCCCTGCTGCATCTATTTCTATGGTAGAGGTGGTTTCTCCTGTAGACCATAAGTAATAATAATTATTAGGAAGATCATTAATGATGCCGCCATCTAAGGTCATCGTTTCAGGAAAAAGATTTAAACAATATTGTGTTTCAAATTCTGTTTCGAGCTGAGGAAGTTGAAAAACTTCAAGCGTAATTTCACTTATTCCGTAGCAGGCATTGGCATTTTCAACGCGCCCATAAATGGTTTGAAGGTAAGGCACCGTGTTGGTAAACGTAGTGGCTAAGGGATTCACTTCTAACAAGGCGTCTTCGTACGTTTCGTAATAATTGAGGCTAAGGCCTGTTGCAGGACCCACTAAAATAGTGTCTTCTACTTCGGTAAGATCAAAAGCCATAAAGCCATCTTCAGTACCGTCGGTATCACATTGTTGCATAATTGCATCATTGGCAGAGGTGGTACTAACTTCTAGGCGTACTTCACTATAATTAACGCAAGTGGTAATGTTATTAGTGATTCTGGTATAGATAATTTGTGGATTTAAAAAATTCTGAAAGTCATTTCCGTCAATAGCATTGTTTTGGTTTTCAGAATCTTCCCTTGAGAGGTAATAGCTGATTTCGGTATCAGGATCTGCTCCTGTAATGTCGTCCTCTGCTTCTGTAAGATTAAAGCGCGTGAAACCTTCAGGAATTCCATCCTCATCACATTGAATAAGCGTAACATTATTAGCAAGCGGTAATGGAGCCACATTAATATTAAAAGACGTAAAGCCAATACATCCTTGGTCTTGATCTTCAATACGGACAAAGATTTCGGTAGGTGTTGGGGCTGTATTGGTATAGCTTAAAGGTAAAGGATTCGTGGTGGCTTCGGCATCTGCTTGACTGAGATAATAACTGACTTCATAGTTGTTATCCGTATAATCTTGGGTAATTTCTTGAGTTTTTGTGTTGAAGTCAAAGGTTGCTTGGCCGTTTTGGTTATCGCCATCGGAATCGTCATCACAAATTTCATAATCAGAAGGCTGATTAAAATCGGTTAGTGCAGTAACACGAATAACTAAATCGTTAATGATAAAACAGTTGGTTGTCGTATTTTCAACTCTAATATAAATGGTTTCAATACTAGTGCTGTTGTTATAAATTTCACCTAAAGGATTGATGTTAATATTGGCATCACTTTCTGAAGCGTGATACGAAACAACAACATCAGATTCTCCATTAATGATATCTTGAGTCAGTGTTGTAAAATCAAAAGTTCTTATGTTATCATCATAAGGCGCTAAATCGTCACAAACATCCATTACCGGAAGACTTGAAGAGATTTCACTAGTGGTTAAGGGGTTCGAAGGTTCTTCAGGAAAGGTTGCTGTCCCCGTCCATTGTAAAGAAAACGGACTATTCCCAATAGGTCTATCAATAACAATAAAATAACTATCTCCGGCAGCAGCATCAATAGCGCTTACAAAACTATCACCTGAGGCACCAGGCCCTTCAAAAGTTTCGTTAGATGTACTGTTTAAGCCTGTAAGATTATTACCTTGGTTAGCGGCGGATGGGTTTGTGGTAGAACATCTAATGGCCTGACCAATATTACCACAACTGACATTAGGGCCGAAAATAAAAAAATCATAATCTTCATTAATGCTAGAGCTGCTCGGGGTTAAAGTAAAAGCTAGTGTTCCGGCTTCGGCAATATTTACTTCTAACCAAATACTGTTGTTTTCTTGGCTAGAGCAGGTGTTAGATCCGTTGAGTTCTTGTACGCCAACACCATTAACATTAAGACTAAAATTAGAGTTTCCACATACGGTAACTGCATTTTGGCAATCGTTAGGTTCTTGAGCAAATACAGTAGTAAGACCTAAAAGATAAAAAAGAAAAAGGGTAATTTTTTTGTTAATCGCAGTGGTGTTTGTCATCGTTTTAATGTGAAATGATTGGTGTAAGTTCGGCCGTCTTCTAAAGTGACTTTAAACCAGTAGTCACTAGTGGGCATATTTTTTCCGTTAAAAGTACCATCCCAGCCTGGGCTTAATGGGTTTAGTTCTGTTATAAGTTTTCCATATTTATCAAAAATAAATACAGATGAATTTGCTTGAGTATTAGGGCTGATGCCAGAAACTTGCCAATAATCATTGACATCGTCATTATTGGGGGTAAAAAACTTTGGAAATCCAATAACCGAAACCTCCGCTTCAGTAATACCACAGTTATTTTTATCGCGGATAAATACCGTGTATAAGCCTGGCAGCAGGTCTTGAAACGTTGCGTCGTCTTGATAAGGGCCACTACTAGAACCTAAGGCATATTCATAATTACCCATGCCCGTAACAAAAACGGTAATAGCATTATTTTCTGTGGCGTCTGTAACCTCAAAATGGGTTATCGTTGCCGGGTTTGAAGGTAAAACGGTAATGGTTCGGTCTTTAAAACAGCCTTGTGTGTTGCTTACGCGAACGCTATAAGTCCCTGGACTATCAATCTCAATTTCTGAAGTTGTTGCCCCAGTAGACCATTCGTAGTAATAATTGCTTGAATCCTCTTCAGTGATCCCACCATTAATGGTTAATACGTCAGCGTTGTTGTTTGTACAATAATAAGCTTCAGTCTCTGTTTCAAGTTGGGGTAAGGCGACAACGGTAAGTGCTATTTCGCTGATTCCAAAACAAGCATTTGCATTTTCTACACGACCAAAAATAGTTTGCGCATAGGGAATGGAATTTGTGTAATCTGAGACTAAAGGGGAGGTTTCAAGTAAAGCGTCTGTATAGGTTTCGTAATAAGTGATCTCTAAATCAGACGGTGAATTCGCCAAAATAAGAGGATTAGCTTCTGTTAAATTAAACGTGGTCATTCCATCTTCTGAACCATCCGTATCACATAACAGCAAACTAGCATTATTGGAATCTGTTATACTCACTTCTAAAGTTAGGGTACTCAAATTATAACATCCCGAATCGAGATGATTTACTCTTGTGTGAAGCGTTTGTGGGTTGGCGTAATTTTCAAACGCGCTCCCTTCAACAGCATTAATTTCAAGTTCGGCATCATTCTGTGACGTGTAAAAGGTGATTTCGTGCTCTAAGGGGCTATCACTAATAGCATCATAGTAATTGGTTAAGTTGAATAAGGTGAAGCCTTCAGGAATACCATCTTCATCGCATTGTAAAATGGTAATGGCATTAGCTACGGGAATGGGTGCTATCTCGAGATTAAAACTGTCCGTTGTATAACATGCTGTATTGTTGCTATTTTCAATTCTTACAAAGAGCGTTTCATTAAAAGCGGTGCTATTGGTATAATTTAACGGTAAACTATTGGTGTTTTGGTCGGCCTCATTTTGGGTGAGATGAAAGCTGACTGCCACTTCGTTTTCTGTTTGCGTTCCTATAATTTCAGGAATAAGAGTCTCTAGATTTACAGTAGCAATACCATCTCTAACATCTCCTTCGTCATCACAAAAAGCAATATCATTTAAGCTCATAATTTGTGCTGTTTTAAACACTTCGATGTCAAAGGTATTGATGGCGAAACAATTAGGGTTTTCGATATTATCTACGCGTACATAAATAGTTTGTGGACTACTTAAGTTGGTAAAAGGAAAACTAATCGGGTTGGTATTAGCATTGGCGTCGTCTAAGGTTTCAAAATAATTGACGTTATGGTTTTCTGGCGCTTGGGTTAATAAGACTTCTGAATTTTGATCGCTAAAATCGAAACTACTATAAGTAGATGTTTCATCCGTTTGGCAAATCACCACATCAGAAAGCGGATGTGCGACAGGAATGTCAAAAACACCCACAACGGCACTCCCTTCAATAGGACACTCTCCATTATTAGGTTCTATATAAACCTCATAAAAACCAGGAGTGTCTGCAACTAATTGCGACGAGGTTTCTGCTAGAGGTACGCCGTCTAAAGACCACACATAATCGGCACCTACAAACTCATCGGCTTGTAGAGTGTAGCTGTCGTTAGTGCATAATTTTAATTCGGTCGTACTCAATCCATTTCTAATGATGTCTGTTTGAGAATTAAATAAAGATTGAATAAACGGTGGCAATCCAATACGACTCGTATTTTGGTTGGCACCATTAAGATCTAAAAAGATACCTTGTTCGTTATAAGTAGCGGCTAAACCATTAGCTTCAGGATTTTCTATAATTCCTAAGTATTTTGAAATTGTAGGGTTACCGTTATAACTTAACTGAGCTCTATAAATTCGGCGATCAATACCAAGTTGTAAAGCGCCTGCCGAAACATCGTTTGAAGAATGAATAATTTGTTGCGAGCCTGGAATGTCTAAACTTTCTAAGTCCCATTGTATCACATGGCTTGTGCCAGATCCAGAAATACCTTCACTGATCGTGGCATAAACTTTTTTAGTTTCAGCAGAGAATTCCACACCGTAAGGACTGTTCCCGTTTGTGGCGCTATAGAGTTCTAAGGGGTTAGAAACGGTTCCGGTTTCGTTATTAAAATCATACAAGAACACATTACCACTTGCATTGCCTCCTGTAAGCGTAGCCATACCAAAATTTGCAGCTACAAGTTTTGAGGCATCGGGTGATGTTTTAATATAGCCTAGCGAGTTACGACGGTAACCTTCAATAGGAATATAAGGGCCTACCTCTGAGATTACGGGTGTGGTTTGAACGCCATTGGCATCAATTTTAAAGGCGTAAAACTTGGCCCCAAAATGGGTAAGTACCCAAAAGGAAGTACAGTCTTCTGCACGAACCGCGGTAATTTTCTCAGAACATTTAAACTGAATTTCTAAAGGAACGTCAGGATCGTAGGTTACTAAAGGTCTGTTTTTTTCTGAAACATCAACTCCTCCCAATCCTCCATTGAGACTCATGTCTATTAAGGTATAGTTAAAACCATTATTATAGCCGTCATCATCTTGCGGAATACTGCCGCCTTCCACATAAGTTCCTGTGAACTGATTTGGGTAGGCGCTGGCATTATTTTGATGCGGTTCATCTACCGTGAAAATATAATATTTATCAGGATCCTCGGGTTTAGGGACAATCAGTCCTGATGAGGTACTAGAAGGATCTCCTAACAAGCCGGTGCCTCCAAAGTAATCGGCATTAGGCATTATTTGGTGATTTCTATTCCAAACGGTACGTCCATCAGAATAAAAGAGTAAGCTCCCGTTAGCGTCAGAAATAGACGTACATCCTTCTAAGGTATTAATTTGCCCATTGGTAATAGCATTTACATTCCCCGATTGGGCATCAAAACGCAGTCCTGCCTTGTTTCCAAAATACCAAAACGAAGCTTCATTTTGGGCATAGAAAGGCGTGTTACAAACGAGTAAAAGTAATACTAAATAGATCTTTTTCATTAGAGCGCTATGTGTAAAATACACAGTAAGCCACAATATAAAAACTAGAATTTAAAAAAAGTCTTAAAATTTTAAATAATACATAAAACACCGTGGTTTTACTAGGCTTATAAATCTCTCTTTTTCAATAATTGATAAGATAATAAGACAAAAATTGCCGTCCAACCTAAAACAATAGCCACTTCATAACCGTGCAGGGCATAGTCATAAGCCATATCCACTTTGTCAGGGAATTTTGTCATTACAATACGTTGTATGGGCTGGTTTATCAAATTCCACATGGACTGCAGCGGAAAGAAATTATGAATTTTATCTGCGATCTCTCCGTCAATTCTCCACTTCATTAAACCGTAAATAATAGATTCTGAAATAAATAATATAAAAAGGAAGCCTAAGGCAAAGGCTGAACGTTTTACTAACATACCAAGGAAAAGACACAAACTAAAGAACCCAACAAGTTTTACAAAATAGGCTAAAAGGAAATCAACTTCTCTAAAAATGATGGCTGCTTCGGTATAGCTTGAATAATACATTCCTATAAAAAATGTGGCCAATCCGATTAATATGGTGGCACATAATGAAAAGAAAACGATGGTGTAAAATTTAGAGAGAATAAACTCTTTTTTACTTAAGCCATCAATAAGATTTTGTTTTAAGGTCTTGTTACTGTATTCATTTCCAATCATACTAACCACAACTATGGCAAAGAAAAATTTAAATTGTGCGGCAAAAAATGTAGTTATATGCCAAATGATAGGGAAATTAAAAATACCAAGTTCGCCCAGTTCTAAGGTAAAGAATCCAAAAAAGTTGATCTTTATAGACGATAAAATTAAAACGGTAAACGGAAGTATAAAAGATATAATGATTAAAACTCTACTGGCTTTATTGAGCCAAAGTTTTTGTAATTCAAGTTGAATAAGTCGTAACATAAAGGAGGCGTTTTACATGTCCCTCGGGAAGAGGAAAGCGATTCGTTTTTTTTGTGATGAATTTATTGGTGATCGGTCAATTGAAGGAACTGTTCTTCTAAACTTTCTTTACGTTTTACAAGGTGTGAAAGTAAAATGTTTTGGTTGAACATAAATTGGTTAAATTCTGAAGCCGACATCGGAGCATTTAAGAATGCTGTAATTAATTCGCCTTCAACTTTAACCTTATCAATGGTGTTATGCGCTTCTAAAACACGTAGAAGTTCTTCATGTTTATCGGCTTTTAATTCAAAGAATCCATGACTGTTAATCATTTCATCAACACGGCCCGAATATAGTTTTTCACCCTTCCGTAAAACCACCACATGGGTACAGACTTTTTCAACTTCATCTAAGAGGTGCGAGGCCAACAAGATTGTGGTTCCGTTAGCAGCAATGTTTTTTATTATTTGACGTATTTGATGAATCCCTTGCGGGTCTAATCCGTTGGTAGGTTCATCTAAAATTAAAATTTCAGGATCATTTAATAGAGCAGAAGCAATGGCTAAGCGCTGTTTCATTCCTAGAGAATACGTTCTAAACTTATGGGTTTTACGATCTAATAACCCTACAATCTCTAATTTCTCGTCTATCTTGGCATAATCTACACCTTTAATACGGCAAACCAGTTTTAAATTTTGTTCCGCCGTCATGTACGGGTAAAAATTAGGACGCTCTATAATAGCACCTACTTTTTTAAGGGCATCGTGGGTAGAAATGGTTCCGTCAAACCAATGAAAATCACCTTGCGTTTTGTTAACAACGTTTAAAACAATACCTAAGGTTGTTGATTTTCCACTTCCGTTAGGGCCTAATATGCCATAGACGTTGCCTTTGTTAATAGTAAAACTGAGGTTTTTTACGGCGGTGAGATAGCCAAATTTTTTAGTCAGATTATTGATAGTAAGGATTGCTTCCAAAAGTATAAGGATTGATTAGTTAAAAATAAGACGATTGATTCTTATTTTTGTTACAATTAAATTATTTTTAGAAGAAATGATTTAAAATCAACTGAGACCCTAAATTCTAATGCAACATAGCGCGAAGAAAGGCTTTATACTATGAAGGTCTCAGTGATTAAAAATTTTAAATGTAACGAATGAGTCAGGATTTAAAAATCTCTAAAAAGAAACCCACATACAGTATTTCTGAAAAATTGGATGCGTATTTGTCTAATTATAACCGTAATATAGATTTACCCATTTTTTATTCTGATTTGTTGCGCTTTCAAGGCTCTGTAGTGGTGTATGATAAAAATGATGAGGATACGCTTTGGGTGCGTGTTTACTATAATGATTTTGAACGTGAAGAAATTGACCGAAGTTTAAAACAGGTGTATTCTAGCTTAATTTCTGATGGTGGAACCAGTATTTTAAAATACCTCAGTGTGGATGCTATTGATTTCTGTACGTTTGGTAACTCAAAGCCTTTCAGAATAAAAGTTAGAAATATTCTTAATGATAACTTTACCCATTTTTATGTAAAATCGGCGGATGCGTCAAGGGTATATGGTTTAGAATTGGAGCAAATGTTATCGCCTTATCAGATTAACTTTTTAGTTTGTAAGGATACCTTAATTGAAGAGCATATTACGGGAATTCCGGGCGATGAATTTATTAAAACCATGCTGCCTGAATGTAGTTCTGCTGAAAAATCACAAATCGCAAAAGAGTTTGTGAAATTTAATGAAAGGTGCTTAATCCGCTTGCTTGGTGATATGCGTTCTTATAATTATGTGTTTGTGCCTACGCACGATTTTGATCACGTTAATTTTAAGATTAGAGCTATTGATTTTGATCAGCAATCTTTTGAAGGCAATCTAAAAATTTATAGACCTCAATTTTTTAAGGAGAATAATAAAATGGTGGCGCTGGTACGCGAGAAAATACAGAACGAATCTATAGATCAGTATAAAATTGAAGAACGTTCTATTGTGGCCAAACGAATGATTAGTTACCACTCACGTTTAAATAAATTATTAGACTGTATGGAGGCTGATGTTATCTCTACGCCAGCTCATATTGAACGCCTAAAGGAAGATATTTACAATTATACCATGGATTTAAACTTTAGAAAGAGTAAAAACATGGGCGAAATTCTTAAGAATGCTCTTGATTTTGTGAAGCGTAATTATGAAGATGTCAGTTTAAAACGATTCCAATAAGTGTAGAAACTTAATATATTTTGAATAAAAAAAAGAAGCATCGGTGAGATGCTTCTTTTTTTGTCTTTTCTTGAGAAAGACATCTGATTCTTAACGTGCAAGGCTTAATTCCAATTTTCGTCGAAATCTAAGTCGCTATAATCATCGATATCTAAATCGTCTTCAAACTCGTTAAAAAGATCTTCCTCTTGCTCTGCTTCAAAGGTTTTCTCTGGCGCTTCATCAGGGATCTGACCATGTACAAACATTAGGTTAGGATAATCCGTACCTTCTGCTTCTTCTACAATTTCACCTAATTCTACGTAGAACGTCCACATATTCATAAAATCGTAAACGTAAATTAATCGGGTAGAGGCTTCATGCGCTACTGTGTTTATAACAGTCTCATTCATCATTCTCACCGTATTTCCGTTTTCGCTCATGTCCATCATAGCGATTTCTTCACCTTGATTCCATTGCTCATCGCTAATGTAAAAAGAGGCCATTTCCATACCGTCAAACCCAAAAGATTGTGTGATGACATTGTGTAAGTCTTCCATCGTATTGTTTTCGCGGATTTCTATGTCACGGAAAACATCATCTTCGGTATCGTTATCTAGTATAATTCTAAATCTGTAAATCATATTGAAAAATTATGCTGCAAAGGTAAGGTTTCTAATGTCCAATTTCCAAGAACTTAATTTCAAATATATAAAAGCTTAACGCGTCTTTTTTTTGCAGAATAAATGCTGGATTTTAAGTTGCTTGTATAAGTTTCTAGAGCGTTATAAAAAAGGGCTTATTTGCTGAAACGGTGCAGTGTAAACGTCATTGCACTTAATAAGATAAAAGCGCCTACTTGGTGTAAAACGCCTAACCAAACAGGTACGGCTAAAAGTAAGGTGGCTACGCCTAATGCAAATTGCACACCGACCATCGTTAAAAGAAGGTTGACCCCTTTATTTTGGTAAGGTGTAAGATCTGTTTTTTTAGCTTTATAATAAATGGCTAGGATAAAAATGACCACCACATAAGCGAGGGTTCTGTGTACAAATTGTACACCACTTTTACCTTCTAAAAAATTAAGATATACGGGATTTTGTTCTATAAAAACGGTTTCATGTATCCATTTTCCATCGCTCATCATCGGCCAATGATTATGGATCCATCCCGCGTCTAAACCTGCGACAAAGGCGCCATATATAATTTGAAGAATAAGCACAACAAGGCCTATTCTAATAAAATTTCTTAAAGGCTTATTTACATGTTTTTTCTTTGGAAACATAAGATCTAAAGCCACCCAAAACGTATAGGCAAAGGTTAGAAACGCCGTGGTTAAATGCGCGGCTAATCTAAAATGACTGACATTAGGTTCATCAACTAATCCCGATTTTACCATATACCATCCTAAAAAACCTTGAAATCCACCGAGTAAAAGCAGAATGATTGATTTTTTTATCGTTGCTGTTGAAAGCCTTTTTCTAACAAGGAAATAAAGGAACGGGACAATAAAGACCAAACCGATAAAACGCCCAATAACTCTATGGATCCACTCCCAAAAATAGATGTCTTTAAATTCCTCTAAACCAAAGTGATTGTGCAGTTTTTGATATTCGGGATATTGTTTATAAAGTTCAAAAGCTTCATGCCATTCTGTTTCGTTCATCGGTGGAATGGTCCCAGAAATTAATTTATAATTAGAAATGGATAAGCCCGAATGCGTGAGTCTGGTAATCCCCCCAACAATAACCATAATAAAAATGAGAGCACAACCGGTGAGTAACCAATAAATAACGGCCTTATTTTCTTTTGTTTGATGTACCATAACTACAAAACTTATTTTTTTTAACTACGAACTACTTTATTGCTTCAAGCCCTAAATCTTTTCCTTTTTTTAGCATTAAGGTAAAGGCGGCCTCATATTCATTAGGAATTTCACCTTCTAAAATCGCTTCTTTTATGGCTTCTTTAATCATACCAATTTCTCGAGAAGGTTTTAGGTTGAAGGTGGCCATAATTTCTTCGCCAGATACAGGAGGTTGGAAATTTCTAACGTGATCACGCGCTTCAACTTCAACAATTTTATCTCGTACTTTTTGAAAATTATTATGGTACTTTTTAAATTTCTTTGGGTTCTTGGTGGTAATGTCTGCTTCACAAAGGGTCATCAAATCTTCCACATGGTCACCGGCATCAAAAACCAAACGTCGTACGGCAGAGTCCGTAACTTCAGAGGCCAACACAATAGGTCTAGAACTCATAAAGACCATTTTCTGAACAAATTTCATCTTATCATTCAGTGGCATTTTTAAACGCTTAAAAAGTTTATACACCATTTTAGAGCCTACAAATTCATGAGCGTGAAAAGTCCAGCCTATTTTTTTATGAAATTTTTTCGTTGGGGCTTTTCCTATGTCGTGTAATAAAGCGGCCCAACGTAACCAAAGGTTATCGGTGGTTCTCGCAATATTATCGACGACCTCTAAGGTGTGGTAAAAATTATCTTTATGGCGTTGACCTTCAATTTCGTCAATACCTTTTAGCGCGGTTAACTCAGGTAAGATGTATTGTAAAAGTCCGGTTTGTTCTAAATGTATAAAACCAATAGAAGGCATTTTGCTTTCTAGGATTTTATGAAGTTCTACAACAATACGTTCTTTAGTAATGATTTTTATACGGTCTTTGTTTTCCGTAATGGCTTTAAGAGAAGTCGCTTCAATTTTAAAGTTGAGTTGGGTGGCAAAACGGATAGCACGCATCATACGCAACGGATCGTCGCTATATGTGATATCAGGATTTAAAGGTGTTCTAATAATCCCCTTATCTAAATCGTCTAATCCATTAAACGGATCTAAAAGTTCTCCAAAGCTATCTTCAGTCAAGCTTAGGGCTAAGGCGTTTATGGTAAAGTCGCGTCGATTTTGATCGTCTTCAAGTGTCCCATTTTCAACAATAGGATTTCTACTGTCTTCTGTGTAACTTTCTTTACGGGCACCAACAAATTCAATTTCAATATCGTCGTAACGTAACATCGCTGTTCCGTAGGTTTTAAAAACCTGAATTTTAGGTTGTGTTGGTAGGTTTTTGGCCACTTGTTTTGCAAGTTCAATGCCACTTCCAACGGCAACAACATCAATGTCTTTAGCATCACCACGTTCTAAAAGATAGTCGCGTACAAAGCCACCAATAACGTAGCTGTCTATCTGTAATTCTTTAGAAGATTGAGTGATATATTGAAATATAGGGTGTTTTAATGCTTGTTTATGATTCATAAGGTAATTGAACATCCAGCCCCTTTAAAATATAATGAAAAGTTACTGTAATTTTAGCTGTGCAAAGATACGACACCAAGGCATTCTTTTAAAATGAATAAGTCCCTTTTTAATGTTTCTTTATTAAATCTATTTTGAAGTAGAAGACGTGAGATTTCAAATTTGAAACTTTTAGAGATTAAGCTCCGTAATTGCCTCTTGAGCCTTTTGGTAATCTTGAGGTGTACCAATATCTAACCAAAATGAGGACACCGGATAATTGATAATTTTTTTGCCCTTATCTAATAGCGTATTGATAAGGTCCGTGGCATTGAAAAATTGATTTTCTGGAATATAATTTAAGCAGTCCTTTTTAAAGATATAGATGCCGGCGTTGGAATAGTGAGTGTAAGAGGGTTTTTCTTTAAGAGTGGCCACATACTTGCCCTTAGTTTCAACCACGCCATGAGGTACTTTTACTTCGTAAGGAATTGTAACAATAAGCGCGTCGTCATTACTTTGACTAAACCCCTTAATAATAGTGTTGAGGTCTACGTTGGTAAGAAGATCAGCATTCATGACTACGATATAGTCGTGTTGAAAACTATTTTTTAACTGTAACGCTCCAATGGTGCCTAAAGCCTTAGATTCTTTAATATATTTAAAATCAAGGTCCTTTTGGGGATAAGCTTTAAGATGCTCCATAATTTTTTCGCCTAAATAATTGATGGAGATATGAATTTGCTTAATGCCTAAAGCGGCAAGCAGTTCTATATTGTATTCAATGATGGCTTTGTTACCGACTTGTAATAAGGGTTTGGGTGTCTGTTTTGTAAGGGGTAACAAGCGTTCTCCTTTTCCACCAGCCATGATTACCGCATTCACTTTAGGATTTGTCATTTACATTTTATGATCTAAATAGGTTCCTTTTTCCTCGTGGTTAAAGTTCGGTAAAATTTTATGGACTAAAGCGATTAAATCGGGCTTTGTCCACGATTTAGTGGCTTTAAGTTGTTGTAGGCTTTCTGTGAAATCTTGTAGCTGACTTGACAAGTTGTCTTCCGATTTTTGTTTGATAACGCCAATGGAGGTAAAGCGTTCTAAGTCTAGAGTTTCTTGAGCTGTAAAAAAGGCTTCTTCGGCTTTTTCGCCTGTGGTATTGCTTTTTGTTAGCAAATACGGCCATTGGCCTGATGCTGGTAAGGTTTTGGCTAAGGTTCTCGCTTCGTCTTCGTTATGACATAAATAAGGTATATATCCTAAATGCTTTATGTAGTTAACGGCAATATCAGAGAAGCGCGTAAGCTTTAAATGCTGGTGTAATTGCGGAAGGAACAACTCATTCTGGTCGCCGAGAAGACAAGACATTAAACAGAGTTGCCCCGATTCTTCCGGGCTAATAAAATAGCGTTGTACATCGTTGGGTGCCACTAGAGGTTGCTGTTTCTTTATACGTTGTTCAAAACCGTGGAGTAAAGAGCCATCAGAAAAGGCAACATTAGCAAAACGTGCGGTAGAAATGTTAATGGCTTTACTTTTTTCAACTAAAAACAGTTCCATAATACGTTTTGAGGCTCCCATCATATTAATAGGGGCTGTAGCCTTATCCGTGGAAACCGAAAAATATTTTTTTACGCCATGTGCAATGGATTGGTCAATGGTTTTTACAGTGTTTACAATATTCACCTCGAGCATGCGCATTAAGGTAAACGGATCTTCCTCACTACGCACATGTTTTAAGGCTGCTAGGTTAAGAACATAGTCGTAATTACCATCTGAAGCAATAAAAGCATCATAAGCTATAGAGCCAATATCTAAAGCATAGGTTTTAAAATCACCATCTATATATCCAAAAGAACTTCTTAGATCTCTAACCAATTCTACCAAATTATTTTCACTAAGATCTACAACGTGAAGTTTTTGGGCTTGTCCTTCAAAAAGCGCTTTTACCACGGCTTGTCCTATGGTTCCTGCACCGCCAAGGACAAGGAATCTAGACTTAGAAATTATACGGTGTAATTCTTCTTGGTAAGTGGCCAGGTCCGTTTTAAACAACGCCTTATCTCTTCCGATGAGGTTTAAGATATTGCTTTTGTTGGCTTGATTATAATTCATAAAGTTGTTGAAGCCTCGGTTTTGTTAAAATAGAACAATGGAATTTATAGCAGTGTAAAGATAAGATATGTCTGTATTGTTTTAAAATGTTCCTAGAATGGTTTTAAGCCAATAGGAATAATGATATTTATGATAAATTTTATTTGGTATTTTTTCATAAGGTGACGAAATAAAGGTTTCCGGAATATCTATTGCGTCAAAATCTTCAATAATAAATATATTATTAGGATTATAGAAATCGTAATTTTTAATATCAGAATTGGAAGTGATCAATTTTTTTTCAAGAAAAATACTTTCAAATACTCTAAAAGTAAGTCCGTCTTGAATGTTAAATTTATGAATATCTACAATGATACTATGTTGATTAATATATTCTAATACTTGATCATTATTTTTCCGTTCCTGAATAAAATCGATAATGTCATTAGCGGGTTGCTTTTTATTAGAATGTACTAAAAATTTATAATCGTAATTTTTGTTTTTTAAATAGGAAGCTACTTTCAGTAAGCTGTTAAATCTATAATCTTTTGATATAATAGTGAAAAAAGAAGGCTTTGTAATGTTCTTTTTTTTATCGGTTTTCTTTATGTAAATGAAGTTAGGAATGAAATTTAAGTCGTAATTTTTAACGTC
The DNA here is from genome assembly GCF_042675845.1 of Winogradskyella rapida. Lineage (NCBI taxonomy): Bacteria > Pseudomonadati > Bacteroidota > Flavobacteriia > Flavobacteriales > Flavobacteriaceae > Winogradskyella > Winogradskyella rapida. Next base: position 237,920 of record NZ_JBHTKM010000063.1, on the reverse strand, counting down.
TATCTTTTCATAAGAATACACTTTGTCAAAAAAATGAATAACATCTTTTTTTCGAGAGATATTATTAATAGAATCGTGGTAATATGCTAATAGAATAGTGCTATTTTTTCTTAAAACTTTTAATTGACTATCAAAAAATAAATCAGGTCTAACAATTAGCGTAAGATCATATTTTTTATTAGCAATTTCCTGAATTATAGGGTTGTATTTGTAAAAGTTTTTAAGTTTTAATTTTTTGACCTTTTTGTAATAAAAAGATTTCAATCTTTGATTCAAATTAACATAGGGGACGTTTTTGTAATCTGCTAAATTATAAAAATCAACGTCGGTATATTGCATTTTTAATTCGTCTAAAATACAATCGTAATAACCACTTAAGTCAAAAGTTATGAATAGAATTTTTTTAGATTTTTTTTTAGTCATAATTAATGTTTAAGTTCATGCTTAGCGAGTTCATCAAACATCTTTTTAGCTATAACCGATTTTGTAAAATGATCTAAAAGGTATTGGTAGCCATTGCGGGTAAATTTTTCTTGAAGCTCTTCATCGCTCATCAACAAGTTTACCTTTTTAGCAAAATCTGAAGCATTTCCAACTTCTGCTAAAAGTCCGGTTTCTCCATTAACCACAACTTCAGAAATACCACCAGCATCAGCAGCGACAATAGGAACTTTACAAGCGTAAGATTCTAAGAGTACACCACCTGTGGGTTCGTTATTAGAGGTAAAAAGAAATAAATCTAATTCGGGTAAGAGTTCAGGAACATCACGTCTAAAACCGGTAAAGATAATGTGTTCTGTAAGGCCTTTTTCTTCCACATAATTGCGAATGTCTTGTTCCATACTGCCCTTACCAACAAGAATATATTTGGCTTTAAACTTATTTTCTTTTACTAAAATAGCAACCGTATCTACCCAAGTATAATGGTCTTTAAAGCCTGTAAATTCAGCAATATTTCCTATTAATTTATAGTCTTCAGGAATATTAAATTCCTTATGCAGTAGACCTGTAGCTTCTTGTTTCTTAAATTTATTAATATCCGTAACACTGCCTATAACGGTAAATCTACTGTGGTCTTTTACGGCAAATTTTAAAGATTCTACAACAGGTTGCGATACACATATAATTTTTTTAATGCCTTTGTAGTTGTATTTCCACTTTCTAAAAAAGTTAGTGTCTACACGTTTTATAAGCGTTCTGCAAAGCACTAACGGTACTTTCATCCGATAAATAAAATGCGATAAAACCGCTAAAGTGTGGGCTTTACTACTATGAATAAAAACAACACTGGCTTTCTTTTCTTTGGCTAGTTTTTTAAACGCTTTGGCGTAAGATAAACTGTATTCCGATTTGTATTCAAACGGAATAACTTGCATGCCTTTATCCGTGGCAATACGGTATAATTCAGAATCTATAGGACATACAATCCACTGGTCTTCAACATAACCCTCTGCTTTAAAAGCTTCGTATAAATAAATGATTTTTTGCTCGTGTCCGCGCCAACCATTTGAGGCTGTGAATTGTATTAGTCGCATGTAAAAGGTAATTTGATTGTGATTGTTTAGATTGATGTAAATGTAAGGCTTAAAACCTTATTTAATTTTATAGAGACCAATGGCTTTTTTTAATTTCTTACTCATTAAAACGTAGTTTACATAAAGTTTGTTTTTTAAACTTAATGATCGCCAAGCCTTATGCGGAATAATGTGTTTAGATACTTTTTCGTCTATAGTGTCAGAAACTATAAAGTCTGTTTTTATAGTATCCCAAGACACCTTATCATAGCCGTCAAACTCATTAACTTTATTTTTTTCATGAATGATAGACATCCATAAGCGTTGATTGGCAATTTCAATGCGTCGCGATTCTTTTTTCCACATATTGTGGTCGCTAAACCAAACCGTTTTAGGCGTCTCATTTTTTTCAATAAGACTGATAAAAGGATTAAAGATATGTTCCTTTTTTCCTAACATAATTTCTGGTGACACTTGTAAAGAATAGCCTTTTAGAATATCAATGGCCATAAAATCTTGCGACTTAAACTGCTTTTGTATTGTAGCGATGTAGTCTTTATGGATACAGTCGTCATTATCTATACGCGAGGTTATAATATGCGAACTGTCTTTACTATCTTCAGAAATATAAGATTTTATAGCAGGGTGAAAAGCCTCCATACCGTCAATATAGAAAGCCTTAAAATGCGGGTAAGGCTTTAAAAGCGCTTCTAATTCCGTTTTAAAATCAGCATCTGTAGTGGCATCAAAATATAACAACCACTGAAAATTTGTGTTTGTTTGACTAGCGACAGAAGGCAAGCAGAAATTGCTAAAAAGCTGTATTCTGTGCGTCATCCAGTCTCTAGTTAGTAAAGATTCGTTGTTCTTAGTAACGTCCCAATTTTTATTCTTGAGATTAAAACGCGTTATGAGGTAATGTTTAAACATTGATCGGTATTAGTTGTTGACAAATTTACAGAAATAAATGGAAGTCTTTTGTCAATTATTGTCCGTCGTTTTAACCTTTTGTCCAAAGAATTAAATACCTACTTTTGCAGTCTAATATTACTATTTGTAGATATGTCTGTAACCGTGGAAATCCATAACAATTCATCATTAACTAAAGAACAGTTAATGCACACCATTAATAACTTTGATCAGCAAGGTGAAATGATTGGTAATGGCTACCGAAATGTTATAAAAATAGTAACGATTAATGGGGAACGCTATAACATTAAGGAGTTTAAAGTCCCAAACTTGGTGAATAAAATAGTGTACCGTTTTTTTAGAAAAAGTAAAGCAGAGCGGTCATTTTTATATGCCCAACGTTTACTGAATTCCGGAGTTTTAACGCCAACACCAGAAGCTTTTGTAGAATTTAAATCGGCATTTACCTTTGGAAGTAGCTACTATATTAGTAAACAATTGGCCTACGATTTTACCATTAGGAAATTAATTGACGAGCCGGAATGCGAGGATTATGATAACATTTTAAGGCAGTTTACACAATTTACCTACCATTTACATGAGAGTGGAATTCACTTTTTAGATCATTCTCCAGGTAACACCTTGATTACAAAATCAGGGGAGGGCTACAAATTCTATTTGGTGGATCTTAACCGTATGGATTTTAAAACCTTGAGTTACGATGAGCGTTTGGCTAATTTTGCCCGTTTGTCTCCTAAAGACTATATGCTAGACATTATCAGTGATGAATATGCGAAGCTTATTGGAAAACCACATGCGGAAGTGAAAGAAAGAATGTATTTCTTTTCACAAAAGTTTTCATCGAGTTTTAAGAAGAAAGAAGCTTTTAAGAAAAAATATTTTTTCTGGAGAAAGAAAAAACGCTAAGCCTTTTTTTGCAGTTCTCTCAGTTTAGCATACTTTAAAAAACGGATATTGGCGGTTTGTACAGAAATATAAAAGCCATTAAAACCGTCTAAAAAGCCCAATTTTAGAATATAAGATTGAAAAAAGGCCCAAGTAGGGTTGACGATAATTTTGAATAACGAGGCCTTTTTACCTTTTTTAAAATAAGCCTCAGCAGCAATAGTGGTAAATTTTTCAATTTGCTGGTTATGCTCAGAATACGTTTGATAATTGGTGTGCAGAATATCTCCTTTTAAAAATCCGGTTTTCTTTGTTTCGTCGAGTAAACGAATTCTATCGTGCGGATTCGTCCCGGTCCATTTTGACTTTCTTCTGTCAAATATGCGTAATTTTTTATCGGGATACCAGGTGGTGTGTTTAATCCATTGTTCGCCTAATTTGTTTAATCGATTGGCGTAATAACCTTCATAAACCCAGTTAGATTTCAGTGCTAAAATTGATTTTTGAAGAGGTTCAGATAAAGCTTCATCACCATCTAAAGCTACTATGTGATCATATTTAGCTTGAGCCAATGCAAAATTTTTCTGCTCAATATAACCAAGGAATTCTTGCTCTATAAAATGCACGTTGAATTTCTGACAAATGGCTTTAGTGTTATCGGTTGAAAACGAATCTACAACCACAATTTCATCCACAACTTTGCTCAAGGAGCTTAAACATTTTTCAATGTTCTTTTCCTCATTAAAAGTTATTATTACTCCCGATAGTTTAAGCATAGTAGTGATTTTACAACTGTAAAAATAGTATTTTTGTGCTATGCAATCTAATCCAAAAGCCTCGGTAATCATTAGTACCTACAACAAACCCTTATGGTTGGGTTGGGTACTGCATAGTTACACGCTTCAAACCGAGCAAAATTTTGAGATTATTATTGCCGATGATGGATCTGATGCACGTACCAAAGCCGTTATAGAGCAGTTTGCTTCAACCTCAAACCTTAAAATTAGTCACGTTTGGCAAGAAGATCAAGGCTTTCAGAAAACAAGGATTCTGAATAAAGCGATCGTTGCTTCAAATTCAGAATATCTCATTTTTACAGATGGCGATTGTTTAGCGCGAAAAGATTTTGTGGAAACCCATTTACGCTTAAGGCAGAAGCATTGTGCCCTTTCTGGCGGTTATTTTAAAATGGCAGATTCTATTACAAGTCATATTAATACCACTGTGATTTCCGAACAGAAATGTTTTGAAAAAGATTGGCTCATCGAAATGGGGCAACCTTCAAGTTTTAAGTTGAATAAATTAACGAGATCTAAAACAAAATCTCAAATTTTAAATTGGATTACGCCGACTAAAGCAACGTTTGATGGTATGAATGTCTCGTGCTATAAAATGGCCATCGTAGACGTTAATGGTTTTGATGAACGGATGCAATATGGCGGCTTAGATCGGGAAGTGGGCGAGCGCATGATGAATAACGGGATTAAATTTATACAAGTCCGTTACAGTACTATTTGCGTACATTTGCATCACGAAAGACCTTATAAAACGGATAAAGCAAGAGCTTTAAATGAAGCTATAAGGACAGAAACAAAACGTAAAAAAAAGAAATGGTCGCCTTACGGGATTAAACAATAAAAGCATGCAAAATCCAGAAATTTCAATTATCATAAGTACCTATAATTCCGAAGCATGGCTAGAAAAAGTGATGTGGAGTTATGAAGCGCAAACCTTCAAGAATTTTGAAATGGTGATTGCAGATGATGGCTCTAAACAGCCTACTTTCGATTTAATTGAAAAAATGAAAAGTTTAGTGAGTTATCCTATTCATCATGTATGGCATGAGGATAATGGTTTTCAGAAATCTCAAATTCTGAATAAAGCAATATTAGCTTGTAACGCTGATTATATCTTAATGAGTGATGGTGATTGTATGGCTAGAGCAGATTATGTTGCCGTGCATATGGCAAAACGCGAAAAGGGCTATTTTTTATCAGGAGGTTATTTTATGCTACCTATGGCTATTTCAGAAAGCATCACTAAAGCTGATATTTTAAGTCAGGATTGTTTTCAATTGGCTTGGTTAAAATCTAAGGGATTAAAGGCCTCTTTTAAAAATAATAAACTCACGGCTTCTGGTTTAAAGGAACAAATTTTAAATGCAGTAACACCTACAAATGCCAGTTGGAATGGGCATAATGCCTCAGGTTGGAAAGCAGATATCTTAGCGATTAATGGTTTTGATGAACGTATGCAATATGGCGGACAAGACCGCGAATTAGGAGAGCGTTTGTTTAATTATGGCATTAAGTCTAAGCAAATTAGGTATAGTGCGGTTTGCTTACATCTAGATCATCCTAGAGGTTATAAAACACAAGATTCTATCGATAAAAATTTAGCCATAAGAGCCACGACAAAAAGTGAAAACCTAAAGTGGACGGACTACGGGATTAAAAAAGCCTAATCATAGCGTTTTAAAAATGTTTTTAACGCCGCTTCAAAATAAGCAGGTTTAAATTCTAAATACAACTCAGCCGCTTTAGATTTTAAGACTTTAGGGTGTTTAATTTCTGAATACGGAGCTTCGTTATAGTCTTTAAGGTGTACGGAAACATGGTTTTTTCCGTCGTCAAACATATTCCAAGCTTCTTTTTTTATCCATGGAGAAAAGATGGTGAAGGTGGGGATATTTAAAGCTTTTGCCATATTAATAGCGCCTCCTTCATTGCCAATTAAGGCATCGCAATGAGCCGTAATAGCGAGGAAATCTCTTAAGCTTTTTCCAAAGACCTTAAAATAAATGCGTTTTTTAGTTTCTGCGGAGCATAAGTCTAAAATAGCTTTGGCCTCTGCCTCTTGTTTGGGGATGTAGTTAAATAAAATTTGACTCTCCGGCTGTTCTACAACAAGATGATCAATCACTTTTGCCATATACTCAAAAGGGTAGGTTTTAGTTGGTCCGCTGCCTAAAACACCAATCATATATAAAGGCTTATCTAAAGTAATCTGATGCGTTTCTAAAAATTGTTTCGCTTTAAGTTTCTCTTCCTCGGTAAGATAGATTTTAGGTTTTACAATTTTTAGCGGATCATTGTCTAATGGTTTTAAAAGCTGTAAACGGTTTTCAATGGCTAATCCGGCATTTGTAGCGGCCTGATCTTTATTCTTAAAAGTATGGGTGTAGATAAAAGATTTTTTTCCTTTATCGATAGAGATTTTAGTTTTAGCCTGAGAGAATAAGGTGATCAGTTTACTCGATAATTTAATATAAACATCGATAACCACGTCAAATTGTTCAGTTCTTAAAGCTTTTACAAATTTTAAAAGCTGAATTTTACTTTGTTCGTGCTCTGGCGTAAAAAAATGAAAATGATCAATAAAAGGATTGTTTTCAACCACCGGAAACGTATGTGTATTAATAACATAGTGTAATTCTGATTCCGGGTAGCGTTGTTTTAAGGCTTCAAATAAAATGCTTGTAGCCAACACATCACCAATCATTTTTTGCTGAACAATTAATATTTTCATACGCTAAGTTAAAAAAAATCCAACTGCAAATCTCATAAGATGACGTTGCAGTTGGATTAGAATTCGTTTTTAATAGGAAGGGCTTATACCGCTACATCATACTCACGTAACGCATCATTTAAAGAGGTCTTCTTATTCGTACTCTCTTTACGCTTTCCTATAATTAAAGCACATGGAACTTGGTATTCACCAGCCGCAAATTTCTTAGTATAACTACCAGGAATAACTACAGAACGTGCAGGAACAACACCTTTAGTTTCAACAGGCTCATCACCAGTAACATCAATAATTTTGGTACTCATTGTTAATACAACATTAGCCCCTAAAACAGCTTCTTTTTCTACACGTACCCCTTCAACAACAATACATCTAGAACCAATAAAGGCACCGTCTTCAATAATTACAGGAGCCGCTTGTAAAGGTTCTAAAACCCCACCAATTCCAACACCACCAGACAAGTGAACATTTTTTCCAATCTGTGCGCAGCTTCCAACAGTGGCCCAAGTATCGACCATCGTTCCTTCATCTACATAAGCACCAATATTCACATAACTTGGCATTAATATGGTACCAGAAGAAATATAAGCACCGTGTCTTGCAACCGCATGAGGGACAACTCTAATTCCTTTTTCAGCATAACCACGTTTTAGTGGAATTTTATCGTGATATTCAAATACACCCACTTCAAAAGTTTCCATTTTCTGAATTGGGAAGTATAAAACCACGGCTTTTTTTACCCATTCATTAACTTGCCATCCATCTGCAGTTGGTTCTGCAACACGTAAGGTTCCGGCGTCAATAAGGTCTATTACATTTCTTATCGCATCTATGGTAGCGTCTTCTGTTAAAAGAGAACGATCATTCCAAGCATTTTCAATTATTGTTTGTAGTTCTTTCATCGTATAAAAAGTCTTTAAGGGCTCAAAGATAATTCTATCTCGGTTGAAGCTAAAATACTTTATGAAAAAAATATGAAATAATATGTGACCCTTCAAATTAAGTGGGGTCTTAAGAGTAGTTAGTACAGTAATGAGTTTTTTGAGGGGATTACTACATTACCGAATTAGTTATATTGATTGTTTAAAAACGCTTTCTCACCAGAAAGCGTTTTTTATTGAAATCAAATTAATGTTAAGCTGTGTGTTTGCCTTATCTTTGTCTTATGGGACGAATTTTAGCCATCGATTACGGTACAAAACGAACGGGATTAGCCGTTACAGATGAAATGCAAATTATAGCATCTGGACTTACAACAGTAGAGACTAAAGCGCTTTTAGCGTATATTAAAACTTATTTAGCGTCAGAAAATGTTGAAACCATTGTAGTAGGTCTTCCTAAGCAAATGGATAATACAGCTTCTGAAAGTGAAGTGTATATTCAGAAATTTTTAAAGGAATTGGTGAAACTTGCTCCGGAAATGCCTATCGTTAGAGTCGATGAACGTTTTACCTCAAAAATGGCTTTTCAGACCATGATAGATAGTGGTTTAAAGAAAAAGCAACGCAAAAACAAGGCTCTAGTTGATGAAATTAGTGCGACACTAATTCTTCAAAGTTACCTCTCTAGTTTGTAAGAATAGGAGGAAACCCTACCTGAACAAATTAAAGGGTATAGCGCTAAGCTTTAGAGGAACACAAGAAGGGCCTTAGAATTTAGTGTTTTGAATTTTGAAATATTAGCATAGAATTTGGTACTTTTGCACCCGAAAATAAATGAATTATGATTTTACCTATCGTAGCCTACGGCGATGCTGTTTTAAAGAAGAAGGCTAAGGAAATTGACAAAGATTATCCGAAATTAAATGAGCTTATAGACAATATGTACGAAACCATGTATGGAGCGTACGGTGTTGGTTTAGCGGCACCTCAAATAGGTTTGCCTATTCGTTTATTTCTTGTAGATACAAGCCCTTTTGCAGATGATGAAGATCTTTCTGAAGCAGAAAGCGAACAAATGAAGACGTTTAAGAAAACCTTTATCAATGCTCAAATTTTAGAGGAAGAAGGTGATGAATGGGCGTTTAATGAAGGTTGTTTAAGTATTCCAGAAGTAAGAGAAGACGTTTTTAGAAAGCCAAAGATTAAAATTCAATATCAAGATGAAAATTTTGATACCCATGTGGAAGAATATGATGGCTTAATTGCTAGAGTTATTCAGCATGAATACGATCATATTGATGGAATTTTATTTACAGATAAATTATCGTCGTTTAAAAAACGATTGATTAAAGGAAAGCTGACTAACATTTCAAAAGGAAAGATAAAAATAGATTATAGAATGCGTTTTCCTGCGATGAGCAAAAAACGCTAATAACATATATATGAGTTTAGACAAAATTTTATCCATATCAGGGAAACCTGGTTTATACCAAATTGTAGCACAGACAAGAACTGGTGCTGTTGTAGAATCTTTAGTAGATAACAAGCGTATTACTGTGGGAGCACACAGTAATATTAGTATTCTTAGTGAAATCGCTATTTATACTTTAGCTGAAGAAGTGCCTTTAAGAGAGGTGCTTAGAAAAATTAAAGAGAAAGAAAACGGTGAACCAACAAAAATTAGTCATAAAGACGGTAAAGATGCTTTAGAAGAGTTTTTCTTTGAAGTGTTACCTGATTATGATGAAGACCGTGTGTATCCTTCAGATATTAAAAAAGTGATACAGTGGTATAATTTACTTCAAAAAAATGATCTTTTAGGAGATTTAGAAGCGGTAAAAGAAACTGAAGACGTTTCTGAAGAAGAATAAAGATGTCTGATAAAACAGCCCAATTAAAAGCCTTTGAGCGTTTGTTAATTATCATGGACGAGTTGCGTGAGCAATGTCCTTGGGATAAAAAACAGACTATGGAGACCTTACGTCATTTAACGATTGAAGAAGTTTATGAGTTAGGCGATGCCATTCTAGATCAAGATCTTGAAGAGGTTAAAAAGGAATTGGGTGATGTGTTACTTCATATCGTATTTTACTCTAAAATTGCGAGTGAAACAAAAACCTTTAATATCGCAGATGTGTGTCATAGCATCTGCGATAAACTTATAGATCGCCATCCTCATATCTACGGTGATGTTGTTGTTAAAGATGAAGCTGAAGTAAAGCGGAATTGGGAACAACTCAAGTTAAAAGAGGGGAAAACAAGTGTTTTAGAAGGCGTACCAAGAAGTTTGCCAGCCATGGTAAAAGCGAGCCGTATACAAGAAAAAGTAGCAGGTGTTGGTTTTGATTGGGAAACTCCGGAACAAGTTTATGAGAAAGTAGAGGAGGAGCTAGAAGAATTGCGCGTTGAAGTTGAAAAAGGTGACCAAGATGCTATTGAAAGCGAATTTGGTGACGTCATGTTTTCAATGATTAATTACGCACGTTTTCTTAATATCAGTCCTGAAAATGCCCTAGAGCGCACCAACAAAAAGTTTATTAAACGCTTTAAGTATCTAGAAAGCAAAGCGAAATCTTTAAATAAATCGCTAAAAGATATGACGCTATCAGAGATGGACGTCTTTTGGGAAGAGGCAAAATCGCTCTAAAGTTTAGATCTAATTTTTGCTTTAGGCTTTTCGCGTCTATAAATAACAATCCAAAATCTTATATTTTTTTTATCAAATAGGACTTCCTAAACCTTTTTTTATGGGTTTTATGGTTGAGTCTTTCCTTCGTATTTTATGTTCTACCCCCTTTGTAGATCGGAAGGATAAAAAAAATAATTTTTTTTTCAATACGAAACATCCAAAACTAAATATTGTACGTAAATACTTTATATAAAAACCTAATACGTTTTTATACTCTTAGTAGGAGATCTTAATTATTATTTTAAGCGGTTATAATTAAGGTTAATTTAGTTTAGTTAGGGCAAAACCCATCTGTGGAGACAGATGGGTTTTGATATGTTTAGGCTAGAGTCTATTGGAAAAAAATGTAAATGTTAGGACTTAATTTTTAATTATTTTTTTTCTTAAGATTCCTCCATCCGCATTTTTAATTTCAACAATATAATTACCCGCTGTAAGATCTTGAATATTGATCTCCTGATTTAATTTAGACTGGCCTTCCTTTACAATTCGTCCTAAAGTATCTATAATGTTATAGCTAATAGCTTCCGTAACATTTTCATTACTAATAACGGTAATGGTTTTGCTGCTTGGATTAGGAAATACTTTTAATTCCGGTGTTACAGCAATAGTTTCTGTACTTAAGGTTTGACTTTCAGCCATAATGTTATCGATATCCAAGATGGCTTCTATAGGCTCAGATTCCCAAGACGGAACACTACTATGTAAAATTCGCATTTCTTCTACACCTTGACTTCCACTACCAAAAGTAACGGCATAATTAAAAGGGTCTGAAAGCGCTGTGATATTTTCATCGAGTATAGAAAAGGAAATACGTTTCCACCCTTCGTTAGGTAATACAGCAATGGCATTGGTGGTGCTACATTGGTAAATTAGTCCGTAGTCGGTTTGGAAAGATAGCCTTAGAAAAATAACATTGCTCCCTGAATTTCTAACATCCATAGAAATATATTTTACACGGCTAGAGAGATTCCCTTGATAGTAATTTCCTCTCCATTGTGCATTATTTTTTGTCATTAATTCAAGTCCTGATCCAGAACCGGTAGAGGTGACACGTAAAAAATTATCGTCATCGCCTAAAGGGCCACCATCATAAATGTTTTCATTTGGGATGGTGTTAGATTTGGTCCAATTGCGCATTGTATAATCTTCAAAGTCATCAACTTGATTTAATACAACTTGCGATACAAGAATAGTAGGTAAGCATAAAAGTAAAAAAGGTAAAAGTTTTCTCATAATAATAGAGTGTTTAAAGTGATTGTGGATTGATATTGATAGGTGTCGCAAAAGACTAATTTTTCTATTAGGGCTTAGATTGAAATTGGACTTATGCTGTTATTACAAAAAAAATAGGCTTATGAGTCAATTAAACATTGGTCATAAGCCCATAGTTGAAGGGTTATATAAATTATTTAGCTATACATTTCTCGAACCTTGGTTAATTTTGTTTTCCAAGTCTCTAAATCTGCTTTATGCTTAGCGATATTTTTATGTACTTCTTTTACAAGTGGATTATCTGATTTTACATTAGAGAAAAACTGTAAGTTGTTTTCCAATTGATTGATTTCAGATTTAATTTCATCAATTCTTTTTCTGATAAAATTTTGTTCGTTATCTAATAATCTTGTGTCCTCAGGATCTGCTAAATTTTCAAGTTTACTTTCAAACTTAATCATTTCAACTTTAGATTTATCCATCTTCACTTTATCAAAGGCATCATCAATGGCTTTATAGAATTTACCATCAATATAACGTTTGTTTTGTGGCACATACCCAATGGTTTTCCATTCGGCAATTTTGTCTTGTAAGGTTTTTATATCAGCCTTAGGATCCTCAGTAAGTTCTAAGGTTTTTAGCGCTTCTAAAAGTTTTACCTTTTTATCAAAAGCTTCAAATAGGTGTTGGTCTTTAGCTTTACGTTCGGCGTGCATTCTATCAAAGTAATGGTTACATGCTTTTTTAAACTGTTTCCATACTTTATCGCTATCACGTCTTGGCACATGACCAATGGTTTTCCATTCATTCTGAATTTTCTTCATCAATGGCGTCACCTTTGCAAAATCGTCACTGTCTTTATGCGTTTCTGCAATTTCAATTAAATCTTTTTTCTTCTGAAGATTATCGTACTGATCTTTCTTTAAGGCTTTATAAAAGCTGTTTTTTCCTCTGTTAAAAGTTCTAACGGCACTTTTAAATTTAGCCCAAGTACTTTCGTTTACCTTTAGAGGTACTTTTCCGGCTTTAAAGAAGGCATCTCGTAAGGCTTCAATTTCCTTAATGTTATTTTGCCAAGCACTATGAGAGGTACTTTTCTTTTCTGAAATGGCAACAATCTGTGCAATGATTTCTTCTTTACGCTCAAGGTTTTTTTCATGAGCTTTATCCATATCTGCAAAGTAAGCCTGGCGCTTGTCATGAATAGCTTTGGTCGCCTTACTAAAGCGTTCCCAAATTTCTTCACGGTGTTCTTTGCCTACAGGACCCAATTCTTCTTTCCATAGCTTATGTAACGCCTGTAATTCTCTAAATGAACGGTTGGTATTATCGTCTTCAGCTAATTCTTCAGCACGCTCAATGATCTTTAATTTCTGATCATAGTTATGCTTAAAGTCCATGTCTCTTAAATCATTGTTGAGATGTAAGAAATCGTAAAAACGCTCTACATGGTGGTGGTAGCTGTTCCAAGCATTATTGTATTTATCTCTTGGTATTGGACCTGCATTTCTCCATTTTTCTTGAAGATCTTTAAAGGTCTTATAGGTGCTTCCCATATTCTCTTCAACACTAAGTAAACCTTTGATGTCCTCAATGATTTGCAAGCGGTTTTCAAGGTTATGCTGAAGATTTTGCTCGCGTTCTTTATAATAAGCATTGATGTTCTGCTTGTAAGTTTTATAAAGTTCGCTAAATTTCTTTTTGGTATCGTTGGTGTAATAAAAGTCTATTTCGTTACCACCATCTTCAATGAACTCTTCTTTTTTCTCTTCAAGAAGTTCGCTAAACTTTGCATTAAATTCAGCTTTAATTTCATTGATATGCTTGGATATCGTCTGAACTTTATGATTTTCTAGAAGTCGACTTGTTTCAGCAACCAACTCGTCCATAGACATGGCGTGGTAGTCTTTTTCTTCAACCTCATGACGCTCTGCATTAGATTCGTCTTCGGCGTCTTCTGCATTAGAAGCTTCTATTTCGTCTACTAAATCGTCTTTAGGAGCCGCAGCTTCAGACGTGGTATTCGAAGTTTCAGTCTCAGTTACCGTAGCGGTATTTTCTACTGGAGCCTGTGCTTCTGTTTTAGTTTCCGTTGGTGTTGTTGGAGCAGTTTCAATTGATTCTACTTCGTTTTTTCCATCTGCTTCTTGCAGGTTATCATTCTCAGACATGTGTCAATTTATTTAAAAATAAGATGTTAAAGATACTAACTCACAGCCTAATTACAAAGGAAATGCTGTGTAGGTTATGTATTATTCCATATTCCAGATTTCCCATGATTTCTCGGCTTGTAACCTTAGCATTTTAGAGCCATTAATTGTGGTGGCCCCTTTCTGTTTTCCGAAGTCTAAGAATTTGGTTTGCATAGGATTGTAAATTAAATCGTATAAGATATGCTCTGCTGTAAGTCCGTCATAAGGTAGCTTAGGACATTGCTCTACCTTAGGAAATGTGCCAATAGGCGTACAGTTAATTATAATTTTATGTTGATCAAGTATGGCTTCCGTAAGATCGTTATAGGTGTAACGAACCCCTTCTTTTTGAGTTCTAGAAACATAACTATAGGCGATATTTAATTGTTCTAAAGCATAGGCGATGGCTTTAGAAGCTCCTCCAGTCCCTAAGATAATCGCTTGGGTGTGATGTGGTTTTAAATGTGGTTCTAATGAATTTTTAAAGCCGTAATAATCGGTGTTATATCCCACAAGTTTATTTTCTTTTGTAATCTTAATGGTATTAACAGCGCCTATTTTTTTTGCAGTTTCGTTTAGCTCGTCTAATAAAGGCATCACTTCTTCCTTATAAGGTATTGTAACATTTATGCCTTTGATATTTGGAGTATTGGCAATTACGCCCTTAAAGGCGTCAATATTGGGTAAATCAAAATTGACATAGCTGTGCGGTAAATTTTCGTTCTTAAATTTTTCAGCAAAATACCCTCTCGAAAAGGAGTAGGAGATATCTCTACCTAAAAGTCCAAATTTATGCGCTGTGATGTTGTCTTGTGTGTTTTCCATACCATTCTAATCCTAAAACTATAAGGATTCCTAGAGCAATATAAGCAATTGCAATATAAGTTTCACTGTTCAGTTCCGGGAAATAACGACGGTAATTACTAATAATTTGTCTTCCAGCGGAATCTAAACGTACCGAGCCGTCAGCTGCCGTTTTGTAAATGGTGGCTTTCCATGGCCAAACAACACCTAGAGATCCAATAATAAAGCCCATTATGGTGGCTAAAGTTATAAACTTATAATGTTTTAAAATGTAGTTAAGAATGTGCGAAAAGGTCACTAAGCCCGTAACAGATCCTAAAGTAAAAATACTTAATACTTGTAACATTTTAATACGAAGCGGATTGTTTATAAACTCAAAATTACCTTGAACCATTTCTATGATGGTATCGTATAGGGCATTAACGGAATCTACCAAGAGTAAGACGTAATTGCCCAAAAGAATAAGTATAAATGAACCTGAAAAGCCAGGTAAGGTCATCCCTGAGACACTGATAATGCCACAGAAAAAAACAAACCAAAGGTTATCGTTCTCTCGTGCGGGGTCTAAAAAACTGATGCTAACCCCGGCAATGACCCCAAGGATAAGGGCGGTTATGGTGGTTTTGTTCCATTTTTTAAAATCTTTACTGAGGTAATAAATGGAACCTAAAATCATTCCGAAGAAAGTACTCCACACATAAAGTTCATAATGGACAATGAGGTAATCTAATAATTTAGAAACACTGAAGTAACTTACAATCATTCCTAAGAACAGTAAGCTTAAAAATTTACCATTGATGTATTGATAGAAGCTTTTAAATCTAAAGTTAATAAGGAGTTTAAAAGCCTTTTTATTAACCCGTTGTAGGGAATAAATAAACTCTTCGTAAAACCCAGCGACAAAGGCAACGACGCCACCAGAAACACCAGGGACTTTATTTGCCGCACCCATGGCCAAACCTTTAATGACCAAAAAAACGCGATCTGTAAGGGTTCTGGTACTTTGCATTATACCTTATTTTTTTGTTTGCCTAAACCTTCTAAAATAAGGATGAGGGCAAAACCAAAGATAATAAATAGGGTGGCCATTAAGAGTTGACTATCGCCTTCATAGGCGTTAGGAAGAATACTTTTATCTAATAGTGTTACGATCTCGCCTTCCGAATTAACACGTGTTTTTAAGACTTGTTTCCAAGGCCAAAGTTTATTTAAAGACCCAATCATAAACCCTGTTAAGATGGCTAGGGTAAGATTTTTATGATGTTTAAACATCCAATTTAATGCTTTTGAAAATACTTTAAGTCCAACGACAGCGCCAACAGCTAAGAGGATAAAGTTGATAAAGGCATCTTTAAAAAGTTCCATATTTCCTGTAAGAAGTCCGTCTCTTAGATTATTAATGGTGTCTATAGCCGTTTGATAAGCACCTAAAATAAGAAGAATAAACGCTCCTGAAACGCCCGGTAATATCATGGCTATGATGGCAATAAAACCACAAAATAAAAGGTAAAAAGGACTATCTGGTGAAGCAAAAGGTTCTGCTAAAGTGATGTAATACGATAAAACAGAGGTGATAATAATGGCAATCACTAATTTTACAGACCAACCTTTTATTTGTTTTGCGATGTAAAGAATACTGGCAAGCACAAGACCAAAAAAGAAGGACCAAAGTAAAACAGGTTCGTTGTGTAATAGCCATTTGATGATTTTGGCTAAGGATAAAATACTAATGGCAATTCCTGAGAAAAGCGCCATTAAAAACGGACCATTAAAGGAATTCCATGCGGCTTTAAAGCCTTCTTGTTTCCAAGTTTTAAAGAGTCCGAGATTTACTTTGTCAATACTTTCTATGAGTTCTTCATAAATACCTGATATAAACGCTATGGTTCCTCCGGATACGCCAGGAACGACATCTGCCGCTCCCATAGCAATACCTTTAAAAGTAATGACTAAATAATCTAAAAATCTTCTCTGCATTCCACTATTAAATATGAACTGCTAAGGTATGATTATTTTCTTTTAGTTAGAAGTCTTTTTAGCGTCTGAAATTATAGATTGTATCATTGGGCGCTCTATAAGTTTTGGAAATAATTCTGAGATAATAAAATGATAATCAATATTGAGTTCTGTAGCGTTTTTTAAATGAAAACGCCCTTCTTCAAATTGATGTACCGTAAAATATAATCCCGCCAATCGGTATTCGACTTCAGCATTTTCTGGATAAAACTCTGAACCCTGAAGAAGATTTAATATCGCCGCTTTATAGTCGCCTAAAGTGGTGAGAACATCGGCTCTATTAAGCCAAGTATCCAACTCAAAATTGCCTAAATCTAAAGCTCTTTTGTAGCCGCGTTCAGCTTCTTCAAGATGATTTAAACGTTTGTTTACTGTAGCGTATAATTTCCAAAAGGCTACATTATTACCATCTATAACAATGGCTTTATCAATGTAATGTAAGGCTTTTTGGTAGTTAAGCCTTTTCATATAGAATTTAGAAATCGCAATCCAACCTTTGTCTAATAAAGGATCTTCATTAATGGTTTGTTTGAAAAATTGGATGGCTAAATCATCTTGATTTAATTTAGCGTAACATTCGCCTATACGAAGTAATGCAAAAGACGTTGGGTCTTCTAAAGCAAGTGTTATTCGGTAATTTTCAATGGCCTCTTCGTACTCCTTAAGTTTCTCTAAAACCTTTCCTTTTTCAATATAGGCGCCAACAAAAGTATCATCAGAAATAATAGCAAAATCAAATGCAGCCCCAGCCTTTACATAGTCTTTTATGGTGTAATACTGTCGGCCAAGTTGATGCCAAGCTACTTCGCAATACGGGTTGGTATTAAGATATTCGTTAAGGTATTCTATGGCTTCTACATGCTGATCTAAAAAATCATAGCAATACACAATATTATGTAAGGCAGAATAGTCTGTAGAATCGTTTTCTAAACATTTTTTAAAAAAGATTATGGCATTTTCAAACTGGTCTAAAAACAGATATTCCATCCCAACGAGGGCGTACAAATCGGCATCGTCCTCAGGTGTTTTAGACAGATCTATGGCAATAAGCAAGGTGTTAATGGCTTTTTGATGTTGATCTTGTTTAGAGAGCACATTAGCCTTTTGTATAAAGATTTCTTCGTTTGTAGGTTCTAAATTATGAAGGTGATCTAAAAGTTCATCAGCCTCGTCAAATTTATTTTCTAAAATGAAAAGTTCTACTTGAAATAATTTTAGGTTTACCGAGCTAGGATGCTGCTCTAAACCTAATTTAATGGCGCGTTTAGCTAGTGAAATCTTACCATTTTCTAAGTAATGGTGTATGATATTCTCGAACTCGTTAGAGTCAAAGAACAAAATATTATTTGTCTTTAACATCGATTCAAATCGAGTAAGAGGGAAATTTTCGTCTTCTTGACTATATTGCATATATGGTTTAATAAATCACTGAAATAAAAATACAGCTATAGTTTACGCCGGCTTCATTTTGTGATGAATGTTCTTAACAAATTAATTAACATTCTAATAGTGTGGCGTGTATTGTGCTTTAAGGCTTTGTAATTAGTGGGTTAAGGCCTGTTTTTAAGCTTTAAATTTGATCTAAAATTGAGGTTATTAAAAGGCATCCTTTAATGATTTCGGCATTAGAAATGGTTAATGGAGGGGTAATTCTTATGGCTCTTGGTTCAAAAAGTAACCAAAATAGGATTAATCCTTGCTCTTGCGCTTGAAGAATAACCGTGTTGGTAATGTCTGCATTTTCGGTGATTGCAGCCAACATTAATCCACGTCCTCGGATCTCTTTAATATGTTTATGTTGAAGGTGTTGTCTTATAAGTTTTTCTTTTTCTAAGGCTTCTGCCATTAAATTAGATTCGGTAATTTCTTTTAAGGTCGCTAATGCGGCAGCGGCAATTACGGGGTTGCCTCCAAAGGTGGTAATATGACCTAATTTTGGATTGTCGCTTAAGCTGTCCATCATGGTTTTAGAAGCGGTAAAAGCACCTATGGGTAAGCCTCCGCCTAAACCTTTACCGGTAACCACAATATCGGGTTGGCAATTGTAATGTTCAAAACCGAAGAGTTTACCTGTTCGTCCAATTCCGGGTTGAATTTCATCGAGAATTAAAAGGGCGCCAACAGCATTACAGCGCTGTTGAACTTTAGCGAGATAATTGTCCGTGGGTTCTATAAAACCTGCACCACCTTGTATAGTTTCTAAAATAACTGCGGCTGTTGCTGTAGTTATTTTGTTTAAATCGTCCTCAAGGTTATAATGAATATGTTTAATATCTGGAATTAAGGGCAAAAAGGGTGTTTTGCGTTCTTCATAATCCATAAGACTAAGCGACCCCATGGTATTCCCATGATAGGCTTGGTGAGCCGAAATAATTTCTGAACGTCCGGTAAATCGGCGTGCTAACTTAATGCTTCCTTCTATAGCTTCCGTTCCAGAATTAACCAAATACGTAACCTCTAGCGGAGCAGGTAAGTGCGCTGCTAGATATTGCGATAAAGCTACAGCAGGCGTTTGGATGTATTCCCCATACACCATAACATGTAAATATTGGTCCACTTGATTTTTTATGGCGGCAACTACTTTAGGGTGCGAATGTCCTAAACTGCAGGCCGATACACCCGCAACAAAATCGAGATAAGCCTTGTTGTTGGTGTCATAGATATATGACCCTTGGGCATGGCTAATCTCCATCGCTAGAGGATGGGGTGTGGTTTGTGCTTGATATTTAAAAAATGCTTCTTTCAATTACTTCTCCGCTTTTGTTGTTGTACTTTTTAGTGGTGTTGGAGTTTTAGACGGCGATTTTAAAGGGGTTACGTTTGTTGACTTTGGTAAATTTCGTGCGGCTTTATTGGCTTTTTGTGGGGTTTCTTTCCCAGCCTCTTCAACCCGTTCAGTCACCGCATCATCTATAAATTCTTCAGGTGGCACATAGTCTTCAAGTCCTTTAATAATAGGAAGTTCTAAAGGAGGATCGTCTTTAAATAGATCTTCAACCGATAGCGGTTGTTCTTCACCACGCCAATCGAAACCTCTAAATTTTCTTCCACTTTTAGGAAATTCAGAATCTGGAAAAATATTACCATCAATCTGATTTAAAAATCGGACCTCTTCTATGGCTTGATCCATGATCTTAACATTGATACTTCCTGATTTTGATTTTTGAATACCTATTAATTCGGTATCGTCATTTCTTAAATACCGAATAGTTTCCGCATTTTTAATAACATCTACATTATAGAGCTCGTTATTTTTAAATAAGCCAATTAAGCGTTGCCCTTTTATTTGGTTAAAAGCATCAGGGCTAATGGTGTCTTTATTAATTAAAAAGGCGTTTTCAAAAACCTTAAGAGAGTCTAATTGCTCGGTTTTAGGATTGGAAATAAGATGAATAGTGTCTCCTGTCATTTGGTTTCCAATGTTCCAAAGCACAGGTTTACGTTGCATGGCAAAAGTATCATCAGAGTTAAAACGACTGAGGTTAATCATTTGGGTTAATCCTAATTTATGATCAACATGAATAGAATCGGATTTTCCGGCTAAATCACTCTTATAGATTCGAGCATTATTATAAGCGCGTGTAATGCGGTGTTCCGGCTTCCCGGTGACCATTAAGGTATCCGCATGCATATAGATGGAATCCTTTTCTTGTACCGTAATAGCCAAAGCACGTTTTGTGATATACATGGAATCTTGAGCACGCCAAACTTCGGCATAATGCCCTTTTACAATACTGTTATTAATGGTGTCTGTAACGGTAATATTATTACTTGCGGAGGCAAAATTTTTATTCCGATCAAAATAGAGGCTATCGCCTTCTACAGTTCTTTGGTCATAGTCTATTTTAGCACGACGTTGAAAATGCCCGACATCATTATTGGTGTCGTAAAACCCACGTTCGCAGTACACGGTGCTTGTTTCGCCTTCAATGGTTGAAGGGCCAAAGAGGTAAGCATGTCCATTTTCGGTAAAGAAATCTAGACGCTCTGTATTTAAAGTGTATTCCGGGTTTACAAGAACCACATCTTTTACAAATTGATACTTGCTGGCGTTCATATAATAACGCCCAATTTGACTGGTAATGGTTCCTGAAGTATCTCTGACTACCGTACCTCCGGTATTGTAATAGGCTTGTTGTTTTATTCTATCAAAATGAAGCGTATCTGTTTTTAAGGTAGACTGAGGTTCGGTTAATATCACGTCACCACTAGCAAAGGCCAGTTGTGATATGCCGCTATACTCCACATATTTGGCCACCATATTTATGGTGTCGCCTTGTTTCATTACCACATTACTATAGGCTTCGATAAAATCTTGATCTTCATAGTATATGGCTTTATCACACCACATATTAATGCCTTCGTGGA
The DNA here is from genome assembly GCF_042675845.1 of Winogradskyella rapida. Classification (NCBI taxonomy): domain Bacteria; kingdom Pseudomonadati; phylum Bacteroidota; class Flavobacteriia; order Flavobacteriales; family Flavobacteriaceae; genus Winogradskyella; species Winogradskyella rapida. The sequence goes on along the minus strand of NZ_JBHTKM010000063.1, from coordinate 216,901 downwards.
TAAAGTGTACCTGTTTTGATTTGTCTCTTAAAAACACCTTAGCACCAGCTTCTATATCAGGGTCGGTAAATAATTGACCGGCATATTTAATGGTGATATGATTTTTTTCTTGAGCAAATCCCAAGAAGGTAATGGCAAAACAAATGAGAACTAATAAATTTTTAAAACGTTTCAAAGGCCTATTTTTTTTTCGACAAAATAACACTTATTAGAATGGCTTCTATACGTGTTAACGTTTTTTTATAAACAGAGGTGAGTGTCTAGCAGCTTGTTAGCTAGATAAAAATATTGGTTTTCCTATAAAATAGTTTCTACTAAACGTTGTAGCGCTTAGTGGCTATTTTACAAAAAAACCAATACTTAAAAAGTGACTGTATTAAACCGTTTTGCGTATAATAGTTTGCTTACGGTCTGGTCCTACAGAAACAATTGTAATAGGAAGTTGAAGTTCTTCTTCTAGAAATTCAATATACTTATTTAAGTTTTCAGGTAATTCTGAAGCTTCAGTCATTCCTGTTAAATCAGCTTCCCATCCTTTTAATTCAGTATAGACAGGAGATACATTTTCTGCTTCTATATTATATGGTAAATGCGTGATGGTTTCACCTTTATAATTGTATGCGGTACATACTTTTAAAGTTTCAAAACCAGAAAGTACATCACCTTTCATCATAATAAGTTGGGTAACGCCATTAATCTGACAAGCGTAACGTAATGCTACAAGGTCTAACCATCCACAACGTCTAGAACGTCCGGTAGTTGCACCAAATTCTGCACCAACACGGCCCATTGTTTCTCCAACTTCATCAAATAATTCTGTTGGGAAAGGTCCTGATCCTACACGTGTTGTATACGCTTTGAAGATTCCAAAAACTTCACCAATTTGATTTGGAGCCACACCTAAACCTGTACAAGCACCTGCGGCTGTAGTATTAGAAGAGGTTACAAACGGATAGGTTCCGAAGTCAATATCTAATAAAGATCCTTGAGCACCTTCAGCTAAAATCGTTTTATTAGATTGTTGTGCTTGGTGGATGTATTCTTCGGAATCAATAAAAGTTAAAGATTTTAAAGTCTCTATAGCTTCAAAGAAATCAGCTTCTAATTCTTTAAGATCGTATTCTATATCGGCATTGTAAAACGCAATCATTGCCTCGTGCTTATCTGCTAGGGCTCTATATTTGTCTTTCCAATCTGCTAATTCAATATCACCAACACGAATTCCGTTTCTTCCGGTTTTATCCATGTATGTTGGGCCAATACCTTTCAATGTTGATCCAATTTTAGCTTTTCCTTTAGAGGCTTCACTTGCCGCATCTAATAAACGGTGAGTTGGTAAAATGATATGCGCTTTACGAGAAATACAAAGTGATTTTTTATAATCTACGTTTTGCTCGTTAAGTTTATCAAGTTCTTTCTTGAAAATTACGGGGTCTATAACAACACCATTACCAACGAGGTTGACTTTATCTTCATGAAAAATACCAGATGGAATAGTATGTAAAACATGTTTTTTGCCATTAAACACTAAAGTGTGTCCTGCGTTTGGCCCACCTTGAAAGCGTGCAATTATGTCGTAATTAGAGGTAAATACATCGACAATCTTTCCTTTGCCTTCATCTCCCCACTGTAATCCAAGTAGTAAATCTACTGCCATTTTAAATTGAGTTAGTCTTCTTTTTTACGATTTCCGTAAAAATATAATGAATGATTTGTTATCTGAATATCAAAAACCTCTTCGATGGTTTTCTTAATGGATTGAATGCGAGGGTCACAGAATTCTATGACTTCGCCAGTATCGGTAAGAATTACGTGATCGTGATTTTTATCAAAATACGATTTTTCATAATGTGCCTGACTTTTTCCGAATTGGTGTTTTCTGACTAAGGCACACTCTAAAAGTAATTCTATAGTATTGTAGAGGGTTGCTCTACTAACACGATAGTTTTTGTTCTTCATTTTGATATATAAAGATTCAATATCAAAATGTTCTTTGTTATCGTAAATTTCCTGAAGTATAGCATAACGCTCAGGTGTTTTTCTATGACCTTTATCTTCAAGGAATTGTGTAAATACACGTTTTACAATTTCCTGGTTACTTTCTTCTGTGGTTGCATTCATAATTAAGGGGCAAATTTACACAAATTTTATAGGAAATGAATTATAAATTCTAGGATAAAAATGAAAGAAATGAACAAGTTTTAATTAAAAGTTGATAATAATTTAAACGCGGGTGACTTTGTCAATTCCGTTTATTTTTTTAAGATTATGAATTAATTTTTTGAGCATGGTCTGATTTTTAACCTGTACCGTGATCTTTCCTGTAAAGATTCCGTCATCACTAGAAAAGCTTATACTCTTCATATTAACATGCATATTTTCTGAAATAAGCCTTGTAATTTCATTCACCAGTCCCATGTTATCAATACCCGATAAAATGATTTGTGAGGTGTACACTTGCTGAGAAGAATCAATCCATTTGGCCTGCATAATTCTGTAGGCGTAATTAGATTGTAAACTTAGGGCATTAGGACAATTGGTTTTATGAACCTTTAAACCATCATTAATGGTAAGGAACCCAAAAACTTTATCTCCAGGAATAGGATTACAACAATTGGCTAAGGTGTAATTCAATTTCTCTTCCTCTTTACCAAATACAAGCATGTCGTATTTAGAGGTAATTTCCTCCTTATGAATATCCTTAGGGACGTTAGGTTTGTATATTTTATTTTTAAAATAACTAACAAAAGAACTGCTTCTAGAGGCAGCAAAAGCCTTTAGTTTAGGGTTGTCTATGGTACCAATTCCTACACGGTAAAATAAATCTAAAGAGGTGTTGAGTTTAAAGTAGCTTACCAATTCATTAACCGAGTTTTCGTTAAGGTTAATTTTAAGTTGTTTTAATTTTCGTCTTAAAATTTCTTTTCCTTCTTCTGCAATGAGTTTGGTATCTTCTTTTAATGCCGATTTAATTTTGGTTCTTGCACGGGCCGTTGTGGCGTAATCTAACCAGTTAACATTAGGTTTAGCATTATCAGAGGTCATTATTTCTACCCGGTCGCCACTTTGCAATTCATGACTTAAGGGCACTAATTTACCATTAACCTTAGCGCCACGTGTTCTTAGTCCGACTTCGGTGTGAATACCAAAAGCAAAATCGAGTGGTGTTGCACCTTTAGGTAAGGATTTTAAATCGCCCTTAGGGGAGAATACAAATATCTCCTTAGAATAAAGGTTGAGCTTAAATTGTTCTACAAAGTCTACAGCATCGCCTTCATTGTTCTCTAAAGCCTCTTGCAATCTATTAATCCAAATGTCTAAGTTGTCTTCCTTAGCATCAGCATTTTTATATTTATAGTGAGCGGCATAACCTTTTTCTGCAATTTCATTCATCCGCTCGCTACGGATTTGTACTTCTACCCAACGGCTTTTAGGACCTACAACAGTAATGTGTAAGGCTTCGTATCCTGTAGATTTAGGAGAGGAAATCCAATCTCGTAATCGAATAGGGTTGGGGGTAAAGTGGTCGGTAACGATGGAATAGATTTTCCATGCCAAGAATTTTTCATTGGCCAGATCCGATTTATAAATAATTCGAACGGCAAATTTATCATAGACTTCATCAAAAGAAACACCTTGTTTAAGCATTTTACGTCTAATACTGAAAATTGACTTTGGGCGTCCCTTAATTTCATAGTTAAGCCCTTCTGTATTTAAGGAGTCTTCAATAACCTTAGAAAAGGCTTTGATATAGGCATCTTGATCTTCCTTACTATCTTCAATTTTTCCGAGGATGTCGTTATAAACTTCAGGTTCGGTATATTTTAAACCTAAATCTTCGAGTTCTGTTTTAATATTGTAAAGCCCAATTCTATGCGCCAATGGGGCGTAGATATAAAGGGTTTCAGAAGCAATTTTAACTTGTTTATCAGATCGCATAGAATCCATGGTCTGCATATTGTGCAAACGGTCTGCGATTTTTATAATAATAACCCTAACATCATCATTCAGCGTTAAGAGCATTTTTCTAAAATTCTCCGCTTGTAGTGACACGTCCATGTCTTTTTTTAGCGATGATATTTTAGTAAGTCCATCAACAATTCTAGCAACTGTTTCTCCAAAGAGTTGCTCCATATCATCAATGGTGTATTCAGGGTTGTCTTCTACAACATCATGAAGCAAAGCAGCGGCAATAGAAGTGGCATCCATCCCAATTTCCTTAGCCACAATACGTGCTACGGCAATAGGGTGGAAAATATAAGCTTCCCCAGATTTACGACGTTGGTCTTTATGGGCATCGACGGCCACATCAAAGGCGTGGCGTATTAACTTTTTGTCGTCATCGGTTAAGGTCTGATAACTGACTTTAAGTAAGTCTTTGTACGCTTTCGCGATGGCTTTATTCTCTTTTTCTATAGCTTCATCTGTCATAAGAACTAAAATAAACAAAGTCTATGATATAAACAATGTGTTTTTTTAGAGAATTAGCGAAGTTTTATAAAAGGTGACGGTTTTCAGAATTTAGATTTTATAAATTCATTATTTAATATAGAACCTAATTTATTCATAATGATCTTATTGTCTAATATGTTGATGTGCCGTTTTAGCATTTATATAGGTCTTACGGATAGATTAGAACTATCACAGTTTTTTATGAAGATTTTAAAAAATAAAAAAGGCTATAAAACCGTGAAAGTCATACGGTGTTATAGCCTTTGTCTTGGTTTTAACGGTGCTATTTATCTAAAGCCGGAATATCTATTTGATTAATACTGTATAAATAGGTGGCTTCTTTTTGTTTATAGTTGGCAATGGCATTTACTAAACCAGCGTCAGCTTCTTCTTTAGTTCGTCTGGCGTCTAATAAATCTGATAAATTATTTAAGCCGTTGTTGTAATTGTCACGTTGGGCTTCTAAATTTTCGGTAGCAAAATTGAGTTTATCCTTAGCAAATTGTATGCGTTTATTGGTTGTTTGTAAATCGTACCAATTTTTAGTGATGTATTTTGTTAGTTGATCTTCAACATCCAATAACTTATTTTCTGCTATTTTTAAGTCTATTTCTCTTTGTTGAATTCGCTTTTTTTCTTTGCCCCAAAATGCAGAAATAGGTAAGGTTAGCGTACCAAAAGCAATGGGTTGAATATCCATATTAAAAGCGTCATTAAAGGTCCCTGCTTTGGCGACATTAATTCCCACCGCAACTTTTGGAAGCAAATTAGATTTTTCGTTTTTAACCTGTAATTGTGCTGCGTTCACTTGCTTTTGTGATAACTGATAAAGATTGTTGTTGGCCAAATCGATATTTAAATTAGCATTTAAAATGGAAGCTGAAAAATTGTCTTTGGTCACTGTACTTGTAGCGACCATTGTGGTATCGAAGGGCATACCTACATAAAGGGCTAAATCTAAAAGGGCAATTTTTCTTAGGTTAGAGAGTTCTAATTCATTAGTCAAAATATTACTTTTTTCAACCTTAACCTGTAGCATTTGACTTTTTGAAATGAGTCCGGCGTCTAATAAGTCTTGTTGCTGTTTTAAAAGCTCGTTGACATAAGTTTTTCCGGCGGCTAATACGTTTTGTTGCTCTTGTAATTGTATTAATTGCCAAAATTTTAATTCTGTATTTAACATTACCGAATCCACTGCCGTTTCATGCCCTATTTTTCTGGTTTCAAGTTGTAATTGAGCAAGTTTATTGCCAATTCTTATTTTACCACCCGCATAAACCGCTTGTGTTGCTGCAGCACTTACGGTATATAAGTTTTCTATCCCATTTGGCAGGTAGACCGGGATTTCAGGAACTAAATAATCAAATGCCTGAACGGCAAAGGCACTTGCTGATACCTCAGGAAAATAATTATGAAACGCTTCTTGCTTTACAAATTCGGCTCTTTTTATTAAAAGGGAATCGTTTTTTATGCTTCTACTATATTGAAGCGCTTTCTTTTTTAAATCCTCGAGTTGTAATGTTTTCTCTTGTGCATTTGCGCTTGTGATGCCTAACAGGAAAAGAATAAAAAAGCTGGCTGTAAAATATGCTGATTTATAAGTGTTCATCATGATTTTAAATATTTTGATCTTGTTCTGTTTTATCTTCATCTGCTCTAAAAAATAACCAGTATAAAATTGGTAAAACGTATAGTGTGAGCACCATTGAAACGAGTAATCCAAAGGCGATGACTGTCCCTAGTGGTCCCCAAAGGCTGGAACGACTAATAATCATTGGGGTTACCCCAACCGCTGCAGCTGCAGAAGTTAAAAAGATAGGTCGCATTCTGCGTTCTGCAGATAAAATAGCGGCTTCTTTAAATGTTTTACCGTGATGCAGATGAAGCTCATCGGCATAGTCAATTAAAATGATCCCGTTTCGTACCACAATTCCACATAAGGCTAGAATTCCCAAGAATGACGTGAAACCAAACGGATATTGCATTAAAAGTAACCCAAGTGCAGCGCCTAAAATACTTAAGGGCATGGTTATAAAACTTAAAAGTGCATGTTTAAACGATTTAAAATGCCAAATAAGAATCAACACAATTAAAACAACACTAACTAATAAGGAAATCCCCATAGGTAAAAGGTTTTCCTGAGCCATTTCAAATTCACCGCCATAATCTACCTTAATGTGTTCGGGTATATGGAGCTCTTCTAATTTTGGTTTAATTTTTTCCAAAACCACATTGGCAACTGCTCCTTTTTCAATATCGACTCTTACGGTTAAACAACGCATACCGTTTTGCCTAACAATACGCTCTTGGCCCCAATTGGCTTTAATTTCTGCCACTTGATTTAAAGGAATGTTTTTGCCTGTAGACGGTACAATTATGGAAAGTTGGTTGAGTGCCGATATGGTTTCGGCTTTATCCGTATTAGACTTTACTTTTACGTTTATGGCATAATTGGCATCATAAATTTGTGTGGCCAATAAGCCTTCAGTATGCATTGCAATGGTGTTGGCAACATCTTGCTTAGTTAAACCCGCTTGGGCCAGTTGTTGTTCTTTTAATTTAATACCAACTTTGTTATAAACCTCGCCAAAATCTGTTCTAGACCAAATGGTTTGTGGAGTTTGTCGGGCTAAGTTTATAATAGAATCGCCATAGGCTTTAATTTCAGCAATATCATCACCATATAATTTAATTTCTATAGGTGCAGGTTTCCCTACCATGTTTAATTGCTTCATTCGTAAATACGCATTCGGAAATAGGTTGGCGTATTTTTGGTCGTACTCCCTTAAAACCTCTTCAGTTGCGTCATTAGACGTTGTTGTTACAAGAATTTGCGCATAGTTTTTTGCTGGTAAATTAGGGGCATAAACCATATGGAATCGCGGTGAACTTTCCCCTATAAAACTGGTGTAGTTGACCACGCGTTCGTCATTTGCTAAGATCTTTTCAAATTCATTTACAACCTCAGCGGTTTCCTCTAGATTACTGGATTTATTGAGGTTGACTTCAACTGCAAATTGATTTCTTTCTACTATTGGGAATAACTCCTGACTAACATTTGAAAATAGAAACAAACCTAAAACAATAGAAATCACACCGGCTATAACTGTAATACGGTAATGTTTCATAGCGCTGTTTACGCTGTTGTTAAAGAAGTTTTGAATACGATCTAGCATCGATTTTTTATGTTCTTCCCCTTCTTTTTTACCAGATTGAAGTCCTTTTTTTATAAAAACGGTATTTAAATGCGGTACCAATAAAACTGAAATTGTTAGCGAGAGGAATAACGCTATAGATATGGTCCAAGGAAATGTGCTTAAAAAGTCTTTTGCCGTTCCGCTCATAAAAAACATAAGTGGGAAAAAGGTTGCCGAAATCGCTAAGGTAGCGGTGAATACAGATGGAAATAATTCGGTAGCACTTTCTAAGGCGGCGTTCCAACGTGATTTTCCTTCGTCTAATTTTTCAATATAATTATCAATAACCACAATGGGGTCGTCTACCACAATACCTAAAACCACAATTAGAGCAGCTAACGTAACCGTGTTGAGCTCCATATTTAACAAATACATGACGGCCAATGTTGAGGCAATAGTAATGGGTATGGTTGCGGCGGCTAATGAAGCTACACGAAAGGGGAGTAGCAACATACATACTAATATAACGCCCATAAGAGCGTAACCAAACTCTTTCATAAAATGCGCTATAGAATGGTTTACAGCTTCGGGTTGGTCGGCAATAACATTAATATTAATGTCTTGCGGTAAGTCTTCTTTTAATTGGGCTAAATGCTCTTCAATTTCATCACCAAATTGTACAATATTGTTGCCTTTGGCCATTTCTAAAGTAATAATAATACTTCTTGTGCCATTACTTTGAATATAAGAATCCGGATCGTTGTATTCGCGTTTTACTTCGGCAATATCGCTTACTCTAACCACATTTCCGTTGTGATCTGAAGTAATAATGTGTTGCGAAATATCTGCGATATTATTAAATGAAGGATTAATATGAATAGGGTAATCTATGGATTCCGATTCTAAATCTCCAGCAGCATTAATAGCGCCTTGAGCATTTAAACTTTGCATTAATATCCCCGGACTTATGGCATATTCAGCGAGTTTATTTTGGTCTACATATACTGCAATTTGTTCTTTGATACTCCCTGAATAGCTGATTTTAGCCATTTCTTCTATGCCTCGTAAAACGTCTATAATTTCTTCGGCATGCAGTTGTAGATCTTTATACGGTCTGTCTTTAGATTCTACCGATAGAATCATGGCCGCAGTATTTCCAAAATCGCTGTTGACTATAACACCTCTAACTTCGGGGGGTAAGGAGGTTTGTTGAAAAACAAATAAATCGTTTTTTAATCTGTTCCAAAATTGTTGCGTTTCATCTTTATCAATTCGACTTGCAATTTCAACATAAACATAGCTCATCCCTTCTTGCGAATACGAGTACGTTTTTGCTTTGTCTATTTCATTAAAGCTAAATAAATATTCTTCTAATTTTGAGGTAAGTTGCGCTTCAACTTCTTCAGCACTTGCACCAGGATAAACACCTACTACAAGACCAGTGCGTATGGTGAAATCTGGAAACTCGTTTCTAGACATGTTAACGAGGCCTAAAATACCAATACAAAAAAACACCACAGCGAGCGCTACAGGGAAGGCGGTGTTTTTCATTCCCCATTCAATAAGTGAACCTTTCTGTTTCATGTTTTATTGCATTAAAATTTTAATGGGTGTATTGTTGGTTAATTTGTGATAACCAGAAATAATGACTTTATCGCCCTTAGTAAGGCCGTTTTTTATTTCAATACCATCGTTATAAAGTTTACCAATTTCTACGATTTTGCGTTGTGCTGTATTGTTTTCAGTATTTACAACATATACAAAGTTTTGCCCTTCGTTGCTTAAAGACACCACATCAACAGGAAGTTTAAAATTCTGTGTTGTGGCTTTGTTTGCTGTATTTTCTATAACATTAGTACAGGTCATTCCTGGTTTTAAAAGGAAGTCAGGATTATTAACAGTTATTTTAGCGGTATAAACAGGAGTTCGACTTTCAGATTGTACGGCGATTTCGGTTAAGCTTCCAGAAAATGTTTGGTCTAAAGTGGGCACGTAAATACTAGCTTCGCTACCTGTTTTATAGTGATTGACTTCTTGGTCAGATAATGAAATGATGGCTTGTACTTTACTTAAATCTATCAATTCTACAACCGGCATTCCTGGAGAAGCCACATGGCCAGATTCCATAAATTTATGGCTAATGTACCCGCTAAAAGGTGCTGTTAAATTGGTGTGGTTTAAATTTTTGCTCGCCGCATTTAAGGCCGATTGGGCTTGTTCGTAATTCGATTTTGCTTCAATCATTCTTATTTCGGCAATACTCCCTTTTTGAAACACATTATTTATTCTTTCAAAATTTTCTTTAGCAAGATTGGCCTGTGCTTTGTTAGCGTTAAACTGTGCTTGGTATAGAGAAGGATCTATAGCTGCGATAAGCTGTCCTTTTTTTACATAATCGCCCAAACTAACCGGTAATTCTGTAATATCTCCGGCCACTTGAAAACTAATAGTTGTAGTTTTAATAGGTTTAATAATCCCTGGGAATTTTTCTGACTGACCATCAACACCATTATTTTGGGTGATATTTAAAACCTTTACGGCAATAGGGTTAATTAATTTTTCTGTTTTCTTTTCTCCACAAGAAACTATAATCAGCCCTAAGAGAATGCTGTATAAAAAATGTTTATTCATCATTTTTATTTATTTGGTTTTTAAGGATTTGATGAGAAGATTATTAATCCAGTTTATTTTAGTAAGTATGTCGCCTTTAAAGGTTTCATAGATGAAAAATTCTTTTTTCGTGTTATCAATAGTATTGACAATAACAGTGGCTAAAAAATTGATATGTTCCTTATCGAGGGTTTCTATTTCTTTGTTTTGAATAGCCCATGTTAGACAGTCTTTTATTATGTCTATGTCTTGCTCACGTAGTTTAACCGCTATGGAAGAAATAAAATCTTCACCTTGTTTTAAATCATTAAGAATGATTTTGTAGGTTTCTAAGGCGTTTTCTAAATGAATTATATTCTCCTTGGCGTAAATAGACAGATTTTTATCTATGGTGTTTTTGTCTGAGAGCTTTAATTCGCAATTAGTGATAAGTGGTTTGTGAAAGTCGAACATAAAAGCTTTAAAAACATCCTCTTTGTTTTTGTAATAATAATAAAGGGTGCTTCTTCCTTTTCCGCTAGCTTCTGCTATAAGTCCCATATTCGCTTTATTATAACCGTAGGTCTTAAAGACAGTTTTAGCCGCTTCAATGATTTGGTTTTTTACAAATTCGTCTTTGCTAGGATTCGACATTTTTTTGTTATTTGTTTGTTTTTCGACAAAATTACAAAAGATGTCTAAAAATAAAGCAGGAAATTTTTTTTTAACATAAACTTAAACGATTAGTCGGCTAATATCAGTGGGGTTAAAAGCTTGTTGAGCCTCTCGTTAGCTTTATGACGAACTTTAGTCCAAGGGCTCTAAATGTCAAACTTTGTAAGGTGCGGGTTATCTATGCTAAAGGTTTTGGTGAAGGCATCCTTTTTATAAATTGAATGGAATTTAATATGAAAATGAGAAGTAATGATCGTTTATGTTTTCAAGGAAGACCTGTTTTAATGGCGAATTCGGATTTATAAATGAAATCCTAAAGACGATTCCTTTTTTAGAGGAGTTATGAGGAGTATAACACCTAGTAAAACAACAAAACCCGCAATAGATGCAGGTTTTGTGAAGTTGTTATGTAAAAATAGTTTTACGGGTTCGTAGACCATAAAGAGGCATTGGCCATCATAGCACGACGTGGTAATTTTAATCCTGATACAATTAATTCAGCAAAATCTTCAGGCTGTAATACACGATCTTCAGAATCTTTATTTGCAATACCTAATTCTATAGACATATCTGAAGCGATAGTACTAGGCGTTAAAGTACAAACTCTGATATTGTTTTTTCTAACTTCCTTCATTAAGGATTGAGACATCCCAATAACGGCAAACTTAGACGCAGAGTAAGCAGAAGTGGTTGCATTACCGTTTAATCCTGCCGTAGAAGAAACGTTAATGATATCACCTTCATTTTTAGCAATTAAATGTGGTAAAACTTCTTTGGTTACATAATACATCCCCATAACATTGGTTTGTATAATTTGGTTCCATTGTTCAACTTCCATATCGTTTAAGGTTCCAAAGGCTGCAATCCCAGCATTGTTAACTAAGATATCAATGGTTCCTAAAGTTTCCACAACAGTTTTAATACTTGTTTTAACTTCCTCGTAGTTGCTTACATCAAATACAGCATAAGTGGCATTTACACCAAATGCTTTAAGTTCTTCAACAGTAGTTTTTAAAACGGCTTCATTTCTACCGGTAATAGCGATATCAATACCTTCTTTGGCAAAGGCAATTGCGGTTGCTTTTCCAAGACCTCTTCCGCCTCCTGTAATTAATGCTTTTCTATTTTTTAAATCGGTCATAGTTGTAATTCTTTTTGGTTATTCAAAATTAGGAAAAAATGTTACGGAATGCTGTTATAGTTTTGTGAATTTACGACCTTAAATTATTAACACGTTCTAAGAGTGTAGGATGTGAATAATGCATAAATACATAGGCTTTATGCGGGGTTAAATTACTAAGACTATTTTTAGACAATTTCTTTAAGGCGCTAATTAATGGAGCTGCTTTATAAGTGTTTTTAGCATAATCATCTGCTTGGTATTCAAAAACTCTTGATGTGTAATTCATAATTAGTCCGGTAAGTTCTGAAATAGGAGCGTATAACAATCCAAAAGCGATAAGGCCAACATGAAAACTTGGTGTTTCTACACCAATAGCATGAGATAATAGTGGATTTGAAACAAATACGGAAAGGATAAAGAGTGTTAATCCTGTGAGTAGGATAGAGGTTGTTAAGTTGAAAATGATATGTTTCTTTTTGTAGTGGCCCACTTCGTGAGCTAAAACCACCACGATTTCTTCGTCGTCTAAATCGTTAACTAAAGTATCGTAAAGAGTGACACGTTTTTCACTGCCAAATCCCGAAAAATAAGCATTGGCCTTGGTGCTGCGTTTAGAGCCATCGATGATAAAAATTTTATCGAGATTAAAACCTACAGAGTTGGCGTAGGCTGAAATCTTAGTCCGCAAATCGCCATCCTCCAAAGGCGTTTGCTTATTGAATAATGGGACAATAAGTTTGGAGTAAAACATATTCATAAATACGGTAAAGATTGTAACAAGTCCCCAGGCATAGAGCCAAAATTGATGTCCTGTAATTTGGTAAAACCAAACGATAAGGGCTATAATTCCACCGCCAAGAAGTGCCATCATGAGTAATCCTTTTAGCTTATCCAGGACAAAGGTTTTTCTAGAAGTCTTATTAAACCCGAATTTTTCTTCAATAACAAAGGTTTTGTAATAACTAAAAGGAGTGGTTATAATATCGCTCGCTATCATAATAATTCCGAAGAAAATTAAGGCGATGACAATAGGCTGGTCAGAAAAGCTTCGGGCTATGTTATCGACATACTCAAAGCCATCTAAAAATAAAAAGCCTAAAGTGAGTACGAAGGAAAAGAGCGAGGTCCCAATCCCGAATTTATAATTGACAGTTTTATACGCTTGCGATTTTTTATATGCGGTTTCATCATATACATCACTTAAGACCGCTGGAATGGGATCGTTGTAATGCTTCGCATTTATGGCATCGAGGACTTTGTCAATGATAAAATTGATAACGATAATAGCGATGATGATATAGAAGAGCGTATTTGCTGTCATTATGATGTTTTATGTTTGTTTTTGTTACTTCGAGTGAAAATTTCTTTTTTTTAAAATTTTGTATCGAGAAGTTTCGTTGTAAAGCGTATTCTCGATACTATTTTTTCGTGCCTCGAAAATCACTCGAACTGACGACATTTAGTTATTTAAAATCGCGTTGTCGCTTGGCTTCAAAAATAAGAATTCCCGCTGCTACAGAAACATTCATAGAGTCAATAACGCCTTGCATTGGGATGCTAATGTTTTGTGTCGCTGCGTCTCGCCATTCTTGGGTTAAGCCTGTCGCTTCTGTGCCTACAACAACAGCGGTTGGTAAGGTGTAATCTTGTGTATGGTAAGGTTCTGACTCTTGTAAAATGGCAGAATAGATATTGAAATTGTACCTTTGAAGAAAAGCAATTGCCTCCTCAGAACTGGCCATAGCAATTTCAGTCGTAAATACACAGCCAACGCTAGAACGAATGATATTAGGGTTGTATAAATCAGATTTCGGATTCGCAATAATTACCGCGTCAACTTTAGCCGCATCGGCAGTACGTAGAATAGCACCAATATTTCCAGGCTTTTCAGGGGCTTCTGCCACTAAAATTAATGGGTTTTTTGAGGTGAGTTTTAAATGGTCTAGCGTATGTGTTTTTGAATTTACAACAGCAATTACACCTTCTGTGGTATCGCGATGGGCTAATTTTTGAAACACCTCTTTCGAAATCTCTATGGTGTTAATATCATAAGCACTCATGGCTTTAGCTTCACTCTCAGAAAATAAATCCGGATAAAATAATAAGGTATCCACCTTATAGCCACCTTTAATCGCCAGCGATAATTCCCGTTTCCCTTCAATTAAAAATTGTCCAGATTTTTTGCGTTGTCTTGACTTTTCTTTGAGTAAAACGAGTTGTTTTATAAGTGGGTTTTGAACGCTAGATATTGATTTAGACATTATTATATTATTTAATCTGTATTTGAGAGCTACAAATTTAACGTATTATAAAACAAAAACGACTTAACCTATTTCTATTCTTAACAATTAGTGCAGCAAATACGGTACATAGAAAAAGAAGTTTCAGATTATTTCTAAAGCTTTTTTGTAATGTCTTTATGTAGCCTTCGTCCAAGACGCTAACTTAAAACCATATTATGAAAAAAATAATTTACGTATTCCTTTTAGCTGTCGTTAGTGTAGCTTGTAAAAATGAAACAAAACCTGAAACAACGACGGTTGTAGAAGTTGAAGAGCTCGCTACTGAAACAGTGACCACCAGTATTTATCCAGAATCGATTACTAAAGTGTTTAATGCGCACGGAAGTATTGACGCTTGGAATAAAATGCAAACCCTTTCTTTTTCTATTGAAAAACCTACAGGAAAAGAAGTGATCACAGAAAATCTTATCACAAGAGCAGAACGTATAGAGACACCAAGTTATACGCAAGGTTTTGATGGTGAAACATTATGGGTTAATGAAAAAGATGGTAAAGAATTTAAAGGGAAGCCAAAATTTTATAAAGGTTTGATGTTTTATTTCTACGCCATGCCATTTGTTTTAGGTGATAATGGTATTCATTATAGCGAAACTGAGGCTTTAGAGTTTGAAGGTAAAACATATCCTGGGATTTTAATTTCTTACGAAAATGGTGTTGGTGCCTCTTCAGACGATCAATACAAGATTTTTTATGATGCTGAAACCGGACAAATGGAATGGTTGGCTTATACGGTAACTTTTGGAAAAGGAACAGGAAGTCCAGATTTTCATTTTATAAGATATAATAATTGGCAAACGGTGAATGGTTTGTTGGTGCCTCAAAGTATTGATTGGTATAAATATGAAGATAATACGCCAACCGAAAAACGAAATACCGTTCCTTTTACAGATGTTGTTATTTCTGAAAAAGCTTCGGAGGCTACATTATTTACACAACCTGAAGGTGCAAGAGTGATAGAGTAATCGCTATAAATCACAGATGAGGTGCTTTACTTCATTCTGAATGACATAAAAAAAGCGAGCCATTGGGCTCGCTTTTTTTATTTTAGTTTCATGTCAATCTCTGTAGATTGTCCCTTCGAGGGAATTTTAGGGGTGTAATTAATCGGCTTGATTAAGTTTCTTAGAGTAACGTCTCCAAAGTGTAGTTTGGTGCGTTTCTAAACTTAAGCTTCTACCGTCAATAAAGGCATGTGTTAAGATATTCGTTCGCATATCTAAGGCATCGCCTTCACTAATAAAAAGGGTTGCACTTTTGCCAACCTCAAGACTTCCGTAAGCTTTGTCAATACCTAATATTTTAGCCGGATTTAACGTAATAAGCTGTAAAGCTTGAGCTTTGGTTAAGCCATGAGCCACTGTTGTACCTGCATAAAACGGTAGGTTTCGAGAATTCATACGTTCCATTTGTCCACTAGGTTCTAAGGCTACTAAAACGCCGGCGTCTACAAGTTGTTTCGCCAATTTATAGGATTGGTCGTAATCATCATCTTCTAGTTCGGGTCTTGAGTGGATGCGTCTTAAGAACACAGAAACATCATTCTGTTTTAAAAAGTTTGCCACTTTTCCAGCTTCATAACCGCCTACAATGGTTAGTTTTATAACCCCTTGTGCTTTGGCGAAATTTACAGCATCAGTAATCCCTTTTTCATCATCGGCATTAATATAAAGGTGTTTAGATCCGTCAAATAATCCTGCTAAGGCTTCAAAAGGTAAGTGTAGTTCTTTGGAATCTCCGTTGTTGTAACTTTTAGATTCGTTAAAATAATCCGAGAGTTCTTTCACTTGTTTGTTGTACTCTTTATTCGGTTTTAAACCCGGGTCTTCACCTAGCCACCAGCGGCCACGTCTAAAACTACTCGGCCAATTTACATGAATACCATCATCCATTTTTATCACGGCATCCTCCCAATTCCAAGCGTCGTATTGTACTACCGATGAGGTTCCTGAAATACGTCCTCCACGTGGAACGACTTGACCCAGAAGCACTCCATTAGGGCGCATAGATTCAATGACTTTAGATTCGGTATTATAAGCAATAATACTTCTAATATGAGGGTTGTAAGTCCCTAATTCAGATAGGTCGTCAGAGGCCTTTACGGCATCAACTTCTACCAAGCCTAATGTACCATTGGCTACAATAAAACCAGGATATACATGTTTGCCTTTGGCCTCTATGATGTCCATAGCTTGTTTGGTAAGTGGTGTTGAGGCTTCGGGTCCGATTGTGGTAATCTTGCCATTGCTCACAACGATGACGCTGTTTTCTATGATGTTTCCATTTCCTATATGAGCTGTAGCGCCTACAATAGCAAAATCTTTGGTTTGCTTCGGTGCAGGTGTTTGTTGTGCAAAACCTAAAGTGATACACAGCAAAAACAGAAGCAGGTTGATGTTATATTTATTTTTCATGTTATTTCGTGTTTTTAGTGAACGTGATTATCCATAGTGTCACAATGCATTAATTTATCTTCTTTCTTTTTTACCGGCTGTGTTTTTAAGCCTTTGTTTTTATCTTGAAGCATTAAATTAATAAGTTCACTCTTTTCTGTTTTTATAGCCTCTTGTAATTGTTTATCGCGGGCTAAATCAAAATAAGTAACCCCTTCAATAATTGTTTTTTCGGCTTTAGCGTAAATAGAAAGAGGGTGATCGGTCCATAAAACTACATCGGCATCTTTACCCACTTTAAGACTTCCTACTTTATCATCTAAATGTAAAAGTTTAGCAGGATTTAAGGTTACAAATTTCCAAGCCTCTTCTTCACTAATTCCGCCATACTTTACCGATTTAGCAGCTTCTTGGTTTAAACGACGAGACATTTCTGCATCATCACTATTTATAGCAACAGTAACACCAGCATTGTGCATAATAGCGGCGTTATACGGAATGGCGTCATTCACTTCATATTTGTAAGCCCACCAATCGCTAAATGTAGAACCACCAACACCGTGTGCTTTCATTTTATCAGCAACTTTATAACCTTCAAGAATATGGGTAAACGTATTAATTGTAAAGTCGAATTGCTCAGCGACTTTCATTAACATGTTAATTTCACTTTGTACATAAGAATGACAAGAGATAAAACGTTCCCCGTTTAAAATTTCGGCAAGCGTTTCCATTTCAATATCTTTTCGGTAAGGTTGACCACTTTTCTTTAGAGCGTCGTACGCTTTAGCTCTCGTAAAATAATCGACAAAAACTTGTTCTACACCCATTCTAGATTGTGGAAAGCGCGTATTTGTTCTGCTTCGAGATTGCTTTACATTTTCACCTAAAGCAAATTTGATGAATTTAGGAGCATCGTCATAAATAAGATCTTCAGCAGCTTCACCCCATTTTAATTTAATAATTGCAGAGCGTCCCCCAATTGGGTTAGCCGAACCATGTAAAATTTGAATAGAAGTCACACCACCGGCTAAATTTCTATAAATGTCTATGGCTTCATCATCAATAACATCTTCAATAGTTACTTCAGCAGAAGAATTTTGACCTCCTTCATTAATAGAAGCGGCTGCAATATGTGAATGTTCATCAATAATACCAGCGGTAAGGTGTTTGCCTGTAGCATCGATAACACGTGCCTTATTGTGACTTAAATTTTTCCCGATTTTAGAAATTTTTCCGTCTTTAATTAAAACATCTGTATGTTCTAAAATACCATCTTTTTCATTGGTCCAAACTGTAGCATTTTTAAATAATAGCGTTTCGGATTTTGGTTTTTCAGTAAAACCATAGGCCAAATTAGGGTAGGTGATAGGGCTCATAAACGCTGCCTTTGTAGCAGGCTCATCGTCCCTTTCTGCCTCGGTATTAGCGGTTTCTTCTTTCGGAGTTTGTGCTGCAACAAAAGGTAGGGTAGTACCATTTGCCAAGATAGCTTTACCATTTAAGGTTTTAGGATCAGCGGTATTAGCTACCACTCTAATAAAGGTATTAGCTGTAGTGTCCGTTGATTTAAAGGTTAGGTTAAGCCAATCGGCTTTATAACTTATTTTAGCGCCTAGGCTTTTATCCTTAAGTTCCACTTTAGCTTTGGGCTTTTTAGTGCTTTCCGAAAGCGTTAGTTGATAGGTTTCTCCGGATAGATTAAAGGTGTATTGCCCGTCAATATTGGTAATATGTTTGTTATTAATAACGTGTGGAGTGCCTTGAACCCAATTTTCGTAAAGCACAGTCTTCTTGTCAAAAATATCACCATCTGTAATTAGAAAGTTGGCGTAGCTTCCGGTTTTTAAGCTTCCTAATACGTCAGATTTTCCCATAAGGGCTGCAGGAATAGTGGTTAAAGCTTCTAAGGCTTTTTGTTTAGAAAGTCCGTTTTCAATTGCTTTTTGTAGGTTAGACTTAAAGGTTTTCTTTGATTTTAAACCGTGAGTTGTTAAGGTGAAGTTTATACCGTTTTCGGCTAATAACCTTGGGTTGTGTGGCTCTTGATTCCAAGAACGCATAGCGCTTAAAGATAGGGTGTTGGCGTAAAAAGGATCTTCAACATCATAGGCCAATTGAAAATCTATGGGTAAAATGATAGTCGCATTGGTTTGTTTTACCTCGTCAATACGTTCATATTCATCACCACCACCAAGAATGGTATATTGTACGTTAAAAGCATCGCCTACTTTATCGGCACGCATAAGATTCGCTCGGCTGCCGGCGTCAAAAATTTGTAGTAAGTTTTTGTTTTTATTTAAAGCTTCTAAGGATAGATCTTTAGTTTCTATATGGCCATCAGCATACCATTTAGCATCAAGGTACATCTGGCGCAGTAAGGCCATACTTCCCATGATGGAAGACGGGTAACGTTGTCTCGATTTTACACTTTTTGAAAAGGATAAGTGCTGAGAAATTTTTCCGTCTACAATACGCATGGCATTATCGGCATTATTATTTAAGGCAATTAAAGCACCTGTTCCGCGGACTACACCATCCGGAATATGCGTATTAACGACGCCAAATCCTAATTGGTGCAGTTCTGAAGCCGATTTTTCATCGTATTTAAATTGACTCATAACATCTTGCTCTGGCATAATATGGTCATTCCAATAAAAGCCACTTCTGCTCGGGCCATATTGTGGACCATCACCACCGCGTTTAGGCTTTTGAATACCAAATGTTGTGTACAGGTCTATAAATGAAGGATAGATGGTTTTGCCAGAAAGATCAACCTTAGTGGTGTTGTTGGGAAGCTTTACTGAGGTTCCAACTTTTACCACTTTTCCGTCTTTTATTAAAAGCGTGGCCTGGTCTAAAACTTCAGTTGGTGAGACGTGAATTGTGGCATTTGTAAAAGCCGTGTAATTGGTGTTATGTGCAATAACACCTGCATTACTTGGAAAGTAATCTTGTGCAAATAATGAAAAACTGCACATAAAAATGAGCAGCCGTAAATGTACTTTAATCATATACTGAATTGGTTTAGTTAGAATTTTAAATATAGGAATTAAACCGCTTTAGGGCTTTAAATTTGAATTTTTTAACGTTTTTAGCATGGCCTAGAACGTCATGAGAAGCTTGTGGTTTAAACTTTAGGTTCTTAGAGAACTCTTTAATAAAACGTGACAGATAAAAACTTATAAAGTTCTATTCTCGTAATAGTTAACCAATAAGGCTACAACGTAACTATAGCTTTTCATACCAGCAGATTGGTTATTCGCCTTTAAAAAATTATCAAAAGTCGATTCAAAAATGGGTTCAATGGGGTTTTCGTAAGATCTCCAGAATGTTTGTGTTTCTTGATAGTTTTTAAGTATTCCTGGATGTAAAGTAGGGAGTAGGCTATTGTAACGGTCTGGATTCCTTTTAAAAATTTCAGCTAAACAATACCGAAGCGCAAAGGTGTAGCCCGAATATTTAAAATAGAGGTCGTCGTTATGTATCGCGGCTAAACTGCCAATAAAGTTGGCTTCATTCTCAGCGGCAAAACCTAATTGATGTGCGGCTTCATGGCATGAAGTAGTGGGGTATTTGTAAGTCGGAATTAAACCATTCACTTGAGCTTCATTAGTAAAAGGATTTAAGTAGCCCGAAAACCCCATGTAGGTTAAAGCTAAGCTGTAAATTGATTTTTTAATGCTAACGGGCTCATAGTTAAGTTGTGGATAGTCTTCAGATAAATTCTGATACCCGTCTTTAACCTTACTTAAAATTTCAGGTTTGGTATAAGGCATCTCAATTTTTAAAGTATCATTGTTAACCAATTGAGTATGAATAGCATTTGATTTCTGGATTAAGCGTTCCGTAAATGCTAGTAATTGTTCCGTACTATATGTAGGGTTAAGGTCTAGAGATTTGTATAAAGGTTGACGGTAATAGTTAAACCCCCAAAAACAATGAAAAGCAAAATACATCAGTGAGAGGGTGGCACCAATATCTAAAAGCCATGTTTTTGTGGCTGTAAAAGGTTTTTTACGGTTTTTAATGAGCCATCTTATAATGGCGATACTTGCTAGGGTGTAAAAGAGATCTCCAATAGAAAAAGGAGCCCAACCAAAAGCATAGCGCATGGCTTTGGCACAATATACATAGATACCGTTACTGTAAAATTGTTCTACAAATTCGGGAAAATGTTTCAACTGCGATAAAAAAAGCAACTGAAGTCCAAAAAATAGAACGAGAATGAGTTTTAGGTGTTTTTGCATCATTCAAAAATAGAAAAAACATTGTATTTTCTTCTTGTTTTTAGGTAGAGAAACAAGTTGGAATTCGCCTTAGAAGAGCCAAACGTATTTTGTACCTTTGTGCATCTAAAAATAAGATTTATGAGTTCAGAAATAAGAGCCTTAGAGCCAAAAGCATTGTGGAATAAGTTTGCTGATTTAAATGCGGTACCGAGACCTTCAAAAAAGGAAGAGCGCGTTATTAAATTTATGAAGGACTTTGGAGAAGGTTTAGGTTTAGAAACGATTGAAGATGCAGTTGGTAATGTAATTATCCGTAAGCCAGCCACCAAAGGAATGGAAGATCGTAAAGCCATTGTAATGCAATCGCACTTAGATATGGTGCATCAAAAAAATAACGATACCGTTTTCAATTTTGATGAGCAGGGAATTGAAATGTTTGTAGAAGGGGATTGGGTAAAAGCCAAAGGGACAACCCTTGGTGCAGATAATGGTTTAGGAGTAGCAACAATTATGGCTATTTTAGAAAGTGATAGCATTGCGCATCCGGCATTAGAAGCTCTGTTTACTATTGATGAAGAAACGGGAATGACTGGTGCTCAAGGTTTAAAAGGAGGATTACTTCAAGGTGAAATTCTTTTAAATTTAGACACAGAAGAAGATGATGAGATTGGTGTAGGTTGTGCTGGTGGTGTTGATGTTACGGCTACTCGTACTTATGAGGAAGAAGAAACTCCGGAATTTAAGATTGGGTATACCATTACCGTTAAAGGTTTACAAGGTGGACACTCTGGGATGCAAATTCATGAAGGATTAGGAAATGCAAATAAACTCATGAACCGTATATTATTTGATGGTTTTGAAAATTACGGTTTGCGTATTTCTGAAATTGACGGAGGAAGTTTAAGAAACGCGATTCCTAGAGAAAGTAATGCTATTGTGGCAATTGATGCTATACATGAAGCGTTATTTGAAACTGAAATGGCGGCTAAAGCAGAGGCTTTAAAGTTTGAGTTTAAAACCATGGAGCCAGATTTAGAAGTACTTGTTTCTAAAACCGAAACTCCTGAAAAAATTATGGATTTAGGCGTGCAAGAAGGCTTAACGAGAGCGTTGTATGCTGCGCATAACGGTGTTTATAGAATGAGTCCAGATATTGAAGGATTAGTTGAAACTTCTAATAATATTGCTCGTGTTATTATAAAAGATGGCGCTGTTAAAATTGGTTGTTTAACGCGTAGTTCTGTAGACAGTACAAAAGAGGATTTAGCCAATATGTTACGTGCTACCTTTGAATTAACCGGATGTGAAGTTGAATTTTCTGGTGATTACCCAGGTTGGGCGCCTAATATGGATTCTGCCATTTTAAAAGTTATGGTACCTATCTATGAGCGTTTAAATAATGGTGAAAAACCTCATGTTGCTGCTTGCCACGCCGGATTAGAATGTGGGATTTTAGGTACCAATTACCCAGAGATGGATATGATTAGTTTTGGTCCTAATATTAAAGGGGCACACTCACCAGATGAACGTGCTAAAATTTCTTCAGCACAGAAGTATTGGAATTTTGTTTTAGAAATTTTACAACATATTCCTAAAGCTTAAGACGTCTAAAAGACAAAGCGATGATAAAATAAAAAAGCAGCTGTAATTAAACAGCTGCTTTTTTTTATGAGTTGAGGTCTTAAGATTACTTCTTAATGCTTACCAATTCAATATCAAAAATTAAGTTGGCACTTCCAGGAATTACAGGAGGATTTCCACGCTCTCCGTAACCTAAATAATAAGGAATAAAAACTCTGGCTTTATCACCGATTTTCATATTTAACATAGCTTCTCTAAAACCTGCAATTAAGGTAGCGGTTTCGTTATAAGGCATATCAAAAGGTTTGTAACGACCGGCTTTATCTTGTCTTTCGTCATATTTACCGTTTTTCTCAGCGACTTCTTTCCAAGTGGTCCAGAATAATTCGCCATTTTCTAAATAACCAGCACAATCAATGTTAACACGTTGTGTTGGGTTTGGTTTTACGCCATTACCTTCATCTAAAAAGATCATAGCCATCCCTGTTGGCGATTCTATTTTTCTACCGTCTAATTCTTCATTCTTTTTTAAGAATTCAACTTTAGCAGCATCAGCTTTAGCTTTAGCAGCTATTTTAGCTTCTTCGGCTTTCTTTTCAGCTTCTAATTTTGCTGCTTCAGCACGTTCCTTAATTTTTGGTAATTCTTCTGTAAAAACTTTAGGAGCATCAAACTTTTTCGCCGCTGTTCCTATTCTGATGATGTTTAATTTTTCAATAACAACATCTTCTAAAGGTTTGTTAGTTCCACGTTGAACTTTTACATTAGAAATGGTATCTAAAACATTAAGTCCTTTTACCAATTCTCCGAAGACCGCATGACAATAAACTCTAGGGTTAGAACAGTCTTTTAAATTACCGTTAGCATCGTAGCCGTCTAACCAAGGTGTTGCTTTTTCAGTAATAAAAAATTGACTCCCGTTAGCATTAACGCCCGGGTTAGCCATAGATAATATTCCTGGTTTGTTGTGTTTAAGATCTTTTACTAATTCATCTTCAAATTTGTATCCTGGATCTCCAGAACCTGTTCCTGTTGGGTCTCCACCTTGAATCATAAAGTCATTCATAACACGGTGAAAGGTTAATCCGTCGTAATACGGTTTTCCTTGGAATTCTTCTTTTACTAAAGGATGATTTCCTTCTGCTAAGGCTACAAAATTAGCCACCGTTACTGGGGCTTGATCGTAAAACAATTTTGCCACCATGGTGTCTTTATTGGTTATAAACTCGGCATAAATACCATCTCCTAGGTCGGCATAACGCTCTTGGCAAGAAATATTGACCAATACTAATAATACAACAAATACAGTAAGTGCTTTTTTAATCATTTTTTTGGGTTATAGTGTTTAAAGTTACTTTGCAAATTAACGGAATATTAGTTCCTATTTTATAGTCATCTCCATAATATCCGAACGCTTTTTGCGATGGAAATATAAAGGTGGCTGTTTCTGAGGGTTTTAAAAGTTTTAAACCTTCTCGTAATCCGGTGAATAATTCTTCCTTGTCCATCGTATAGGTTTTAGAAGTATTCGCGTAAATTTCTTCACCTTCTAAATTAGACACATCAAAATTAAAGGTAACTACATCACCAAAAGTAGGTTGAATGGTATCGCTTTCAATCTTATGATTGTAGTGGTACCAAAAACCGCTTTCAGAAGCGATATAATCTTTATCGGGATTATTTTTTATAATTTTTGAAATTTTCTTGTGCTCTAAGGCATTCAGTTTTTTACTGCGTTCTACAGAGGCCTTTAAAAAGGAGCCCGATTGAACGGATTCTGGTAAGCGGGGCTCAGGGCCTTTACAGCTTAAACATGCAAGCAGCACTAAGGCTAAAAGAGGCAGGGTTTTCATGTTATACGTTTTTATTTTCACGAGTGAAGATGGGTTTATTGGGACAATTCATCTTTATACTGTGGTAATATACTAATAAAATTATTTACCGTAGTTTCCATATCCGTTTCGCTACGTCCGCCAGCGGCATTTGTATGTCCACCACCGTTAAAATGGTTTCGTGAAAAGGTATTCACAGAAAAATCGCCTTTGCTACGTAAAGAGATCTTTATAATCTTATCTTGTTGACTTTCAATAAAGATAGCCGCAAAAATAATTCCTTTAAGCGATAGGGCGTAGTTTACAAAACCTTCAGTATCACCTTTTTTATAATTAAAGGCATCGAGTTCCGCTTGGGTTAAGGTTATATAGGCCGTTCTTAATTCTGGAATCACCTTTAAATTTTGTAAAGCTCTTCCTAAGAGTTGTAAGCGGCTATAGCTGTTGGTATCGAAGGTATTATTATGAATTTGAGAATTGTTGGCGCCTTTAGCAATAAGTTGCCCTATTACTTCATGCGTTCTATGGGTTGTTGCCGGAAAACGGAAAGATCCCGTATCGGTCATAATACCTAAATATAAACAGGTGGCAATATCTGCGGTGATACATGCCAAATCATCTAACATTTCTATAAAATTGTAAACCATCTCACAGGTAGAAGACATGCTTACATCAGAATACATATAGGTAGCATAGTCGTCAGGTTGTTGGTGATGATCTATCATTATCATGGTAGCGGTCGCTTTTTCTAAAGCTTCAGCCATCAATGGTCCTGTACGGTGAAAGGCATTAAAGTCTAAAGTAAATATAAGCTGAGCGTCTTGTAACAGCGCGTTACAAACTTGCGGTTGTGTTTCGTGTTTTAAAACGGTATCATCTCCGGGTAACCATTTTATAAAATCAGGATAGTCATTAGGAGCAATAACGGTCACCTTATGGTGGTGTTGTTTTAAATAATGGTAAAGTGCTAGTGTAGATCCCATAGCATCGCCATCGGGATTTCTATGTGGTACAATTACAATAGCCTTAGGACTACTGAGTAGGTCTTTTAAATCTGAAATTTCGGTTTTTGTCATAGTAGGCGAAGATACGTTTTTTAGATATTTTGATTGAGGGTTTTATAACGAAATTAAGACATTGTTTTGAAATGAATTGAAAGGTCTAACCTATTCATTATTTTTATAAAATGGTGTTTTCTGTTTGAATTCTTCTGTGAAAGGCCGTAGAATAGGGGAAAGGCCATCTATAGATTAAAGGAAAGGATTCTAGACCGAA
Source organism: Winogradskyella rapida (assembly GCF_042675845.1). Taxonomy (NCBI): domain Bacteria; kingdom Pseudomonadati; phylum Bacteroidota; class Flavobacteriia; order Flavobacteriales; family Flavobacteriaceae; genus Winogradskyella; species Winogradskyella rapida. The sequence continues at coordinate 191,315 of NZ_JBHTKM010000063.1, read as the reverse complement.
AGGGTTTAGAGCCTATTTTAGTAACAATAATTTAATAAAAACAGGCCTTGATTTGTTAGAGAAATACATTACTTTTGCAGCAAATTTAAAAAAGATACATGGCAACTAACAGAACATTTACAATGCTAAAGCCTGATGCTGTTGAAAAAGGACACATTGGCGCAATATTAGAAAAAATTTCAGCTTCAGGATTTAGAATCGTAGCAATGAAATTAACGCAAATGACTAAGGCTGACGCTGAGGAATTTTACGCAATTCATAACGAAAGACCATTTTTTGGTGAATTAGTAGAATATATGACTCGTGGCCCTATCGTTGCAGCTGTTTTAGAAAAAGAAAATGCTGTTGAAGACTTTAGAACTTTAATCGGAGCAACTAACCCTGCAGATGCAGCCGAAGGAACAATCCGTAAGTTATATGCCGCTTCTATCGGTGAAAACGCTGTTCACGGAAGTGATAGCGATGAGAATGCAGCTATTGAAAGCGCTTTTCATTTTGCAGGTAGAGATATGTTTTAAGCATTATACATACCATAAAAAAAGACCGTCTTTTAGAGATGGTCTTTTTTTTGTCCCAAATTTAAGCATAGGCTTTTTTTGAAATACGATATAAAAAAACACCTGCTTTTTCAAACAGGTGCTTCACCAACAAAAAAACTCAAAAACATCATGAAGATTTCATGACCTGATTAATCTTAAACAAAAATTAATCTTCTCTGTCAGTTTTCTTTCAACATAACTTAGTCTGCTTCCCCACACACTAAGGTTGAAAGGTTTTAAAAACGGTAACTTACTGTCCCTTTAAGAAAGAACGGAGTTCCTGGTGTAAAATGAATTTCTTCAACAGATTGTGCTTCGTTTTGCAAACGAGATTCGGTGGCAAACTGAGTTTCATTCCACTCCACATCAAATAGGTTTTCTATGGCAATTCCGAAGGTGACATTATTAATGGTGTAATTCGCGTTAAAATCGGTCACCATATAGCCTTCAGCAACAATAGAATTGTCTTCATTAGCCGCTCTATCATCTAAATATCTAAAACGTAAACCTCCTGAAAAGCCTTTGTAATCATCCACAGCAAGACCTCCTACTAACGTGAAATCTGGCGCTAGAGGAATGTAATCTTCACCGTCTGCTTCCTCAATACTTCGGGCATGGGTGTAGGTTGCATCCGTATCTAAGAATAACCAATCGTTAAGTTGATAGCGTAAGCCTAAATCCACACCTAAACGACGTGTTTTTCCGCTAGGCTCTACAATTCCGGCATCGCCCACGTACACAAATTCTTGTTCTAAAAAGAGATACCATAATGCTGAATTAACCACTAATTTTGGAAAGGGTTTCCAGATGGTTCCTAAATCTGCACCATAAGAGCGTGGTAAAATATCTTCTCCGCCATTAGCCACTACAACTCTAGTGTCGTTGGAGTGGAATCCTAAGCCAGACTTAAGGTATAATTGTAAATTATCTTGTGCGGTATAGTAGAAATTTAATTTAGGACTTAATAAGGTTTTTGTTTCCGATAGGGTTTCATAATTTGTTTGTAAAGCATCGTTATACATAAATTTAAAATAATCGAAACGTAAGGCTGGGGCAATTTTAAATTTTCCAAAATCAAAAGTCGCATCCACAAAAGCATCAATATTAGTTTGGTTAATGTCACCAAATTGAATACGCTCTAAGGTGGTACTTCTGTTTAATGTTCTTGAAAGTTCTACATCGTCAGAAATATCATGTCTTAAGCCTAAGCCAGAGGTTACAATTAATTCGGTGTCACCAAGATTGGTGTTATGAGTTATAGCGGTATTGACACCAAAGATATTTCGATCTTCTTTTTGAAAGATTTGATCGCCATTAACAGGATCTTCTAAGAAAAAGGTGAAGTTTGAATAGAGTTCAAAAGCGTAATGCGAATAGAATGCATTTGTACTTATAGAGGTATGGTCAGAAATGTACTTATCAAAGCTAACATTAAGATTGGTACGTTGGGTTTCACCGCCTTCGGTATCGTCAATCGCTCCGAATCTAGAAATATTACCATTATCGACTTCACGTTGTGGAATTTGCCCTGAAGCGTCCCAACGGCTTGTAAAATGCGAAGCGGTTAAGGTGAGCTTATCATTTTCTGGAGAAAAGTGAACGTATTTTCCAAAGAGGTTAAGACGGTTAAAATTTTGAGGCGATTCAAAAGGACCATCGGTACTAATGTACTCTAAGGCAACATAAGCGTTTTGGTTCTTTGTGTCTTCTAGTAAATCGAATAAACCTACGGTTCTTAAGCTATTAAACTGTCCGACAGAGAATGAAATTTCACTCGTTTTTAGGTAATCTTTAGTGCTAAAATTTACATAACCTGCGGTGTTAAAATCACCTTCTTTAGCATAATAAGCCCCTTTTCCGAAGTCAATTTTATTGACAGTTTCTGGGATTACAAAATGCAGGTCACTGTAACCTTGCCCATGGGCGTGAGACACCATATTTACGGGCATCCCGTCTACCGAAATAGAGACATCGGTACCGTGATCTATATCGAAGCCTCGTAAAAATAACTGTTCGGCTTTTCCGCCACCGGCGTGCTGACCTATAAATAAGCCAGGAACTTTCCGTAAGACTTCTTGTGAAGAATTCACCGGGGTGATGTCTAAATCTAATCGGGAAATCGTGCTTACAGTATTTAACTCTTCAGAAATGAGCATCTCATCTAACTGAAACGCTTTTTCTTCTAAAACGATTTTAAGTGTTGCTACCGCTTCTAATGTTATAAATTTTGTTTTGTAACCGAGCAACCCAATTCTTAAAGAATCCCCTGGTTTAGTATGGTTAATTACAAATACGCCATTTTCTGAGGAATGCGCATGGCTTTCTGAGCTTTCGTTATAAATATAAGCGGCTTCTAAAGGTTGGTTAAGTTCATTGACAATAAGGCCTTTCTGATTTTGGGCCTGCGTGACAAATGAAAAACAACAGAGTGCAAAAAGAATAAAATAATGTTTCATGCTTGATTTTAAGGTGGTTACTATAATTGATTGATTTTTTGTTCCATTAGCGGTCCTAATTCATAGAGACTTGCTAATAATTCAGTCTTCAAAGGTAGGACTTTATCTGTGTTTCCGGAAGCTTTGTGGATTTCTGCAATGTGATATAATACGGCAGGTTCAAAGGTTTTTCCAACAACAAATTCATCCATAATAGCTTCCGCTTTAGCAATCTGTCCTTGTTTAAAATAACTCCAAGCGAGTAAGTCGTAAGATTGGGGAGTGGCTCTGTTTTCTATTTCGCGTTTGGCTAATTCTAAAGCCCGATCAGGATTCTCTAAATCTTCAGAAAATAAGAGTACATTATATTTATTATACATTTCGCCGTACAACTTATTGTCAATAGCAGCGAGGTAGTGGTTTAAGTATTTGGTTTTTAGTGAATCGTTATGCTTGTATTCGGCGATTTCAGCTTTAAAAAGATCGTAATCTGGAGCATTATAGTAGGTGGTAATATGGTTGAGAATTCTTAAGGCCTCATCAGGATTATTGTCATTAGCATAAGCGATCCATGCAATACCTTTTTTTGCATAGGCATTATTGGGGTCTAAGGCCAAAGCTTTTAAATAATAGGTGTAAGATTTGTTAATATTTCCGGCATGTCCGTAAAAGTCCGCGCTATTAGTATACGACCAGAGTTTAAGGTTTTTTAAATTTGAAGCTTCGGCAATAGCGGTTGCTTCTTCCATATGTTCTATGGCGGTGTCAAGGTTGCCCTTGTGATCTTCTAGTTTAGACAAACGGAGAAGGTAATCAAAGCTTGCCTCGTTTTTTATGTCATTAAGGTAGGCTTCGGCGTAGATGTAATTTCCTAATTCTAAATGCACATCAAAAAGCATTTTCTTAGTGCTGTTTAATTTTTCGCCATTTGATTCGGCTTGTTTTAATAAGACTAAGGCTTCCTTAAAACGATGTTGCGAAATATAATTACTGGCAATTTGTCTTAAAAGTCCGGCGTCTGAATCTTTAACTATAGCCTTAGCTTTAAGCAGGTCATTTTCAGCATCGATTAGATAGTTTATGTTTCCGGTGCTATTAAACACTTTTGTTTTGGCTTGGGCTCTACTGATAAAATAGGCATAAGGGCTACTGCTATTTTTAATTTTTAGGGTCCAAAAATCAATATCGTCTTGAAGGTCTTCAGCAGTTATTGCCGTGTTGAGGTAGGTGTTATAATCTGAGGATTTGGCGACCGTTTTTGAATCACAGCTCCATAAAGAAGCAATAATGAATAGGGGAAGGATATGTTTAAGTTGCATAATAGTTGTTTTTGAGTTGCTGTTATGATGTGGTTTTTAGTTAGAAATAAGCTAAAATGAGATGGTGAAATCTCATTTTAGCTTTTGTATTTAAAGATTTACCAAGGCGAAGCGAGGTAAGGGAAAGACGTTAAAAACGTTTTGTCGTTAGCGGCCACATTATCGCTTGTTAACCCTGGATATTCTGGGTTGGTTAAGCCATCTTCACCACCAAAAATTAAGATTAACTCTACGTCAATAACATCGTCGGTAAGGTTTCTACCAGTTAGGATATTAGTACCATCAAAAAAGGTGGTTGGAGCATCTAAGGATACCGTGAGAACATCGGTGGCTAAAACGCCTGTAAATTGTTCGGCTGTAAATCCTAAAGCATTGGCATCTTCTGGTGAGGCCGGATCGTAAGCAGGACTTAAAGCTTCTAATTTAGCTTGAAATGCAGCTTGAAACGCAGCTCCCATTTCAGAAGGAACGGTCGTGTTAAACGTATCTTTCATACCGTCGTTTACAAAGACCGTATTAATCGCTGGTCTACCCATTTGATCTTCTTGCATGTAAGTGCCAGAGAAATTAATTTCTGTTGGTGCGGTTGTATTGTCGTCATCGTCGCTACAGTTTACGGCTACTAATGAGACTGCAATGGCAAGGCTGAATAATTTTATCGTATTGAATTTCATAATTGTATATTTTTAAATGTGTTTATAGTGCTTTATCGTCTAAGGATAAGATTCACTTGTTAAAGTGATTTCTTAGTGGAAAGCCAATGGGGTTTATTGTTTTCTTTTAGATTCTACCCAAGTTTTAATGGTACCTGAACCACCAATCATAGATTTTGGAACTTCTACTACAACAGACAATACGTTGGTTCCGGCAAAAGTATCATCTCCAGGATTGTTAAAGCCTGAAGCATTTCCGGCGATAATTTCTGTATAGGTGTTAAAATCGAAAAAGAAAGGATCATCTCTAGGACCTGCGAAAAACTTCATACCCCCAAATTCTTCAACAATTGCTGACGCTCCATAGCTGGTAATATCTACAACAGCAGCATTTGATGAGGTTGAAACAATAGTACTGTTAAGTCCGGTTTGCGCTGGTGCTGTAGGACCAAAGAAATACATTTTACCATCTCTTGGTGTGGCTTGGATTACTAAATCTTCAACATTGTCATCATCGGTATCAATATTAAATTCCAATAAAACGTTTTCATCAAAAGTGGCACTGCTTGTGGCGCTAGGTGTTAGTAAACCTTGTACATTAGCTACTAAAACCAAATTGGAAGTTTCTTCACCTCTGAAGGCATAAAAGTCGGTAATGTCACTTGTTCCACCTTGAACGGCAGGAGCATCTATATGGTCTGCTGCGATGGCTACAAATGTGGCGATACTCAATACCGCTGTGGCGATTAAAATTTTTGTTTTTTTCATCATTTTTGAGATTTAGTTAATTATTTATTTTTGTCTCTGCACTACCTACGTAAAAATGTAAATGCCGGTTTTGTTAAAATTTTGTTAATGAAAAAAACATGGGCTATTTCGTTATAATGAATTAACTTTGAATTCTATAAACTGGATGTTATGAACCCATCAGCAAATGGCTGGATAAAGAAATTACTTAATGAGGTGTCTGAAACCATGTATTCTGAGACCGAGGATAAGGTGTTCTATGGGGACTTAAAACAAGCAGGATTTATTTACGGAAGCAATATTAAAATTGTATTAAATATTGTGAAACCCTTTGATCTCAGTGAGGAGGAGCGTTGTAAAATTAATCTGTTATTAACCTTTTATTTTGTCTACAGTAAGGCGCAAACAGATGAAGGTTTTACCGACAGTCTTATTCGGTATTACAAAACCATTAGTGATCAGAAACGGTCGTTTTTTGAAGATTTATTTAGTGACAAATCGCCCGATAGTTTGCTTGAAAAAATCATTCATAAACGCATTCATATTGATGATAATTTTATTTCAAAAAGTTTTAATTATTTCTTAATTAATGCCCTTTTGTTTGTTGATGTGTTAGGTTATCAACGTTTTTTAAAAGAACCGCATGCGATTAGATCTTATGTGACGCGTTTAGAATTTGCCCTAGAAACGATTGTGTTTTCGGTTATTGAAAATAAGTCTGAAAAATCGGAATATGATAATAACCTTATTCGCTTATTTGAAAGTTCTATAAGGCATAAAAATGCTGAAGTTTTAAATTATAAGGATGCTATTGCGAGTATTTATACGCCTTTAGAAAAGTTATATGTTGTAGACTTGGTCTGTATGGCTTCATGGACGGACAAAGTTATTGATGATGAAGAACAGGCCTTTTTAAAACAACTAAAAGCCGATTTAAATATAGACGCTAGCATTATTTTAAAATCTATTACAGATATCAATCTGTTTTATGATGAACATAAGCATGAAGTAGCCTTTTTAAGTTCTAAAAATTTAGCTCAAAGTTTTTATGATAACAGTACTAAGGTGGTGGCTAAACTAATACATCGCAATAGTAAACGCTTAATTAAGGAGTTGTCTGAGAGTAAAGAAGCCCTGTATTTACTGACGCAGTCTACCCAACGCAATCTCACAGACGAAGAGCAAAAAAAAATACAAACCCAACTTATGGATATCTTTAAGTCCATACCGAGTTTGGCTATTTTTATGTTGCCCGGAGGGATGTTATTGCTGCCTTTATTTATAAAATTTATTCCTAAATTATTGCCTTCGGCCTTTGATGACAATCGTATTGAGGATAAGCCTTAATTTATTCTAACCAATTTTTAAAATCCTTAACACGTTCTCGGGCTACAATGATCTCTTGGTCTTTATAGTGCTGCAATTTAATTTGTAGTCTAGAGTTGGTGTAGCTTATAATATCTTTTATCGCATTGATATTAATGTAGAATTTACGACTGGTTCTAAAGAAAATATCGGGTTCTAAGTCGTTTTCTAATTGATCTAAGGTTGTATCTAAGAGGTAATTTCTGCCTGTATTGGTGTAAGCGTAGGTTCCTTTATTTTCGCTATAGATACATTCTATATCTTCAATATTAATAAGTTTTAAATGTTGCCCTACTTTAACCGAGAATCGTTTTTTATAATCGCGCTCAATGGGGTTGACCAATAGGTTTTTAATATCGTTAAAATCTAGGGTTACGGCCTGTTTTTTAGGTAATCTTACGCTGTATTTTTCAACCGCTTGGGCTAAATCATCATCATCTATAGGTTTTAGTAAATAGTCAATACTATTCAGTTTGAAGGCTTTTAAAGCATACTCATCATAAGCCGTGGTAAAAATGACTGCCGATTTAATTTCTACGGCCTCAAAGATTTCAAAAGATAAACCGTCACTGAGCTGTATATCTAAAAATATCAAGTCGGGATGCGGGTTATTGTTAAACCAATCTATAGCTTCTTCAACAGAATGCAATAGCGTTTCTGCATGAATTTCTAAGCTGTTTAATTGACGTTGTAAACGTCTAGCTGATGGTTTTTCGTCTTCAATAATAATTACATTCATAAGATTGTGCTGTAGTTTTAAACAATGTACTTCATTAAGAGGTTCGTTTTATTCCCAAAAGTTGTGTTCTTCCTTATCTTTTTCTTGCTCCAAATATTGTTCTCTTTTGCGATCTTCCCAATTTTTTTTAAAAATAGAACGGTTTTTAAAAACAGTTAAGCCGTGAACAATAATAAAAACGGTCCACGCCACCATAACGCTGAGGTTAAGGCTGGTAATATTATTTTTATAAGGACCTGCTACAATGTATAAATTGTATAAAAGTAGCCCTATTACAATGCAATATCCGATGAGGTGAATATAGAATATTTTAACTTTACGTAGCTGTGCTTTTGCTTTTTCAAGCTTATCTTGATCCTGAGGTGACATGCTGTTTTAATTTAAAGTGTTCACTGTTAATTGGTGAGATTATTCCCAATGTTGCTCTTCGTCGTTCATATACTTTTCGATTTTACGTTTTTCCCAATTTTTTCCGAATAAGAAATCGGGACCAAAAACACCCAAGAAATGAAAAAGAAGACCAATTCCCCAAAAAAATGCGGTGGCATAGGTACCAAAACTGCTAAATCCTTGATTAGAATTGATGCCAATCAGTACAATTAAAAAGATGTTCACAACAACATAGCTTACGGCGTGCCAGTAAAAACCAACGATAGCATCTACTTTTTTCTTCGCCCTTAAATAGGCTTCCTCTTTTTTGAAGTCGGTATTCGTTTTCGGGTTGTCATAAGGTTCTATAGAATATTTTTTCATAAGACTAGAATTTAAGGGTTTTGTAATTCATCTTTCATGAATTCTTCAATTTTTTTAGCTCTCCATTCGTCACCAAAGAACACCAGGATTTCAAACGCAGATAGGGCATGGAGTACAAGAGCAACACCCCAAACTATCCAAGTAATGAGTGTTGAAAAATCTATTAAAGCTTCCCAAAAAGTTTCACCGTTGTTTAGGTTATTCATGATTTTTACGGCAGAAATAACGGTGTTTATTACAACAAAAACACAGAGGTGGGTGTAGAAACCTTTTAATTTTTCCACCTTAGATTTTGCTCTTTGATACGCGTTGTTAGAATAATGTGGTTTCATAGTTTTATTAATTATAGCGTTTCGTGTCTTCTTCTTTTCGCATGTATTCTTCAATTTTTCGGGCTTCCCAATCCGATCCAAAGGCTTTATGATTGACAAAGACTTTATAGGCTTGTATGCTTAGGGCTAAGCCCCAACCTAGCAAGGGAAACCAAAACCATTGTATGGTAAAATAGGAGTAACGGTACCAAATAAAAATTAAAAAAGGAATGACCACACAGTAAGAAATTAGGCTGTAATAAAAGGCTTTAAGTTCTTCTACACGCTTTCTGGCTTTTACGTAATCGTTATTAAGTCGGGCTTCTGATTTTTCTATCGTTCTAATCATTGAAACTTGTTTTGTTAGCATAGGGAGCGCAACTAAAAAGTCGTTCTCTCTTTGGTTAATTTGTATTTTTCTGTTGGTAAGCAAAGCATACCGTTGTTTTATGTTTTCTAAGCCAACCCCGCTACTTTTTTTAACAATCTGCTTGGGTTGTAAGTTGTTCATCACCACTAAGTGGTTGTTGTCTTCATATATAATTATATGTAATGGCTTGGTCGATGTGACCATATTATGTTTTACAGCATTTTCTAAAAGTAACTGTAAGGCAAGCGGTACCACCTTGCTTTCTGGGTTCGTGGCTTTATCCGGGATCTCAAAAATGATGCTATCTTCAAAGCGCATTTTTAAGAGTGACATATAAGTTCTTGCAAAATTTAGCTCCTCATCTACGGTAACCAATTCTTTGTTTTTTTGCTCTAAGACATAGCGGTAAACTTTAGATAAAGAGGTGGTGAATTTTTGCGCATTTACAGGGTTTTCTTCAATTAGGCTCGTAAGAACATTTAAACTGTTGAACAAAAAATGAGGATCTAACTGATTTTTTAAAGCGTCAAATTTTGCACTAGCGGTTCCGGCAATAACCTTTTGCTCTTTAATTTTATTTTTCTGGTAGCGATTATAAAAATAAATAACATGAAATATGGTAACGATGGTTAAAGTAATCCATAAGCCAAATGAGTAACCTTGCCATGTCTCTCTTTCAAAAAACGTGGTTATGTCAATGTTGTAAATCACCGTAGAAATAAATAAGCGAAGGGTAAATAGCACGATTAAGGTAAGGACGGTAGATCCTATAATGCCGTAGATAATACGTTTTAATATGTCGTTATTCTCCCACTTTTGTTTTTCCATATAATCGAAAAACCCCATGTTCGTATAGCCTAAAGCAAAGGCATATAATTGGTAGAACCCAAAGTCGGTAAAAAAATCACTGACCTTTTTATAGTCAAACCCATTAGATAATAGATTGCCTATAAGATAAACGGCTGTACCTATTAGAAACGTGAGTATAATTTTTTTTAAAGACTTTATCATGGTGTATTAAGATTTACATTGTTTAGCAACCCTAAGTGCGCGTTCTTTACCCCAGTTAGGATGTATAGCACTCTTTGGCTTAAAGGTATCAAAAAGATTTAATGCGGCTTCAATGTCTTCACAATATGGAGCGGTATCTTTTCCAAAATATGTAGCGCTTCCCATAGCCCAATCGGCTTTGCAAAAGGCCGCTCTTGGGTTTGTAGGGTCCAGCGTATAAGCGTCATGGTATAGGCTGTTAATTTGAGCGCTGTATTTCATACCATAAGTCATACCGTCATAAACCACCCAATTGGTTAAAACCTGAGCTTGCATAATAAGAAGTTCTGGGTTGTTCTCGCTAATGGCCTGTGCTAGATCTAAGTGCTTTTGAGCTTTATTTAATTGCGCTTTTAATACCGCAGCGTCTTTTTCAGTCCAGCTTTTAAGACTGTTTATTTGGGCAATGTAATAATGTGGTAGCCATTCTTGGGGTTCAGCTTGTGCAATTCGTTCAAATCTATTTTCGGCCTCATCTGTTTTTCCTATTTTCCAAAGTTCAAAGGCTTTAGTCATACCGGTTTCAAAATTAGATTGTGCATGCGTCACGGTGCTTATGGCGACGACTAAAAGAAGGATTAAATTTTTCATGCTGTGTTGGGTTTTAAGGGTTCTAAATTGTTTTCAAAATGATACATCTGTTTATTATTATTTGTAGATGTATTTTGATAATGCTTGAGAGGCTCTTCAGCTACAGTATTTACCGGTTTTAAGGTGTGGTCTGCAATACTAATGGCTATAAGAATTATAAGTTTTGAAAGTGTAATCATCATATATGCGATTTTGTATAAAGCAAATATCTAGAGATACTTCGGAATTAAATAAAGCGATATACCGAAGTGTCAATTTTTAATGATGAATTGTAATCTTGCTATAAGCGAATAAAAAAAAGCGAGTTTTAGTCTGAAGAAAATCTCTAAACGGCCTTTAGATTTGATCTGCTTTTTGAAGTGCCATTGAAGGCGTCAGCCTAAGAAGGCTTCTGTTTATGAGTTGTATAATAGTTGAATCGGAATCGGTAGACTTCATTGGTTCGCTAGAAGTTAGATAAGAAACTGAACTCCTTGAATGCAAATAGATAATAAAGTCTTACACACCTCAAGAAGTCTTAAAGTTGTCCTTTTGTTGAAAATGATTTAATACTGAAAGTGAGTTCCCTTAGCATATAAAAGATTGATGTATCGCTAACGGGGTCATACTTATTTTTTAATCAGTCTTCGCAATTGTGTTCCAAAAATACCAGCAATTCCCGCTGCTAATCCGCCTATTATTCCTGTAACCACCATAAGCAGATAAGGATTTCCCTCTAAAGGAAGTAAGACGGCAATACGTTTTGCCATGATAAAGTTGTTGGCAGCGCTTAAATAATAACTCCAAAGCAACCATAATAAAAAGATGCCTAAGAAAGGGATAAAGAATACAGTTGCTTTTTTTAGCGGAACGAGGAAGGCAGCTCCAATAGCCGCAAGCATTACAGACCACCAAGGTAAAAATAACGCGAATAAAAAAGCTAATACAATTGTAATACTAAAGTGGAGTAGGTTATGACGCATTATTTAAGAGGTGTTAAAGTTTGAGTTCCAATAATGACTTCCGTAGCCGTATCGTTGGGTAAAAAATGAAGTTGGTAATAGTCTCCGGCGGCCCATTTGTCAATAAAATTATCGTAAAACTGACTACCCGGATTACCCGATTGCCCACCAGGATAAATGCCTAAGGCGGTAGGAGGCGAGGTCATTTCTACAATCATCCGCCAAGACGGTCCCCAGTTTTCAGCGGTCGCATTGACAATGTTTTTTCCGCCACCAATAGGAATATTAAATCTAGAAAATGCCGGAAGTGCTTGTAATAGGTGTCCGGCAAAAGTGCCCTTGTAATTTACCCATTTAAGGCTGCCGTGTTTTGTCTTCCAGGCATTAAGGTTTTTAACGGCTTCACTAAAACTTAAACGGAACAAATCTTTAGCCGTTTCTTTTTCAGGTGTATTTATAAGATCCATAAAATCATCATCCCCATTGTTTTTTAAAAGCGCAATGGTTTGATAAGTAAATGGTGTGGTAAGGGCAGTGTTTTCAACCTCAAATTCATCCCAAACCATGTCGTAAAGCACATCCCACCAAGCTTTCCAAATACTAGGGCCAAATTCATCCATAGCATTATTATAATCCCAGTCTTTAGCCAATTGGTAAATCTCTTTTTCGTCAGAATTAAAATGGGTAGTGTCCATGCGAGACAGCATGTAAGGCATCAATTCTGATGCTTTTAAGTTATAATTATTGTTGTGTAGATCCTTAAAATCGTCAACACTAAATTGCGCTTTAGAGTTAAAATAATTGTTGATCACCCGATTGCGGTAGGTTTCATAGCCATCATTAAAAACGTAGAACGGATAAGCTTCATCTACTGGGGTTTGGTTAGCAGAACTTACAAATCCTCGCTTCGGATTTTTAACGTGGGCATTGAATTCTTGAGGGATAAAACTTTGCCAATCGTTTTCGGGTTGGCTTCCGTCCATTACAAATTTACCTTGACCTTCCCATTTGTTAGGGAATTGACCTTGAACCCATAGAGCAATATCCCCTTCAGTAGAGGCAAAAACAAAATTCTGTGCCGGGGCCACCCAATGTTTTAGCGCCTTTTTATAGTCCTCATAATTTTTGGCTTTATTCATTTCGGTAAATGTTTTTTGTCCATTTCCAGGAATAAAACCTGTCCACTGCATGGCGTAGCCCGATAAATTATTGTCCGATTTAAAATTTTTATCATAAACCACAGGACCATGATGCGTATACAACACGGTATCGCGGTAGGTTTCTTGGCCTCTAATTTTAATGTGTTCTACACGTTTTTTTAGAGGCACCCATTCTTTGTTGTATTTGTAATGCGTGCGATTGGTATTAAATTCAATTTTATACCAATCAATAACATCGCGTGTGGCGTTGGTTTCTCCCCAAGAAATATGTTCGTTAAAACCAGAAATTACACCTAAAGCTCCAGGAAGCGTAGCACCAAAAACATTATGACTTGGTGTGCTTAATTGCATCACAAACCAAATATTGGGTAAGTTTAAACCGAGGTGAGGATCATTGGCTAAGATGGCATGTCCTATAGCTGATTTTTCTTTAGACACCGCCCAGTTATTACTCCCGTAATTGGGGTCGGGCTTGGTAATGGTTTCAGCAACGGCTTCTAAAACAGGTTCCATATTAGGATGTGGTGTCTGCGGGACGTTTATAAAACTCCAGTCGTGATCTTTAGGAATAATAGGTTCTGTATGGTTATAAAAATCAGGAAATAATAAATCAAAACGGGCTTTGCCAAACAAACGTAAGGCATTTGTGTTTTCCATATCATTATCACCACCAGCCAACATTTTAGTCATATACATTAATAATAAGGCCGTTTTTTTAGGAGTCCAAGCTTCGGGTTGGTAATCCAATAACTTGTATTCTACCGGATAATCTTCAGGTTTTAAGTGTGCTATATAGCTGTTTACGCCATCGGCATAAGCTTGAACCTGAGCTAAAGTTGTTGGGTCTTCGCTCATTTTTTTGAGGGTTTGTTCTGCGCCATAAACCATACCGCGTCTTCGTTCTTGTCGGTCGTAATTTAAAGCAGCTTCTCCTATAATTTCGGATAGACGCCCAGAAGCGGCAAAGGTTTGAAACTCCATCTGCCATAAGCGGTGCTTGGCGGTAAGATAACCTTGAGCACGGTATAAATCGTTTTCATTTTGAGCAAAAACATGAGGAATAAGTTGAGCATCATAGTGCACGGTGACCTTGTCTTTAAGATTTGGAATACTAAGGGTGCCTGTGATGGTTTCATCCGTTTCATTTTGCCAAATACCGGTGTAAGGATTGAGAAATTTTCCGATTGGAGGTACAGATCCAAATTTAACGTTTAATCCATAGCCCACAGAAAGCATTAGTAGAAAGGAAGCAATTAGTTTAATAGCGTTCATAAATAAAAATATAGAGAACTTAAAAATAAGGAATTATAGGCAATTTAATGACGCCCTAAGTGAAGACTCAAAATTTATAAAACTTTGAGTGGGGTTTATGGACTTCAAAAATCAAGCTAAAAGTTCAAATTGATCTACGCTGAGCTCCCTTAAATACAGGATAAAACGAACCTGTGTATAAAAGGAAATGAAAATTTTCAGAGTTATAAAGTTCTAAGTATTTTAAGCTTAAAGATGTACGCTAAGCGCTAAAAAGAATTGTAATAGAAGGAATGAGCCGTACAATAAGTTATGATTTGCACGAAATAAGGACTTAAAGTTTTAGAAAGGAATATATTGGTCCGCGTTTAGGCCATAATTTAGCGTAAAACCAATTTTTTAACCACGTCTTTACGGAGGGATTCATTAAGCATTTTTACAATTTTCTCCCTTCCGTAGCTAAGTTCTTCACGTAGCACACTAGAACTAAGTTGCACGTATAGCGTTCCATTTTTAAGTTCAATGGCTGTAGTGTAATTGTTAACACCATTTCCCATAAGTTTTGTCCAAGCTTCTCGGACATCCACCTTATCTAATCCCGATTGTAAATTATTGGTTTCAACAAATTCCTTTAAAATATCTTGTATGGATTGGTTGTCGTTATTGCGTTTTGCCATGGTATTTTACTATTGCGTTAGGGTCAATTTTGTAATGCGTCAGCGTTGTCTTCTTCCAAATCTAAACGAATAGGAGTATAACGTTTATACAAATATACATTTTCATCTTCATTAATAATTTTTAGCCGCTCCGGGCTGGCCTCTAAAATGGTTTCTTTCCATTGTGCATAAGGGGTGGTGTAGTAGATGTTTAATTCATCATTTTCAATACGTAACTCAATACGTTCCGCATCTGCAGAAGTGTAATACGTATCATTTAAACCGGGTTTAAGTTTTTTTCTAAACCCTTTTAAACTGTCATTAACACTAATAAAATCTATGGTTTCATTATAAGGATAGGTCTTTTTGCTTCCGTCTGCTAAGGTAACTTCTTCAATTTCCCAATAGCCTTGTAAATGCGCTATATGAGCTTCAGGGTGTTTAGAACAACTGCATAGAATGAGGCATAGGAGCCAAAAATAGGTTTTCATAATTTAAACATTTTATACGATTGGTGGGTTTGTTTTATTACATTTTCGGTACGTTCAGCATGGGTGTCACTGATAAAAATTTGCCCAAAGTGATCATCAT
Organism: Winogradskyella rapida; assembly: GCF_042675845.1. NCBI lineage: Bacteria > Pseudomonadati > Bacteroidota > Flavobacteriia > Flavobacteriales > Flavobacteriaceae > Winogradskyella > Winogradskyella rapida. The sequence continues at coordinate 175,844 of NZ_JBHTKM010000063.1, read as the reverse complement.
CAACCAGGTTAATAATCTGTGCGACTCTGTTTTCATCGAGTTTATCAAAGATGTCATCTAAGAGTAAGATGGGCGATACACCACTTTGTTGTTTTATAAAATCGAATTGCGCTAATTTTAAAGCGATTAAAAAGGATTTTTGCTGCCCTTGACTTCCAAATTTCTTAATAGGAAAATCGTCAATTAAAAATACCATATCGTCTTTATGCGTCCCCACGCTAGTGTATTGAAGGGCCTTATCTTTGTTAATGTTTTTATGCAGTAAATCGATTAATTCACTATCAAACAAATCACTTTTATATTTAAGGTCAATGGCTTCTTTACTTTGACTAATGGCTTCGTAGCGCGCTTTAAAGATAGGGATGAAGGTCTTTAAAAAAGCATCTCGTTTTTTAAATATTTCTGTACCATAGCTATGAAGTTGTTCGTTATACACGGCTAAGGTATCGGCATTAAAGGTGTTATTAAGGGCGAAATATTTTAGTAAAGCATTTCGTTGACTTAAGACCTTATTATAATTAATAAGTTCTAATAAATAATATTTATCACTCTGAGAGATGACACTATCAATAAATTTTCGTCGGGTGTCACTTCCTTCTATTATAAGGTCGCGATCGGCTGGCGATATAATAACTAAAGGAATAAAACCAATATGCTCGCTAAATTTGTCATAAGCTTTAGCGTTTCGTTTAATGACCTTTTTTTGACCGCGTTTTAAAGAGACGATAATTTTTTCGGGACGATCATTTTTAGTGAAATTTCCATCGACAACAAAAAACTCAGCATTGTGGTTGATATTTTGAACCGCAATAGGATTAAAGTAACTTTTTCCGAAGGCTAAATGATAAATAGCATCTAATGCGTTTGTTTTTCCGATGCCATTAGCACCAACGAAGCAATTTATTTTGGCGTCGAAATCGAAAACCTGACTTTCAAAATTTTTGTAATTAACTAAAGATAGCGAGTTTAGATTCATGAAAAGGTAACGTTAGGCCTGTATTTACAGCTGTAAAGGCACATTTGAGCGAGTTATTAATTATTCAAAAATAACAAATAAATAGGCTTTTAAATCCCAATAAAAATTTTATTTTTGCGCACGCACAAAATGACACATTATGGCAACGTATAAGAAAAGAGGCTACAAACCGAAAACGAAAAAAGAGAAAGAGCAGGAAGAGATTATCGATGATAGTAACTCTACAACTGCTGAAGTATTTAATACTTTAGATGAAGGCGCTTCTAGAACTGAAGAGTGGGCCGTAGCAAACCAAAAATATATTTTAGGTATTGTAGGGGCTATTGCTGTAGTTGTTTTAGGATACTTAGGGTATAATAATCTTGTGGTAGAACCACAAGAGCGTGAAGCTATGAATGAAATGTACACCGCTAAAAAGTATTTTGACGATGCTGTTTCTGGTGTGTCTTCAGATTCACTTTACAGAATGGCTTTAGAAGGTGGCGAAGGTAAATACGGAATGTTAGATATTGCAAGTGAGTATAGCGGAAGTCCTGCGGCGAACTTAGCAAACTACTATGCTGGTATGGCTTACTTAAACTTAAAAGATTACCAAAATGCGATTACGTATTTAAGTGATTTCTCTAGCGATGATAAAATGTTAAGTCCTATTGCTAAAGGTGGTATTGGAGACGCTTTTATGCAATTAGAGCAACCTTCAGATGCTTTAGGGTATTATGAAGATGCATTTAAAGCTAACGATAACAATTTTACGACACCTATGTATTTAATGAAAGCTGCTAAAGTGGCTATCACTTTAGGTGAAAATGATAAGGCTTTAACATATTTAGAGCGTATTAAAACGGATTATTCTACGTCTACTGAAGCGAAGAATGTAGATGTTTTAATAGGAAAAGTAGAAGCAAGCTTGTAAGATATGGCAACGGCAAATCATAATTTATCGGCATACGATAAAGCAACAATCCCAAACGCGAAAGATTTTCGGTTTGGGATTGTTGTTTCAGAATGGAACGATGAAATCACCGAAGGTTTATGGCAAGGCGCATTTGATGCCTTAATAGACTGTGGTGCGGTAAAAGAAAATATAGTACGTTGGAATGTGCCAGGAGCTTTTGAGCTAACTTATGGTGCAGCACGTATGAGTAAAAGTATCTATCCTGAATCTGGAATGCTAGATGCTATTATTGTTATTGGTTGTGTAATTCAAGGTGAAACCAAACATTTCGATTTTGTATGCGAAGGCGTTACACAAGGGATCAAAGATCTTAATGTACAAGGTGACATTCCTGTTATCTTTTGTGTGCTTACTGACAATAACAAACAGCAATCTTTAGATCGCTCTGGAGGTATTCACGGAAACAAAGGTACGGAAGCGGGCATTGCAGCAATAAAAATGGCAGCCCTCCGAAAAGATTCAGCCTTATAGAATTAGCGCTATTTATAGGCTTTAAAACTTTAAAATAATCCACATCCTACGACATATGATGTGGATTATTTGGTTTTAGTCAACTGCCAAGACAGGCGTGGCATCCTTTTTGTTGATAATTTTAAGGTATCCTTAAGGAATTTTTCCTTGTATTTTCAGTACTTTTGAGATTCATCAAGTTAAATTAAGAGGTAGTTGTTTAAGCAGAGAAAAAATAAACGTTTTACATACAAATCTCAACTTCAGGATTCCGATAAAAGCAAGTCGAAAGACGACTTCGAAACCTTATGGAATGAAGCTAATGGTAGTAACAAACATCGTGGAAGTGTTTTAACGTCGTTACCCGCCTTAATTATTATATTAGTTTTAATTCTTGTTTTAATTTATGTCCTTGACGGATATATTAAATAAAGATATTATGGGACCAATAAAATTCACTTTAATAAAAAGACTGCCTAGAAATAAAAGGTTCAATTATACACCGCGATATTACGAAGGTAAAGATGGTGTAGAAGGGACCCAATATGCTTCTAAGTTTGATGCCTATGCCGAAACGTACAATAAAAACGACTTTTCAGGGCAGTGGCATGATAATAGAATTAAGCTAAGGAATCGTAATAACACTACCGGGTTTAATAGAACAATCTTAATTTTAATTGCCGTTTTTGTCTTAATCTTTTTGTTTATCATTGATTTTGACTTATCCATATTCTTCACCAATCGCTAATGTCAGATATTATTCAGCTTTTACCAGACCATGTTGCTAACCAAATTGCAGCAGGTGAGGTGGTACAACGTCCAGCTTCAGTAGTTAAGGAACTACTAGAAAATGCTATTGATGCTAATGCTACCGAAATAAAACTCATTATTAAAGATGCGGGTAAAACGCTTGTTCAGGTCATTGATAATGGCAAAGGAATGAGTGTTACAGATGCCCGATTAAGTTTTGAGCGCCATGCGACGTCTAAAATTAAATCTGCTGAAGATTTATTTTTGCTGAATACCAAAGGGTTCAGAGGCGAGGCTTTAGCAAGTATTGCAGCGATTGCTCATGTAGAATTGAAAACCAAACAAGTGGAAGACGATTTAGGGACCGCAATTGAGATTGAAGGCAGTGTAGTAAAAAGCCAAGAGGTTACCGTAACACCAACAGGAACTTCGGTGTCCGTAAAACATTTGTTTTTTAATATTCCTGCTCGTCGTAATTTCTTAAAATCAGATTCTGTAGAATTACGTCATATCACAGACGAATTTCATCGTGTCGCTTTGGCACATCCTAATATTGCATTTTCATTTTACCATAATGGCAGTGACATTTTTAATGTGCCACAAGAAAATTATAGGCAACGTGTCGTGCATATTTTTGGAACCAGAACCAATGAGAAATTGGTTCCTGTTGAAGAAGAAACCGAAGTATTAAAAATATCAGGCTTTGTTGGGAAACCCGAATTTTCTAAGAAGACCAAGTCAGAACAGTTCTTTTTTGTCAACCAACGTTTTATTAAAAGTCCGTATTTAAATCATGCGATCAATTCGGCCTATGATGGTTTGTTAAAAGATAGTTATCACCCTATTTATTTTCTTAATCTTACGGTAGATCCGAAAAGTATTGATATTAATATTCACCCGACTAAGACTGAAATAAAATTTGATGATGAACATACGCTTTATGCCATCTTAAGATCGGCTGTAAAGCACAGTTTAGGGCAATTTAATATTGCGCCAATTTTAGATTTTGACGATCAGGCAAATCATTTTAATACACCATACGATTATAAGGACAAACCTGTAGAAACGCCTGCTATTGAAGTAGATCGAACTTTTAATCCTTTTGCACAAGAAAAAATACCGGTATCACCTTTTTCTGGGAAATCGGTAGTGACAACAAAGCATTCGCAAACCGGATTTAAATCTTCAGGTTCAGGAAATTCTTGGGAGAGTTTGTATGTTGGTTTAGAATCTAAGAGTAATAACTCGGATTCTGAATTTAGCCAAATGACTTTTGAAAGTGAAGCCAAAGACAGTTCTATTTTTGATGAGGCCGCTATAGAAACCCGAAAGTCTACTTTTCAGCTGCAACAGAAATATGTGGTGAGTACTTTAAAATCGGGGATGCTTATTATAGATCAGAATAGAGCGCATCAACGTATTTTATATGAAAACTTCTTAAGGCATATTACCATAAAAGAAGCAACAAGTCAACAATTATTGTTTCCTTTAGAATTGCATTTCACACCGAATGAAATTGGTATTATTGAAGGCTTACAATCGGAATTAGAACATACAGGTTTTGTGTTTTCTGAAATGCAAGACAAAACCATAACCATTACAGGGGTGCCGGTTGGTGTTCCAGAGAGCGAAGTCTCTATGATTTTAGAGCAACTTATTAGTGATGTAGAGAATGATGTGCCAGACACCAATTTTAGTACTACGGATCTTTTGGCCAAGTCTATGGCGAAGAGTTTAGCGATAAAAAACGGCCAGTCTTTAAATAGTGCAGAACAAGAACATATGGTAAATAGTTTATTTGCCTGTAAAGAACCTAATGTGTCTCCTGCTAATAGGCCAACCTTTATTACTATGGCAGTAGACGAGATTGAAAAAAAATTCATGTAATTTATGAGACAAGGAATCACAGATGCTGTGAAGCATTTATTAATTATAAACGTGGTTATGTTCATAGGAACATTAGCCATAGGAAATGGAGAAGCCTTCTATCAATGGTTTGCGCTTTATTTTCCACAAAATCCAAATTTCCAACCTTGGCAGCTTTTAACCCACATGTTTATGCATGGTGGTTTTATGCATATTGCGTTTAATATGTTTGCTTTGTGGATGTTTGGTACGGCTGTAGAACAAATATTTGGCGCTAAGAAATTTGTGATTTTCTATTTGCTTTCTGGTTTTGGGGCGGCGTTAATTCAACTTGCTTTTTTATATTTTCAGTATAATTCAGGTCTAACAACCTTAATAGAGTCTGGTGCTTCACAGACTGAAATTGTAAGTATTTTAAGTGAAGGAAAATATAGTACAGCTTGGTTACCGCTTTTAGGCGATCAGTTTGATAGCTTTATAGGTGCTTTTAATGGTACCATGGTTGGGGCTTCAGGAGCTATAATGGGCGTTTTAGTAGCCTTTGGGATGTTGTTTCCGGAGTCTAAATTAATGCTCATTTTCTTACCGGTTCCTATTAAAGCAAAGTATTTTATTCCTGGAATTATAGCCTTAGATCTATTTTCGGCAATTTCTGGAAACTCTATATTTAGCCCAAGCAATACCGCATTTATGGCGCACGTTGGTGGTGCTTTAACAGGGTTTTTACTCATGTATTTCTGGAAGAAAAATGAAAACGATAAATACCGCTGGAATTAATTATGAGCGTTATTCAAGATTTAAAATATAAGTATAATAATCTCGATGTTTTTGGTAAAATCATCGCCATCAATGTGGTGGTATTTATCATTGCATTACTGTTTAAATCCTTATTAAGATTTCATCTTTTTGCTTATTTTGAATTGCCATCAGGGATCATGGATTTTCTCTTTCAACCTTGGTCTTTAATAACCTATGGATTTTTACACAATGGCCTATTCCATCTTGCCTTTAATATGTTATTTCTCTATTATCTATCGCAGGTCACGAGCAATTTGTTTCGTATTAAAATGGTTCTTAATATTTATTTTTTAGGAATTATTTTCGGAGGATTGGCTTATTTGGCTTATACCAATTTAATGCCTGCCTCTTTGCTAGGCGGTCAAGGCGTATTAGTTGGCGCTTCTGCAGGTGTTAGTGCTTTGTTGTTATTTGTAGCGGCCTATATGCCTAATAGTGAGATCCGATTGTTTAATATGTTTAATGTAAAGTGGAAACATATTGCGATGGTTATTGTGGGGCTCGATTTGTTTAGAATTATTTTAGGACTCAACCAAGGCGGCTATGTAGCACATTTAGGAGGATATGCCTTAGGCTATGTCTATGCTACAAAACTGGTAAAAGGTACGGATATTGGCGTAGGATTTGAACGTAGCATGGATTGGTTTATGACGCTTTTTAAACCGAAATCCAATTTAAAAACGGTTTATAAAAGTAAAGCTAAAAATAAAGCTAAACCTAAGACTAAAAAGGCCGCAAATCCGTTAGATAAGCAAAAGAAAATTGATGCTATCCTCGATAAAATTAGTAAGAGTGGTTATGAAAGTTTAACTGCAGAAGAGAAAGCATTTTTGTTTAAAGTAGGAAAAGATTAATTAGGTGAAGGGTTTAAGTCTATGGAGTAAAATTGTATTTCTCATCAATTCATTGGTGGCATTTCTACTGCTTATATCTTACGTTTTACCCTATATTCCTCCAAAAAGTTTTGCCTCATTATCCGTATTAAGTTTAGGCGTTCCTTTACTTATTATGTTCAATATTATCTTCTTTGTTTACTGGTTACTCAGAGTGCGTAAGCAGATGTTATTGTCTTTAATTGTGCTTCTTTTAGGGTGGAATTATATCAATTCCATGTATAAGTTTTCAGCTTCTGAAGCCATTGAAGACGAGGCTAACTTCTCTGTGATGTCATTTAACGTACGTCTTTTTAATCGGTTTGGTTGGTTGCCTAGAAAAACGGTAAAGCAAGATATTCTACAATTTATTAAAGAGGAGAATCCCGATGTTTTATGTCTTCAAGAGTATAGAAGTGGAGATCCTATAGATTTAAAAGGGTATTATAATTTTAATGCCAGGCAAACTAAAGGGGTAAAGTCCGGACAAGCTATTTTTTCTAAATTTCCTATTGTTAACTCTGGTTCTTTAGAATTTCCGAACACTTATAATAACGCCATCTTTGTAGATGTTGTAAAACAGAAAGATACCATTAGGCTCTATACCTTTCATTTGCAATCTTCAGGGATTCAGACTGACGTTGAAAAATTAAAGGAAGAAACTTCAGGACATTTGTTTAAGCAGGTAAGGTCAACATTTAAGACGCAGCAAGAGCAGGTGGAATTATTCTTGGCCCACAAAGCCAAGTCGCATTATAAAACCATTGTGACTGGTGATTTTAATAATACACCGTATTCATATATTTATAGAGTTGTTAAGGGAGATCATTTTATTGATACGTTTGAAGAAGCCGGAAATGGTTTCGGAAAGACCTATAACTTTAAGTATTTTCCTATGCGGATCGATTTTATTTTGGCCGATAAAGATTTTACTGTGAATGGCTTTAAAACTTACGACCTAAAGCTATCGGATCATTACCCAATTAAAACAACTTTAAAACTGCATTAACCAACAATCTACGGTATCTGCGAGGATATGAATGGTTAATCCAAGCCCTATAAGTCGTGTGGCCTTCGGAAATAATAATAGAATATATAAGGCTATAGCGTAGTAGGAGTGAAGCGGATGAAAATTAATACTGCAACGTCCAGGGTGAAAAATAGGAGTTGCTAATAAATGATCTAAATCAATGAGCATCCCCAACAACATAATACCATAAGCTTTTAGCCAATGTGTTTTAAAAAAACACAAAGCTACCACTAAAGGAAGTCCGAAGTGTATACCGTAATGAATAAGCGGTTGAAGCATGCAGATTTAAATAAGAACGATATCTTGTCGTTTTAAATATAAGGCGGTATTAGGACCTTCGTTAAATAAAAGATCTAATATACTGAGATTAGAAATAAACCCGTGCTTTTCGGTAAAAACTTGGGTATACGGCTCTAAAGTGTTCAGCTTGGTATTACGTTTTACTAAGGCTCTGTAATCTGTGGTGTTTTCGGGCGATTTGCTAAACGTTTCTGTAAGATTAGGGTTTAAATCTAACTCCATGGCGTCTACTATCAACTCGAAGCATTTCAGATTAAAATCTAAAATATAGTCAAACTGAGTTTCAAAGAGCGGCATTAAATCGTCTATATAGAATTCAAAAAAAGGCGACATTCTATAGGCCGATAATAGCGATTTTAAATGCAATTGTTGCCATTGTTCTTCATTGGCAATTTTTACATCTTTATAGTACTGTCTGTTTTTTTGACTGTAACTCACCGGAACCGTTAATGCTAACTTTCCATTGGCGCCATAAATTTCTACTCGATTTCGGTAGGATTGCTTTTGGTAGTTATCACTCACTTCAAAATTTAAAACATCAGCCTTTAGCATCGCACAAAAATGTACGATGTTAGGAAAACAAGTGGGGTATAATAAGGTGTTCAAAATCTAGCTTTCTTTAGACTTTTTCTTTTTTCTCCATTTGTTATAACCTGTTAATCCTAAGACTAAGATTAGAAATGGTATAAGGTAAGAGGTACGTTCTGGTCCACCACTTACGGTAGTGAATATACGATCCCAACGGAATTTCCAGTTTTTTAAACCATCATTAATTCCATCAATACTCATCCAAATAAATACGGGCTTACCAAAAATGTGATCGTTAGGAACAAAACCCCAATAACGACTGTCAATAGAGTTGTGTCTGTTATCTCCCATCATCCAATAATAATCTTGCTTAAAGGTGTAAGAGGTTGCGGGTTGGTCGTCAATAAGAATTTGATTACCGCGGGTAACAACCTTATGGCCTTCATATTCTGCAATAGCACGTTTATAAATTGAAATGTTTTCAGTAGTTAATTGTACGGTACCACCAGCTTTAGGAATCCACATAGGACCAAAGAAATCAGAATTCCAGTTGTAATTAGGATCTCTTGGGAAGATGAGGTCTCTTTCGCCTTTAACTTGTTTTATAGGCGCTACAGCGGCCACTTCAGGATGTAATTTTAATTGAGCGATCGCTTCGTCGGTCGCCGCAGGAACGATATAAGCCAATTCGGCAGAACCATATCTTGGGAAATCTGTAATATCATATTTTTTAAAGATTTCGTAGATGCGTGCAGGTTGTAACTGACGTTTAAACGTAACTTCATAAGAAAATTGAAGGTGGGCACGAGGTGGTAATTCATTTTGTTTCCCATTGATGTAAACATAACCATCTCTAATTTCTAAGGTATCACCAGCGACACCAACACAACGTTTTACTAAGTTGGTCTTTTTATCTATTGGCTTATAGTAATTACGGTCTGGATTAAAATTATTCATATCCAGTAATGTATCGGCGGGTTGATTAAAAACCACAATATCATTACGTTCTACGTTTTCAAAACCTGGTAATCTTAAAAAAGGCAACTGAAGTTTATTGATCCAAGAGCTGTTTCTTTCTTCAAAATTATCATCAAATAAGTACGATTTTTTTCCGATCACCGGAATGGTATCATGAACCATAGGGGCACCAACTGTCGTCATAGGGACTCTTGGGCCGTAATGTAATTTACTAACGATAAGGAAATCACCAACAAGAAGTGATTTTTCTAAGGACGACGATGGAATGACAAAAGGTTGAAAGAAATAGGTATGTACAATCGTAGCCGCTACAATAGCAAACAAAATAGAGGTAATCCATTCTCCTGTAGAGGTCTTCGGTTTAAGTTCGCGATCTTCTATGTATTGAACATCGGCAACATAATTAAGATAATAAAGGTAGAAGCCTAAAGTAACAATACATAATAGCGCATCTAACTTACTGTCTTTTCCGTAAGCACGAGCGGTTTCTACCCAAGCCGCAGGAATCATAACAAGGTTAACAATAGGTAAGAACATTAAAATTACCCACCACCAAGGGCGCGAAATTATTTTCATTAACACTACAGCGTTATAGACCGGGATAAAAGCTTCCCATGCTTGCCTACCGGCTTTAATATATAATTTCCAGGTTCCTAAACCGTGAATAACTTGTAATATGAGTATAAAAATAAACCACTGTGTCCAGCTCATAATATTTTGTTTTGTCTAATGTAAAAAACTAAATGAATATATCGTTATAAGATATTTAAAATTCATTTTTAGGGATTGAAAAATAGGGTATTGTGTTTCTAAAGGGCGGTCAATTAACCAATGTTTAACACATCTTTCATGGTAAATATACCATGTTTGTCCTTTATCCATTCGGCAGCAATAACGGCACCCATTGCAAAGCCTTGACGACTATGAGCGGTATGGCAAATACTAATGGTATCAATCTCTGATTTGTATGTAATTTCATGCGTTCCAGGAACGCCTTCAATACGTTTAGCTTCAATATGAATTTCATCTGCTTTAGGAGCTTCTAAAGTCCAATTGTTATACCTTGTTTCTTCAATAATATCTTCTGCTAAAGTAATGGCTGTACCACTTGGTGCATCTAATTTTTGGGTGTGGTGGGTTTCTACCATTTCTGCCGTGTACTCCGAAAAACCAGACATTAGGGTACTTAATCGTTTGTTAAGCTCAAAAAAGAGATTAACCCCTAAACTGAAGTTAGAGGCGTAAAGAAATGTCCCTTGATGTTCCTTACAATATGCTGTGATGGTATCGTATTGGTCTAGCCAACCTGTAGTTCCAGAAATAACAGGAACTCCCGCATCAATGGCTAACTTAATATTGGCAACGGCTGCAGATGGGATACTAAAATCTATGGCCACATCGGCTTCTTCAAGATTAGTGATAGAAGCGGTATCTTTTACTTTTAAAATAATATCGTGTTGGCGTGCAATAGCAATGGTTTCAATACTTTTTCCCATTCTACCATAACCGAGTAAAGCTATTTTCATGTTAAAATTTAAAATTAAGTGTAAGGCCTAAGTCCGACGAGTTTTCCAATTCATTGTACTGATAATGTGGACTAAGGCTTAAGTTTTCATCAACATTAAATTGAAGCAAGTGCGCATCAATATTAGCATCGAGGATATTTAAAGCATATAAGCCTAAGGTAATTAAGGCTGACATTTCTTTGTTACGTCTAAATTGTTCTTGTGCTCTAATAAGACCATCGTCCGAGATTAACCCATAGAATTCATCATCTGTATACCCCGCTAAACGCCTTTTATAGGCATCTCTATAACGGTCAAACTGTTTGTCGTTTCTAGTATAAAAATAAATCCCTGTCCCTATGGCACCCCAAACAATCGGAATTTTCCAATACCTCTTGTTGTAAGCCTGTCCTAACCCTGGGAGAATAGCAGAATAAAATGCTGCTTTTGAAGGACGTAGCGGATCAATTTCTTTTTTAATTAAAGTATCGCTAATAATAAAAGGACTTTTGTCTTTAGCAATACTGGTGCTGTCTTTTTCTTGTTGAGAAAAGGATAGGCATACTGAGAATAAGCAAAAAACAAGCGTATAAAAACATTTATTTGTCACGCTGAACTAATTTTTTAATGCGGTTGAAATCTTCTTCAGAATGAAATGGGATGGTAATTTTTCCACTTCCACTCTTAGTGACTTTAACATCGATTTTATGACCAAAATATTCAGAAAAATCTTTGACTCCTTTTTTAATGTGCTTCGGAATTTCAAAGGCTTTGGTTTCGGGTTTATCAGGCGTATCTGAATTGAGGTTTTTAATGAGTTGCTCTGTGGCTCTCACGGATAACTTATGGGTGATGATTTTTTCATACACTTCAAGTTGATCTACAGCACTTTCAATATTAACCATAGCTCTTCCGTGGCCCATACTTATAAAACCATCACGCATTCCGGTTTGAATAATAGGATCTAACTTTAACAAGCGTAGGTAATTGGCAATCGTAGAACGTTTTTTACCCACACGTTCGCTCATTTGCTCTTGTGTGAGTTGAATTTCGTCTATTAAACGTTGGTAAGACAATGCAATTTCAATAGGATCTAAGTCTTGACGTTGAATGTTCTCTACCAAGGCCATTTCTAAAGACTCTTGGTCGTTAGCAATACGAATATAAGCCGGTACGGTTTCTAAACCAATAAGTTTAGACGCTCTAAAACGACGCTCTCCAGAGACCAGTTGAAATTTATTAAAGGCAAGTTTTCTAACCGTTATAGGTTGTATCACACCCAACTCGCGAATAGATGAAGCAAGCTCCTTTAACGAATCTTCATTAAAATTAGTTCTTGGTTGAAAAGGGTTAACTTCAATACTTTCAATATCAAGTTCTACAATATTACCCACAACTTTGTCTGCGTTGTTGTCTTCTGCAGAGTTGATATCATTTTCAGGATCTTTCAGAAGTGCTGAAAGCCCGCGACCTAATGCTTGTTTTTTAGTTGCCTTCGCCATGTATTATAATTCATTTTTATTGATAAGCTCTTTTGCTAAGCTTAAGTAATTCACTGCTCCTTTACTGGCAACATCATAATTAATAATGCTTTCACCATAACTTGGTGCTTCGCCTAAACGAACATTTCGTTGTATAATGGTTTCAAAAACCATGTCACTAAAGTGTTTTTGTACTTCTTCTACCACTTGATTAGATAGGCGTAAACGCGAATCGTACATGGTAAGCAATAAGCCTTCTATGTCTAACGTAACATTGTGTATCTTTTGTACACTTTTAATAGTATTTAACAGTTTTCCTAAGCCTTCGAGTGCAAAATATTCACATTGAATAGGAATAATAACAGAATCTGCAGCGGTTAGCGCATTTAAAGTTAATAAGCCTAAAGAAGGGGCACAGTCAATTAAAATATAATCGTAATCCGATTTCAGATCGTGAATGGCTTTTTTCAGCATATATTCACGTGCTTCTTTATCTACAAGTTCTATTTCAATAGCAACAAGGTCAATGTGAGCCGGTAAGACATCGACATTGGGCGCATTAGAAGGAACAATAGCCTCCTTTGCCGTTGCCGTATGTTCTAAGACTTGATACGAACCAATCTCTATAGCTTCTACGTCTAAACCTAAACCAGAACTGGCATTGGCCTGAGGATCCGCATCTATAAGAAGTACCTTTTTCTCTAGCGCTCCTAAAGAAGCCGCTAAATTCACTGAGGTCGTTGTTTTACCTACGCCTCCCTTTTGATTTGCTATTGCAATGATTTTACCCATTTTATCTTCGGATTCAATTTATATCTCGTTATGTGAACTTACGAAACTTATAAGAAAGTCTCCGCTAAGCAGCAAAAACGTTACGTCTTAGTCTTCTGTTATACCATAATAAGTTTACGGTAAAAATACGATTATTTACGACTTTAAGAAATTGAAGTTGTTAACACTTATTGAAAACAAAACAGCCTTCCCAAAGTTAGGGGAAGGCTGTGCTTTTAAAGGCTTAGTTTGTTATTTTTCAGGGTTATGGATTCCTGTAATATGACCTTGGGTTAAATATTTTTTCGCCACTTGGTGCAAATCGGCAACTGTTAAATTGTTGACAGCCTCTTCAAAATTTAAAATTTTCTGAGCATCTTTTTTGCGGTAATCGGCATCTTTTAATTGTCTTACCCAAAAACGGTTGGTCTTTAAATCTTCTTTGTAATCTAGTATTTGGGCTTTTTTTACTTTTTCTAAGTCCTTTTCTGTTGGGCCATCTTTTATTAATTGGTCTACCTCATTTAAGGTGGCTGTAATAAGTTTATCTACATTTTCTGGTCCACACGGAAAACTAATATTAAACCTGAACCAGTCGTAAGGCATATGGCTGATGCTTGCACTAGCGCCTGCACCATAAACTCCGCCTTCTTCTTCACGTAGTTTTTCAATTAATTTAATGGTTAACACTTCAGCTAAACTCTTTAAAGCATGGGCTTCCTTTTCATTGTAATCTGTAGGGCCGTGATAGGTAATACGTACGGAACTTTTAGGATCTTCCCCTTTTTCGATAACCTTTTTATGGCTTCCTGTAAGTGGTCTGTAATCACTTATTTTATAGGTTTCATTTCTGTTTATAGCGGGTAAGCTAGCTAAATAGGTTTCGGCTAAAGTGGCTAATTTTTCTTCATCAATATTACCTACAAAATAGAAGTGGAAGTCACTAGCATCGGCAAAGCGTTCTTTGTATTTTTCGTAAGCTAGACTGTAATTGGCCTTATCCATAGCTTCTGCGGTAGGGAATCCTGTATATCTTGGATTTTTACCATAGATGAATTCTGAAAGTCGATTTTGAAAGTAAAACTGTGGACTCGATAAAAGATTTCCTAAAAATGCTTTTTGCTTTTCAATATAACTTTTAAAAGCCTTTTCATCTTTGTTAAGCGCCGTAAAGTAAAGGTGTGTGAGCTGAAACAGAGTTTCTAAATCTTTAGGCGTAGTATTCCCAGTAAAGCCTTCGCTGTATGTCGCAATTGAGGGTCTTACATTTGCAATTTTACCCGACATCATTTTACCTAATTCCACTTTATTAAAGCCGTTTACACCAGCTTCCGTAAGACCACCGTTGGCATTGACCGTAGCTTTATAATCTTCAGTACTATAAAGAGAGTTACCGCCATAGCTGAAGGCTTCAAATAAAATTTCATCATTTTTAAAGTCTGTTTTTTTGTAGGTCACGGTTGCCCCATTGCTAAGTGTTAAGGTGGTAGTTCCTAAAACAGTATCAGTTTTAGAGTCAGTAATTTGGCCTTTTTTAGGCATTTCTGAGAGTAAAGATGTGGCTACCGTTTTGTCTTCATAAGGTTTTAGTTCCATCGTTTTTACGTTGTCTAATAATTCTAGAACTTCGGCTTCGGTTACCTTTTTAAGGCCTTCTTTCTCTGGCCCTGTCATAATTACAACCCGGTTGTCTTCTTTAATATAGCTATTAATCAATGTATTTACTTCTTCTAAGGTAATGGTTGGAAGTTGCGAATTCATAAAGGCATAGCGCCACTCCATACTAGGAATAGGATTTTGTTCTAAATAATGATCGACATAGCGCCCAACAATACGATTAGATTCCATTTTGTCTCTGTCCTTATAGGCACGTTCCATATTGGCAATTAAATCTTTTTTGGCACGCTTAAATTCTTCTTGAAAAAATCCATGCTGACGTACACGTTCATTTTCAACTAATAAGGTTTTTAAGGCTTCTAATTGTCCTGTAGGACTGGTCATTGCGGTAGACTGAAAAGCATTTTTGGTTCGGGCATAGGTGCCGCCGTAATAAGTGAAACCGTAAACGAAAGGTGGGTTGTCACCGTTTCTTAATTCGTCTAAGCGGTTATTAATCATTTGAGAAAATAAATTCTCGACCATGGACGTTCTGTAATCCTTATAAGTTTGATCTGGTGTCTTATTCACCTTATCTTTAAACAATAACCTAACGTTAGAAAATGGCGCTTCTTTATCCGATTCAATAGCAATAAAGGTTTCCTTGTGGTTAGGGAGATCAAATGAAGGTCGAGGCTTAGAATTTTCAGGATTTTTTATAGCACTAAAATGGGATTTAATTTTTGCTTCTAGAGTTGCAATATCAATATCGCCAACGGCAATAATAGCCATTAAATCGGGTCTGTACCAGTCTTTGTAAAAGCGTTTTAAACTTTCATAATCAAAGGTTTCTAAGTTTTCTTTAGTGCCAATAGGAAGGCGTTCTGCATACATTGAGCCGTGCATCATTTTAGGTAAATACTTTTGCATCATGCGCTCATCGGCACCTTTTCCTAAACGGTATTCTTCTAAAACAACGCCACGTTCATTATCAATTTCTTCATCCGTAAGTAAGGCATTATGTGCCCAGTCTTCAATGATTTGAAACCCTTTTTCTAATTTTTCAGGATCATCGCTAGGTATCGGTAAAATGTATACGGTTTCATCAAAACCCGTGTAAGCATTTAAGTGGGCTCCAAACTTAACACCAATACTTTGTAGGTAATCTACTAATTCATTTTTTTTAAAATTCTTTGTACCGTTAAAATTCATATGCTCCATAAAATGGGCAAGCCCGAGTTGATCTTCTGTTTCCAAGATAGAACCGGCATTAATAACTAATCTTAATTCTACTTTGTTTTCAGGCTTCGGGTTATTTTGAATGTAATAGGTAAGGCCGTTGTCTAAAACTCCTGTTTTGACATTCGGATCTGTAGGAATAGGTTGAGTGGGATTGTATTCTAGTGGAGGTTCTACGGTCGTTTTTGAGGTTTGCGCTTTTAAAGTAAGAGTCATTAAAAAGCAGAACGATAAAATGGAATTAAGAACTAATTTTTTCATTGATTGATGGTTTAAATGAATACTTTATGAAGTTCTAAATTATAGATAATTTACTGTTAATTAAAAGATTAACGTAAATTTAACGGAAAGCTTTTTTAAAATTTAAGGCTTCGGAATTGTTTTTCGGTCACATAAAATGAGTGTGAACTAACCCTGTAATTTCTTTTGGGTTGTTGTTCCTTTTTACGGCGAAACTCTACGGTACTGTGCGGTTTTAAAGGGTAGGGCATTTCTGAAGAGAATGACCACATTAGGAAATTCTCTTCGGAAAATACGAGTAAAATTTAAAGCTTAATTTTATTAAACGTGAATTGGGATTAGGCCATAAGAATTTCTAAAATCTCAATAGCAGCATCACTAATTTTAGTCCCAGGACCATAAACAGCTACCGCGCCCGCATCATAAAGATATTGGTAATCTTGTTTAGGGATAACGCCACCCACAATAACCATGATATCCTCACGACCGTAGGTTTTAAGTTCTGCGATGACCTGTGGTACAAGGGTTTTATGTCCGGCAGCTAAAGAAGAAATTCCTAAAATATGAACATCGTTTTCAATGGCTTGTTTTGCGGCTTCTTTAGGCGTTTGAAATAGCGGTCCAATATCCACATCAAAACCAACATCGGCATAACTTGTTGCAATTACTTTAGCTCCTCTATCGTGGCCATCTTGTCCCATTTTGGCAATCATTATACGAGGTCTTCGGCCATCTTGAGCCGCAAACTCATCGGCTAAGTCTTTTGCTTTTTGGAAACTTTTATCGTCTTTAATTTCTTTACTATACACGCCTGAAAAGGATTTAATTTGTGCTTTATACCTGCCGAATTCCGCTTCTAAAGCATCACTTATTTCTCCTAAAGTGGCTCTTTTTCTTGCGGCATCTATGGCTAAAGCTAATAAATTTTCCTGACCTGTTTTAGCAGCATGAGTTAATTTTTCTAAGGCCTTATTAACGGCTTCCGTTTCGCGTTCCGCTTTAATTGTATTTAAACGTTCTATTTGTTGTAATCTAACAGATTGGTTATCGACCTCTAAAGTAGAAATAGGATCTTCTTCAGAAAGACGGTACTTATTAACGCCAACAATAATATCTTGCGCAGAGTCAATTCGGGCTTGCTTTCTTGCCGCCGCTTCTTCAATACGTAGTTTTGGAATTCCCGCTTCAATAGCCTTGGTCATACCACCTAAAGCTTCCACTTCTTCAATTAATTCCCAGGCTTTTTCTGCAATATCAGCCGTTAGTTTTTCAACATAATAACTTCCTGCCCAGGGGTCTACCGTTTTTGTAATATGGGTTTCTTCTTGAAGGTAAATTTGCGTGTTTCTTGCAATTCGAGCAGAGAAATCTGTAGGCAAGGCGATGGCCTCATCTAAGGCGTTGGTATGTAAACTTTGCGTCCCTCCAAAGGCTGCTGCGGAGGCTTCAATACAGGTACGAGCCACATTATTAAAAGGGTCTTGCTCAGTTAAACTCCAACCAGAGGTCTGGCAATGGGTTCTTAAGGCTAGCGATTTTTGGTTTTTGGGTTGAAAGGGTTTTACCAACTTGGCCCAAAGCATTCTAGCAGCTCTCATTTTTGCTATTTCCATAAAATGATTCATGCCAATAGCCCAAAAGAAAGAGAGGCGAGGCACAAAGGTATCTATATCCATACCGGCATCTAACCCTTTTCTAATATATTCTATTCCATCGGCCAAAGTATAAGCCAATTCTATATCGCAGGTGGCACCCGCTTCTTGCATGTGATAGCCCGAAATACTAATGCTATTAAATTTAGGCATGTTCTGACTGGTGTATTCAAAAATGTCAGAGATAATTTTCATGGAGGGTGTTGGTGGATAGATATAGGTGTTTCGTACCATAAATTCCTTGAGAATATCATTCTGAATGGTTCCGGAGAGGGCTTTCATGTCAACACCTTGTTCTTCTGCAGCCACGATATAAAAGGCCATGATAGGAAGAACAGCACCGTTCATGGTCATGGAAACCGACATTTTATCGAGAGGAATTTGATCGAAAAGAATTTTCATATCCTCTACAGAATCTATAGCTACTCCGGCTTTACCAACATCACCAACCACACGCTCATGATCGGAGTCGTAACCCCTATGTGTAGCCAAATCAAAAGCAACAGACAATCCTTTTTGTCCGGCCGCAAGATTACGTCTGTAAAACGCATTACTCTCTTCTGCGGTTGAAAATCCAGCATATTGTCTTATGGTCCAAGGTCGTCTTACATACATGGTGGAATATGGCCCTCTTAAATTTGGCGCGATACCCGCTACAAAATTAAGATGGTCTAAATCCTTGAGATCCGCCTTGGTATACGTTGGCTTGATGTAAATATCCTCAGCCGTTTTAAAATCTTGAGATGAATCTTGCGTCAAAGATGGAGCTTCGGTGTTAAGCGTAATATGTTGAAGGTTTTTTCTTGACATAAGAGGAGTTATTTTTTAATACAATTGCAACTAAAGCTGTTTTGGTCTTTAGTCTTATTCTTTGTGGAGACGGTTTATTTCTAAGGCTTCAGCAAGTCGCTTCTGGATCACAGGTTCTATTAAGGTCTTGCGTTTTTCAACCTTAAGAAAGGGCTGTTTTTCAAGATTGTCTTTCATCTTGTCGTCCCAATTAGGGTGTCTGTTCGTTCCCAATAATACAAGGTTTTCGGCATTAAAATCGGCCTGTTCCTTTGCAGCACTTTCTTTAATCTTTCTTTGGATGGTGCCTTCTTTTAATTGCTTTAAAAATCCGCCATTGGCTTCTAAAGTTTTAAATATTCCGAGGGCATTTTCAGCAAGTTGTGTCGTTAATCGTTCTATATAATAAGCGCCATCAGCAGGGTTATTCACCTTATCTAAATAGCTTTCATTTTTTAAAATTAACAGTTGGTTTCTCGCAATACGTTCGCCAAATTCATTGGAATGGTGAAAAAGCGCATCATAAGCCGTGTTATAAACCACATCAGCACCGCCCAAAACAGCACTCATACACTCTGTAGTGGTACGTAACATGTTCACGTTATAATCATAAATCGTTTTGTTACGAAGGCTAGGGATAGCCGTGATGGTGCAATTGGTATTAACGTCATAGGCTTTGGCTAAACTTTCCCAAAGTTGACGCAGCGCTCTAATTTTTGCCATTTCAAAGAAATAATTAGAGCCCACAGCCACATGAAATCTTACATCGAGCTTCTGTTTTTCTTCTGCGTTAAGTACAGTATCCAAATGGTTTAGATATTCATTGGCATGGGCAAGCCCGTAAGCCAATTGTTGTACCATAGTAGCACCGGCATTTTGGTAGGTTTCAAGATCAATATTAAGTTGCCCAAAGGTTTTAACCAGGCTTTCAAATTGTTGCTGATCTTTTTTTAAATTTTGATACCAATTTCCTGTCTTTGCTAAATGCCCAATAATGTCCGTTCGTACATTTACATTTGGAGATTTAGGGCATTGTTTTATTAGCGTTTCAGCGTCTAAAGATTCACAAGAAATAGTTACAGATACCGTATTGAAATCTATATCAAATAGAAGATCTTGAATGGCAACCTCTGAAGAAGTCATATGAAACAAGATATGATTGGCTCCTCTTGTAATAGCCTCTAAAGCTTTTGTATTAGCGGCTTCGGCAGCTTTAACCGTGATGACCTGTCCAATTTTCCAACGCGTGGCTTTACTCTTAGAAATAGGAGGTAAGGTTGAAAACTCATCGGCATGGTAAAAGGGTTTGACGTTGATATCTTCTTTGGTTTTCCAAATGAGGGTATCATTATAGTCAGCCCCTTTAAGATCCATTTGAATCTTTTGTTTCCAGGCTTTTGAAGAGACGGCCTCAAATGTATGAAATAAGGATTTACTCATCTTGTTTTTGTTTCGCTATACTGTCTTCGTACTCTATGATGAAAATATCCTCGTTCGGTTTTTTCATATAATAGGTTTCACGAGCGGTACGTTCTATACCTTCATCAGTACTTAATTCTTTAATGGCTTTGTTGTCTTTAGCCATTTCATTTCGGTAATGCTCTTTTTGATATTCGAGCTCATCAATATCACTATTAAGCTCATGGTGAAACAACCATGAATGGGCATCAAAAAATAACATCCAAACCGTGAATACAATAAGAACAATGACATAGATGTTCTTAAAAGGTTTAAGATATTTATTATTGAATTTTCGCATTATAATCGTTCGTTAATAATCGTTTTCACTATGTCTACAGCAACGGTGTTGTATTTATTGTTTGGTATAATGATATCAGCATATTCTTTCATCGGTTCTATAAACTGCTGATGCATTGGTTTTAATGTTGATTGGTAGCGTTGCAATACTTCATTAATATCTCTTCCGCGTTCTGTTATATCGCGTCTTAATCGTCTAATTAGGCGTTCATCAGAATCGGCATGCACATAGATTTTTATATCAAAAAGATCGCGGATTTCAGAATGAGATAAGATTAAGATCCCTTCAACAATCATCACCTTTCTAGGACGGGTAACAATCACGTCTCCAGTACGGTTATGTTTTACAAAGGAATACACAGGTTGGTCAATGCTTTTTCCTTTTTTTAAGTCTTCGAGGTGTTCTTTTAATAAATCGAAATCTATAGATCTTGGGTGATCAAAATTGATCTTCACACGTTCTTCAAAACTTAAATGCGAGGTATCTTTGTAGTAAGAATCTTGCGAAATAACGCCGACTTCTCCTTCAGGGAGTTCATTTAAAATGGTGTTAACTACCGTTGTTTTTCCACATCCTGTACCACCAGCAATTCCTATTATAAGCATATTTAATTCAAATTTGTTTTATGCTGCAAATTTAATTTTTTAAGTCGTATGCTCTTTATAATTCTGAAACTTTCTCCGGAGTAACGAAGTTATCAATCTGGTTTCCCCAACTATTATTGATATAATTAATGACATCTGCAACTTCTTTATCTGAGAGTCCTAAAGGAGACATCACGCTATTGTAGGTAACACCATTGACTTTAATTTCTCCAGATAAACCATACTTAACCGCCTTAATACTTTCCGTTTGCTTATTTTTTAAAAAATCGGAATTGGCGAGTGGCGGAAACACCTTTGGCGCACCTTGTCCTTCTGTTAAGTGACAGGTGATGCAGAGATCGTTGTAGACTATTTTACCACGAGCCATACTTTCTTTAAGTTGTGGGAGGTCTTGTTCTGTAACGCTATTATTTTGCGCTAAAACTTTTGACGTTTTTGTGTTTGAATTACACGAGGCTAGGGTAGTTAGTACCAAAGCTAAGCTGACTATATATTTCATTTTTTAATTAATTTTACAATACCTAAATTTTCAATGCCCACGTAAATATAACCATCTGGTCCTTGTTTTACAGTTCTTACACGGCCAAGACCATCTAAAAGGCGTTCTTCTTTAATAACTTTATTATCTTTTAACGTACACATATCTAAATACTGAAATTTTAAAGAGCCTATTAATAAGTTTCCTTTCCAGTCGCCATACTGATCACTACTAATAAATGCCATCCCGCTTGGTGCAATAGAGGGATCCCAGTAATGCAGCGGTTGTTCCATGCCTTCTTTTTCAGTGATATCCGTAAATTTAGTGCCAATATAGTTAACACCATAACTAATAACAGGCCAACCATAATTTTTACCAGCTTCAATAATATTAATTTCATCGCCGCCTTTTGGACCGTGTTCATGGGTCCAAATTTTACCGGTTTTAGGATGAATGGTCATGCCTTGTGGATTGCGATGTCCATAAGAGTAAATGGCCGTTTTTGCTCCTGAAGTATTACTAAACGGATTGTCTTTTGGGATGCTACCATCAGGATGAATACGATAGATTTTACCACCATCTCTACTGAGGTCTTGTGGGTTTTCATCTCTATTTCCACGATCTCCAACGCTAAAATAGAGGAGGCCTTGAGCATCAAAAGCGAGTCGTGATCCAAAATGTTGCCCTTTGGTACTGTTGGGGCTGGCTTTATAAAGCACTTCTAAATTGGTTAAGCTGTTTTGTTGGAGTTGTGCTCTAGCAATGGTGGTGTTTCCGCCATCACCTTCACCATTAGAAGAGGCATATGACAGATATATCCAATGGTTGGTTTTAAAATTAGGATCTAATATGACGTCCAACAGCCCCCCTTGACCTCTTAAATAAATTTCAGGAACCCCTAAAACCTTAATTTTTTGACCATCTTTAAAAATAATGAGGTCTCCAGATTTTTCTGTAATTAAAATTTCACCATCGGGTAAAAATGTAAATCCCCATGGAATTGAAAGGTCAGAAATAATAACTTGGTGTGTATGTTCTTCATTTTTAGGGGTGTTGTCTTGTGCACAAGCCAAGGTGGATGTTAGTATTAACCCGATAATAACGCTCTTTATTTTCATGAGATCTTGGTCTTAAAAAAAATTAGTTTTTAAAGTTAGGTAAATGTTGTTGGATTCTAAAGAAAATTTATATATTTGCAGTCCGAAATTGATAATACAAAATTCGGGGTGTAGCGTAGCCCGGTTATCGCGCCACGTTTGGGACGTGGAGGCCGCAGGTTCGAATCCTGCCACCCCGACTACTTTTTAAGACTCTATAGATCTCACGATGTATAGAGTTTTTTGTTTTTAGGCATTTAATGTAATCTTAGAAGGGTTTCATAAATACCACCAAACTACAGGTAAACACGGCCTAAAACCTTCTAAGAGCTGTATTAAACGCAAAAAAAAAGTGATCGTATTTGCTAATACCATCACTTTTAATATGAAAAGGGTGTTTTTTGTGCCCTGTTAAGACTTCAAATTAATTAATCTACAATTTTAATGTCTATAGAGGTTCTACTTTGCCAACCGGTTTCATCGGTAACGGAGTAAGCACAATGGTAATCTCCGGTATCTACATCGTTAGGGATAGTGATACTAATATTTAATTCATAAAAGGTTGGGGCATCTTCTAGAGTGTAATTTTCTAAAAACATCATAGGGTTAAAAGCATCTTTTATAGGATCTAAGGTGCAGACTTCTCCTTGGTCATCATGAGTGTGGTGATCAAAGTTATGATGAATTTCTAAACTATAAGCAGCTAAAGCTCTATTGTCTGTAACCTGAGCTTTAAACGTATAGGTTTCTCCTTTGGTGAGCTCTTGGCAAGCTTGTGGAAAACCATCGGTGTAATTTATGGTGATGGTTGGTTTTTCTTCGTCTATAGTTATCCCATCGTCACTAGAACAAGAGGAGGCAAGGAATAGAAATGCGACTAAAAGGTGTAAATAAGAGGTTTTAAATTTCATGTTTAAAAGTTTAAAACCGCATAGTATTTGAGTATACTATGCGGTATTATTAATTTTTAAGATTCGGTAACATCGATATGTGTTTCGTATGATTCTGTGTGTCCATCTTCATCTTCAACAGTAATAGTAATGTGGTATTCTCCTGCAGGAGCTGTCGCTGGAACTTGAATATGCTTGTGGAAATCAGCTTCAGTTAAATCATGAAAATCAGCTGAGTAATCAAACTCCCCATCCCATTCTACTTCACCGTCTCCAACAGTAAGATCATGAGCATGGATATCTACGTTTAATTCATGAATCCCGTTTAAGGCTCCAATTTCTACATCCATATGAAATTCTTCACCTCTTACAACTGTGGCGTCAATATCAGCATTACTGAAAGTTATTAAGTTGATAACGTCTATATGACCTTCAATTTCAGTGCTGTTTCCGGCCTCATCGATGACTAGTAATTCAATATGGTATTCTCCTTCAGCGGCATATTGAGGGACGTCAACATGAACGTGGAATGATGGGTTAATGACTTGGTAACTAGCCGCGTCATAAACTTGTTCAAATTCCCATTCCTCTTCATTTTCATCAGCTTCTAAATCATGAGCATGAATAGAAAGGATGATACTGTTTACTACGCCTTCAGCATAAATATCGGCTTCAATATGGATGTCAGAGCCTGTGAAAGCGGCTTGATCTGTGGAGTGCGAACTGCCTTCTCCATATTCAAAATTGGTGATTTCTGGTGCATTTACGCTAGGAGAACTCGCATCATCATCGCTACTACATGAGTTGAGAAGGATTCCGAAAATCGCAATAAAGCTTAAAATTTTAAAATTTGATTTCATAAGATTTGATTTAATGGTTATTGTATTTGTTTTAATTAATTTTCTATGGGTAAAGTTTTGTTTAAAACTGTTGTGTTAGCGCAATGGAAATGTTTCTTCCGGCTTCAGGAACATCAATTAAGCGGTAAAAACTCGTATGGTTGTAATATTCGGTATTCAGAACATTGTTGAGTTTGAATTTAAGGTCTAAAGGTGTTTTTAGATTAAAAGCTTGGATTTGCGTAAATAAGGTTAGATTAAGCACCTGATAACCGTCCGTTTTTTCTTCTGGCGGAACAATATTGTTTTGTGCGGCCGTCATTCTATAATCTGCCGAGAGTTGCGGTTGCTTTAAAAATAAGAGGTCTTTGAATTGGTATTGTGCTGAAAATAATGTGGATAAAGGCGGCGAAAATGGAATAGTGAAGCCTTCTTTTGGGCCGCTAGTTTGCCTACTGTAAACGTATTCTGAAGCGGCATTTAGTTGTAGGTTATTCCCAATTGTTGTCTGTGCTCTTAATTCTCCACCTGCTCTAAAAACTTTATTCTGAGTGTACTCATAAATCTGTAACGTCTCGTAATAATTAGATGTAGGATTTAAATAAATAAAATTTTCGAAAAAATTGACAAAAGGACTAATGCCTATACTGAACATTTCAGTAGTGTGATCTATATCTACATCAATTTGATACGATTCTTCAGGGTCTAAGTTAATATTGCCTTTTTCGTAACGGTACATATGGTAATTAACACCATCTGAGGCGAGCTCATTGGCTAAGGGCATTCTAAAACTTTTTCCAACATTTATTTTAAACATGGTATTGTTTAAGAGATAACTGAGGCCAATAGACGCACTGAGGTTACCAAAATTAAGGGTTTTGTCTTGGGCTCTTTGTAAATAAATTTCTGATGAAGTGCCATCGGTATTATTCACGGTTGTCGGATACCAATCAAAATAGGCTTTACTATCTACGCGTCCATAATCATAACGGATACCGGCTAGAAGGTGTAGGTCTGAATTGATTTCGTACTGATCAAAGGCAAAAGCGCCAATTGTAAATCGGGTGTATTCAGGAATTAAAAATCCCCAACCTCCAATTTTATTATCTTGAAACTCTAAATTTATGCCAGCAACCATATTGTGATTGGCCATAGGCTGAAACGCATCTTTTACATTTAAAGTCCCTGTGTTTTTATTAAAACGGCGCTCCTTACTATCGGGAGGTGTAGGCATATAGCCGTGTGGAATCGGTTCGGAATGTTCTTCGCGCTGATTATTTTGAAAGCCTAAATCGATATTAAGGTTATGCTTTTCTAAATTGATAACCGTGTTGTTTAAGATCTTAAAATGATTAACCTTGTGGTAAGGAAGGTCTATGTTTCTATTAGAACTGTCGTAATCTATAGTTGAAGTTCTCACCTCTAGACCGTGCGCATTGGCAAAAAATCCATTTTTAGCATTAACGTTGCTTAATGTGGTTTCAGAAGTAATGCGATCAGTGGTATAACCAAAACTTAGACTGGCATTGGCTTCTCTTCCTGCGGTATTTCTTAGGTTGTTATCGTGTAACTCAAAAATGTAATTTTCATATGAAATTTTATCCGTAGGAACCTTGTAATCCGCGTAATCTCTGTAAGTCAGACGTCCACGATAAAACCATTTATCGTTTCTCGCTTCGAGACCTACAGAAACCCCTAATAAATCGTTATTACTTTCTCCGAGTAAATTAACATTCCCTTGAAAAGAATTTCTAAGGGGTATTTTATTGGGTTGTATATCTACCACACCCGCAATAGCGTCTGAGCCATAAACCAAAGACGCTGGGCCTTTTACAATTTTAATGGTCTCAATGCCGTATTGATCTATTTCTAAACCGTGATCATTTCCCCATTGTTGGGCTTCGTGTTTTACACCATTCTGAATCACCGAAACCCTATTAAAACCTAAGCCTCGTATTACAGGTTTAGATTGTCCAGATCCGATATTAATAGTACTTACTCCAGGGATTTTACTTAGGGTTTGCATCAAACTGTTCTCCCGGTTATTAGATAGAAAACCCTCAGAGACTAATTGAGCCACGACCGGAGATTCTTTTAACTCACGCTTTTTAGTTTTTCCATTAAGCTCTATTTTATCAAGCGCTGTGGTGGCTTCTTCTAAAAAAATCTTATACGTTTCTTCAGGTTTACCGGATTCAATGCTAAGCGTTTTTGTTGCATAACTTACATGTGAAATGGTCAAAGTATAGGTGCCCTCTGTTACATTATTTAAGGTGAAACTTCCTGTTTCGGATGAGGTTGAAAATAGGCCGTTTGCCATGATGGTAGCGCCTTCAATAGGCTCTAGCGTATTGGCGTTTGCAACAATACCTTTTATCTGTAAGGCATTTTGAGTGAAACCCATGGCGCTTAAACTTAAACATAACCAAAAGCTCAGTGTTTTGTATAACATATTGAGATACTAAATAATTTTTTAAATGATTCGGGTGTAGGGAATATGAGGTCTATTGGTATTGAAACCAACGCTTCTTATACCTTTCGTGTAGGACACGCGTTTTTAGTTGAGGTAAAAGTTGCTTGTAAATAGACCACAGAGAATCTTAAGATCCCTGAAAAAAGACCTTATTCTTTTAGATGAAATAAGGTGGGGGTCTACTAAATAGTAAGGGTATTGCAAGCGTATTAGAGCTTACAAAACCATAAGTGGTAATAAGATGTCTAGGGGTACTAAACTCAAGATTTTCAATAGGAAAATCTTGAACCTCTGGGGTGAGGATCGGGGTGGTATTTATTGTTATGGCGTAATCACAAACAGCACAATGCAGAGCTGGCTCATTTTCTTCATCATGCGCTAACGCATGAAGCCCAACCATTTTTATGGAAAGAAATAGAAGTATAAGACTAAATGTGATGTACTTTTTCATGTCGTAATGCTGAGCGTTACAATAGTTGCACTAAAGGTGCGCGCTTGTTTTGTGGGTTACAGATTAGTTTTGGCTGTTAATCGCAAGATTTTCCAATTGGAGTAGTGGGCTAAAGCCACTAAAGTGGTACCGATAACGGTATGACTTACTTCCCACAAATGCGTAAAATGTAGTCTGCCTAAAGCGATCAATAGAAAACCTAATAAAGCCATTTTTAACGGTTGACTGTTTTTATGCTTCTGTTTATAACTCGGCCAAAGTGAACTATAAGCCAGTACAACGCTTAAGCTAATAAACGTCCACTCTATAAGCGGGTGGTTTAGAAATGATAAAAGACCTAAAGAGGAAAAGGAAATTAGAATAGGTAAAACAGCACAATGAACGGCACAAACAAAAGCACTTGATAAAGCGATGAGGTCTATGGTGCTATTTTTTAATTTATTCAATTTAAAATCTCTTTTAAGAATTTGTAAAAGCAACTAAGTTGCATTATTAGTTTGCAAATATATTATTTATTTACAATAATGCAATGTTGTTGCGTTAAGTTGTTCGTAATAAAGCCAATTCTTCTTTAAACTAGAATTACATGGTCTTAAAAGCGGGATTTTAATGTGTTATTGACGGGTGTAAAATTGATTTTGAATTTAAAGTCCTAAAAAATCAGTGTCGCTCAAGGTCTTCATAAAGGCAATGAGGTCTGCTTTTTCTTGCGTAGTCAATGGAATTCTATTACCATTAGCTTTTAATATTGGGTCTAGATTATCAGCATCTAATACGCCGCTATCTAAATAATCTAATAAGGCTTCTAATGTTGCAAATTGTCCAAAACTCCCGTAAGGTGCGGTATGTTGAATGTTTCTTAAGCTTGGAACTCTAAAACGCATATAATCTTCAGCAAGTCCTGTGATTCTTGCTCGTCCGGCTTCTTCTGTGTTTGGGTTTATAGGAAAACCGATGTTTCTATAAGATTGATCGGTAAATAATTCTGTACTGTGGCAACTGCTGCATTTATCTTGAAAAATAGCGTATCCTTGAGCTTCACTTGCTGTAAAGGTGGCCCCTTCATTTCGTTTGACCTTATCGTACTTGCTATTGGCCGAAATTAGGGTGTATTCAAATTGAGCGATACTGTTATAAATTCCATCAGCTGTAATTCCTTCGCCTTCAAAAGCAAGGTTAAATAACTCTATATAGGCTTCATCTTCTTCAAGTTTTTCCATCACCTCTAAAATGGACGAATCCATTTCTTCATGCGTAATAATTGGCACTAAAGGTTGATCTTCAAGTTGCAATTTATTGCCATCCCAATTATACACTTGCATAAAAGCCATATTTTGAATTGGTGGTGCATTCCGTAATCCTATGCGCCCTTCAATTCCAATGGCCTTTGGATTATGATCTGCAAAAGCACTTTCCTGAATGTGACAACTTGAACATGAAATGCTGTTATCAGCACTTAAACGTGTATCAAAAAATAGTTTCTCTCCGAGTGCAACCCCATATTCCGTTGGGGTATTATTGTATACTGCGTCATTGAGCTCGGGAAAATCAGTTGGAATTTCTAAAGTGATTTCAGGATTGTTATAGGCCACTAACATCGTATCGTCATCTTGCGTACATGCCGTTAATACAAGGACCAGAACTAGCGTTTTTATAAATAATTTCATTGTGATAAAAGGAATAAAAAGTATTGGCTTTAGTAAGGTTCTAAAGCCAATACTTAAATTAAGATTTAATTTTCTACAGCTAGGATAGAAAACATTCCTGAGGTATCGTCGCTGCCGTTACCACCAATATTGTCTACAAATTTCATCATTTCCGTTGCAGTATGCGCACTTGGGGTGGCATTATTAGAAATATCATCTGTAGTTACTAATGTAATGGTATAACTGTTTCCGCTTAATAAATAATCGAAATCGGCTTTAATAGCAATACGAGGTGCGTTGCTACCCACTACAGCTGTTGTAGGCAAGCTAAGGCTAACGTCTCTATAAGCATCAACCCCTTGAATATAATTACCATCTTCATCTTCTGCTAATGTGCTTCCTGAATGGAATGATAATTCTTTGTTATCGGTATCGTAAAAGCCTTCAATTTTAGTAAATCGGTAACCCGTTCCCCATTCCCAATGCATAGCGGTTTCGTTACTTCCGGCGTTTTCATAAAATGCAGGAAAGCTAACTTGATCTAAGGTGTTTAAATCAGATCTAACGCCCAATCCAAATTTTATTTCGGTATAGTCACCTGAAGGAATATCGCTTAAAACATAACTTAAGGTTTCTGTATTAGCTTGATTAATTACTGTAGCGCCGTTGTCTAAGTCATTAACATTGTAAGGAATTTCGGTTCCATCAGCTTTAATTAAGCGAATGTTACTAATAACATATTTTAATTCTTCAAAATGATGAACTTGTCCAGCGTCTGAAGTATTAACCGTTGCTTCCGTAGCATTAGCAGCACCAAGTGTAATTGGTGTATCTCCGAAGGTATTGGTAAATTCTAGAGTTACGTTATTGGCTACAGGATTACTGTCGTCACTACTACATGACATAAAACCAAGGACGATTGCTGTTAATAAAATATAATTTTTAAGATGTTTCATTTTTTTAATATTGTAATGTTTGATAGGTATATTTAATTTATTTGTGTGTTTATTTTTTTAAATGAAACCTATATGGGGGGTGGTACTACGATTTCTAAATACGGGGCTTTGTGTTTTAGATTTTCGTAGGTAACAACGGTTCGTTTTTTACTGATTGTTTTGAGTTCAATAGCGTACTCATCATTTGGTGTAAACACCCAATCGAAATTTTTAGTAGTAATCGTTTTTTTAGAATCTGAATGTTCTGTTTCTTTTAATTCCTTATGCAGGAAACACTGGCCATTACATTGCAGTTCGGGTTTGTCTTGGTTGATACAAAATTGTTTCGCGATGACTTTTTGGTTCAGTTTAAAGTGCACTATAACGACTGCGCGTTGCGAAATGACAAGCAGTATTAAAAACGTTATAAGAAGACTAAAAACTTTTTTCATTGGTTTAGAAGTTGAATTTTAAAGCCGTGAAAATATTTCGTCCCATTCGGGGAATGTTTCCCCAATCCGCATAAGTGCTATAATATTCATTCAAAACATTCTCGGCACCCACCTGAATTACTGTTTTGTAATTTTTAATTCTGAAACTGTAATCGGCAGATACATTCCAGATGGTATAAGATGGTGTTTGATCTTCACCATATTCTGGACTGTAATTAATTTGTTCTAAATCGCCGTTTAAAGAGGTTTGTAAGCTGAGTTTATTGTATTGAAAATGTAAGGCTGTTTGGTAGCTTAAGGGTCTAATAAAAGGTAAATTATTGTCGTTATTATCTTTGCCTCTAGCATAGGTTAGAGTCCCGTACCAATGAAGATTGTCTAAAATGGAATAGCTTCCATTTAAAGAAAAATTGAATAGGGTAGCGTAATCTAATGAGGTGTAACCTTTGACACCTATAGATTGGTAATTCATGGGGCTGCCTAAACTTAAAATACGACCAATAATATAATTATCAATATAGAAATAGTTGACATTAGCGTTGAGGCTAAAACGATCATCAGTATAGCCTGCGCTAGCATTTACTTCATAAGAAATTTCATTATCAAGGTCTGGATTTCCGATATAATCATAACGGTCAAAACTATTATAAATGTAATACCCATAACCTTCAGAAACAGAAGGTGCTCTATGACCATAACCACCACCTATATTGAAATTAAAGCGTTTAAGGTTAAGCTGATATCCGGCGTGTAAACTCGGGAGGATTCTTGTTTTTTCTTGAGGTGTTCCAGGGTGAAAAATCCAGTTGAATTCAACATATTTAGAATGGTTGTAATTCACGCCTAAGGCACCACCAAAACTCAGCAGACTTCGGTCTGAAATTTCCCAAGTATTATTCATCGATAAGCCTGCAAATGTTGTGGTTACTCCAGGCCAGCTATAGGCAAACATACTACGCTCACTACGGTCTTGTGGATACATACGCATTTCTGCAATAGAATAATTGTTATAAGCGTTAAGCTGAATTTCTGAACTAAAACTTTTCTTTTTCAGGTGGGCGTTAGATAATAAACCATAGGTGGTGCTCCAACCCGGCATATCCATATGCACTAAGTTTTCAGGTCGGGTGGTATCATCCATATAGTGTTCAATGGCATTAAAGTAAACTTTAGTATCTAGGGCTTGAAACAGGCCTTCTTCAAACAATTGCTTGTAGGTTGCAGAGGTAATTAAAGCGCGAGATAACCATAAATCCATAGGTAGTGCGGGGTAGCCCACATCTTTAGCTTCATCATAAATGGCTTCAACTTTTACAGACGATAGATCACTTGTTTTATAGGCCAAACCTAAAGATGCATTTAGCTTTTTAAACTGTGAATGCTCAACTTCATCAGAATTTCCATCGCTATAATTCTCGGCCTTTCGGTAGGCGAGGCTGGCATCAGCAACAAATTTGTCTGAAGCATAGGAGAGATTCCCTAAATTGAAAAATTGCTTATTGTTAAATTCAAAACCGGTTTGGTAAGCTCCTTTCCATTGTTTGCTCATGCTAAATGGAGTGCTTTTCCGTTTTAGATCAATACTTCCAGAAACGGTGGCACCATGCATATTGCCTTCCTGTCCAGAAGCAATGTCTATAGCGGTTAAATTATTACTTTCTACATAAGACGATATGGGGTCCATTTTGTCTGTACAGGCTCCAAAAACATGCATGCCATCTATGGTAATGGTTGCGCGTTCAGAACTCATATTATTTAGTAAGGGTTCCCACGCATAGGCGCCACGTTTAATAAAACTTATTTTATCTGAAGAGGCTAAAAACTCATCCACTGAAACGGCCATTTTCATGTCGGTTTCAATCTTTTTCTTTACTACAGAAATAAGCTCCACTTCGTCTAAGGCTACAATGCTGTCTTTTGCTTTAGTCTTATTTTGTGCGGTAATGAGGAGCCCAAACAGCAAGAAGATCGATGTTATAAATATTTGTTTTCCCATTAAAATAAGATGTCAATAAAGAGTTCACTTTTGGTCCCTTCAATGCCTGGGGTAAATTCTGTAGACACTTCGGTTCCTTTTAAGGTTTCGCCGAATTCATTCTCGAGTATAAGGTTTAACGTCCAGTTGCCCGTCATGGTGTAATTTACCACCCCGTAATACAAGCCATCACTTTGTGGGGTGAGGTCCTCGTTGTTTGGTGAAGAATGGTTTCCCATAGAAGGCTCGGGCATTCTAGGATCTAGGCGTATAGTGTAATCTTCTACCTTAACGAATGAAAATTGGCTCGGGTCGGGGAAGTTGCCTGCTTCTTGGGTTGGTGTGATGTATTTATAGAGTCCTGCCACCAATTCGTTTTCAGAGATGGAGGGCTTTTGTGGCGCCACCAAGGCGATATAATACAGTTCACCGTCATTTCCTGTGAAGGAGGTCATGTTTAAATTCATATTCGTTTGTTCTTCAACCGTAACGATTTGAGTTACATTATGCGTAACATCTTCATTTGTAAAAGAGAGGTGGACTTCCCAATATTGAGATGCATCTGTTTCTTCTGGAAAGACGGTATACCCTAAATAATAATCTTCAACGCTGAGGTAATCTAATTGGTATTGATGTGGTCCGGAACTCGTGTTTCCAAACGTATCGGTTAATAGGGGCAAAAAGGTAATTTCGGAGTTGTTGACACTAGTATTATTGTCAGTATCTGTAATTTGTATACGGATTTCATTATACCCTTTATAAAAGGTACCGTTTAAAGCTGCAATATCAATTTGATACTGCGCTTCGGAAATAGAAACAACGGTTTCGTAGTCGAAATGTTCGGTGACTTCGGTACTTATTTCATCTTCGTAATCCGTTTTATCTAAGGTACATGAGGTGACTGCAACGAGTATTGCAGTCATAAAAAAACTTATCTTTTTCATAACTAAGGACGTGTTTATTTAAAACGCTTGAAAAATTAATACGCACCGCGTTAACCCTCATAAAATGAAGTGGTGTAGGGTTTAAGGTCTGTGTAAAAATGACAAGACCAAACATATTAAGGAAAATTGACAGGAAAACTCTTTGCGTAATGAGCAAACTTATACGCCTTTCTTAGAGACGGATTTTAGTCCTAAATAACGGATTAAAATACGCTGTTGAGAATTACGTATATAGCATGGTGAGGCCAAATGAGAATTCATTTCGCTACAGGCATGGCTTTACAGCAAGAGTTTTTATGTAAACATTACCCTAGAGGCGGATGGAAAATAGAATTTGTGAATTGAAATTTGTAAATTCTATTATAAGGTGTGATCAATTGCGGACTGTAGTCGGATACAGCATCATGAATAGGAGCATTAAAGACCTCTTGGAAAAATACCACTTGATGCTCTGAAGATGAGGTGTGACTTTTATCTTTACTGTTATCGGAATCGGAGGCTTTTGCTAATTCTTTCTTTAAGTGACACTTTCCGTTACATTGCAGTTGAGGACGGTCTTTATTAACACAAAGCTCATTCTTAATATAATCGTAAAACGCAGCGTATTCTACAAAAGGAATTGTAGGTTTTAGAAGCATAAAGCACGCTAAGAAAAGAGTTGCTGTTTTCACAATGCGAAGTTCTTATTTTTTTTTAAAACATCCTAATGTTTTGCTTCAGATGAATTTATGACGCACTAATTTTTATTTATTTTGAAATAATTCTCTGATATGTTTAGAACCTTTACTAAAAGATACTTTAATTCGCAGTACTTAAACGAGCATCCGCGATGAGAATAAAGATTGATAAATTTGTATTGAGTATTATAGCGGTCATTAGTATTGCCTATTTTTTTCCGCAATGGGGGATCGCAAGCAGCAAAATCCCAATTAATACGATCAGTACCATTGGGATTTCGTTTATATTCTTTTTTTATGGTTTGAAATTAAGTCCTGCGCAGCTACGATCCGGACTTAAAAATTGGAAGTTACACCTCTTAGTGCAAAGTGCTACGTTTTTATTATTTCCGTTGTTGGTTTTACTGTTTAGACCCCTTATTCAGAATCAAGAACAAGAAGTCATGTGGTTGGCCTTTTTCTTCTTAGCCGCTTTACCTTCAACCGTATCGTCTTCTGTAGTTATGGTTTCAATGGCTAAAGGCAATATTCCTGCTGCCATATTTAATGCAAGTATTTCAGGAATTATAGGAATTGTGATTACGCCGTTGTGGATGGGTCTTTTTATCACCCAAAACCAGTCTGATTTCGATTTTACTGAAATCTATATAAAATTGATCGTCCAAATTATACTTCCTGTAATTCTCGGGCTCTTTTTACAACGATTTTTAGGGGAATTTGCCAGACGTCATATCAAAAAACTCACGTTGTTTGATAAGTCTATTATTTTACTCATCATCTACAAGAGCTTTTCCGAATCCTTTTATAACAACATATTCAGCGGCATCGCGCTACTCGATTTGCTCTTCTTATTTGTAGGAGTTGTTGCCCTCTTTATACTCATATTTTATCTTACCGGATGGTTGTCTAAGGCCTTAAAATTTAGCGCGGAAGACCAAATAACGGCCCAATATTGTGGGACTAAAAAGTCCTTAGTGCATGGGACCGTTTTTTCTAAGATCTTGTTTGGTCAGATGAGTACTATAGGAATGCTATTATTGCCGTTAATGTTATTCCATGCCACTCAAATTTTAGTTATAAGTGTTTTGGCTTCTCAGAAAGCTTTAAAAATGGATTCTAAAGGTTAAATACGAAGCAAGCTGAGGATTTAAAACAGTTCAAAGTGAATGGCTGATGCAACTACGGCGCCAACTAAAATGATAAGCACTAAAATGATAAACTTAGCGCCAAATTTTGTTTTGGTATCTTTCTGTAATATGTAATCTTTTCTGTCTTCGTCTTCGTCTTTTACAAATTTCATAATGTTTTAAATTTTAATGATTAATATAAACGGTTTTGGTATTTACAAAGGCGAGCATTCCTTCTTTAGAAAGCTCTCTACCATAACCTGAAATTTTAGTGCCACCGAATGGTAATCTAGGATCTGATTTAACCATTTCATTGATGAAAAATCCACCATCTTCAATATCACTAATACGATCTATAGCTGCTTCGTGGTCTGCGGTAAACACCATGGTTCCTAAACCAAATTCTGAGTTTGATGCCATTTCATAAGCTTCATCTTCAGTCTTTACTTTTATAATAGCAGCTACTGGGCCAAATGTTTCTTCCTTAAAAACCGGCATTTCTGGAGTCACTTCAGTAAGAATTGTAGGCTGATAGAATGCCCCATCGTTTTGGTTTCCGTAAGCCACTTGTGCTCCTAAAGCCACCGATTTTTCAATTTGTTCTTTTAGGGTTTCCGCTAAATCTTCGCGTGC
Source organism: Winogradskyella rapida (assembly GCF_042675845.1). NCBI lineage: Bacteria > Pseudomonadati > Bacteroidota > Flavobacteriia > Flavobacteriales > Flavobacteriaceae > Winogradskyella > Winogradskyella rapida. The sequence continues at coordinate 140,087 of NZ_JBHTKM010000063.1, read as the reverse complement.
TAGGCAAGATAAGGTCGTGTCTTCATCCATAGGATCACCGGATGTTAAGGTTTTAACCTGGGCGGTAAATTTTTCTAAAAATTTATCATAGATACGGTCTACAACGATAAAGCGTTTGGCAGCAATACAACTCTGACCTGCATTTTGCATTCTGGCCTTAACCATAGTTTCTATATGTTTATCTAAGTCAGCATCCTCCAAAACAATACAAGCATTATTTCCGCCGAGTTCTAAAAGTGAGGGTTTTAAGTTTTTTCCGGCAAGTTCTGCAATTTTACGTCCTGCTTTTTCACTTCCGGTTAAGGAAACTGCTTTAGTTATGGGGTTGGCTAATAAGGATTCTACAGTTTGATGATCCGTGATTAAGGTTTGAAAACAACCTTCAGGAAATCCGGCTTCTAAAAAAAGTTTTTCGATGGCTACTGCACATCCTGTAACGTTAGAAGCGTGTTTTAATAACGCCACATTACCCGCTGTTAGCGTTGGAATTGCAAATCGCATCACCTGCCAAAACGGAAAATTCCAAGGCATTACTGCAAGAATACATCCTAAAGGATCATAACTAATAAAACTTTCCTTAGCATCGGTTTCAATAAGATCATCTTGTAAAAATTGATCACTATTTTTAACATAGAAATCAATGAGGAAAATACACTTTTCAATTTCAGCTTTACTTTCAAGAATCGGTTTTCCCATTTCTTGAGTCATCAGTGTGCTTAAACGATTTTTACTTTGATGTAACGTATCGGCTAAATTTTTTAGCAAATCAATTCGATCTTCAATATCATAAGTCTTCCACGATTTAAAGGTCGCTTCGGCTGTATCTAACTTTTTTTGGATGGCATTTTCAGAATCTAAGGGATAAGATTTTAAGGCGTCTCCGTTATAAGGATTTTTAGTGTCTATAGTTGTGCTCATGATGTATTTTTAAGTCCATCAAAGATAAAGGTTATGCCAATTTAGACTTGCCCGAATTACTAAAATGTTTAACGCGAATAATAAAATTGCATTTCAGCTAATATTGATATCTAAAGAGTTAACTATTACCGCCTTTGATAAGTATCTTTGAATCACAGCAAAGCGCTGAATATATTATTAATTAAAACAAAATAAATAACACCATGAGTAATAACGGAAATACAGTATTAGGAATTTTAGCAGGAACCGCAGTAGGCGCTGTTTTAGGAATTCTATTCGCCCCAGATAAAGGAAGTGAAACAAGAAAAAGAATTGCAGATGAAGCGGCAACGCGAAGAGATTTAATGGCTGAGAAAGCTACAGAGTTAAGAGATTCTTTAGGAAATTCAATTTCTACACATAAAGAGAATTTAGATCACCAAGTAGAAGCTATTGTCTCTAATGCAAGTTACAAAGCGGAAGATGTTATTAAAACCCTTGAAACCCGATTAAAAGAGTTGAAAGAAAAAAATAAAAACTTACAGAAAAAAGCCTAATCCATGAGCGTATTTGAGAATATTAACCGCACAACGGACAAAGCATCCATGATTGGTGAGCGCTATGCAAAGGCGTCTCACCAATATTTTAAACTAAAAGTATTTCAGCAATTAACCTTGTCGCTAAGTATGGCGGCTAAAGTAATGGTTATTGGTGCGATGGTATTTGGTGGATTGGTATTTGTTTCTATTGCCGCGGCCATAGAATTAAGTAGATCCGTAGGAAGTTTTGGCTTAGGGTTTTTATTAGTCGGACTGATTTACTTTGCCTTGGGACTGTTAACCTACCTATTGCGGTCTAAATTTAACTATTACATCATTAAAAAAATCGGAGTTAAATTCTTTAATTAAACTTCGTTATTAATTCATTAGAGCATTTTACATGAAAACCTATACATCATTTGAAGAGATTGAAAACGATTTAAAGCTTCACAAATTAGAGCGCGATATTGCGTGGGAAGAATTAAAACTCGTAAAAGGAGAATTAAAAGAAGAACTGAACCCTATGAACTGGTTAAATTCCATTTTAAAATTCTCAGGAAAATACGGGTTTATGACGCTTATTAAAAGATGGATTTTTAAATAAACCCATTATACATTTACTTTAGCAGTAATCTGCTTTTTAAATTCATTAGGCGAAACCCCATACTTTTCTTTAAAGATTTTAGAGAAATAACTTCGGCTTGTAAATCCTATTGAATACACAATCTGTGAAATATTAAGATCGGTTGTTTTTATAAAATGCCGGGCTTTCTCTAGGCGAATATGCCTTATAAATTCGGTAACCGTGCGTTTATACAGAAATTTAAAGCCATCTTGAAGTTTAGCTTGAGACAAGCCATAAGCTTCAGATAAGTCCCCTAAAGCGTATGGTCGGGCAGGTTCTTTCTGAATGCAATCACATATTGTTTTTATAGTCCTTAATTCTTGTTTTGATAAGGAGACGGGGAGTTCTTTTCCTGAGGTTTGACGTTCATGTTGCTGAATATGTAAAGATAGAATTTCATAAACCTTAGCTTCAATCTTTAAAACGCGAAGCATGCCTTTGGCTTTTACTTTATGGATTTTTCTAACATCGTCAGCCATTTTAAGATTCAATTCTCCAAAATGCATATATCTATTTTCATAGTCCTGATCCACGAATAACTCGTGTAACTTTTTATTTAAGGAGGCCACGTTTGTGGTGCTTTTATTCATAAAATCTTTACGGACAATTTGAATACAATTGACTTTTAATTTTTCGTGCTTCGGAAAATGTAAATAGTTAATTCCTTCAATTTTATTAGTGAAAATTACCGATTGAAATTGCTCGGTACGGCGTTCCGTAAGTTGTTCGCCAAAACGATGATAGAAATAGCCTTCTAAATTGTACATAAACCGGATTGGATTATAAACATCGGCTTCAATTTTTAAAATGAATTCTTTGTAAAAGGTGATATCAAAATCTAGTAAATTAACACCCCAATCAAAAGGAATATAAGTAATCTTGCCCTTGCCATTAATATTATCTAAGGTCATGGTAAATTCACCCCATTCCTCAACGATCTCACCCTCTAAATGGGTACTAATCTGCGTTAAGATATCTTTGGTATTTTCAGGATGTATTACAATTTCAATCATATGTTCTTATTTAATGCAATTTCTATACGATGATTTTAGCCTTCTTTCATAAAAGGGACTTTCAAAATCTATGCTTTGGGGACTTAATAGCATTCAGCTAAACATTACAGGGTTGAGTCCCACAATAGTAAGGCTGCCGCTCTTTTTTACGGGCTGTATTGTCAATTGAAAAAGAAGCGAACCATATTCCTCAATTCTCAATTAACATTATAAACGTCTAGGTTTATATAGGGTATAAAGTAAAAATAGGTTAAAAAGCCGAATTTTCACATAAATTTTATAAAAACAATACTGAAATACAGCAATTAAGGCCTTGTTTTCATATCAGCTAAGCTTCACTCGGATAGAGCCAAATAGAACGCTTTATGAGTTCTATTTTTGTCATAGAAACTAACGTTAAAACTAAAACTTATGAATATTTACGAAGCCATCCGCCACGACCACGATATACAACGCGATCTCCTAGAGAAACTTGTAGATACCTCTGGAGATACCGAAACCAGAAAACAGTTATTTGAAGAATTAAATAAAGAATTAACCATACATGCTAATGCTGAAGAGCGTCACTTTTACAAACCATTAATTCCTGTAGATATGATGCAAGAGCATGCCAGACATGGTATTGCAGAGCACCACGAAATTGATGAGCTCATTGAAAAATTACAAGATACCGAAATGGATTCTTCAGCTTGGTTAAAAATAGCCAAAGATTTAAAGCATAAAGTTGAACACCATTTAGAAGATGAAGAGCACAGTTTTTTTCAACTCTCAGGAAAGGTGTTTAGTGATAAAGAAAAAGAAACATTAGCAAAAAAATATGTAGAATATATGGAAGCCCATAGATAGATCAGTTTTAGGTTAGGTTGAAGAGCTACCTGTTTAAAATATTGATGATTGGTGTATACTGATTGTTGAATTTTGAATGGGTAGCTTGTTTGTTTTATAGCAGTGATAACTTATATGGTTTCGGTTGATGAGTTCTATTTTAGGTTCTTAATTTTGAAGTTTTTTTAGTGTTGTATTGACTTGAAATTTAGCTGGTTATTCTTAAAATATGTTAAGATTTAGGTGCGTTTGTAATCGCGTTAATCTCCTCGTTAATTGCATCAATTTGTTGTGTAAATCGGCCTTAAATTTGACCAAGCTAAAGCACAAACTTTAGGTTGAAGATGCAAACGGGTAAACATCTTAAAATAAATTACCTCTAATTTTAAAAGCAAGAAATTATGGAAACATACACAGAAGAAGTTGGAAGTAAATTAAACAACCTACTAGAAAAAAATTATGATGCTGAAAAAGGCTATAAAACCGCTGCTGAAAATGTAAATCATTCAGGGCTTAAAAATTATTTTTCAAGAAAAGCAGAACAACGACGCACTTTTGGACACGATTTAAAAACTGAGATTAAATCTTTTGGACAAGATGTAGATAAGGGCGGTAGTGCTACTGGCGCTGTACACCGCACCTGGATGGATGTAAAATCGTGGTTGTCTCAAGATAATGAAGAGTCTATGTTAGAAGAGGCTATTAGAGGTGAAAAAGCTTCTGTAGATGAGTATAATGAGGTTTTAAACGAAACAAGTTTACCTGGAAGCACAAAATCAGTATTATTAGCTCAGAAAAATCATATTGAATCCGATTTATCTGAAGTGAAGTCCTTAGAAAGTTTAAAATAAGGAACAATTTAGATTTAGTTAATTAATTTGAGCGGAGCACCTATTCTAAAACGGAATAGGTGCTCTTCTTGTTTAGTCTAAAGCTTTATGAATAGTCTTGAAAGAACCATCTAAAAAGCTTGAGTTTAGCTTAAAAATGAATTGAACTAAGGCTTTGCTAATGAGGTAGTTTTTTTAGGGTATCCGATAATTAATACCAGTGAAAACAACGTACTTGCGAGAAAGAAAAAGAAGATGTTTTATAAGGTATCAAATACATCCCGTTTAACTGATCTAGAAACTGCGTTTCAGGCCAAATTTAAATATCCGTTTTTGTACCAACCAACCCCCATGATCAATGGATTAACAGAAGCCACTTTACCAGTGATAACCAAAGCAGCTCCCAATCGCATTGATTATGCCATTTGGGGACTCTTACCAGCCGATTACAAAGAGAACTGGAATCATTTTCAGAATCTAAGTAATACCCTAAATATTTCTATTCACGATTTCAATCATTTAAATTGGATTACGCCAAGCATTCAAAACCAGCGTTGTGTGGTATTAGTTTCTGGCTTTTTTACATCATATCTCTACAATGGTGAAATTTATCCTTTTTACGTGTATCAAAAAGATCACAAACCCTTTGCGTTGGCAGCTATTTATTCGGTTTTAAATGATGGGTTTTTATCCTTTAGTTTGGTGACCTCACCAGCTAAAAAACACGATATAAAAGATATTCATAATCTAAGCGCTAACCTGCCTATTGTTATTGAAGCCAACCGTTATAAAGATTGGTTAAACTATAATGTAGATTTAGCAACTTTTGGTTCGGGAAAAATTGGCAATATCGATTTAAAGGCGCATGCCATATCTAAGATGCTTTACAACCATCAAATTTCAAATCAGCAGATTTTAGAGCCAGCCTACTACAATGATCTTCCTATTTTAGCAATAGGATAAGAAGAATATAATTTCCGTTTGAAGCTCAAGATTTAGGGTAACGTGTTCGCTTTTTGTTATCTAATCAGTTTTATATTGTATGAAGTTGTAATTCGGTTAATATCAAAAGCGTATGAGCAAAAGGGTCTCCTTATTAAATGCCATCTTTGTAGGGAAGGTTAGATATTCTAATCTCATTAACTAAAACCAAAAAAATATGTTACGTTGGACAATCACATTCGTTATAATTGCAATCATAGCTGCTATATTAGGTTTTGGCGGAATTGCAGGAGCCGCAGCAGGAATTGCTAAGATTATCTTTTTTATCTTTATAGTATTATTTGTACTCTCTTTATTAAAAGGTGTATTGAAGAAATAAGACCTCATTATATAACATTACAAAGCCTTGTAGAACAGTAGTTCGCAAGGCTTTTTTTTATATCACGGAAATCGGTGATAAAAGAACCAAAATTCAGGAGTATATTGCCATCTTAAATTTCTAAGCATTGTATAGGGATCTTTAAGGCTAAAGAGATCTATGGAATGTTAACCTTAAGAATTTACTAAAGAGATGCCCCTAAAAAAAACGGTTTTTCTGCTTTTAAGTATGGTCTGTTTATCAGTATCTGCTCAAAAAGTCTACGATACCTTTACAGCGTTTGGTGAAATCCCTCAAGTGGTAGAGAATGAGCTCTATGTTAAGCTAAATACGGCTGAAAATCAAGAGCTGCGGTTTCAATATTTAGATACCATTGCACAGATTTACTTAAAAGCAGGGCATGCCGATTCTTTGATGCATTATGGTAAGCGTATAAAAAACGATGCGTTTTACAGGGAGACTACAGCTGAAAGTAAGACGTACTATAAATTAAAAGGACTGTATTATGAAGGTGTTGCGGCTCAAAAAATGGGCTTATTAGAAGCGGCGACAGAATCTTTTATTGAAGGAATAGAAAGCTCAGAATCTAGACCATCCCTCCACAATTATTTAAAATTAAGACTCGCGGAGGTGTATTTGAGTAAGGGGGAGTTAGAGAAAGCAAAATCGCTTTTAGAAGAGTTGCCTCAAGAGAAATCTCCACATCATTTTTACCTGAATAATATCTTGATTAAGAGCCGTTATTTAATGTATTATGGGGATTATGATTTAGCCTCTGAGATGATGAACGAAGCTTTAACAGAAAGTTTTATTAAAGACTTTCCAAAACTTCGGTTAGAATTAAACCTTAATTGGTCGGAATTAGAGTTAAGACAAGGCGAATTTCTTAAGGTTCTTAACAGTACAAACGCAATAAAGAAAGAAGCTTTAGAGCTTGGGTTTTACGACCTTTATATTCAAGCTTGTTTAGATATTGGTTATGCTAATGCCATGCTTAATGAATTTGAAGTAGCTCAGGTGGTTTTAACATCAGCTTATATAAATACCATTCAATGGAACCGATTAGAATTACAGCAAAAGGTTATCGGGGATTTGGTAAAACTCTATAATGCTCAAGAAGATTATAAAAATGCGTATAATTTAATAACGCAATACCAACGCGTAAGTCGGGAAATTGACAATAATCAAAATGAACGTTTAGTAAAAGATTTAGAGTTAAAGTATGAAACGCTAAAAAAGGAAAAGGAGATCAGTCAATTACAAGAAGATCAGTTATTAAAAGAAGCAGAAATTGAACGACAAAAAACCATTCAGTATGCCTTTTTAATTGGATTTTTAGTTATTCTCATTCCTATCATCCTATTACTTATTGTTTATTATCAAAAATTACAGACGCAAAGTTTACTCAATGCGCAACAAGAAGCTATAAATCAGCAAGAGGTAAAAACCTTATTGCAATCGCAAGAACTCGATTTGGCTAAAAATACCATTGCAGTACAATCTAAAGAACGCGATAGAATAGCTCGAGAATTGCACGATAGTATTGGTGGTAATCTCGCCGGCATAAAATTAAAGATGAATAGTTTGTTTGATCAGCAACCCGAATTTAAACAAATCTTAAGTCTCTTAGATACCACCTACAATGAAGTCCGAGAAATATCGCACAGTTTAATTCCTAAGGAGTTTGAAGGATCGGCATTTACAGATTTAGTCAGTAATTATATCTATAATATTAACGAAGATTCTACCGTGAACATGCGCTTTGAAGCTTTTCCAAGCGATGAGGTTAACGCCATGGCTATTGGCTTGCAAGTATCTTTGTACAATATTATAAAAGAATTGGTTACCAATGCCTTAAAGCATGCGCAAGCGAAAGCTATAAATGTGCAAATTACCTCTTTTGAAGAGGATCAAACCATTGAACTTTTGTATGAAGATGATGGTGTAGGGTTTGATGTAAACCTTCTAAAAAAAGGTATTGGATTAAAAAATATGGAAAAAAGAGTCACTACTTTTAAGGGGACCATGTCCATAGACAGTACTCCAAATAGAGGTACTGTTATTAGTATAAGCTTACCACAATCGTAATTTATGAGTGCAACATATTCTATCATTATTGCTGATGATCATGCCATGTTTTTAGATGGGCTGACCAGTATTTTATCGGAAGAAAAATCGATAAAAGTTATACTTACAGCTAAAACAGGAACCCAGGTTTTAAAGTATCTCAGAATCAATAAAGACGAAAAAATTGATTTGGTAATTACGGATATCAATATGCCAGAAATGGATGGTGTAGCTTTAAATCAGGCCATTAAGTCCGAGTTTCCTCAGATAAAAACCCTAGTGGTGAGTATGCTAGAGGAAGCTAAAAAAATCAAACAACTTACAGAGGCCAATGCCAACGGGTATATCTCTAAAAATGCAGAGAAAACAGAATTGTTAAAAGCCATTACCAACATTTTAGAAGGTGAAAATTATTTTTCTCCACGTATTAAACAAGCGTTGATGGAAGCGATGTTCTCTGAAAAATCTAGTCCGGAAATTGCTTTAACGAAGCGCGAAACCGAAGTCCTAAAACTAATCGCCCAGGAGTTCTCTACACAAGAAATCGCAGACCAATTGTTTTTGAGTAAACATACCATTGAAAGTTACCGTAAAAATTTAATTTCTAAGTTGGGAGTTCGGAATCTCGCCGGACTTACACGTTATGCTGTAGAAAAGGGATTGTTAGCGTAACAATGAAGAGCTTAGCGATAGTAGTGGTTTGCCGCTAATATGCTGTGTTCTTCCTAAACCATTTAAAGGGTATCCCTGAAAACAGGGGGATGTTTCTACGGCTTTCCGTCTATTGTAGCGCTATTGATTTGCTGACCTTTGCATCAGAACAATAACCAAAACATAGAACGCATGATTTACGGAATTACTTTAATCTTTTTAAGCATCATCGCGGTGCCTTCCCTTATTTTATCCAAAAAACCTAATGCGCAAGAGCTTTTAGACAAAGTAGCGCCTTATCAAGCCTGGATTGGTCTTGTGTTTTTTATTGTAGGAATTTGGGGAATTATTTCCACATTACTTAATATCGGATGGTTATCTACAGCGCCAATTTGGTGGGTTACCTTATTAGCAGGAAGTGTCGTAGAAGCCACACTCGGGTTTATGCTCGGATTTAGTATGATTAATAAACTTATTCTCAGTAATAATGCTGCAGCCCAACAAAAAGCCGTAGCCATAAGAGGAAAATTAGCACCAATATTAGGGCAATTCGGAATTTTTGGACTCCTTGTAGGAAGTTGGATGATTGTAGCCTCCTTATTATTTTCCATTTAATACCAACATAAATTAACTCATATAAAACCTTCAGATTTAAACAAAAAAAATAACATATTATGAAACAATTAGCTTTAGCATTCTTATTAAGTTTTTCAGCAGTAGTCTTTGCACAACAGGTGCCACATCAACGATTAATTAGCGTTAATGGTATTGCAGAAAGTAAATCGCCAACATTAACTTATAAGACCGATGTAACCTTAACAATGGACAATAATTATTACGGAGAAGGCCCTTATAACACCTTAGCCGAATTAAAAACCAAGTATTATGAAACCCTTACAGATTTAGGAATTGATACCTCTAAATTTGTAGAAGATCCGTTGGCCTATGCGGCCACTGGGTATAGAAAAGAGGGCATTGTCCTTAGGTTTGAAACTAAAGATGAAGCTGAAATTTTAAAAGTAACCGGTGTAAGGATGATTCAAGTTTTACCTTCTTATGTTCAGGTTAAATCTGAAATTTTTGAGGCACAATTAGAACACTTAATGACTCTTGCTTTAGAAGATGCTAGGAAAAATGCAGATCTTTTAGCAAGCACCATGGGTGTGAAAATTAAGGATATTCATACAGTAGTTACCAATTACGATCGCAGTACCTATTGGATGTCTCCATCTTCAGATTTAGATTACATTAGAGTGACGGTGAGCTATACCCTAAAATAAAAGCGGAAACACCAACTTTAAAGTCTGCGGAACACGTGTAGTGATTCGCAGGCTTTTTTAGGTTTAATTTTAGCAGTGCTTATTCTACCCGTTGGTAGTTTTCAGAATAGATGCGGTTGCCGTCTTCGTCTAATTCAATTTGCTGAAACTGGTCAGGACCCGTTTTTATTTCAAATTCAAATTGTTTTCTTTCTGCAATCACTTCATCCATCACTTCAGATCCAAAATCTAAGACTTCCGTAAGCATATTATCTTCATATTTGTAAGTGCCATAACCAAACCATTCCGAAGAATCTGCAGGTTTATACTTACACCACATAACCTTGGTATCGGTGTACATTTTTAATTGTCGCGATTCTGAATTGGTTTTAAAGGAATCGACAACCCTATTGTCTTTGTAGTTGTAAAATCCAACTAATTCCCAAGTTCCATTAAGTTTTAAAGGCTTCGGTTTCACAACCGTTTCGGTGTCCATCATTGCTGTAGGTGATTCTGTTTTATCTTTGCAAGAAGATATAAACACAAAAACAAGACTAAAAGTTAAAATAAGATATCTCATAATTTCTAGGTTTTTGCTATTAGACCCCTATAAATTACAAAATTAAACGCACAAATAAGTGGTATTTAATATATTTATACCACTATAAGTACTGTTAATAACTTATGCGTAAGGATTTAATCAAAAAAACTACTTTTGTTTTGTGAGCTTTCGTTTCATCTTTTGTAATTATAAGATGTTCTGAGAGCCCTTTAAAATTTTAAAACTACAAGATATGTCAGATACAATAGAAAGAGTAAAATGTTTAATTATAGGTTCAGGACCTGCAGGATATACTGCTGCAGTTTATGCATCTAGAGCCAATATGGCTCCTGTTTTATATCAAGGAGAGCAACCAGGCGGGCAATTAACCACGACTAATGATGTTGAGAATTTTCCGGGATATCCAGAAGGTATTACTGGACCTGAAATGATGATGCAATTACAAAAACAAGCCGAACGTTTTGGTACTGATGTAAGACATGGTTGGGTTTCTAAAGTCGATTTCTCTGGTGAGATCCATAAAGCTTGGATTAATGGTGAAAAGGAAATACATGCTGATACCATTATTATTTCAACAGGAGCATCTGCAAAATATTTAAACTTACCTTCAGAACAAAAATACTTAAAACTAGGAGGCGGTGTTTCTGCTTGTGCCGTGTGTGATGGATTTTTCTACAGAAACCAAGAGGTGGTGATCGTAGGTGCAGGAGATTCTGCATGTGAGGAAGCGCATTACCTCTCTAAACTTTGTAAAAAAGTAACCATGCTTGTTAGACGTGATGAATTTAGAGCGTCTAAAATTATGGCGAAACGTGTTATGAATACTGAAAACATTGAGGTCTTATTTAACACGGAAACGGAAGAGGTTCTTGGAGATGGACAAGTTGTTACCGGAGTAAGAGTCTTTAATAATAAGACGAATGAAAAGCATGATATTGAAGCGACAGGCTTTTTTGTAGCTATTGGTCACAAACCGAATACTGATATCTTTAAAGACTTTTTAGATTTAGATGAAACGGGATACATTGTTAATGCGGTACCAGGAACAAGTAAAACTAACGTTGAAGGGGTATTTGTTAGTGGTGATGCTGCAGACCATGTATATAGACAAGCTATAACCGCTGCAGGAACAGGTTGTATGGCCGCCTTAGATGCGGAACGTTATTTAGCAGCTAAAGATGCCGACTTTGAAGTCGCAACCTCTAGTTATAACTAAAAGGTCTTAATCCTTTAAATTAATAATAGCCGAAGTTAATCACTTCGGCTTTTTTATTGCCAAATTCTTAGGGATTTTGTTAATGTTTTGTGGAATTTTTTAGACATGATTTTTGTCATAATTTAGGTTTACTAAATTCTGAATCTTTGCAGCAACACAAAAACAAATAACTATGAATAATGTAATGAAGTCAAGAATTTTAATTCTACTCGTATCTGTAAGCAGTCTGTTTTCTGTTCAGGTTGCAACCTCTCAAAATTATATTTTAAATAATAGTAGCTCTACTTTAGAAGTGCAAGGCACCTCGTCTTTACACGATTGGACTTTAGAAACTGAAGACCAATCCGGGAAGCTTGTTTTAGCTGAAGGTGATGCTTTTAATATAAGTACACTGAACTTAACTGTAGTTGCTGAAAGTTTAAAAAGTGGGAAGTCTGCCATGGATAAAAACACTTATAAAGCTTTAAAAACGGATGATCATAAAACCATGCTTTTCAATTTAGTTTCGGTTAATGAAATCAAAACAGTATCAGCAACGTCTTATAAGGTTAGTGTTTCAGGAAAAATGACCATTGCAGGGGTGACCAAAACAATAAGTGTAGACCTGACGGCAAATCTTCAAGGTTCAAATGTCATCTTAGAAGGAAAGAAAACATTTAAAATGACCGATTTCGGTATCGATCCTCCTAAAGCCTTATTAGGAACCATAAAAACGGGAGATGATATTACCATCGTCTTTAAATCGACTTTCAACAAACAATAAAAATCAATTCAAACAACGATAACTTAAAAACAATTAATTATGAAATCAGTATTCAAATTAGCAACGCTTGCCATTGCAATAATGATGGCATCTACAATAGGAGCACAAACGACTAATCCTAGAGATTTAGATAACTACAGGCAACCCGATCAACGTGGTGTCAATGTTTTTGAACCTCAAAAAGATACGTTAACCACTTTTGACAATTTACACGTAAGAATTGGAGGGTCTTTTGCACTTCAATATCAAGCGCTAAGCAATGAAAATTCAGGAGCTGTTGCCTTACAAGAAATAGGAAGTAACTTTAACTTAGCTACAGCGAACTTAGATTTAGATGTTGCACTTTTTGATGGTGTAAACATGCACTTAAGAACCTATTTATCTTCTAGACACCACCATGAACCATACGTAAAAGGAGGTTATTTTCAAGTTGATAAATTAGACTTCATTTCTAAAGGTTTTATGGAAGATCTTATGAAAAAGGTAACCATTAAAATTGGTCATATGGAAAATAACTATGGTGATGCTCACTTTAGAAGAAGTGACAACGCACAAGCGATCTATAATCCATTTATCGGTAACCTTATCATGGATTCATTTACTACAGAAGTTGGTGCTGAGGTGTACTATAACGCTGGTAACGGATTCTTCGGAATGTTAGGATTTACTAACGGAAAATTAAATCAAAGTGTAGAAGAATCTAACGGAACTAGTGGAGGTGCTGCCTTATTAGCGAAAGTAGGTTACGACAAACAAATTTCTGAAGACTTAAGATTTAGATTAACAGGATCTTTATATAATACAGGATATGCACAAAATGTATACTTATATTCTGCAGATAGAGCAGGGGCGAGATACTACAGTGTAATGCAAGATGCATCAGCAACAAGTGATAACTTTAGAGCGGGACGTTTTGATCCGTCTTACGGAAACCAAATTACAGCGGTAATGATTAACCCTTTTGTAAAATATGGTGGCTTAGAATTCTTTGGTACTGTTGAATTAACATCTGGAAGACGTCTTGCAACAGAAACTGAAAGAAGAAATACAGAGCAATATGCAGGTGAAGTAATTTACAGATTTGGGCCTCAAGAAAAAGTATTTGTAGGGACACGTTACAATATGGTAAATTCAGAGTTAGCAAGTGGAGATGATGTTAGCATTAACAGATTTCAATTAGGTGCAGGTTGGTTTATGACTAAAAACGTACTTATGAAAGCAGAATATGTTAACCAACAATATAATGATTTTGCAGCAGGAGATATTCTTGAGGATGGTCAATTTGATGGAGTTATGCTTGAGGCTGTGATTAGTTTCTAGGGAGTTAGTTAATTTAAAGGCCTTTATTTTTTGAAATAGAGGCCTTATTTTTTATTTTTAAGCTATGATTCGGATCTTTTTATTTTTCATTTTAGTATGCTCAGGACCTCAGTTTCTAGATTATAACTATAATAGCAATGAAACTAAGGAATCAGTAGTTGTTTTATCTTCTGAAAGTTTTCTGAGAATTAAAGGTAAGACCAATGTGAGCTCTTTTGAGTGTCAGTTTGATATGTCGGCAATTTCAGAAGTCATAAAAATTAATTACAGAACGCTCGACAATAAAATTAAATTTGAAGACACAAAATTAGTGCTTCCTAATGTGGAGTTCAATTGTGGAGGGAAAGCCATAAACAAAGACTTTAATAAGTTATTGAACACCGCAGAACACCCAAAAATTACCTTAAAATTAAAAGAGATTTCTAACCTAGAGTCTCACAGTCAAACCCTGACGGCTACCATTGAAATTACAATAAGTAATGTCACCAGACAATACAAAATGCCTATTAATTTAGCTCAAGATCAAGACTTACATGTTAACGGAGTGCTTCCTTTAAACATTAATGATTTTAACTTAGAGGCGCCTACAAAAATGTTGGGGATGGTTAAGGTGTCGCCTCAAATTGAAATTCAATTTTCGCTTAAAATGTTAGAATCCTAATTGTAGATTTTAGCGCTTTTTTTTCTGAAGTTTAGCGGTATCTTCAAACTTTGTAATGGCAATTGCCGCCGTTCCAAATAGGTAAACTTCACTATTTCCAGAGGCAGCAATAGTTATGTTGTCTAATACAGAAATGGTTAAGTCACTACTATCTTCTAAGGTGACTTCAGACGTATTAACATCAAATTTAGAGCCGTTAAAATTAGTAGAGGTATCCATACGGATTACAGAACTGTTGGCAGCGCCTTCAATAACCGCATCTGCTCTTAAATACAAATCAAAATCAGCCACTTTGCTATTCACTAAAGCATCGAGTTTACTGTTATCCGTTAATTCTATTTTAGTGGTAGTGGCGGTAAGGTTTAATCTTGTTTTAGATTTTCCTGAACTCTGGTAGGTGAAATTTTTCGCATTAATATTTAAATAAGCTCTAGAGTTGTCTGCTGTAATTAAGATTACGTCTCCCAATTCCATAGACGTTAAGGATCTAATTTCGCCATTCCCTTTAGTTTCAATCGTTTTTAAGCCATCGCCGTAATTAACCGTAATGTTTAATTTCTTCTTTGAAGTAATGCGCTTCGTTTCAGTAAATTGAAGCACGCCATCCACAACGTTAAAATCTATAACTTCGTGTAAGTTATCATCAGCCTCAATGTTTACTGAAGGTTTACTATTATAAACCACTTCAACTGAAAAGTCACCGTTTACAATAATAGAGTGGAAGTTATCCACGTAGGTTTGCTTTAAGGTAACGTTTCGGTCGCCTTTAATTTTATCGTCCGATTGCGCTGTTACGGTTGTTGCTACAACCATTAAAAACAGAAAGTGTAATACGTTTTTCATAGTCTTGTTTTACTGTCCTTTATAAGACACAAAGCGCCATAGTAACGTCACTTATTTTCAGTTTTGACATGCTTATAACGTTCCGATGGTCAATAATAGTGATTTCTATTTAATTCTGGTCTAATATCAGAGATTAAACTAGAATATACAAAAATCATCCCAAACTTAATAAAGAATGAAAATTATAAGCATCTCATAGAGTTTCATAAGTTTAACACTTTCGTTGTCATAAAAAATAGTAAATTGTTCAAAGATTTTAGCGGTGAAAGGCTGCCCAATAGGCAAGGAAGCTTAAGCCGATTAAAATAATGTAATTAAGAAGAATCCGTTTATTGTGCTAATGGTGATAATTTAAAAAAAGAAATGTAGCTTAGAAATGACTTCAAACCACACTGAGAATATTAGTCAAATTTTAGAAAAGGCTTACGAAACGCGAATTAAAGATGTCTCTAAGAGTATTACTTTAACTCAAAAAGCGCTTCAATTAAGTGAAACTATAAACGACGATCAGTTAATAGGAGAATGCTTAACGCAATTGGGCTTGTTCTATATGATTATTGCAGAGTTTGAAAAGTCTAATGCGCTATCTAAAAAAGCACTTCAAATTTATAAAGATCTTAATTATGAATTAGGGATTGCCAATGCGCGCTACAATCTGGGGAGTGTATTTTATAAGACCAATGATTTCTATAGTGGATTAGTACAGTTATTAGAGGCTCTTAAAATTTATAAAAAAGAAGAACATTGGCCAGGAATTTGTAAAACGGAAAAGGCTGTTGGTACTATATACGAGTATATTGGCGATAATGACAATGCGCATAAAATTTATACTAATGCTATAGAAACCGCTATAAAACTAGGCGATAAAAAATTAGAATCTAATATTCTCAATAACCTTTCTGGGCTTTATCTAAAGAAGAATAAAATAAAATTAGCCAAAGAAAAAATTGAGCGTTCCATTGCCTTAAAAAAGGAAAGTAAGGATTATCGTGGTTTAGGTTTTGCTATCTATGGCCGTGGAAAAATCCATTTAAAAACGGAAGCTTATAGAGAAGCCAAACAAGATTTTTTTGATGCTTTAGATATCCATATGGAAGTTAATGAACAGTTTGGTTCGGCCATGTGTTTATCTAAACTTGGTAAAATGTATAATTGTTTACAGGATTTTGAAAAAGCAGAATACGTTTTAAAGGCGAGTATAGAAATTGCGGAAAGTATTAACTCTACGATGGTTAAAATTAAAGGGTATCAGTTACTCTCTAATATCTATAAGGCTCACCGCAATCACCATGATGCTTTAAAATATTTAGAACTTTATGTCTATGAAAAGGAGCGTATAACCCAAACACAGACCGTAAAAGTTATTGAGCATTATGATCTGATTAATCAGATGAATAAGCTAGAGAATGAGGCCCGTATTCATAAGGAAAAACAAAAAGCCTTAGATATCATTAATAAGGAAGAAAAAGAAGCTGTAAGATTAAGACAAGAGTTTCTTTCTATTATGAGTCACGAAATTAGAACGCCGTTAAATGCCATTACCACCATAATTTCAATTTTAAAGGACAATATTGTTAATGCCGATAAAGAGTTGTTTAAGAGTCTTCAGTTTGCCTCTAGAAATTTAATTAATACCGTAAATGATACTTTAGATTTTACCAAACTAGATTCTAACAAGTCGGTTTTAGAAGTTCAGAACGTAAATTTGAAGACCTTATGTTCTAATATTATTGCTTTGCATAATAATAACGCCAAGCTTAAAGATTTAGATTTGGTGTTAGAAAGTGGTATTCCTGAGGATCGCTATTATTCTTTAGATCAGCCTAAGATTGGTCAAATTTTAGGAAATTTAATTAGTAATGCTATAAAATTCACGCATCGTGGTAAAGTTGTTTTAGCCACCACATTAGTCGCCGAAGACAAAGTTTACGATACGGTTAAGTTCAGTGTTTCAGATACCGGAGAAGGCATTTCTAAAGCTAATATTGATGTTATTTTTGATAGTTTTTCTCAAATAAAACCAGTGACCACGCGAGAACAAGGCGGAACAGGTCTGGGTTTAGCCATTGTTAAAAAATTAGTAGAGCTTCATCAGGGAGAAATTGTTGTAGAAAGTACCCTTAATGAAGGGTCAGAATTTCATTTTACCCTACAACTGAAAAGGGTTAAAAATGTCGTGGAAGAAGAACATATCGATTACAGTCAACTCGAAGGAAAAACCGCTCTTATTGCAGATGATACTTTAATTAATGCTTTACTTATGAAGAAAGTATTAAAAAAATGGAAGGTCAGTTCGGATTTGGTAAAAGATGGGAAAGAGGCAGTGGAAGCTGCAAATATAAAGGCTTACGATTTTATATTAATGGATATTCATATGCCTAATATGAATGGTATTGAGGCTACAAAGCTTATTAAATCTCATATGAATAAAAATACCAATACGCCTATTTTTGCGGTCACTGCAGATGTGCAAACCAACGAACATGAAGAAAATAGAGCCTTATTTGATGCTATTTTATGGAAACCTTTAGAGATAAAGAAACTCTATGTGGCCCTAGCCAAGAAATCTAATTTTGAAAATGCCTAACGCTGTTCTTCTGAACTGATATTAAAAAACCATGGAAAAACTCTAACAAGTTCCGTTAAGAGTATCGCCATGGTTCTAAAATTGATTTAGTGTTTTTTGATACTTCCAGCAGAATTATCAGAGGCACTTACAGTTTCTGGATTCCCGTAATAGGTGATGTCTCCACCGCTTGTAGCATTAGCCGTTAATGTTTTGGAGGCGTACACTTCAATATCAGCCCCACTAGTAACGCTAACTGCTGCTGTTTCTGAAATTAACTGAGCCGCTTCAATATCACTTCCGCTCGTAGCTTTAGCAGCAAAATGTTTAGTGCTTCCGCTTAGCTCAATATCACTACTACTGGTGGTTGTACAGGTAAGGCTATCGGTCTTAACTTCTAATTTAATATCGGCACCACTCGTACTTTCTAAGGTTAATTGTGAAGTTTGAATCAGGTTTTTTCCCCATACATCACTACCGCTAGTGGCTTTTATCGTTTTAAGAGAATTGAAACTCAACCGTACTTTTTTTAATGTAGAACGTCTTATATTTTCCGTGGTGTAAATGTTTAATACGCCATTTTCAACAGACGTTTCAATGAGGTCTTGAAGGTTGGTGTCGGCTTCTACCGTTAAAGAAACCGCTTCTGATTGTGTCAACTGTAAATCTAAACCATTGCTGATTTTAATGGCATCAAAGGGTTCGTTAATGGTACGTTCAGATATAACAACGTGCCCATCGCCATCTATTCCTTTTCCTAAATTGCAAGATAGAAATAAGCAACTAATAAGGCCTATGGCGATAATTTTAGTAAGTGTGGTCATAATTTCTGTTTGTTTTTTGATTGATGTTATAAATTTAATTATTAATGAGTTAGCTTAAAAATGAACCGGATGAATTGTTGAATTTTAAGCCTCAACTGTGATTTTAGGGTGTGCCAGTTGGTTCTGTAGTGGTTTTGGGCGTATTTGGTGTTGCTGGCGGCTCCACTTCCAAAGTCGTGTTTACCGCATTATCCTCTTCAGCTTCTTGTTCTATAGTCTCCTCATCGGCATCTGCTTTATAAGGTTTTGCGCAATCCAAACATTCCGCCTCGTCTTCTAAAACTTTAAAATAGTTGTCTTCCATATCTTGTTTTAAAATGTTTTTTACGGAGACGTTATATCTAGAAAATCGAGACACATAATCATCTAAAGAAAATACGCTGCCTTCAGGTAGATAGATGTATAGGTCAATGTGCTGGTCGCTAAATTTATTTTCAGCATCCGTTACCAAAAAGGCATCTAAACGCAATTCATTACCTATGACTTTGTAATTATAAGTGATGTTTTTAGCTCTTGTGGCTGCTAAATCATAACTACTCCCTTCAGCATAAGCATTAATTTTTATAGAGGCCAAAGAATCTGTGGTCGATTTGATTATTACCCTAATATCTGTTGTTGAAATTAGACTTTGGTTGTTGTCGGTTGGACTAATTTTATAATCATAGTAGTTTTGATACAGGTGCTTGTTATAAGTGTCATGACTCATCATTTTTATCTTCAACGTATCACCAGAGGTAATATTTAAAGGTTCTTCTATTTGAGTAATGTTGGCATCATAAGCTTGTTCTGTGGCTTGCCTTATACCAGTGATGATAAGGCCTATTATGGCCATAATCCATAACCCTAATAAGGTGAATTTGGCAATGTTTCCTATAGATTTTAAATTGTTGACTAAAATCTTTAACCCAATATAGAATATAAAGAAGAATGGAATTCCGATAGCCAAGAACAAGAGTAAAGACATTAACCAAATTGGGAGGTTCGCCGCATTAGAGGCATTAATAAAATCTAAGCCGGGGAAATGAATAGCATTGGTGATTCCTATAGTGAAAAAGGCTACGATTAATGCAATAATGGTACTTATTCCGATAAATATTAAAAGGATACCGATAAATTTTGCAATGGTTTTTAGCACGAATAAAATAAGGGTTCCAATAGTGCCAAAAAACGATTGTGAGCTCGATTTTAATTTACTGCTTTGCTTCTGAAAATCGACATTTTTAACCGATTCTGAAATGTTGTCTGAAACATGATCAAAACCTTCTTTTAATTTGTCGCCATGTTTTTTTAAATCGACATTTTTTAAGTTTTCAGAAACCGTATCAATCCCATCTTTAATTTTTTTTTCGATGTTACTGATATTTACAGGATCGCCGGTCATGGTTAATTTTTCAGCGGTCGTTTTGGCTTCAGGAATAAGGGCCCACAGTAAAATATAGAGTAAAACCCCAGTACCTGCACTAAAAAATAGAATAACCCAAATGAGTCTAATCCATAAGGCATCCAAGCCAAAATAATGACCCAATCCTGCGGCAACACCACCAATATAAGAGTTGTCAGTATCTCTGTATAAACGACGTACAGCTCGTGATTTTCGGTAGTCCTGTTGCTGAGGTTCATCGTCAAAAATTTCGTCGTCTACCAAATAATCTTCAGGTTGCCCCATTATGGCAATAACCTCGTCTACTAGGGAAAGACTTACAACTTGCTTTTCATTTTGTATGCGTTCTGAAAATAATTCGGCAATTCTAGCTTCAATATCGGCAATGATTTCTGAGCGCCCTTGAGAATCTGTAAATGAACGTTTTATAGCCTCAAGATAGCGCGATAATTTGAGGTATGCATCTTCATCAATGTGGAAGAATATCCCTGCTAAATTTATATTGACTGTTTTATTCATTGTTTTGTTTTTTTGTGTTGGTAACTAGGTTTACAGCATTTTGTAATTCATTCCAGGTGCTGTCTAATTCGGTAAGAAAAAGTTGCCCTGTTTCGGTGAGACCATAATATTTTCTTGGTGGCCCCGAGGTCGATTCTTCCCAACGATAATTAAGTAATCCTGCATTTTTAAGTCGGGTTAAAAGCGGATAAATTGTGCCTTCAACCACAAGCATTTTAGCGTCTTTTAGAGTGCCTAATATTTCGGCAACATAAGCATCTTCATTCGCGAGAATAGATAAAATGCAATATTCTAAAACACCTTTTCGCATTTGTGCTTTTGTGTTTTCTATTTTCATACTTGTCTTCTAATTTTTTTAAGCGTCTCAGCAGCATCGAGTCGTGCAGAAGGCTTATTTGAGATTAAACTGTTCATTTTTTGATGGATTTGATTATTGATGAAATGAATTCTATTGAATTCTAAACTTGTATTATTTTAAAAAATTGATAGTTAAGGGATATTGAAAAGACTTGCCGTCTCTTGCGGTTAAACTGGCCTTAACAATTAAAGCCAATTCAATGATAAAAGCGATTACGGCTAAAACCCCTAAGCCACCTCCTATATATAATAAGGCTGAAGGTTCGCCTAAATCGATATTAAAATTGTTTAAACCATTATAATGGATCACATCGAGACCACTAAAGACTTCAAAAATAAAAAAGGGAACACTTAAGGTACCTAAGATAATGGCGTATAGAAAAACGCTCATCTGAAAATTGATGGCTTGTTTCCCGTGGAAGTCTATAAATACCGATTTGTTCTTATTCGCTGCCCATAAAACAAGGGGACCAATAAAATTTCCGAAGGGAATAAAAAACCTTGAAAAGGTGGAAAGGTGAATTAGCGTGGCGACGTTTCTATGGTGGTTCTCAATCATTTTAAAAAGGATATAATAGTTTCTTATACAAATATATGTCTTTAAAAAGGTAGTATGTTACGCATAGTACCTAATATTAACATTTTATTAACATTTGTGTAGGCGAATTTTTTCATTTAAATAAGTGGGATAGCCGTATAAAAGTCAGTAACTTGTTGTCAAAACAAGCAAACTAACACTTATGGTCATTTCTCCATCAAAACTCAATACCTATTTAATGTTTAAGCTTCCTGCTGCCTTTTTTACTGGGGTGCGTACAAAAGCCTTAAATGAGAATTCTTGTGTGGTTCAGGTGAAACATCGTTGGGTTAACCAAAATCCTTTTCGGTCTATGTTTTGGGCGGTTCAAGGGATGGCGGCAGAATTATCTACTGGCGCTTTAGTGATGACTAAGATCAAAGCCAGCGGACGTCCAATCTCTATGTTAGTGGCAAGTAATAATGCTACATTTTCTAAAAAAGCCACGGGGGTCATCACCTTTACCTGCAAGGAAGGCCATCTTATTGATGCGGCTATAGAAAAGACGATTGCTTCTGGCGAAGGACAAACCGTATGGCTCAATGCAAAAGGGGTTAATAAGGAAGGGGTAGAGGTTTCCGATTTTAATTTTGAATGGACACTTAAGCTGAAAACAAAATAATTAAGACCGATTATTTTAGCGATTTACATAGTCTTCTAGAAAAAAGCGTCTAAACTATAGCTTTAGCCAACACCTTGATCAATTTTATTTTTTTAGGCTTAAATTGTAACAATCTAAGTATTTGACTCACCTATATAAGGAATCATTAAAACAATTAAATCATGACCTCACACGAAATAGATTACCGAATTTACGGAGAAGAAATGCAATATGTTGAAATAGAACTGGACCCTCAAGAAGGTGTTATTGCCGAATCTGGAAGTTTTATGATGATGGATGACGGTATTAAAATGGACACCATTTTTGGAGATGGCTCACAGAAAGATTCAGGATTTTTAGGCAAAATTTTAGGCGCAGGAAAGCGCATTCTTACCGGAGAAAGTTTGTTTATGACCGCTTTTTATAACAATCTTACCGGAAAACGAAACGTATCCTTTGCGTCACCGTATCCTGGTAAAATTATTCCTATAGATTTAACCGAATATGGCGGGAAATTTATTTGTCAGAAAGATGCTTTTCTATGCGCTGCTAAAGGCGTAAGCGTTGGGATAGAGTTTTCTAAAAAACTAGGTCGAGGACTCTTTGGAGGAGAAGGGTTTATTATGCAAAAACTAGAAGGTGACGGTATGGCTTTTGTCCATGCAGGCGGAACTACAGCTGTAAAAACCTTAGCGCCAGGGGAAACCTTACGCGTAGATACAGGGTGTATTATCGGGTTTACTCAAGGGATTGATTACGATGTTGAATTTATAGGAGGAATTAAGAATTCTATTTTTGGAGGTGAAGGTTTATTTTTTGCCAAATTACAAGGCCCAGGAAAAGTTTACGTTCAATCCTTGCCGTTTAGTCGTCTTGCAGGACGTGTGTTGGCATCAATTCCTAATGGTGGGAAATCTAAAGGAGAAGGTAGCATCCTTGGTGGGATAGGAAATCTCTTAGATGGTGATAATCAGTTTTAAACAGGTTTGTTTTGTAAAAAGCTTTGAATCAGTTATTTACATTGTGTGAATTGTCTGATTTTTCTTAGGGGTTCAGCGGAGAAACTGAAAGCTTTAACATAATAAGCTGTTAAACTTATTTGTAGGTAAATTGAAATTAGAAAAAATTGCTATCTTTAAATCAGAAAAGAGAAATAATAGCTTATAGTCGAAAATTACTTTTTTTATTAACTTAAAAACTTAAATTACTTATGGCGCGAGCAATGTTCGAGTATACTAAAACTGTACTCAATAAAGTAAGTTTTGATGCGAGATTATTTTGCAGGGAAGTGCAAAAGGCGGCAAGACGCTTATTACCACATGAATTAGAGGAATTACGAATCTTTATTGATTCACTCATCAACCAAAATCCGGAATTAAATCAGTGTTTGATTTATTTAAAAGCATAAAAAAAGCGGCTCTATAAGAGTCGCTTTTTTTTATATGTATTATTGCTATTTGAGCAAGAAAGCTTACTTCGCCTTTGGGCTAATAATTTCTACATTTTGGAACGCAATAGCTCCACGAATAATTCCAGAAATAATATTGTGCATAGCATCAATAATCTGCATTTTTAATTCACTTTTGTGGTAAATAATACTTACCTCTCTTGCAGGAGAAGGTTCTGAAAAGTGTCTTAAATGTGTGCTTAAGGTTTCGCGCATATCTAAGGTGTGTAGATAAGGGAGAAGCGTCATTCCCATTCCTTCGTTAGAAAGTTTTATTAGGGTTTCAATACTGCCACTTTCTAATTGAAAGGTCTCATCAATTTGGTCCTTAAATGTTTTACATAGGTTAATGACCCCATCTCTAAAACAATGGCCGTCTTCTAAGAGTAGCATGTCATCAATATCCAGATCAGAAGTTTCAATGGTCTTCTTTTCTACTAAGCGATGATTATCTGGGATATACGCCACAAACGGTTCGTAGTAAAGCACACGTTCTTTAATGTTATCACTTTCTAAAGGCGTTGCGGCAATAGCGGCATCTAAATGGCCATCGCTAATACGCGTTAAGATTTCTTCCGTGGTAAGCTCTTCTATTTTAAGTTTTACTTTGGGATATTTTTTTATAAAGCTCTTTAAAAACATCGGGAGTAGGGTGGGCATAATTGTAGGAATAATTCCTAATCTAAATTCGCCACCAATAAATCCCTTTTGTTGGTCTACAATATCTTGTATGCGGTCCGCTTCATTGACAATATTTCTAGCTTGATAAACTATTTTGCGTCCTACATCGGTTAATTCAATAGGTTTTTTTCCTCTATCAAAAATAATAACGTCAAGTTCATCTTCTAACTTCTGAATTTGAGTACTTAACGTAGGTTGTGTTACAAAGCATTTTTCTGCAGCTTTGGTAAAATTTTTATGTTCGGCTATGGCTAAAGCATATTTAAGTTGCGTAATGGTCATGGCTATTAATTTAGACTATAAAAGTATAAAAAGTATTCATTGTAGCTATGATAAATTCCGTCTAAAAATCTGTAAATTTGAAGTAACAAAAAACAGATATTATGACACTAAATAGCATAGGTTTAGATACCAAAAAAACAAAAGTATTAGCAGACGATTTAAATCAACTTCTAGCAAACTTTCAGTTGTATTACCAAAATTTAAGAGGAATCCACTGGAATATTAAAGGACGTGGATTTTTTGACTTACATGTTAAGTTTGAAGAATTATACACGGATGCCAACGTTAAAGTTGATGAAATTGCAGAGCGTATTTTAACTTTGGGGGCAACACCATTACACACTTTTGAAGATTATACAAAAGCAGCGAAAGTTCCGGTAGGAAAAGATATTTCTAAGGATGAAAAGGCGGTAGAACTTATTGTAGAATCTTTAAGTGAGCTTTTAAAAATGGAGCGTTCTATATTAGAAACGGCTGGTGATGCTAATGATGAAGGAACCAACTCAATGATGAGTGATTTTATCACGGAACAAGAAAAAACAGTTTGGATGATGAAAGCTTGGTTAGGAGAAACCGTATAAGCTTGCTCTCATCATTATTCGAAAATAAAAAAAGACTGCTCTAAGGCAGTCTTTTTTTATGGGGTTATGATGTAAAGTCTTTTCTAAAAACGGATATTAAAACTAAGGTCGTCTTCTTTAACTTCAAATTTTGCGCTGTCGTATTGTGGCGGTCCCATAGACATATCATTATTCGACATTCCATAAGCTTCTAAGGGCATTCCGTTGGCGCTAAAATCCATACGATTATTTAAGTTTTCATCATGAAGTGCCATAATCGCATAGGTTCCGGGTTTAACATTGTTAAAGGTGAGGCTAACTTTTCTGTCACTAATCACACTTTTGGCGTTCATAATACCATTAGCTTTCATAACAGTGTCTTCGGTATGTAACGCCATGGTGACGTTTCCATTATTGTTTGGGACATTGTCTATAGTGACGGTAATGGTGATGCCTTGGTCTTGTGCGTGACCCGTAGCAAACATAAAAATAAAGGCGAAGGTAAGGAGTGTGGTTTTCATAATCATACAGTTTTAAAGGTTAGAAGATAAATGCTGTTGTTATTTCTATTTCAAATATCATGAAAATGCTGTGGTGGAGCATTATTTCATTTTCTGAACTGTTGAATCTTCAGGATGAAGTGTATAGGAAAGAAATTTAGATCCTCAAGAATAAAATAAAAAGCCTTTATTTTGACAAAGAAGTTACTCAGATAAAGATTACCAAACGAAGGTCAAACCTCTATTTTAAAAAGGGTATTCTTCAAATTATAAGGGATACTCGTTGGTGTGGGTTTAATTTACAATAAACCGCGCGCTTTAATTTCTAAATATTTGTTGATGGTTTTTATGGTAAGTTGCTCCGGCGCTGTTAAAATAGTTTGAATGCCATATTTTTGAAGTTCTTTTACCATTAGGCGTTTTTCAACTGCAAATTTTTCAGCAATGGTTTTATGGTAAATGCCCTGTAAATCTTCAGGATTTGTATTAATAAGCGTATCGAGCTCGGTGTTTTCAAACAAAACCACCACCAACATGTGTTTTTTAGAAATGGCTTGTAGGTAAGGGAGTTGCCGTTTTAAAGCACTCATATGTTCAAAATTAGTATACAATAAGAGCAAACTACGATGCGTGACTTTACGTTTTAATTGCGCATAAAGCAGTCCAAAATCACTATCTGTATACTGGGTATTAATATTATATAAGCGGTCTAAAATTAGATTAAGATGAGTGAGTTTTTGTACGGCAGGTAAAAACGTTTCAATTTTTTTAGAAAATGAAATAAGTCCAATTTTATCGTGCTTTTTCAACGCCACATTACTAAAGGCTAAGCTAGAATTTATAGCGTAATCTAATAATTTCAGTCCATTAAAAGGCATTTTCATCACCCGACCTGTGTCTATTATAGAATAGATGGGTTGCGATTTTTCATCTTGAAATTGGTTGACCATTAACTGTCCGCGTTTGGCTGTTGCTTTCCAGTTCACGGTTCTAAAATCATCCCCTTGGGTATAGTCTTTAATTTGTTCAAATTCTGAAGTGTGGCCTATTCTCCTAATCTTTTTTAGTCCAAATTCAGTTAAAGCATTACTGATGGCTAAAAAGTCATACTGCTGCATCTGAATGATAGAAGGGTAGACCATTACCATTTGCTGATCTTGAAATTGATAACGTCTTTTTACAATTTTCAGTAGCGATGATGCGAAAATATTAAGATGTCCAAAATAATATTCCCCACGATCTACAGGTCTTACAAGATAATCAAGATCATCATTTTCATTTGGCAATAATGTAGTTTGGTATAAAAAATCACGTTTTTGAAACTGCACAGGAAGCTCATCGATAACCGTGATATAGGTTTTAAATCCGTAGGAGTTTTGAATGGTAATAGGAACCAAATTTTGATCGCTATTAGAAAACTTGTCGGGTAAAAGGCGTCTAGCCTTAATGGCTTGCTTTGGTTGGTATAGTAAGCCTAGATCAATAAAGAGCAACACCAAAAGAATACAACATAAGATCCAAGCAATCGGATAAAAAATCGGAAACCAATAAGACAAAAGAAAGCAAGCGGAAGCTAATGCTATATAAATATAGAATTGTTTATGGATGTATAAGGACTTAAAAAACGTCATGGGTTACTTAGAACTAATGGGCGTAAGGCAATTATCTCGGAACCTCTACAGATTGTACAATCATTTCAATAACATTCTCCGTGGTCATGCCTTCCATTTCGCGTTCTGGCGTTAAAATAATACGGTGGTTTAATACCGGATTAAGGGCTTTTTTTACATCTTCAGGAATTACAAAGTCACGTCCATTTATCGCTGCAAAAGCTTTAGCCGTATTTAAAATTGCAATTGATGCACGTGGGGAACCGCCTAAATATAAATGAGGATGATTTCTTGTTTTAGAGACCAATTGGGCGATATAGCTTATAATTTTTTCTTCCACTAAAACGGCCTGTGTTTTTTGTTTGTAATCTTCAAGCGCTGTGGTATCTAAAATAGCATCGATGCGTGTTTGTGGCTTTTCGCCTTTACGTTCGTGATGCGAAGCTATAATTTTAATTTCGTCTTCCAAGCTTGGATAGCCGACCTTAATTTTAAAGATAAAACGATCTAATTGCGCTTCGGGAAGGGCATAGGTCCCTTCTTGCTCAATAGGATTTTGTGTGGCCAATACCATAAAGGGCGCAGCAAAATTATAGGTATGCCCATCAATAGTCGCTTGGCGCTCTTCCATGGTTTCAAATAAGGCCGCTTGGGTTTTTGCAGGCGCTCTATTGATCTCATCAATGAGGACAATATTAGAAAAAATTGGCCCTTTTTTAAATTCGAATTCAGATGATTTCATATTTAAAATAGACGTTCCTAAAACATCACTAGGCATTAAATCTGGTGTAAATTGAATACGACTAAAATCCGTCTGTAGCACTTTAGCAAAAAGTTTAGCGGTTACCGTTTTAGCAATCCCAGGTACTCCTTCAATTAAAACATGACCATCTGCAAGTAGGGCAACAATGAGCAGTTCTACAAATTGATCTTGCCCAATAATCACCTTTCTTAATTCGGCCTTAATCGCTTCTACAGCATTTTTTAAGTCTTCTAAAGGTATTCTGTTGTCAAAACTTGCGGTGTCTTGTTCTATGTTCTTTTCTTCTTCCATTGGTTATGAGATTTAAATTGTGCGATCAATGTATGTAAACGTTTTAACTCGGTAGCGCTAATTTGTGGTTTATGAGTTAAGGTTTCAATCCACGCAAATAAGGTTTTAGTGTCTTCTATACTATTGTTGCTTCGTGCCGCTAAATGCTTTATGAAGGTTGAATTTATTTCTGAAGTTGGCAAATGAAGTGTGGTTCTTATATATTCTAAAAAGTGCTGAATTTGATGCTCAGATAGCGTTTTATGCTTTTCACTTTCATAATACATATTAGCAATGGTACGGGTAAAACTTAGGGTCTGATTTTTTAAGGGCGTTATAATAGGGATGGCGCGTTGCTTGCGTTTTCCTTCAAAAATAATATAGATCAGTGCTCCTATTAAAACAAGGTAATAGGCCCATTTTAAGGAAGGCGTATTTAAAAACAGATACATCGGTGAGGTGTAAAATGTTTTCCCATTTTTATAATAAGTGTCTATATAAACAGGCCGATTCTGGTCAATATACGATAAGAGTCCAGCGGTATAGCTTGCATTAGGAGATTGCAGTATAAAATAATTAGTAAAGCCTTGAGGAAAAGTACTTAAGATAATTTCACCTTTACCAAAAGGTTGTTTTATACCGCTAATCAGCGCATCTTTAAGGGGCTTTTGGTCTTCTCTATAGGTGTCAATTAGCCCGATAACAGTAGTCTTTAGGGTGTCGATTTCACTAAAATAATAAAACTCGCTTGGGCGGTCGTAACGATAAGTTTTTTCAGGGTTTAGATCGGGATGCACGAGTTGTACTTGATATTCATTATTGAAATTATCAAGAGGATTTAGGCGTTCCGTTTTTAAATTTAACGTATCTAATAACGGAGCCTCAAAATCTTCAGCAGCTACCATAAGCGTATTGCCTTTCTCTACCCAACTGAGTAAGCTGTTTAACTCGTCTTTACCAAAGGAAATTCCTCCATTATAAAAAAGGTAAGTCCCTTCGATATCATGTTGTTTTAGGTATTCAAAAGGAGGACGATCTAGGGGTACTACCTTATTATTTATCTCACTTAGTTGTTCATTAAAAACATAAGACCCTAAGGGAATTTTATGATGTAAGGCATACGAAGGAAACCAATTTATAGCCTTGGGTTTACTCATTTCGAGCGCAACAATCCCTAGAATAGTGACTGTAATTAAGATGATATAGAGCTTCGTTTTTTTGCTCATTTTTTGGCTATACTGTTATTAAGATGTTCAAAAGGACGTTTTAAGTTTTCAAATTTTAAAGCATCGATATAAAATTCGCCATACCAAACATAGTCATAGATTCTCGTGATATTTTTAAATTCAGATTTAAGCTGTTCTTTACCAATTTCAAGAATATAATCTTCATTGGTTTTTTGAGGTTGCCATGCAATATGTTCGTTTTCCGAAAGCTGTTTTAAAACCCATAAATAATAATAGCGAATGGCGAGTCTGTAATTATTTTGCCCTATCGCCTCTTGTATTAACGTTGGAATATCTTCATTTTTTATAATTTGTTCTTCTTCAGTAAAGGCCACAGAAGCCTGTGCTTTGGCTTTATTAATGAGTTTGTTTGAATTTACTTTTAAGAAAAACCGAATCAGTAAATATACCAAGAAAGCTAAAAGAAGGTACGGAAGAATTCTGAATACCACATACAGAAATCCTGTAGCTGTACCCACTCCAAATATAGATTCCCAAAATTTCCTCAACGCATTTTGAGCCCAACGGTAAGCTTTTTTAAAAATGTTTTCTTCCACTTCAACTTCGGTGTAGTTAAAGTCTTTATCAGCTTTGTAAGTCTCGAGATCGGCTTCACTAATGGTTTGTTTTTCTATAGGCGCATCATCGTATTTTACGGATTGCATGGCTTGTTGGGCCGCTGAAAATTGCCCAAAACAAAAACATATAAGGAAGCCGATAATAAAACGCATTTATTCGTCTATTTTACCAATGTCACTGATACGATCATAAGTCCCTGTGAAATTTACTTTTTCATGGAGGTGGAAATAGATAACAGCCCCAGCAATCATAAGAATAGTATTCAATAAAAACTGAAAAAAGGTGTTGAGAACATTAAGCACTATAAGAACGGGATCTGCGGAAAACGTATTAAGATTAGCCGGATCTATTTCACCTGAAAAAAGACCTGTACTTACCAAAGCATAAATAATTGAGGGTACGGAAAACACTAAACCAAGGACATAATAAATAATACCTATCACGATGAAGGATCCGAAAGCCGTCCAAAAATCAGCATGGGCTAAAGTAAAACTCTGACTAAAGGCTTCTGTAGTAGAACGACGTGGTTCAAAAACATAAATACTAAAAACAATAGCCATTGGAATCATGGCATAAAATACCGGGAGAACACAAAGCATGGTGGCAAAAAATAGCGTGACCCCTTTTAAGAAACTAAGCCCAAAAAACGACCAAAAAGATTGGTGAACATTGGTTTTTACTTCAGCAGGATCTACAGCACCTTTATGATCTACATAAGATTTTATATAGAATAGGGTGGTCGCTGCAGTGAGGATATAGGCCGCTATGGCTGAAATAATATAAATTAAAGCCACTGCAATGGTAATAAAAATACCACTAGAAGCATTTCCAACAGAAGTTAAATTAACAATATCGCCAACCGTATAGTTATAAGCCGCAAGCGATATCATAAAAATAAGAATAGCAGGCCCTGCAATATTAAACAGCGTTTTTATAAAGGGCTTAAATTCATTTCTAAGGAATCCGAAGGTGTCACTTAAAATAGCATTAAAATCGCGTTGTTTTCTAAATTCAATATAGGCTTTATTCATCGTTTTTTAGAGTTGGTTTAAGGTTGAGTTCTATGTTGGTTTTGAGTAATGCGTTTTGTTGTAATTCTCGGTTTAATTTAATAGGGTAAAATACGTAGTAAAATAGGATTAATCCTAAAGAACTTGTAATAATTAAAATGGCAAGCCAATCAGGCATTTCGGTATGTCGCGTAACAAATCCTTCTAAAAACCCCGCAATTATAAAAAATGGAATGGTGCTGATTAATATTTTTAAGCCATTAATTACGCCGCGTTTAAAAGCTTCAAGTCGGGGTAGTGTTCCAGTGAATAACATTCCATTTCCCATGACCAATCCGGCGGCTCCTGCAATAATAATGACAGAGATTTCAATTGTCCCGTGAATCCAGATTGTTCGGGCCGATTCCCATAACAGGCCTTGATCGTAAAAAAAGTATTGAAAACCACCTAACATAATACCGTTTTGCATCATAAAATAGAGGGAGCCTATCCCTAATAAAATACCATAGCCGAAAGCGAAAAGGGCGACTTTTATATTATTTAAGGTAATACCTAAAAACATATGGAATTCCCCTTGTTCTTTATAAATGGCCATGGGGTCTCCTTTTTCAATATTTTCTAAGGTCGTATTGACGTAGGCATCGTTAAGACCAAAGGACCTTACAAAATCGGCATCTGTAGCCGTGGAGTAAGCGCCAATAAAAACAAAAAAAGCAAAAGTGAGAAAGGTAATTAAAAGCTCGCGATGGTGCTGATAAAAGAGTGTTGGAAATTCGGTTTTAAAAAAGGAAATGATCCTGTTTTTAGGTTCCTTTTTAGTTTTATAAATAATTTGATGCGCTTGTGACGCCAATTGGTTAAGGTAGCGTTCCGTATTGCTCTGGGCGTAAAAGGTTTTAGCATAACTCAAATGATCGGTCACCTCAATATATAAGTCGGAAAGTAAATTAGGATCTAAATGCTTTTTATTTTTGAGAATGTTTTCAAATTCTAACCATTTATCTTTATTTTGCTTTACAAAAGCCGCTTCGCGCATTATATTCCCATTTAGACGTTCAAAGTAAAGAAAATATGGATGAATTTCAAATAGAAACAGCCCAAAATGTAGGGATCAATCAAAATGTCGCAAGTATCGGGGATAGAATGCTCGGTTATCTTATTGATAGCGCGATTATTTTAATCTATACCATTGGGGTGATATGGTTATTAATGATTTTAGATTTAGATATGGCAGAGCTTTGGCCGCTGTATTTGTTAGTCTCTCTACCAGCGTTTCTTTATTATGTTTTACTCGAAACATTTTTTAATGGTCAAACCGTCGGTAAATCCTTATTAAAAACAAGAGTGGTTAAAATAGATGGCTCTCCGGCTAGCTTTGCGAATTATTTTGTGCGATGGATATTACGTATTATTGATGTGGCCTTAACCTCTGGAGGTATTGCAGCGTTTACAATCTTAATAAAAGGGAATGGTCAGCGCTTAGGAGATATGGCCGCCGGAACTACCGTAATTAGTGAAAAACAAAACCTTACTATTGACGATACTTTAATTAAAGAACTTCCTGATAACTATGTGCCAACCTATAGTCAGGTGACTGTGTTTAGCGATAAGGATATGCAGAGTATAAAACTCTTATATAATGAGGCGCTACGAAAGGGGCAACATAATATTATTTTAAACTTGCATCATCGTTTAATAAAAGTTTTGGCTATTGAAACCGATGAAAAACCGGTAGATTTCGTTGCTAAGGTCATTAAAGATTACAACTACTACACGCAAAATATGTAAATCTAGAGGAATTTGTCTCCTGTTTTTTTACGCGCTTGATTGTTTGTGTTATATCGGTTTTTGGGGGCTCGATTTTCACCCTAAGAAACCTTTAACATTCTCTTCAGGCGCAATCCAATTATAATCCTAGTTTTGCAAACAGAAAGACTGGTTTAAATTTTTAAATAGAAGCTTATGTTTATTCAGATCGTAGATTTACTAGGAACCATCGCCTTTGCTATTTCGGGGGCATTAATTGCTATGAATAAGCGGATGGACCCTTTCGGAGTCTTAATTATATCGTTTGTTACTGCTGTTGGTGGTGGTACATTGCGTGATGTTATGATTGGAATTGAACCGGTTTCGTGGATGCGAAACATGACTTTTGTTTACGTTATTATAGGGTCTGCAACCTTTGCCGTTATTATAAGAAAACGCATAAGTTACCTTTTAAAATCACTATTTTTATTTGATACCATTGGTATAGGTCTTTATACTGTGGTAGGTATTGAAACCGGACTTGTTGCAGGATTGCACCCCGTAATTTGTATTGCTATGGGTACCATGACAGCTTGTTTTGGAGGTGTGGTAAGAGATACGCTATGTAATGAAATTCCTGTGATCTTTAGAGAGGAAATCTATGCGACGGCCTGTATTTTAGGGGGCATGACTTACTTTTTACTTCTCCAATTTTTTGAAGACCGCAATTACCTATTTATAATCGCTGGTCTTGTGGTGATTATTATTCGCTTAGTAGCAGTGCGTTTTAAAATTAGTCTCCCTAGTTTGTATAAAAGCGAAGATGAATAGCTAAGGTTAATTGGCCGCATAATCTTTTAATGCTTTATCTAAGATTTGAAGCGCTTCTTTTTGACTTCCATAGCCCTTAGATTTTAAGAGGCCTGAAGCCTTGTAATTGGTGAACCATAGCGCTATGATTTCTGAAATGCCTTGGTAATTTTTGTCTAATTCTGAAATGGAATTCATAGTGTACATCACCGAGGTGTCAGATACGGCGATGAGTTTATGGTCTTGTTCCCCGCTGTCGGTTAAATATAAGAGGCCTATAATTTTACATCTTAGGATGTCGCCACGTTCCGCCGGTGGACCAAGAACAAGAATATCTAAAGGGTCTCCGTCGCCACCGCCATGTTTTGGTATTAGGGTTTTCGGAATCATACCATAATTTCCTGGATAGCCTAAATAATTAATTTTTCGTGGGGTGTCTTCAATCCGTTCCCATTCAATTTGTCCTGTATTTTTATTCAGTTCCCATTTATCTATTGTTCCTGCCGGAATTTCTATAACGGCATTAACTTGGGCGTCTTCAAATTGCGGGTTAATATCTGTTAATAAATTAAGATGGTCCGTCTCGTGAAAGGATTTAATAATTTGTTCTGAGGTTGTATTCGTATTAGAAAAATTACAGCTCGTGACTAAGGCCATAAGAGAAATTATAATAGAATAGCGTGTGGCTTTGTTCATAATCGTAGGTTTTGGGGATTGTGTTAAGCATGGCCTCGTACAAAAAGGCTTTGTCTAATTTAAGCAATTTGTAGCTAATATCCTATATAACGTAAAATTGGCGTCTTGTATTTTTTAAAATTCAAATAAATTAAGAATTCTAATCTGAATTTGGGATTAGAGCAAAGTGGAGTCGTCTTAAACCAATAGGGTAGAGCATGTTTTTATACCTTTTGAAGTTTTTAGAATTCTGTTGCTCTGAGGTTGTATTCTGAAAAATTTCGAGTTCTTTAGAATAAAAAAGAATCCTTAAGGTTTAATGTTGGGATTGCTTTATTTCTGAATGAATAAAAGCTCCCCGTCTTAAATGTCTTAAGGATTCTTTAATAAAATAATCTGTTTTTGTAAGCGGCTAAAGCGTTGGGATAACGTGGTTTTAACGCTCACATAATAGCATGCTATAATGCGGATTCTGGAACAGGGAAGCCACGATCTCTCATTAAGGCTTCAATTTTAGCATCGCGTCCTCTAAATTTTCGGTAAGCTTCTGCCGGATCCATAGCATTACGTGGTGCAAATAAATATTTAACAAGTTTCTCTGCCACTTCCTTATCGTAAAAGCCACCTTCAGCTTCTCTAAAAGCTTCAGAAGCATCACTCGTTAAAACATCAGCCCACATATAACCGTAATACGCAGTAGCATAGCCTTCGCCTGAAAACACATGACCAAAATGTGGCGTTCTATGACGCATTGGTAATTCTTTTGGCATGCCTAATTCATCTAAAGTTTCACGTTCAAATTTGTCTATATCTATATTTGTTGGGTCTGCCAAGTGCAGTTTCATATCGATTAAAGCAGAGGCTAAATATTCCGTGGTTCCGAAGCCTTGATTAAAAGTGGCTGCTTTTTTTATTTTTTCAACTAAAGCCTGCGGAATTGGTTCTCCTGTCTTATAGTGAACTAAATAGTTGTTAATGACCTTGTCTGTAGATAACCAACGTTCTAATAATTGCGATTGAAATTCAGTATAATCTCTTACACCACCGTTAAGGGTTGGGTACTTTACATCGGCAGAAAAGAAGTGTAGAGCATGACCAAATTCGTGAAAAAAGGTAGTTGCGTCATCCCAAGAGACTAAAACTGCTTCTCCTGGCGCTGGTTTTACAAAGTTTGAATTGTTAGAGGCTAAAACATTCATTTCGCCATCAAAAGAAGCGGCACTTCTATAGGTTGTTGCCCAAGCACCAGAACGTTTGCCTTGGCGTGCATAAGGGTCTAAATACCATAAGCCTATAGATTTTTCGGTTGTCTTATCTGTAACCTCCCAAACTTTTACATCTTCATGAAATACCGGTACAGAACCATCCGTAATAGGGGTGAAGTTGTAATTAAAAAGTTCGCCGGCAACAAAAAACATAGCTTCGGTTAATTTGTCTAATTGAAGGTACTGCTTCACTTCATCACTATCAAGATCGTATTTTTTCTGACGTACTTTTTCAGCATAAAAACGGTAATCCCAAGGCGCAATGGTAATGTCGTCTCCACGTTCGTCTGCAACGGCTTGCATGTCTGCAACTTCTTCTTTAACACGTGCTGTTGCTGCAGGCCAAACAGCCATCATTAAGTCCATAGCATTTTCTGGCGTTTTTGCCATACGGTCTTGTAAACGCCATTCGGCATAATTATCATAGCCCATAAGGCCGACACGTTCTTTACGTAGTTTTAAAATTTTAGCAATAATGGCGTTATTATCATTTTCATCGCCATTATCTCCACGCGAATAGTAGTTTTCCCAAACTTGCTTTCTTAAGGCACGTTCAGTAGAATAAGTTAAAAAAGGATCCATAGAAGAACGCGTATTTGTAATCGCATAAAGCCCTTCTTTACCTTTGTCGGTAGCAATTTTTGCTGCTGATTTTATAAACCCTTCCGATAAACCACCTAATTGTTGGTCGTTTAAATAGGTGATATAATGTTCTTCATCATGCAATACATGGTTAGAAAAATCGGTATATAAAGAGGCCAATTCTTTATTGATTGCTGCGTAACGTTTTTTCTTTGCGGCATTAAGATTAGCGCCGTTCATTTCAAACTGCTTGTAGGTTAATTCTACTACACGTTGCGCTTCTGGCTCTAAAGGTGATTTCAATGACGCTTCATATACGGTTTTTATACGTTGAAATAAGGCTTTATTTTGTGAAATTTTAGATCTGAATTCAGAAAGTTTTGGTGCTAATTCTGCTTGCACGGTTCTAAACTCTGGCGATGATACGTTACTTCCCATAACGCCGTAATAGGTGGATACTCGGTCTAAGGTTTTACCAGCGCGTTCCATAGCGACGATTGTATTTTCAAAAGTCGGTTCGGCTTCGTTATTTGCAATCGCTTCAATCTCTTCAAGTTGTTCCGCCATAGCGGTTTCCATAGCAGGTTTTATGGCATCTACAGAGAGTTTGTCAAATGCAGGAACTCCCTTGTAAGGGCCTGTCCATTCTTGGGTAAGTACATTATCGCTCATGGCTTTTTCTGAGGGTTTAGCACCATCTTCTTTACAGCTTACTAAAAGGATAAGACTGCAAAAAAGCGTTGTGGTTATGGATTTAGAGGTCATAAAAATGGTTTTATTTTTTTTATAGGGTTAGGGATATAAATGAGCAAACAAGATACTGAAATTACCGTGTTTTTTCATCATATATTATAATAATTTCTTGGCTATGCCTTCGTCTAGAAAGTCTACCTTGAAGAAGTCTCATTATAAATTTAACAACGGAAACAAAGCGGGGAGAAGGGCTTTTCAAACTGTGAATTAAATTAAAAATTACAGCCCTAAAAAGCATTGGTATTTAAGGGGCTAATCTATCAGCTCTACTTTTCTAATATATACATTGCTTAGAGGCCAATCGCCTTCATCAGTTTTTACATTCGCAATGGCATCTACAACATCCATTCCGGAAGTTACTTCACCAAAAACGGTATAGTCGCCATCTAAATATTTAGCGCCACCTTCACGCTGGATAATAAAAAATTGAAAAGGAGAGGCTAGTTTATAAGCATTTTCAATTTCGCTACTTGGCATGGAAACGGCGCCTCGTTTGTGGGTATATCCGCGTTTTGTATCTGGAGGAAGAAGGTAGTGTCCAATTTTTTGTCTTCGTTTTGCAATATTGTAATCATCACTACTTCCGCCTTGAATCACAAAGTTTTTCACCACGCGGTAAAATTGTGTG
The DNA here is from genome assembly GCF_042675845.1 of Winogradskyella rapida. Lineage (NCBI taxonomy): Bacteria > Pseudomonadati > Bacteroidota > Flavobacteriia > Flavobacteriales > Flavobacteriaceae > Winogradskyella > Winogradskyella rapida. The sequence continues at coordinate 102,483 of NZ_JBHTKM010000063.1, read as the reverse complement.
CCGTCAAAATAGTTGCGTTTGGTTAGGTAGACAAAATTGGCCCTGTGAAATTTGGTCTTATCGTAGAGTTGAATTTCAATAACCCCAAAATCGGTAGTGATTTTAACTTTGTTTTCAGAATGCGCTTTCTCGTAATCTAAGAAGAATTCCATTGCATTCGCATCGGTTAAAAGAGGAAATTCGGGTTCTTTAACTTCTTTCGTTATGGTTTTACGTTTAGAAGCTGATGAATCGTTTACTATTGGAGCCTCTTTTGTATGTTTTGAAGTTTGCTTATCTTCACAATTCATAAGTAATAATCCCATTCCAACACATAGTGGAAATAATAATTTAACTCTCATAAATGTTATTTAGTCGGTTTTTAGAATCTGTAGTAAAAATAAAACATCTTGAGCTTTTTGGCGAAGACTCTCACGCCAAAATGTCTCCGCCATACCGCTTAGATTTATCTGAAAAAATGAAATCAAAGTCTAAGACCGCTAGAAAAGCAGCAGTTATGGCGTTGTTTTATCCTAAACCAGATGATGAAACGTATTTGGTTCTTATTTTACGAAAAACCTATAAAGGGGTGCATTCTGCACAAGTAGGATTTCCGGGAGGGAAATATGAAGATGCTGATCAGGGGGATTTACAAGAAACCGCTATCCGAGAGACCGAAGAAGAAATTGGTGTCTCTAGAACTCATATTGAGGTTTTAAAAGCGATGTCTTCAATTTATATCCCGCCGAGTAATTTTATGGTTTATCCTTATGTTGGAATTTCTAAGGAATATTTAATTTTTACAAAACAAGACGAAGAGGTCGAGGCCATAATTGAAGTCAAGCTCAGTGATTTTTTAAGCGATGATAGTGTCTTAACCGCAAGAGTACCAACGTCTTTTAATGTGGAGGTTGATGTGCCTGCATTTAATTTTAATGGGCATATTGTGTGGGGCGCCACAGCGATGATGCTTGGTGAGATTAAAGACTTGTTAAAAACCGTCCTATAATTTAACATTATGTTTACATTTGTGTTTAAAATGTAAATCATATTATGGGATTATTTAAAAGAAATCCTTTCGGACATATATTGTGGGTAAAGAAATGGTTAATTAGAGTCTTAGGGGCTTTAACGCATCGTAGATTTAGAGGTTTTAATGAACTACAGATTGAAGGTTCTGAAATTATCAAACATTTACCTGAAACTAACGTTCTATTTATTTCCAATCATCAGACTTATTTCGCAGATGTTATTGCGATGTTTCATGTATTTAACGCGAGTTTAAGTAACCGTGAAGATTCTATTAAAAATATAGGCTATTTATGGAACCCTAAGCTTAATGTGTATTATGTGGCCGCTAAGGAAACCATGAGGTCTGGACTTTTACCTAAAATTTTGGCTTATGTAGGGTCTATTAGTATAGAGCGTACATGGCGATCTCAAGGTAAAGATGTTAACCGACAAGTAAAGATGAGTGATATTTCTAGTATTGGAAAAGCGCTTAACGACGGTTGGGTTATTACCTTTCCTCAAGGTACAACAACCCCTTTTAAACCGATTAGAAAAGGAACGGCACATATTATAAAACGCTACAAACCTGTAGTAGTCCCTATTGTTATTGATGGTTTTAGACGTTCTTTTGATAAAAAAGGATTACGTGTGAAGAAAAAGAATATTTTTCAAACTTTTGAAATTAAAGCACCATTAGAAATCGATTACGATAACGAGTCTATTGACAGTATTGTAGAGAAAATAGAATACGCTATTGAGCAACACCCTTCTTTCTTGAAGGTGATTCCACAAGATGTTTTAGAAGAAAATGAGCGTTTAAATCGCGAATTAAGAGATATGTAAAAGACCTCTTAAAGGTGTGTGGCTGAAATGAAACCTGTGTTTTTTGATGATAATTTAAGGCTAAGCCTCTAATGAGTTGTCTTGTGAATTCATAAAAAAAACACAGCGTGAACGATAACATCAGAATAGGGTTAAGTCTATTATTTGCAATGATCATTTTGGTTTTTAAGTATTTAATACTTGCTGATGTTCTGGCGACGATTATTATTTTAACGATATTGATATTCGATATCCTAAGATATAGTCGCATTAGAACCACTAAATCTGTTTTAATCTATTACTTGTCTTGGATTTTGATTTCAGGATTTGTGATTTACATAAGGCACGTAAGCCTCATGTTTTGGTCTCCATTAATTATTATTTTTCTTATTAAAATTTCGATTCTCCTTTTATCCTATTTTAGGTATAGAAGACTTTATGTGACTAAAACAATTTTAGGTTATCTGTGGCTAACAAGTGTAGTTCTGTATTTATCGGAACTTATCTTGAATTCTACACATGGATTTGGAGCACTATGCTTAAATCTAGCAGTCATTTCTGCAATTGAAAGTGTGCTGATCTTTATATTTCAAAAAAAACAAGTCCCTTACCAATCAAGTATTATAAATACTATTACCTGCCGTAACATACACAACAAATAACTCGTGTTGTGCTTGTGTGAAAATTTCTTCGGAATTTGTTCTCCTTCGATTCTTTTTTGATAAGTTAGTTCCCTAACTACGAGACTAATTTACACTAACTGTTGCCAGTACTAGATAATGACAGAAGCGCAAGTAAGAACACAGTTATCCAAAATAGGGAGCCATAAACCCAAAACCAAAACGAAGTATTTGAATTCTTAGGTGCATTTCAAGACGCAACCGTATTTAGCGAATGGAATAATATACCACTAGTCTCAACGGTGTAATACGTAAACAGCTTATAGCTTCAACCTAAAGCCATTCAGTTTACCGCATGTTATATAACGGTTATAAAATGTCTAAGCGGTTATACTTCAAGCTTTTTTAACTCGTTGTAATTTCTATTTAAACGCTTAATAAGAATACCGTAGATTAACTTATAGAACAACCATATAAATCCTAAAAACAAACCTGTAATCCCTAAAGTAATTAAAAGGATTACTGCTATTTGAGATGTAGAGGCCGCACTAAGTTTTTCGTAAAGCTCTGGGTGGTTGCTAATAGAAAAGGCTAGTGACACTGGAATACTAATAAAGGCAATAAGAAGATTATAGAGCACGTAGTATTTAATTATTTTCCGAGTCTTCAAAATACTTTCCATTAACTTTTTCGCATTATCCGTCACCGAGATGGCTTTATGAGCGCTCCATAATAGGTATACAAATAAAATGATAACCGCATAACTTAAGATGTTTAAGCCAATGTAAACCCAGCTATGACTCATCTCTTCAAGTTGTGCCTTCATCTGATCGGAAAGGACCAGAGGTAGAAAATTAATTAAAATCCAAAACACCAATTCTGCCATACTGATGTAGAAAAGCGTTTTTACAATATTTGAGGACTTCTTATGACTCATTTCATAGATATCATGATCAGAGAAGGTCTTATAGTTGTCGTTGGATTTTTTCCAATCCTTTTTTAATAATTCTAATTCATCCATAATCTTACGGATTTAGTATGGTTCTTAATTTCTTTTTCACACGATTCATTTTCACTCTTGCATTGACTTCCGTAATACCTAATGTCGCGCTAATTTCCTTGTAATCTTTGTCTTCTAAATACAAAAAGACCAAGGCTTTTTCAATATCATTGAGTTGATGTACAGCTTGATATAATAATTTTAACTGTTGTTCTTCTGTGTCATCGTACTCTTCAGCCTTAATTTTAAATTCTACACTATCAAATTCTTGCGTATTAATTCGACGTTTGGATTTTCTATATAATGTAATGGCTGTATTTAGGCCAACACGGTACATCCATGTACTAAATTTCGCCTCACCTCTAAATTTAGGGTAAGCACGCCATAATTGTATGGTAATTTCTTGGAACAAATCGTTATGCGCATCAACATTGTTGGTGTACAATCGGCACACTTTATGGACAATGTTTTGATGTTTTTGCAATTGTTCTACAAAACTATGTTCTAGTTCTTTGTTCAATTGTTATAGTCGGTTGGTTAACTCATTAGTAGAAGAAGTTCAAGCTTTGTTACAAAAAAATAAAAATTTTCTCTTTTAAAATTATTTTTTAGAAAGTAGGACTCCATTTCAAGGCTTATTTGTAGCATCGTCCCCTTATTTTTTATTGTCCTATTGTGATTTTAAATCATAAAAATTATTGAATTTTTAATATTCGTCGTTAATTTTAAAGGTCTTTGTTATTTTTTGTTCATTTCTATCATTTGCTCAGGCTTTACGCGGATTTCGCAGAGTTAATTTGTACTTTTATATCCCTAATTACAAGTCCTATTTTATGAATATTCCTCAGTCTAATCTAACAAGAGTTGTCATCATAGGTGGTGGCTTTGCTGGTATTAATTTAGTAAAAAGTCTCGCAAAGAAAAATGTTCAGGTTGTGCTTATCGATAAACGCAACTACCATACATTTCAACCGTTATTATATCAAGTGTCCAGTTCTGGTTTAGAGCCCGATTCCATTGCTTATCCTTTACGAAAGATTATAAAAAAGTACGATACCATGTTTTTTCGTTTGGCTCAGGTGGAGCAAATTTTACCTGAAAAAAATGAAATTATTACCTCTATAGGGAATCTGTCTTATGACTACCTCGTGGTGGCTACTGGAACGCGTACAAATTATTTTGGTAATAAGGCCATTGAGTCTTCAAGTATGCCAATGAAGACCGTACCTCAAGCCTTAAACATAAGAAGTCTTATTTTACAGAATTTTGAAAAAGCAGCTATTGCAGATTCTAAAGAAGAACGCGAAGCTTATTTAAATTTTGTGATTGTAGGGGCCGGACCTACCGGTGTAGAACTTGCGGGTGCCATTGCCGAACTTAAAAATAATATTTTACCTCGGGATTATCACGATTTAAATCCGGATGATATGCACATTCATTTGCTAGAAGGTTCGCCTCGAGTTTTACCACCAATGAGTGAAAATGCTTCTAAAAAAGCACAGAAATTTTTAGAGCGTTTAGGGGTTAATGTACAGTGTAATACCATTGTAAAACATTACGATGGCTTAACAGTAACTACCGATTCTGGCGTGGTGATGAAATCCGAAACCCTAATTTGGGCGGCTGGCGTCACGGGTGCGCCTGTGCAAGGTTTAAAAGCCGAAGCTGTAATGGATAGAATTAACCGTTATAATGTGAATAGATTTAATCAGGTGGAAGGCTATACTAATATTTTTGCCTTGGGTGATATTGCCTTAATGCCTACAGAAGCCTATCCTAAAGGACACCCTCAGGTGGCACAGCCTGCTATTCAACAAGGGAAATTATTAGGTAAAAATTTGGTACGTTTGTTAGAGAACAAGCCTATGAAACCTTTTAAATATAGAGATAAGGGGTCTATGGCAACCATTGGAAGAAATAAGGCTGTTGTAGATTTAAAACACTATAAATTTGGCGGATTCTTCGCTTGGTTTATATGGATGTTTGTTCACTTAATGTCTCTCGTTGGATTTAGAAATAGGGTTATTGTTCTTTTTAACTGGAGTTATAACTATATTAATTTTGATAAAGCAGCGCGTTTAATTATACGACCGTATAAAAAGTAATTGATTTACGTTAAAGGCTAGTAAATAAAGGATTCGTTTTGCGAATCCTTTATTTTTATGTGATTTTGTTGCTGAATTATAAATTTTAAGTAGGAATTGTTGCGTATTTGTTGTATCTTATAGTGTGTTTTAGGACGAATAACGATAAGGAAATAACATAAGCACTTTCAGTTTCCTATTTGAAATGGAATCATCATGCAAATCAAAAAAAACATAAAGGCCAATGTAGGGCGAAATAGTAGCTTGTATTTCGCGGTGGGTTTAAATGTGATGCTCGCCCTAACTTACCTAGGGCTTGAGCATAAGACCTATAATAAGACCACAACTAAAGTGGAGACCTTAATGGTAGAGGCGCAAATTGAAGAAGATATTCCTATTACACGGATTGAAATTCCACCACCTCCGCCGCCACCGCCACTACAACAGACCATTTCTGAAGTCATTACGCTGGTTGAAGATGCTGCTGAGGTTGAAGAAACGCTTATTGAAAGTACAGAAATAGGACAAGATGATGTAATAGGAGATCCCATAGAGGTCAGTGTAGAAGAGGTGGAAGTTATAGAGGTGGAAGAAGAGGTTGAAGTCCCTTTTGCTGTCATTGAAAAAGTACCTCAGTTTCCGGGGTGTACCGGTACAAATGAAGCATTAAAGGCTTGTTTTCAAAGTAAAATGCAAGCCCATATTCTTAAGAATTTTAGATATCCAGAAATTGCCTCAGAGCTTAACATGCAAGGTCGAGTGTTTGTAACCTTCTTAATTGATGAACAAGGTGAGGTGACTAAAATTAAAAGTCGTGGCCCAGACCGAATTTTAGAGGAGGAGGCTGAGCGGATTATTAAATTACTACCCACAATGATACCCGGTAAACAACGTAACGTGCCTGTTAGAGTACCTTATAGTATTCCTATAACCTTTAAGCTTCAGGAGTAGGACCTATGAGTCGTTGTTACTGCTCATAGACTTAACGCAATTTATAAAATCCCATTTAAGGGATTTTTTTTGTTTTAAAAACTAAGATTATAATACCCTTGTCCTATCAGGTTTAAATAGTTTTACTGATAGATTCTCAATTCATCATTCATTTTTAACAGTTCAGTTTATATCTATTTGACCGCCTTAAGGTCATCCTCATATTTGCCTTGTTAATAGTTTGGAAACTTAGAATTCCATCCTAAAATAAAACGATTATGAGGAAATTTATATTTTACTGTATATGCTTTTTAGTGGGTCAAGTTCACGCTCAATCTACCGTTTCAGGAAAAGTTATAGATGTTAAAAAACAAGCTATTGTTGGGGCTAATGTTTATATCTTAGGAACCTACGATGGAGCTACCACAAATGCTAAAGGCGAATTTAGCTTTACAACTTCAGTTCAAAAAGCTCCAGTTTTAGTGATTTCTTTTTTGTCCTACGAAACAAAAAACATCACTTTAAAACCCTCCCAATTTCAAAATCTAAAAATAATACTTAGAGAAGATGTGCAGTCATTAGATACTGTAGTGGTAAGTGCAGGAACCTTTGAGGCCAATGATAATAGTAAGGTATCGGTATTAAAACCTTTAGATGTGGTGACTACGGCAAGCGCGTTGGGCGACTTTGTTGGAGCCTTACAAACCTTACCAGGAACCTCTAATGTCGCGGAAGATGGACGTTTATTTGTACGTGGCGGTACGGCAGATGAAACTCAGGTTTTTATTGACGGCATTCGTGTATTTACACCCTATTCGCCAAGTGCTAATAATACGCCAACACGTGGGCGATATTCACCATTTTTATTTGATGGCATCACGTTTTCAACGGGTGGTTATGCTTCTGAATATGGTCAGGCCTTATCTAGCGTCTTACTGCTGAATACCATTAATGAACCTACCTACAAAAAAACGGACATCAGTCTAATGAGTATCGGTTTTGGAATAGGGCATACTGAAAAATGGGAAAAGTCGTCCTTAAGTTTTAATACCTCTTATGTCAATTTAGCCCCATATTTAAAGGTTTTTAAAGATAAAAATGACTGGGAAACGCCTTATGTCAGTGCTCAAGGCGAAACAGTGTTTAGACAACAGTTAGATCAGGGTTTATTAAAGATCTATGCAGCATTTGATACGTCTAAGTTTCAATTACAACAAGACGATATCAATGCAGAGGAGGGGATCGATTTTAAATTAAATAATCAGAATGTTTATCTGAATACCTCTTATAAAGGAGTATTAGGAAAGCAATGGGGGATAACCACAGGTTTAAGTTATACCTATGCTAAAGATAAAATTTGGATAGATGCCCAACATATAGAGGGCACAGAACACGCCGTGCATTTAAAATTGAAGCTGAAAAAACGTTTTAATAATCGTGTAAAGCTAAATTTTGGTGTGGAACATTTTATTACAGATTTTAAAGAACGTTTTCAGGCGGAATCTACACTTGTCAACTATGGCTATCGTAACCCTATTACCGCTGGCTTTGCAGAATTCGATCTTATCTATTCTAAAGACTTAGCTTTAAAGGTAGGCTTGCGTTCAGATTATAGTGGTATTTTTAAAACGATAGAGGTCGCGCCCAGAGCAGCTATTGCTTATAAAACCTCTAAAAACGGTCAGGTTTCATTAGCGTATGGCCATTTCTACCAGAATCCGAGTCGTAACATCTTAAAGTTTGAACAGGACTTAAAAGCACAAAAAGCTTCTCATTATATTCTAAACTACCAATACACGAACCAAGGACGGATTTTTAGAGCTGAAGTTTACAACAAAACGTATGACCACTTGGTAAAATACAATACTGAGAGTCCTGAGTATTTTAGTGCTTTTGAGAGCAGCGGTGAGGGCTATGCCCAAGGACTCGATCTGTTTTGGAGAGATAATACTAGTGTTCCTCGATTAGATTATTGGCTCAGTTATTCCTATTTAGATACCAAGCGCGAGTTTAATAATTACAACACTAAAGTGCAGCCCAGTTTTGCCACTACGCACAATTTATCTGTGGTGGGGAAATATTGGATTGCATCGTGGAAAAGTCAAATAGGAGCAGCTTATAGTATGGCGTCAGGGCGCCCTTATACCAATCCTAATACCTCAGGGATCTTAGACCAAAGAACTAAAGGATTTCATAGTTTAAGTCTTAATTGGTCTTACTTATTAGACCAACAGAAAATCTTGTATTGCTCCGTAAATAATGTATTAAATTTTAAGAACGTTTATGGGTATCAGTATGCCGATGTTCCTAACCAAAATGGGGTGTATACAAGTAGGGCATTAACCCCAGCTTCAGATCAGTTCTTTTTTGTAGGCTTCTTTTGGACGCTCAGTTCAGACCCTAATGACAATCAGTTAAATAGTCTTTAAGGATTCATTTTAAATGGGATTTTAAAACTGACTAATGTCATAATTTAAACGTAAGCTAAGAAGTAACTTTACACTATTAAATTAAACGTCATGGAACTCAAAAAAAATCCCAATGCCAATGTAGGTCGAAACAGTAGTTTATACTTTGCTGTTGGCTTAAATGTAATGTTGCTCTTAACCTATTTAGGGCTTGAGCACAAGACTTACGAGAAAGAAGAAATAAAGATTGATTTGTTAATGTTGGATGATCAATATGATGAAGATATACCGATCACTACAATTAATATTCCACCGCCACCTCCACCACCAAAACAAGTGGTTTCAGAAGTTATTACCTTAGTGGAAGATACTGAGGAAATTGAAGAAACGGTTATTGAAAGTACCGAGATTGGTCAGGATGATATTATTGAAGAAGCTGAGGTTGCTGTCGAAGATGTTGTAGTTGAAGAAGTCGAAGAAGATATAGAAGTCCCTTTTGCCTTAATTGAGAAAGTCCCTCAATTCCCTGGTTGTACAGGAAATAATGCCGAGCTAAAAGCTTGTTTTGAACGAAAAATGCAAGCCCATTTACAGAAAAACTTCAGATATCCTGATGCTGCGGCAGACTTAGATATTCAAGGTAAGGTTTATGTGTTCTTTATTATTGATAAAACCGGTAGAGTGACTAAAATTAAGTCTAGAGGTCCTGATCAATTGTTAGAAACGGAAGCAGAACGTATTATTAGTTTATTGCCTAAAATGATTCCAGGACAACAACGTGATATGGCTGTAAGTATGCCGTACAGTGTTCCTATTAATTTTAAGTTGATGAACCAATAATGATTCCTAATTTTTATTTAATTTTTTTCAAGACAAAATCCCAGAAATGGGATTTTGTTGTATCAGAGGATTAAGTATTTTTTAGTGGACTTTTTATAACTATTATGGTGATGATTAAAATTAATTTTGAAACATATTGCGTCATAATTTCATATATTTATAACAGTAAAAGTGAAGGGCTTATCTTTTAATGTTCAATACACCGTATTGTTAAAAGTGCCATTCTTTATAGTACCCAAAATAATTTTTTTGGAGAATTTAAAAACAGTTACATGGAGCAAATTATTACATTCGGAGAAGTTTTAATGCGTATTTCACCACGCGGAAATAAGAAATTTATGCAATCTAATATTGCAGAGTTTTATTTTGGAGGCACAGAATTAAATGTGGGCATCTCTATCGCAAATTTTGGAGGTAAAGTGAAGCACATTAGTGTGGTCTCTAATGATTTTATTGGGGAAACCGCCTTAGCTTATATCCGTAAATTTGGCGTGAGTACGTCTTCCATAGAATTTTCTTCAAGACCTTTAGGGGTTTATTTCTTAGAAGTTGGTGCGGTGATGCGTCCGAGTAAAATATCTTATAATCGTTCGCATTCGTCTTTTTCAGATGTAGAGCCTTCTATGGTAGATTGGGATAAGGCGCTTAGAAAAGGAAGTTGGTTTCATTGGACAGGGATTACGCCAGCCTTAACACAAGGTGCTTTTGATACCTTAAAAGAAGGTTTGGTCTTAGCGAAAGAAAAAGGCATTACTGTCTCTGCCGATCCTACTTATAGAAGTGGTTTATGGAAATACGGTAAGGATCCTAAAGAGGCTTTAAAAGAATTATTGCAATACTCTAATATATTTATTGGTGGTATTAACGAAATCAATGAAGTGCTCGGTACGGACTACAGCTATTCTAACGATGATTTCTTAAAAGCAAGTCAGCAACTAATGGAGACGTTTCCGTCCATAGAAAAAGTTTTCGATAAAATAAGAACCTCCTTAAATTCCTCATGGCATAAAATTAGAGCGCGTATGTGGAATGGCGTAGAATTTAGAGAATCTGAAGATTTAGATATTACGCATGTCGTAGATCGTATTGGGACCGGAGATGCGTTTGCTGCCGGACTTATTCATGGGTTGCAGAAATATGACGATTTTAAAGCCATGCAATTTGCTAGTGCAGCCTGTGCCTTAAAGCATACCTATGAAGGGGATGTGAATTACGCCAATGCAGAAGAAGTTATTTCCATCATTGAAGGAAATGTTTCAGGGCGTTTTGTCCGCTAAGCTGGCCTTAGTTACAGAATTAAAAATAACAACAACTTGTTTTTAGAGTGATCTGCTGAGAAATTTTCTAGCGTCACCTAAAAGCAAGTTGTTGTTTTATATAGGCTTATTTGGTGTAAGCACCTGAAGAATAGGTTAACTCGTAACTATGAGTGTAGATTTCAAATACAATCCCAAAAGGATCTTCTACATAACACATTTTAAAAGGTTTATCTTCCGGATAATATGATCTAATTGGCATTCTTTGTTTTCCGCCATACGCCTTAATTTTCTCAATTAGGTCTTCAATATTGGGGTCTTGCACACAAAAGTGAAAAAGACCTGTGTTAAAAGGGTTGAATTCTGGAGCTTCCTTAACGCCATGTGGAAAAGAAAATAATTCTACACCAATACCATCAGAAGTTGCTAAATGCGCAATTTCAAACTCGGTCCAATCGTCACCAAAAACATCAATACACATTTGGCCTATGGCCGTATCGGTTTCTTTCTTTATGGTTGAAGGTTCCATAATAACATACCAACCCATAACTTCAGAATAAAATTCTACTGCAGCTTTCAGATCTGGAACTGTAATTCCTATATGTGAAAATGATTTTGGATAATGCTTCTTGTCTTTCATAAGTACTTGTTTTTTAGATGACAAAATTAGTCTATATTTGCTTCTTGGGCAATAACTTACTAAAAAGTAGTATAGTTACCTAAACGAGTAAATTATAGAATATCAGGATTTTAAAAGGATTTTAATTTTGAATAAAGCACATCATTGTCCCTTAAATTATACCATGAACCTTATTGGGACCAAGTGGAAACCATTAATATTATTTCATTTATTGGAAGGAGGGCTGCGTTCTGGAGTACTTCAAAAGAAAATTCCAGGCATCTCCAATAAGATGTTTACCCAAACCGTAAGACAATTAGAAGACGATGGCCTGATTACTAGAAAAGTCTATCCGGTGGTGCCCCCTAAAGTCGAATATCAATTAAGTGCCCGCGGACAATCTTTAGAAGCTATTCTTAGGGCTTTAGATCAATGGGGTTTGGAGGATTGTAAATCGTAAATTGAAGTGAGCAAACCTTTAATCCTCTAAATAAATCTCATTGGATTTTCGGTATTCAGAAGGGCGCTTTCCCATTACTTTACTAAAGGTGTTACTAAAGGTAGGTAAACTTGTATAGCCAATCATGTTCGCAATTTCAGAAATGGTATAGTCGGAATTCATTAAATATTCTAAGGATTTAAATATCCGTAATTGCGTATAGTATTTAATAAAAGACATCCCGACATCCTTTTTAAATAAACGGTAGAGCGATTTGTCCGTCATGCTAAAACGAGACGCTAATTCTGGTAAAAGGTGTTCTTGATGAATATGGTCTGTAAGATATTTTATAATGCTTATTAAGCGATGGTCTGTGGCTTGCGGGAGTTCTATATGTAAAGATCGCGATACGGTTTGCTCTAATAAGGCTTTAAACGCAAGGGCTATTGTAAATTTATTTCGTTGCGATTTTACAATATCGCCATTCCATTGTTTGGTGTGCAATAAGAGTTCCATTAATAAATTATTAATCGGGTAAATTCCTTCTTTATAATAAAAGCGCCCCGCGTTTGTAGGAACCGGAAAATAAAGATTTCTCATTATAACTTTAGGCGAACTCGGATAAATAGCATGTTGTAGTCCTGGAGGGATCCACATATAATGCCGTGCTGGTAAAAAGTAAATTCTATTCTTGGTTTTTACATGGACCACACCACCTTCCGTATATAAAAATTGCCCCTTATCATGGTGGTGCGATTCTATAAAGGTTTCCCCCATAAGATTATGGTAGCAATAAATGCTTAAAGGGTTCTTGTCAACTTCGGTTAAATAATACTTTGTATTCATAATAGTGAAAATGGGACGTTGATTGTACGAAATTAATAAAAGATTGTCTTATGTGAATAAATAGACATTAAATATCTTATATAAATTGCAGTATAGTTTTGAGAAAAACTTAATTAAACTAAAAATAACAATCAAATAGGTAATTATTACGCCTAAAAATTACTAAATACTTAATATTATGCAACGAATTAAATACCCCGCTTATTTAGATAAAATACAGACGGCAGAACAGGCTGCTTTACATATAAAAAACCGTCATGTCTTGGGGGTTAGTGGTTTTACAAAAGCAGGCGATAGTAAAACAGTTTTACCTCAAGTTGCAAAACGAGCTTTGGTAGAAGATATTAAAGTAACTGTATTAAGTGGTGCTTCTTTAGGTTATGATACGGATGCCGATCTAGCAAAAAACGGAGCGCTTTATAAAAGATTACCTTTTCAGGCCGATCCCACATTACGAAAAAGTATTAATGGCCATGAAGTGCTTTATGTAGATCAGCATTTAGGGCAAACGGCAGATATGCTTCAGAAAATTGATACCTATAAAATTGATATCGCTATAATTGAAGCGGTTTCTATTACTGAAGAGGGCCATATTGTACCGACGACTTCTGTAGGGAATTCGCCTGTATTTGCAGAAAATGCAGATAAAATTATTATTGAAATTAACACCACATTCCCAGAGTCTCTAGCGGGAATCCATGATGTTAAGGTTTTAAAGAAACAACCGCATCGAGAGATTATACCGGTTACCGAATCGGACACCAGAATTGGCGATCCGTTTATTAAAATAGATCCAAGTAAAGTCTTGGCTATAGTTTATACCGAAGTTCCAGACAGTCCTGCCGTGATTGCAGATCCAGATGAAAAAACATCAGCCATCTCTAAGCATATTCTTGAGTTCTTAGAGAAAGAAGTGGAAGCTGGTCGCTTAACGGAATCTTTGTTGCCTTTACAAGCCGGGATAGGAAAGACGGCCAATGCTATTCTATCGGGGTTTAAAGATTCTAAATTTAAAAATCTTACAATGTATTCTGAAGTACTTCAGGATAGTACTTTTGAATTGTTTGATTCTGGAAAACTGACCTTTGCATCTGCATCCTCAATTACCATCACGGAAGCTTGTTCTGATAAGGTGTTTAGTAATTTTGAACAGTATAAGGATAAACTCTTATTAAGACCACAAAATATTAGTAATGCTGCTGAAGTTATTAGCCGACTTGGCGTTATTGGTATAAATACAGCTATTGAAGTTGATATTTATGGTAACGTAAACTCTACCCATATTGGAGGGACTAAAATGATGAATGGAATTGGAGGCTCTGGTGATTTTGCAAGAAATGGTTACCTGAGTATTTTTGCCTGTCCGTCAATGTCTAAAGAAGGACGTATTTCTCATGTGGTCCCAATGGTGTCTCATACAGACCATACGGAACACGATGTGGATGTTTTGGTTACGGAACAAGGTTTGGCAGACTTAAGAGGATTAGCGCCTGTAGAACGTGCTCAACGTATTATTGAAAACTGTGTGCATCCTGAATATAAAGCGCAAATGTTAGCTTATTTTGAAGAAGCTAATAAAGCAGGAGGACAAACTCCGCATCTTTTAGAAAAAGCATTCAATTGGCATACGCAGTTAAAAACAGCAGGCACAATGAAGGTGAATGCCTTAGTTGATGAATTGGTGTAAAACCATTATTTTGAGTGTCTAAAAAAATTAAACGCTATGAGAAAGGAAATACTTCTTTATCATAGCGTTTTTTGCGTTATCAAGCTTTGGTATTATATGTGCTATTAATTTAAAACTTCCTTTTAAGTCTTTTAAAACAATAACATTGCGGTTTGTAATTCAAGATTCAAAATGTGAATGATGACGTTGAAAATAGGTTATTGTATGAAGGCCGAAAAGACGCCTTAATCCTTTTCAATGTCCTAGAATTGCAACTTATTTCATGAGGTATGTTAAACATTTTTTTCGGTCGTAGTTTTTGAATTTTTTTCGAATTCTATCTGATCTAATAATTAGAACATGACCTGGACGCAGATGGTAGATCCCCAAAGACGCCTTGTGGCGCGATGGGGATAATTAATTTTACTAAAGGCTTTTTATTGACGTTCAATAACTAATCGCGATAAGGCTTCGGGATATCCACGTTCTTTAGCAAGTTGCGATGCAAAGCGGTTAATTGCCTCCGTATCAATAGCCTCTAAAATCTCATTTTCTAAGGAGGTATTTGCTAAGGCAGGAATAATGTTTTCGTCCTGAAGTTTAGCCATAATTTGATGGGCTACGGTTAATGCTGAAGAGGCTTTTATAATTTCGCTTCGGGCATAAAACGGACTTGGAAAACTCACTTCACCGACTCTTAAATTAGGGTCGTTACCACGTATTTGCTGTGCTCCAAAAAGGGGAGGACCTCCAACTGTAGCGGTTTTAAAAGAAGGTACAAACTGACCAACCGAGGCAATAGCGTTTTCAGTTCTGCTTTCTACATCTTTAGTGGCCCAACCTTTATAAAGCTTTAGGTTAATGTCTTCATTAAACTGCGGTTGTGCCTCGTTAGCTTTAGACTTTATAAGACCATCTTTAAACAAGGTGATCTCCTCCGTCATACCATGTATTTGGTAAAAATCTTCAGCGTAAGGCGTTAATTGCACCATACCATTGGGTGTACCCCGTTCTCCATGAAAAATAAGTTCAGGAAGTAAGCCGGGTTGCGGTTCCCATTTAGAAACATAGGCCGCTTTGAATTCTATAAGACGTTCCGTTTTTAACTGTAAGGATGCCTCAATTTGTCCGGTTTTATAACCCGATGAGTTTACAAGATATTTTACTTTATAAACTTCGTCTTTAGTCTGTATTTCCCAATTATAATCCAAACTCTCAGCTCTAACATCTTTAATGTGGTTTACGTTGGTGTTGGTTTTAAGACTACAGTTTGAAGACTGTTCTAAGGCTAATTGTGCCTGTGCGCCTAATCTAAAGAGATTCCAACCATATTCTTGAACTAAAATTACCGGTGTTTTTAATTTTTTGTAATCAATGAGTTTTACGGAATTGGCCATCCACTGATCGGGAGTCGAAGGTCGTTTATAAGCAGGTTTCTCGCTTAAAGCGATTAAATCAGCTTCGGTATAAAGGTTGTAATAATCCTGCGGAGCGCCTAAAATTTCATTTGAAGGATCTTCATCAATTAAACTTTGGTAATACCCTACTAGCATATCCAAGCGATTTAATAGAGTATGAATATCGTATTTTTCAGATTTAGGAACACTAATAAAGGTTGGGCGTTGGTCTATAGATTCCGGAAATAAACGGGCCATGGCAATAGATTGCTTCATCAAGATTCGGCATTGCTCATCCGAAATATCCGGGTATAAATTTCCACCTGCATGTAAGTGACAAAAAGGAGGGCCGTTAACAACGCTATTGGCTTGTTCAAACAAAATACTATCAATATTGTGTTTTGCCATTTCTAAAGCCGTTACCACACCAGAAACACCACCTCCAATGATGCCAACATTATAAATTTTATTCATCTTAAAATAAGTCTTGAAGCTCCGTAAACTGATCTGCCACGACCGTAGGATTATAGTCTGAAATGTTTTCGTTGTAATTATAGCCATAGCTCACACCGATACTTTGTATGCCTGCATTTTGAGCCGCAAGAATATCATTTTTAGAGTCTCCGACCATCACACTATGGGCAATGCTTGTTCCCATAGCTTCTGTAAGATGTAAAAGTGGCATAGCACTTGGTTTTTTTTCTGGCAAGGAATCTTCACCAACCCAAAGTTTAAAGAAACTTTTAATTTCTAACGCCTCTAAAATAGGAGCAATATATGCGTAAGGTTTATTGGTGCAAATAACCATCGAATAGCCCTTTTGGTCTAAATAATTTAAGGTATCTAAAACCCCAGGATACACAAAAGTATCTTTACAGGTAATACTTTTGTACGCTTCTAAATATCGGGTAAAAGCATCTTCAAAAAGCGACTCCGTGAGATCGTCTTTAGGAAAGGAAGCTTCAAGCGCACGTCTTACTAGAGGTTGCGCCCCGTTACCAATAAATGGGGTAACCTGAGCAATGCTTAGCGGTTCAGCTTTAAAATGAGATAACATGATATTAACGGCAGCTGTAAGATCTGGAATGCTGTTGATTAAGGTGCCATCAAAATCGAATATGATAAGTTTTTTTTCTGTAAAATCCACAAGTCTTCTTTTAAGGCAAAGATGCGGAAGTTTTAATAAAATCGTAAGTATTTATGGTAATATTGGGAAGATTAAAAAGAAGTATAAGTCCGCACTACGGGATAAAGATGTGGTTTTAAAGCCGCTTAGGGCTTAAATGTTGTGGCGCTTATGAAGATGACATCTTTTTAGAAAGAAAAAGAACTATTCACGACTTGTGCGTCGCGAATAGTTCAAGTATAGAAGTAGTATGTGTTTCCTTGCGACTTATAGAAGCTAATTCATTTTTTAAATGATGGAGCTTTTAAATCTGCTTAAAACCAATAGCTTATGCTATTTGTTTGCTTTTAAATGAATGGTTTGCATTGCTCTAGCTGCAATTGGACTTGTAAAAGTTTTATCCCCTAGAGTAATCTCTAATTTATGTGCTTCATCATTTCTGTTAAAAGCGACAACAACGATAGAGCCATCCGTGTTTTTAGCAGCCGTATAAATTAGGCCATCAATCGAATCTCCTTTTAAGGCAATTCTATGAGCATCAGGACGAATAAATTTACTAAAGTGACTCAATAAATAGTATAGTGGTGTATAAATAACTTCATCCGTTTCAGGATTGATAAGAACAGGAGCACTATTATAATTATTATAAGGATTTGGTTGTCCTTTATGACTTAAAATACTACACCATTCTACATAACCTTGGGTTCCGTGATTTAAATCGGTGATAATATCATAGGCATAGGTTTCAAAAGGAACAAAGGTTCCGGCATAATCCGTGCTCGCTCTCCAATACTGTCCGATAGGTTCATTGGCATCAATATCAATACTAGATTCAGAATGAATCATGGCTTTATTAGGCCATTTTTTTTGCAATTCAGCTAACTCATCAGCATACCAGTTATTTGCTTTTAGTTCCGAGTTGGTGTACCAATGAAACGCTGTTCCCCAAGCATATTTAGACGCTTCAGGATCTTCGTAGGTTGGCGCGACATAATCGTTCATGGTCGATTTGTTATGGTCATAAATTAAAACGCGAAGTCCAGCTTCTAAGTCATCAAGTTTCAGGTGACCGTCTTTTACTAGCTGTGGTCCAAGATGATCTCTTAAGAAATCTCTTCCTTGTTCTGGTGTAAATCCATTACTATCCCACATCGCATCAATGGCATGTAAGGGCTCATTTTGTGGCGTTAAACCCCATAAGGTGATACCCTGTTCTTTATAAGCCGTAATATATTTAGAAAGGTATTCAGCCCATAATCCATAATATTCAGGACGTAAAGTTCCGTTTGTCATTTCAGCAGTTTCTCCAGTTTTCATCCATGATGGCGGACTCCACGGTGAAGCTATAATATTAAAATCGGCACCTGGAATTTTAGAAGCTTCTAAAATCATAGGAATTAAATCGTAGCTCGCATCGACTAATTCGATACCGCGTACTTGGTCGTTTTCATCGCCACTAAAGCCTTTCATGTCTTCATGAACGCTAAATGTTGAAAGGTCTTCATCTCCTGCTTCTACATATGAGTAGTGCGTGTTAGAGTAATCACTACTGTTAATATGAGTTCGTGTTAGCGTAAATCCGGCACCTTCCGTTGGACTGAAAAGTTTGGTGAGGACATCTTTACGTTTTTCTACAGGAATAGTGGCTAAATTCCAAGCCGAAGATTCTGTAAACGAAGCTCCGAAGCCATAATACTTTTGAAATTCTTCATTTGGAAGAAGTTCTATTGTTACCTTTTTAAGATCTGAAGCCGCAGTAGGGGTTTCGTTTTCCGAAATTAATTTAAGATTGTCGCCCTGTTGTGAAGTTTGGTAAACATCAGAAACATAATCATGGTAAGCACTTTTTGGTGTGCAACTTGCAAAAACTGCCGAAATGATAAGAAGTTGAACTCCTTTTATTCTAGAATTTGTAACGAAAGGCCGAGCGTGACCTTGAGAAATTTGCCGTAGTGCTTTGATACTAAATACGTCCATTGGTTGTTTAAATTATTTTTTAGTTCAGTTATAAATTTAGTGGGTATAAATATACGCTTTATCTAGGGCTGTACTTAGAATAAGTTGCATTTTTATGTTGAATAATACAATGTCTTAAGGGATTTTTGATGTTGCTTTTGATCCAAAAAAAAAGCCATTCTGCTATAGAGCAAAATGGCTTTTTTAAAGGCTGAAAACTTAATTTATTTCCAACCGCCACCTAAAGCTTGATACATTTTTATATGCGCTAAAAATTGATCTTTTTTAGTTTCAATAATTTCTAATTTTGAATCTAAAGCTTCACGTTGTGTAAGAAGGACTTCTGTGTATTCCGCTCTTGCCGATTTAAACAGCTGAATAGACAGGTCTATGGCATCTGTCATAGCTTCAACCTGCTTCGCTTTTAAATCATAATTCGCTTTTAAATTCTGAATATTAGATAAGGTGTTAGACACTTCTAAATACCCGTTTAATATGGCTTTTTCATATTCAAAAACGGCTTGTAACTGCTTTTTATTCGCGTTTCGGTATTCGGCCTTAATGGCATTTCTGTTAATTAAGGGACTTACAATATCACCCGCTAAAGAATATAAAAGTGACTCAGGAGTATGAGTTAGATATTTGGTTTTAAAAGCCTGTAAACCCACGCCAGCTTGTATGCCTATAGAAGGGTAGAAGTTGGCTTTTGCGATTTTAACATTGAGTTTTGAAGCTTCTAATTCGTACTCCGCTTGTTTAATATCAGGACGATTTTCTAAAAGTTGAGAAGGAATTCCCGTTGCAATAGCAGCGATAGGGCGCTCTATAAAATCATTAGAATTTCTGTCTATAGGCTGCGGATAGCGTCCTAGGAGAAAATTAATTTTATTTTCAACTTCTGTGATGTGCTGTTGAATTTCAAATTTATTACTTTGATTTTTGAACACTTCCGCTTCAAAACGTCTTACGGCCAATTGGGTGGCTCTAGCGGCTTGCTTTTGCAATTTCACCATTTTTAAAGCATTATTCTGAATTTTTAAATTCTGCTCTATAATGCTCAGCTGATTATCTAAAGCCAAGAGTTCGTAATAAGAATTGGCAATTTCAGAAACAATATTGGTAATCATGAAATTCTTACCTTCAATAGTACTTAGGTATTCTAAGACCGCAGCTTTTTTTCCGTTTCGGAGTTTTTTCCAAACATCCAATTCCCAAGATACCGCTAAGCCCACCGAAAAATCGGTTAAAGGCTCAGGGAATTCTTCTCCATCTCTAATGTCTAGGTTTTGCTCTACAGCTCCAGCTCTAGTGTATTCGCCTACTTTTTCAACTTCGGCACCTGCATAAGCATTAACAAAAGGTAAATATTCTCCTTTTCTTACACTAACTTCATTATTAGCAATAGCAATCTGCTGTAGCATAATTTGAAGTTCTTGGTTGTTTGCCAGAGCCGTATCAATTAAGGCGATTAATTTAGGGTCCTTAAAAAAGGATTTCCAAGGTAGGGCTGCGGTATTAACAGAATCCTTAGCGTCGTTTTGGTAATGTTGAGGTACGGTCTTATTTTCTTGTCTTACGGCCTCTTGTGTAGGCACGCAAGAAAAGAAGACTAGTAAGGCCAACACACCAATAAGCTGTGATTTTCTTAGGTTTAATATATTATTCATCGTTTTTATTTTTACGAAGTTTTTTCAATAGTTTTCGGAGCTTACTGATTTCTTCAGCATTGGCATCACTTTGGTTTTTCGTTTCACTAACACGCATCATTTCTTCTGAAATAGGCTCTTGAGCTTCATCTTTAATAAGGCTTTTTCCGTCTGCCATTGTCGCAAAAATGTAGTAAAGTCCTGGAATGATTAATACACCACCTAGGGTACCAATAAGCATTCCTCCTAAAGCAGAGCCCCCTATAGTTCTATTTCCTATAGCTCCAGCACCTGAAGCAATAATTAAAGGAATTAAACCTGCGATAAAGGCAAAAGAGGTCATTAAAATAGGTCTAAATCTGGCCTTAGAACCTTCAATAGCAGCTTCTAAAATACTAGCGCCTTGCTGTCGCTTCTGGACGGCAAACTCCACAATTAATACGGCGTTTTTACTGAGTAAGCCCACTAACATAATCACACCAATTTGGGCGTAGACATCATTGGCAAGTCCCATGGTTTTTAATAAAATGAAAGATCCAAAGACTCCGATTGGCAACGATAGAATTACGGCTAAAGGAAGTAAGAAACTTTCGTACTGTGCCGCTAAGACAAAGTATACAAAAACTAAAACCACAATGAAGATGTAAATGGATTCGTTTCCTCTACTGGCTTCATCAAAAGATAGGCCTTCCCAAGCAATATCATAGCCTCTAGGTAATTCTTTAGCGGCTACTTCTTTTATGGCATTAATAGCATCGTCACTGGTAAAACCACTCGCAGGTAACCCACGGATTGAGGCTGAATTGTAGAGGTTGTAACGGGTAATCTCGTTAGGACCTAATTTCTTTTCAATACTCATAAATGCCGAATAAGGGACCATTTCTCCTTCTTCGTTCTTAACAAAAAGCTTGTCGAGATCCGTAGGCAAGCGTCTATATTCTGGAGCGGCTTGGGTATATACTTTAAAGAAGCGTCCAAAACGGATAAATCCTTGCTCATAAGTACTACCAATTAAAATGTTGAGGTTTTCCATAGCTTTACCGATGGTAACCCCTTTTTGCATGGCAATTTTGTTATTAATTTTCAATTCATACTGTGGGTAGTTTGCCGAGTAAAAGGTAAACAAACCACTTAGCTCTTCTCTTTCTGATAAAGCCTCCATGAATTTTTTATTAATATTCTCAAAATGGTGATAATCTGTAGAGTTGGTTTTGTCTAAAAGACGTAAGGCAAATCCACCAGAAGACCCAAAACCAGGTACTGCAGGAGGTTCAAAGTATTCTATAACGGCTCCTAAGTCTTTGGTTTTTTCTTCGAGTTCTTCCATGATTTCATGAACAGAATGATGACGATCTGACCAGGACTCTAAATTAATTAAACAAGTTCCCGCATTAGAACCACGACCTTCCGTCATAATTTCGTAACCCGCTAAAGAGGTTACAGATTTTACACCTTCAGTTTCCTCACAAATTGCTTGAAGTTTTTTAGCGACAGCATTGGTACGTTCTAAAGTTGCGCCAGGAGGGGTTTGAATAATGGCATAAATCATTCCTTGATCTTCATTAGGAATAAAGCCCGAAGGTAAGACCTGATTGGTAAAATAAATTCCGGCGCAGAATGCGGCTAACACCCCAAAAGTTAAAATGCGTCGCGCCACAATTTTATTGAGGATAAGCACGTATTTTCCAGTTAATTTTTCAAAACCATTATTAAACCAATCGATAAAACGATCCATCAAGGATTTTTTACGTTTTCCGTGGTTGTTTTTTAGTAACATGGCACATAAAACAGGGGTCAATGTCAAAGCAACAAGGGCGGAAATAAAAATTGAACCTGCCATTGTAATAGAGAATTGACGGTAGAATACCCCAACAGGACCCGTCATAAATGAAATAGGAATAAACACCGAAATCATCACTAAAGTAATGGCGATAATAGCACCTCCAATTTCACCTAAAACTTCTTTAGACGCTTGGTAAGGACTTAGGTGCTCTTCTTCCATCTTAACATGGACGGCTTCTACCACCACAATAGCATCATCGACCACAATACCAATAGCAAGTACTAATGCAAAAAGGGTGATTAAATTGATGGATAAACCAAACATTTGCATGATAAAAAAGGCACCAATTAAGGATACCGGAACCGCAATAATAGGGATCAGCGTAGAACGGAGATCACCTAAGAATATAAAGACCACAATGGCTACTAAGAAAAAGGCATCTCTTAAAGTATGTATAACTTGTTCTATAGAGGCATCTAAGAAGTTGGAGACGTCATAACTAATTTGAAAATCAACATTAGGAGGTAAGTCCACCTCAAGTTCATCAAGTTTTTCTTTAACAGCATCAATGACATCACTACCATTACTTCCAAAAGTTTGTTTTAAAACGATAGATGCAGAAGGATTACCATCTAAGTTGGAGTAAATATCGAAGAATTCACTCCCTAATTTAACATCGGCAATATCTTTTAACATTACTATTTCACCTTCTTTATTGGCTTTAATAATAATGTCTTCATATTGTTCGGGCTCGTTATAACGGTTTTGATAGGTTAAAACGTACTCTAACGATTGGGAGGTAATACCAGAACTTCGCCCTAGTCGTCCAGGTCTTGCTAAGATACTTTGCTCTTCCATGGCTTCTAATACTTCTTCCGCAGAAATATTGTAAGCCCGCATACGGTCGGGTTTTAGCCATACACGCATGGCGTATTTACGACTTCCTAAAATTTTGGCACTGGCAATCCCTTTAATACGTTGTATTTCAGGAATAATTTTAGTGTAAGCATAGTTGTATAGAAACTTCTCGTCGTTATTTTTATCTGTACTGGACAAGTTGACATACATCAACATACTCGGTTGTATTGGAGTGATAATAACCCCTTCTCGCTGTACAAGTTCTGGGAGTAAGGGCATCACTTGGTCTACACGAGTTTTAACTCTAACCACAGCTTCATTAGGGTCGGTACCCGGTTCAAAAATAACTCTAATAGTGGCTTCACCCGCACTTGTGGCATCTGAAGCGATATAGCGCATATCTTGCACGCCGTTTATAGCAGTTTCTAGGGGTATAAGGGTAGAATTTACTAAAACATCGGCACTAGAACCCGGGTAAGCGATAAAGATATTAACTGTGGTTGGTGCGATTTGTGGTAATTGCGATATAGGTAGCTGCTTTATGGAAAGCGCCCCTATAAATACGATGATCACCGAAATGACAATAGCCAAGACGGGTCTTTTTATAAATCTTTTAAACATGATTTTTGTAGCTTAATAGCGTTTTACTCAGCGTAAAGCGCTAGGTTAGATAGTACTGTTTCTGGATCTACGTTTTCAGTATGGATCTTTTCTTGGTCTCTTACCATTTTAATACCTTCTAGAAGTATGGTATCGGTTTCACTAAGACCTTTGTCTACAATAAATAAATGTGGTAATTCTGCACCAATAGTAATGGATCTTTGGTGTACAACGTTGTCCTTATCTACGACAAATACATAAGTTTTATCTAAGATTTCAAACGTGGCTTTTTGTGGAATAATAATAACCTCTTCGTAAGGAACACGCATAAGAATACTTCCGGTTTCGCCATGTCTTAAAATACCATCCGGATTAGGGAAGGTCGCTCTAAAGGCTATATTTCCGGTTTCGCTATCAAATTCCCCTTCAATAGTTTCAACAATTCCTTTTTGATTGAACCGTTTATTATTCGCCATTAAAAGTTCAACACTGGTATTGTTCTTTTTGGCGTCGCTCATAATATAATCGAGATATTCGGCTTCAGGAACATTGAAATACACCCACATCTTATGGTTGTCTGATAGTGTCGTCAATAATTCTCCTTCATCTAAAAGACTTCCTTCTCTAGCTTCTAAATGGTCCATTATCCCATTAAAAGGGGCTTTTATACTTGTAAACCCTAAGTGCGTTTGGGCTAAAGCCACATCGGCTTTTGCTTTTTCTAAATTGGCTTTTGCCATGGCAAGCTCATTTGGAGATACGACATCGCCATCGGCTAATAATTGCGTGTTAGTGAGTTCTATTTCAGCAACATTAGATTCGGCTTTAGCCTTTTGTAATTCGGCTTGATAGATGTTGGGCATAATCTGAAACATGGGCTGCCCTTTTTTTACTGACTGGCCTTCATCTACAAAGATTTGTTTAAGGTAGCCTTTTTCTAAAGCTCTTAATTCAATATGCCTCATGGCATGAATTTGGCTGACGTAATCCTTAGTAATGGAGGTGTCTTTTTTTATGGGATTAGTAACCAAGAAAGAGGCTACTTCATGTTGTTCTGTTTTGTGTTCTTCACAGCTTGCTAATCCTAAAAGCATAGCGACTCCTGTGAAAATGGAGATTTTTTTTATGATATTCACGTGATAATTTTTTTATAAAATGATATAATAAGTTGGCAAACCCAGAAAAGGGTTGTGCTTTAAGAGTTTGATTTTTAAAACTCTAAACCTAAAAATTGACAACAGACCAAGGGTAGTGTGGTGATCTGTCTGTCCTTAATCAAATTATAAAAACCTGGAATTGTACGTGTAGAGGGAGACTGTGCTCTGTAAAAGCACCTTGTGGCCGGTAGGCATTCTTTTTACGTTGATGCGTTGATTGCTCAAGTAAAATAGCGTTGATAAGCGCAATTTCAAAAAACGCTTTATAATCGGGTTTTCTTGAAGAGGTTTCTTCGTCTTCAGCAGAGTTGCTTTCTACAACTTCAACAGCCTTGCTATGATCTTTTTCTTGATTATAAGGGGTGACTATTGCTGAATTTGAACGCCCTTCATAAACACACGAAGATGTATGCGAAGCGACTCCTAAGGTTTGGAGTGCCGCTTTGTTTAATGTATTACTAAAATGGGGAGTAGCGTTTAAATTCGCTATCGCACTGAGTAATAAAAAAACAATTAATGCTGTATATTTTCTAAGCGCGTTTTTCATTTTCAGTGAGCAAAACTAGGGTATAGGTCTCATATAAACAAAATCTTTTAATTTAAATTTAACAAAGCTAAAGCGTTCTATTTTATATGCGGCTTGTAAAAATGAGCGTCAAACGCCTTATTATCAAAGTGATGTGAAAATAATTTCAGAAGTTGAAATATGCTTTAAGTCCTAAGTGTTTAGCCTTTTATGATTTCGCTATACTCGTGAAAAAAGCTTTCAAACAGGTCCATGTTTTCGTTAAAGAACAGCATTACCTCTTGCCAAGTATTTTTATTGTGGATGGAGACCTTCTGTTCTAAAGGCAGATAGATCCGAGAGATTTCTTTACCATTCTCTAAAATATAAGCTTCTTCAAAAATTGCTCCAGGGAGATAATCATTTTTTAAAATGCCTTTTAAAGCGGTTAGTTTTTCCCAATAGTTAATACGGTTTTCTAAATCATCTTCTATATCTAAAGCAATAAGAGCGCTTTTGGTATCGAAATGAAATTTAAACGAAAATCCTTTTATTTTAGTATCATACAATAACCATTTTCTCGGAAATGATTTCCCGAAACTGATCCAGAATTCTTGTCGTAATAATCTTGATTCTTCTTTTGAAAACATTTAAATAAAATAAGCGATTACTATACCTAAACTAATGGCAATTAATTTAGATAAATTAAATTTATGACCTTCACCAGTTTCAAATAAAATGGTGGTAGAGATGTGTAAAAAGATTCCAATAACAAAAGCGTTAATCATATCTACATAAGTTGTCATAAAACTAGAGGTATTAGAAATTAACGTTCCTATTGGGGTCATAGCTGAAAAAATAACTAAAAATAAGGTTATTTGTAATTTGCTATAATGCGACTGTAGTAAGAAGGTGGTAATTAATATTGCAATGGGTATTTTATGAATTAAAACCCCATAGACCATATCGTTATGTTGATGGATAGGAAATCCTTCTAAAAAACTATGAATACTTAAGCTTACAAACAGCATCCACGGAAAGGTTTTATCTTTTTTATGAATATGCACGTGCCCATGTTCTGCTCCCTTAGAAAAGAATTCTAAGATTATTTGAAGCAAAATACCACACATAATATAGAGGCCTGTAAGTTTAGCGTCTATGTTTTCGTAAACTTCAGGAAGTAAGTCAAAAAAAGTTAAAGCCAATAAAAAAGCCCCACTAAAGGATAAGAGCAGTTTGGTGTAGATTGATTTTTGCTTTTTAGTAAGTAAAGCAATCACAACACCGATACCAACCGCAAATAAGGGTAATAAATAACTATTCATGTCATCTATTTAAATATCATAATCATACGTTCTGATGTTTGCGAGTGGTATTTGTTTAATTTGTAATCACCAAATACATCTAACAAATGCACGCCTGCTTTTTCAAATAACAATTCAAAATCCTTTAGAGTAAAGGCTTTAACACGTTCTTGAAATTCAAAGTGTTGCCCATCAGCTTCAAAACTAATATCTTTTATAATATAACCCTCTTTCACCGAGCGTTTTTGGTGGAACGTAATCCCATCTACGGTTTTGGTGTCTTCAGGTATTAATTGTTCGATAATAAAATTGGTGTTCATAAAATCGATAACCCCAAAGCCATACGTATTTAACTCTGATTTTATAGCTTTAATGGTTTCAAGGTTACACTTTTCATCATCAAAATAACCAAAACTGGTAAAAAGATTAAAAACAGCATCAAAAGTCTCTGGATAGGGCTGGCTCATATCATGAACTTTGAAGTCTAAGGTCTCGTTAGCAAACTGTTTGGCATGTGTAATACTTTGTTCTGATAAATCTACGCCAGTAACTTGGTAACCTAAAGAGTTTAAATACACAGAATGCCGCCCTTTTCCACAGGCTAAATCTAAAATTTTAGCGCCTTCGGGAAGGTTAAGGTAATCCGTGAGGTTATCCATAAAAGTTTGCGCTTCCGTATAATCTCTGTCTTTATATAAAATATGGTAGTAAGGGGTGTCAAACCACGATGCATACCAATGTTCTGTTGATTTTGTCATATTCATCTCTCGTTAAATAGAGAGGTTTTTTTATTAAAAATTAGGTTGTTAAGTCTTGTTTTATAGCCCTAACATTTAGGTTGTAAGTGTAAAATTAATAACTATACTTTAACCCTATATGGTAACCTCGCAGCCTAGTTTAAAATTTAGGATGCCATCCTGCAAAAATACTGTATTTTTGCAACGAACTCATAGGGACTTTTAGTTTTAGATCAAAAAGTTTGGCTTTTAGAGGAAATGTTCATGATTTTTTTGTGCCATAGCGGTATAAGAGTTAAAAATCATAGAAAACACGACTTAAAAAAGCACAGATTTTAGAGCTTATAAAGGCTTAGAATGAGTGCGAACAATTTGA
Source organism: Winogradskyella rapida (assembly GCF_042675845.1). Lineage (NCBI taxonomy): Bacteria > Pseudomonadati > Bacteroidota > Flavobacteriia > Flavobacteriales > Flavobacteriaceae > Winogradskyella > Winogradskyella rapida. Next base: position 74,518 of record NZ_JBHTKM010000063.1, on the reverse strand, counting down.
CGAAATTTATGGATAGTAATTACAAAATGTTAGCCAAAACTTTATTTGGCTTTGAAGATATATTAGCAAAGGAATTAACGCAACTGGGCGCTATGGAGGTGCAGAAAGGCGTGCGTAATGTTAGTTTTGTTGGGGATAAAGGCTTTATGTATAAGGCTAATTTAGGAATTAGAACGGCCATAAAGATTTTAAAACCTATCCATTCCTTTAGGGTGGCACGAGAAGAGGATCTTTATAAGCATGTAAAAAATATAAAGTGGGAAAACCATTTAAAAGCTACCGGAACTTTAGCTGTAGATGCTACCGTTCATAATAGTGTATTTACGCATTCTCAGTATACCGCTTTAAAAACTAAAGATGCTATTGTAGACCGTTTTAGAGAGAATGGTGGGACACGTCCTAATGTTGATTTACGCTTTCCAGATTTAAAGATTAATGTTCACATAGACCGTCAGCGTTGTACGATTTCTTTAGATACTTCTGGAGAATCCTTACATAGACGTGGTTATAAATCGGCAACAAATATTGCTCCCATTAATGAAGTTTTAGCTGCCGGATTAATAATGATGAGCGGTTGGGATGGTCAAACCGATTTTATGGATCCGATGTGTGGTAGTGGAACGATGTTGGCAGAGGCCGCTATGATTGCCTGTAACATTCCGCCAAACTTAATGCGAAAAGAATTTGCTTTTGAACGTTGGGAAGACTGGGATGTTGATTTATTTGAAAAAATTGAAGAATCGTTACTTAAAAAGACCCGCGATTTTCATCATAAAATTTACGGTTATGATAAGTCGCCTTCTGCAGTGGCTAAGGCTAAAGAAAATATGAAAAATGCACATTTAGATGAATTTGTGCAAATTCAGCATGAAGATTTCTTTAAAACTCAGAAAGCCGGTGAAGAGAAGTTACACATGGTGTTTAACCCGCCTTATGGGGAGCGTTTAGATAATTTAAATGTTGAAGAGTTTTATGGTAATATCGGTACTACACTAAAACATGGTTATCCTAATACCAATGCTTGGTTAATTACATCTAATCTTGAAGCTTTAAAATTTGTAGGCCTAAGACCTTCACGTAAAATTAAAGTCTTTAATGCAAAACTCGAAGCCCGATTAGTAAAATACGAAATGTATAAAGGAAGCAAGAAAGTGCATAAACAATAATTCTGTTTATTCGGTTTTAGTCTTAGCTTCTGTTTGGACTAAGGTGATTGCTTTTAAAAGTTTTTTAGCTCCTGATTGTGTTTGGTCGTAGCCTACGCCATGCCAGTCAGGATGCTTCTTTTCAATAAAGTTAAGCAGTGCTTTTTTGTTAGCTTCCCAGACTGTGTTATCAAAATTAACATACAGGGTTTCTATTGCAGTTATATGATTGTGCTTAAATTTTAGCCTTTAAATTACCTTAAAAGGCAATCTAATAGAGCGGTTATAGGTTGAAGTAGCGCAACGCTTTTACGGATACTTTGTGGAGAGTACACCTAATGAGATAAAGCATCTAATTGAACATTATAATCGTATTGTAGGTCTTCATGCAACACGGAAATTTTCTTTTTTATGGAAAGGATTTGGCGCTCGTAAATATTACTCAATGTGGTGTTTTTATGAATGGATGGTCTTAACATATTCATTTGTTCACAAAAATAAAGGAGCAATTCTACTTCGGTCGTTTTCTTTAAGGAATACCGACTGTACACACGGATTTCGCGTAATATTTTTCGAATTGTTTTCTTCATATAAAAATAACTGTCCGTGTTCATGCCTTCAAATAAGGCGTCTAAACTTAACTTAACACTTGCAATATAACCGTCTTCATCATGCGATTCAAACAATAAATAGGTGAGTAGGGCTTTATTTTCTTTTTTAAATTTTCCTAAGCGCAAACACAATTCTAGCAGTTCGTCTTGAGAGCGGTGTTTTAATTCTTTTTTTATGGTAACAATAGATTCAATCTTCATAATATAATAGTCAAACTTAAAAATAGGGCATAAGGCGTGTGGGTAAACCTTTATTTTAGTGCGAAGGGCTTTTTAATCTTTTAAGACTATTTTTATAGTTTGATGTTTTATGTTCTTAACGTTTTTAGTTTCGTAAGGAATACTTTTTAAGATGTACTCAAAAGCATTAATGCGAGCGTTGGTTTTTCTGTTGGCCTTTATAATTTTCCACGGTGCGGCGACCTGTGTTTTTTCAAACATCACTTCTTTGTATTTGGTGTATTCATCCCACAACGAAATGGCACGGCGGTCTACATCGCTATATTTCCATTTTTTAGTTGGGGTACTAACAATATCTTTAAAACGGCGTTCTTGTTCGCTTTTTGTAATTGAAAAATATAGTTTGAGCAAATAAATTCCGGAGTCCTGAATCATTTTTTCAAAGTCGTTAACCTGATTCATAAAAGTTTCATACTCGGCTGGCGTACAAAATCCATTTACAGGTTCTACCACAGCACGGTTGTACCAACTACGGTCAAAAAAAACAATCTCTCCCTCATTAGGTAAACGCTTAATATAACGTTGAAAATACCATTGTCCCATTTCTGTTTCATTAGGTTTTGGCAAGGCTACCACACGGATGGCTCTAGGGGGTAAGTGTTGTATAACACGTCTTATGGCCCCACCTTTTCCTGCGGCATCTCGACCTTCAAAAAGGATAATAACTTTCTTGTTGTTTTTGGCTACCCATTGTTGTAAAATGAGCATTTCTTCCTGAAGTTTTTCCAAGCGTTTCTCGTACTTTATAGTATTTAAAGTTTTGGAAATATTAAATTGCTTTTGTCTTAATAAAGCTTCAATGCCTTTCTTAGTATTGAGAAGTTGTATGTTTTTATCAGTCATCTTAAAGCGGGATTGGTTAACGGTCTAGTTGAACGGTGTTTCTAAAATAACGCTGTACAATGTTAGGATCGGGTAATATGGAGTCGCAATTGCTTCCTTTATTATCATAATCAAACAGACTTAATACATATTTTATGCTTTCTAAGCGGGCTCGTTTTTTATCGTTAGATTTTATAACCACCCAAGGACTAAAGGCGTTGTGTGTTCTGGAGAACATTTGGTTTTTGTAGGTGGTAAATTCATCCCATAATTCTTGACCTTTTTCATCTACAGGGCTAAACTTCCATTTTTTAAGCGGATTCTTTAAACGTTTTTCAAATCGGCGTTGTTGCTCGTCCTTCGATACCGAAAACCAAAATTTAATAATAATGGTATCAGATTCATACAGCATGTGTTCAAACTCAGGCACCTGAATCATAAATCGCTTATATTGGGCTTGGCTGCAAAAGCCCATCACGGGTTCTACAACAGCACGGTTATACCAACTTCGGTCAAAAAATACAATCTCCCCAGCGTTAGGAAGTTCCTTGATGTAGCGGTTAAAGTACCACTGATTTTTTTCAATTTCAGTAGGTTTGTTAAGTGCCACAATACGACGCGCTCTCGGATTTAAATGTTCAGTAAAACGTTTTATTGCCCCACCTTTTCCGGCAGCATCACGCCCTTCAAAAATAATAGCAATTTTTTTATTCTCTTTCTGTACCCAATGCTGAAAGTCTACAAGTTCGGCTTGTAAAGGAAGTAATTCTTGTTCGTAATAATATTTTTCTAAGGCCGCCTTGAACGTGGGATGATCGGTTTGATGATCTTTAATAAAATTGACCAGATCGGCTTTAGATTTGAAGGAACTAAGAATTTCTTTTGTAAGCATATAATCAGTGTTGGTTATAGATGTGTTGAAAGTTAAATAATTCTATTGACATTTTCATACTACAAAACCATTCTGCATAAAAAAACCTTCCTTTGTATAAAAAGAAGGTCTTTAAACTTATAATGAAATTGTGATTAGCGTAATTTTGGATGTGCTGTAGGATTTACTTCATGCATCACATCGTAAACAGCTTCAAAAATATCTTCGGTAGACGGTTTAGAAAAATAATCTCCATCTGTTCCGTAAGCCGGACGGTGTTGTTTTGCGGCTAAAGTTTTTGGAGCACTATCTAAATACTGAAATGCGTTTTGAGTATTTAAAATTTCATCTAAAATATAAGCTGAAGCACCTCCAGAAACATCTTCGTCAATGACCATAACACGATTGGTTTTAGCAATACTCTTAACGATGTCGTGATTAATATCAAAAGGAAGTAAAGATTGTACATCAATAATTTCTACATCAATACCAACTTGCACCAGTTCTTTGGCTGCTTTCTCCACAAGTCTTAAGGTAGAACCGTAAGACACTAAAGTGATATCTTCCCCTTCTCGGATGGTTTCTACTACACCGATTGGGGTTTTAAATTCGCCAATATTATTCGGTAATTTTTCTTTTAAACGGTAACCATTTAAACATTCTACGACTAAAGCTGGATCGTCACTTTCTAGTAAGGTGTTATAAAATCCTGCGGCTTTGGTCATGTTTCTAGGAACTAAAACATGAATACCTCTAATAAGGTTTAAAATTCCACCCATTTGAGAACCAGAATGCCAAATACCTTCTAAACGGTGTCCTCGCGTTCGTACAATTAAAGGTGCTTTTTGGCGGCCTTTAGTTCGGTATTGCACAGTCGCTAAATCATCACTCATAATCTGTAGCGCGTACATAATATAATCGAGATACTGAATCTCTGCAATAGGTCTAAGCCCTCGCATGGCCATACCAATACCTTGTCCTATAATCGTTGCTTCTCTAATTCCGGTATCTGAAACACGAAGTTCACCGTGTTTTTCTTGAAGACCTTCTAAACCTTGGTTCACATCTCCAATATAACCGGCATCCTCACCAAAAATTAAGGCTTCAGGATATTTAGTAAAGATGGCATCAAAATTTTCACGAAGTACCACACGTCCATCTACTTCTTCAGCTTCAGTGTTATACGTCGGAAGAATTTCAGCTTGATTTAAAGGGCTTTGTTCCGATTGGCTATGTAAGTGCGAACTGTATTTAGGTTGAACATTGTTTAAATAATTATTCACCCAATTCTGAAGCGCTACTTTTTCAGGAGTTTGCTCTGAAACCACATAACGTAAAGCTTTACGCGTTGCCGATAAAATATTCTTTCTTAAAGGCTCGTCAAAACCAGCTAATTCATTTTTTAATTTGGTAATAAAGGCAGCGTTTGGGCTAGAGTTCGCTAAGTTGCTTAATAGTGCTAAGGCCTCTTTGCGTTCTTCAATAATAGGATTGATGATGGCAGACCAGGCCGCTTTTTTACCTTCTCTAACGGTTTTTTTAATACTACGCTCTAAAGCGGTTAGTTCTTCGTCGGTAGAAATATTGTTTTCAATAATCCAATGACGCATTTGTACATTACAATCGTATTCTGCCTCCCATTTTAAACGATCTTGATTCTTGTAACGTTCATGAGATCCTGAGGTAGAATGCCCCTGAGGTTGGGTTAATTCTTGTACGTGAATCATCACCGGAATATGTTCGGTTCTAGAAATTTTAGCAGCACGTTGGTAAGTGTCAATCAATTCAGGATAGTTCCAACCATCGACTCTAAAAATTTCGTAACCTTTATCTTTTTCATTGCGCTGAAATCCTTTTAAAATTTCAGAAATGTTTTCTTTTGTTGTTTGGTGTCTGGCGTGTACTGAAATACCGTACTGGTCGTCCCAAATACTAATAACCATAGGTACTTGTAATACACCGGCAGCGTTTATGGTTTCAAAAAACAAACCTTCACTTGTACTGGCGTTACCAATGGTACCCCAAGCGATTTCATTACCTTCTTTGGAGAATTTAGTTGTATCGATACCATCAACTTCTCTATAAATTTTAGACGCTTGTGCTAATCCTAATAATCGTGGCATTTGCCCTGCAGTAGGAGAGATATCGGCACTAGAATTTTTTTGTTCTGTTAAATTTTTCCACTGTCCATTTTCATCTAAACTGTGCGTTGTAAAGTGACCTCCCATTTGACGTCCGGCAGACATTGGCTCGTTATTTAAATCTGTATCTGCATAGAGGCCGGCAAAGAATTGTTCTATGGTAAGCTCACCAATAGCCATCATAAAGGTTTGATCTCTATAATATCCCGATCTAAAATCGCCATTTTTAAAGGCCTTAGCCCAAGCAATTTGCGGAATCTCCTTTCCATCACCAAATATGCCGAATTTAGCCTTACCAGTGAGGACCTCTCGACGACCTAGTAAGCTACATTCTCGGCTTGTGACAGCGAGTTTGTAGTCGTTTAAAACTTCTGTTTTAAAATCGTCAAAAGTAATCTCTGTTTTGGTGTTAGAATTTGTATTCATTATAGGAACTGTTTTTTTAGATGATACCAAATAAAACTTCAGTGACAACACTGCTCATTTCTAATTCAAGATTGGCAAAACTCAAAAAGCTATAGCTTATTTTTATTTCGTAATAAACTAATTTCCTTTGAGGATGCACTCTCTAATTACGAATTTAGATGGTCTTGCAAAACTACAAAAATTATAAATTTTATACAACCTTGAAAAAGCTAAAGGTGTTGTAGAATTCTTAGTTAATTGTTGTTTTTGCTGAAAATAATTCAATAAAAGGATAAATTTTAACGCTTCAATAAGAATTTATTAATACCACTTTCTGCGGAAGAGACCGAGAAGCACTTGAGGGTCAACGGTAAACATAAATCGAATGCTCTGATCGTAATTGGGTTGTGCAATTTCCCAACCCAAATTGGAATACACCGGAAGGTAAATTTCAAAATAATCTTCAACCAGGTTTAAGCGAATTCCAGAATCATAAACAAACTTAGGATTTTGATATTTATTTTTTAATAAGCCCACATCGCCATAAGCTTGGATATAACGCCAAATGGAAGTGCTAAAATTCGCTGTGGTCATCCATTGGTTGGCAAAGGGTGTTTCTAATTTCGATTTAAAACCACCCTCGGCAATGATAATTTGCTGACTAAATATACCGGCCGCTTCTGAACGCCCTAAATAATTAAAATCGAATAAGTAATCGGTTGGTCGGTCTAAGGCAAAGCTAAAATAATTGGAGCTCGGGTCTGAGTTATTCTCTAAAAATAAGCCTGCAAAAAATCTAAAATTGATGTTTCTGTTGCTTTTGGTGAGTTTTCTAAATTCGTAGTTAAAGGCTATTTTACTAAACTTATCGGCTATTTGAATGTCTGTAAATAACTTAGAATAATTAATAACTCCAGGATTAGAATGGGTGTATCTTAGATTGAAAACGCCATAATCGGGTTCGTCTAAAATTACGGTGGCATCGGGACCTATTTCTCTTTCAATACTGACGTAACGCGCTGAAATTTGATCGGTCTGATTAGATCTTATATAGGCGTCATTTCTGAAGGTAAATGATACCGAAGGACGAATACGTGTAAAAAAGGCATCATTCGCAAACGATTGGTAGCCTGCAGATAGTCCGTAGGTGATATCGTAAAGATTTTGGTCTTCAAAATTATGCGTGTAAAAGATAGACGTGGACCCGGTAAGTGCCTTTGATTTTGTGGCGTATTGGGGTGAAAAACGGTAATTAAGACGTTTTCTTAAAATGGTTTTATTATACATTTTGGTTCCCAAAGTAAGCCCATCGTAGATATTGTTGAACTCTACCAAGGGCATAAAGAAAATTTGATTGTAATTAGGGTCTTCAATGTCTTTAAACAAGCGGAATTGAAAAGGTTTGTTGTTTAAGAACGAACCGTTAACAGCTTTGTAATTATCGCGTTGGTTGTATTCTGGAATGACATTGTCATAGTCTAAAACAAATTTATTCGTGCTATCTTTTTCTACATGAATGGTTTTTGTACCTTTTATATTTTCGACCCATAATCGTCCTATCACAGAATCGTTTTTCAACTTAAATACCGAAATAGGCATCGTATTATCGCGCTTATTTTTAATGGTAACTTCTAGAGAATCTTCTAACTCAACGACAGACGAAATTTTAAAATCTATTTTTTTACGGGTGTTTAAATAGTCTGTAAAAAACCAACGAATATCCTTAGAGGTTTTAGAACTAATGTACTGGTCAAAGTCGTTTGCCGTAACCGTTTTAAGTTGATAGGTTTTTAAGAACGCTGTGAAGAGTTCAGGCAAACTAACATCGTCTGTAAATTCATCTAAATAATTTAAGCCAACCCCAGCTTTATATTTACCAGCAATATTGGCGTTAAATTTAGTTAGCGAATCTTTAGAGGTGGTTATGGGCTGATCGCGGTTTTTCCGAGCTATTTCCATAGAATAAAGGAAATACTGAAAATTAAAATCGACATCGGCAGCATGGAACGCTCTAATGCCCCAAACATCGGCTAAAGTTCCTAAAAGTTTGACGTCTGGGTAATAGGTTTCAACATATTTCATTAAATAATAGACCTGAAGCCCTTCACTTAACCAATGTTCTTTTCTAGGGTTTAGTAATAAGACGTTGTCTAAATATTTTTTTAAAGCAGTTTTCAGCAGTTTTAATTCGTACTGAAAATCACTTGGAAAGGGTCTGAAAAAAGAAGGCAATTGGTTGAGTCCGTAAAGCGGGTCTTTCCGGTAATCTATAGAAGACACGAGTAATTGGTTGTGTGGGTATTCGCCTAAGTTGTCCGTTAAATAGCGGGTAATTTTATCTGTAAGTAGTGCTTTTTTGGTGCCGCTTAAACCTTTCTCTTCAATATTAGAGATGATGGTGAAATTGTCGGTTTGTACAAAATTAAAGGTCGGAAATTTATGTAAGGACAGATAGGTGTCTACTCGGTTTTTACCACTAAGAATGGTGGTTTGTATGCCTTTGTCTTTGTTAATCGTTGTGGCGTTAAAATCTAACTCTGAGGTGATTTTATAATTCCGAGGATAGGTGATCCGTAGGTTTATATCGGCCTTAGGAACATATAAATCGTTAAGGTTTTTATTGCTGTAGTAGTGCCAGGTTCCGTCGTAGACCACCGGAGTCATGTACCAGTATTTTAGGTCTAAATTTTGATCTTTGGTGATGCCATAATCGGTGAAAGTAGCATCTGGAAGGATAAGCTTATAGCGAAGTCTTAAGGCATACGAGGCTTGAGGCGCTAAAGGTTGTGCAAGATTGACTTGTATAACGTCTGGGTGCGCTTCTAAACGTTGGTGCGTTAAAGCTACACCTTCTGGATTTTCAATGGCCGTAACTACGGTAAAACCACGTTGCTCGTTTTTAGCAAGGTGAAATTTAGTGCTAAATTCTTCTTCAAAACGTTTTGCTAAGGGTGTAGATTTGGTTGAATAACTGTTGTTCCAATCACTGAGGTAAATGGTTTCTAAAGTGTCATCCGAAGTATTTTGATAAACCAAGGTTTGATCTACAATGATAGTTTTATGGTTAATGTCTACCTCTGCATTAATCTCAATACTATTTTGTGCGGTTAAACCACTACAGAACAACATAAAAAGGACCGATATGAAAAAGAATTTATTCAATTAAATGTGGATGAATTTTAAGGGTTGAAATGCATTAGTTGATGATTTTATAAAATATAAGCCGTCCCTTAAGTCAGACACATTAAGGTACTGCAAAGGATTGCTGTTTAGTTGTATCGATTTTATACGTTGCCCTAAGTGATTGTAAATTACAATAGTTTTTTCATATAAGGCCGTGTTATTTACCTTTAACCTTAATTCATCAGGGGTCATGGTGTTTTCTAGTGTTAAACCCAATGATGCGGTAAAATCTTCAACACTTAAAAACGTTTCGTTCGTTGTTAGCGCTAATGTAACGGGAAGATGATCGCTAAAATTGTACAAGTGGGTTCTTAATTCATACGAAAAAGGTGACCCAACAGTTTCGCATTCAGGTGCGTTAATATCGTGATTCCAACAAGATTCTAAACCGTTATTCCCATAAGCTTGATAAGAGTTAGGAACGTAAGTAATCGCGGCAGAAGAAGCCATGTATTTAGAGGTAAGAATGAAGTCGAAACGATCATCAAAACCTCCGGTAGCTCCACCAAAACCGGTTTGTGTCCGTGTAGATTGGGTAAAAACATCGGCGTAATCTGTATTGTTGTGCCAGCTACCAATGCGGTTCGCTGGGTCTATAAAAGTAATTGTGTTACTAGGGCTTATAAGATCTTGAAAAGCCGATTCGTTTGCGGTATAAATATTTAAATCCCCACCTAGGATAACGTTAGCATCGGGAGGTAAGTTGTCCAGGTAGTTTTCTAAATTGTTAACCATGGTGGCCCGTCGCTGAGAGTTTTCAGTTCCGCTTGAGGCCTTAAGGTGACCAATAACAACATAAAGCTCTATAGGGTTACTCTCTTGGTTTACGGTATTTAATTGTAGACGGTAAATATTAAAATCGCGTAGATCTGTAGGCACTATAATTTCTTCTTCAATGCTGAATTTAGAACTGTTATAGTACAGAAGGTTTTGTAAATCATTTTGGTCGCCGCTATTGTCGTCTGAAGTGTTAGTGACAAAGGTGGCCATTTGAAAATTAGCGTCAATACTGGTTTGTGTTGCCCCTAAAATTGCGGTCGCACCATCAAAAGTATTGAGCTCACAAACTAAGAAGAGGTCGGGTTGGTAATCTGAAAGGATATATTCTAAATCTGTAATCCGATTAGAAACCGCGTCTTCCGAAGGAAAATTTAATAAATTATAGAACATCACTTTAACCGTCTCTTGAGCCGAAACTAAAGTGATGCTCCATAAAAAGATAAGGAGTGTCCCTAATATTTTCTTTTTCATAGCATTGAATGGAAAAAATAGAGGGATTTAGAAATTTGGACTTAAATCGTATTCTTTATAGAAATCATCTAAAATAGCAATCACCTCTGCTGGGGTGTCTACCAAGTGAATTAAGTCTAAATCTGTAGCGCTAATATTTTTAGCTTCTACAAGTGTTTTCTTTACCCAATCCATGAGTCCGCCCCAGAAATCTGTACCGACAAGAATTATTGGGAAGCTTTCAATTTTATGAGTTTGAATTAAGGTGATGGCTTCAAATAATTCATCTAAAGTTCCAAAACCTCCTGGCATAACTACGAAACCTTGTGAGTATTTTACAAACATTACTTTTCTTACGAAGAAGTAATCAAAATCTAGACTTTTATCAGAGTCAATATAAGGATTATCGTGTTGTTCAAAAGGAAGTTCAATGTTTAAACCTACAGAAGTTCCTCCTGCAATATGAGCTCCTTTGTTACCGGCTTCCATAATTCCTGGTCCACCTCCGGTGATTACCCCATAACCATGTTCTACGATTTGTGTGGCAACTTCTTCAGCTAATTTATAATATTTATGATCGGGTTTTGTTCGAGCAGATCCAAAAATAGAGACACAAGGTCCTATTTTACTTAGTTTTTCGTAACCGTTAACAAATTCTCCCATGATTTTAAAAATCGCCCAAGAGTCATTTGTTTTTACTTCATTCCAGCGTTTGCTATTACTTTCTTTGCGCATAAGTTTATTCTAATTATAACATATAAAAGCCATAACTTAATATGGCTCACTTTTAACTTCGATAGTTGCTCAAAGTTAAGTTAAATTGATTTAAATAAGGAGGTAATGTAAAAAAAAATAAGCGTACCAAATGCTATGGATACGCTTAAGATTTATATGAGTTTTGGGCCTATAATGGTTTTCTGCCCGAAATGATGTTATATAAAATAACGATGACTGCAATAACTAATAAGATATGAATAAGGCTACTGCTACTCATACCAGGTATAATGTTTAATAAACCAAGTAACCAAACGACTATACAGATCACGGCGACTAACCAAAGAATACTTTTCATAATTTTTAAGATTTTTGTTGTTAATATCTTGAAATTATAAAATTAGTCTTGCGCTACAAAATGTTAACATCTAATGCGTTAAGATTAGCCTCTTTTCAGTTACAAATGGCTTCTATAGATGGTTAGACGTTAGTTTTTTGCAGTTTTTATTCCGAAAACCTCTAGTGTTTTAGGATGTGGTTTACATCTCTTTTTTCAAAAATTTAGCCGTGTAACTCTTTTTGTCTTTAATAATCTGTTCTGGAGTGCCTTTTGCGACCAATTGTCCGCCACCTTTTCCGCCTTCGTAACCAATATCTATAATATAGTCTACGGTTTTTATAACATCGAGGTTGTGTTCAATAATTAAAACGGTATTCCCTTTATCAGCGAGTTTATTGAGGACTTTCATTAAAACCCTAATGTCTTCAAAATGCAGTCCGGTAGTGGGTTCATCTAAGATATAGAAGGTATTCCCTGTGTCGCGTTTACTTAGTTCTGTGGCCAGCTTAATACGTTGGGCTTCACCTCCAGAAAGTGTTGTACTCTGTTGGCCCAAGGTAATGTAGCCTAAACCAACGTCTTTAATGGTTTTAAGTTTTCTATGGATTTTAGGGATATGCTCAAAGAAACCAACAGCTTCTTCAATAGTCATATTTAAGACATCACTAATTGATTTCCCTTTATATCGAATCTCTAAGGTTTCTCTATTGAAACGTTTCCCTTGGCAGGTTTCACATTCTACATAGACATCGGGTAAAAAGTTCATCTCAATAACACGTAAACCGGCGCCTTGACAAGTTTCGCAACGTCCGCCTTTCACATTAAAACTGAAGCGTCCTGGTTTATACCCACGAATCATCGCTTCTGGAATTTTGGCAAACAGGCTTCGTATTTCGTCAAACGTTTTGGTGTAGGTCGCAGGATTACTTCTCGGGGTACGCCCAATTGGAGATTGGTTAATGTCTATGACTTTATCTAAGTGCTCTAAGCCCTTTATACTTTTATAAGGCATAGGAACTTTAACACCATTAAAGTAATGGGCATTAAGAATCGGGTAGAGGGTTTCGTTGATTAAGGTCGATTTCCCACTTCCTGAGACGCCAGTAACACCAATCATTTTTCCTAACGGAAACTCGACATCAATATTTTTTAAGTTGTTCCCAGTACAGCCTTTTAAAACTAATTTTTTACCGTTTCCTTTTCGGCGTTCTTTCGGGATTTCGATTTCACGTTCGCCATTAAGATAGGCTGCCGTGAGTGTATTTTGCGATAATAATTCTTTTGGGGTGCCTTCGCTGATAATTTCACCTCCAAATTTTCCAGCAAATGGCCCAATATCAATAACGTGATCAGCACGCTCTATCATGTCTTTATCGTGTTCTACAACAATGACCGAATTTCCTACATCGCGCAGTGAAATTAAAGAATTAATAAGCTTCTCGTTATCGCGTTGGTGAAGTCCGATACTAGGTTCATCTAAAATATAAAGAACACCTACCAATTGCGAACCTATCTGTGTGGCCAATCGAATACGTTGTGCTTCTCCACCCGATAAGGATTTAGAACTTCGGTTTAAGGATAAATAGGTAAGACCGACATCGAGTAAAAACTGAACTCTATTTCTAATTTCCTTAATGATTTCAGCAGAAATTTGTTGTTGTTTTGGTGATAAGCGCTCTAATAAGCCTTCTAACCAAAGTCCGAGTTCTACCACGTCCATATGGGCTAACTCTGCAATGCTTTTTCCGTCTACTTTAAAATATAAGGATTCCTTGCGTAAGCGAGACCCTTCACAAATCGGACATTCTACTTTGTCCATATATTCTTTAGCCCAACGCGTTAGGGAGGTCGAGTCCGAATTGTATTGGCTTTCAATAAAATTGGCAACCCCTTCAAAATCAATTTTATAATCGCGAGTTACTCCAAGAAGTTTACTTTCTACGGTAAATTTATCTTTTCCGCCATAGAGAATAATTTGTTTGGCAGCTTCAGGAATATCCTTCCAAGCATCGTTTAACGAAAACTCAAAACGTTGTGCAATGGTTTCAAATTGCTTAAAAATCCAACTTTTCTTTTGTGGGCCATGAGGGGCTAGCGCTCCATTTTTTATGGATAACGACTCGTCAGGAACGAGTTTATTAGGATTAACCACAAACAATTCTCCAATACCATTACAATTAGAACATGCGCCTTTAGGCGAGTTAAAAGAGAAATTATTAGGCTCTGGATTTGGATATGAAATTCCAGAGGAAGGGCACATTAGATTACGACTAAAAAATCGTGGTTCGTTAGTGTCTTGATCAATTACCATCAATACATCCTCACCGTGATACATGGCGGTATTGATACTTTCCATAAGACGTTTTTCATCGTTCTCGGTGGTATCAATCTTTAAACGATCAATAACAATTTCGATATCGTGGGTTTTGTAGCGATCGAGTTTCATTCCTTTTTTGATATCTACAATAGCTCCATCAGTTCTAACTTTAACGAAACCTTGTTTGGCTATTTGCTCAAATAATTCGCGATAATGCCCTTTACGAGAGCGGATCACTGGCGATAAGATATTAATGCGTTTGCCTTTATAAGCGTCTAAGATAAGGTCTTTAATTTGCTCATCGTTATAGCTTACCATTTGTTCTCCAGTTTCGTAGCTGTAGGCATCAGAAGCTCGTGCGTAAAGTAAACGCAAAAAGTCATAAATCTCCGTAATAGTTCCTACAGTAGAGCGTGGCGATTTACTCGTGGTTTTTTGCTCAATGGCAATAACAGGAGATAGGCCGTCAATTTTATCAACATCTGGTCGTTCTAAATTTCCTAAAAATTGACGCGCATAAGCTGAAAAGGTTTCAATATAACGCCGTTGTCCTTCCGCATAAATCGTATCGAAAGCCAATGACGACTTACCACTTCCAGACAAGCCTGTTATCACCACTAGTTTTTCTCGTGGAATGGTGACATCAATGTCTTTAAGGTTGTGAACGCGTGCTCCTTTTACTTCAATTGAATCGTTGAATTGGCTCATATATGGTTTTATCCTCCTATTGTTTTTAAGAAAGTTGCAAAGGTACAAATTATCAATCTAACTTAGTTTCCGACCAAAATCATTTGATTTGATTGTGATACTGTCGTGTTTTAAGTCGGATTGAAGACAGATCGGTTAACTGTTCCGTACAGTACTTTGAAAAGCTAAATGCCAAAACTCAAGACATATTGCTACAATTGATATGAGAGGCGCTTTTAGTTTATGCTATCTGATTTTATCTCGTTGATGTCGTTCTGCAAGGTATTTATTTTGTTTACCGATTGACTATCTCTCAGGGAATCTTTACGTTTAGAAATGTCTTCTAATTGGGCGTCAACGGCACTCGTGTCATCTGGTTCCTCTGAACTTAAATCTTTAGATTTTTTACCGAGTTTTACCTCAAAATCATCACTGGTCCCTTCAATAACCACAGGAATACCTATAAGGCCTAAAGGGGGCAAGCCAATACGCATTTTAAGACTTAGGTCGCCATCAAAAGAGGTTTGTCCTTCAGCTCTTAATCGGAATGGGCTCACTTTAAATTTAAACTGTTCTATAGCTAACACATTATTACTTACGGTAGAGTTGATGGTGATTTCAGAGACTTTAGGGTCATTTAAAGCGTCAAATCCTGATTTTTCAGAAACTTTCCCGAGAAGTTTATAACCGTCAAACTTTACATCGTGTACTTTAAGGATACCTTCTCCTTTTAATGAAGGCATCACGGGGAGCATAGTGTCGTCTAACACCCCAGTGAGTTCATAGGTTACAGAAACAATTCCAGAGGCTTGGGCGGCGGCCGGTGCCAATTCTTTAAAGAGCGCCATGCTATTGTAACCTTTTTCAATATTTAATTGTTTCGCGTCAATATTTAATGCGAACAGAGCCTCTTGAGTTGAAGTAGGCTGATAAAATCCTTCAATTTTAGCGCTACCATCTACCATATTTAAAGTGCTATTTTTTAAGAAAAGCCCTTGGTCCTTTATTCCTAAATCTCCTGAAAGCTTTGTGATATTAAGCTTATTGTAATCTAAAGTGTCGATAATAACTTTGATGGCAAGATCTACATTTTTTGGAATTTGCATAACGCCACTCACAACGTTTTCAACAGTATTGCTGTTTGATATACTGTCTGTTTGTGCTGTTAATTGTGCTTCTTTTGGAAAGAATTCTGTGATGTCAATTTTAGGCGCTTTTAATTGTAAATCTCCTGTAAGTATGCCTTTTGAATACAAGGCGTAATCCATATAGTTTCTAAAATACCCGTCCATAAGCACATGAGATGATTGGTGCTGAACGGCAAGGTTTGTAAAGGCCATTTTATCATTTAAGAATAAAAATTGACCTTCGCTGATTACTACAGGATAAGGTAACATCTCTGAGGTAAACGCAAGATTTTTTAAGTTTAATGTTCCGCTATTTGCATTTTCGGCTTGTGCGTTATTAAGTTGTCCTTTTAAATGCATGTCTGCGGTAAGTTGGCCGTTTGTAATGACTAAGGGTAAGTCAATAACATCATTTAAGGCCGTAAAATCAATAGCGCCTTTACTTGTAATGTCGTATTCGGGTTGGTCAAAATTTTTGAGGAAAGCCGTGCTTGTAAATTGGTTTCCTAGGAAACTAAAATTTAAGGTATTGATAGTTAAAGTAGACGCTTCATAGGTTTCACCTGTATTTTCTATAAGAGCATCTAATTCAATATCTCTAATAGGTTCAGGGTGTCCCGAGGTCTGTAATAAGCCCGAGGTTAATTTAAAAGCTCCTTTGGTCTTTGGGAGTTTTGAGCTCAATGGCTTGTAAACCCCATCAGTAGTAATGTCTGTAACTAAGATACCATTAAATTTAAGGTCTGGTAAATTTAAAGTTTCATTAAGGATATCGAGGTTGAGATGCGATTGAATAGCCGATTTTACATACAGAGAGTCCGATGTTCCATTGATGATGAGATCTCCTTGAGTACGTTCGTTATTTAACGTAAAATCTAGGTGGTCCACTTTAAAATTAATATTGTCATTGGTGATATCGCCATTAAATTTTAGTTGTAAATCTTCCAAGGCTTGAGGAGCATTATCGTGTTTTATGGTACCGTTAGCAACAGTCACATCTACTTCCATTTTATCTACAGCTGAGGCTTCTGGAACCGTACCCGAATACCCTGCTAGGTTAAATGTAGCGTCTAAATCGCCTTTAAGCGTTACTGCTTTAGACCAATCTGAATATTTTGGAGGTAAGGCACTCATTACTTTTTCTAATGAGCCATCTTCAGTTTTGAAGTGTAGGTTGTAGGCAATTCCGTTGTCAAAAACATCGAGGTTTCCGTTGAAATTCACTTTTAAATCATTGAGTGAGATGGAATTTTTATCTAAAGCTACCGATAAGTTTTCGGTGTCGTAGATGGTAAAGGCTTTGGCTTCTATTTTTTTACCGCTCAAATAATCGGTATGATTAAAGGTGATATTAACACTATTGATATCCAATCGAGATCCCAATTCTAATTTGCCATCTACAATACCGCCACGGCCATTATAATTAAGTCCGTTAGAACTAAAGGTTAATCCGTTGTCATTATCAATATAGTGAATCGATGCATTTTCAAGTTTAAGACGTCTCAGGTTGAGATTTAAATCAGACGCCGTTGTATCTTTTGCAACGGCAGTTGTATCTGTAGTTTTATAGATGTCATAATTGCTTCTTCCAAAGGCATCTTTAATCAAATAGATATTACTATCGGTAAGGTAGGTTTCAGTAATGACCACTTTATCTGAAAAAATGAGTTTAAACACATTGACGCCAAATCCTAATTCCTTAGCATTAATCAAGGTGTCTTGTTCAAAAGGTTTAGCACTGGCTAAATTGACATCTTCAAATGAAAAGGTTAGGGAAGGAAAGTGATTAAAAAATGAAATGTTAGAGTCTTTAAACTGAAGTTCGGTACTCAAATTGCTGTTAATCCCTTTTTTTATTTCATTAGAAATAACATCATTAAATAATGAAGGAATAGCAAAAAGGCTAATGATAAGCAATCCTAATACTATAAAACTCCATTTCAGAATTTTTTTCCAGCGGTTTGTATTGGTCTTTTCCATGAACGTGCGACTAACATTAAAGAATTAGCCGTCAAAATTAATCTTATTTTAATCCTACGGAATTGTATCGAAGGGAATTATAGCAATTTACTGTGTTAAAGTCGTGTGAAGGTTTTAGTCATTCATCTCTAAATGAGAGGAAAATTATAAAGGATAGGTGTCGCTTGGGATGCTATGACAACGCATTAGAGGTAAATGAGGTCACGATACCATTTTTCTTAAAACCCGATGAGTAATAAGGTTTTGTGTTTTAATGGGGTTAAAAATAAATTTTAATAGCGGGCTTATTTTTTAGTCAAAATTACAAAGGCTTTTAATATCTTTAGTCTTAATTAATTTTGAAAGATAAAACCGTATGAAAATAATAGGTATTGGCAAAAACTATGTCAACAGCATATCAGAAATTAGTGCTATAAAAACAGGAGCACAAACAATATTTACGAAACCAGATTCTAGTTTAGTTACCGGTAATTCCGATATCGATTTTCCTAAAATCACCAACCAATTAGCTTATGAAGTAGAGTTAGTGGCTAAAATAGGAAAACGAGGGAAAGACATTACTTTAGATGCCGCAGAATCTTATATTTCTGAATTGGCTGTGGGGATTGATTATACGGCAAAGGATGTACTGAGTGCCAGTAGGGAGAATAAAGGCCCATGGGCTTTAGCTAAAGGTTTTGATGGCGCCTCGCCTGTATCTGCATTTCAACCTGTATCTAATTTTACCGATCTTAAAGCTATTAATTTCGATCTAAAAATTAATGGTGAACAAAAGCAAGTAGGAACCACCGGACTTATGATCTATAGTTTTGCTGAAATCATTGCTTATGTTTCTTCGTTTATGACCCTAGAAGAAGGTGATCTTGTTTTCACAGGAACTCCAGCGAGTGGTGCAGGATTTGTTGAAAAAGGCGATCATTTGCAAGCTTCTATTGAAGGCGAATTGTTTTTAGATTTCAAGATGATCTAAGGACGTTCTTAGACCGATACTTTTAGCGGTAAAAGTTTTAAAAAGTGAATTAAAATGTGGTAGCTCGTGGAGGTCCCACATTTTTTTGTTTAAAGTCGTTGTATGGTAAAGACGTTTTAATCCTTACGATCAATTTTATTGTAAGCACGGATAAGTAATACAGCCCATATCACTACACATACCGAAACAAATATTGAAAACGAGAAAATTATATCATTTGCCTCCATTGAATATTTGTTTTATAAAGATGACTAATCCGAGTATGGTAGGGGCCCACAGGCCTATAAAGATGGCATGTAGCTCATCGCCTCTAAGAAATAAGTATTCGGCCACCACAATAATTAACAAACAAAGTGCTAACATAAAGAGGTTTAAAGGGCCTATTTTTTTAGTGAAATTCATTCAGGTGATTTAATTATGGTTCTAAATTAAATAAAAAAATACAGCCTTTTCATTTTAATGGGCTTAAAGTCGTTTTATCTTTGTAAAAAGAGAGAAAGCGATGTCTAAAGCCAAGAAACCCGATCAAGTTGTTTTTAACGAAGAGACCCAGAAGTATGATGCGGCCTTAAAACCTTATGCGACTAATGTAGGCGCTCCTTCTATAAAAGTTAGCGATAATTCTACTTGGAAAACGAGAAATATCAATAAGGCAAATAAACAAATTCAAGCGCGCTATCTCGAGCTAAAGGCGGAGTACGATAAAATGATGGAAGTGCTGGAGTACAATACGCTCGTTTATAATTCGCGCTACACTTTTGAACCGTTGGTGGGAGAAACTTACCACTTGTATCGCGATAAAAAAGAACAGGCCTTTTTATCCATCATCGCTCCGCAAGACTGTAATTTTAACCATATCGGGAGTTTTATGCTGAACAGTGAACTGATTTGGAAAAAAGTTGATCCCAATACAGGACTTCAAGCCACTGAAGCTTCGGTGTAATTTGTTTTGTCATTACATAGTAAGCCTAATGCAGTTTTAGATGACATATGAGATGGATTTGAATAGGGATTCTTCAAAATTAAGAGGCTTAGATACAGAGATTAGGATTCTGTTTTTTTAATCTGAAGGCGTAAAAGTTGTACATCAATTGTAAATAATATAGAGATCTATTCATGATTTTATGGAGGCGGTCGGAAGTGAATCAGGATGAAATTTTCAGTTTATAAGGCGTCTAATGTTTCTTTATTGACACTTAAACGTTAATAGAATGCTAAATATCTGATTTTGCAATTATTATAGTGTTTTTGGACATCCAAAATATCGTTCAAGTCGTATATTTAAAATAAATCTATGACGCGTTATGAAACTACTACAAGAATTTAAAAACCGGCTACACAAAACAAGTCCAATTTCAGAAGACGAAAACACTATCGACCCTTTTGATGAATTTAATACTTTAGACACAGATACAAGTTCTAATGATGAAGACATGTTTCTGTTTATTTAAGACTTTAGTTGTAGTGTTAAAACCTATTAAGCACCCCTAAATTTTGATTTAGAGGGCTTAAGCATGCCATAAATTCAGCTAAAAAAGAATTGTTCTATTACCATTTCGTCATGTGGTTTTTATGAACATTTTTTTATGCTTTAACTATAAACCTCGCTTTTCTTATTTGGGCTAGGGCTTTAATTTTTACTGGTAAAGTCCGCAATAATATCTTCAGAATAAAACAAACATTAGGTCTTCCAATGCGTATGAGTTAAAATCAAAACCAATTGCAGCGTCTATTTTGTTTGAAAGCCCTTATCTTTAGGTACAATTTAAAATTAGAAAAGAATACTTATGGATATAAAATTAGCCGTACTCATTGATGGAGATAATATTCCGTCGGCTTATGTAAAAGAGATGATGGAAGAAATTGCCAAATACGGAAACCCTACAATTAAGCGCATCTATGGGGATTGGACCAAGCCCCACCTTTCAAAATGGAAAAATGTCCTTTTAGAAAATGCCATTACACCTATTCAGCAATATGGCTATACCACAGGGAAAAATGCAACCGACTCCGCAATGATTATTGACGCTATGGATATTTTATATTCTGAAAAAGTAGACGGGTTTTGCTTGGTGTCTAGTGATAGTGATTTTACACGATTAGCAACACGTTTGCGTGAAGCCGGTATGGCAGTTTACGGTATTGGCGAAAAGAAAACGCCAAATCCGTTTATAGTGGCTTGTGATAAGTTTATATACATTGAAATTCTAAAAAATCAGCGTGAAGAACGTCCTTCAGAATCAAGTACAGCACCAACCTCACCGAAAAATGATTACGATACTATAACGCAAAAAGAAATTAACTTCATTGCCACCACAATTGATGATGTTGCTGATGATGACGGTTGGGCCTTTTTAGGTGATGTGGGGAGTTTACTGCAGAAGAAACAGCCTAATTTTGATTCAAGAAACTATGGTTTTCAAAAATTAACACCATTAATTAATTCTATTCCCGATTTTGAAATTGAACGTCGTGAAGATTCAAGAGGGCGGTCTAAATTAATTTATGTAAAACTAAAGGACGAAAAACCGAAGCGAAAAAAGAAGTAAAATCTATTTAGGTTAAAGTTTTAATTCTAGCTTATGGTTGTGATTTTTTTATTGTAGTGACGAGAGTTTTGTGTTTTTGTTAATTTATCTGTTAAAATATTTGTTTGTGTTAAAAGAGGTGTAGTTTGAAGAAGTGATTTTTTTTTAGCATAAATTGCTAGTTAACCTTTTAATTTAATAACATATGAAGAAAATTACTTTATCAGCAGCCCTATTATTCATAGCTTTAGGCTTACAAGCTCAAACCTTTCCAGCTCCATATTGCGAGATTGCAGATGAAGAAGATGTGTCTGTAGAGGAAATTTCAATGGTAAGCTTTGCAGATGTTAACTTCGTAAATACAGATGTTAGTTCTGTTTTAATAGATGCAACGTCTAGTGTGGCTAGCCTGTCTCTTGGGGAAATTTACACTATTGAAGTAAAAGGAAATACAGTAGGAGCATTTGAAGCTGATATTGTTGCTTTTATAGATTGGAATCAGAATGATATTTTAGATGATGATGGTGAGGTTTACGCCGTAGGAACTCTATTTGATACCGATGGTACCGATGATGAATCTGTGTCTTTAGATATTACAGTGCCAACTGATGCTGTTTTAGGTGAAACACGTATTAGAATTACTAAAACATATAGGGATGACGTTTCTCCGGCGGTGATTGATCCATGTGGTATAAAATTTAACGTTGGTGGATTTTCTCTTCAATCAGGCTTCGGTCAAGCATTAGATTTTACATTGAATTTAGCCACATTAAGTACTGAGACTTTTGAGCGTAATGCTTTAGCTGTTTATCCTAATCCTACAAAGGACGTTTTAAACATCGATTACAGATCTGATTTAACAGGTGTAACAGTTTACAATATTGTTGGGCAAGAGGTTTTGCGTAAAAATATAGAAGCTTCTCAATTACAATTAGATTTATCTGAATTTACTTCTGGTGTTTATATTGTAAAATTGTTTTCTGAAGAAGGACAACATAGTTTTAGAGTTGTAAAACAATAGAGTAGAAGTATAGAAGGCGTAAAATGTAAGATTTACGTTTAATTTAGTTTAAAGTTCTTCTTGAAGCACTTTATTAAACCAAAAAAACTTAGTCGAATAGACTAAGTTTTTTTGGTTTAAAATATGTTGTTTTATTATAAAGCTGCCATCAGTTCTCCAGCGTCAATCGCTTTAGAATAATCAGCTTCTACATGGTCTAAGAATCCAAAGAATTTAGAACCATCTTTTTTCTTTAAAGTCACCGTTACACTACCATCATTTTTAGTCTCTATTTTGTCAATAACTACGGCCTCATTTTCTACAGATTTATAGCGTGTTACAACACCTCTTTTTATAAGGATATTGGCTTTCGGAAAATCGATGTGCTTGTAACTTTGTGAAGCAGGCGACTTAACCATTAGATTATCACCAATTTGTGGTGTGTTTTGTGCAAATCCTGTTATAAATAGACCTAAAGATAAAAGTGTAAAAAGTAGTTTTTTCATAATTAATAAGGTTTAAATTGTTGATATTGGCAAAAATAGCAAGATTTTTACGCCTTATTTAGTGTTTTTTGTAATTATTAACATTTTTTGGGAGGGGCGTTATTAAAGGTTGTAAATCTGAATGTTAGCGCTTCTTTTTTACTGAAAATTACGCTTTAATTTTGGAGGAATCCATCTAGTTTTTTAGCTGAAAAAAGCCTCAGTACCTACGCTTTTTAATAGGGCTTGAATTCATATGTATCAAGCTTCAATATTCTGAAATAAAAAAAGCAATATTTCGATAGGGAAATATTACTTTTTTTTAGTCTTATTTTTATTGCGATAAGAAGGCTTTTTAGCAATGAAAAACAGTTGATTAACTTCAGAATTAATGCCTTGTAGATCTTATAATTTTAAGCCTTTAATATCGGTCAGTTCTATTCCTAAAATGAGTAATTTATGGAATGTAGGAAGTTGGGCAGCACTTTCGGTTTCTGTCCAATCGCTCCAACTGGCTTCTAAACCTTTTATGGGTAAAATATCGACCCACATTTGAAAGCTAACAGGTTTGTACGTGTCATCTAAATGCCATAAATAGGAGTCGCCTGGTGTAGAGCCTCCTGACGTATAGGTAACGAGTAAGGCTTCTTTGTTGTCTTTAGTAGTTACAATGCTGCGCTTAACGCCTGAGTCAAATACTTTATACGGGGCCACTAACCAAAACGAATCATTATTAAAATAACCCTCTGCCTTATGGATGTAATCGTGTTTTTCAATACCGTTATACGCTTCACCGGCAACAAAGACTGATGAATTATCATGATTTTTTAAATCTAAAATAACCGTGATCTTGTCCCAACTGACTTCGCAATTTTGTTGGGTTTTATACCATTTATAATGATGTCTTCCACTAAAACTCCATTCTAAATAATCGGTATTTTTATAGGCAACATCATTTAATGCTGAAAGCATGTTGTAGGCCAATTCATCGGCTTTTTTTCCTTCTACACCTGTTGGTAGGGGTTCGTTATATTTAAAATACACAAAACCATAAAGGAGTAGAGTAGGAAGGGTGAAGAATATAATAATACCTCCAATAATTTTAAAAATCTTTTTAAGCTGAGATGGTAATGCCACGTTTGTTGTATTGGTTAGGGTTGCAAAGTTACTATATTTAATTCAGCCTACAGTCGCCGTAAACCGTGCTATTTTTAACTGTTATTTAATGGTCAGCATCGTAACCTTCTGGGCGTTTCCAGCGTACGGGCGCTTTAGGTTCTGGTTGTAATTCAAATTCCTGTGTTTTTAATAAGTTTAGGGCTTCTTCAATAGCACGTTCAAGTTGTGGGTCTGTGCCTTTAGAAGTTTGTTTTGGATCTTGAATAACTTCAATATCTGGCGCAACACCTTCACCTTCTACAGCCCATTTTCCATCCACATCGTAAAAACCACCACGCGGCGCCACCATGCCACCACCATCAATAAACGGTGGGGTATCCCAAGTGCCTACAAGTCCACCCCAAGTGCGGGTTCCTATCAAAGGGCCTATGTTTTTCATCTTAAACATATAAGGTAATAAATCGCCTCCAGATCCAGAACGTTCGTTTATGAGCATCACTTTTGGGCCCCAAATTCCGGCAATAGGAGAGGTCCATGGTCTTCTGTCGTTGGCTTTACTGTTGAAATAACCATAAAGTTCTCGAGACATAATGTCCATCATATAGTCTGCTGCTGAGCCCCCGCCATTATTACGTTCATCAATAATAACTCCTTTTTTATTTTGCTGTGAGAAGTAGTAGCGGTTAAAGGCCTCAAAGCCTTCTTTACCTGTATTGGGGATATAAACGTAAGCTAATTTCCCGTTAGAACGCTCATCGACAATTCTTCGGTTATTTTCAATCCACGCTGTCGTCCTTAAAGCGCCTTCATTAGCAACCGGTTTTACCAACAGGGTTTTGGCATCCTTTAATGAAGGTTTAGAATTTACGGTTATGGTTATTTCACGACCCGCGGTTTGTTCTAATAACTGATATGGATTTACAGTTTGGTTTAGCGGAACGCCATTAATTTTTAAAATATAATCGCCTTCTTGAATCTGAAGTCCAGGCTGTGCCAATGGGGCTTTAATATCGGGATTCCAACGTTCACCAGAAAAGCGTTTAGAAATTTTATAATAGCCCTTGTCTAAAATGAAATCACAACCCAATAAGCCTACAGGAACACGATCTAAATCAGGGAAATCTCCTCCATACACATAAGAATGGCCAATAGCAACTTCACCACTCATAATATCAACCACGTAGTTGAGGTCGGTACGGTGTCTTACATGAGATATCCAAGGGGCATACCATTTGTAAATTTTATCCCAAGGCGCACCGTGTACATTATCTACATAGAGAAAATCGCGCATAAATCTCCAACCTTCTTTAAAAATTTGGTGGGCTTCCGCTTTAGGATCTATTTTTATTTTTAAGGTTGTGGCTAGTTGATCTTTTGCAGGGTTTGGGGTTGTTTTTGAATCTGATAACAACCAGCTGCCTTTTTTTAACAATAGTGTAGACTGACGATCTTCAGAAGTTATCATTTGAACAACGCCATCGGCATAGTCCGTTTTTTCTTGTTGCTCTATATTATAACTATAGATTTTAAGGCCTTCTTCATTCTGAATCGCTTCAGCAATAAAGACCGTGTTTTTAGGCCCTTTTATAAGTTCGGTATAATTTCTAGCCGGTAAGTTGAGCGCTACAGCACGATCTAAAATCCCTTCTTCTGTAATAGTCACGGTTGGGATGTATTTGTCGTCTTCCGCTTTAGATTGGTCTTTTTGTTGTTCTTCTGTCTTGTGAGCTTCGGTTTCCATATCCCGTTGTGGAAGATTAGGAGCTTTATCTTCAGCATTTAAAACAATGGCATATAAGTGCCGCGTTAATGTGGCTGCAGCATCGTAGTTACTCATATCTAACCAACCGGACTGCAATCCGTAGTTGGTGCTCGCTAGTGTGTACAGGTATTTTCCAGAAACATCCCAAACAGGACTAATGGCATCGGCTAAAGGATCTGTAAGCTGAATGGTTTTTTTATTGCTAATGTTATACGCAAAAAGGGCTTTAAAATGACTTTCGGTTTGTTTAGAAAACGCAATCCATTGACTGTCTGGTGACCATACCGGATTCATCGTTCTATTAGGATGAGCATAACGATCTGTGGCTACAATTTTCGCTTTTTTAGTCTCTAAATTAAGAACCCAAATATTGTAATGCGTATCGGTGTAAGCTAAATGTTTTCCGTCTGGTGACCAGTCGGGCTTAAAATAAAAGGTAGGATTTGGTAATGGAATTTCCTCTATGTTTTGCCCATTTTGATCCGCAATCATTAATTGATATTCGCCACTCTTATCAGAAAACCAAGCAATTTTATCGCCTTTAGGAGACCAAATCGGATTTCGGTCTGCCACACCAGGCGATTTGGTAAGGTTTATCCAACTGCCATTCTTTTTAGGAACCGTAAAAATTTCCCCGCGATGTTCAAAAATAGCACGTTGGCCGTTTGGCGATAAGTTAGGATGACTTAATTGCGGGGCTGTTACGGTTTCCCATTTGGTTCTGTAGAAATTTAAATCGGCCTTAACCTCAATATTTAAGGTGTTGCTTTTTCCTGAAGTTGGATTGAAAATATGAAGATAACCGCCTTGCTCATAAACCAATTGGTTTTGGCTAGCATCTAAACTTTTAACGTCGAATTTTTTATGAAAGGTGATTTGTTTTTCTTCCTTAGTTACGGGATTAAAAGACCAGATATTCATGGTGTAATCGCGCTCAGACATAAAATAGACCAGACCTTCTAACCACACCGGATCTAAATGCCGCTCTTTTGTAGGTTGTGAGGTTCTAGTTAAGGCTTTCGTTTTTAAATCCACCACCCAAATTGGCATGGCTTGTCCACCGCGATAATTACGCCATTCTGCATCCCAACCTGTAATTGGAGTATAAGCTAAATACTGACCATCGGGTGATAATTCGCCATAGGCCGCTCTTGGAATATCGAGGGCTACAGGTAATCCTCCTTGAGTAGAAACCGTAAAGAATTTACTCGTCATAGTGGGCTGACGCTCACGACTAGAACGAAATAAAACGGCTCCGTTTGGAGTCCAACCTTGAACGTAGTCGCCTTCAGGATGAAACGTTAAGCGTTTTGGTTCTCCTCCTTCCGAAGGAATAACATAGACATCAACATTACCATCATATTCTGCTGTAAAAGCAATTTGGCTGCCGTCGTTTGAGTAATGCGGATTAGACTCGTAGCCTTCACCACTAGTTAACCTAAGGGCTGTTCCTCCACTGACTGAAGCTTTCCATAAATCGTTAGCGTAAACAAAGACCACATCGTTGCCATGCATGGTGGGTTGTCTTAATAATTGTGTGCCTTGCGCGAACATTAAAAATGAGTAGAGCATAGCGGAAGAGAGCATAAAGAATTTCATACGGCTGTATTTTTTAGAGTGCTAAGTTGAGGTTGCATTTTGGAACATCTAAATATACAATATCACCCGCTATGATATAGGAAATCAGCCTAAAAAAACTTATAGTCGGTTTAAGTGATCTTGTGTCTTATAGCCTGTAATAGGAATAAAATGAGATTATTGTGGTGTGGAATCGTGTAGAATAAAGCGAAAGCTGAAGAAATGGGAACCCTTAAGAAATTTGAAAGGCTTGTTCTATTTCTAAACGTTTAACAGTACTGAAATCCATTAAATCTTCAAAAAAAAGGGTGAAATCCTGTTCAAATTCATCATAAAATAATTGAAGTTCTTTGGTGGCTTCATTCATTTTAGATAAGCCTTTAGTGCGTTTGTTCATCCCATTTAAAACCTTTTGGATCCCTTCAATAGAGGCGTAACTTAATAACCAGTTGTCCTTAATCATTAGAGGAGTAAGCGTTTGAAATCGTGGAGGTAAAATAGTGATATTTTCCATGAGATCGTCATAGAAATTGGCCACATAAAGCTCTAAGGGAATGGAAGAGTAGGAGGCCCAATTTTTAGCCAGAAAATGATCAAAAAAGATATCTATAATCACACCACTATAATGCCCATAGCCTTTATGTAACCGTTTTGTACATTGCCTAAAAATAGGATGTGCATCCGTATAGGTATCAATTTGACGGTGCAGTAGAATTCCAGCCTGAATCTTTTCAGGATAAGATTGGTAGGCTTTGCCTCTAACTCCATCGGCAACAAAATTTCCGATGGCAAGGTATTTTCGGTTTCCTGAGAGGTAGATATGGGCTAAAAAGTTCATATTTCGAAATTACAAATTCATAATAACATAATGGTGAAAAACGGGATATCTCTTTATATTTGTACAAAACTATTTTTTTATGACTTTAATAAAATCGATTTCTGGAATTCGTGGTACTATTGGTGGTGCAGTTGATGAAAATTTAACCCCTATAGATGCGGTTAAATTTGCTGCAGCTTATGGAACGTGGATAAAGCAACAACGTCGTAAAGACAATTATAGAGTTGTTGTTGGTCGCGATGCACGTATTTCTGGTGAAATGATTCAGAATTTAGTAATGCATACCTTGGTAGGCCTAGGAATTCATGTGGTTGATTTAGGTTTGTCTACAACACCAACTGTTGAAATAGCGGTGCCTATGGAACATGCGGATGGAGGTATTATTTTAACTGCGAGTCATAACCCTAAACAATGGAATGCCTTAAAATTATTGAATGCTAAAGGCGAGTTTTTAAACGGTGAAGAAGGTGAGAAAATTTTAAATATAGCCGACTCTAACGCTATGGAATTTTCAGAAGTGGACGATTTAGGGAAAATTACCGTGAATGATGCTTATATCGATTTACACATTGATGAAGTTTTAAAATTACCTTTAGTCAATAAAAAAGCCATTGAAGCTGCTAATTTTAAAGTGGTTGTTGATGGTGTAAACTCTACAGGAGGTATTGCCATTCCTTTATTATTAGAACGTTTGGGAGTTGAACCTGTAAAATTATATTGTGATCCTACAGGGCATTTTCCTCATAACCCAGAACCTTTAAAGGAACATTTAGGAGACTTAGCTAAAGCCGTGGTTAAAGAACGTGCCGATTTTGGTATTGTGGTAGATCCTGATGTGGATCGTTTGGCTTTTATGGATGAAACCGGAGAGATGTTTGGTGAGGAATATACCTTGGTGGCTTGTGCCGATTATGTACTGAGTAAAACTCCAGGAAATACAGTAAGTAACATGAGTTCTACAAGAGCCTTACGCGATGTGACTGAAAAACATGGAGGAACTTATGAAGCGAGTGCCGTTGGTGAAGTTAATGTAGTGACCTTAATGAAAAAGAACAATGTAGTTATTGGAGGTGAAGGTAACGGTGGAATTATTTATCCAGATTCACATTACGGACGTGATGCTTTAGTCGGGGTAGCACTATTTTTAAGTTTGTTAGCAGAAAAGGAAATGACCGTGAGTGCTTTGCGTGCGTCATACCCAAATTACTTTATGAGTAAGAAAAAAATTCAGTTAACGCCAGGTTTAGATGTGGACGGTATTTTAAAAACGATGGAAGCTAACTACAGTCATGAAAAGCTAACCACCATTGACGGGGTTAAAATTGATTTTGCAGACAGTTGGGTGCATTTACGTAAAAGTAATACTGAGCCTATTATTAGAATTTATACGGAAGCGCCAACCCAAGAGGCTGCAGATACCTTAGCTGATCGTTTTATAGCAGAAATTAAAACGATTGCTAATCTCTAGTCAGAGTTAGCACTGAAGCATAACAAAAGCGGAAGTAATTATAACAATTAAGAGCGATTTTAATTGTTGAAATGATAGAATGATGATTTTAGAAACACATACAGAAGAAGCCACAGCATTAGAATCTTACTTTGGTCAGTTTAGAGCGCATATCATTGGGCAAGATCAAATGTTTAACTCGCCTTATGGTGAGCAAAAAATAATTTATACAGATTGGACGGCTTCAGGACGTTTATACCGCCCTATTGAAGAAAAATTATGTAATGAATTTGGTCCCTTTGTTGCTAATACCCATACCGAAACTACGGTTTCGGGGACGGCAATGACTAAAGCATACCACAAAGCAAGGCATATTATTAAAGACCATGTTAATGCCAATGCTGATGATATTTTAATCTGTTCTGGAAACGGAATGACTGGTGTAATTAATAAGTTTCAGAGAATTTTAGGTTTAAAAGTACCTGAAAACTTAAAGAGTTATACCAATATTCCAGATGAAATGCGACCTGTCGTTTTTATTTCGCATATGGAGCACCATTCTAATCAAACGACATGGTTAGAGACCGTAGCAAAAGTAGAGGTGGTTCCGCCGAATGAGGAAGGTTTGTTTTGTTTGAAGAATTTAGAAACCTTGTTAGAGCAGTATAAAGACTGTACCATTAAAATAGCGTCTATTGTTGGTGGCTCTAATGTTACTGGGATTCAAATTCCACATCACGATGTCGCAAAATTAATGCACCAACATGGTGGGGTTTGTTTTGTGGATTTTGCCTGTTCAGCACCTTATGTGACTATGGATATGCATCCAGAAGATCGCGAAGCTCAATTAGATGCCGTATTCTTTTCTCCTCATAAATTTTTAGGAGGCCCTGGAACCTCTGGGGTTTTAGTCTTTAATAAAAAACTGTATAAAAATATGGTGCCAGATTGTCCTGGTGGAGGTACGGTAAGCTGGACCAATCCTTGGGGTGAGCATAAATACATAGACAATATTGAAGACCGTGAAGACGGTGGTACTCCAGGTTTTTTACAAACCATAAAAACAGCGCTTTCTATTCGTTTAAAAGAACAAATGGGAGTAGAAAATATTCTGAAACGCGAACGTGAATTGGTGGATATTATCTTTGATAAGTTAGAAGGGATTTCCAATATTAACATTCTAGCCGGTCAGCATAAAGAGCGCTTGGGCGTTATTTCTTTTTATATTGATGACTTGCATTTTAATCTTGCCGTTAAGATATTAAACGATCGTTTTGGTATACAAACACGTGGTGGCTGTAGTTGTGCAGGGACCTATGGGCATTTCTTATTACATGTAGATCAGCAAATGTCGCATGAGCTAACCAATGAAATTTCAATAGGCGAATTAGTAC
This sequence comes from Winogradskyella rapida, assembly GCF_042675845.1. Taxonomy (NCBI): domain Bacteria; kingdom Pseudomonadati; phylum Bacteroidota; class Flavobacteriia; order Flavobacteriales; family Flavobacteriaceae; genus Winogradskyella; species Winogradskyella rapida. Next base: position 43,584 of record NZ_JBHTKM010000063.1, on the reverse strand, counting down.
GTAAGCCAGGATGGATCCGTATGTCTATTCACCCAACAACCACAAATGCAGAAATCAACTATGTTTGTGAAAGCATCATAGCTTTAGCTGAGCAACATGAAGAATGGTCAAAGGATTATGAATACTCAAAATCTAACAATGAGTTTATTCATAAATCAGTAGCCGATGTGGCTTGTGCCTCTACAAATATTGATGCTTGGTTTGATTTATAATGAATTATATAGCGTTACTACCCTAAGCTTTAAGTGAAACTTTGGTTTAGGGTGTTTTTGCTAAATAAACGGTGCGTTTAGCCCAAAATTAGTCCAATATATTTTTACTGATACTAACGGTTTATAGGAAGCTATTAAATGTCTTTTTTGAAGAATGTGAGGGTCTGAGACTTTATAAGCCGTATTCATTCGTCTAAGAGCATTAGAAACGAGTAAGATTTCCTTATTGAAATTCCACAGGAATCTTATCGCGGTGTTTCCAGCGTTTATGTGTCCAAAGATAATATTGTGGGGCTTCTTTAATTTGTTCTTCTACCATTTTGAAGAACAAATCTGTAATTTCATAATCATCAAAGGTTTTAGGTGCTTCGGTAATCGTGGTAAAAGTGGTTTCGTAATACCCACGCTTTATGCGTTTCACACTAAAAAAGACCACTGCCATATCCAATCGTTTAGCAAGCATTTCAGCACCCGTATACATCGGTACTTTTATGCCCATAAATTCATTCCAATGAAAAGCTTTCCTGGCTTTTGGCGATTGGTCAGAAACAAAACCATTAATGGTGAGCTCGCCTTTTCGTTTAGAATCGAAAAGCACTTTGTAGGTTTCTTTAGTGGTGATGAGGTGAGAGTTATATTTTGCTCGTATACGTTTTACTAATCGATCAAAATACTTATTAGCAAGTCGCTTATAGACCGCATACCCTTTATGTTTTACATGTTTTTGTAAAATAAAAATCCACTCCCAGCTTCCGTAATGAGCACACATTAAAATAATGCTACGTTGTTTAGCTTCTAAATCATTAATGAGCTCTACATTGGTGAATTTAAAGCGTTTTTTCATCTGTGCTTCCGTAATGGTTAAAGATTTAATAGCTTCAACCATCATATCACAAAAGTGGTGGTAAAATTGACTTGTTATTGTAGCGATGTCTTGTTCCGATTTATCTGGAAACACTAACCTTAAATTGTCTTGTACTGTTTTCCTACGGTATCCTACAACACGGTAAACGAAAAAGTAAATCACGTCTGAAAGTCCATAGAGTAATCTAAAAGGTAATATAGAAATTAACCAAAGAATCGGATAGATTATGATGTAAGCAATAAGTTGCATTAAACAATGTTAGGGTTGAAGCGCAAATATATTATATTTGATTTATAAGATTTAGAATTTATGTATAATTTAAGTATTGTAACCCTTGTAATTATTGCGGCAAATGCCCTGATTTCTTATAAAGGTTTTGGAGATCGTTTGTTTTTTGAACAGTATAAATTTAATGTAGGAAGCATAAAAAGAGGCGATCAAATAAGAATGATCAGTTCGGGGTTTTTACATGCCGATTTGACGCACTTGCTCTTTAATATGTTTACCTTATACATGTTTGCAGGCGCTGTAATTTCAGAATTAGGGGCGATTAAATTTGTTATTATTTACATTGCCAGTCTTATTTTTGGAAATCTCTTGTCCTTATATTTTCATAAAGATGAAGATTGGTACAGTGCTATAGGAGCTAGTGGTGCGGTGACTGGAATTTTATACGCTGCTATTTTATTACGTCCTGAAATGAGTTTGTATATGTTTTTTGTACCGATTCCTATTCCTGGATATATTTTTGGAATTGGTTATTTGTTGTATTCCATTTACGGTATGAAAAATAGAATTGGGAATATTGGTCACGATGCCCATTTTGGAGGCGCTATTGGTGGTTATGCGGTCACCTTAATTATGATGCCCAGCTTGTTTCAAACGGAATTATTGCATATCGGGATTTTAGCCATTCCTATTCTAATCCTTTTTGTGTTATATAAAACAGGAAAACTTCATTAAAAAGCTTTTATATTGAAATTTTTAGATCTCTAAAAGCCGTTTTAGTAGCGGTCATTTAGAGCAAAAAAAAGCTTAATAGTTTGGGACTATTAAGCTTTTTTTTAATGGCGTTTTATGGCGCTTATAATTTTAAAAGTTCTTGAACTTTGAGCTCTAGGGCTTTTCCTCTGAGGTTTTTAGCAGCAATTCTACCGTGTTTATCTAGAATAAAAGTAGCTGGTATAGCATTAATATTATAAAGTTGCGCCACAGGATCTTGAAAATACTTAAGACTAGAAACATGTGTCCAAGTTAATTGATCTTGTTTTACAGCGGTCATCCAAGCCTTTTTAGGATCTCTTTGGTTTCTAGAACCATCTAAGGAAACGCCTATAATTTCTAAACCTTGACTGTGGTATTTATTATATACGTTAACCACATTAGGGTTTTCACGACGACAAGGGGCACACCAAGATGCCCAAAAATCGATGATTGTTACTTTTCCTTTGACCTCTTCTAAGCTCACCATTTTACCGTCTGGATTGGGCGCTTCAAAATTTGGTGCAATTTTTCCAACATTAACTTGGGCTGTTTTTAAAAAGTCGGCCATTAATTTATCGAGACCTATTTTAACAGAAACGCCTTTTGGAGAGTTTTTAATTTCAGAATCTAAAAGCTTATAAGCTGCCATATAGCGTTCAATATCTACATTGTTTTTTCCGATGCCTTGTTCTATTAAGGAGAGACTATAAAAACTAGAGCTATGATTTTCTATAAATTTTAATGGAGCTTCAGCACGTTTTTGTTGGGCCACAGCATAAAGTTTAGAAATAGAATCTCTGATAGATTTGTCTCGGAGTTGTTGTTTCAACTGTTTTGCCTCTTCTACGAGTTCTAATATTTGTTTTTGGTACGCTTTATAATCGGCATGAGATTCAGAACCCGTGACAACAGACGCAGCGATATCATCCTTATTAACTTCAACAGTGATATGTTTATTTTCTAACATAAAATTCAGATCACCTTTCACCGAATTAATAGAAATTAACGATAAGGAAGGCGTCATAACTTTACCCGTAAACGAAAATTTTTCATCCACAACAATGGCGGTATCAATAACTCTAGAGCGACCGTTTTGCTGTTTGATTTTCAGGTAGGCACGCACTCCGTTGTAAACCCCTTTTGCAGTAGCATCAATAAGGTAATCCGTTCTTTTGGGCTCTGTTTTACAAGCGACAAAAAGTAAACTAATGAGTGTGAGGGTTAAGATTTTTTTCATGTTGGAACTGTTTTTAGGCTGGTCGTTTTAAGGTGTTACAAATATAAAAACAAAGCTGTAATAGCAAACCTTAAAAACAGATCTCTGAAGTTGATGATGATAATATTTAACCAATCCCATAATTTACAATACTTTTGTAGCAAAGAATTAAGAATATGCATAACGATACTATTGTAGCCTTAGCAACCCCATCGGGTAGTGGTGCCATTGCGGTAATACGCTTGTCTGGACCTGAAGCCTTAACCTTGGCCTCAAATCAGTTTAAGTCGGTTTCTGGTAAAGATCTAAAGGCACAAGCCACACATACCATTCATTTGGGCCATATTGTGGATGGTGAAAAGACGATAGATGAAGTATTGTTATCCCTTTTTAAAAACCCTAATTCTTATACCGGTGAAGATGTTGTAGAAATATCTTGCCACGGCTCTTCTTATATTCAACAAGAAATTATACAACTCTTTTTAAGAAAAGGTTGCCGCATGGCGACTGCAGGTGAATTTACATTAAGAGCCTTTTTAAACGGGAAGTTAGATTTAAGTCAAGCTGAAGCTGTTGCCGATTTAATTTCTAGTGATAACGAAGCTTCACACCAAATCGCTATGCAGCAAATGCGTGGTGGTTTTTCTTCGGAAATTGCAAAGCTTCGTGAAGAACTTTTAAATTTTGCCTCTTTAATAGAGTTAGAGCTTGATTTTGCTGAAGAGGATGTAGAGTTTGCAGACCGTACGCAGTTTAAACAATTGATAGAGCGCATTGTTTTTGTGTTAAAACGACTAATAGATTCATTTTCGGTAGGGAATGTGATAAAAAATGGAATTCCTGTAGCTATTGTTGGTGAGCCTAATGTGGGGAAATCGACCTTACTCAACGCCTTATTAAATGAAGATCGTGCTATTGTTTCTGAAATAGCAGGAACCACGCGAGATACCATTGAAGACGAAATCTCAATAGGAGGAATGGGTTTCCGTTTTATAGATACGGCAGGAATCCGTGAGACCAAAGATGTCGTGGAAAATATTGGAATTAAGAAGACGTTTGAAAAAATTGAACAGGCCCAAGTGGTTATGTTTTTAGTCAGTAGTCTGCAATTAGCAGCAGGTGAGGAGGCCATTTCATCCTTTCTAATAGAAATTGAAAAAGTAAAAAATAAATTCCCACAGAAGCAATTACTTGTGGTGTTGAATAAAATTGATCAGATTACTGATACCGACTTAGGTGAAATCTCAACTGCTTTAAGAACGCAAGCCTCTAATGTAATTCCTATTTCTGCCAAAACGGGCTTTGGTGTGGAGCAACTCACCGATCAACTTTTGAATTTAATAAACACCGGCGCATTAAGAAATAATGAAACGATAGTGACCAACTCACGTCATTATGATGCCTTATTAAAAGCCTTTGAGGAAATTCAAAAAGTACAATACGGCCTAGAAACAAACTTGTCTGGCGACTTGCTAGCCATAGATATCCGTCAGGCGTTGTACCATTTTGGTGAGATCACAGGTGAGATCACAAATGATGATCTACTAGGTAACATTTTTGCTAATTTTTGTATTGGGAAGTAACTCACTTTCTTTTTCTTGTTAATACCTTGTTATTGTTGTGTTTACGGGTTTTTATCTTCTCTTTTTTGTTGTTTGTTTTCCCTTTTTTGACTAAATTTGTTGTATATCTGTTGCCTTAAATACAGATTTGTTGCCCAAATCTGTTGGCTAAGATATAGGCGAAATGATGCACCATAACGCACCACGTTGCACCATTACGCTACATAAAGCACCATTTATGAGCAGTAATTTATTCATCCCAAAAATTTGTAAACATTGTGGAAATGCGTTTACAGCACGTACAACAGTAACTAAATACTGTGGAGACACTTGCGCTAAAAGAGCATACAAAGCCAGAAAGCGTAATGAAAAAATCCAAGCTACTCTTACAAATGATATGCAACATCAAAAAGAGCTTGTTGTATCTCAAAATCCTAATGCTGTAAATAACAAAGATTTTTTAAGTGTTACAGAGGCATCACAACTTATTGGTGTTAGTAGATGGACCATTCAAAGAATGATACAACAAGGACGTTTAAAAGCTGTCCCTTTTGGTAGAAAACGTATTGTTGCCAGATGGCAAATAGAAAATCTTTTTAATTAGCATCCTATGAAAGTAACATTGAGACAACGCAAGAAGAATGACAAAATAAGTTTGTATTTAGATTACTATCATAAAGGTAAACGCAAAACAGAATATTTACGTTTATATCTTACGGTTAACCCTAAAACCAAAACCGAAAGAGAAGTTAACAAGAAAACCAAGCAACTTGCAGAAACTATTTGTGCACAGCGACAAATTGAAATTCAAAATGGCATCTATGGTTTCCAAGATATTGAAAAGCTAAAGGGTAGTTTTATTACTTACATCACAGCTTTGGCAGAAAAGAAAAATACAAGTTCTGGCAATTATGGGAATTGGAATAGTATGTTAAAGCATTTAAAAAAGTTTTGTCCAACTGATGTTAGTTTTCAAGATATAGACAAATCCTTTGTTGAGCGTTTTAAAGAGTATTTAGATAAAGATGCAATTGGTAGAGCAGGTAAACAACTATCGCAAAACTCAAAATATTCATATTTTGGTAAATTTTCAGCAGCACTTAAACAAGCTGTAAAAGATGGCATTTTAAAAGTGAATCCAGCCAATGGTGTAGAGTACTTTAAGCAAGGAGAACCTCAACGAGAGTTTTTAACGCTTGACGAATTACAAAAAGCAGTGAACACCGAATGTGAGTTACCACTTTTAAAAAGTGCTTTTATTTTTTCAGCTTTAACCGGATTACGTTGGTCAGATATAGAAAAACTAATATGGTCAGAAATCCAGCACTCTAAAGAAATGGGATATTATATCCGATTTAGACAAAAAAAAACTAAAGGTGTTGAAACCTTACCAATATCAGACCAAGCAAGAAATCTATTAGAAGAAGAAGGTAAGCCCGATGATAAAGTATTTTATGGTTTACATTATAGTGCCTGGTCTAACTTAAAATTACAACAATGGATGATGAAAGCAGGCATTACTAAAAATATTACCTTTCATTGTGCGCGTCATACCTATGCAACTTTACAATTAACTTTAGGAACAGATATTTATACTGTTTCCAAGTTATTAGGTCATAAAGAGTTGAGAACTACACAGATTTATGCCAAGGTAATTGATGATAAAAAGAAAGAAGCTGCTAACCGTATTCAACTGGATTTATAATGAAAAGAAGCATATTTTCAAGTTTGGTTTCTATAACCAATGGCTTACATAGAGATAATAGACAGGAAAAGGATTTTAAATACTTATTGTCTGATTTTAAATTGAATCCAAAAGCCAATAACGCAGTTTTTAATGTAAACTTTAAAAAGCCTTTTAACGCGAAAAAAGAATACTACCAAAAAATTATATGCAATGAAACAGAAAAAACAATAGCTTCATTTGTAACTAATTTTCCTAAAAACGCCAATACACCAGAAAACAAATACAGCTTTACAATTCTGCATAATAAATATGATAAGTACTTAAATGATATTGCAACTTATATTAATACAAGAGCTATTACAAAAGATTTAAGTGAAGATGATAATTATATAATCAACTACTTAAAAGTGTCAGTAATAAGATTGTATGCTGAACTACAAGAGCAATACGGTCAGTTTTCAGAAAATACAAAATTCTCTATTTCTGAAATTGCAGAAAAATATTTTAATGATGAAACTTTTGATGTTAGCTTAATAGAAAAGAACACCACTAAAAAAGTTGCTGCTAAAACAAAATCAAAAACCAAAGCAAAACCAAAAACCTCATTTGGTTATAAAAGTAATGATACCTCAACCTTGCTAACTGTCCTTAAACAAGTAAATCTAAAAATAGATTTGTTAGATAACCGCACAACAGTTGAACAGTTGCACCAACTGTTATTAGCAAAAGATTTTGCAAATACAGAATCGCAAATATATTTACAATGCGAAACAACACAGTTTAGTTATCTGGTAACAAAATTGAAACCGTTTTTTAATGGTTTTAATCCCACAGCAATAGAACGTTCTGGAAAATTTGTTACTAAAACAGGTACGCTATTAAAGGCGAATAATCTTCACAAAAACAAAGTTCACAATCCTAAAGAAAAGGAAGAAATAGATAAAATCATTCAACAACTGCAATAAAAAACAGTAAGAATAGTAAGAAATCTTACTGTTGTCTTACCCTTGTTATACACTCTTACTAAAATCGGAAAGCTAATTTTAAACCTTTGTCCTGTTCTTGAAATACAAGAATGACATTTGGCCAGATGTCCATTTACTATAAACTAAAATTTTATTAGTTATGGACGAAATATTAGAACGTCTCAAAATTATAGAACAGCACGTTTTAGACAGAAACATTATTGTAAAAAACGTATTGAGCTTTAACGAAGCCTGTAAGTTTTTGGAATTATCACAATCCCATTTATATAAACTTACAAGTACAGGAACCATTCCACATTATAAACCGAATGGTAAGAAAATTTATTTTAACAGAGTTGAATTAGAACAATGGTTATTAAGTAACCGTGTTGATTCTCAAGATGAAATCGAACAGCAAGCTGCCGATTACCTCATTAAGAAAGGAGCGGTGAAGTTATGACGGAAATCATCGATTTAATCTTGGCACTCTCACAAGACATTAAGGACTTAAAAGCACGTATCGAATTGTTACGACAATCGAGAGCAGAAGTACTAAAAGATACGTGGATTGACAATCAAGATGTATTGCAGACTTTACATATTAGTAAACGAACTTTACAAACTTTAAGAACCAATGGAACGTTGCCTTTCAGTAAGGTAAAAGGTAAATTTTATTACAAAGTTGCTGACATAGAGCAATTGCTTCAAGAGAACTACTACAACCATAATTTCAAGCAAGATGGAAATAAGTAGAGAAGCAATTTTAGACAAAACCCATTATGGTTTAAAAATCTATGCCTATGTGTTGAGACAGTATTATCCTGAAACAACAGTCCTTTCTGTAAAAGGAAGGGACTGTGGGATAACTCGCAATCCGTTTAACGGTGGTAAAGAGACCATACGTATTCATATTGATGGTGTTATTGCAACGCATAGAGATACTGAATTAGAAGACTTTAAAGGTGATGTATTCGATTTTGCACAATACCATTTCAGAATAACCAATGAAGAAGATTTGTTACTCAAGATTAATCAAGAGTTGCATCTCAATTTAGAAGTCAAGGAAAAAGACGAGTTAGATTGGTTGAATGGTCCAGACGATACCTGGTATGCCAATTGTAGCTTTTTCAAAGCACCTGTTCGCAATGTGTTTCCTTCGGAAACTTTGCGACTACATCAAATATTTGCACTAATAACAAGTGATAAATACAAAAGTACTACTGAAGAATTAAGAGCAATTACCAATATAAAAGAAGCACGTAAATTCAAAGCTAACCGCTTTGATTACGTCACTTTTTCAGGAACTTTTGAAAAACGTAACGATAAAAAGTTGTTGCAACATTCTAATTTATTGACAATAGATTTTGACCATTTAGAAAACCTTCAAGAGTTAAAATCAAAATTGCTAAACGATGAATATTTTGAAACCGAAATGCTATTTACATCACCATCTGGCGATGGCTTGAAATGGATTATTAGGATAGATATTTCAGAGGTATCACATTCAGAATACTTTACAGCAGTAGCAAATTACATTAAACAAACGTATAACATTGAGGTAGACCAGTCAGGTAAAGACGTTTCCAGAGCGTGTTTTTTACCATACGACCCAACAGCCTTTTTACACCAAAGACACCAAGCATTATGACTAAAATATTTAATCCAAAAGAATGGTTAGAAGTAGCAAAAGAGCAACCTAAACCAATTAGCAACAAAGCAACAGCTAACGTTGTTGCTGTTGCTAATAATGATATAGAAACTTACATCACAGCTATTGAACACGCTGGTATGGATATAACAGTTAATTATGCAACTTGGAGAGATTTAGGCTTTGCATTTGCTGAAGAATATGGAGAGTCTGGTAGAGATTACTTTCATCGCATAAGTAAAAATTATTCAGGTTACGATGTTAAAGAATGTGATGCACAATTTGATAAATGCTTAAATGCTAAAGGACACGGTATCACAATAGCGACGTTTTATCACCACGCACATCAAATGGGTATAAAACCTATAAAACAACAGCACATCAATGAGGTTGCAACAAATGTTGCAACTGTTGTTGATGAACCAAAACAATCAATGCCAACAATTTCAGAAACTGTTTATAGCAATCTTCCGCAGTTTTTACAACAAGTTGTAAATCCTGCAAGCAGTCCAGAAGAAAAAGATATTTTATTATTAGGCGCATTAACAGCCTTTAGTGCCTGTTTTCCTAAACTGTTTGGTATCTATGACCAACGCAAAGTGTATAGTAATTTATACTTATTTGTAACCGCACCTGCATCTGCAGGTAAAGGCAGACTTAACCAAATTAAAAATTTGGTAGAGCCTGTACACAAATTAAAAAGGGAGCAAGCCAAAGTATTAAAGCAGCAATTCCAAACGGAAACAGCTACCTATAATATGAATAAAGGCAAAGATGAAAATTTAGAGAAACCAAGTAAGCCACCAGAGCGAATGTTGTTTATTCCTGCCAATAATAGTGTAACAGGTGTATATCAATTAATTTCCGATAACAAAGGCAGAGGATTAATTTTTGAAACAGAAGGAGATACATTAGCTCAAGCCTTTAAAAGTGATTACGGTAATTATTCCGATGGTTTTCGTAAAGCATTCCATCACGAAACTATAAGTTATTATCGTAGAACTGATAGAGAATATGTAGATATTGAAAAACCGTGTTTATCTACCGTTTTATCTGGTACACCAAAACAAGTAGCCACTTTAATTCCTAATGCTGAAAATGGATTGTTCAGTCGCTTTATGTTTTATTATATGAATATAAAACCCACTTGGAAAAATGTATTTCAAAATAACAATACTATAAGTTTAGATGATTACTATAACCAATTAGGTAATGAGTTTTTAGGCTTGTATAAAACACTTAAAAACAATCCAGAGATTGAAGTACAACTATCCAAGTCACAACAAGAACAATTCAACATTTTTTTTGAATCATTACAGACCAAATACATCAATCTACAACCCGAAGAATATATTGCAACAATTAGACGATTAGGTTTAATTGCGTTTCGATTAATGATGCTATTTACAGCATTCCGTATAATGGAAGATGGTGATGTTAATGCAACTAAAGAATGTGAAGATGTGGATTTTGAAAATGCTATAACTATAATTTCAATATTGGTAAAACATAGCAGTAAAGTGTTTAACGATTTACCTATTGAGCAAAAAACAACAAAACGCTTAAATAGAAAAGAACGCTTTTTAGAGCATTTACCAAAGCAGTTTAACCGACAAGATTATTTAGATTTAGCAACCAAACAGAGCATACCACATAAAACAGCGGAAGGTTACATTACCAAATTTGTAGAGGCTGGCTTAATACATCGCGAAGCTCATAATGCGTATTCAAATACTACAAAAGAGTAATTAAGGATATTAAGGATTTAAGGATATAGGTAAAACGATTTCCTCAAATCCTTAACTTCCTCATTTGCTGTTAATAACTGTTTATATCTTTTTCTTAATTCTTTCTTTCCTTTTCTTAAATTAGACAAATATTGACAAGTCTAATTAATGCTATTATGGAGTTTGGAGAGTACATACGTTCATTACGCGAAAAGCGCAATATGCTTCTACGTGAAATGGCTGCAAACCTTAATATGGATGTAGCCTATTTAAGCAAAATAGAGCGAGGAAATCGTATGGCAAGACGCGAACAAGTAGAAGATTTAGCAAAGGTTTTAAACAAAAATAAAGATGAATTGCTAAACCTTTGGATGGCAGATAAAATTGTCAATATGATTAAGGATGAATCCAACATTACGGAAATCCTCAAAATTACAGAAGAAAAAATTAATAAATTAACCAACAAAAAACAATAGCTTCTAAATGGCATTATTTCAAACATCAGTATTAAAAACCTATTTGGCGCAACAAGATGCCTTAAAAGTGGGACGTGCCTATAAAAAATTCACCAAGTATTTTCACAATATTACCATTCAGGAGAATATTAAAAACTCTAAAGAAGAACAATACCAGGCAAAGTTTCTGGACGAGTTATTTGTCAATGTGTTGGATTACACCCTAAATCCAAAACCTGATTTCAACATCACTACCGAGTTTAAAAACCAAAAGGGTGCAGGTAAGGCAGATGGAGCAATTTTAAAAGATACTAAAGCTATTGGTGTAATTGAACTAAAGGGAACCAATACCAAAGATTTAGAAAGCATCCGTAAACAAGCGTTCGATTATAAAGCCAATCAAAAAGGCTGTGTGTATGTCGTAACGTCCAATTTCGAGAAATTGCGATTTTATATTAATGATGCAACCGAGTTTTTAGAGTTCAATCTCTTTCAGTTAGCACCAGAAGAATTTGCCTTATTGTACTTATGCTTACAAAAAGACAACATTCTTAATAATCTACCACTAACCATTAAAGAAGCCTCTTTAGTAGAAGAAGAAAAAATTACCAAGCAGTTCTATAACGACTATTCTCTATTCAAGCGCGAACTCTTTAGAGACCTCGTAAAACGTAACGCAAAACGTATTAAAAGTGATGCTGTCACATCGAGCACTACCGAAAAACTTAAAAGTTTAAGTTTAGAAGATACCGAAGCGAAGCTTTCCGAGATGTCTCAAGAAGCAGACGAACTCAAATCCCTCGAAAAAAACGTCAAACTTTCCCTGTTCAAAAAATCACAGAAACTCATAGACCGTTTTCTGTTTATTTTCTTTGCTGAGGATAGAGGATTATTAGAGTCTAATTATACCTTAAAGCGCTTAGAAGAATGGAAAATTATTAGGAATTTAGATGTTGAAGAACCATTGTATAATAGATTTAAAAAACATTTTAATTATTTAGATAAAGGGAGAAAAGGTGAAATTGGTAATTCTGAAATCTTTGCCTACAATGGTGGCTTGTTTAAAACGGACAGCATTCTGGATAATTTAGAAATAGATGATGAATTACTCTATAAGCACACCTACAAACTCGCTAATTACGATTTTAGCAGTCAAGTAGATGTTAATATTTTAGGACACATCTTTGAAAACTCGCTCAACGAGATTGAAAGCGTTAATGCCGAAATTGAAGGTGGCGAGTTCGATAAGCAAAAGAGTAAACGTAAAAAAGATGGTGTATTCTACACACCCAAATACATTACCAAATACATAGTAGAAAATACCGTTGGTAAACTCTGCCAAGAGAAAAAAGAAGCATTAGGCTTTAAAGAAGAAGCCTATTTTGAAGTAAAAAAAGGGACACACCAAAACACCAAAAAACAATTATTAGAGGTGTTAGACACCTATCGCAACTGGTTGTTACAAATTACCATTTGCGACCCTGCGTGTGGCTCTGGAGCATTTTTAAACCAAGCGTTAGATTTTCTCATTAAAGAACACCGTTACATCGACGAGTTAAAAGCAAAAGTATTGGGTGGTGGACTTATATTAAGCGATATAGAAAACACCATTTTAGAAAACAATATTTATGGGGTTGACCTTAATGAAGAGTCTGTTGAAATTGCCAAACTATCCCTATGGTTACGTACAGCACAACCAAGACGTAAACTCAACGATTTAAGCAATAATATAAAATGTGGCAACTCATTAATAGACAGTAAAACCGTAGCAGGAGACAAAGCCTTTAATTGGCAAGAACAGTTCCCACAGATTTTTGGTAAAGGTGGTTTTGATGTAATTATTGGGAATCCACCTTGGGGAGCTAAATTTCCTGAATTAGATTTGAAATTTGTTAAAAGTAAGCATCAAGCTATAATAGTAAGAATGATAGATTCATTTATGTTCTTTATGGACAAATCTATTGACTTGATTACCAAAGATGGAGTTATTGGAATGATTGTTCCTGATGTTATCCTATATCAAAAGGATAATTCAAAACTTCGAGAAAGAATATTAGATGAAACACATCTTAATATCGCTTTAAATGTTGGAGATGGGATTTTTGAAGATGTAGCTCGACCATCAGCTATTTTAATTTACGAAAAAACGGAATCTATAGAGCCTATAATAGTAGGTAATTTTAATAAATATAAGGATGACGACATTACCGTTATAAAAACCTATGAAGTAGAGAAAGACTTATTTTATTCTATTCCTAATACAGTAATCGCAACACAAAATTTAAAGGGGTATGAACTTTTAAAACGTTATAAGAAGTGTACTTTAAAAGATTATATTGATGATGATGGAATACAAAGAGGTGTTAGTCCAGATTTAAAAGATGCATTTATTGTTACTCAAGAAATAATTAAAGAAAGAAAATTAGAAATAGACTTTATTAAAAAAACTGTAACAGGTGGTGTAGATGTAAAACGCTATTATACGATTGATTCAGATAAATATCTATTTTACCTAACAAAGGAAGATAATCCTTCGGATTTCCCTAATATTTATAAATACATTGAGAAGTATTTACCAAGAATTACTTGCAAAGAAGTGAAGCAGGGTAAACATCCATTTTACACTTTACACAGAGCAAGAAATAAAAATATATTTGAGAAAGAAAGTAAAGTTTTAGGTGTCATAACAGGAGATAGTATAATTACTTCAATCGATGAAGAAAGAATATATCCTACCGATGGGTTATACTTGTTCAATAGCAATTCAAAAATTTCAAATAAATATTTATCTGCATTTTTAAATTCAAAAATTTCAACTTACTTATATAGACTTCTTTCTTCTGAAACAGGAAGAACTTTAGCACAAGTAAAACCTGTGTTGTTATCGCAATTACCATTTGTTGAACCTGATGAGCAAACAGTATCAGAAGTTGAGAATGTCTATGATAAGATTTCAAAGGAAATTCAGGAGTTTGTCTTTATTAAAACAAAATTCATAACTTATTTATTACATCAATTCAATGAATTAGTTGTAACCCGCAAACTCGAAAACTGGCACGAGTTAGACTTTGCAGACTTTATAAAAGAACTCAACAAAGCCATTAAAAAAGCAGGTGGCACACCATTGACCAAAAAAGACGGGTTTGAGTGGTTAGAACTTTTTGAAGACAACAAGAAAAAAGCCCAAGCCCTACAAACCCAAATTAACCAAACAGAAAAAACAATCGATACAATGGTGTATGAGTTGTATGGTTTAACACAAGAGGAGAGAGATATAATAGAGAACTCATAGTAATTGTCATTGCGAGAAGCGTAGCGACGTGGTAATCTTATTAATAGAAACCAAAAAATATGGTAAAAAATAGTAAAATATGGTATAAAGTTTGTACTTTTGCAGTAACAGTACACACCACGCTACCCATTAGAACAGCGTCCCAGGGTGTGTCTTTTGCTTTATATACCTTTCTTTTGTTAAACAGTAATACCACTTTCTATGTTTAGCAAAAAGCCAATTACCATACAACAACAGATTGCGCAATTACAAAAAAGAGGTCTGGAAATTACCAATGAACCATTGGCCGAAAAATATTTGGCTAATATTAGTTACTATCGTCTTGGGGAATATTGGTATGTAATGCAAGCAGATAAAGTGCAACACATTTTTAAGCCCAATAGTAGATTTGCAGATGTAATAGCATTATATAATTTTGATGCAGAATTACGCCTATTGTTATTTGATGTTATTGAAAAAATAGAAATCAGCTTACGTACCAAACTCATCTATAACCTGTCGCACGAAATCGACCCTTGGTGGTTCTGTAATTCAGAAATTTTTATTGATAGATTACAATTTACACGAACTCTTGCAAAAATTGAAGAAGAAATTACCAGAGCAAGAAGTAAGGATGTAACCATTAAAAACCATTTTAAAAAGCATAAAGACGATTTAAGATTTCCACCATCTTGGAAGAGTTTAGAGCAAGTAAGTTTTGGGAACTTATCAAAACTATATGGCAACTTAACTCATAAGGTAAAATCTAAAAATAGTATAGCAAAAGAATTTGGTGCAGTAAATCACACCTATTTACCAAGTTGGTTGCAATCCATAGCACAAATACGCAACTTTTGTGCGCATCACTCACGTCTATGGAATCGTAACCTTCCAGGTACGGTTAAGCTGTTGCCAAAACCACCCAATCCTTGGATTACAGATAATGAAAATGTACCCAAACAACACGAGTTCAGTAAACTCTATGTACATATGTGTTTAATGAAATATTTGTTAAATACCATTCAACCTAACAACCAATTCACTACACGATTAAATGATTTATTCGTTAAATATCCTAATGTAGACCCTAATGCGTTAGGAATGAAAACCAACTGGCAAAAAGAACCATTATGGCAATAAATTAAATTCTATTATCTATGGAACACCTCAAAACCAACATACTCAATTTTAAATGGCCTAACAGCGCACCTACCATTTTTCTTTCGTTAGAAGAGACAGAAGGTAGTCACCCAATCCATAAATCAAAGTTTTCAAGGCAGATTAAAGAGGCGTTTCCAGATACAGACCTTTCACAAACAGACCAAATATATACCACCTTTACTAATCAAATAGCGAATGCACCAAGCATAAAAATTAATTTGGTTGATGGTAGAGAATTAAGAATTTATAAGCAATATTTAAAACATCAGTTAAGAAGCTATTTTCAATCAAAAGACTATATAGTAGTAAAAAACTTTGTTGGCGATGTACAAGTATGGATGCCTTCCAAAAAAGGGAATACAGCAGACAACAACCTCTACTATAAATTTTCATTTAAAATACAGTTTGCAAAACTCACCGACTTACCAGAGTTAATTGTCTCTTACGATGGTACCTCAAAAGTCCTTACAACGTCTGTTAAGGATATTGAGGATACAGAGTTAATAAGGCGTTGTGTTTATGGTCAAAAAACTATCAACTATCAAATGAACCTCGACACAGAGGAAAAGGAAGAATTTTACAATACCATAGAATTTGATAAAGCATTCCCAATTTTTAGTTTACCATTGGCAAGAGCATTAAATATACCTAATGAAGACCCAGTAAGACCCACTAATAAATATCAAAAGTATGTAGCACTTATTAATAATTTTGCTTCCAATTACCTGTTTACAGACGAGTTTAAAGCCATATTTCCGTTTAAAAATGATGCGTTTATAGATGTACCACGTAACCGAATCAACCACATAGACCCACAGTTAGGTTTGCTGGAGTTTGGTAAAGACCAATATGGAAATAAAAAAACACATTTAGTGCCTAAATTGGCAATGAATAACCTTAATCCCTACAAAAGACCAAACAATCAAAACATTAAGTTTTTCTTTGTGTATCATAGCTCACACAAAGAAGCAATTAAAACGTTTTATAACAATCTTAAATTTGGTGTTACCTCTCAAAAAAAGTATTTCAAAGGGATTGAAGATTACGTAAATATTAAAGCTACAACTTCTAAAGAACACTTTATAGAATTTACCAACCAAAGCGACCCAATTCCAGAAATTACAGAACAGTTAGAAAAACTTTCATTCGACCACGATAATGTTCGCTATGCAGCTTTTTATTTAAGCCCTTTCGACAAGTTTACACCCAATCCCGAAGACCGAGACATTTACGTTCAAATAAAAGAACTGTTCTTAAACGAAGGCATAGTAACCCAAGTTGTAGACTATCATAAAATGGTTGAGAATATAGAAAATCAATATAATTTTCAATTTTCGTTACAAAATATGGCATTGGCAATACACGCCAAATTAGGTGGTGCACCTTGGAAGTTAGCAGTAACCGATAAAAAAGAATTAGTAATTGGAGTAGGAGCCTTTACCAATCAAGGCGAAAACAGACGGTATATTGCAAGTGCCTTTAGTTTTCAAAATAATGGCTTATTTAGAAAGTTTGAATATTTCGACCAAACAGAAACTGACCTGTTAGCAGGTAGTATCTGTAAAGCTATTAGGGATTTTACATCCGTTGCAGAAGCAGATAAAGTAGTCATTCACTTCTATAAGGAAATGAGTTACGAGGAATTAAAACCTATTATAAGAGGGATGCACACATTAGGGTTAAAAATACCTTTGTACATTCTAAATATTAATAAAACAGAAGCAGAAGATATTATTGCTTATGACCTTAATTGGAACAAAAAACTAATGCCATTAAGTGGCACTTACATACGAATAAGTGAAAATCAATTCCTCTTGTTTAATAATGCACGTTACCCTGCTAATTCACAGAGGTACACAGATACAGATGGTTATCCGTTTCCAATAAAAATTAAGGTAAGTAGTCCAGACGACGATGCGTTTGAAGATGCTAATGTAGCATTAGAATTGTTAACTCAAGTCTATCAATTCAGCAGACTATATTGGAAATCACTTCGACAGCAAAATGTACCAATCACAATAAAATATCCAGAAATGGTAGCACAAATAGCACCTCGCTTTAATAATGGCGTTCCAGAGGATGCAAAAAATAAATTATGGTTTTTGTAATTTACCAATCAATTTATTTGCACAACTTGTGCATTGATTAATTTGTATATTTGTCTAAATTATATGAAAATATTCTTTTCCATATCAATGTCTATTTTATTCTTTTTTCAAGGGATAAGCATAGATATGGACTTTTGTGGCCCAATTAAAGAAATTTCAAACGTTATTACCCATTATCAAGAACATAAAGTCTATGGCGACTCTTTCCTTGAATATGTAGCTGAAGATTACTTTGACAATGAGGCAAATAATGAAGGGCATCATCATAACCCAGATAAGGAGAATACACCTTTCCATTCCCAAAATCAATGTTGTCATCCTTTAGTATTAATTATTGCCAACAATAATTTGGCTTTAAACGATCGACTAAAGTTTGAAGAGAAAAAACAGTATAATTTACATAAAGTAAACTTCACTTCTAGATATTTAGAATCACTTTTCCAGCCACCAAAGGCATAATTCAGTTTTTTAAAGGATAACTATATCCAATTTTGAACCTATAAGGTTCTTTTCATTTCGAGTAATTCTATTTTTTAAATCAGAATTGTATCGAATAGTTTAACTGAATTAATACATTTTCTATGATTAATAAAATCATTGATTTTTCAATCAATAACAAATTCATTATTGGTTTGCTTACGCTTACCATTGTTGGAGCAGGTATTTGGAGTATGACCCAAGTGCCCATCGATGCTGTTCCAGATATTACCAACAACCAAGTACAAGTCATTACGCAAGCACCCAATTTAGGGACTGAAGATATTGAGCAATTTGTTACTTATCCTGTGGAAGTCGCAATGAGTAACTTACCTGATGTAAAGGAAATCCGTTCCATTTCTCGTTTTGGCTTATCTGTAGTTACTATAGTTTTTGACGATGATATGGGAACCTATCTACCACGTCAATTAGTAGCTGAAAAACTAAACGAAGTCAAAGAACAAATTCCGAGTGGTTTTGGCGAACCTGCTATGGGACCTATCTCTTCTGGTTTAGGAGAAATTTATCAATACACACTTAAAGTAAAACCAGAGTATAAAGACAAATATTCGGTTACTGATTTGCGCACAATGCAAGATTGGATAGTACAACGTCAAATGGCAATGGTAGAAGGTGTAGTTGAGGTAAATGCCATAGGTGGAAAAATTAAACAGTATGAAGTTGCTGTTGACCCAAACG
This sequence comes from Winogradskyella rapida, assembly GCF_042675845.1. Lineage (NCBI taxonomy): Bacteria > Pseudomonadati > Bacteroidota > Flavobacteriia > Flavobacteriales > Flavobacteriaceae > Winogradskyella > Winogradskyella rapida. The sequence continues at coordinate 24,547 of NZ_JBHTKM010000063.1, read as the reverse complement.
AACTAAAAGCTATTGGTTTAACAATTACCGATGTTTTTGAAGCACTTGAGGCTAACAATCAAAATACAGGTGGTGCATACATTGAAAAGAACCATCAAGCCAATTTTATTCGTGGAGAAGGTTTGGTGCGTAGTTTAGAGGATATTAAAAAGATTACGGTTAAAAACACAAACAATATTCCAATTACCGTTGGCGACATTGCAACAGTACAATTTGGTGCTGCTATTCGTTATGGCGCTTTAACCCAAGATGGAGAAGGCGAAGTAGTTGGTGGTTTGGTTATGATGCTTAAAGGCGCTAATTCAAACGATGTTATTGAGAATGTAAAAGTGCGAATGGCTCAAATTGAAAAATCGCTGCCAGAAGGAGTCATTATCGAACCTTTGTTAGACCGAAGCAAATTAATAGCAGAAACTACTTCAACGGTAGCTACAAATCTAATTGAGGGTGCATTAATAGTGATTTTTGTTCTTATTTTCTTATTAGGAAATTGGCGAGGTGGTTTAATCGTTGCTTCAACAATTCCATTGTCTTTATTATTTGCATTTATACTAATGAATGTGTTTGATGTTTGGGCAAACCTAATGAGTTTGGGTGCAATAGATTTTGGAATTATTGTCGATGGTGCTGTGATTATTGTAGAAAGTACCGTTTTTCTAATTGCTTCCCAACTCTATAAGAAGAAAAAATTGACTTCCAAAGAACGTGACGGTGTAGCAGCAAATGCCTCAAAAAAAATGATGAATGCTGCCTTTTTTGGTCAGCTGATTATCCTAATTGTATTTCTACCAATATTAGCATTAGAAGGTATTGAAGGAAAAATGTTCAAACCAATGGCATTGACCTTTATTTTTGCGATGATTGGTGCAATGGTACTATGTTTAACCTACGTTCCAATGATGTCTGCATTGGTATTAAGAGCACCAAAAAGCGATAAAAAATCGTATGGAGATAGATTTGTGCATTGGGTTGAAGATAAGTATCAACCCTTATTGGTGAAGGCATTGCAAAAAGGGAAATGGATTATAGGTATTGCAGTCGTGCTATTCGGAATTACAGTCTTTATGTTCACGAGAATGGGTGGCGAATTTATTCCACAATTAGATGAAGGCGACATTGCATTTCACGCCATTTTAAAACCCGGAAGCTCACTTACGGAAACGATTGAAACGACTACAAAAATTGAACAAATTGTAAAAGCAAAGTTTCCAGAAGTTGAAAAAATAGTCAGTCGTATTGGTGTTGCTGAAATACCAACAGACCCAATGCCAATGGATTTAGCTGATGTATTTGTAATTCTGAAACCAAAAGGCGAATGGACAACGGTAGCAACCAAAGATGAACTCATTGAAAAAATAAAAGAAGCTGTGGAAATAATTCCTGGTGTTAACTATGAATTTACACAACCTATTGAAATGCGATTTAATGAACTGCTTGAAGGTGTTCGTGAAGACATTGCTATTAAACTTTATGGTGAAGATATAGATGTGCTATCTCAAAAAGCTGAAGAAATATCCAAGATTATTGCAGGTACTGAAGGTATTGGCGATATGAAAGCGGAAGCCACAACAGGTTTGCCGCAAATGACCATTTCATATAATAGAAATAAATTGGCACAATACGGACTTCAAATAAATACCTTAAACCAAATTGTACAATCAGCATTTGCAGGAGGTACGGCAGGAGTTATTTTTGAAGGTGAAAAGCGGTTTGATTTAGTGGTTAGGTTAAGTTCTCGTAATCGTAAAGACATAACAGATGTTCAAAACCTCTACATTAATCTACCTTCTAGCACTCAAATTCCATTACGTGAAATTGCGGATGTTAGCTACAAAGCTGGTCCAATGCAAATCAGTAGAGACAATACGAACAGAAGAACTTACGTAGGTGTCAATGTTAGAGGTCGTGATGTAAAATCGTTGGTAGAAGAAATTAAAACTAAATTAGATGCACAATTAGAACTGCCATCAGGTTATTTCATTAGATATGGTGGTGCTTTTGAAAATCTGGAAAGAGCAAGCGACCGTTTACAAACCGTTGTACCAATTGCATTATTGCTAATTTTCGTACTAATATATTTTGCATTAAAATCACTTCCACAAACCTTAATGATTTATATCGCAATCCCAATGGCAACCATTGGTGGTGTTTTTGCATTATGGTTAAGAGATATGCCTTTCAGTATTTCGGCAGGTGTCGGTTTTATCGTTTTATTTGGTGTTGCAGTATTAAACGGATTAGTAATGATTAGTGGTTTGAATGAATTAAAAGAAGAAGGCGTTACTAATCTTAAAGATAGAATTATAGAAGGTACAAAACGAAGAATAAGACCTATTATGCTAACCGCTTTTACTGATGTTTTAGGATTTTTACCTATGGCAATTTCATCATCTGCTGGTGCAGAAGTACAACGACCATTGGCGACAGTTGTCATTGGTGGTTTGTTGACTTCTACTCTTTTAACTTTATTTGTTTTACCTATATTATATCATTGGGTAGAAAACAAATCATTCAATTTTAGAGCTAACAAAAAGGTAATTACAGTTACTGCTATGGTGGCTTTTATGTTTTTGTTGCCAATAACAGGAAATGCGCAAAAAATAAATGATTCGTTACCAATTATTTCGATACAAGAAGCTGTGAACTTGGCTAAAGAAAACTATCCAAGTTTAAAACAACAACAACTCGAAATTGATAAGCAACAACAATTAAAAGGAACTGCTTTCGATTTTGGTACTACCCAAATTTTTACGGGAGGTGAAGAAATCAATAACGGAAATGGTATTTACACCACTATTGGAGTTGGTCAATCGAATATTGATGTACTTGGTATAGCACCAAAGAGAAAATTACTAGAGCAACGCATTCAATTAGCTCAAAAAGCGTTTCAGCTTTCAGAATTAGATTTAGAATTGGAAGTAAAGAAGGCGTGGGCAAATGCTTTACAGAGTAAAAGGAATTATAATTTATACAAAGAGTTAGATTCTATTTACACCAACTTTGAAAAAGCAGTAGCGCTAAATTATGAAGTCGAAGCCATTTCTAAATTAGAATATGCAGCAGCCAAAAATCAAGCTTTACAGATTCAGAATAAATTTTTGCAATCAAAAAGTGAATATGTTATTGCATTACAACAATTAAACCTTTGGTTGGTTTCAGATGATTTTTATACGGTTTCAGATGAAATTGATATAGAGAGCGAAATAAATGTAGAATCCTTTAGTATAGAAGTACACCCTTTATATACTGTTTCTCAACTTCAACTCGCAGAGGCAGAGGCAAACTTTAAAGCTGCCAAAGCTGAAAATTTACCTAAGTTAAACCTTCAAGGTGGTTTGCAAAAAGTAAACGGAAATTCAGGGTTTTATACCTATCAAGCTGGTATTTCTATACCGTTTTTATCTGGTACAACAAAAGCACAAGTTAGAACAGCCAAAATTGATAGACAAATTGCCGAATCAAATATGCAGTTCAAGCAAAAGGAAGTGCAATCTAAATTTAATCAAGCTAAAGAAAATTACCAAAAATGGAAAACAACTTGGCAGTTCTATAAAAATGAAGTATTGCCTCTTATCAAAGAACAAAAAACTGGTGCTTTGTTTGCTTATAGAGAAGGAGAGATTGATTACACAGTGTTTACACAACTTATAAAAGAAGCTATTCAATCAGAACAGGAAGCACAAACAGCTTTAGTAAACTATTTAGAAAGCACATTTCAATTACAATATTTTAATCAATAAGAAAATGAAAAATAGATTATATAAATTTTTAGCCATAATAATGTTATCCATTTTTGTTTCTGCTTGCGGAAATAAAGAAAGCCACAAAGAAGACAATGGCAATTCTCATAACGAAGAACAAAAAACTGAAGAAAAAGATGACCATAACGAAGGCGAAGAAGTGATGCTTTCGCAACAACAGTTTGAAGCCTTAAAAATGAAGATAGACACCATTGCCTCACGCAATATAAGTGGCTATGTGGAAGCCAATGGGACTTTAGAAGTTCCACCACAAAACGAAGCTGCCATAACATCAGTAATTGGTGCTAATGTAGTTTCTATTGAAGTGATTGAAGGTGACAAAGTGAATAAAGGTCAAGTAGTGGCATATCTTTCACATCCAAATATTATTCAAATGCAAACCAATTATTTAAATGCGTATAGTGATAGTAATTTTTTAAAGAAGAATTATGAGCGTCAACAAAAATTATATGATGCAGGTGTAGGATCTGGTGCAAATTACCAGAGAGCTGAAGCAGAATATGAAGCGTCAAAGGCAATGATTAAAGGTTTGGAAGCTCAATTGAGATTATTAAACATTAATTCGTCATCAGTACGAAATGGAACAATTGCTCAAAGTATATCATTACGCAGTCCTATTGAGGGCTATGTGCAAAGGGTAGAAGTAAAAACAGGCCAGTATGTTGAACCTCAAACCGAACTTTTTGAAATAGTAAATACACATCACGTTCACGCTGATTTAATGGTGTTTGAAAAAGATGTGTATAAAGTTAAGAAAGGTCAAAAAGTAACCTTTAATGTACAAACAATGCAAGATGAAGAATTAACAGCAGAAATTTATTCGGTGAGTAAAACTTTCGAAGATAATCCTAAAGCAGTGCACGTACACGCAGAAATTGAGAACAAAAAAGGCATTCTAATTCCTGGAATGTATATTCAAGGAAAAATCCAAACTGAAAACACGAAAACTATGGCGTTGCCCGAAAGTGCCATAGTAAAAGAAGGCGATAGATTTTTTGTGTTTTCGGCAGAAAAAGAAAATGACGATTGGAGTTTTAAGCCAGTTGAAGTGCTTTTAGGAGAAAAAGATGGTAATTGGATAGCAGTTCAATTTTCTGAAGATATAGAACCAAATACAAAATTCGCTTATAATAACGCCTATTACCTTATAGCAGAAATGAAAAAAGGCGAAGCAGAACACGAACATTAATTATGCAAACAATAGAACAATTATTAGGGTCAAAAGATATTCGAGTTACGGCAATGCGTTTATTAATTTATAAGTTTCTTGCAGAAAAGGAAGTAGCAGTAACATTAAGTGATATTGAAAATGCTTTTGATAAAGCAGATAGAACCACATTGTATAGAACAGTAAAAACATTTGAGGAAAAAGCAATAGTGCATCAAATAGATGATGGCACAGGAATCACTAAATATGCGTTGTGTGAAAACGGCTGTAATTGCGAGATTGAAACCGATTTGCATTTGCATTTTCATTGCAATAACTGTAATGAAACCATTTGCTTAACAGATCATAAAATTCCCCAAATTAAAGTGCCAGAAGGGTTCGTTTCAGAAAATGTAAACTTGGTAGTAAAAGGGACTTGCGACAAATGTAATTGCCAATAATGCACTTCCATTGCACGCATTAGTATTATATTTTTATAATAAAAATAGATAATAATGAAACTGAATTATAAAATACCAAAGTATTTAAAAGATGCTTATAATAAAGAACTTGGTTTATATGAAGTTGCTTTGGCTAAAAGTGATTTTACTAATGCGTGGTATCATTTAGAAAGAAGCCACATTATAGGTCAATCTTATCCTATTCAGCATACCTATTCACATTGGTTAATGCTAAAGTTTGGCTTAATGCAAAAAAACACCAAAGAAGTATTTGGACAAATAATAAGATTAATTGTTGGAGGTTGGAAATCGTTCATTAATCACGTGCCAATCGGCAATACAGGAGGTGCAAATGTACCACCATTAAAACGTATGCCTATACCTAATGATATTAAAAATTTATTCAATTCAAAATGAAAAAAAAGAAAGTCAAATTAAGAGATTTAAAACCAAATTCAGAAGAGCAACATAGTCACGATGATGGTCACAATCATAGTGGCAACTCAAGTAAAATTAAAGCCTACATACCAGCTATCATAAGTTTTACAATGCTAATTATAGGTATTGGGTTAGACTATTTTGATGTTACCGTTTTCAAGGATTGGATTCGCATTATTTGGTATGGTATTGCTTATTTGCCAGTTGGACTTCCTGTTGTAAAGGAAGGTTGGGAAAGTATTAAAAAAGGCGATGTGTTTACAGAGTTCTTTTTAATGTCCATTGCAACAATTGGCGCATTCATCATTGGCGAATATCCTGAAGGTGTTGCAGTAATGTTGTTTTACGCAGTTGGGGAATTATTCCAAAATGCAGCAGTAAACAGAGCAAAGGGAAATATAAAAGCGTTGCTTGATGTAAGACCAAATGAAGCTCTGGTATATCGAAACAATGATTATATGTCTGTAAGTCCAGAAACGGTTGAAATTGGCGAAAAAGTGCAAGTACGTGTAGGAGAAAAAATCCCTTTAGATGGGATTCTACTTTCCGACAAAGGTTCATTTAACACAGCTGCATTAACAGGCGAAAGTAAACCAGATACTATTGCAAAAGGCGAAAAAGTATTTGCTGGAAGTATTAATATGGATGGAGTAATTGAAATTGAAACCACCAAAGAATTTAAAGATAGTTCCATTGCTCGTATTCTCGATATGGTTCAGAATGCCACAGCGCGTAAGTCGAAAACCGAATTATTTATTAGAAAGTTTGCACGTATCTATACACCCATTGTGGTGTTTTTGGCTATTGGCGTGACCTTTATTCCTTACTTATTTGTAGATGATTATGTGTTTAGGGATTGGTTATACAGAGCCTTGATATTTCTTGTAATTTCATGTCCTTGTGCCTTAGTGATTTCAATACCCTTAGGCTATTTTGGTGGCTTGGGAGCGGCTTCAAAAAACGGCATTTTATTTAAAGGAGCTTCATTTTTAGATACGATGACCAAAATAAATCATTTGGTGATGGACAAAACGGGAACAGTGACTAAGGGTGTCTTCAAAATAAAAGCGGTAAAAGCAATAGGTTGGGAGGAAGCGGAATTTATGAAGTATTTGATGGCGATGGAAGCACAATCTACGCATCCCATTGCTAAAGCTATATTGGAATACAAAACCGATGACAGGGATTTTAATGCTAGTGACGTTAAAGAAATAGCCGGAAAAGGCTTAAAGGGAATGGTTAACGGAAAAACTGTTTTAGTTGGAAACAAGGCATTAATGACTGCTAACCATATTGAAGTTGTAAAAGAAACCGATACGATTGTAGAATCTATTGTTTTAGTTGCTATCGATGAAAAATTTGCAGGTTATGTAGTCATCGCAGACGAATTAAAGGACGATGCAAAAGAAACAATTTCAGCATTGCATAAGGTTGGAGTTAAGCATATTATGATGCTGTCTGGAGATAAAGATTCCATTACCCAACAAGTTGCTTCCGAATTACATATTGAAAATGCCAAAGGCGGATTATTGCCAGAAGATAAATTGAATGAAGTTGACATTTTAAAACAGAATCCCGAAAACAAAATTGCTTTTATTGGTGATGGTATTAATGATGCACCAGTTTTAGCAGCAAGTGATGTAGGAATAGCAATGGGTGGTTTAGGAAGTGATGTCGCTATTGAAACAGCAGATGTTATTATTCAAACCGATCAACCTTCAAAAGTGGTAAAAGCCATTAAAATTAGTCGTTCCACTCGTAAGATTGTATGGCAAAATATCATATTAGCATTCGGTGTAAAAGTAATAGTGCTGATTTTAGGAGCAGGTGGTTTAGCTACAATGTGGGAAGCTGTATTTGCTGATGTTGGAGTAGCATTATTGGCAATCTTAAATGCTGTTAGATTACAGCGAAAGAAATGGAGTTAAATAGCTAACCTTCTGTTAAACAAAATCAATAGTTATTAAAATTTTATACCTTTGCAATTAGTATGAAGCAAGTATTACATAAAATAATGTCTTTGGTAATGGCTCTCGTAGTGTTATTTTCTACGTTGTCATTTACTGTAAATATGCATTATTGTGGTGATACTTTAGCAGAAACTGCAATTTTCAATAAAGCAAAAGGTTGCGGTATGGAAATGGAAAAGCCTGCTACTGAAGGTTGCTCTATTACTAAGAAAAACTGTTGTAATGATGAACAATTACTAGTTGATGGTCAAGATGAATTACAATTAAAAGTAGACAAAATTTCTTTTGAACAACAAGTATTCATCGCTTCATTTGTTTACGCTTACATCAACCTCTTTGAAGGTTTTGATAAAAATGTATCTTCTTACGAAGAATACAAACCACCACTCGTCGTCAAGCAAATCTTCAAGATTGACGAGACTTATTTAATTTGATTTTTAAACTTTAGACTGTTTTATCCTATGGCTATGTGTCATAAGGATAATTTGTTGTATTCGGTGTTTTCATATACCGAATGAATTTCAAAATGAGCGATAGTGAATTTGAATTATATTTTCTTTAGATGAAATAGAAAATATAAGCATAGCCATAGTTACGGTTTTATTTTATCTTGAAATATAAAGGAAATAGAAACGAATTCAATCGATTATTTTGAGGTTTATTAGGTATTCCATCAATGTCTAATTATTTAATAATCAAACTATATGCTTAATAAAGCAATCAAATTTCTTATCGAGAATAAACTCGTTGCAGTACTACTGCTCGTCCTTTTCGTAGGATGGGGAACAGTAAATGCACCTTTCAATTGGGATACAGGATTTTTACCAAGTAATCCTGTAGCTGTAGATGCAATTCCAGATATTGGAGAAAACCAACAAATTGTATTTACAAAGTGGGATGGTCGTTCGCCACAAGATATCGAAGACCAAATCACTTATCCATTAACAACTTCTTTACTAGGTATTCCTGGAGTAAAAACCATCCGTAGTTCGTCTATGTTCGGCTTTTCAAGTATCTATATCATTTTTGAAGAAGATATCGAGTTTTACTGGAGTCGTAGTAGAATATTAGAAAAACTCAACTCTTTACCAAGTGGCTTATTACCTGATGGTGTTAATCCTGCTTTAGGTCCAGATGCTACAGGATTAGGACAAATATTTTGGTACACACTTGAAGGTCGTGATGAAAACGGAAACATTACTGGTGGCTGGGATTTACACGAATTACGAAGCATACAAGACTACTATGTAAAGTATGCCTTATCATCTGCAAGTGGTGTTTCAGAGGTCGCTTCTATTGGTGGTTACGTTCAAGAATATCAAGTGGATGTGAATCCTGAATTAATGCGTCAATATAATATTGGGCTAAACCAAATAGTTAAAGCAGTTAAGGAAAGTAATAAAGATATTGGTGCACAAACTTTAGAAATCAATCAAGCGGAATATTTAGTACGTGGTTTGGGTTATGTAAAGTCTATTTCAGATATAGAAAATGCTGTAGTCACTTCTGAAAATTACACAGCTATAAGAATTAAAGATATTGGAAAAGTCTCATTAGGTCCTGCAACAAGACGTGGTATATTAGATAAAGAAGGTGCAGAAGTTGTAGGTGCTGTTGTTGTGGCTCGTTATGGTGCAAATCCAATGGAAGTTATTAATAACGTTAAAGATAAAATTAATGAATTAAGTGCAGGCTTACCTTCAAAAGTATTATCAGATGGAAGAACGTCACAAGTAACCATTGTTCCTTTTTATGACAGAACGGAATTGATTCAAGAAACTTTAGGCACACTCAATGAAGCCTTAACTCTTGAAATATTGATTACCATTTTGGTCATTATCATTATGGTTTTTAATCTTCGTGCTTCAGTTTTAATTTCAGGACTATTACCTGTTGCAGTTTTAATGGTATTTATAGCAATGAAACTCTTTGGTGTCGATGCAAACATTGTTGCGCTTTCTGGTATTGCAATCGCTATTGGTACTATGGTAGATGTAGGAGTTATTCTTTCAGAAAACATCATTCGGCATCTTGATGAAGATGATGGAACACAATCTATAAATACGGTAGTTTATAACGCCACAGCCGAAGTTTCTGGTGCAATCGTAACCGCAGTAATGACAACAATAATTAGTTTTATTCCTGTATTTACAATGATTGGTGCTGAAGGAAAATTATTTAGACCATTAGCCTTTACAAAAACCTTTGCACTAACAGCTTCTATAATTGTAGCGTTGTTTTTAATTCCACCCTTTGCAGCATTTTTATTCAAAAAGAAAAGCATTAAAACACATTTTAAATATGTTTTAAATGGCGTTTTAATAGCATTAGGCTTAGTTGCTATAGTTTATGGTTATTGGTTAGGATTAATATTAGTTGGTTTTGGTATCACAGCACTTCTAAACCTTAAAAATAGAATAACAGATAAACAAGTAAACTTTATAAATATCATCATTTCGGTATCAGCTATAGTTTTCTTGTTAGCCGAATATTGGAGACCATTAGGCGTAGATAAAAGTATCTTTTGGAATCTCATTTTTGTAAGTATTATATGCTTTGGTTTATTAGGAGTTTTCTCATTATTTATTAAATACTACACACGTATTTTAAGGTGGTGTTTAGATAATAAGCTATTGTTTTTATCTGTTCCAACAGCGATTGTAATTGCTGGTTTTTTTATTATGAAGAATACAGGAAAAGAATTTATGCCATCTTTAAATGAAGGTTCATTTCTGTTGATGCCAACCTCAATGCCTCATTCTGGTGTAGAAGAAAATAAAAGGGTGCTACAACAATTAGATATGGCTGTAGCAAGTATTCCAGAGATAAAAACAGTAGTTGGTAAAGCAGGTCGTACAGAGTCGGCTTTAGACCCAGCACCACTATCAATGTACGAAAATATCATTCAGTATAAACCAGAGTATATGCTGAATAAAAACGGGGAGCGTCAACGCTATAGGATAAATGATGATGGTTTGTTTGAAATGAAAGATGGCCGATTCATCGCGAATCCTAACAACACCGAAAATGTCACCTTGAGCGCAGTCGAAAGATCTCAACTAATAAAAGACAACGATGGCGAGTTCTACCGCAATTGGCGACCAGAAATACAATCACCCGATGATATTTGGAATGACATTGTAAAAGTCACTAAACTACCAGGAGTTACATCAGCACCAAAACTACAACCCATAGAAACCCGATTGGTAATGCTGCAAACTGGGATGCGTGCACCAATGGGAATAAAGGTTAAAGGTCAAGATTTAAAACAGATTGAAGCCTTTGGTGTACAGTTAGAAGAGATTTTAAAACAAGCTGATGGCGTTAAAGAGGAAGCTGTATTTGCAGATAGAATTGTAGGTAAACCCTATTTACTTATTGATATAGATAGAGAAAAAATTGCACGTTATGGTATATCAATACAAGATGTACAAGATGTTTTAAAAGTTGCAGTTGGCGGAATGGTATTAACTCAAACCGTTGAAGGTAGAGAACGTTATGGTGTACGCGTGCGCTACCCAAGAGAATTAAGAGCTAATCCAACCGATCTAAAACAGATTTATGTACCAGTTGAAAAAGGCAGTCCAGTTCCTTTAAGCGAATTGGCAACAATAAAATACGAACAAGGCCCACAAGTCATTAAAAGTGAAGATACCTTTTTAGTAGGCTATTTATTATTTGATAAACTGGATGGCTTTGCAGAAGTAAGTGTTGTAGAAAATGCACAAGCCTTAATTCAAGAAAAAATAGATAATGGAGAATTAGTAGTACCAAAAGGTATTAATTACCAATTCACAGGAACATATGAAAATCAATTAAGAGCAGAAAAAACCTTGTCGGTTGTTGTGCCTTTAGCATTAGCAATCATTTTCTTAATTCTGTATTTCCAATTCCGCTCGGTGGGAACGTCATTAATGGTATTTACAGGTATTGCAGTAGCATTTGCTGGTGGATTTATAATGATATGGCTTTATGGTCAAGATTGGTTTTTAAACTTCAATGTCTTTGGCGAAAACCTACGTGATTTATTTCAGATGCACCCAATTAATTTAAGTGTAGCGGTTTGGGTAGGCTTTATTGCTCTTTTCGGTATTGCGACCGATGATGGTGTAGTAATGGCAACCTATTTAACACAAACTTTTGATAGAAACACACCAAAGAATAAAAAGGAAATTAGAGCATCTATAGTAGAAGCAGGAGAAAAACGTATTAGACCCTGTTTAATGACTACAGCAACAACAATTTTGGCATTATTGCCAGTACTAACATCCACAGGACGAGGAAGCGATATTATGATTCCAATGGCAATACCAAGTTTTGGAGGTATGTTGATTGCCTTAATTACCTTATTTGTAGTTCCTGTATTATTCAGCTGGAAATCCGAAGTTCAACTTAAAAGAGCATCAAATGAAACAAAATAAATTCAATATAAAATTAGTCTTGGCTCTTGGCTCTTGTTTCTTGGGTCTCTTTGTAAATGCCCAACAATTAGAAACATTAATTGACGAAGCATTAGCTAATAATCCAGAGATTCAAAAGTTCGAGTTACAGTACAAAAGAGTTTCAGAAAAAGTAAATGAGGTCAATACAATTCCTAATACCGAATTTGGTGTAGGTTACTTTATAAGTGAGCCAGAAACACGAACAGGAGCGCAACGTTTTAAGGTATCAGTAAAACAAATGTTGCCTTGGTTTGGTACAATTACTTCACGAGAAAATTACGTGAGTGCATTAGCAGATGCTAAATATGAAGACATTGTTATTGCCAAACGAAAGCTAATGGCTTCGGTATCCCAATCCTATTATAATTTATACGCCAACAAAGCAAAACAAGAGGTGTTATCCGAAAACATCAAACTCTTAGAAACCTATGAAACATTAGCCTTAACATCAGTTGAGGTTGGTAAAGCATCAGCAGTAGATGTATTGCGATTGCAAATGCGTCAAAATGAAATGCAACAACTAAAAGATGTTTTAAGTCAGCAGTTTTTAGCAGAACAAACGAATCTTAATAATTTTTTGAATAGAGAAAATGATGTTGCTGTTACTATGGTAGATAGTTTAATGATGCCTTCAGAACACTTTGAAATTAATACTGAAAATTTAGCCTTGCATCCCGAATTGTTGAAGTATGAAAAACTGTACCAATCCATTGAACAATCAGAATTACTAAACCAAAAAGAAAGCAGTCCTATGATTGGTTTTGGATTAGACTATATCAACGTTTCCGAAAGACCAGATATGAATTTCTCGGATAACGGTAAAGATATTGTGATGCCTATGGTTTCGGTATCAATCCCGATTTTTAATAAAAAATATAAATCTCAAACCAAACAAAATGAGTTAAAACAGCAAGAAATTCTATCTCAAAAACAAGAAAGGCTAAACTCTTTGGAAACATTGTTAGATAAGGCTATAAAGGAACGTATATCAGCAAGAATAAGTCATAATACAGCAATCAAAAACATAAAACAAGCTAAAGATGCAGAACAAATACTGATAAAAAGCTATGAAACAGGAAGGATTGACTTTAATGATGTATTAGACATACAAGAACTACAATTAAAGTTTCAAATAAGTGAAATAGAATCTGTGAAGACCTACTATTTACAGAGTACAATTATTAATTATTTAATACTATAAATTATGAAACACACATATAAAATAACAGGAATGACTTGCAATAACTGTAAGGCTTCCGTAGAAAAGAATTTAGGCGAATTAGAATACGTTACTAATGTTTCTGTAAACCTTGAAAAAGGTGAAGCAGAAGTAACAATGAAGCAACACATTGAAACCGAAACTCTAAAAAAAGCATTGCCAGAAAAATATACCTTATCTGAAAAGCAAGAACGTAATGTGTTTTCATCCTCAACAATGGCTACAGAAACCGTGGAAGAAAAAAGCAAATTACAACAACTAAAACCACTCTTGTTAATCATCTTTTATATAGCAGTAGCAAGTATATTATTGCATTATAAAAATTGGAGTTGGAGTGCCTTTATGCTTGACTTTATGGGTTTATTCTACATCGTATTCAGTTTCTTTAAGATGCTAGATTTAAAAGGTTTTCCAGAGTCTTTTAGAATGTATGACCCATTGGCAAAAAGAGTTCCTGTTTATGGCAAAATATACCCATTTATTGAAACTGCTTTAGGATTAATGTTCTTACTGCGTTTTGAAGTCAATATTGCCTTAATCATTACACTTGTTGTATTAGGTATTACAACTTTTGGAGTAACAAAAACACTTTTAGATAAAAAGTCTATAAAATGTGCTTGTCTTGGTACTGCATTAGACTTACCAATGACCGAAGCCACATTTATCGAAAATGCTATTATGATTATAATGGCAACCTTAATGTTAATTTTTTAATTACTATTAAATCAAAAAAATATGAACACACAAGAACACAAAAACAACGAAAACGGAATAAGCAATTACACAAAATTCTTTTTGATGTTAGGAGCATCTTTTATAGCAATGTACATTACTATGTATTTGAATACCTATGAATTTGACCACGTATGGTTTAGTCTAACAAGATTTTACATGGTTTGTTTAGGTATATCAACAATGGCGTTAATTATGTTTTTCTTTATGAAGAATATGTATAAAAACAAAAAGAAGAATTTGGGTATTGTATTAGGTAGCATTGTGCTATTTCTTGGAGCATTAGGTTTAGTACGTGACCAAAAATCAACTGTTGGTGATGTATTATGGATGAAAGGTATGATACCACACCATTCTATTGCTATTTTAACAAGTGAACGTGCAGATATAAAAGACCCAGAAGTTAAAAAGTTAGCTGACGATATTATTAAAGCACAGAAGAAAGAAATCGAAGAAATGAAAGCAATGATTAAACGATTGGAAAATGAAAAATAATAAAATAGTAATTTACATTGGCATACTTGCTATCGGTCTTTTATTAGGTTGGTTGTTGTTTGGTGACACATCAAAACAGGATACAAACCATAATCACGATGAGGTAGCAGAAACCAATCAAATGTGGACCTGTTCTATGCATCCACAGATTATGCAACCAGAACCAGGCGATTGTCCTATTTGTGGTATGGATTTAATTCCTGCCGAAAATGGTAGTGATGGTTTGTTAGCAGACCAATTCAAATTAACTAAAAATGCTATGGCTTTGGCCAATATTCAAACAACAATTGTTGGAGCAAGTAATATTGAAGGTAATACCATAAAATTATCTGGTAAAATTGCTAAAAACGAAAAAGCCAATGCAGTACAAGTCAGTTATTTTTCAGGTAGAATAGAACGTTTGAATGTCAGTTTTACAGGCGAAGAAGTTCGTAAAGCTCAATTATTAGCAACCATTTATTCGCCCGAATTGTATGCAGCTCAACAAGAATTAATTACAGCAGCCTCTTTAAAAGAATCACAACCGGCATTATATAAAGCGGTTCGTAATAAATTGAAATTATGGAAACTTTCTGACAATCAAATCAATCAGATTGAATCCACAGGAAAAGTAAAAGAAAACTTCCCAGTTTATGCAACCGTTTCAGGTACAGTTACCGAAAAATTAGTAGAGCAAGGTGATTACATCAAACAAGGTCAACCATTACTTAAAATTGCTAATCTAAACACGGTTTGGGCAAATTTTGATGTCTATGAAAATCAGATTGACCAGTTTAAGAAAGGGCAGGAAGTTATAATAACAACCAATGCCTATCCTAATAAGGAATTTAAAGGTAAAGTAGATTTTATCGACCCAATTTTAAACAGCAAAACAAGAACAGTAACCTTACGTGTAGTTTTAAATAATAAGAACGATGTATTTAAACCAGGAATGTTTGTATCCGCAAGCATTGATGGTGTTAAGAATAAAGATAAAGAAACCTTATCAATTCCTGCATCTGCTGTGTTATGGACAGGAGAACGTTCTATTGTGTATGTAAAAGCTAATCCTAATCAACCAATTTTTGAAATGCGTAAAATTACATTAGGCAATCAAATCGGTAATAATTATGAGGTTTTAGAGGGTTTAAATAATGGTGATGAAGTAGTAACCAATGGAACATTTACAGTTGATGCAGCTGCTCAATTACAAGGCAAGAAGTCGATGATGAATAAGGATGGTGGCAAAGTAATGACAGGTCACGAAGGACATTTAGGAATGGATATTAATGCATCAAAGAAAGAAAGTAACCATACTAATATGACAGAACGCTTGGAAGTACCTAAAGCATTTCAACAACAATTAATTAGTGTTTATGAAAGCTATATTAATTTAAAAAATGCGTTAGTTGAAGATAATACAAACAAAGTATCTCAAAATGCCAATACTTTACTGGATAATTTAAGTCAAGTAGATATGAAATTAGTAAAAGATAAAACTCATAATCATTGGATGTCATTAGCAGGCGACATAAAATCTTATGCAAACTCTATTTCAAAAACTACAGATTTGAAACAACAAAGAAGCTATTTTAAACACCTGTCATCACATTTAATTAATGTTGTACAATTGTTTGATATCGATGAAAAAGTCTATGTCAAATTTTGCCCAATGGCAGATAACAATAACGGAGCATATTGGTTGAGTAAAGAAGAAAAAGTAATCAATCCATATTTTGGCGAAGCAATGCTAACCTGTGGAGAAGTGAAACAAGTAATAGAATAAATATAAATCAAGTAATAACAATTAAATTTTTAAAAAATGAACTTTTCAAAGAAAAATCACGAACACAAAAACAAAAATGCAAACAACGTGAGTAAGAAAGTAATTTTAAGTGTAGCTGTAATAGCAGCAGTAGTTTTTACAAGTTGTAAAAACGAAACCAAAAAAGAAACAGAAACAACAACTACTGAAGTTTCAAAAGATATAGCAATGACTGACCTTTCTTTTGGAGTAAGAGGTAATTGCGGTATGTGTAAAAACACTATCGAAAAAGCAGCTAACGGAGTAGAAGGGGTTTCCAAAGCAACTTGGGATGTTGATAAAAAGAAGATTGATGTGTCTTTTGATGATACCAAAACAGATGCAATGGCAATTCATAATGCTATCGCAGCATCAGGTTATGATACCGAAAAAGTGGCAGGGAGTGAAGAAGCCTACGAAGGTTTACCAGGTTGTTGTAAATATGACCACGAAATGGCTATGAATCAGTAAAGTGAAACTAAAAGTGATAACAATTTCAATCACAACCACTATATAAGTAATTAGAAGAGTCTTTTTCGGAAGGCTCTTTTTTATTCCCCACAACCCAAAACCCAGTTTTTTCGCTTGCCCTGGCTTGAGCCTGTCGAAAGCTCAAAATCCTCTGTCTTTTGTGTTGTTCCGCGCGCCAATGCATAATTGGTTTTATGTCATAATACTTGTAGCCAACGCTATAATGGCACATTGCTTGTTTTATTTAACATAGTTTAGTTTGAGAAAATGGTACAATAAAAAAGCAAAGAGCCATTGCCAACGCTCAACCAATTATTACGCCATAAAACCAATCCCAAGCTATGTTACATAATGCGTAGTTATAGGAGCAAAAATCCTTTCAATGGTTGCCTACGGCGTTTTATTATATTTTCGTCGCTATAACTGTCATTATGTAAAATATCCACACAGCCAACGCGCACTTCCGAACATATAACTACATTTTAAACAAACATTAAACAGTCGAACAATTAAAGGATTAAGATAATTGAAAATAATATTCGTTATCTCATTCAACTGCACAAAACCATCGTTAAGTCCACGTATTCCTTACCTCAAGTCTTTGTTTGTTTCATTTTGTTAACAAATATTATAGTCCACTTTTCCCCACCACCCAAGTAAGCGGTAATAAAAAAATAGGTTTATAGTATGTAGTAATACGCCATAGCACATTACTTTTTCTCGTGCCTCAAAAAATCAATAAGCTATCGTCTAAAAGTCCTGTATAAGTAGCTTGTTTAAATGCTGTTTTATCAAACAACTATTTAAAACGCTACCCATACAAGCGCTACATCCAACGCTCTATACAGTACTAAACCTATTTTTTTAAGTGTTAATTCCCCAGAAAAGTTAAAATAACTTGAATCAAGATTAAATCAATTAGAAAGATTAAATAAAAAAAGGAAGCAAATATATGTGGCTACCTCTGCCAACCGCACAAGGCTATAAAGGTCAAGCCCTACGGGTTTTGAATAAAACTTTTTTCAAAAGCATTTTTCACAATCATTAAACAATTAATCTCAAAAAACTTTTATCCAAAAACCTTGACAGCCTTATCCACGCCACAAGTTCTATGGCTATCTTTTTTATTTTCAAAAAAAATAATGGCGCGAAGCGTAGCGAAGCAATTTTAAATTGGATAGCTATGTCAACTTTTGAACTAAAAACACACCAAGTCGGAAGAACTTACTCAAACCCTCATTTTTTTATACTAAACAAAGGACTAAACAGCGGAAAACCCTTAACCAATCCTTGTCCTAATTGTTTTGTAGTCAAAACTTCATCCGAAGAAGAAAAAAACGCGCTTTTTCACCTATCTATGATGTTACAAATAGGCGGCTTTTACGCTTACTATTTAAAAGGTAGTGTTATTCCGTTTATCTCAATAGATGATTGTAGAAACACTTTAAAAAATAGTTACACTTCATTGTTTTATGATGAAATTCAGTTGCAAAAGCATATTAATATAGTGTCCGCAATTAGCAAAAAGGAAGCAGAACTTAACAGTATCATTTCAAAAATGGTAGATTTAAAAGTAGCATATATTCAAAATGTATTTTCTAAAATGCAAAAGGAAGCAATCTAAAGCAATAAAATCCATATCTATACAATAGCACAATACTTGCCTTATATTTCATCGGAAGGTACAACTTCGTGTTAAGTCCGTACCAAGTCCGAAGAAAAGTAAGTTTCATTTAAATTATTTATGTTATGGGTAAAATTGCTCAAGGTATTTTAGGAGGGCTTTCAGGTAAGGTTGGAAACGTTATCGGTGGAAGCTGGAAAGGAATTGACTACATTAGAATTAAACCTTCAAGTGTAGCCAATCCAAGAACTGTTGGTCAAGTAAACCAAAGAACAAAGTTTACTGCCACTTTAGAATTTTTACAGGCTGTAAAGCCTTTTATTAAGTTAGGTTATAAAGGATTAGCTGTTAAGAAAACAGAATTTAATGCAGCGATGTCGTATGTATTGAATAATGCAATTACAGGTACTGAACCTAACTTTGTTGTTGACTATCCAAACGCTTTAGTGAGTCGTGGAGGTTTATCTGGTGTATTAAACCCAACGTCTGATTTATCAACTTCTGGAGAAGTAACTTTTGGTTGGGATGATAACTCTGCTGAAGGTAACGCAAATGCTACTGACAAGGCAATGTTGATGGTTTATAATCCATCAAAAAAGGAATCTATTTCTTTACTTGATGGTGCGGACAGAACAGTAGGTACTCAAATTGTTCCAATCCCAACAACTTATGCAGGAGATACAGTAGAGCTATTTATGGCGTTTATTACTGCTGATGGTAGTCAAGTATCAAACAGTATTTATTTAGGCTCTGGTACAGCTAATTAATGCTTGGTGTTTTTATTTAGAAACCGCTCTAATCGAGCGGTTTTTTTTATGTTATATTTGTTCAGCTATTTGTTAATAGTTGTTACTAATCTTCTCTTATTATGTGTTTTTTGTATGCTATTTGTTGCCCAAATGCAATAGTACCAATGAATATAGGGTTAGTTAAATATTGTATTGGGAAGTAGTGGTTTAGGAGGTAAACAATCTTTCCATAACCTAAAATACAAGCTCACATAATTTTTCAGATTTAAGAATCCGTTTCTCTTGTTTCTTAAAAATTATTTACATTTAGCAAAAAAGCTAAGATTATATGCCCAAAGCGTTTCGTATCTATTTAAGCTGTATGGCTTTAGTTCTTTCTCTTTCCTTGTTTTCACAGGCCGAAACACCTGAGATTTTAGATCAGCAAATTGATAAGGGGATTGACCTTATGTTTCAGAAAAAGCATTCACAATCCATTGAATTACTTTTATCATTAGAGTCTATTGCGAAGAAAAATCAGTGGTATGAGCAAGTTTTTCGGTCTACACTAAATATAGGAGCCAATTATTATTTGTTATCAGATTATGGTGAAGCCGTTATATTTTATTTGCAGGCTTATGAAGTGGCGATAGAACATTTAGGACCACGCCAAGAAATGACGGTGCTCAATAATATTGGTATTTTGTATTTTAAGGAGCTTGATAATGAACAGGCTAAGCATTATTTTCAGAAGGCTTACCAAAAGGCAAAGGCCATTAAAGATCGTGTAAAAGTGGGGTACTATGCTGTGAATTTGGCTTTAGTGTCTAATAAAATGAAGCAGCCCGATTCGGCTCAAAGTTATATTGAAGAAGCTTTACCTTTATTAAAGGAAGACCCTACAGTGTTCATTCAAGCTAAAATGGCACAGTCGGAGATGTTTTTACTGAAAAAGCAATTTACTACTTCAGAAAAAATTGCCTTAAACTTATTATCGCAACTTCAAGACGTATCGCAAATAGAAAATAAAGTCTTTGTCTATTTAATTTTAGCGGAAATCCATGAAAAGCAAAACCATTTATCTCAAGCGCTTTCCTATGGTCTTAAAGCCAGAAATTTAAATACTAGCATGGAAAATCGCTCTGAGGTATACGGATATTTATCAGACTTGTATGGCAAAATGGGAGTGTTAGAGAAAGCTTTGGTTTATAAAGATTCAGTGATAATGGCTTCAGATTCATTGACCCTAATGCGAAATAGAAAGTTGTTCGAAAATGAAAAGGTCAAATTTCAAATTCAAAATTATAAGCACGAGTTGTCAGAAAGCAAGGAAATTATGCGCCAAGAGCGTCGGTTTTTATATAGTATAATCGGAATTTCTCTATTACTGATCACCTTTATTCTTTGGGTTTTAAGAAGCAATTCAATAAAACATAAACAACGCAAAACAATTGTAGACCTTGAGTTGGCCAAGGAAAAAAGTGACTATTTGCTTATTGAAAAGCAGCTGAGAGAACAAGAAACTTTAGCCCTTTTAGAACAAGAGCGCCTTAAAAACGAATTGGAAGTAAAAAACAGGAAACTCACAGCTAAGGCCTTGTACCTTTCCAGCAAAAATAGTTTAATAGAAGAGGTGATTAAATCCTTATCCAAACACAAGGAAATATCGGATAACCCAGAGTTGAAAAAACAGATAAGAGAATTAAAAAAGCATCTTAAAACAGACACCCAATGGGATAGCTTTTTTACCCATTTTGAGGAAGTCAATCCAGGTTTTTTAGACCGATTAAGACAAAAACATGATACACTTACTCCAAGTGATATTCGATTTATCACTTATTTATATATGAATTTAACTAATAAAGAAATTGCTTCGCTTTTAAACATTACACCGCAGTCTTGTAGAAAGCGTAAGGAGCGTATTTCTAATAAGTTAAATATTCCTGAAGACACAACACTTCATACCTATTTATCTAAGATTTAAAAAGGATGTCACGCTAAAAGCGTATCGATGTCACGGAATGTCACGCTTTAAATTGACCTCTTATGCTGTGATGGCTCTATATTTAGCACCCTAATCTAAATTAAAGATATCATGAAAAAACAAATTACTTTACTCTTCTTTTTCTTTGGAGTATTCATTTCAACTCAAGGCCATGCGCAAGTTGAATTTGAAGCCGCCCAAGCTTATGGACAAATTTTCGATGTCACTTATAGTGAAACGCAAGAAAATGTGTTGTATGCCTTAACGCAAACCAATCATATTGTTACCTCTTTAGATGCGGGTGATACATGGAGTATTCTATATTCAGATCCTATAGATAACTATGCGGTATTAAAAGATTTAAAACTTATTAATGCGGGGACTGCACTAAGTTTTAATGTTAGGGCAGAGGGGACGACCTATAACAAAATTGCCATTTTCGATTTGGCTACGGCCTCTATTACACAAACATTTTCTCCACCTAATGATTTTGAGGTCGATATTTTAATTGAGTCTTATGATATTTCAAACAGCGACAACGATGTGGTTTTAATGCACACCACTTATTCTTTACTTGGTGCATATACGCATGAAGTTTTTTACACCACTAATGGCGGAGTGAATTGGAATTCTGTTTACTATAGTCCACTACATGATAATGTTTCTATAAATAATGTTAGTATAGCTCCAAATGACGATACTAAGTTGTTTTTAATGCGTGGTGGAGCAACATCTAGAGAACTAGGAGGGTTGTATGTGTCTTTAGATTCAGGATTAAATTGGGAGAATAAAATACCAGGAAATACCTATGATGCTATTGCTTTTAATCCGGATAATGCCGATGATATTTTATTAGGAACTAGTTATGGGTACGATACTCATGTTGAGGATTTATACCGTTCTTCAGATGGCGGTGATACTTGGGCTATTGTACCTATTACTTGGACCTCAATGTCTACAGATCATATTAATAAAATAGTGTTTAACCCTAATAATGCGAATGAAATTATTGTATTGGAAGAAAATGAAATTGTAAAATCTTCGGATAATGGTGTAACATGGACTAACCATGTGTATACGACGATAGATCCAGAAACTTATTATTACGGGTTAAGTGCCTCTTTTAATCCTTTTACTACAGATGAAATTTTAATAACGACCAATTTTTATCCGTTTTTAAGTACTGATGGAGGGGTAACATTGACTAAGGTTGAGAATCCTTTTGTAAATTCAACAGGGACCGTAACAGCTTATACCTCTGCTAGTGAAAACCATGTGTATTACGGTTTACGTTCTGGTTTTAATCATATCGATATCGAAAATGACACAGAAGATGAGTACTATTTACAATCCCTAACTCAAGGATTTGGTTCTGCGGTAAAAACAATTGCAGATCCTGTGGTTCCTGGTCGTGTATTTAGTGGGAATAGAGCTTTAAACACCTCTTATATAAATGTGAGTTCAGACCATGGCGCCAACCCAGTAGCTATTGCAAGCTCTATGTTTTTCTTAATACTTGAAGATGTCTCTACGTCTATAGCGAATACGGATATTACTTGGATGTCTACGGGGATAGAGTTGCATAAATTGAACTTGGCCGATTTAGATAATATTGTTGATGAAGTTGTAGCTGTTCCATCAGAAGGAGAAGTTATTACAGCGGTTCAGGTAGATAGTGAAAGTGCCTCTACAGTGTTTATGAGTCAAGGTATTAATTTTTATAAGTCTACAGATGATGGAGCGACTTGGACCTTAAGCAATTCTGGACTTGAAACTTTAGGTTTCGGTGACCATGTTATTATAGATATTGCTCAAAATCCGTTAAACGCAAATCAGTTGGTGCTATCTACAACAAATGGGATTTATTTATCTCAAAACAAAGGGGACTCTTGGGTTTCAATTTCTTCGGAATTTACAAATAAAGTAGCCTTTTCTACAGTGGATGATGAGACTATTGTGGCCGTGACCTATTATTCTGAAGGTTATAATGTACCCTTACCGGTTTCAAAAGCAAAAATTATATTGAGTACAGATTTAGGCCAAACTTGGAGTGAAATTAGTGCTGAAATGTTAAATCACCCTTTTACTTTAACGTCAGCATTTGTCTTTTCAGATACAGATGTAGATGTGTATTTTGGAGTTCAAGATTTAGGACTGATGAAGTATTCTATTGAGTTGTCTACATTATCTGTAAATTCAGAACTTTTAAATCGTAATCCGATAACATTTTATCCTAACCCTACTAAAGACAGTTTTACAATTAAAACGGAACAAGCCGTGCAATCGGTAAGTATTTATTCGGTTTCCGGACAAAAAGTAAAACAGGTAAATAATCCTAATTCGGAAATTAACGTCAGTGATTTATCTACTGGTGTGTATTTGGTGAAGGTGAAAACGACTTCAGGAAGTCTTACAAAACGACTTATTAAAACACGTTAATCCCTAATTACTATCCCTTGTACTGAAGAGGAACCCATTAAATTTGGTATCGTTAAGATGCTAAATTAGGGTTCCTTTTTTTTATGAAGTCGTATGGTTTAAAATTGGTTCTCGATACAAAATTGCAAAAAAAGCAATTCCACTCGAACTGACGTTTGGGATGTAATTACTATTCTGTGTTCTAGTGCTATTATAATTTTTCCGTCACTTCGAGTGATTTGTAAAGCATGAACAAATAGTATCGAGAAGCGCAGAGTGGTACTGGTTTTATTATTGGTTCTCGATACAAAATTGCTAAAAAATGCAATTTCACTCGAACTGACGTTTTGGGTGTAATTACTATTTTGTTTTCTAGCTCTAATGTAACTTTTCCGTCCCTTCGAGTGATTTGTGAAGTATGAGCAAATTGTATCGAGAAGCGTTGATTGATATTTGTTTTAAATTTCGTTCTCGATACAAAATTGCAAAAAAGCGCAATTTCACTCGAACTGACGTTTGAGGTGTAATTACTATTCTGTGTTCTAGTGCTACTATAAACTTTCCGTCCCTTCGAGTGATTTGCGAAACATGAGCAAATAGTATCGAGAAGCGCAGAGTGGTACTGGTTTTATTATTGGTTCTCGATACAAAATTGCTAAAAAATGCAATTTCACTCGAACTGACGTTTTGGGGTGTAATTACTATTTTGTTTTCTAGCTCTAATGTAACTTTTCCGTCCCTTCGAGTGATTTGTGAAGTATGAGCAAATTGTATCGAGAAGCGTTGATAGGTATTTGTTTTTTAATTGGTTCTCGATATAAAATTGCTAAAAAGTGCAATTCCACTCGAACTGACGTTTGGGGTATAATTATAA
>NZ_JBHTKM010000062.1:0-4203 GCF_042675845.1 Winogradskyella rapida | reverse complement strand
TGTCAAATCTTTGGGTAAATCCATATTCTGTCCAAATATTGGTAAGGCAATTAAATAAGCTAAAACTATGATTCCTTTGCGCATTTCCGACATTATTGCCAACGTGTTTGTGTATGGTTAGTTGCGTGGTTAGGCAACTAAGTTAACAAACATTTACGAACCCGTAAAAATTCCGCAGGAATTTTCGCAAGTAATGAAGAACCTAGCAATTAATTATACACGGTGTTAGCAGCCGGCTTTTATTTATGGGCGGTTTCATTAGACAACTCAGACATTGATTTTAGCGTATAATTCCGTTTTCAGTGTCCAATTAGGTCTAAATTAGTTTTTTTACGTTCAGATCGGCCGTAAAGCTTTTTAAAATTAAAGCAGAGTAGAGTGATTAGTTTGTTGGCTTTCTATAATGATCTTTTAAAATCTAATGTCTTA
Organism: Winogradskyella rapida; assembly: GCF_042675845.1. Taxonomy (NCBI): domain Bacteria; kingdom Pseudomonadati; phylum Bacteroidota; class Flavobacteriia; order Flavobacteriales; family Flavobacteriaceae; genus Winogradskyella; species Winogradskyella rapida. The sequence continues at coordinate 3,774 of NZ_JBHTKM010000062.1, read as the reverse complement.
TGGTTTCTATTATTCAGCGCTGTTAATCCGTGATATTAAACAATTCTACTTATTCACCTGAGTAATCAATCCAACGTTGTTGCTCCGTATTACTTATCAATTTAACTTATCCAACTGAGTAATTAATCCTGCGTTAATATTCCGTAATGCTTATCACGTTAGATTATCCAAATGAGAATTTAATCATGACTAGGAATAAAAAACTTTTGAATTAGGAAAGAAATAAGCAAAACGTGACTGCTTGCTGCTAACGTGTTTGTGTATGGTTAGTTGCGTGGTTAAGCAACTAAGTTAGCAAACTTTAACGAACCTGTGAAAATTCCGCAGGAATTTTCGCAAGTAGGCTAGAACCTAGCAATTAATTATACACGGTGTTGTAAGCCGTTTTTTATTCTGTCGTAAATACTTTTAATTAAAAAACTTATTCTTTCGGGAAAGCCGTGTTCCATATCACAACTTTCACAAAAGTAATTGTCGATTCTATCAGGATAATCCTCGCTTAAACGAGGGAAAATTCTATAAGTAAATTGATGACTCGTTAATGTCCATAAAGTTTCTCTGTCTATAATATGTGAGTCATTAATTCTATTTAATAATTTCTCGCAAATTTCAAGCATACTTATCAATTCAGTTATTTTCGGATTTGAAGCTATATCATCTTCGTCTCCGTGATATTCACAGATATATTCTGAAAACATTTTATATATTGCTTCACTACCTTCAAAAACAGGTTTTACTTTATCTTCATTTTCAATATCCCAAAGTTCGATAGTCGAGAATTTGAAATTATCAATACTGCTTTTTAAGTTTGAATAGTATTGGTTTAGTTGTCTACTTTCATTCTCTAATTTCTTTTCAGTGTCTTGTCTGTCAATTTGTGCTTGAATTACTAAATTCGCTTCAATCTGGGCTTTTAATGCTAAAAAAACTAAAATAGCTCCTAATATATTTATAAAAGGTGCAGTAATTCCGCCAATAGTATCTCCAATACTACCTGTTTCGCTAAAATTGGCCCAACCTAATGGAAGCGTAAAAATCAAAGGTGTTAATAGGCATAGTGGAATTCCTATCAGAAGTAAGGTTTTTCCAACTTTTAAGGTTTTTCTGATTTCTCTCTCTTTTTCTGAACTATTCATTGGTTTGTCAAATGGCTTACAACGTGTTTGTGTATGGTTAGTTGCGTGGTTAAGCAACTAAGTTAGCAAACTTTAACGAACCTGTGAATATTCCGCAGGAATATTCGCAAGTAGGGAAGAACCTAGCAATTAATTATACACGGTGTTACCTGCCGGCTTTTTTCAGAATTCTAGTCATTCCATACATTAATATTAAACCTATGACTAAAATCGAAATAATTATTGAATATTTATTAATTCCGTCATAGTTTTTTATGAAAATTGGCGTTAAAAAATAAGTTGTTAAATTATATAGCAAATGTGCAATTATACTCAGATATATATTTTTCGTTTTAAGATAGATATAGCCAAAAACTGCTCCAGCAAAAAATGCACTTAATATTCCAGTATCTGTGTAACTATGAGCTATGGCAAAAATTAATGCAGAAATCCAAATGGCTTTTTTGAATCCAAGTATATTATTTATTTTTTGTGCTAAAACTCGACGAAATAAAATTTCCTCAAATATTGATATGGAAATTACACTTATAAGTATCCTATTCAATTCAGCTGTCTTGAAAAATCCAGTCATTTCAATTCCAGCTAATTTAGTAGCGAAGACAGGAATAAAATTACTAAATCCGATAAGTCCTACAATCCCGATTATAATTCCAATCAATTGGATTATTTCAAACGATGATTTTTCTTTATTAGGAAGTTTTCCTTTTTCAAGTCCGATTAATGAAAGTCCAGCAATTAGCATTATTCCTAAATGACTTATGTGTGCAATCCAAAAGTTATTAATTTCAGATGTAAAATAAAAACCTACTAATAATATTGAAGTAAATAGTAATAAAAATAAGTAGATTTTTTTTGTCATTTTGTTCCGTAAAGATTGGTTTTTTAGCTTGCAGGTAACGGTTTTGTGTATGGCTAGTTGCGTTGGAGAGAACTAAGTTAATAAAAAGGAACGAACCAATAGGAAAATCCGCTAGGATTTTCCGAGTACACACAGACCAAGCAATGAGCTATACACGTTGTTACCTCACGTTTATTAAAACTGAACTTCTGTTCTTAGCATCTTTTCAATTGTGTCATTCTTAGAATCAATAATCAAATATTCGTAACCAGCAGAAAATCCAGTATAAAATTTACCAATTCTGGCGAATGAAATTTGATTTACACTTTTTGTATTGCAAATTGTAAATTTTAATTTTTTAATGAGTTTTTCTACTAAGTATTCGCCAAATTCATCTTTATATATTGTATTAGACTCTCCATTTTTTATTCTTAATAGAATTTGTTTTGCTTTATTTAGGCCTTTTAATTTATACCAATTATCTGGATCAGATGTTTCCGATTCAATTAATTCAAGAGCGTCATCTACACAAAAGTAATAATTAAGGTTACGTATATTTATTCCGATTTTTTTCTTACAATCCAAGTTCGAATTTACTTTTGTTGACCAAATCGTTTGCACAGTAAAACTATTATCCCAATTATCATCTTTTATGCCTTTTACGTCTATTCTTTTCTGAATTGTAGTGTCTCCTTTATATTCAAATTCAATTTTTAAAGAATCATTATTTACCTTTAATTCCTTTCCGTAAACCTTTTTGTATTCTTTCACTTTATTGGCTACTACGCAAATTGGTTGTAGGATAGAATGTTTGGATTCTATGTCATTAGTATTTTTCTTATCTGATTCTTTTTCTATACAAGAAAATAGTAATAAGATTAAAATTAATATTTGTGGTTTCATCAAAATGTGAGGTAACGTGTTTGTGTATGGTTAGTTGCGTGGTTAAGCAACTAAATTAGCAAACTTTTACGAACCCGAGAAAATTCCGCAGGAATTTTCGCAAGTAAGCTCTAAAAAGCAATTAATTATACACGGTGTTGGCAACAGTTTTTTTTATTCGTTAAGTTCATTAATCTATTCCGCAATTTTTGCTATTTGTCCAATTTCGTGATTCCAGAAATAAACATTGTCTGTCAGAATTCCGTTTCCATTATGAGTCAAAATAATTAAATTCCCAAATCCGTCCGAACCGATTGCGATTCCATTTTCAGGAAATCCATTCCATTCTCTTGCGTTTTTCGTTTCAAGTCCAATGTGATTGCAAGTTCGACTTATTCTTTTTCGGTCTGACTTATCAAAAAAAGGAAAAAGTTCAAATTCATATTCTTCCGTTGCTAATTCTCCACCATTTGATTTTATCATTTGGTTTTTAAATATAGTTGGGGATTTTACATTCAATTCAGCTTCTGTTTCAATTATGTATTTTTGTTTACAGGAAATGGCATTTTTTAATTATTTAAAATAAGAATATATAATTGCTATTATGAACATACAATAAGCTGACCAATAGAACCCTTCAAATCCTTTAGTGATAATGTTTTGATTATTTGCCAACCATTCATTTTCAGAGTTTAACTTCACAACTTTCTTAATCAAATTCCGAACGGCGTATTTATTCCAAATAAATATCACAATCCCAATTAATAATATCTGTATTAAATTCTCTAAAATCGTCATTCCTTAAATTGTTGCCAACGTGTTTGTGTATGGTTAGTTGCGTGGTTAGGCAACTAAGTTAGTAAACATTTACGAACCCGTGAAAATTCCGCAGGAATTTTCGCAAGTAGTGACGAACAT
>NZ_JBHTKM010000061.1:568-760 GCF_042675845.1 Winogradskyella rapida | reverse complement strand
AGGTTATCCAAATGAGAGTTTAATGGTGACGAGGAAAAAAAACTCTTGGATTAAGAAAGACATTAGCAAAACGTGACTGCTTGCTGCTAACGTGTTTGTGTATGGTTAGTTGCGTGGTTAAGCAACTAAGTTAACAAACTTTAACGAACCAGTGAAAATTCCGCAGGAATTTTCGCAAGTAGGGAAGAACCT
>NZ_JBHTKM010000061.1:0-558 GCF_042675845.1 Winogradskyella rapida | reverse complement strand
GGTGTTAGCAGCCGGCTTTTAATTTTACACAGTTCATTAAACAACTCTGACATTGATTTTAGCGTATAACTCCTTATCAATGTCCAATTAGGTTTAAATAAGTTTTTTTACGTTCAGATCGGCCGTAAAGCTTTTTAAAATTAAAGCAGAGTAGAGTGAGTAGTTTGTTGGCTTTCTATAATGAACTTTTAAAATCTAATGTCTAATGGTTTCTATTATCCAGCATTGTTAATCCGTGTTGTTAAACAATTCTAGTTATCCATCTGAGTAATTAATCCAACGTTGTTGCTCCGTGTTACTTGTCAATTTAACTTATCCGACTGAGTGGTTAATCCTGCGTTAATATTCCGTATTGCTTATCACGCTAGTTTATCCAGATGAGAATTTAATTGTGACTAGGAATAAAAAACTTTTGGATTAGGAAAGGTAATAGCAAAACGTGATTGCTTGCTGCTAACGTGTTTGTGTATGGTTAGTTGCGTGGTTAAGCAACTAAGTTAGCAAACTTTTACGAACCTGTGAATATTCCGCAGGAATATTCACAAGTAGGGAAGAACC
>NZ_JBHTKM010000060.1:2756-5332 GCF_042675845.1 Winogradskyella rapida | reverse complement strand
TTGTGATTTGTCTACGTGGAAATTCCTGCGGAATTTCCTCTCGTTCGGTTCATTTTTGTTAAATTAGTTGCCCAACCACGCAACTAACCATACACAAACACGTTAGCAGCAAGCAGTCACGTTTTGCTAATGTCTTTCCTAATTCAAAAGTTTTTTATTCCTAGTCAAGATTAAATTCTCATTTGGATAATCTAACCTGATAAGCAATACGGAATATTAACGCAGGATTAATCACTCAGTTGGATAAGTTAAATTGACAAGTAATACGGAATAACAACGTTGGATTCATTACTCAGATGATTAAGTAGAATTGTTTAACAACACGGACTAACAACGCTGGATAATAGAAACCATTAGATATTAGATTTTAAAAGATCATTATAGAAAGCCAACAAACTATTCACTCTACTCTGCTTTAATTTTAAAAAGCTTTACGGCCGATCTGAACGTGAAAAAACTAATTTAGACCTAATTGGACACTGAAAACGGAATTATACGCTAAAATCAATGTCAGAGTTCTTTAATGAAACCGCGTATAATTAAAAGCCGGCTGCTAACACCGTGTATAATTAATTGCTAGGTTCTTCATTACTTGCGAAAATTCCTGCGGAATTTTCACTGGTTCGTTAAAGTTTACTAACTTAGTTGCCCAACCACGCAACTAACCATACACAAACACGTTACAGCACATTTGAAAAAAACATTTCGCTAATCCAAAAGACCAGTTCACTCATCTTGAGTTTTATAATTGAACGTCTGACTTTACATTTGGTGGAAATACATAATATATGAAACGATTATTATTTTTTGCTTTACTTCTATCTTTCTGTAATACACTTTTTGCTCAAGAAATAAAAACTGACTCAATTCTGACTGAAAAGCAGAACGCTGAATGGATTGCGGAATTTGAAAAGCTGGATTCTAAATCCGAAAAAATAGCTGAAATAAAAAAGAAGATATTTGCAGACACCATTTACAAAAGACAAAAAAGCTATTGTCGAATTGTAATTAAGAATCAAGAAACAATTCAGGAAGCGATGGAAATTGCTAATTGTGAATGTAAAATTGTTTTTGTTCTTGGTTTTAAAAAAATAGCATATTCACTCGACCCGAATGAATATCCAAAAACGCATACAGTACTTGAGTTAGTAACTGATGAAAATATTGACAAAATAACAGTACTGAAAGGAGATATTGCTTCAGCCTTATATGGAACTAATGGCAGATGTGGTGTTGTAGTAATGTATTCTGAAAGTCGAAAATTTAAACGGAAAATAAAAAACGTGCTGTAACACCGTGTATAATTAATTGCTAGTGACTTGCCTACGTGGAAATTCCTGCGGAATTTCCTCTTGTTCGGTTCATTTTTGCTAACTTAGTTGCTGAAACACGCAACTAACCATACACAAGACCGTTAGCAGCAAGCAGTCACGTTTTTCTAATCTCTTTCTTGATCCAAGCGTTTTTTATTTCTAGTCACAATTAAATTCTCATCTGGATTATCTAACGTGATAAGCAATACGGAATATTAACGCAGGATTAACCACTCAGTTGGATAAGTTAAATTAACAAGGAATACGGAGGAACAACGTTGGATTGATTACACAGGTGAATAAGTAGAATTGATTAACAACACGGAATAATAACGTTTGATAATAGAAACCATTAGACATTAGATTTTAAAAGATCATTATACAAAACCAACGAACTACTCACTCTACTCTGCTTTAATTTTAAAAAGCTTTACGGCCGATTTGAACGCGAAAAAACCAATTTGAATATAATTGGACACTGATAAGGAGTTATACGCTAAAATCAATGTTAGAGTTGTTAAATGAAACTGTGTAAAATTAAAAGCCGGCTGCTAACACCGTGTATAATTAATTGCTTTGTTCTAGCCTACTTGCGAATATTCCTGCGGAATATTCACAGGTTCGTAAAAGTTTGCTAATTTAGTTGCTTAACCACGCAACTAACCATACACAAACACGTTGTGTACAATGTCGAAAATGATGAAGAAATTTAACATAAAGCTGATTTTATTAGAGTGTTTGGCTTTAATTTTTATAATTAGCGGATTGAAAAGATTATATATAGCATATAATGGAAAACAATTCGATGCTCTAATGAGTGAGGATTGGGGAAAATCTGACTCATTAACTTACATCAGAATTGGGGAATTCTTCGTAAACCAAGCTTATTGGATTTTATCGTGTCTTATCATCGGAATATTAATCGTTGGACTAATAAATTGGAAATATAAATTCGGAATTATAAACTCAATAATAGTTTTACTAATAACTTTCGGAATTTCTTTAACTGGATTTTACGGTACAGGAATTATAAACAGATATCTGAATTATTTTTGCGGATTATTCGCCGAAGGATATGAAATAGCTTTTCTAATTGGTGGTTTGCTTATATTTTTTGTCGGAATCACTATTTTGTGGAAAATTATTGCATTGAATAAAAACACTGTACACAACACCGTGTATAATTAATTGCTTTGTTATTGCCTACTTGCGAAAATTCCTGCGGAATTTTCACAGGTTCGTAAAAGTTTGCTAAATTAGTTC
>NZ_JBHTKM010000060.1:0-2746 GCF_042675845.1 Winogradskyella rapida | reverse complement strand
ATATCTGAATTATTTTTGCGGATTATTCGCCGAAGGATATGAAATAGCTTTTCTAATTGGTGGTTTGCTTATATTTTTTGTCGGAATCACTATTTTGTGGAAAACTATTGCATTGAATAAAAACACTGTACACAACACCGTGTATAATTAATTGCTAGGTTCTTCCCTACTTGCGAAAATTCCTGCGGAATTTTCACTGGTTCGTTAAAGTTTGTTAACTTAGTTGCTTAACCACGCAACTAACCATACACAAACACGTTAGCCACAATACGAAAAAACATACGATTGAAAATTGGATATTAATTTAAAAACTTTTACTGCTCTCAAAGAATTACACTTGATAAACTCTGTTCCTGCAACATTTGAGAGTTTAGAATTACTAGCAAAAGCGAGTACTGAAATAATCCAATCAATTTATGATTCAAAAACTAACCTTGGCGAAGGTGAAGTCTTTATTGAAACATTATCAATAAAAATTTTAGTTACTACAAAAAGTATTATTCAATTAAGAAAAGGAACAAAAGTTTCTGCAATCACCAAGGACAGTAACTTAGAACTATTAGATTTTTCTTCAATCAACATATTAACACGTTCCATAATTGAAGCATTTCTAACATTAGAATATTTATTTTTTAACGACTTAAGTATTGATGAACGCAAATTCAGATTTTATATTTGGAAAATTTCAGGATATAAAGCAAGACAAGGATATTTTAATGAAAGAGGTTTGTTAAAGAAAAGCGTAAATGAGAAACTTCAAACCGAATTAGAAGAAATAAAAAGATTAAAAACTATTATAGAAAAATCACCTTATTACAAAAGTTTAAACAAACAGAATTTATGGAAATTAGACACTTTCGGACTTCCAAGATTAGTAAGTTGGAATAAGTTAATAGAACAAAGTATTTTAAAAACATCAATGTTTGAATTGTCTTATAAATTATATTCAAATTATGCTCATTCTGAATTCATTTCATTAATCCAAATGAATGAACCGAATGCTCTAACAAAAGGTTCCGAGGATAATAACATAGCAATATTAAATTCATTGAGAATTGTTAAAATGATAAACTGTATTACAATCGTAGGACTAAAAAATAAATTTGATTTTGCATCAAGAGTATTTGACAAATATGATGATGAAATAAAGTCAACTATCCTATTCTGGAATAAATTTGGAACGGATTAAGTACTGTGGCTAACACCGTGTATAATTAATTGCTTTGTAAGTGCTCATCTGGAATATTCCTTCGGAATATTCTCAGGTTCGTAAAAGTTTGCTAAATTAGTTGCTAAACCACGCAACTAACCATACACAAACACGTTACCACACATTTGACCAAAACTTATGACAAAGACAATATTTATAATTTTAATTACATTTTTTTCAATACAAATCAATGCTCAAACAGTTGATGGGAAAATAGAAAAACTATTAGAATTAGATGGAACAATAGGTAACATTGAGAAAATAATAACTCAAACAATCGAATATCAAAAGAAAAGTAATTTCGGAATTTCAGACAATTATTGGGAAGCATTGGAAAAAAAAGTTTCTAAAAAATCTTTGGCTGAACTTAAACTAATAGTTATACCAATTTATTCTAAAAATTACACAGAAATTGAAATTGATAATCTCATAACATTTTATAATTCAGAAACTGGTAAGTTGATTATCGAAAACCAACCAATTATAATGGAGGAATTAAATCTGCCATTAATGCAATGGTCACAAAATTTAAGTTCATATGTAATTGATGAAATTGAAAATAAAGGTAAAAACGAATCGAGTTCTGATGAAGAAGAAAAATTCAAAACAGAATTCAAAGCAAAATATGGATTACAAATACTAAATCTGACTGACCTTGCAATTGACCAAGAAAATAATATTGGAGATTTATTAATCGACTTTGGAAAAACGGACGGTAAAGAAGACATAACCAAGATAATTCGAGTAAAAAATAATTCCAATAAGGAAATTGAATTTCAAGAGCCAAAATTTTTAACTAACGAAGTCATAAAATTTGATTTAGGAAATAAACCTCTTGGAGTTGGGGAAACAAGGGATTTAAAAATAACTTTAATCGCTGAATTAGCTGAAAACAAAAGTTATTCAATGTTGAGTATTGACTACAATAATGGAGATAGAATCCAATTCGGAATTAAATATGATGCGCCTGCAAAAGAAATTAGTTTTGAGATTTCTGATAGAAAATTGAAGTTTAAAAAACTAAAGCAAGACTTCTCTAGACCTTACGTTTTCATCTTAAAAAACACAGGCAAAAAAGAATTTTACATTTCTGACATTGAATTAGATAAACAAATTGCTTACTTGAACTGGAATAAAGAAACTATTAAACCAAATGAAGAAACTGAAATCAAAGTAGTTTTTTCAAAACAATTAATTGCAAAACAGAAAAATACAGATTTGAAATTGGAAGTCGATTTAACGAAAGGAGAAAAAGGAGGATTTTCTAGTTTTGCTAACGAAACGATTGAATTGATAATTGAATAAAAAACGTGTGGTAACACCGTATATAATTTATTGCTAGTTCTAGCCTACTTACGAAAATCCTCGCGGATTTTCTATTCGGTTTTTATTTGCTAAATTTAGTGCTTAAAACACGCAACAAACCATATAAAAACACGTTGTAAGCAATTACAGATTTTACGCGGTCAATATCTCCAAGGGTTGCGGAAAAAGGGAAAGGACGGATTATTTATGGTTTAGTGTAAATACCGATTT
>NZ_JBHTKM010000059.1:8734-9008 GCF_042675845.1 Winogradskyella rapida | reverse complement strand
TGAGCTTGGAAAACCATAGAATCCGGTTTATTTATGGTTAAAACTCCTGAAAAACTTGACTTTGTCAAAAATTTTTCCGTACTTCATAACAGTATTTTTAACGTACTAACGTTCTGAAAGTCAACTTTCAACGCTCTCAAGCCAAAATACTGGGTGAAATCCCATTTTTTTGAAATCGGTATTTACACTAAACCATAAATAATCCGTCCTTTCCCTTTTTCCGCAACCCTTGGAGATATTGACCGCGTAAAATCTGTAATTGCTTACAACGGTC
>NZ_JBHTKM010000059.1:0-8724 GCF_042675845.1 Winogradskyella rapida | reverse complement strand
ATGGTTAGTTGCGTGGTTAAGCAACTAATTTAGCAAAAATGAACCGAACGAGAGGAAATTCCGCAGGAATTTCCACGTAGGCAAGTAACAAGCAATTAATTATACACGTTGTTGTGGTGCGTTTTTTTTCGTCCAGATTGATGTTAATATTAAAACTATAGTGGTAATAATAAAAATAATTAAAGGTATTTGAAAGGCGAGATATTTAAACTTTTCAAACGGTATTTCTGTTAATCTTCTAATAATTGGAATAAGCATTAAAGAAAAACTCATTATTTTTATAATTGTCCTCTTATAATATTTAGTAAAGTTCAGAATTAGACCAATAAGTCCTGAAATAGCAAATATTTGGTCATTATTTCCAAATTCAAAACTTGTCCATATAAGCCAAAAGATAAATGGGATACCTATCATTTGTCCCATTAATATAATTAACGAATATGATGATAGAGATATTATTTTTAAAATTTTTTCTTTCGTCATTCTTAATATTCAATTTCTTTCCATTCTCCTTTTCGGAAATACATATTATGAAATTTCGGCGAGTTAAACACCATAAAAAAGTCCCAAACTTCACGATAAATTGTCGGATTAGTAGTCAAAATGTGATGAGTTGGTTTTTCCATTTCAATTACAAGTCTCGCAGATTGATAAGGTGCAAGAGTTGATATTTTTCCTTTATAAGTTTCATTTATTACTTTTCCATCTGTTACATAAAAATAAATCGAGTCATTTTCTTTTATTTCAAATCGGAAGTTGTTGTATTGCCAATCCGCTTGTTTTCCAGAAAAATAATTTCTGTCAATTACATATTCCCCATAAAAGTCAGATTTATCAAGTACTTTTTTCGTGTAAAATGGCTGAAGTACAGCGGACAAAATCCACAATAATATCATTCCGCACCACATTCCAATTAGTGCAATTCCAAAAAACTTTTTTTGAGTAAAAATCCATAACAGAAACAGAATTACGGAAATCGGTAATACAATAAAAATAAATCCTAATCCTGCCATTAATTAAATTCTCGATGTTTTTCTCAAATGCACCACAACGTGTTTATATATGGTTTGTTGCCTGGTTTAAGCAACTAAGTTAGTAAATAATTACAGACAAAGAAAATCCGCGAGGATTTTCATAAGTAAGCAAAAAGCCAGCAATAAATTATATATGGTGTTGGCAATAGTATTTTTTATTTAATTCAAATTTCTTTTAAATTTTTTAGAGTTTCAATTTTTGGAATTTCTATAGTTTCAGATTTTCCGTCAATTGAGTAAAATTCTAATTCAGTCGGCATTTTGTCAGTTCCGAATAATGATATTCCAATTAATTCTCCGTTTTTACCTTTTCCAGCGTAATCTATTATTAAGTTTCCGTTTTGAATTTCCGAGTCAAATGTTTTTCCAAATATTACAGTCGGACATTTTCCACAAACACATCTTGCAATTACTTTCAGACTTCCGATTAGATTTGTCCATTCCGCTTTTTCTTTTTCAAACAAGTATGTCAGAAATTCAATTTCGTATTTTGTCAATTCTCGTTTGTTTGGAATACTATATTTCATTTTTAAGAATCTATATTTTCGGTAAAATTCAAAATTAATTCAATTGTATTCCAATTTTCTACAGAGTCAATTGCTATTCTATTTATTAGTTTTTTTTCTTTTTTGAAAACTTTCAAAGTATTGATTGACTTAATAATTTTAACGATTCTTTGAAGTGCAGCATCTTTATTATATTCTTTACTTTCAGTAAGAATTTCAACAAATTTTATTTTCTGTTCTTCGAATGTCATATATTATTGCCAACGTGTTTGTATATGGTTTGTTGCGTGGTTAAGCACGTAATTTAACAAATAAAAACCGAATAGAAAATCCGCTAGGATTTTCGTAAGTAGGCTAGAACCAAGCAATAAATTATATACGGTGTTAGGCAACGTTTTTATTTTTCAATATTCTTTAATTCAAATGTTTCTGCTCCATCTTCGACTAAACAATGTTTTTCATTCGATAATTCAAAGTTGTTTTCTCCATCTTCCCTAACAGTTTTTGTCAATTTACATTGCAAAACTTTAGTTAGCTTTAATTTATTCATAGCTCTTGGATGGATAGCAACACATAATCCATAACCTTTCGATTGAACACTCGGATAAAGAATTCCGTCGTAAGCAGAAGTTTTTGTAAAAATCTCTGTAAATTTTGATGATATTAGGTATTCGTGGTTGTTTCCACTCGCAACATATTTAGAAAATTCACTTGATAAAAACTTTAAGCATTTTATTGTGTTTTCGCTCACTTCTTCAGGCATTTCATTTAAGAAACCTAAATATCTATCCCTTAAACTGTTTAAATATGGATGTTCATATTCCAACGTTGGGTCAATAATTGTTGCTAAAGAAATATTTTCAATTACTTCCCAATTTCCAAATGTCATTCGACTCCAACCCTCGATTACGTCCGAGTTTCTCATTAAGCTTGAAATTTCGGAAGCACCAACAATTCGAGGATATTTCATTTCTTCTTTGTCAAAATCATCTTCGGAAATGACTGAACCATAAAACATAGTATTCTTTGGTGTACTAGCTCTTAAATAGCTTGAATTAAATTTAGCAGGTTTAAAAGATATTCTAGAAACTGTATTGAACTCAGGTTCCTCTTTCGAGTTATTTACAGCTCTTTCTATTTCTTTAGAATATTGATTTTCGGGCGTTTTATGATAGTCGGTAAGCATAATTCCAAGAGGTCCTAAACTAGTGAGTAGTCTATCTAATTCCGCAATTGGAAATTCGCTTAAATCTAGTGCTTTTAATTCTTCAATAATGTCCATTGTTCAATGCTGGTGTCAAATGTTGCCTAACGGTCTTGTATATGAAAAGTAGCGGATTTTATGCACTAACTTTTCGGTTTATAATTGACTTTATTTTATTATTTATCTTTCGTTTAAGAACCAAAACCGCTATTTTTTATATACGTTGTTGTGTTTTCGTACTTTATTTTCCGTTCTGTTTGTAGCGTTGGCAAAGACATACTCTTTTGCAATTTTTGGCTTGTGTATTGGCTGAAGCAAATTGCAAATGTGTATGGCTTTAAGCGTTGGCTTTTTTAATATATTGCACTTCTTTTTCAGTTAAATCATATAATTCAAAGACTGAATTATCAATCTCATCAATCAAAGCCTTTCTTGCTTCATCATTCTTGCTAGACATCAATATTCTAACATTATCTCCAATATCCTTTTGCGTTTTTTCATCAGTTATTTTTACAGGAATAACACCTAAAAAAGATGCCGTTAATGATATTGTTGTGAACTGGCTTTTGAAAAAGAAGTTAATTAACTTGCTATTTATTATTGCTAATAGAAAATATTCATCAATAATAAAATCTGTACTAGAATTCAATTTAGTTAAGCCGTTTACTGTACCAATAAAATAAGATGTTTCTTCATCAATAGTTGCAACTATTCTTCTTTCGAGTGATAGATTCCTAATTGCTTGAATTAATATTTTTGGGTTGCTTAGATAAACTTCGTGTCTTTGTGTACCTCCAATTTTTAATGAATCTGTCCAAGAGAAATAATTGTTCCGTTTCGGTTTCTCATAATAACCTAAGTCTTTCCCAAATAAAATATTATCAGGATGTGATTCCGTTTTTTCTGAAACAATATAATTTGAGTTCCCTTTTAACTTCATACCCAAACTAATTTTTCTTAATTCGCTAAGAGGTATTGATTTAAGTTTTATTTTCGCTTTAATACCTTTCCACGTTTCACCTAGATATTCAAAGATTTCATATCTATTCTCATTGGCAATTTCTTCACAGTCTCTTGGAAAAAATTTAATACTCTCTAAGTTATTAGGTTGAATTTTTCCCCAATAAAAAGAATTTGTTTTATGGAAACTATTTAGATGTATAATTGATGTATCAACATTGGCTTCCTCAAAAACCAATCCATCAAAAACAATAGTACTGTCGATTAAATCGTGGTTGATTAAATGTTTACGTAACAAGTAATAATAGTGATTTGTAAGATAGGTAAGTGGTGTAATAAAGCAAATATGATTTAATCTATTAGAAATGCTTAGTCCACGTTCAATAAAAAGAGCCTACGGGTCACACTTATATTCTACTAGCTTGTATGAATCCGAAAATTTTGTAGTTTCCTGCGAAACCTTTGAACTATATGGTGGATTACCAATAACAGCATCAAATCCAACAAAGTCTCCATTATAATCTAAAACCTCTGGAAATTCAAATCGCCATTCAAAAGCCTCTTCGAAAATTTTGTTGTTTTTAATTTCTTCTATTGTAGTTTCTAATTTTTTTGATTCATTTGTAAGTTTTTTAAGCTTTTTATTCCATCCTGTTTTTTCTTTTTTTGATAACTCAAACATCTGTGGATGTTCTGTCATTAAAAAAATTTCACTTTTTAGTTTAGTTAATCGTTTTACTTTTTTGTCGTTTGAAGAAATTTCACTCCTAAAATCGTTCTTAATATCGTCTATTAGTTTTTCCATTTCTCGCTTTTGCTCTTTGTTTCGAGCATTACGATAGGTATCAACTGCAATTCTATAACTATCAATAGTCCATTTACTGCTTTTAAGTGCTTTTTTTAGATCTGAATCTAAATCAAAGCGACTAATGAGCGAGTTACCACATTTAATATTTATGTCAATATTTGGAAGTGTTTCTAGTTCACTTTCATTTTTGTAATAGGCGTTTTTCAGTAACTCAATCCAAAGACGTAAGCGACAGATTTTTACTGAATTTGGGTTAATGTCAACTCCAAATAAACAATTTTCAATAATGGTTTGCTTTTCGTGGAATAAAGCTACTTGTATTCGTTGACTTTCTTTGTTGGTTGGATTGTACTCAAAAAGTTCTCCATCTTCATCAGTTACAATCAACTCGTCATTTACAACTTCAAATTGGTATTCTTTAAGTCTTTTACCATCTCTATCTTGTAAAACTTTAAGGTCGTTTTTAATGGCAATCATTTCATTAAGTGCAGAAACTAAAAAGTGACCTGAACCAACTGCTGGGTCGCAAATTTTAAGACTGTTTATAATATTATTTGCTTCTTGTCTGTCTTCAATTTTATCGTAAAGAGAATCTATGTCTTTACAATTCCAATCTTTGGTTTCGTTGAATTTTTGGATAACCGCTTTTCTAATGGTTTCACGACACATATACATTGTGATAAAACCTGGTGTAAAAAATGAGCCATCTTTATAACCGTTTATTTTCTCGAAAATTAAACCGAGAACAGAAGCATTAATTAAGGTTTTATTGTCTTCTTGAATTTCCTCTTTTCCTTCGCTACTAAAGTCGTAAGCATTTAGAAATTCGAACAGATATTCAAGAGTGCTTAAATTTCCTGTTCGCTTTTTTCCGTTTTCACTTTTTAAAACAGTTGAGGAATAAATCGGAATGGTTTTATCATCACGCAAATTGCTAATGAATAATGTTCCGTGTTCAATTCCTGTTGGTTCAAAAAGCGAACTATTTAAGTATGGAACTTTTGCGAAAAGTTCGGTTACATCTTCGTTTCTTTCAGATTGTTGCTTTGCTAAAACCTGAAAGAAAAGACTGTTTAAATCATCATAATTTTGAATTTTATCAATACTTAAAAATTCATAAGATTTGTCTCCTTTATGATAGGTTTTTAATTGAGCTTCTAAAAGTTTAAGAAACAGTATTCGGTTAATCCAAGTTATGCTTAATTCAAGTCCAACATTAAATAATCGTTCCTCTTGAGTTGTTCCAAAATGGCTAGGATTGTCAAGTCTGTTTATTTTATCTAAACTGTCAAGTTGGATTATGGCATTTTCAAGAAATGAACCTGTGTTTCTTTCGCCTTTTTTGTTTCTTTCAATTAGTTTTTTGCTTCCTTCTTTAGTTTCCGAAAGACCAATAATATGCAGTAGTTCGCCATAAAATCTTTTGTCAAGACTATTGCTGTCATTTGCAAAAGGTAATTTTAATAAATGTTCTGGCGAGAGTAACTTAAAAAGCGATATAAGTTTATTGTCGTCTTTTGGATTATCATTACGAAGTGGTTTTTCGTATTCTCGTATATCGAAAAATGTAAATTCAATATCGTTTTTTAATCCATTGATAAAAGGCTCTGCAATTTCTTTGTAGAAAAAATCGGTTGTTTTTCCTGCTAATCTTCCATTTTCAAAATCGTTGAACTGTTTAACTAATCCTTTGTTTTGAGCAAACTGCTTTTCAAATACGTTGGAATCAAAAATGAACCATTCGTTAATGTTAGTAGCAACTAAATATTTTATTTCGAGGTTTTTGTGAGTAATTCGTTCTCTTAAATAATAGAGAACCAATTCTTGAAATGCTTTGACATTGATTTTCTCTTTTGTCAGCATTTCCGCTTTGTTGGTTGGCTTTTTTGCCTCAATGATTACTCCAACTGTACTTTTCGCTTTGTTTCCGTTATGGATTACAAGGTCATTTCTTCCTTTTGTGTTTATAAAATGGTTGTTCTTGTAATAAGTGTCTTTTAGAAAGTCAGAAACTAGGTTTTTGTGAAATTCTTCAGATTCAGTATCATTTGTTCGGTCGAGTAGTTCAATCAAATTCGTCTTGAAACTTTCAATTTCCGTTCTGTTCGGTTTTATTTTTAAAAAGGCTTTATTTATTGCCTTTCGTGGTTTCAAGATTTTTAATTCCATATAATATATTCTCTTTGTCAGTTTTTAAATTTAATTCTTTCTTCTCAATATCATTCAAGCGTTGGCAAAAAACAGCTCTTTTGGTTTTTCTGTGTTGGCTTTCGTGTCGGCAAAAACCAAATGTGCTGTTTGTGCGGCTGGCTTTTTCGGTATGAAACACAACGGTCGGTGTATGGTTAGTTGCGTGATTAGGGATCTAATTTAGTAAAAATGGACCGAACGCGAGGAAATTCCGCAGGAATTTCCACATGAGCAAGACCCAAGCAATTAAATATACACAATGTTAGCGACCGGCATTATTTAATTTTTTACGTGTTTTTATTGTAGGTATGGAATCACATTTGGCAGAAACAAACAATAGAGTAGGTGCTAACGGTTAGTCAGTCCTGCGTTGTTGTTCCGTAATACTCCTCAATTTGGTTATTCGTGCGAGTATTGAGTCCTGCATAAGAAATACGTACGTTTAGGTTGCCTAGATAAGGGTTGATGTGTCTGCTTGGCGCTAACGTGTTTGTGTATGGTTAGTTGTGTGGTTAAGCAACTAAGTTAGCAAACTTTTACGAACCCGTGAAAATTCCGCAGGAATTTTCGCAAGTAGAGAAGGACCTAGCAATTAATTATACACGGTGTTGTGGTACGTTTTTTTGTCCAGTTTTTATATTCGGTTGTGATTTTGACATTCTGATTTCCGTGAACTTTTTCTTTATACTCAATATTCATTTCATATTCAATTCCATATTTTTCTAATACTGAGTCTATTTTGGTTTTTTCTAATTCCGATGCTTTTAGTTTTGTTCTAAATCTGTTAAGTTTGGAATATGCAAATATCAAAATTGTAATTCCAGCTCCAATTGCGCTCGCTCTGAATTTCCAACGCATTATATTTTTAGAAAGAGTAATGTCAGTATAAAATTCATTTCCGATTATGAGTAAAAATCCGATTGCAATGAGTAAGTAGAAAGTCCAATATTTTTTACTTTTCATTTCATTCAATCTTTTCAGTTCCATATTTACATTTTCTAACTTTTCTTGAAATATTTTATCCAGTAAAATGTCAGGACAGGTAATTTTAAAATCAGGTTTTTCATTGGTCAAACTGCAAGTCAAGCCATTTTTTAAATCCCTTTTCGGATGTTCGCATAAATCACAATGTTTGCTTTGAATCATCTTATTATGTCGGTTTTGGTAAATGTACCACAACGTGTTTGTGTATGGTTAGTTGCGTGGTTAAGCAACTAAGTTAGCAAACTTTTACGAACCCGTGAATATTCCGCAGGAATATTCGCAAGTAGGCAATAACCAAGCAATTAATTATACACGGTGTTGGCAAATCGTTTATAATTTAATACTTCATATCGAATTCTCCTTCTCGTATTTCTACAATTACACCATTTTCATCAATTGCGTCGTATTCAAAAGTTCCGCCTAATATTCTGTTTTCCAAATCGTGATAGAGAATTTTTAGTTCGCCAGTATTCTGGTCATCCGTTGAGTAATTATAATCGGGTGAATTAATTCTATATTTCCCACTATTTGAATCTAATTCACTTTCTAAAGAGTAAATATTACCGACTTGTACTGTCTCTGGAATAACATCGACAATTTCTATATTTATCCATTGAGAAATATAATCAGGCGAGTGACCTTTATCTCTAAAATAAATGCTCATATAGTTTTCATTATTCCACGGTACAAATTGTAATTCCTCTGAATAACCAGTTCCACCGAAACTATAATCAGATGTTAATAATTCGCCATTTGCTTTGCATTTAATTCCGCCTCTTCCATCGAAAACGTAATTCGGGTCATCTGTATCTACTGAAGATACTTCGCAACTAGTTAGTCCAATTAAACAGAGTATAAGTATTATTTTTAATTTCATTAATTTCCTGTTTTCATTATAGATGTCGTTTGTCACTAAAGGTTGCGTCAAAATGTTTGCCAACGGTTTTGTGTATGGTTAGTTGCGTGGTTAAGCAACTAAGTTAGCAAACTTTTACGAACCCGTGAAAATTCCGCAGGAATTTTCGCAAGTAGGGAAGA
>NZ_JBHTKM010000058.1:6212-10636 GCF_042675845.1 Winogradskyella rapida | reverse complement strand
TTGTGATTTGTCTACGTGGAAATTCCTGCGGAATTTCCTCTCGTTCGGTTCATTTTTGTTAAATTAGTTGCCCAACCACGCAACTAACCATACACAAACACGTTGGCAACAATATGAAAAAACTCAAAATGCCCAAATTAAATGACTCTCATAAAAAGAATTTGCGAACAGCAATCTTTTTTGTCTTGGGTGTAATTTGTACGCTTGCCATAACGAGCTTGTGGAATAAAGCACTACCAGAAGAACCGATTATTGTAAAAGAAGTTAGCGATTCAATAAAAGTTGTCCACGAATATAAAATCCCAAAAATTGATGATTCATTAGAGATAACTTTAAAGAAAAAATTACAAAACTTGGAATTATTGAATAACTACGAAAATGAAATCGATAATAGGATTAAGCGGATTGAAAACAAATCTAATAATTCTACAATTCCAAACCTTATATCTTTAAAATTTTCAGAATCTTATGAATCTAAAGGTTACACACAAGGAAACGCAAATAGCTTTTTTAAAATGGAATGTCCGAATATTAATTCTACGGAATTTATAGACTTCAGGTTAGACTTTTTTAATCCAAAAATTCTTAATGAAATTGCCTTTCTTAGACTAAACATTTACAAGTTTGAAAAAACATCTGATAAAGAATCCAGAAATTATATTTTAAATCAATTTTACGAACCTTACGAAAACAATGACAACTTTATTAGAATAGAAAACAATTTAAAAAGTGGGAAATACGAAATAATGATTGGATTTACATTAAAAAAAGATTTGAATAAAAAGTATCCTGACTTTTATATGAAAAAATGTATACTAACTAAAAAATAAAAATACTGTTGCCAACACCGTGTATAATTAATTGCTTTGTTCTTCCCTACTTGCGAAAATTCCTGCGGAATTTTCACGGGTTCGTGAAATGTTTGCTAACTTAGTTGCCTAACCACGCAACTAACCATACACAAACACGTTAGGTGTAATTAAAACTCAATATGAAGAAAATCTTTGATAAATTAGATTCTTTCACATTCTTAATCCTAAGTATGTTATCAGTTTTTCTTATTGCGATTTTCTTAAATATGGTTTCTGGTATTAGTTCTGTTAAGCCTTGGCATTTTGGAATTCTATATTTAGCCGTTATTTTAATCATTTATTACTCACTAAAAACGGAGTACAATGGTATTAAAACTTTTTTAAGCCTGCTCTTATTTGCATTTATGGTCTATCCAATATCATCATATTATTTATATCAATATGATAATAATAATTATGAGATATCCAAAGACTTAATAATATTAGAAAGCTTGATAGCTAAAGATAGGTTGCATAAAAACATACCTGTTAACGACTTGATAAAAATAAGAGAGGCAATAAAAAAAAGCGATGTAGATGATCCAAAATCAATTTCATTGCCTTTTCCATATAAAATGGAACATAAAAATATTTACTCAATAAATAATTCTAGATCACAGGTCACATTTACCAAAAATGATTCTTTGGAAACTGAAATTATATATAATAATTTACCGCCTCTTTCTGGCACAAAAAATTATCAATTAATTGATGGAATTAACGGAAAAATAAATTTAAATAATAAACTTTTAGAAATAAGTTTACTAAAGAATTACCAAATACCTTTTTCTGAATTTTGGATTGAATCAGTAGTTTCATTTTCTAGTGGTCATATAAAACCTGCTAAAAATTTTCCTAAAATATTTAATTCGTTACAAATAGTGTCATTACTGTTCTTAAGTACGATACTAATAAACTCAGTAAATGGTCAACTTACAGTAGCAAAGAAAAAAAAGCGAAAGAAAAAAAGAAAAAAATAAACTACACCTAACACCGTGTATAATTAATTGCTAGGTTCTTCCCTACTTGCGAATATTCCTGCGGAATATTCACAGGTTCGTAAAAGTTTGCTAACTTAGTTGCTAAACCACGCAACTAACCATACACAAACACGTTGTAAAACATTTAACCAAAATCGTGAATAGAGACTATCATCTATCATTCTGCAAAGTTTGCACTAACAGAAAAAGGAATTTAGAAAACGGAATTATTTGTTCTTTAACTAAAAAAATTGCTGATTTTCAAGATAACTGTCCGGCTTATGATTTTGATAAATTGGAATTTCAGAATTATAAAAAGCGATTCCAAGATGAAATAAGTGACAAATACACAACTAAAGATATTGAAAAACTTATTGGTGTTACCTCTTTTGAAAAACCTGAATTTTCAAGGTTTTCAAAGTATAACTCAATTGAAAAAACTCAAAATCTAGTTTTTAAGTATAATGGATTTTATGGAACAATTGGAATTATTACAATTTTATTAATTATTGTAGGTCTGATTTTAACAAGTAACAATGATGTTTTCAATCTTACAGGAGAAAATATTATTCTACTCATTTTTATGCTAATTTTATTATCTATTTGTGTTTTTAAATTAATGGAATTTACTTCAAAAAAGAAATTGAAAATAACTATAAATCCAAACGGAATTGAATATCAAAATAACAATTTAAGTTGGAACAGCATTTTTGATTTTGGCGTATTGCAAATTAATAACAATAATACTGATGCGAGCATAATACTAATAGGAACAATCACAAAAGGTAATGTAAAAATTGATTTGACCGATTTTAATGTCAATTTGGAAGATTTTTATAACATAATTGAATTGAACACAAAAAACGTTTTACAACACCGTGTATAATTAATTGCTAGGTTCTTCCCTACTTGCGAATATTCCTGCGGAATATTCACAGGTTCGTTAAAGTTTGCTAACTTAGTTGCCTAACCACGCAACTAACCATACACAAACACGTTGGCAGCAATGCACCCCGACAGCAAAAACTTTTACCTACCCCAACTTAAGGCTTTCTTTATTCGAGCCATCAAAGAGCCTTTATTTGAAAATTCAAAACGATGGATTCAAAGCTTATCGAATATATTGCGGTAAAAACTGCTGATTAAATCAAAACCTGGACAATTTCGTTCAAATTAAACCTTAACTGAACATTTCAAAATCACTTACGTTAAACAAAAAAGCCTAGTTTCTTTTTCGCGATTTTTTTTTTAGAATTTTAAGTCAGTAAAATCAGAAAAACTAGAGACGACAATTTTAATTTAGTATAAATCATTAAACATAAAACTACTTTTTGAGAAGTTTAACAAGCTAAAAGCAACATAACGTAGGATTTACAAGCTGAATGTAAAATGCGTATCTGATTAGTAACAACGCAGGACTAAAAACAGATTATCTGTCGATTTATTTAATGTTTAAGTTAATTAGATAGCTAATTGGAGTATATCAAATTATCATTTCTTAAAAACATAGCTTATAAAAAAATAAGCACGGCTGCCAACACCGTGTATAATTAATTGCTTGGTTCTTCTCTACTTGCGAATATTCCTGCGGAATATTCACAGGTTCGTTAAAGTTTGTTAACTTAGTTGCTTAACCATGCAACTAACCATACACAAATACGTTATGTGCAAGCTGAAGAAGGATTCGAAATAAGAACAATATGACTGAACAATCAATAATAAAACAGATTGGAAAACCTGCCGAAATCGATATGCGAAAACCGAAAGCGATTGGAAGTACAGGATTTTATTTAAAGTCATTTAAAACGAAAAATTCCGAAACTGAATCTTTAAAAATTGACTCGAAATGCAACTTTGAAAAGCGAACTGGTGGAATTTTATTGCGAGCGAATTATTCCAATAAATTAACTGCTATTCCCATTTCGAATGAAAACATTATTGAAATCTCACTCAAACGCGGAAAAGAGAATATTGACCCATTTTTTCTATCACCAATGTGGATTTTATTAAAACTCGGTGTTTCTAAATTATACGCTCGATATTTTAGATTTAGACTTCACGAATATTCAATTGAACAAATGGAACTGAATATTAAAACGACTGATTACGAAATGGATTTTATAGCAAACGGATATTTATCTGAGCGACAGTTCAGCTTCTTTGAGAACTTGAATATTGGAAATAAATTAAAAACGGAAATAAAAGCCAGCACATAACACCGTGTATAATTAATTGCTTTTTACGTGCTTACTTGCGAAAATTCCTGCGGAATTTTCTCTGGTCCGTAAAAGTTTGCTAATTTAGTTGCCTAACCACGCAACTAACCATACACAAACACGTTGTGTGTAATGCAAAAACTCACTCAATTCTGAATTTACAGTCTATGAAAAACATCCCATTATTAATGATTTTATTTCTGACATTCGGATGTTCTGAATCGGAAAACGAAGTCTATATTCAAGAATTTGAATGGACTTTGAATATTCCAACAGATTTTAAAGATGTTCCATCAAAAACGCGAATGGAATCTCGAAAAAAAGGTATGAAAATGATTGAATCAGCCTATCCTGATAATGAAGTAAATATTGTTGCT
>NZ_JBHTKM010000058.1:3977-6202 GCF_042675845.1 Winogradskyella rapida | reverse complement strand
CTAGTTATAGCCTACTTACGAAAGTCCTCTCGGACTTTCTATCTGTGATTTATTTGCTAACTTTAGTGCTTAAAACACGCAACGAAATCATACACAAACACGTTGGCAATAATTAAAATGAAACATTATATAAAATTAATATTGAGTATTACGATTTTGATATTTACGTCTTGTATGCCGAAAAGTTTGAATGGACTTTATCAGAATGAATACTCTCATAAACTTGAAATAAAAGATTCAACTTTCCAGATAACAACTTACGATGGAATAAACGGAATTTATTATTGTAACGGTATTCTAAAAACGAAAGGCGACTCAATTATGCTGAAACAAAATACTGAACAATTAAAAGAAGAATACTTTAATGTATTTAAATGTGATTCTATGATTCTGATTAAGAAAAATAATAGAAAAATTTACAACAAAGAATATTCATTTAAGCGAATAAAATAATAGGAAAAAGCCAAAACTGAATATAAAACGGATAAAAATATTGTCGAAAGAATTCAAAAACGAACTGAAAAATAACTATTGCCAACACCGTATATAATTTATTGCTGGTTCTAGCCTACTTACGAAAATCCTCTCGGATTTTATATTCGGTTTTTATTTGCTAACTTTAGTGTTTAAACCACGCAACAAACCATATACAAACACGTTGGCAACAATTTGGAATTGATTCGTAATTGATGTATATTTACACCAAATAATTAAATTATGTCAAGACAAAGTATATCATTTACAGAACCTAACGACAAATGGCTAAAAGCCCAAGTCAACGGAAAAGAATATTCAAGTAAAAGCGAATTAGTAAACGATTTAATAAGGCAAGCTAGAAAACAGCAAATACAAATTGACTGGGTTCGAGAAAAATTGAATAATGCTGAAAAAAGCGGATTTACAAATGATACTAAGAATGAAATCTTAGCTCAATCAAAGTCGTTATTAAATGGCTAAATACAGATTAAGTAACGAAGCTAAAAACGATTTAATAAGAATTCATCATTACGGAATTCAAAAATTTGGAATGACTCAAGCAGATAAATATTTTGAATCATTTTTTGAATATTTTGACATTATTTCTCAAAGACCATTTTCATTTGAGTCAGTAGACTACATTAAAAAAGACTATAGGAGATATGTTTGTGGAATAGATAGTATCTACTATAAAATAAATAATAACGTTGTTGAAATAATGGCAATTGTCGGAAGACAAGATTTGAACGACATACTGTAGTCTAAAAAATAAAAACTGTTGCCAACACCGTGTATAATTAATTGCTTTTTAAGTGCTTACTTGCGAAAATTCCTGCGGAATTTTCACGGGTTCGTTAAAGTTTGCTAACTTAGTTGCCCAACCACGCAACTAACCATACACAAACACGTTGGCAACCATTTGCCACTCATACTTAAAAAAATAAAAACAAATAATATGAAATTTAATTTTAAAGCACCAGACGATGAAAATTTTGACTTTCCTGAAATTCCAGGAAGCGACCCTTCAACTGAAACAAATCAAGAACCAATTGAAATTAGCTAACAATATAAAAAGCGATAGAAAGATAAATTGGTAACAAAGCCGAAATTATATATAAACTGACTTCTAATTTTGTTCTTCTATCTGCGTTTTTTATTAAATTAAAATCAATCTTATCTTGAGTGTTTTCTATTTCTCTAACAACATAGGATAGATAAATTTCACCGGAATTTAATTTAGGATTTAAAAGCAAAGATTCTTGCGCTAATTTCGAAGGAATTCGACCTTTCTGCATTATTGAACGAGGAAAAACCAATGTTGCTAAAAAAATAATAAAACCAGATAAAACAAAAGAAAAATATAAATTCATAACGAATATGTTTGAAAATGATTCAGATGTTAGTTTTGTAAAAGTGTAGCCGACAATTGCCGCTAAAACTGTAGACAATAAAATAACTAATGAATACGCTCTATTTGTTATTTTATCCGATTCTTTAAGTGTGTAATCCAAATAATCTTTACCTTCTTCTAAAATGAATTTAGCTGAATCTAAAGGAATGGATTTCCAGTTGTTTTTAGGAATTTTAAAATGTTTCATATATCGTAAATTTAAGTAATTAAAATAAAAACGGTTGCCAACACCGTGTATAATTAATTGCTAGGTTCTAGCCTACTTGCGAATATTCCTGCGGAATATTCACGGGTTCGTAAATGTTTGCTAACTTAGTTGCCTAACCACGCAACTAAC
>NZ_JBHTKM010000058.1:2596-3967 GCF_042675845.1 Winogradskyella rapida | reverse complement strand
AGACAGACCGAATACCAAAATAGAGAAAAATACTAGCGAAAAAATCATTGATGGACTTGAATTTAAAATGTTCAATATGAAAACGCAAAATGAGAATGGGGAAACTTATGAGTTTACTGTTTACAGTAGAATGTTTGATCGAAAGCAATTAGAAATAATCATTTTATCTAGCGAATCCGAAAAAAGAAAGCTAATTGAAAAAAGTATATTAGAATCAAAATTTAACTGATTAAAAACACTACACACAACACCGTGTATAATTAATTGCTTTGTTCTTGCCTACTTGCGAAAATTCCTGCGGAATTTTCACGGGTTCGTAAAAGTTTACTAATTTAGTTGCCCAACCACGCAACTAATCATACACAAACACGTTGGCAATAATATCCAAGCTGAACGCAAAACAAAATGCTATAATAAATATGGAAAGACTCAAACGAAATTGGAAATGGTTAGTTGGTCTTGGAATTTTCCTTCTTATTTATAAAATACTTATTCCATATCAATATAATTACTATTTGGAAAGAGATTTGATTGACTTTGAGCTGACTGATACGCTAATCATTATCGGAATTGTATTTCTCATTTCTCTATTTGTTTTTTATCGGTTTTTATCAATCGAAAATGATATAACACTCAGAATAATGAAGACTTTCGCTTTTTCTGTATTTATGGGAATTGTATATATTATCTGGATTCAAAGTATCATAATTGCTTCTGGATTATTTATAAACCGAATGACTTATACTGAAAAAATATCGGAACGATTTGAAATCACTTACGTTATGAAAAATGGAGAAGTCGGAATTAAGTCGTTAGAAGACCAATATTTTGAAAGAACTGAAAACAAGTTTACGGAATCCGACTTGAATAAAATAAAAGAAGGAGACACAATAAAGATAGATTTTCAGACAGGATTTTTTGGTAAAAAGTATTTGAACTCTGGAAAAATAAACATTGCGGAATAAAATACTATTGCCAACACCGTGTATAATTAATTGCTTTGTCTCTGCTCATCTGGAATATTCCTTCGGAATATTCTCAGGTTCGTAAAAGTTTGCTAAATTAGTTGCTCAACCACGCAACTAATCATACACAAACACGTTGTGTATAATGCGGACAAACCGTCACGAATGAAAAAAATAATTTTACTTTTATTATTTACAATTCCAATTTATGGACAAAATTCGGAATTAATTTCTGACGGAGAATTGTGTGAACAAATTGAATATGCGATTGGTTACTTAAAAACCGATAAAGAATTAAGTACTCGGAATTTTAAGTTTAATTCAACTATTGAAAATGGTTCTCTTTATGAATTTTATTTTCCAACAGAATATGTTGCTTATCAATTAGGAATTGAAAAGGAAAAAA
>NZ_JBHTKM010000058.1:1831-2586 GCF_042675845.1 Winogradskyella rapida | reverse complement strand
CTCGGAATTTTAAGTTTAATTCAACTATTGAAAATGGTTCTCTTTATGAATTTTATTTTCCAACAGAATATGTTGCTTATCAATTAGGAATTGAAAAGGAAAAAGTGTTTGAATATGACAAAACTAAAACATATCCGATTTATAAAAAGCTCGAACAAACAAAATATAAGACATCGGAATTGAATTTGAATTGTGTAAAAAAGAAAAAAAAACCGAATGTTGTGATTTCGAAGTTAGATAAAGAAAGTTTGATTTTGAATGTTACAACAAAACGAGTTGGTAAACCAGGTTCAAGTGGAAAAGCCTATTTGTTTTTCTTTGAGAACGGAAAAGTGGTTAAAGTATATAAATCAAGTTGGATTGAATAAAAGCACTATACATAACACCGTGTATAATTAATTGCTTTTTACGTGCTTACTTGCGAAAATTCCTGCAGAATTTTCACGGGTTCGTAAATGTTTGCTAACTTAGTTGCTTAACCACGCAACTAACCATACACAAACACGTTGTGGTGCAGTTTAGACCAATATTGAGCTGAAATGACCAAATTTAAAACCAATAGAAATGAAAAACGTAATCTTACTTCTGACATTTATACTTGCGACTTCAATTGGATTCGCTCAAAATCAAAATGGTTATAAACGAATTTACAAATATGGCGACTATCAAAAAAATTGGGCGTTAGTTAAAAGTATAACTGGTCATTACGGAATTATAAACCAAAATGGAGAAATTATTATTCCAACAATGTACTT
>NZ_JBHTKM010000058.1:1444-1821 GCF_042675845.1 Winogradskyella rapida | reverse complement strand
CAAATATGGCGACTATCAAAAAAATTGGGCGTTAGTTAAAAGTATAACTGGTCATTACGGAATTATAAACCAAAATGGAGAAATTATTATTCCAACAATGTACTCTAAAATCGGAAAATTTACCGAAAACTCGGGACAATATGCAAAAGTCAAATCTGTATCTGGTCATTACGGACTCATTGACCGAAATGGCAAAGAAATCGTACAAACCAAATATTCCAAAATCGGAAAATTTGTTATAAACTCTAATGAATTTGCAAAGGTCAAATCAGTGTCTGGTCATTTTGGATTAATTGACAGAAATGGAAAAGAAGTTATCCCAACCAACTATGCTAAAATTGGAAAATTTGGCGAATATGGGAACGATTTAGTATTAG
>NZ_JBHTKM010000058.1:0-1434 GCF_042675845.1 Winogradskyella rapida | reverse complement strand
TGTCTGGTCATTTTGGATTAATTGACAGAAATGGAAAAGAAGTTATCCCAACCAACTATGCTAAAATTGGAAAATTTGGCGAATATGGGAACGATTTAGTATTACTAAAAACGATAACTGGACTATACGGACTTATCGACAATAAAGGAAAAACTATTGTTCCAGCAATCTATACGAGAATCGAAAAATTTGGTGAATATGCCAATGACATCGCACTAGTGAAAACAATAACTGGAAAATACGGATTCATGAATAGAAACGGGAAAGAGATTATTGAACCAAAATATGACCTTAAAGAAATAAAAGAGAAATTTAATCAAATATATGGTGGATAAAACCGACACCACAACACCGTGTATAATTAATTGCTTTGTAAGTTCTCATCTGGAATATTCCTTCGGAATATTCTCAGGTTCGTAAAAGTTTACTAAATTAGTTGCTAAACCACGCAACTAATCATACACAAACACGTTGTAACACATTTAAAACCAATCGTAATTGAACAAAAATCATAAATTGGAAACTCTGACAACCGAAAAAATAAAGCGGAATTTTATGCTGATTAATTCATCATATTTTTCAGAGATTATTTATGACGAAAATCGCAGATTTTTTGACTTGTATTTAAATGTTGGAACAAATGGAGTTTTAGAAAATCAAACAAAAACGTATAACGAACTAATTCATAACCTGAATGAATATTTGACTAAAATTAGTGAATATATAAAATCGACTTACTCAAACTCTGAAAAGAAAAAAGCGGCGGAACTGAATGAAAAAAAACTGAATATTAGCATTGTTCAAATTTCAGATGACAACAAAGACTTTGATACGGTTATAGTTTGCGAAAAAGAATACAAATATTTCGGAATTTTCAAAAAAAATATTGGGATAAGAACCGAAATTAAAAATGGTCGAATAACAAAAATGGAAAGAAAATCGGATACTTTAAAAGAAAATTTGAATTAATGTAATTACGAAAATGTGACTGAATTTATAATAATATCAATTCTAATAATCCTTTTCGGAGGATTTTTATACTGGGCTTATCTTCCCGATTATCGTAGAAATCCGAAAGAATTCTGGCGGACTTTAATCGGAATGCCAATTGGGATGTTACTTGGAGGAATTGGATTTAGAGATTTAAACGAACAAATAAGAAAATGGGCTGTCGGAAAAAAAAAGGAAAATAAAACCGAGAAATAAAAACGTGTTACAACACCGTATATAATTTATTGCTAGTTCTAGCCTACTTACGAAAATCCTCGAGGATTTTCTATTCGGTTTTTATTTGCTAAATTAGGTGCTTAAAACACGCAACAAACCATATACAAACACGTTAGCAGCAAGCAGTCACGTTTTGCTATTGCCTTTCCAAATCCAAAAGTTTTTTATTCCTCGTCACAATTAAATTCTCATCTGGATAATCTAACG
>NZ_JBHTKM010000057.1:687-835 GCF_042675845.1 Winogradskyella rapida | reverse complement strand
GTAAGTAGGCTAGAACCAAGCAATAAATTATATACGGTGTTACCTGTAGGCTTTTCTGTTTTTCGTAATTAAATAAATTCCAACTATTATAAATAAAGAAGAAAATCCTACGCTTAATAATTCCTCATTAAAATTTTTAGAGTTTTTT
>NZ_JBHTKM010000057.1:0-464 GCF_042675845.1 Winogradskyella rapida | reverse complement strand
AGCTTCTCCTTTCCATTTAGCGTTTTCTTTTTCAATTTCGTTATAAGTCAAAATTTCAGATAAATTTATAGTCCTTTTAGTTATACCAATTAAAGTTTTTACTATCAATTTTTCTTTATTTATTATTAATATATTGTGATTTATTAAATGATAAATTGATAATAATCCAAAAAGTAAAAAAGGAATACTAATAAATAAAATTTCAGTTTTTTCAATACCAGAAATAGTCAGCTTAATTCCTAAAAAGCTAAAAATAATTCCACCTAATATTAGAATTATTATATTAGATGTTTTAATTTCAGATTTTATAAATTCCTTACTTTTCATTAATAATTTCTGTCGTTTTTTTAGCTTACAGGTAACGTGTTTGTGTATGGTTAGTTGCGTAGTTGGGTAGCTAATTTAGCAAACTTTCACGAACCAGAGAAAATTCCGCAGGAATTTTCGCAAGTAAGCAGAAAAAA
>NZ_JBHTKM010000056.1:0-4461 GCF_042675845.1 Winogradskyella rapida | reverse complement strand
TGTCAAATCTTTGGGTAAATCCATATTCTGTCCAAATATTGGTAAGGCAATTAAATAAGCTAAAACTATGATTCCTTTGCGCATTTCCGACATTATTGCCAACGGTCTAGTATAAGAATAGTAGCGGATTAACAAGCTCTAACTTTTCTGTTATACACAGACCTTTTTTATATTTACTTACTTTTGTTTTAGCGATTAAACCGTTATTATTTTTATACATTGTTGTAAGCCGTTTTTCTTCCTTCATCATCAGAAATACAGGCTTTTATTTATATTTGTTTTAATTCCAAAATGATTTGGAAACATTGGTAATACTTGTTCTAAAGTTTCCTCACTATAAACGAAAATTTCATTAATATAGTAAGAAGGTATCTTTTCTTTTGCCAAAACTTCCGAACACATAATTCGTCTCCCTTCTTGAATACCAAATTCATAATTATACCAAGAACCTTTATTCAATAAATTCCAATTGAGATTGTTAAATTCGTCAATGTTTTTATAAAATTTTGTGGAACGAACAGAAGCATTACCGTCTGAAAAAGAAACATTTTCAGCTAAAAGTATATGTGGATTAACTTTTAGCAAAATCAGTTTATTTCTGTCTGTACTCTTGCACAAAGTATATAACATTGGATTTTTGTGATTAAAATACAAAGGTGTATAATCGTGAATATTTCCACCTAAATTGGGGTCAATTCTGTTTCTCCTTGCATTTACTTGTTGGTTTGAAATATCAGTACTTACAAATCCATTACTATGTGCTAAATTATGCGACAAAATTCCATGTTTTAAAATGCTGGCAACATTGTCCAAATGTGTTATATAAAAAAGACCTCCAAAAGGTATTTTAGTTAATATCTCTGTGTTAAGTTGCTGTCTTTTTGATAATATTTCCCTTTTGTCTACCGTATCAATAAATACTTTAATCTCTTCTTTTATTTTTTCAAATACTTGCTGATAATTTTCCAATTGACTGCTATTCATTGAAATAAAATAGTTGTCAATTTTCGAAAAAAGGTGTTTGTAAAATGTTATAAATCTTGATAAAACCTTGTTGTAAATGATGTCAAGCCAATTAATTTCTTCACTTTCTAATTTTAGAGTTAAATGATAATATGAATTTGCTTTTGTGTGCGGTCCTGGATTTGAAAGGTAAAGAGGTTTGTATATTTGGCTTATTTTACAAACAATATGTTTTTTGATTACTTGTTGACTAAAAATATCATTATAAAACTTTTTTAAATCATCTATTTCTCTTAAGCTGTCGTTTTGACTAATAGAGGTTAGGAAATTTTCAATAACAGCCATTTCATCCTGTAAAAGTTTAAGGATTTTTATGTAATCGTTGTCGTTATAACTGTCAATGTGATTCATAAGTTTACTCGAAATAAACAATTTTAAGTCCTCTATTCGGCATTTCCAATGTAAATTGCTCTACTTCATCAAAGTCATCATAAGTTACTGTAAATAGATAATCTGGGTCATCTCCTTTGTATTTTACACTATTTCCATTGCGTTCTAATTTGTAACTTTTTTTAGGCGAAAGAGAAGGTGCAATTCCAATAACTAATATTTCTTTATTATCGATAAAATTCAAATTTATGGTTCTCTCAACTTCACTTTCTGATACAAGCGAGTTGTTTTCATAACGCTTGTGTTTATTAGAATAAAAAATTGCAGGTTCTGTTTCTACATCGTCAATTTGAATGCCGTGATTTTTTTGAAAATAATCTCTCAAAAAATCCCACATTCCATCCCATAATACGTTTTGTTGAATACCCATTAAAGCAGACATAGATTCCTTTTGAGAGTATTGAGGAATTAATTCTTGTGCAGATTCAGTAAATATTTGAGCATACATAATTGCATTTTGTATGTCCTTATTTTTTAAAATGTTTAGACAAGCATTATTTATAACTTCAGCCTCAACATCAGCCATTGTAATTTGGCCTCTTCTATTTTGTAAATTTGTAATGGATTGTGCTAATACTTGTTTTGCAGATTCTTTATTCATATTAAAATAATTTTTTTTGAATGTTTTTTATGTCGGGACGCATTGCGTAGATGAAGCATTTTGAAATAGTAGTTTCTCCAATGCCTTTAAAAGAGGAAAGTTGCCCCATATTTTTTAAATCTTCATTTTCTAAAATGTCTATGATTTTTTTTATCTGATTACTCTTTAAGTCCGTTAATCGTTTTAGGTTATCTAAATTGTTAGATAAAAACGCAGTTTTGAAAATGTTAAACAAGTCATCTGAAGCATTCTCTTTGTAAATGTAAATTTCGATTGGAATTTCTATTCCTTTCAAGTGCTTTTGTAATAATTCAAGTGATTCATCTTTGGAAAGTCCGCCATTTTGTGCACCTAATAAAGGAAAAGCAATTGATTTTATTTTTTTCTGCTCGTAAGTTTCTTTGAATTTTAGAAGCCCTTTTTCAAGATAAATTGGTTTTGTTGGATATTTCCAATGATTTTTTGTCGGAAAGTTTAATATCCATTTGTTGCTAGATTGATAAAGGTAAAGTTTACCAATATCAAGTAATTTTTTGTCACACATTTCCTTGTAACGTTCAAACATTTCGGGATAGCGATACCTACATTCAAGTGCAATTCCTGCACCCATAATTCCGAAACAATTCACAGTATTGACTATTGTTTGACATTCGGTTGTAAATATGTTTCCTTCAATTATTTTCAATTTGTTCTACGGTTTTTCTTAAATGGCTTACAACGTGTTTGTGTATGGTTAGTTGCGTGGTTAAGCAACTAAGTTAGCAAACTTTAACGAACCTGTGAATATTCCGCAGGAATATTCGCAAGTAGGGAAGAACCTAGCAATTAATTATACACGGTGTTGTAATGCGTTTTTTATTCAAAATATTCAATTTCTCTAGTCCAAACGTATAGTTTTTCTCCATTCACAGATTTTATTTGTTTGGTCCAGTTTTTTTTACTGTCAAATTCGTATTCAAATTCAACAGTTATAGGGTTGTTTTTTTCTGTATAAATTAGTTTTATTTGATTTCCATTTTTGTCGTAAAAGTATTCATAGATGAGATTGTTGTCAGGATATTCTGGGATAACTTTTTCTTCTTTTGTTATCTGATTCTTTTCGTTATATGAGTATAGAGTAAATCGTTCAGTCTTGTTCGCTCTATTTAAAGTCATTTCTTTTATTAATAATCTGTTTTCGTATTCTTTCAAAGTTCTACCTTGAATATACGGTTTATCATTACTATAAAACTCATCTTTAAAAGAATTGGTTTCTATAATATCTCCGTGTTCATTATAAATATATTTACGATTTAATTTATCACTCCCAATACCATCTTTAAACGATACTTTTTTGTTATTTTCTCTTTTAATTTTATATGGCGAGTGACTAAAAACTTCTTTGATTTTGCCGTTAGGATAAAAAGAATATTTAGTTCCAAATGATTCTCCGTCTTCATCAAAGTCTTTAGATTGGACGAGATTATCGCTCTCATCGTAAATGAATTCTGAATAGGAATATAAATTAGGGTCATCTGACACGTAATAAATTGTAGATGCTAATTTGTTTTTTTTATTATAATTGAAGTTCCTAACTGTGTAATCTTCTTTTTCATAAGTTTCTTTTATTTGAATCAAGTTGTCATTTTTGTCATACTTGTAATTAAAGAATGAAACAGTATCACCATTTTTATAAAACCAAACTTCATAAGTTGTTTTTCCTTTTTTATTCAATTCCTTATAGTAGTTGGAATAATGTACAAAAGGCGTATTGTACCACCAATTATAAAACCTACTTTTAGTAAATTTAGGACTTGAAAAACCATGATGACCATAATCTCCTTCATCACTAAATAATTTCATGTTCTGCTGATTTTCATCAAGAAAATTGAGTTGCTCTCTAACAGATTTTACTTGTCCATAAATTGTGTCTTTTTGTTGACCATAGGAAAATGAAAACAACAATAATGATATAGCTAGAATTAGGTGAGTTCTGTTCATTAATTTTTAGGTAAATCTATTCAGTTTTTTGTTATTCCAAAATCATAAATGAGTGAAACAAGTTGTTTGGCTTGTAACACTAGTTTTTTGGTTAGGTAAATGCATTACAACGTGTTTGTGTATGGTTAGTTGCGTGGTTAGGCAACTAAGTTAGTAAACATTTACGAACCCGTGAAAATTCCGCAGGAATTTTCGCAAGTAGTGACGAACATAGCAATTAATTATACACGGTGTTAGCAGCCGGCTTTTAATTTTACACAGTTCATTAAACAACTCTAATATTGATTTTAGCGTATAACTCCTTATCAATGTCCAATTAGGTTTAAATAAGTTTTTTCACGTTCAGATCGGCCGTAAAGCTTCTTAAAATTAAAGCAGAGTAGAGTGAGTGGTTTGTTGGTGTTCTATAATGATCTTTTAAAATCTAATGTCTAATGGTTTCTATTATCCAGCGTTGTTAATCCGTG
>NZ_JBHTKM010000055.1:9169-14932 GCF_042675845.1 Winogradskyella rapida | reverse complement strand
TTTTTTAAGCTTACTTACGAAAATTCCTGCGGAATTTTCTCTGGTCTGTAAAAGTTTGCTAAATTAGCTGCCAAACCACGCAACTAACCATACACAAACACGTTGGCAACAAGCTAAAAATAGCGTACTAATAAAATAAATGGCAGTAACAACAAAGAGTATAGAAACAAGAATATGGAATTTTTGCCTTGTAAAAAAAAGGAATAAAGAATATCCTGCTGCTGTTGTTGCAGCAATATTCAACCTAAGTTGGTTTATTGATGAAACAGGGTTTCCACCACCACCAATTGCAATTCAGCTAAAAAGAAGACTTGAAACAAGATTAGGCACAATAGGTAATTTAAGGAATGGAAACAGAATTGGAAAATGTGCAGAAGTCGGTGCTGCTAATAAAATTTTAAGGACCCGCCCAACTGTTGGAGCAGATAGAATGAAATTCACACAAGCAATTAGACCTAGAACAATGCAAAAAGTTCCAATGTGTCAAAATTGTATTGACACTTTTACATAATGGCATATAGTATTCAAGAACAACACAGTAGAGATTTAGATTGGTATTTTATAGATGGAAACAAAAAACCTATTCACGTAGCAACTGGAGGTGGAAAACTTCCAAAAATCATTGAAGAAAACGATGAGAAAAATGAAAATTTACACGCTCAAATATTACAATTACCAATACAATATGAAATTGAAATTAACCCAATATTAAATGAATTTGTAAATTTTGAAAATGAGGAATTAAGAGAATTGTATTTAACAGATTTTAATGAAATGGCTGGAAGAGGATTTATCTCTCTTGATAAATCAAATTTAGGGAATTTTGAAGATGGAATTTACCACATTGTGGCTTATCCCAAAGGTTCTATAATCAGCAAAGGAATTGAATTAAATATTGATGAATTTATTGCTAATGACTTAATTATTGATACGCAAAAAAACAGTTCTTTAGATTTATTAAAGTTATTTGAAAATGATAAATAAATAAAAGCCAGTTGCCAACACCGTATATAATTTATTGCTGGCTTATCGCCTACTTACGAAAGTCCTCGCGGACTTTCTTGGTCTGTAATTATTTACTAAATTAGTTGCTTAAACCACGCAACAAACCATATACAAACACGTTGGCAACAAGCTGAAAAAACCGTGAATGAAAATAAAAATCCATATAAAATATTAAAATATCCACCTGCATATTTAGATGGATATTTAGCAATTAATGGTTGCTTATCTGAATATTGTATTCCAATCGAATTCACTAAAAATAACGGAGAGAAATGGGTTTATGGATTTGAAGGAGAAATCGAAAAAGAGATTGAAATCATCAATTTGAAAAACAACAGATATTTTTTGATATCGACAATCAATGAATTAAACACAAATTATATAGTTGATTTAGAGACTGTAAATCCAATAAAAGAAATAGATTACGTTTCAGAAAAGTTGAAATATAATAACGAACTAATATTGATTTTAAGTTCGAATTCGATAGCTATTATAAAAGAACCTAATGAAATAAAATATATTGAGGGTTTATGTTGGGACGGAATAAGAAATAACCGAATTGAAAATGGAATTCTAAAAGGTCAACTTTATGATTGGAATAATAGTGATAGCGGAGAGGAATATGACAAAACGAATTATGAACTTGACCTAAAAACACTGATTTTAAGAAAAGGAAAAGAATTAGAACATAAACAAGTTCCAATAAAAAAAATGGAAGTCGAAAAAGTGGAAGTCGAAAAACAAAAATGGTGGAAAATATGGAAAACGGAATAAAAAGCCAGTTGCCAACACCGTGTATAATTAATTGCTAGTGACTTGCCTACGTGGAAATTCCTGCGGAATTTCCTCTCGTTCGGTTCATTTTTGCTAAATTAGTTGCTTAACCACGCAACTAACCATACACAAACACGTTGTAAAACATTTGACCAAAATTATGGGAATAGATAAAACAGAAGAATTATTAAAAAAATTTGATTACGATTTTAAAAGAAAAAACAACGAGCTGATAATAAAAATGGATTTCGCTCAAAGAATGACAATTGACTTCTCTGACTCTGAAAAAATTAAAATAAAAGACAAACTTGTTGGTTGGAATTTTCTGACTGGATTAATTGAAATGAGCATTAAGAATGCAACTCTATACAATTTTATTGGAGTAATAATAATGACATTTTTATTCGTATATCTGGATTTAGAATATGGTGGACTGAATTTAGTTTTTTTCTTTTTAGCATTTATAATTTGGGTATTACTTTGGACAATATTTTACTTAGTAAAAGCGGAAAATTTAAAACGGATTTTAATAAGTTGGAATGAATAAAAGTACGTTGAATAGAAAACGTTTTACAACACCGTGTATAATTAATTGCTTTCTTAAGCTTACTTGCGAAAATTCCTGCGGAATTTTCTCTGGTCTGTAAAAGTTTGCTAACTTAGTTGCTTAACCACGCAACTAACCATACACAAACACGTTAGCCACAAGCTGAAAAATGACAACCGAGAAACAAATAGCATTAGGAAAAAGGACAGCTCTGATTTCATTCATTATCGGAACTCTAATTTTTGGAATATATTTTTTGACATCTAATTGGCAATTACTTTTTGTCGGTTATGGATTTATAATTGTTGCAGGAATTTTTAATATAATTATTCTGATTTTAACGTTGAAAAAAGTAAATAGCGACTCTGAAAATCGAAAAAAACTATTAAAGACAAGCGGATTAATGCTTTTAAACATTCCGATTCTATTTATTTATGTTTGGTTCGCTATGTTGTTAATTGGGAATATGCGAATTACATTTACGAATACAACTGAAAATAAGCTGACTGAAATAAATATTATTGGTTGCGAAACTGAATATATTGCGGAACTCGAACCGAACGAAAGTAAAACTGTTTGGGTCGGAATTACAGGCGATTGTTCAATTAATGTTAACTATCAAGAAAACGGAGAAAAAAAGAACGAAATTGTAGCTGGATATGTGACTGGTGGAATGGGACAAAAAATGAACCATAAAATTGGAGGAGAAAATCATTTGGAATTTTAGAACGGAAAAAAGCCAGATGGCTAACACCGTATATAATTTATTACTAGTTCTAGCCTACTTACGAAAATCCTCGCGGATTTTCTATTCGGTTTTTATTTGCTAAATTACGTGCTTAACCACGCAACAAACCATATACAAACACGTTGGCAATAATTAAAATGAAACATTATATAAAATTAATATTGAGTATTACGATTTTGATATTTACGTCTTGTATGCCGAAAAATTTGAATGGACTTTATCAGAATGAATACTCTCATAAACTTGAAATAAAAGATTCAACTTTCCAGATAACAACTTACGATGGAATGAACGGAATTTATTATTGTAATGGTATTCTAAAAACGAAAGGCGACTCAATTATGCTGAAACAAAATACTGAGCAATTAAAAGAGGAATACTTAAATGTATTTAAATGTGATTCTATGATTCTGATTAAGAAAAATAATAGAAAAATTTACAACAAAGAATATTCATTTAAGCGAATAAAATAATAGGAAAAAGACAAAACTGAATATAAAAGCGGATAAAAATATTGTCGAAAGAATTCAAAAACGAACTAAAAAATAACTATTGCCAACACCGTGTATAATTCATTGCTGTTTATAGCCTACTTACGAAAGTCCTCGCGGACTTTCTATCTGTGATTTATTTGCTAACTTTAGTGCTTAAAACACGCAACGAAATCATACACAATCACGTTGCCAGTAATTTAAGAAACCGCGAATGATATACGGAATTTTGATAATAATTTTAATAATTGTGCCGATTGGAATCGCATATTATTATGACTATAGGAAAGACCCAAAAGAATTTACTTTCTCAATTAAAACAATGGGAAAAGGAATACTCAAAGGTCTTGTTTACGTGGGAATTCTGATTGGTTTAAACGCAATCTACCAATTAGTTATTCCGATAAACAAGAATCACGGAATTGAATTTAATTCAGAACGTGAAAAACTTGGAATACCAAAAATTGGAGATAATTGGGAAAATAGAGAATATGATTCTGAACAATTCACAACAAAATTGTGGAATACAGATTCGACTAACGAGCACTTTAAAAAAGTAATCGACTATGGAATTATTAACGCTGTTTCTGAGACAGATTATTATAAGAACGAAAACAAAAAGTTTATATATGCTTCTAGTAAATATAACTTTAACTCAAGGACTTTTGAATATTTTATTGAAAGAAAAGGTAAATCCTCAAAAATAAGTAAAACGGAATTTGAAAAATTTATTACTGAATAAAAACTACTGGCAACACCGTGTATAATTAATTGCTTTTTTGAGCTTACTTGCGAAAATTCCTGTGGAATTTTCACGGGTTCGTAAATGTTTGCTAACTTAGTTGCCTAACCACGCAACTAATCATACACAAACACGTTACCTGTAAGCTAAAAAAACGACAGAAATTATTAATGAAAAGTAAGGAATTTATAAAATCTGAAATTAAAACATCTAATATAATAATTCTAATATTAGGTGGAATTATTTTTAGCTTTTTAGGAATTAAGCTGACTATTTCTGGTATTGAAAAAACTGAAATTTTATTTATTAGTATTCCTTTTTTACTTTTTGGATTATTATCAATTTATCATTTAATAAATCACAATATATTAATAATAAATAAAGAAAAATTGGTAGTAAAAACTTTAATTGGTATAACTAAAAGGACTATAAATTTATCTGAAATTTTGACTTATAACGAAATTGAAAAAGAAAACGCTAAATGGAAAGGAGAAGCTGGATATATGAAATGGAAAGATTTGACTTTATTTGGAAAAGATTTTAAATACAAAATATCTTCTTCAAGTTATGGAAATTATGCTGAATTGAAAAGAGCTTTAATAAAAGGAAAGAAAAGAAACACAAAATCTGAAAGTGAATGGCAAAGAAAAAATAATTTTTATTATGGAATTGGATTCTTAATATTTGGAATTATTCTTTGTATTTGGTTTGGGAAAAACTCTAAAAATTTTAATGAGGAATTATTAAGCGTAGGATTTTCTTCTTTATTTATAATAGTTGGAATTTATTTAATTACGAAAAACAGAAAAGCCTACAGGTAACACCGTATATAATTTATTGCTTGGTTCTAGCCTACTTACCAAAATCCTCGCGGATTTTCTATTCGGTTTTTATTTGTTAACTTAGTTGCTTAACCACGCAACAAACCATATACAAA
Source organism: Winogradskyella rapida (assembly GCF_042675845.1). Taxonomy (NCBI): domain Bacteria; kingdom Pseudomonadati; phylum Bacteroidota; class Flavobacteriia; order Flavobacteriales; family Flavobacteriaceae; genus Winogradskyella; species Winogradskyella rapida. Next base: position 9,688 of record NZ_JBHTKM010000055.1, on the reverse strand, counting down.
CACGTTAGCAGCAAGCAGTCACGTTTTGCTAATGTCTTTCTTAATCGAAAAATTTTTTATTTCTCATCACAATTAAATTCTCATCTGGATAAGATAACGTGATAAGCAATACGGAATATTAACGCAGGATTAACCACTCAGTTGGATAAGTTAAATTGACAAGTAATACGGAGCAACAACGCTGGATAATAGAAACTATTAAACATTAGATTTTAAAAGATCATTATAGAACACCAACAAACTACTCACTCTACTCCGCTTTAATTTTAAAAAGCTTTACGGCCGATCTGAACGTGAAAAAACTAATTGGACACTGGTAAGGAGTTATACGCTAAAATCAATGTTAGAGTTGTTTAATGAAACAGCGTACAATTAAAAGCCGGCTGCTAACACCGTGTATAATTAATTGCTTTTTTAAGCTTACTTACGAAAATTCCTGCGGAATTTTCTCTGGTCTGTAAAAGTTTACTAAATTAGCTACCCAACCACGCAACTAACCATACACAAACACGTTGTGGC
>NZ_JBHTKM010000055.1:4210-9159 GCF_042675845.1 Winogradskyella rapida | reverse complement strand
TTTCTTCTTTATTTATAATAGTTGGAATTTATTTAATTACGAAAAACAGAAAAGCCTACAGGTAACACCGTATATAATTTATTGCTTGGTTCTAGCCTACTTACGAAAATCCTCGCGGATTTTCTATTCGGTTTTTATTTGTTAACTTAGTTGCTTAACCACGCAACAAACCATATACAAACACGTTGGCAGCAATGCACCCTGACAGCAAAAGTCTTTGCCTACCCCAACTTTAGGCTTTCTTTATTCGAGTCATCAAAGAACCTTTATTTGGAAACTCAAAACGATGGATTTAAAGCTTATCGAATATATTGTGGTAAAAACTGCTGATTAAACCAAAGACTGGACAATTTCGCTCGAATTAAACCTTAACTGAACATTTTAAAATCACTTACATTAAACAAAAAAAGCCTAGTTTCTTTTTCGCGATTTTTTTTTTAGAATTTTAAGTCAGTAAAATCAGAAAGACTAGAGACGACAATTTTAATTTAGTTTTAAACATAAAACTACTTTTTGAGAAGTTTAACAAGCTAAAAGCAACATAACCCAGGATTTACAAGCTGAATGTAAAATGTGAATCTGATTAGCAACAACGCAGGACTAAAAACAGATTACCTGTCGATTTATTTAATGTTTAAGTTAATTAGATAGCTAATTGGAGTATATCAAATTATCATTTCTTAAAAACATAGCTTATAAAAAAATAAGCACGGCTGCCAACACCGTGTATAATTAATTGCTAGGTTCTTCCCTACTTGTGAATATTCCTGCGGAATATTCACAGGTTCGTTAAAGTTTGCTAACTTAGTTGCTTAACCACGCAACTAACCATACACAAACACGTTGTAGCACATTTGAGAAACGAACTAAATGACACAATTTCAAATAAATGACCCAAGTTTAGAATCTCAATGGAGAGCTTTAATTCTATTTGGAAAAAATAGTGCTACTTATAAATTTGCGTTTGCCAAAAGTCTATTAGAACTGGTAGATAAGGAAACAACCAAAATTTCACTAACGGAATTATCAAAGCCATTTTCTAAAAATATCATTGAACATTTAAAAGAAAACGATAAACAAGGAAACTCAAAATCAAGTAGTTTTTTAAATGTTTGTAGAAATCATATAAAAGGAGAAATTTCGGATAACGAGCTATGGTCAAAAACTGAAAAATTAGGTTTTGTGAATGTAGTAGATGCATTTCAAAATCTAAACGGAGCACAAATTCCTGATATTTTTTATGAAAAAAATTACAAATCAGGTAAAAAAGAAATAGTTATTAAAGACAATCTTTTAAAACTGAAAGAATCTTTTCATTTCCAAAATTTTAATCAAGAAGTTGAAGCTCGCTGGAATTTAGTTGAAACAGCTTGGAATCTTAATTTAAATCCTAAATTACTTGAGGTTAAATATGATGAAGATAAATCCTTATTCTTTTTAGAAAATGATTTTATGAGAAGAACTGATATAACTTCAGTTAGAGATTCTTTAAATGGATATCAAAAAGGAAAATGCTTTTATAGTTTTCAAAATATTTCGGTTGTAAGTGGTTCTGCTAATTTATGTGAAGTTGACCATTTTTTCCCACACATCAACAAAACAATTCATAATGAATTTGGAGCAAACATAAATGGAGTTTGGAATCTTGTTTTAGCAAATAAAGATGTTAACAGAAATAAATCAGCTAAAATTCCAGAAAAAAGATTTTTACAAAGATTATTTAATCGTAATGAATTTTATATTCAAAGTAAACATCCTTTAGCAGAAACAATTATTAATCAAACAGGTAATACAAAACAAAAAAGGATAGAATTTTTAAATAAACAATATCAATTAGCATTAAATTCTGCAATTATTACTTGGAAACCAGAATTTGAATTAAATGGAAATTTCTAATGAGTGTATTTAGTAACATTGAAAAAAATAGAATAATTCATCAGGGAAAATATTTTTTCTTAATAAAAGATGGCTATCCAGTTTCACCAGGTCATATTTTAATTATTTCTAACAAAGAAAAATTAGACTATTTTGAGTTAGATAAAAATGAACGCAATGAATTAACCGAATTAATCGATAAAGCAAAAGAAATTATAGAAAATGAATATAATCCTGATGGTTATAATATCGGAATGAATTGTGGAAAAGTTGCGGGACAATCTGTAATGCATTTTCACTGTCATATTATCCCAAGATATCAAGGAGATATGAAAAATCCTAAAGGAGGAATAAGACATTGTATAGAAGGAAAAGGAAACTATTAAAAAACGTGCTACAACACCGTATATAATTTATTGCTGGCTTCTCGCCTACTTACGAAAATCCTCGCGGATTTTCTATTCGGTTTTTATTTGCTAAATTAGGTGCTTAAAACACGCAACAAACCATATACAAACACGTTAGCAGCAAGCAGTCACGTTTTGCTAATCTCTTTCCTTACCAGAGAGTTTTTTATTCCTAGTCACGATTAAATTCTCATCTGGATAATCAAACGTGATAAGCAATACGGAATATTAACGCAGGATTAACCACTCAGTTGGATAAGTTAAATTGACAAGTAATACGGAGCAACAACGTTGGATTGATTACACAGGTGAATAAGTAGAATTGTTTAACATCACGGATTAACAGCGCTGGATAATAGAAACCATTAGAAATTAGATTAAAAGATCATTATAGAAAGCCAACAAACTACTCACTCTACTCTGCTTTAATTTTAAAAAGCTTTACGGCCAATCTGAACGTGAAAAAACTAATTGGACACTGATAAGGAGTTATACGCTAAAATCAATGTTAGAGTTGTTCAATGAAATTGTGTAAAATTAAAAGCCGGCTGCTAACACCGTGTATAATTAATTGCTTTTTAGAGCTTACTTGCGAAAATTCCTGCGGAATTTTCACGGGTTCGTAAAAGTTTGCTAACTTAGTTGCTCAACCACGCAACTAACCATACACAAACACGTTGTACATAATATCCGAACCGAGCGTAAATGAAAGAAAATATAGATAGAGCTATAATTGCAAGTGATGTTAATGAGCGTGACGGAATAGGAGTTGAAATCTATCAAAATAACAAATTAATTGCGGAAATTTTTAGGGATGACACAGATAAAACCAGAACAATACGAGTTTTTAAAGAAAATATTTCTCTTGAATTAATGGAAGAATGTATTAAGACTTTTAAAAAGGAGATTCCTTGGGAGTTTATAAAATATGAATAACAGAACGCTGAATGAAAAAAACTACAATCTTAATCGTTATATTTCTTTTAATCGGACTTAAAATCAATGCGCAGGAATTGACTTGTTCGGATTTTAAAAATGGAAATTTCTATGTTCCAGCGGATAATGAAACAATTCTGCCTTATAAAATAATTCGAAATGGAAATCAACAAACTGAAATAATAGAAGACCCAAAAAATATTCTTGGAACTGATTACAATAAAACTGCTTACGAGATAATTGAATGGATTGATGACTGTACTTATCGACTCAAGTATGACGAATCGAAAATGGAATTAACCGAATATCAAAAATTCTTGAATAACAATAACGGAGTTTTGAATGAATTGGTAAAAATAGAAGGAAAGTGTTTCTATTTTAAATCAACATTAAGTGTTAATGGAGAAACACAACAAATGACTGGGAAAATATGCAAAGAATAAAATACTATGCACAACACCGTGTATAATTAATTGCTTTGTTCTTCCCTACTTGCGAAAATTCCTGCGGAATTTTCACGGGTTCGTTAAAGTTTGCTAACTTAGTTGCTTAACCACGCAACTAACCATACACAAACACGTTACCACACATTGCCGAAAATGACGAAAAAACAACGAAAAATATATTATGCAACAATTCTGTTTTTAGGATTATTTTTAATGGCTTGGCAAGTCACTATATTTCGGAATACAATAATTGACGTTTCAATTTTAATCGGAATTATTTTAGTTGTGGGAATTATAACTTTTGGGGTTGACTTCACGAATTACGGAAAAACTTATAAGAAAAAAGGAATTGGACTTTACTTTTATTCTGGTATGCAGTATCTTTTAAGCTATGGGTTTATTGCTTGCTCAATTTTTATGTTAACGAATTACTACTTTGCTGAGAAAACACCTACAACAGAAACGTTTGAAATTGTTGAACGCTCATCTTTACCTGGTAGAAAGTATCACAGAGACGAAAGAAAACCAACTTTCCGAATCAATTATGAAGGAAAAATAAAAGAATTAGTGTTTAATCACGAATACTATGAAAAAATGAACTTTTATAATAATGTGGAATTAGAAGTCAGAAAAGGATTTTTTGGTTATGATATTTTGGAAAATAAAAGGCTAAATTGAAAACTGTGGAGTTTTTTAAAATAAAGACAAATTATCTCGGAATTGGAATTAGGTCAGTTCTCTTTTTTGGGGTTGTACTACTTCTGATTTTAATTGAGATACTTGCATTTTTTCTGATTTATGGTTCTGGAGCAAATTCGAGCAGAATTGCTGAGTTATGGTACGTTGACTTAATTTTAAATTATCTTCCAATTATACTTGTTGGCGGATTTTTAATTTATATAATAATAAAAACATATAGAAAAAAGGAATACGTGAATTTCAAGACAAATTTGATAACTCTTTTGATTTTTCTATTCTCAATCAGAAATCATCTTGAAAAACTGATTATCTGAAATAAAAAATAAAAACGTGTGGTAACACCGTATATAATTTATTGCTGGCTTTTTGCCTACTTGCGAAAGTCCTCGCGGACTTTCTTGGTTGGTAATTATTTACTAAATTAGTCACTTAAACCACGCAACAAACCATATACAAACACGTTGTGTGTAATTTGAGAAACGAAATGATAACATTCAAAATTGATAAAAAATTGACTGATTGGAATTCATTTCACTCGGAATTTAAAGCTCCATTAAATTTTCCAGATTATTATGGCGAAAATATG
>NZ_JBHTKM010000055.1:0-4200 GCF_042675845.1 Winogradskyella rapida | reverse complement strand
ACGATTTGACTGAAAAGCCAACTATATTGCAAATTGAGAATGGTAAATTCTTAAAAGAAAATGCACCTGACTTATTCAATGCGATTTTGGAATGTGGTGCATTTCTAAATTATAGAAAAACAGAAATTGGAGAACAACCAAATTTAATAATTGCAACCGATTCCTGACTCTGATGAAACATACTATTACAAAAAACGAGAAAGCTTTTAAGATTTTGAACAAACTCATTCTAAATGGATTTTACGATGGAAGTATTAGTCCTGAAAGGTTTGAGTTAACATCAACTCGTTTTACCAATAACCATAGGTTGATTGGGATTTTGAATAAAGAAAATAAATTCGAATTGAAGTTTGCCTATAAATATCCAATGAACATTGCATCTAAAGTCGCTATTGGAGTCGGAATTTTGATTTCTATAATTTCAATGGTTAAGGGAAATTGGCTTATTCCTGTTTTCTTTTTTGTAATTCCTTTTTTAATAACATACATAGGATTTAAAATAAAAGAAAGAAAAGAGATTGACCTTTTTACAAGTAAGTACTTGGAATTTTATAAAACGGAATATGAAACGTAATAAAAAAAAACTACACACAACACCGTGTATAATTAATTGCTTGGTTCTTGCCTACTTGCGAAAATTCCTGCGGAATTTTCACGGGTTCGTAAATGTTTGCTAACTTAGTTGCCTAACCACGCAACTAACCATACACAAACACGTTACCTGCAAGCTAAAAAAAACCACCTCACGGTCAAGCACATTTATTTTTTCCCAATGCTTAAAGCCAACACTTAAAAAATAAAAGAGCTTGCCCTTCCCCACCGCCACCCGAATAAAATTGTGAATAAAAATTATTAAATTCAACTAATCTGAATAGTAAACTTTATTACCTTGTGTGCTAAAATTAGAGATAATGATTAAAGAAAGAATCGACATAGAAAACATTGAAGGTCAACTATTTGAGATAAAAATAGTTGACCCAGATAATTCTAAACCAGCTTCTTTTACGCATTATTTACACAACCATAAGAGTGGTGTTTCCCAATTTTACAAAAAAGATGCACTTTCTTATGTAAAAGAAATTCTTGAAAAAGAATATCCAACAGAAAAAATCACAAATAAAATAGCTGAAGAAGCACTTCAATATTTGATTTTTGACCTTAATAAATCTGTTCCTTTTCCATCACCAGAAAAACCGAAATTTAAATTTATTGACCTTTTTGCAGGAATTGGCGGATTCCGTTTAGCACTTCAGAACCTTAAAGGTAAGTGCGTTTTCACAAGTGAATGGGACAAATATTCAAAACAAACTTACAAAGCAAATTTTGGAGAAATTCCTTTTGGAGATATAACAAAACCTGAAACGAAAAATTATATACCAGACAATTTTGATGTGCTTTGTGCAGGTTTCCCTTGTCAAGCGTTTTCTATTGCAGGAAGACGTGGCGGATTTGAAGACACAAGAGGAACGCTATTTTTTGACGTGGCAGAAATCATAAAGAAAAAACAGCCAAAAGCAATTTTCCTCGAAAATGTTAAAGGATTAAGAAATCACGACAAAGGAAAAACTTTGGCAACCATTTTAAATGTACTTCGTGAGGATTTGGGCTATTACGTTCCAGAACCTCAAATTATTAATGCAAAAGAATTTGGTGTTCCTCAAAATCGAGAGCGAATTTTTATTGTTGGGTTCCATAAAAACACTGGTATTACAAATTTTGCATATCCAAAACCAACCAAAAAGGAAACTGTTTTAGAAGATGTTTTAGAGCAAAATGAAGTTTCAGTTAAATACTATCTTTCAACAACTTACATAGATACATTAAGAAAACATAAAGCAAGGCACGAAAGTAAAGGAAACGGATTTGGCTATGAAATAATACCAAATGATGGAACTGCAAATGCTGTTGTTTGTGGTGGAATGGGAAGAGAAAGAAATTTAGTTTTTGATGATAGGTTAACAAATTTCAAACCTGTAACTAATATTTCGGGAGAAGTAAACCGAGAAGGAATTAGAAAAATGACACCTCGAGAATGGGCAAGATTACAGGGTTTTCCAGACAGTTTTAAAATAGTAGTTTCAGATGCACAAGCATACAAACAATTCGGAAATTCAGTTGCAGTTCCAGCAATTCAAGCAACTGCCGAAAAAATAATAGAAAAATTAAACAATGCTTAAAGAATTAGGAATTGTCATAGGTAATGACACAAAAGCAGGAAACATTTTTGAAGAACTTTTTCATAATTTTATGGAAATAGAATATGAAAAACCTTCTGAATATATAAAGTTATTTTGGGATAAATATGAAGCTTATGCTGAACGTAATTCAAATTTAAATGGTAAAATGTTTGAATACATTTTAGCTTCTCTTTGTATTAGAGAAAATATTTTACCAATTTATATGAGTGCAAAAGTTGCTTTTGTTCCAAATGTCGTTTATGACTTAATGTTTTATTCCGCTGAACGTGGTCCTATATGTTGGAGTGTTAAAACAAGTTTAAGAGAAAGATACAAACAAGCAGATTTAGAATCAATCGCTCTAAAATATGTTCATAGAAAAGCTTTAAGCTACTTAATAACTTTAAACGAAACAGAGGCAAAAAGCGTAAAAAGAAAAATTAAGACAGGAGATGTAATTGGGTTAGACGATGTTGTCGTTGCAACAAATCCTGAATTCGATGATTTAGTAGCTGACTTAAAAGAATTTAAGTTTGAACTACCACCAACTGTAAAAGTAATCGAATCAAATCAAGTGGTAACTATTGAAAAAGTAAGCGCTTTATTTCCCCCTGCTTAAGCCATACACATTTGCAATTCTCTACAGCCGACACGCAAGCCAAAAATTGCAAAAGATTATGGCGTTGCCAACGCTGAATGACAATCTTAACAAAAAAAGCCAGCAGGTAACAACGTATATAAAAAATAGCGGTTTTAGTGCTTAAACGAAAGATAAATAATAAAATAAAAGTCAGTTGTAATCCGAAAAATTAGAGCCTAAAATCCGCTACTTTTCATATACAATCCCGTTGTACGTAATTTGACCAAACAATGAAAACTTTAGTTTCGACATTATTATTTTTGCTTTTTTATTCGTGTTACGGACAAACAGTTTATGAATTAAATAAAACGGAATTAGAACATTGTCATACTTGTAAACCGAAAGACAAAAATCCAAATCCAAATCCTGAATGGGTAGAAACTGACTTAACTCGTTTCAAAGAAATGGTAAATCCAATTGTGGATTTGAAACCAACTGTAACCGATTACTTGACAGTATATCCTTCACTTTTAACTGGAAAAGGAAACGCATCAAGTAAGACAATAGAATTATTAGATGAACTAAAATTAGTTTCTCACGATTTCTATGGAGGATATACGAGCTTTAATCTAAAAATACTCACTTACAAAGACTTAATAATCTATTCAAGATTGGACACGGAAGTTGAGGAAAACGTATTCGAGAATATCTATATTAAGGAAATTACTATTCCTTTAACTTGTAGTGGAGCGAATATGGAATACTATAAGCTTTACAATCAAAACCTTTCTGAATATCAAAAAAAATATCCAAATTTCACATTGGAAATCGATAACGACAAATACAATACTGACGCTCTAAACGCATATTACAATCTGAACCAAGTTGAGTGGAATATGGGCACATATCACGTCGATGATGATTTTGTTCATTTTGCAAACACATTTTTTAAAACACTTTTGGAAAATAAAGAATATGAGATTATTAAAAAGCTGATTTTTGGAATAAATCCCGTTTCCAGAATTTATGCATTTTCCGCATTACAAAGAGTTAAAAAAGATGATTATGAAATTGATAATGAAACTAAAAAGCAAATGGAAATCGTAAAGAAAAGCGGATTGAAATTCAAAAGCGGAACATTAAGCTGTTGGATTGGGAAATTCGATTATGACTATTACGATTTTTCGATTGAAAGTAAAGAAAATTAAAAAACTACGTACAACAAAGTATATAATTAATGGCTAGTCTTAGCTTACTTACGAAAATCCTCGCGGATTTTCAATCTGGTGTTTATTTGCTAAATTAGGTGTTTAAACACGCCACTAATCATATACATAAACGTTACCTGCAAGCTGAACAAACCATCGTGAAACAAATAGACTTCATAGCTGAATTAGAATTTTTATCTACCGAACAAGGTGGACGAAATGGATACGCAAGTTC
>NZ_JBHTKM010000054.1:0-700 GCF_042675845.1 Winogradskyella rapida | reverse complement strand
CCCTCACTGCTGCAAAACATTTTATAGCATTCGGAGTTTGTCAGGAATTGGTAGGCGGTGAAGCCCCCGCATCCAATCAGTAGCTCTACCTCTATAAAACTATATTGCAACGCTGCACCTAAATGCATTTCGGGGAGTACGAGCTATTTCCGAGTTTGATTGGCCTTTCACCCCTACCCACAGGTCATCCGAAGACTTTTCAACGTCAACCGGTTCGGGCCTCCACTGTGTGTTACCACAGCTTCACCCTGCCCATGGGTAGATCACACGGTTTCGCGTCTACCACTACTAACTAAAGCGCCCTATTCAGACTCGCTTTCGCTACGGATCCGGACCTGAAGTCCTTAACCTTGCTAGCAACGGTAACTCGTAGGCTCATTATGCAAAAGGCACGCCGTCACAGATCTAGTCTGCTCCGACCGCTTGTAAGCGTATGGTTTCAGGTTCTATTTCACTCCCTTATTCAGGGTTCTTTTCACCTTTCCCTCACGGTACTAGTTCACTATCGGTCTCTCAGGAGTATTTAGCCTTATGGGATGGTCCCCACAGATTCACACAGGGTTTCACGTGCCCCGCACTACTCAGGATACTGCTATCTTACTATGCTTTACTTATACGGGACTATCACCCTCTCTGGTCGCTCTTTCCAAAGCGTTCTAATTCATTATAGCTCAAATATCGCAGTCCTACAACCCCAGCA
>NZ_JBHTKM010000053.1:4719-5960 GCF_042675845.1 Winogradskyella rapida | reverse complement strand
TTGTTCTTCTCTACTTGCGAATATTCCTGCGGAATTTTCACGGGTTCGTTAAAGTTTGCTAACTTAGTCGCTAAACCACGCAACTAACCATACACAAACACGTTGGTTGCAATTAAAATTGACCTTGAATCATAATGAAATTAAGCTTCTTCCTCTGGACTCTGATTCTTTTGACTCTTTTGAGTCTCGGATTTGACCTATTCGGTTTCTATTTTATAACAGAATATAATATCGAAGCCTTTGATTTTGGAATTATTGGTGGAGGTGTCGAGCTTTTATTTTGGTTAAGCTTTTTAAGTACAATCATATTCCTTATCATTAAAAGAAATCAGTTATCTAAAAGAAACGTCTCTTCGATAATAATGCTGTTAATTATAATTCTATCACTTACACTAATTGATAAAACAGCAATGATAGAAAGTTTGTTCCAAAAAATATATTTTTCCGATAACGTTATGATGGAGGATTCAACAGATCTCACTCTAAATGATATCGCAGAAATTCAGGTTATCGACCTACTACACTTAGTACAAACAGATAAAAGAAAAGTTTTTTCAGAATTAATAGCTTACTCTGGTAACGATAAAGAAAGAATATTTAAGGATCATTTGGACTTAAGTGTTATTGAAGAGCAGAAAACAAACACGTTGTACTTTAATCAGTTTAGGAAAATAATTGATTATTGCTATAACCTCAAACCATCAACAGGCAATATTGACACAGAATATAACTTTGTAATGACTGACAGTCGGACCATTCAAAAAAACAAACGACAAGTCGTTAGAGTAAAAATGAATTTCTGCTTACCTAACGAAGTAAAATGTATCAAAGACGTTTATTATTTTGATTTTGTCAAATCAGATAAAACCTTATTACTGATTGACATTAACGCCATGGAATTATATAAATAAGAAACTATAGTAATCTACTATTTAAGACTTGTCTCAGATTTGTTAAATGAGTGCATTTCAAATGGTCGTAATCAGTCATAAAAAGCAGTCGGACGGATTCTGACGGAGGAAAGACTAAATGGAATAAAAAAACTGCAACCAACACCGTGTATAATTAGTTGCTTTTTTGTGCTTACTTGTGAAAATTCCTGCGGAATTTTCACGGGTTCGTAAAAGTTTGCTAACTTAGTTGCTTAACCACGCAACTAACCATACACAAACACGTTAGCAGCAAGCAGTCACGTTTTGCTAACCTCTTTCCTAATTAAATAGCCTTTTATTCCTAGTCAT
>NZ_JBHTKM010000053.1:4031-4709 GCF_042675845.1 Winogradskyella rapida | reverse complement strand
TCGCTAACATTGTGTATATTTAATTGCTTGGGTCTTGCTCATGTGGAAATTCCTGCGGAATTTCCCCGCGTTCGGTCAATTTTTGCTAAATTAGATCCTTAATCACGCAACTAACCATACACCGACCGTTAGCAGCAAGCAGTCACGCTTTGCTAATCTTTTTCCTAATCAAAAAGTTTTTTATTCCTAGTCACGATTAAATTCTCATCTGGATCATCTAACGTGATAAGACAATACGGAATATTAACGCAGGATTAACCACTCTGTCGGATAAGTTAAATTGACAAGTAATACGGAGCAACAACGTTGGATTCATTACTCGGATGAATAAGTAGAATTAATTAACAACACGGATTAACAATGCTAGATAATAGAAACCATTAGACATTAGAGTTTATAAGATCATTATAGAGAACCAACAAACTACTCACTCTACTCTGCTTTAATTTTAAAAAGCTTTACGGCCGATCTGAACGTGAAAAAACTAATTTAGACCTAATTGGACACTGAAAACGGAATTATACGCTAAAATCAATGTCTGAGTTGTTTAATGAAACCGACTGTAATTAAAAGCCGGCTGCTAACACCGTGTATAATTAATTGCTAGGTTTTTCTCTACTTGCGAAAATTCCTGCGGAATTTTCGCTGGTTCGTTAAAGTTTACTAACTTAGTTGCTT
>NZ_JBHTKM010000053.1:550-4021 GCF_042675845.1 Winogradskyella rapida | reverse complement strand
AATGCTAGATAATAGAAACCATTAGACATTAGAGTTTATAAGATCATTATAGAGAACCAACAAACTACTCACTCTACTCTGCTTTAATTTTAAAAAGCTTTACGACCAATCTGAACGTGAAAAAACTAATTTAGACCTAATTGGACACTAAAAACGGAATTATATGCTAAAATCAATGTCAGAGTTCTTTAATGAAACCGCGTATAATTAAAAGCCGGCTGCTAACACCGTGTATAATTAATTGCTTTGTTCTTCCCTACTTGCGAATATTCCTGCGGAATATTCACAGGTTCGTTAAAGTTTACTAACTTAGTTGCCCAACCACGCAACTAACCATACACAAACACGTTGTAGCCAATTTGAGAAATGAGTATACTAACCAAAATTATATTATTGACTTTTATGGGATTATTTACCTCTTGTTTTGGACAAAAAGAAGAACATATTTATTTGGCTGGCTGGGAAGCTGAATTCAATGGAGATGAACAATGCCAAAAATTTCTCAAAACACAAGTTGTAGATAAAGAAACAGCTAATAACATTTGGAGCTCAATTGACCTCGTTTTTAAGGGTGGAAAATTGATAAAAGCCTACGATAGTGATGAAGGAATCAGAACTGAAAGAAAATTAAAAGAAAGTGAATTAGGTTTTGAATTTCAAAAATTAGTACCTAATCAGATTTATAGTCTTAATGAAGTATCAACATCTGAAAGCTACTTAGGTGGAGAAATACCTGACGAATTCAACATTCCGAAATTTGAATTTACTGCACCATTTCAATACTTAGGGAAACTCTCAAAAACAGATGAAGCTTTCAATTGGCTTCCGTTCGATATACATATTGCCGCACCAATCTACTTGAATTTTGACAAGTTATTTATAGATTACTCTGACCCATTAAATCCTAAAGTATTAAATATTGAGGAATTAAATCAAACGGATAATTCATTTGACGATTTACAACCAGATTCTGAAATAGTTTATGAAAAAGTGTATTTAAAAACAGAAAAAGAAACTGACTTTGGTGGAATTGGACATACGGCAGTTCCAAATTGGATTCAAAATCCTGACATCCCTACTTGTCCAAATTCAAAGAAAACAATGAAATTACTTTGTCAATTAACCTATATTGGAGTTGATGATATAAAGACAAAGAGAACAAACGTCAAACCAGAAGATGAATGGTATAAACAATATTTTGAAAATATGAATTTTTGGGGAGACGGAGATTTATACATATTCTTTGAACCTGAAAGCAAAATAATGTGCTTTATAATCCAACATACGTAAATAAAAAACTGGCTACAACACCGTGTATAATTAATTGCTTTGTTCTTCCCTACTTGCGAATATTCCTGCGGAATATTCACAGGTTCGTTAAAGTTTACTAACTTAGTTGCTAAACCACGCAACTAACCATACACAAACACGTTAGCAGCAAGCAGTCACGTTTTGCTATTGCCCTTCCTAATCCTAAAGTTTTTTATTCCGAGTCACGATTAAATTCTCATCTGGATCATCTAACGTCATAAGCAATACGGAATATTAACGCAGGATTAACCACTCAGTTGGATAAGTTAAATTGACAAGTAATGCGGAGCAACAACGTTGGATTAATTACTCATGTGAATAAGTGGAATTGTTTAACAACACGGATTAACAACGCTAAATAATAGAAACCATTAAACATTAGATTTTAAAAGATCATTATACAAAACCAACAAACTACTCACTCTACTCTGCTTTAATTTTAAAAAGCTTTACGGCCGATCTGAACGTGTAAAAACTAAATTGAACCTAATTGGACACTGAAAACGGAATTATACGCTAAAATCAATGTTAGAGCTGTTTAATGAAACAATGTAAAATTAAATGCCGGCTGCTAACACCGTGTATAATTAATTGCTGTGTTCTTCACTACTTGCGAAAATTCCTGCGGAATTTTCACGGGTTCGTAAAAGTTTGCTAATTTAGTTGCCTAACCACGCAACTAACCATACACAAACACGTTGTGAGCAATGCAAAAAAAATCGGATGAAAATAAAAATTGGAATATTATTGATAGTAACTTTAGGAGTTTTATTTACTTGTTGTGATTCAAAAAAGACAGCTAAAATCTCGGAATCTGAATATTATACTGATTCGATTTATAGCAAACACTTGAAAGAATATCGTAAACATAATGTCTATTTACCAAAGGGTTTTGACAGAGGAAAAAAATATCCAATTATCTATGCTACCGACGGTAACGAAATCTCAGAAAAAAAATTTTATAAAAGATTATTAGACTCACTAATAGATAATCGAATAATTAAGCCAACTATTTTAATCGAGAGCCATAATAACTCAATAGTTGCCGATAGTAGTGGGAAAATTGGGAATGGCGATAAATTATACCTAAACTACAGAAATTTTGAATATATTGAAAATCAATATATTGAAGGGCAGCACAATCCTAAACTTTCTGATAGATTTAAAAATCATATGAATTACTTTAATGACGAATTAATATCTTCAGTAGAAAATAAGTTAAACCAAAAACTATCTAAAGATGAAAGATATTTTTATGGTGTTTCTAATGGTGCTGGTTTTGGAATGAGTATGTTAAATAAAAAGCCAAATACAATTGGAACTTATCTCTGTTTTTCAATATTTGGTGGAAATATCCAATCAAAAATTTGGAAAGAGAATGTTGATTATCCAAATCTTTATTCAGAATATGGCAATGAAGAACCTTCATTTCTTAAAGAAGATGCGGAATTCTTAAGAGTAAAGTATAACGAATTGAATTTATCTGCTGAGATTAATGAATTTGATGGCGGACATGACTATAAAAAGTGGAACGAAAAGTTTATCGAAATCATAAGTAACGAATTAGCAAACGAATAAAGCACTGCTCACAACAACGTGTATAATTAATTGCTTTGGTCGTTGCCTATTTGGAAAATTCCTTCGGAATTTTCTCGCGTTCGTTTTTGTTTACTAAATTAGTCGCTTAACCACGCAACTAACCATACACAAACACGTTAGCGCCAAGCAGACACATCAACCCTTATCTAGGCAACCTAAAAGTCCGTATTTCTTATGCTGGATTGAACACTCGCACGAATGACCAAATTGAGGAGTAATACGGAACAACAACGCAGGACTGACTAAACGTTAGCACCTACTCTATTCTTTGTTTCTGTCAAATGTGATTACATACCTACGATCGAAACACGCGAAAATTAAATAAAGCCGGTCGCTAACATTGTGTATATTTAATTGCTTGGATCTTGCTCATGTGGAAATTCCTGCGGAATTTCCTCCGGTTCGGTTCATTTTTACTAAATTAGTTCTTTAATCACGCAACTAACCATACACCTACCGTTACTCATAAGCTGAACCAACCATTGAAAATACTACTTCACATAATAATTATTGCTTTTTTGACTGTTGTCACTCAAATAGGTGGAATAATATATTTGATTT
>NZ_JBHTKM010000053.1:0-540 GCF_042675845.1 Winogradskyella rapida | reverse complement strand
ATGTGATTACATACCTACGATCGAAACACGCGAAAATTAAATAAAGCCGGTCGCTAACATTGTGTATATTTAATTGCTTGGATCTTGCTCATGTGGAAATTCCTTCGGAATTTCCTCGGGTTCGGTTCATTTTTACTAACTTAGTTCCTTAATCACGCAACTAACCATACACCTACCGTTGTAAAACATTGGACCAAACTTTATGAATGTAAAAAAAATACTATTTGACTTTGGCAGTTTTATTTTTGTAGGATTAACTTTTCTCGGATTTATAATAATTTACGCTGGAATTGGAGGAAGAGGAAGATATAATCCGACAAGTGATACTAATTGGTATTTTGTTGGAACAGGTATCATACTTATTTTACCATTTGTTATCTATATGATTAAAACAAAACTTATGCTAAAAAAATCTTCGGACGAAAATATTGAGCGAATAAATGACTTGATTAGAACTGGAGACAAAGTAATTATTGATTTAGACAAATTAGAAATTCAAAGTAATAGCTACAAACAAGAAATAGAAGTTGGAAGCGGATA
>NZ_JBHTKM010000052.1:0-887 GCF_042675845.1 Winogradskyella rapida | reverse complement strand
TTTTTGAGCTTACTTGCGAAAATTCCTGCGGAATTTTCACGGGTTCGTTTAAGTTTGCTAACTTAGTTGCCTAACCACGCAACTAACCATACACAAACACGTTACCAAACAGTTGAAACCCGAACAATGAAACAACTTCTTATTTTACTATTAACATTTTCTGTTTTATCAAGTTGCGACCGAAATAAATCGGAAAAAAACCAATCTGAATTTAAGTCAAAAACGGAATTAACTGCAGATACGGAATCTGAACAAAAAATAGAGTTGGAATCTAACCACTCAAAACATAAAAAAGATACAATTAATAATTATTGGGCTTTAATTCTCGACACTATTTCGACAAATAAAGAATTCAAAATTTCTGAATTAAAATACACTCTTGAATTAAAAACTTATAGTTTAAACGATAGTTCTATTGTTAGGAATTTAGCTCAAAACGGAGAACAAGCATATTTAGACCATTCACACAAAATGGTAACTGATTTCATACTTTTGACAGACTCAATTGTTGACAAAAAACAAATCGACCGAACTGATTTCAAAGAATCTCTGATTCCTGAATTTTATGCAGAGTGCAATCTTTTCTCAACCGAAATTGATAGCATTTTAGGAAACACTATTTATCTTACTTCTGACTTGAATGTTCCTGATACTGGTAATCAATGGAGAGTTTGGTATTCAATTAAGGTTAAAGATAAAAAAATCGGAAATTTAAAAATTAAAGAATCTAATTACGTCGGATATTAAAAACCATTTGGTAACACCGTGTATAATTAATTGCTGTGTTCTTGCCTACTTGCGAAAATTCCTGCGGAATTTTTACGGGTTCGTAAATGTTTGTTAACTTAGTTGCCTAACCACGCAACTAACCATACACAAACACGTTG
>NZ_JBHTKM010000051.1:0-11173 GCF_042675845.1 Winogradskyella rapida | reverse complement strand
TGTTCTTGCCTACTTGCGAAAATTCCTGCGGAATTTTTACGGGTTCGTAAATGTTTGTTAACTTAGTTGCCTAACCACGCAACTAACCATACACAAACACGTTGTACACAATACCCAAAAAATGCCGAGAATCGAACTTCAAACTGAAATAAAAGCCGACAGAAATATCGTGTTTGACTTGTCGCGAAGTATCGATTTGCACAAAATATCGACCGAACAAACGAATGAAGAGGCAATCGCTGGTAAAACAAGCGGTTTAATCGCAATGAATGAAAGCGTAACTTGGAGAGCAAAACACTTTGGAATCTATCAAAATCTTACTTCCAAAATCACGGAATATGACAAACCGAATTACTTTGCGGACGAAATGGTTAAAGGAGCGTTTGCCGAATTTAGACACGAACATCACTTTGCGGAATCGAATGGCGCAACTTTGATGACCGACTTTTTTGATTATAAATCGCCTTTTGGAATTTTAGGAAAGTTAGCGGACAAGCTCTTTCTTAAAAAATATATGACTGAATTACTAACTGAAAGAAACCGAATTGTAAAAGAGTTTGCAGAATCTAACAAATGGAAAGAAGTGATAAAATGAAAATCGGAACTAAAATATTAATCCTATTTCTGACTTTGAATTTGCTTTCTAGCAAAGGAACTGCTCAAGAGGCGGACACTATAAAAACGACTACTGAATTTGATTTCTCAAAAGTTATAAAATTTCGAGAAACAAAAATTAAAGGTCAGATAATAAACGATTACGACAGTATTTTCAGCCCTTCACAAAGGAAAGAACTTTCGGATATTATCTATGACTATAACATTCAAACGAGTCGACAAATAGTTGTTGTATCAATCGATAGCATAAAACCTTATACTGATATTCAAAAATACGCAGGCGATTTAATGAATTATTGGGGAGTTGGAGATGCGGAAAAAAATAACGGCTTGACAATTGTTATGTGCAATCCTTGTCGACAAATAGGAATTGCTACTGGAACTGGAACCGAACTGATTTTGACTGACAAAATTTGTAAAGAAGTAATTGAAAATACTATCATCCCTGAATTTAAAAATGGAGAATTTTTTAACGGGATTAAAAACGGTGTGACTGAATTAATAGAAAAATGGAAATAAAGTACTGTGTACAACACCGTGTATAATTAATTGCTAGGTTCTTCCCTACTTGCGAATATTCCTGCGGAATATTCACGGGTTCGTAAAAGTTTGCTAACTTAGTTGCCTAACCACGCAACTAACCATACACAAGACCGTTGTACACCATTTATGAGAACGACAATACACACTACTAAAAAACTGGAAAAGTTGATTAAAAAATTAATCTCAACTGACGAAAAAACTGAATGTGGAATACTTGGAAAATGGAACGCAACCGTATTTTATGTTGACCGAAAAAAATGCTGGTTAATCACAAATGGAAAAACAAAATATAACGTAATATTAACCGACATTAAATCGACAGATTTAAAAAATATTGAGCAAATTTTCAAAGATGCTTTGTACTCACAATTGACTTACGATGGAATTATAACCGACTTTGACTATCTAAATTCTATAATCGGAAAAATTGACTTTATGCCAACTGACAATGACCGAAAAACAACTGGATTTCAAAACACAAATTTACAATCATTAGATTGGTGGAAAGCAGAATATGGAGAATTAAAAAATATGCCAATAAAAGACTTGACTAATCGACTAAATAATATTCCTATTCATATTGGAGAAAGCAAAAAAATGTCTGATTTCACAAAAGCTCTGAACGAAATGAAAAAACTAATAAATGAATAAAAAACGGTGTACAACACCGTGTATATTTAATTGCTTGTTACTTGCTTACTTGTGAAAATTCCTGCGGAATTTTCACGGGTTCGTAAAAGTTTGCTAAATTAGTTGCTAAAACCACGCAACTAACCATACACAAACACGTTAGCGCCAAGCAGACACATCAATCCACATCTAGACATCCTAAAAGTCCGTATTTCTTACGCAGGATTGAACACTCGCACGAATAACCAAATTGAGGAGTATTACGGAACAACAACGCAGGACTGACTAGACGTTAGTACCTACTCTATTCATTGTTTCTGTCCAGTGTGATTACATATCTTCGATCTAAGCGCGCGAAAATTAAATAATGCCGGTCGCTAACATTGTGTATATTTAATTGCTTGGGTCTTGCTCATGTGGAAATTCCTGCGGAATTTCCTCGCGTTCGGTCCATTTTTACTAAATTAGAGGCTTAACCACGCAACTAACCATACACCAACCGTTAGGTGCAATTTGCTCACTCAAATGAAAATACCGAAAATAAAAGGAATAATAGATAGACGAATATTAATCAATTACCAAATTGATAAGGAAGTCTTGGAAAATTATTTACCAAAACCTTTCAAACCTAAATTAGTAAACGGAAAAGGAATTGCGGGAATTTGTTTGATAAGACTAAAAGAAATTAGACCGAAAGGTTTGCCAAAACAAATCGGAATTTCCTCTGAAAATGGAGCTCATAGAATTGCAGTTGAATGGACTGAAAACGGAATGCAAAAAGAAGGAGTTTATATTCCAAGAAGAGATACTTCTTCAAAATTAAATTCTTTAGCTGGCGGAACTATATTTCCTGGAATACATCATTTAGCTAATTTTAAAGTAAATGAAAAAGACGGAAAATATGAAGTCGGTTTTATCAGCGATGACAAAACTTCATTATCAATAAAAGCAAAAGAAACAAACTCTTGGAATACTGAAAGTGTATTTGAGAATTTAGAATGTGTTTCTGAATTCTTTGAAAATGGTTCTATTGGATATTCGCCTGATAAAAATAACTTTGATGGACTTGAATTAAAAGCATATAATTGGAAAGTATCACTTTTGGAAGTTGAGAATGTAAAATCAAGCTTTTTTGAAAATGAAAGTATTTTTCCGAAAGGTTCTGTCAAATTTGATAATGCATTATTAATGAAAGATATTGAACACGAATGGATTGGACTGAAAAAAATAAAAAACTGCACCTAACAACGTGTATAATTAATGGCTAGTTCTCGCCTACTTACGAAAATCCTCGCGGATTTTCTATTCAGTTTATATTTGCTAAATTAGGTGCTTAAACACACCACTAATCATACACAACACCGTTGGGCAACATTTAAAAAATAACATTTGAAAAAGATTGACAAATGGCGGAATTAATAATTAAACGAAAAAAAGAATTCACATTTGGTCTAATTGATTTAAATATTTATTTAGATAATAAAAAAATTGGACGCTTAGATGGTGGAGAAACTAAGAAATGGAAAATTGAAAAAGGAAAACACACATTATTTGCAAAAGGTGGATTAATATTAAAAAGTCAAGAAGTTACATTTGATGCAAAAGAAAGTGACATAATTGCTCTTAAAATTGAGAGTTTTGGCAATGGATATGCAAAATCATTTTTACAGATTAAAAAATTAGAAATCAATTAATTATAAATTTCATATTTGAAAGGTAATAAGTAATAACTAAGGAACGGTGATTTATTTTTTTGAGAAAGCTAAACAATGGAAAGTTGACTGACAAAATAAAACAAAAAGTTACTGTTCAATAAAAGAAAGTAAATACTAATTACTGCTGAAAAAATATAAAAGCTGAATTCTGAAAAAGAAAAATTCTGCGACAGATTTCAAAGCTGACTGGAAAATAAACCTCTGACTGATTAACGAAACGTAAAAAGACACTGAAAACTAAAAAAAATTCAACAGCGAAAAAAAAGAAGGAAATAGGAAAATAAATCAACGACGGATTAAAAAATACGCCTGAATGAAAAAACGTTGCCCAACAACGTGTATAATTAATGGCTGGTTTTAGCTTACTTACGAAAGTCCTCGCGGACTTTCTATCTGTGATTTATTTGCTAACTTTAGTGCTTAAAACACACCACTAATCATACACAAACACGTTGGCAGTAATTAAATATAATGAAAATAAAGATAGATTTTGTAATAATGATGGCTCAGACATCGAACTCGATGAGAGTTTAACCCCTTGTTGTTCTTAATTAAATTAAAATATGAAATTATACTTTTCTTTTTTTTTATTTATCATTTACTGTCTTCCAGTTAATTCTCAAATATTGGAAGGTTTTGTATTTGATAGTACAAATCAAAAAAAATTACCATTTGTAAATATAAGTTTAAAAAATGTTAACGAAGGAACTTATACTGATGAAAATGGCTATTATAAACTAGACTTAAAAAATATTAAAATAATAGATACTCTAATTATATCCTTTATTGGTTTTGAGAAAAAAGCTATCAACTTAAATAAATATAAGGATGAAAGAGTTTATAATTTAAATATTGCTTTATCTCCTAAAAAAGAAGAACTCAACGAAGTTATTATATCTAGTAAGGAAATTGAATATGAATTGTTTTCTAATAATGTTGGTACTAATAGAAAAGGATCGTTTATATCATCTGTACCATTTGGATACGAAGTTTGTTTATTTATAAATAATGATAAAAACAAAAAAGCTAAACTTAATGAATTAAAATTAAATCTTAAAAAACGAGAATATACTAATATTGATATATTTGAAACATATTACAGAATCTCTTTTTATAAAAAAAATCCTGTTAATAATTATCCAGGTGATTTAATTTCTTACGAAAATATCATTATAAAACCAGAAAATAAAAATGGTAAAATAGAAGTTAATCTATCAAATAAAAACATTTTTTTACCGAGAGATGGTATTTTTATTGGAATAGAAACAATTAATCCAAATAAAAAGTTGCCTGAAAATAATATGTATTTGACATCTCCAAATTTATTATATACTCATTCGAAAGAAAAAATGACATACAGACGATACAGAGGAAAAGAATGGAAAAAAGAAAATAAAAAATCTGTTTTTAAGAAAGGTTATTTTGCCGTCCCTTATTTAAATTTGAAAGTGAATTACTTTAAATAAAACTACTGCCAACAACGTATATAACAAATAGCTACGTCTTTTCTAAACCGGAAATTTTGGTATATTTGGTAAGTCGCCAAATCTTTTGATTTCGCTTTTTGAAATATTAAGATAAAAACAAAATACAAAAGTTTTGGCTTGTTGCGTGGCGGAAAAATATAGACGCTCTTGCACGCTACTTATCATATACAAACACGTTGGCAACAAGCTGAAAAATGAAGTTCCTAAAGAAAAACAGAACAAAAAATTGGATAATTAAACTATTCAAACTGACTGACCAAAACTCAGCAGAAACGTTTGAAATGGAATCTAAAATTCTTTTCTGTATTGAACGAATTGAACAATTAACGGAACTTAAAGCAAAAACTTTTGACATTAATTATCAATCAATCTATAAAACCAAAAGCGGATTTGAAAAAGCACTAAAATCTAATAAAGAATTGGTTTATTGCTTTGTCGATTTCGATTCTGAAAAAACCGAAACATATTTCTCAATCAGCAATCAAATGCTGAATCTAAATGAAAAACCTGAAAAAGAAACAATTGACTTTTCTCTTCAAATAAGCACAAAATATTGTGATAGAGATTCAATTTTAGAATTAAATAGAGTTTTAATAAACGAATTAGATTTTGATTATGGATATACAACTCAATTAAATTCAAATTATGACTCTGGAACTGAAAGAAAAATAAAAAAAGGATTATTTTCAACTTCAGTAAATATTATAGAAAAAGACCATATTTGGACTTCAAATAAAATCAATATTTTAAACGGAGCATTAAAGAACTTATATCCAATAAACTATTTGAACAAATCACATTTATCGAATTCAGAACAAAAGAAAATTATATCGGAATTTGGAAATTTAAGTGAAGTCAATAATAGGATTTACAAATGGAATTTAACGGATTTAGAGATAGAGAAACTAAAAAAGACAAAACGAACTGAATTAAAATTAGCTAAATAAAAATAAAAGCCAGTTGCCAACACCGTGTATAATTAATTGCTGGGTTTTAGCTTACTTACGAAAATACTCACGTATTTTCTATTCGGTTTATATTTGCTAACTTACTCGCTTAACCACGCAACTAACCATACACAAACACGTTGGCAACAAGCTAAACAAACCAATGAACATTAAGGATAAAGCATTAAATTTTCAATACCAATACAGCCGAATTTTCACTTTTGGTCTGAATAGGAAAAAGTTTGTATGCTTACCAAAAAGCAATAGCTTGTGCGCATCGAATAACTCGAAAAACACATTTCTTGCTCTAGGATTTACATTGTTTTCTTGTTTACTGTTTTTTTCTGGATTTATAGAGTGGTATACAAACGGAACTAAAATTACAACGGGATTTATAATTGTTTTTTTTGTTGTTCATCCAATTGTTGCGACTATCGGATTACGACAATTTTTGTGGCTGATTAATGGACGACAAGAGTTACGGATTGAAAATGGAAAAATGACTTTAACAAAAAAAGGAACTTTTCTAACTAAAAAACAAACCTTTGAATTGGAACACGTGGAAAACGTTCGGAATGAAATCCAAGATAACTCATTATCGACTTATGACAAAACATTGCGGAATATCGCTTTGAATAGAAAATTACTTTTTAGCCATATAATGGGAGAAATTATATTTAACTATAAAGGAAAGAAAGTCAAATTATTTAATGAATTGACCGAAAACCAAAAAGCGGAATTAATAACTGAAATCAATAATCTGAAAAAAAAGCCAATTGCCAACACCGTGTATAATTAATTGCTTTGTTCTTCCTTACTTGCGAATATTCCTGCGGAATATTCACAGGTTCGTCAAAGTTTGCTAACTTAGTTGCTAAACCAAGCAACTAATCATACACAAACACGTTGCCACCAATTTGAAAAAAAACTATGGATAGAATAACAGAAAGTCTTATAAAAGAATTACTTATTAATCAAGAACTGAAATCACAAGGTGATTCAAAAGACTTTGAAAAACTCGTAAACTATACAATAGTTTCAAATGAATATAACAAAACTTTTGACATTGAAAATCTAACTATTGGAGAAGGAAATGATACTGGTATAGATGGATTAGCAATTATTGTAAACGGACAATTAACGGAATCAAAAGATGAAGTTGATGATTTAATCGAAAAAAACAATTTTCTAGATGTCGAATTTATTTTTACGCAATCAAAAACATCTTCAAAATTTTCAGGTGCAGATATAAATACATTCTTTTTTGGAGTTTTAGATTTCTTTTCAAACAAACCTAAATTGGTAAGAAATGAAAGCATTAAAAAATATGTTGAAATCACTAACCACATATATGATAATGCACCAAAATTTAAATCCAATCCAAAACTAAAATTATATTATGTTACAACTGGTAAATGGACAGAAGACGCTAACCTTAAAGGTATAATAGAAAATGGTTTAGAGTCAGTTGAGGAAACAAATTTATTTGACAAAATTAATTTCACACCTTATGGAGCAAGAGAACTTTCAACTGCATATCGTAAAACTAAAGAATCTATCAGTACAACAATAAACTTCAACAACAGAATTACAATGCCTGAAATAAATGGAATTTCACAAGCATATATTGGTTTACTTCCTTACGAAGAGTTTTATAAAATTGTATCTGATGATGAGGGAAGTTTATTAAGTGTTTTTGAAGATAACGTAAGAGATTTCCAAGGAGAAAATAATGATGTAAATGGTGGAATATCATCAACTTTAAACAATACTGGGTCTGAAATTTTTAGCGTCCTAAATAATGGTGTAACTATTGTAGCTAGTTCAATATCGCCAACAGGGAATCAGTTTACTATAACAGATTATCAAATTGTAAATGGTTGTCAAACAAGTAACGTTCTTTATAACAATAGAGGTTCTGAAAACATAAATAATGTAAATATTCCAGTAAAATTAATTGCAACAACTGATGACGACATAAAAACAAGAATTACACTTGCAACAAATAATCAAACACCAATAAAAAAAGAACAACTTGCTTCGTTAACTCAATTTCAGAGAAGCCTAGAGCAATACTACAACTCATTTACTGGAGATTCTAAAATCTATTACGAGAGAAGGTCAAAACAATATAATTCTGACAACAATGTATTAAAATCCAGAATTATAACAGTTCCTTATCAAATTAAATCATTTGTTGGAATGTTCTTAAATGAACCTCATAATGTTACTAGTTATTTTGGTTTAATAGTTAGAAGGTTAAATGAGGGAAAGATGCAAATTTTTAACACAGAACATCTTTACTCACCATATTATACAAGTGCTTTTGCTTATTATAAGCTCGAAACTTTTTTTTAGAAAAGGTAATATTGATAAATCTTATAGAAAAGTAAAATTTCATATTCTAATGCTTTTTAGAATGCTAAACGCAAAAGGAGAATTACCGCCATTTAATAGTAAGAAAGTTGACAAATACTGTGACGAATTATTAAAAGTTTTAAATGACGAAGAAAAAGCAATAAAAGCATTTAAAAAATGTATTAAAATAATAGACAATTCAGATTTTGATAAGACAGATAAACAAGATGTAAAGCTTGTATCAAAAACGAAAAATTTAATTGACTATTTAACGAAATAAAAACTGGTGGCAACACCGTATATAATTTATTGCTAGCTTCTCGCCTACTTACGAAAGTCCTCGCGGACTTTCTCGGTCGGTAATTATTTACGAAATTAGGTGATTAAACCACGCAACAAACCATATACAAACACGTTAGCCAAAATTAAAAACGAATGATATTCAAAGGACATTTTGACCCTCTAAAAGCACCTCTTGATTTTAATAAATTAACGATTTTCACAAAATCAGAGAAGCAAAAAGATATTAGAAAAGAATACTTTTATAAAGACTATAAAGTTTCTAAAATTATTGATTATAGAAATGGTATAATTTCCGAATATGAACATTCGGATGATAATTTTGTTGTTAAATTTTATCTATTTGAAGATACAATAAATGAGGCGGAATTTGATTCAATTAAAAAATTCACTTATTCAAATGAGAAAAAAATAAGAGAAGTTCTTATAAATATTGAAAATGAAAAAGAAGTGAAAATTTATACTGGTGAGTTTGAATACCTGGGAGATGATTTATCCTTTGAACGATATACATATGATGATGGAGAAGCATATCGAATAAAACACGAATGGAATAAAACAAAGTCCGTTAATAACATTATACATCTTGACGAACCAGACAAAGTAAAATATACATTTAACAAGAATGGATTTTTAACCGAATGCCTATACTTCAAATATG
Organism: Winogradskyella rapida; assembly: GCF_042675845.1. Lineage (NCBI taxonomy): Bacteria > Pseudomonadati > Bacteroidota > Flavobacteriia > Flavobacteriales > Flavobacteriaceae > Winogradskyella > Winogradskyella rapida. The sequence goes on along the minus strand of NZ_JBHTKM010000051.1, from coordinate 1,917 downwards.
AAGGAAGTGTAAAGAAAACACTTTACGAATACAAGAATGGTAGACTATTTAAATTAATTGAATTTCCTCATCTTGAATATAAAAAATCTTTACTAGGCAAAATTCAAATTGTTGGAGAAGCTCAATTTATGGACGAAACAGAAAGCTATTACTTTGAGAATGGTTTATTAGAAAAAGAGATTATAAAAGATTATGAGACAAAAGAAATACAAAATATAATCTATTACGAATACGGAAAATAACTTTGGCTAACAATGTGTATAATTCATTGCTAGTTAGAGCCTACTTACGAAAGTCCTCGCGGACTTTCTATCTATGATTTATTTGCTAACTTTAGTGCTTAAACACGCAACGAAATCATACACAAACACGTTAGCAGCAAGCAGTCACGTTTTGCTAATGTCTTTCTTAATCGAAAATTTTTTTATTCCTCGTCACAATTAAACTCTCATCTGGATAAGATAACGTGATAAGCAATACGGAATATTAACGCAGGATTAACCACTCAGTTGGATAAGTTAAATTGACAAGTAATACGGGGCAACAACGTTGGATTGATTACTCAGGTGAATAAGTAGAATTGTTCAACATCACGAATTAACAACGCTGGATAGTAAAACTATTAAACATTAGATTTTAAAAGATCATTATAGAACACCAACAGACTACTCACTCTACTCTGCTTTAATTTTAAAAAGCTTTACGGCCGATCTGAACGTGAAAAAACTAATTGGACACTGGTAAGGAGTTATACGCTAAAATCAATGTTAGAGTTGTTTAATGAAACTGTGTAAAATTAAAAGCCGGCTGCTAACACCGTGTATAATTAATTGCTTTTTTAAGCTTACTTACGAAAATTCCTGCGGAATTTTCTCTGGTCTGTAAAAGTTTACTAAATTAGCTACCAAACCACGCAACTAACCATACACAAACACGTTGTGGTTAATTAAAGAAAATGACAATAGAAGAGTTAAAATTGAATATAAAATGGTGGGAATCTAAAAGATGGATTTATAATCTTGCTGTTGGATTTTTCGGAATTTTTGGAATTTATGATGGAATTTCAAGAGGAGAATACTCTTGGTCTATAGACGACACAATCGGAATTATAATTTGGGGAATTGGAGCAAATATTTTCTATTCATTAGGAGTTTTACTGGAATTATTTGATTGGTATTATCTGAAAAATAAAGTCAGAATTAAAAAGTTACGAATGACATTTTTCATTATCGGACTTATATTTAGTTGCTTTTGGACTTTATGGTATAGTTGGCTCTATTTTGCAAAACCTTATTTATTTTAAGAATTTACAATGATAATATGCAAAAATCTAAAAGACTTAATTTCTTAAATTCTTTTCTCAAATTATACGGAGTTGAAAAAATTGAATTAATTAAAGAAAAAGTTGACTCAATAAGTGGAATTGCAATTTATGACGAATCTAACCCTGAGGAAATACAAGAATTTATTTGGCATAAATCGGAAAACCAAGTTCCTGATACTGAATTATGCATTTTGATTGACAAAATTGTGGCTAAAAAGATGCACACCGGAGACCTGATTCATGATAACAAAATTTCAAATTTAGAGTTTAAGGAATTTAACAACCTAAAAAGAGACAAACTAATTGAATTACTTTATGATGTTAAAATAATAATGATAGATAATGGAAAAGAAACTGATTCTTATTTTGTTCATAGCTAAAAAAAACTAACCACAACACCGTGTATAATTAATTGCTAGGTTCTTCCCTACTTGCGAAAATTCCTGCGGAATTTTCACGGGTTCGTAAATGTTTGTTAACTTAGTTGCCTAACCACGCAACTAACCATACACAAACACGTTGTGTACAATGTCGAAAATGATGAAGAAATTTAACATAAAGCTGATTTTATTAGAGTGTTTGGCTTTAATTTT
>NZ_JBHTKM010000049.1:0-543 GCF_042675845.1 Winogradskyella rapida | reverse complement strand
GAACTTGCGTATCCATTTCGTCCACCTTGTTCGGTAGATAAAAATTCTAATTCAGCTATGAAGTCTATTTGTTTCACGATGGTTTGTTCAGCTTGCAGGTAACGGTAGGTGTATGGTTAGTTGCGTGGTTAGGCGTCTAATTTAGTAAAAATTGACCGAACGCGAGGAAATTCCGCAGGAATTTCCACATGAGTAATACCTAAGCAATTAAATATACACAATGTTAGCGACCGGCTTTATTTAATTTTTACGCATATTGATCGTAGGTATGGAATCACATTTGACAGAAATAAGAATAGAGCAGATGCTAACGTTTAGTCAGTCCTGCGTTGTTGTTCCGTATTACTCCTCAATTTGGTTATTCGTGCGAGTGTTCAATCCTGCGTAAGAAATACGGACTTTTAGGTTACCTAGATAAAGGTTGATTTGTCTGCTTGGCGCTAACGTGTTTGTGTATGGTTAGTTGCGTGGTTTGGTAGCTAATTTAGCAAACTTTTACGGACCAGAGAAAATTCCGCAGGAATTTTCGAAAGTAGGCAAGAA
>NZ_JBHTKM010000048.1:0-164102 GCF_042675845.1 Winogradskyella rapida | reverse complement strand
GTAGGTCGCCGCCTTTTTTAAGAACCCTTACTAGATAACTAGTAAGGGTTTTTTGTTTTTACACCTTTTTTAAAAACCACCTAAATAACCACACCTTTATATATCGCTCGCAATCCTCTGAATTGTTTTTAGTATCTTCAAACTTTATTTAATTACATATGGCCATAAATATAGAACTAGAATTAGCCTGGAATTTTGTTAATAATACAAATAGAAATATATTCTTAACAGGAAAGGCCGGAACGGGTAAGACAACCTTTTTACATCGCTTAAAAAATGAAGGTCAAAAAAGAATGGTCATTGTGGCACCAACAGGTGTGGCTGCAATTAATGCTAAAGGAGTAACGATTCATTCGTTTTTTCAAATGCCTTTTGGACCTCTATTACCAAATGAAGATTTCAATAATTCGTCTAGTTTTAAAAGAAAATTTAATAAGACTAAAATAAATATTATTAAGTCGCTAGACTTATTAGTGATTGATGAGATTAGTATGGTGCGGGCCGATCTTTTAGATGGCATCGATAAAACCTTACGGCGTTATAAAGATAGAACCAAAGTATTTGGAGGGGTTCAATTATTAATGATTGGTGATCTACAGCAATTATCGCCAGTTATAAAAGAGCAAGAGTGGCAGTTATTAAAACCATTTTATAACAATGCTTTTTTCTTTAGTAGCTTAGCTTATCGTGAATCTAATCCTATTTCCATTGAATTAAAACATATCTATAGACAGGACAATCCTGTTTTTATAGATATTCTGAATGAGATAAGAAATAATAATTTATCCGTTAAGGCTGCAGAGGAATTAAATAAACGGTTCATTCCTAATTTTAAACCTGGTGATGATGAAGGTTATATTTCATTAACTACTCATAATAATAAGGCAAGGCAAGTTAATTTTGAGAAATTAGAAGAGTTATCAACTAAAACTAGAAAATATAAAGCTGTTGTTGAAGGAAATTTTCCTGAGCATATGTTTCCAAATAATGAACAATTAGAACTTAAAGTTGGGGCTCAAGTGATGTTCATAAAAAATGACAGTACTCCTGAAAAACGTTATTTTAATGGGAAGATAGGAAAGGTTATTCATTTAGATAAGGATGAAGTTGTGGTGCATTGTCCGGATGACGATTACAATATTAATACAAGTTTAGAAACTTGGGAAAATATTAAATATACGGTTGACGCAAAAACGAAAGCGATTTCTGAAGATAAAATCGGAAGTTTCACACAAATTCCGTTGCGTTTAGCCTGGTCCATAACAATTCATAAAAGTCAAGGTTTAACATTTGAAAAGGCAATTATTGATGCGCAAGGTGCTTTTGCACATGGACAAACTTATGTGGCCTTAAGCCGTTGTAAATCTTTAGAGGGCTTAGTGCTTAAAAGTAAAATTCAACCCAATCAAATTATTAGCGATAATAATGTTATCGAATTTAATAAGTACGCCGAAGCGCATAGGCCAGATGACGCTATTTTATTCGCCTCTAAACGCGATTATCAACTCGATTTAATTGCGGAGATATTCAACTTTTATAAATTTTTATATCCTGTTAATCGAATTCTAGATCTGTATTATAGTAATAGAACACGTATTCAAGGGGATTTAGAAACTCCTTTGGTGACACTTAAAGCTTGTGTTACTAATTTACTAAAGGTGGGTAATGGTTTTAAAGCGCAACTTAAAACCTTAATAGATGCCGAAGAGCTACCGGAGAGTAATGAGACGGTTCAGTTACGTTTCAAAAAAGCATTAGATTATTTTACAGAGCAAACGAATACGATTATTGAAATCACTTTAAAACAATGTAATTATACTACAGATAATAAAACGGTTGAAAAAGATATTGATAAACATCTAGAAACTTTAGATGAATTATTGGCAATTAAACGGTCTTATTTTAAAGGATTAGCGAAGGGGTTTTCCACGCATGAGTTTTTAAGCTTACGTGCAAAATCTGTGTTTTTGGCTAAAGAGAAGCCGAAGAAAACGCGTAAATCTGTGGTAGACGGAACCACCAATGTGGAACTATTTGAATTATTACGAGAGCTTAGAAATCAGATTGCAGAAAAAGAGGATTTGGTGCATTATCAAGTTTTTAGTCAAAAATCGCTCTATGCCATGTGTGAAACCTTGCCCGGAAACAAAGCTGAGTTACAAGCCATTCATGGTATGGGAAAGGTTAGAGTTGATAAATATGGTGCTGCCATCCTAAAAGCAATTAAAGAATATTGTGATGAAAATGATATTGAATTTTCTGAGGCCGCACCAGAATTAATAAAGGATAAGCCAAAAAGAAAAAAAGGAGATACAAAGAAAATATCTCTAGATTTATTTAAAGCAGGTAAATCTATAGATCAAATTGCTTTGGAGCGCGAATTAAATAGTAACACTATTTTTGGACACTTAGCGAGTTTTATTGCTACTGGAGAGGTTAAAATTACGGAGCTGATGTCTAAATTGAATTACAAGGCCTTATCTAAAATTATTCCGACTAAAACTTTTGAAAATCTTTCAGACTTGAAGCAGCAACTTGACGATAAGTATTCTTATGGTGAAATTCGTTTGGTATTAGAAGATTTACAATCAAATAAAAAAGGCTCCAAATAAAATTTGAAGCCTTTTTTTCTTAACTGTTAAGGGTTATTCTTTAATAAGTCCTCTAGAAATTACAATCTTTTGAATTTCTGAAGTCCCTTCATATATCTGAGTAATTTTTGCATCACGCATTAAACGCTCTACGTGGTATTCTTTTACAAATCCATTACCTCCATGTATTTGTACTGCTTCAACGGTATGTTCCATAGCCACCTTACTCGCATAAAGTTTAGCCATAGCACTAGACATATCATAATTATTACCTTGATCTTTGTCCCAAGCAGCTTTCATAACTAACATTCTTGCAGCTTCGATCTCGGTATGCATATCAGCTAATTTAAAGGCGATAGCTTGGTGGTTACAAATTTCAGTACCAAAAGCTTTACGTTCCTTAGAATATTTTAAAGCTAATTCATAGGCTCCGGCAGCGATACCTAGAGCTTGGGCAGCAATACCAATACGTCCCCCAGAAAGGGTTTTCATAGCAAATCTAAAACCAGATCCGTTAGCACCAATTCTATTTTCTTTAGGCACTTTTACATCATTAAATTGTAGGGTATGTGTATCACTTCCTCTAATACCTAATTTATCTTCTTTTGGCCCAACATCAAATCCTGGAGTTCCTTTTTCAACAATAAAAGCATTAATTCCGTGAGAACCTTTGTGCTTGTCGGTTTGTGCAATAACTAAATAAACATCGGCGCGGCCTCCACTTGTAATCCAATTTTTGGTCCCGTTTAAGATATAATGATCTCCTTTATCTATTGCTGTAGTGCGTTGCGAAGTGGCATCACTTCCTGCTTCAGGTTCACTTAAGCAAAATGCACCAATAAATTCGCCTGTCGCTAATTTGGTTAAATACTTTTGTTTTTGTTCTTCATTTCCATAAGCTTCAAGACCGTAACATACTAAAGAGTTATTCACGGAAACAATAACAGAAGCGGAAGCATCAATTTTAGATAATTCTTCCATTATTAAGGCATAAGAAATGGCATCCATTCCACTACCTCCATATTTAGGATCGACCATAACGCCTAAAAATCCTAAATCGCCCATTTTCTTAACTAAACTGTCAGGGAAGGTTTGTGTAGTATCGCGTTCTATAACACCAGGTAATAATTCGGTTTGGGCAAAGTCTCGTGCAGCATCACGAATCATTAAATGTTCTTCTGTTAAACTAAAATCCATATTATAATATTGTTAGTGATTTCTTAAAATTTTCAGGTAAAGATAAATTTTTATTGTGGTATTTTCAATAAGTAACACTATTTTTACTGATATGATAAAATCTACTTATAATGTTATTGGTGTTATGTCAGGTACCTCCTTAGATGGGATTGATTTGGCATATATAACTTTTGAAAAAAAGGACACTTGGAAATTTAAAATTCATACCGCTGAAACGGTCAGATATTCAATAGATTGGAAAACAAAACTCCGTGAATTAGTGCATTTGTCACCACAGAAATTGGTCACCATTGATCATTTGTATTCCACGTATTTAGCTGAAGTTATTTCAAGCTTTATTAACAAGCATCAGTTAACGGCTATAGATTTTGTGGCTTCACACGGTCACACAGCGCTACACCAACCCGCAAATGGGAGTACATATCAGATAGGAAACTTACAAGAATTGGCAGATGGTCTTCAAAGAAAAGTGATTTGTGATTTTAGAGTTCAAGATGTGAATTATGGAGGGCAAGGCGCACCCTTAGTGCCTATTGGAGATCGCTTACTTTTTTCGGAATATGAGTATTGTGTGAATTTAGGAGGTTTTGCAAATATTTCTTTTGAAAATAATGCCGAACGTATAGCCTTTGATATTTGCCCTGTAAATATTGTATTAAATCATAATGTGGCCTGTAGGGATTTAGAATATGACGATGGAGGAAAACTTGCTGCTTCAGGAGGCGTCAATGAAACGTTACTGGCAGAATTAAATGCTTTATCGTTTTATAGTGAAACCCCACCAAAGTCTCTTGGATTAGAATGGGTTAAAAGTACTATTTTCCCTCTAATAGATCGCTATCAACTTCCACTAGAGGATATTTTACGTACGTTCACAGCCCATATTGCAACTCAAATCTCCGCTGTAATTAAGGATTCTAAAGCTAAAGTTTTAATGACAGGAGGTGGTGTTTACAACCAATTTTTAATGGACTGTATTAGGAAAGCATTGCCAGGACAATTGGTAATTCCGTCAGATGCCATTGTAGAATTTAAGGAAGCTTTAATTTTTGGCTTTCTTGCTGTCTTAAAAGATAGAGAAGAAATTAACTGTTTAAAAAGTGTAACGGGGGCCTCAAAAGATCATGCTTCCGGAAAAATATTAATTCCTAATAATTAAAGTTATTTCTTAATAACTTCGATTGTTTTTTATATTTGTTACCGCATACTAAACTTACTTAAATTGATAAAAGAATTACTTCAGAAATACGAAAATAAGTCTCCAGAAATCGTATTTCATTGGAACGACCCCGAAACAGACGCCGAAGGTTGGACGGTTATTAACTCATTACGAGGTGGAGCAGCAGGTGGTGGAACACGAATGCGTAAAGGACTAGACCAAAATGAAGTGCTCTCCTTAGCTAAAACCATGGAAGTTAAATTTACCGTTTCTGGTCCGGCTATTGGTGGGGCTAAATCCGGAATTAACTTTGACCCTCAAGATCCAAGAAAAACGGGCGTTTTAGAACGTTGGTATGCCGCAGTATCGCCATTATTAAAAAGTTATTATGGTACAGGAGGTGATCTTAATGTGGATGAAATTCACGAAGTTATTCCAATTACAGAACAAAGTGGGGTATGGCACCCGCAAGAAGGAGTTTTTGAAGGCCACTTTAAACCTTCAATTGCCGATAAAATTAACCGTATTGGTCAACTAAGACATGGGGTTATTAAAGTTATAGAAAATGCCAAGTACTCACCTAATGTGAGTAGAAAATATACGGTAGCAGATATGATTACCGGTTTTGGTGTGGCTATTGCAGCGAAACATTTTTACGATTTACAAAACGATTCTATAAAAGGAAAACGTGTTGTAGTACAAGGTTTCGGAAATGTAGGTGCAGCCGCTGCATTTTATTTTGCTCAAATGGGCGCTAAGATTGTAGGAATTATTGATCGTGATGGTGGTTTAATTAATGAAGAAGGGTTTTCTTTTGAAGCCATAACCGATTTATATCTTGCAAAAAATGGAAATACATTGGTAGCAGAAGATTGTATTCCTTTTAATGAAATTAATGATAAAATTTGGGCCTTAAATGCTGAAGTGTTTGCACCTTGTGCGGCTTCAAGACTAGTAACCCAAAGTCAAATAGATCAGATGATTGCTTCCGGTCTAGAAGTAATTACCTGTGGGGCTAATGTGCCTTTCGCAGATAAAGAAATTTTCTTTGGACCTATTATGGAACATACCGATCAAAGAATTAGCTTAATACCCGATTTTATTTCCAACTGTGGTATGGCAAGGGTTTTTGCCTATTTTATGGAACGTAAAGTGCAAATGACAGACGAAGATATTTTTAACGATACGTCTAATACCATTAGAAAAGCACTTCAAGACGTCTATGAGACGAACCCTAACAAAACGGGAATTAGCGAAACCGCTTTTGAAATTGCTCTAAGACAACTCATCTAATCTTTTTTTATTACTACTTATGGAAACAGTTATAATTCTGGTATTCGTTTTCGGATACTTAGCAATTACCTTAGAGCACAACCTTAAAATCGATAAATTAATTCCTGCTTTAGTCATGATGGCTATAAGTTGGGCTTTAATTTCTTTGGGTATCGATGACTTTACGCAATGGTTTGATTCTGGAAAACACGCCCTGATGGATAACTTCGGATTGCTTCAGCATGAAGAAAAGTTACATCTCATGGAAGAAACACTTCTTCATCATTTAGGGAAAACCGCAGAGATATTAGTGTTCCTTTTAGGCGCTATGACTATTGTAGAGATTATTGATTATTTCGATGGTTTTTCAACAATAAAAAATGCCGTTAAATTTAATAGTAGAAAAAAGTTACTATGGATGTTTTCTATCCTAGCGTTCTTACTTTCTGCTATTATCGATAACCTTACCGCTACAATTGTCTTAATTTCTATACTTCAGAAAATCGTTAAGAATAGAGATATAAGAATTTGGTATGCCGGTTTAATTATTATTGCCGCTAATGCAGGTGGAGCGTGGTCACCTATTGGAGATGTTACCACCACCATGTTATGGATTGGAAATAAAGTTTCTTCAGGGAAATTATTCCTCTATTTATTTATTCCTTCTTTATTATGTATGGTGGTTCCTACGTTTATCGCCTCTTTGTTGCCGCCTTTTAAAGGGGACTTAGAATTACAAAAAGCAGATAATAAAGTGAGAAGTAAATTTAGTTCTACTATGTTATTCTTAGGACTCGGTGCCATTGTATTTGTACCAGTCTTTAAAGTTGTAACCCATTTACCGCCGTATGTAGGGATGATGTTTTCTCTTGGTGTGGTGGCTATATTTGCAGAAGTGTATAGCAATTCAAAATTCGCAATTACGGAAGTTGTTTCTGAAGAACACTCAGCAGGAGCTAACCATAGTCCGGTGCATTACTCGTTGTCTAAGATTGAATTGCCAAGTATTTTATTTTTCTTAGGAATTTTAATGGCTGTTGCAGCTCTAGAATCTTTAGGGATTTTATTCGGTTTTGCCAATTCATTACAAGAGACCATGCCTATGTTAGGTACAGAATTTCATCATGAAGGTGTTTCTGATTTGGTGGTTTTATTGTTAGGTGTTGGGTCAGCTGTAATAGATAATGTACCTTTAGTGGCCGCAAGTTTAGGAATGTTCTCAGAACCTTTAGATAATGAGCTATGGCATTTTATCGCTTATTCCGCAGGAACAGGAGGAAGCATGTTAATTATAGGATCTGCAGCAGGTGTTGTTGCTATGGGAATGGAAAAGATTGATTTCTTTTGGTACCTTAAGAAAATATCCTGGTTGGCCTTTGTTGGATTTATTGCAGGAGCCGCTGCTTTTATGGTGACGAGATCTATTTTCTAAGTCACCTTTAAAATTGAAATAATAGATATACTTAAGTGCGAAACTTAACGTTATAAGAACAAGAATTTAAAAATTAAATTTATTAGTATGAGTTTACTAAGTGCTATTCAAGATGAAGTCGATGTTTTACCTGACGGAGAATCTGTAGAAAAAACATTGTCAATTATAGAACTTATTTCCAGTGGAGGAACCTCAGGAATGGTGATTATCATTATCCTGTTTGTATTGTTAATCGTGGCCACTTATATTTATTTTGAAAGAATATTTGCCATTAAAGCAGCCTCGAAAGTGGATTCTAACTTCATGAATCAAATTAAAGACCACGTGAGTAACGGTAAAATTGACTCGGCTCAAATGCTTTGTGCGCAACAAAATTCACCAGTCTCTAGATTAATAGCAAAAGGTATTACCAGAATTGGGAAGCCTTTAGAAGATATTAATACAGCAATTGAAAATGCAGGACGTTTAGAAATCTATAATTTAGAAAAAAACGTGAGTGTTTTAGCAACAATTTCTGGTGTCGCTCCAATGATTGGATTTTTAGGAACCGTAGTGGGGATGATTATTTCAATTTTTGAATTGGCTAATGCAGGAGGTACCATTCAAATGGATGTCTTAGCAAGTGGATTATATACGGCAATGACCACTACCGTAGCGGGTCTAATTGTAGGGATTGTAGCCTATGTAACCTATAATCATATCGTGGTAAAAACAAACAAAGTGGTTTATCAAATGGAAGCGAATTCAGTAGAATTCTTAGATCACTTAAATGAACCTATCTAATTTATGAATATTAGAGGACGAAATAAAGTAACACCAGAATTCAATATGGCTTCAATGACCGATATTGTTTTCTTGCTACTCATCTTTTTTATGATTGCGTCAACTTTGGTAACGACCAGCGCTATTGATATTGTTTTACCTAAAGCAAGTGGTAAAACGGAGAACAAAAAATCAACAGCGGTTAGTATTAAAAAAGACCTAACTTATTATATCGATGAGAAACGTGTTGGGGAAAGTGTTTTAGAAACGCAATTGATTTCTATAATGGCAAACCAAGATGCACCAACCATCGTACTAAGAGCAGAGAAATCTGTTCCCGTAGAAAATGTGGTAAAGGTGATGGATATTGCAAACCGAAATAAATTTAAAGTTATTTTAGCTGTACAACCTAATTAGAGCCTTAGAGGTTCCTTTAAGAATAAGGTATAGCATCAACCCCATTTAGAACGAGAACAGTGAAATATTTAGAGACCAAACACCAACGTAATTCCGCAAAAATCACAGCGCTTATCGCTTTGATACTTCTTTTGTTGTTATTTGTGGTAGGGCCTCAATATATGGATCCACCAGAAGAATACGGGGTAGCCGTTAATTTTGGGACTACCGATTTTGGAAGCGGCAACCAACCATTAAGTGAACCTAAGCAAGCTGTAGAAGAACAGGTTGTAGAAGAAAGTGCTGTTGAAGAATCCGTACCTGAAGAAACTCAAGTTGAAGCTGCTGAAGCGAGTGCAAAGGCTGAAGAGGTGATGACGGCAGATAATGCTGAAGCACTAGCGATGAAAAAGGAAAAGGAAGCTGAGGAAAAGGCTAAAGCGGCAGAAGCCAAGGCGAAGGCAGAAGCTAAAGCGGCAGCAGAAAAGATAGAACGTGAAAAACGTGAAGCTGAAGAGCAAAAGCGTCGTGAAGAGGCTGAAAAGAAAAAGAAACTAGACAACCTTATTGGTGGCGTTAAAAATGCTGAAGGTACTACCGATGGTGGTGAAGGACCAGATAGTAAAGGTGGTAATAAAGGACAACTTGATGGTGATCCTTATGCTACGAGTTACTTTGGTGGTTCTGGCCCTGGAAAAGGAGGCATTGGCTATGGTTTAGGTGGGCGTGGTACTCCATCTCGAGAAATCTTTGCACAAGATTGTAATGAATACGGATTGGTTGTAGTACGTATTGAAGTGAATAGACAGGGTAAAGTGGTTAGTGCTACGCCTGGAATTAAAGGGTCTACTAATACACACCCTTGTTTGCTAGAACCAGCAAAGAAAATCGCTTTGTCTCATAAATGGCCTGCAGATAATGATGCCCCAAGCACTCAAGTGGGATTTGTGAGTATTAATTTTGATGTGGGGCAATAAGTCATGAATTATCAAGAAACCGTACAATGGATGTTTCAACAACTTCCAATGTATCAACAAAAAGGTGTTTCTGCTTTTAAGAAAGACCTTAGCAATACGCTTCAATTAGCCGCGTATTTAAAACATCCTGAAAACCAATTCAAATCTATACATGTCGGCGGAACCAATGGTAAGGGATCTACGAGCCATATGTTAGCCTCAGTTTTGCAAGAAGCAGGGTATAAAGTAGGCTTGTATACCTCTCCACATTTAAAAGATTTTAGAGAACGTATTAGAATTAATGGTAAGGTTATTTCTGAAGCTTTTGTTGTTGAGTTTATCAACAGTAATCGTAGCTTTTTTGAGGCCAATCAATTATCGTTTTTTGAAATGACCGTAGGGATGGCTTTTGATTACTTTGCTAAAGAAGCCATAGATATTGCTATTATCGAAGTGGGCTTAGGGGGGCGTTTAGATTCTACTAATATCATTACCCCAGAATTATCCGTTATAACCAATATTGGCTTAGATCACACGCAAATACTAGGAAATAGCCTACCTGAGATTGCTACCGAAAAGGCGGGGATTATTAAAGAGAATGTTCCTGTAGTAATTGGAGAAACGCATCCTGACACACAAGCTATTTTTAAGACCAAGGCCGCAGCGACAAATTCAGATATTTATTTTGCAGATCAATTAATAACTAAGGTTGTAGACAGCGATTTAAAAGGCGCTTACCAAGTTCATAATAAAAAAACAGTCCTTCAAGCCTTAGTGGTTCTTAAAGAACGAGGCTATCATGTTTCAGAAGCCTGCCTTGAAAAAGGTTTAGGTAATGTTGCTGCCAATACCGGTTTGCAAGGACGATGGCAGATATTAGGGCAAAAGCCTAAAGTTGTTTGCGATACCGCACATAATAAAGAAGGATTAACTTATGTGGTACAGCAATTAGAAGAAGAAGTCTATAACGCGCTTCATATTGTTTTCGGTGCTGTAAATGATAAAGATTTAGACAGTGTATTGACTGTATTACCACGTAAGGCACGATATTATTTTTGTAAACCTAATGTTCCTCGTGGTCTTGATGCCGAGGCATTAAAAAATATTTTTATAAAAAATGGTTTTATTGGGGAAGCTTATAATAGTGTGGGTGAGGCCTTAAATAATGCAAAATCAGTAGCTAAGGTTGATGATCTCATTTATGTTGGAGGCAGTACATTTGTAGTAGCTGAAATAATTTAATTTTTTTTGGTAAAAATGTTTTGTAATGTCGAAAACTAGAGTATCTTTGCAGTCCTAATAAATAGGGCGACTAGCTCAGTTGGTTCAGAGCACTTGGTTTACACCCAAGGGGTCAGGGGTTCGAATCCCTTGTCGCCCACAAAAGTTCACGAAAAGTGAGCTTTTTTTATACGAAACTTCATTTATTAGGGCGACTAGCTCAGTTGGTTCAGAGCACTTGGTTTACACCCAAGGGGTCAGGGGTTCGAATCCCTTGTCGCCCACAAAAAGTTCACAGCAATGTGGACTTTTTTTTATGCCTTTTTTTTAGGTAAGCTCTTTTGTAAAATGGCTGTATCTATTTCTTCAGTTCGAAGACGAAGTATGGGATATTGGGGATTTAAAAAGTATTCTATATTATTATGAAGCGGGGCTTAAAGTTAAAATTGGCAAAGCCATGGCATTAAAAGCCGGCGCTCCGTTCATAGATGGTGAAACCTATATACAAGCAGGTATAGGTATACTCACTCGTAATTGGTAATCTCTAATTTTCTAATTGAAGGCCTGTTATGGAAATGAGCAAATATTTGATTTAATGCCATTAAACTGTTTTTAGGGTTTATAATACATTTAGCTATACAAATAATGTAGAACTAAAAATTATATAAATCATGAAAGTACAAGCTTATTTATCATTCAACGGAAATTGTCAGGAAGCCTTAAAATTTTACAGTGAATTATTTGATGCTGAGATTACAAACAGGCAAACTTATGAAGACAAAAAAATAGATGTACCCTCATCGTATAGAGATAGATTACAACATGCCGAATTAAAAGGCAAGAACGTTCATTTTATGGCTTATGACGTATCACCAGATACACCATTAAATAGTGGGAATCAAGTACAAATGAGTGTCGAGGTTTCTAGTGAAGCTGAAGGGCAGTCGTTATTTGAGGCTTTATCTAATGGTGGACAAATTCATCATAATTACCGTGAAAGAGAATGGGGCTTCTTCGGACGTTGTACAGACAAATTCGGAATTGGATGGATGGTAAATTATAATGCCTAAAACTTATAGAGCTTAATCATAAAAAAAAGCCTTTTGAAGTCAACTTCAAAAGGCTTTTTTTATGCATCTATTAAATAAAGCATCTTAGGTTCGTGGATCCTTTTTAAATACTCTAATAAAGTTAAACATCAACGCACATAATAATACCCAAATGAATCCGGCTATAAACCCACCTACAATATCTGAAGGAAAGTGAACGCCTAGATAAATACGACTGATGCCTATACTTAAAATGAGAAAAATCATTAAGGTTATCACCACTAATTTAAGCGCCGCATGAATATTGAATCGGTAAAAAAGGTAGATTAAGAACCCGTAAAAGGCCATTGCCGTCATGGCATGTCCGCTAGGGTAACTCAAAGTTTCTACAGTAACAAGATGTTCTAAATCGGGTCTAGATCTATTAATAACGTTTTTTAAAATGATATTAGAACTTAAGGCTAAAACGAGAACCACACTTAATTGGATTACATATTGCCAGTTTTTAAAAATTAACAAGAAGGCTACATTGCTTAATAGAAACACCACTAAATACCCATAAACGTCCCCTACATTAGTAACAAACATAAAATACTTGGTAAGACTAGGGTGACGAAAGGTGAGGATGTAATTGGTCGTATTGGTATCAAATTCCGATAAGGTTGTTGTTTTTAAATTCTCAGTGAGTTCTATAAACAAATTAATACTCCCTATTACAAGCAAAATGGTTACTACCGAAATAATAACATAAGGCAATTGCTCATTTTGTTTCTTAAATAATCCTGATAATAATTGTCTAGACTTATCAATTATTATTTTTATTTCATTTTGCATGATTTTATAAAAGCTTGTTCAAACAGTTTATGATTTAAAAATACAGTGTATTTATGGGAATATATAATCTTTGATAAGAATAAACGATAAGATTTTAAATTGTTTCATTCCAACGTACATTATCTTAAGACACTGCTCCCTATATAATATCTAAAATACGTTCTAAAGCCATACCTCTAGAGCCTTTAATTAACACCGAAGCCTGACTTAAATCTAAAGTTTTTAAATGGCTCTTAAGCGCATCAAATGAAGCGTATTTATGAATGTAATCTTCTGTTTCTGTTTTTTTGAAATTCTCACCTATAATATAGATCTGCTGGTCTTTAAAATGACGCTGTAAGAAATCGACAATAGCTTGATGTTCTTGAGCGGCATCAGCCCCTAATTCAAACATATCGCCTAGAAATAAAAATTTATGTTCGGCGGACAACTGTTTAAAGTTTTGTAAGGCTGCAATCATACTAGTTGGGTTAGCATTGTAAGCATCTAAAATAATCTCTGTATGCCCTTTTATAATAATTTCCGATCGGTTATTATCAGGTTTATATTGGGCTATGGCTTGCTGTATGGCTTGTGTTTCAATTTTAAAATATTGACCAATAGCTACGGCTACGGCAATATTTCCGTAGTTATAATCGCCAATCAGTTGGCTGTGTAATTCCGTGGCCTTGTAATGTAAAGAGACATGGGGTTTGGCGTCTTTAAATGATATGACACAATCATTTTCTGGGGCTGTTCCGAAAGTGCTCACTTTTGAGTAAGACCCTATTTGAGAAACTTGCTTTGGGTCTTCCGTATTTATAAAAATGGTTTTATTATGAGATTTTAAATATTCATATAGTTCAGACTTGGCTTTAACCACGCCTTCAACACTACCAAAACCTTCCAAATGGGCTTTGCCAAAATTGGTGATTAATCCATAATCGGGTTCGGCAATACGACAGAGAATTGCAATTTCTTCAAGGTGATTTGCACCCATTTCTACAATCCCAAAATCTAAATCCTTAGTAAAACTTAATAAGGTGAGGGGAACACCGATATGGTTATTTAAATTACCGCGAGTGGCTTTAACCTTATAAGTTGTTTTTAAGACCGCATTAATAAGTTCTTTTGTTGTTGTTTTTCCGTTGCTTCCTGTTAAAGAAATAATGGGAATGTCAATTTCTTTTCTATGGTGGTTGGCGAGATCTTGAAGGGTTTGTAAGCAATCTTTAACCAAAATACAGTTAGGGGTAATCACGGCATCGTCTTCATCTACAAGGCAAAATTTTGCGCCGCCATCAAAGGCTTGTTGTACAAATGTATTGCCATTAAAATTATCCCCTTTTAAGGCGACATAAAAACAATCTTCTGAAAGTTTTCTTGTATCGGTAGATACCGTAGTACAAGTTTTAAATTTATCGTAGATATCTGCTATGGTCATAGTGTAACGGTATAAGCTCTGTGTTTATGAGATTAAAGTTTTTGGCTATAAAGCGTAGGATAATGGTATTAGCGCAACGCTATAGAATAAGCCTAAAAATAAAAAAGTCCTGATATAAATATCAGGACTTTTTTCAAATAATTTAATTATTTTTTAGTTACGTCGTTTTCCAGCTTGTTCACTTTTAGAACCTACTCTAGAAACCGCACATCTAAATCCAATATAGTCTGTAGCCATATCTTGTGGGAAGTAACGTCTTTGTGCTGGATCAATCCAGTACGCTCTATCTCTCCAAGATCCACCTTTATAAACTCTAACTTCGTCATTAATTAAAGACGTTCTGTTATTAGACTGATCGTATTCTCTTACCATTGTTCCTTCTGTAGTATCAACTTCTACACGGTGCTTTGGTGAGTTGTACATTTTGCTAGTACTTGTTTTAGAACCTTCAGTTTCATCAAAACTTTCTCTGTAATAACGAGAAGAACGCTTGTCTCCATCTCTAAAGTTTCTGTTATCACTCTGGCTGAAGTTTGTTCTTAAATAAGTTTCTTCTTCATCGATTGGCACTTTTGCAATTTCACCTGGTAAATCTCTAGCGACAATTTTACCATTACTTAAAGTATCGTAAACAATTTCGTCTACAGTTACAATTTTTACAGTTCCATCTTCGTTAATCGCATTCTTAGAATAAACGTTTCCTCTATAGTAGTTAAAATCGTTAAACTCATCATCTACTATTGGTCTGTAAACATCAGCTACCCATTCAGCAACGTTACCAGCCATATCATATAATCCGTAATCGTTAGGCGCATATGTTTTTACTTCAGCAGTAATATCAGCTCCATCATCAGACCAACCTGCAATTCCACCGTAATCACCTTTTCCTTGCTTAAAGTTAGCCATTTGATCTCCACGGTTTACACGTTGTCCAGATCTTGTATACTGTCCATCCCATGGGTATTTTTTACGACCTCTATAAACGTTGTATTGACGTAATTCACTCATACCTAAAGCAGCATATTCCCATTCTGCTTCAGTAGGAAGTCTAAACTTAACCGGGATTAAACCAGATTCTCTGTTTGCATATACATTAATAGGATTTCCTTCTGCATCGGTTTGTTGTCTACGTTGTCCTCCTTCTAAAACTTCAGTGTTACCACCATAAGTTTGAGACGGCGCATTAATATACGTATCTGTACTAAATGTACTTTCTGCACTTACATCAGTGTACTGTGCATCTCTTTTTATGTAACCAGCTTCTTGTAATGATAATTCTGCAACACGGTCTGTTCTCCAGTTTGCGTATTCAACAGCTTGAATCCAACTTACACCAACTACAGGGTAATTTGCATAACCTGGGTGACGTAAATAGTTTTCTGTCATCATTTCATTATAACCTAAACGATTTCTCCATACCAAAGTATCCGGAAGCGCTCCTTTATAAATTAAAGCAAAATTTGGATCATCTGGTGGGTAAACATTCTTTAAATAATCTAAATAAAACAAATAGTTTACATTGGTAACTTCTGTTTCATCCATGTAAAAGGACTGAATATGTTGTTGGTTTGGAGTGTTGTTCCAATCGTGCATTGGATCATCCTGTACCTTACCCATTGTAAAAGTCCCACCTTCAACAAACGCTGTTCCTGGAGGTGTTTCTTGTTCTTTAAATTGTGTATTGTACTGAAAACCACCTTGTTTGTCGTTGATTTTCCAGCCTGTGGCACTATCGACATTGCCAGAATTAGAAGAACGATTACAACTTACAATCGAAGCGCAAAGCGTTACTGCTATTAAAAATTTTAGGGTTGAGACATTTTTCATATCCATACGTTTAAGTAAGCTCGTTTAATTTTAGAGTCGCAATATAACAATTAAAGGTAAACTGACAACTTTTTTTTTCGTCTAAATGTAAAAAAGAGTGCATTTCATCCTTTTTTTTGAACACAACGTCGGATTTTTTTCAATTTAACGTTGTATTTTGCCTTTTAATAACGAGAACAGAAATAATTTATTGTTGTATTTTTGAAATAAAAATTATCAGACCATACTATCAGGCTTTCAATAACGTTATTGAGTTGTCAACGAATGGGTTTGCTAGTCTTCTTTAAAAGGTATAAGGCGATTAAAACGAAAATTATAAATGAAAAATTACTATGTCATTGCGCTACTTCTTGTTAATGTACTCTGTTTTGCTCAAAAAAAACAGTTCAACATTGACTGGGAAGGCACTAAAATTCTTAAAACGGACTATCGTAGTGTAGAAGTACCCGCATTTAATGAAGAAAATTTCAGTTATAATGACCAGCAAGGACTTTTATTTGTTTCGCAATGGGAAAGTAATGGCAGTTCTATTGATGAAAACTCTGTAACGCTGACTAATATTTCTTACAAAACCATAGCGGCTTCAGAATTAAAAGATCTTAATCCTAATGACATTCCATCGTCACCTTCTTATCAGGTCTATAATACGAATGCACGTGGACGTTCTGCCCATTATCTAGAAATGCATCCTATTATTAAAGAGGGAGGTAGTTATAAAAAGGTGGTTTCCTTTACACTTAACTATAGTGTACGTGCAGCACAATTAACTAACAGTACCATGGGGGTTAATGACATTACCAATTCGGTATTAAGTAGTGGTGAGTGGTATCGTTTTTACATCGAAGATTCTGGTGTGTTTAAATTGAGTAGAAATTTTTTAAGTAATCTAGGGGTGAATACCAATGCGGTAGATCCACGGACCATTAAGTTATATGGAAACGGTGGACGTATGTTACCCTTAGAAAATTCTGAAAACTATCCTTTTGATGTTGTTGAAAATGCTATTAGATTCGTCGGAGAAGAGGATGGGAGTTTTGATAATGCGGATTATATATTGTTTTATGGTGAAGGGCCAAAGACTTATAATGAAGAAAGTGATACCAATATTAATCTCTATACAGATAAAACCTATTACTATATTAATGTAGGATCTAGTTATGGGAAACGTATAGACGCTATGCCGACTATTACGGCTGATGCAGATTTTGAAATTGACACCTTTCAAGACTATCAATTTTATGAGGTCGATGAATATAACTTGGCGAGTTTAGGGCGTCGTTGGTTTGGAGATGATTTTGATATTGAAAGTCAACGGACTTATGAATTTGACTTTCCTAACCTCGTTACTTCGGTTCCAGTAAACGTTAGCATTGCAGTAGGGGCGGTCTCAGAAGTGCAAACTTCGATGGGGGTCACCATTAATGATAATCTTGTTACCACCATGAGTTTAGGGTCCATATCTGTGGGCTCTGTTTTAGGAACCTCGGCATCCTACAACCAATCACTTTCTCTGACTTCAGATGAAGTTAATGTCACTTTAGATTATAATAACAGCGGAAATCCTTCGGCAAATGCCTATCTCGATTATATAAATATTGAAGCCACCCGTGGTTTAAGATATGAAGGCGATCAGTTGGTTTTTAAAAATAACGACGTGGTGAGTACGCCTGGAATCGTTCAGTATAATATAACCAACACCTCTAATGTTAGAGAAGTTTGGGATATTACGGATCGGTTTAATGTAACTACAGTTGAAAATTCAGATAACGCCGATACCATGGCTATTAAATCGCAATCGGGTGAAGCCCGTACTTATATAGCGTTTTCAAACAGTGATGTGTTTACCCCAAAAACGGATTCGAGAACCACTTTGGCGAATCAGAATTTAAAAGGAACCATTTTTACTAATTCAGACGGACAGTTTGAAGATGTTGATTATATCATATTAGCACCTACTGAATTGTTAGCGCCAGCGGAACGTTTAGCCGATATTAATAGAGCACAATATGGTTTAAATGTTAAGGTAGTAGACCTGCAAACGGTTTATAATGAATTTAGCACCGGAAGCCAAGATATCGCTGCCTTACGTAACTTTGTGAAATATGTCTACGATAATGCAAGTACACCGGCCAATCGCTTAAAATACCTTTGTTTATTTGGTGAAGGATCTTATGATTATAAAGATAGAATATCAAACAACACGAACTTGGTTCCTTCTTGGTATTCTACAAGTAGTTTTAGTTTAACAAGTTCGTTTGTATCTGACGATTTTTACGCCATGCTAGATGATAATGAAGGCGGAATGACTACAGCAGATCGTATGGATGTTGCTGTAGGTAGAATTTTAGCTGAAGATGTACAGCGTGCCAATCAAATGGTAGATAAGGTCAATTCGTATTACCAAGCCGAATCGTATGGAAGTTGGAGAAACAATGTGCTTTTAATTTCTGATGATGTTGATGAAGCATGGGAAGAGCGTTTACAACAAACAACGGATGACTTAGGGACCACCTTAGAAGAAGAGAAGCCTTTTTTAAATGTCATAAAAATTCATTCTGATGCTTTTGAGCAAGAGTCTTCAGCGGCAGGAGATCGTTATCCTAAAGTTAATGAGGCCATTCAAGATGCTATTGAGGTTGGTGCACTAGTGGTTAATTATTTTGGACATGGTGGTGAAGACGGCATTGCTAAGGAGCGTATTTTTGATAAAATCGATTCTCAAGAAATCAATAATTTTTGTAAGTACAATTTATTTATAACGGTTACCTGTGAGTATACTAAGTTTGATGATCCTAACCGTGATACTGCTGGTGAATATACCTTTTGGAATGAAAATGGTGGCGCTATAGCTTTAATTACAACCACAAGACAAATTATCGTTTCTGTAGGTGAGGCGCTCAATGAGGTTTTAGATAATTATTTGTTTGCTTTTGGTTCTAATGATTATCCTTCAATGGCGGAAGCCTTACGTCTAGCAAAGACGGATAATAATATCGCTGGCTCAAGTCAAAAACGTTTGGTCTTCTATATAGGCGATCCGGCTATGAAATTGGCTTTTGCACAACCCGATGTGCGTTTAACTAAAGTTAATGATGTTCCTATAACTCAAGCGATAGATACCTTAAAAGCTTTAAGCTATACTAAATTAGCAGGAGAGGTTGTCGATACCAACGGAAATTTATTATCTAACTATAACGGAACTTTAACCGCTACGGTTTTCGATAAGTCTATATCACGTCAGACCTTAGGGAATGACGGTATAAGAGATGGTGATAATAATTTAATTGTAATGGATTTTACCACTTTAGGAGAAGTGGTCTTTAAAGGTCAGGCTAGTGTTACCAATGGATTGTTTGAATTCGATTTTGTTGTACCAAAAGATATAGGTATTCCTGTAGGCAATGGGAAAGTTAGCTTTTATGCGCAAACCGACTCACCAACCTCCGATCAGGCAGGGTCAAATTTTGATATAAAAATAGGAGGGATTAATGAAAATGCCCCTGAAGATAACTTAGGGCCTGTCATCAATCTCTATATGAATGATGAGAACTTTGTCTCAGGAGGCATCACTAACGATTCGCCAACCGTGCTTGTAAAATTACAAGATGATAATGGAATTAATACTGCAAGTGGTATTGGACATGATATTACAGCGATAATAGATGCAGACGAAACCAATCCTATTGTCCTTAATAGTTATTACCAAGCCAATGTAGATGATTATACCAACGGAACGGTAAGTTATCCGTTTAGAGATTTAGAACCAGGTTTGCACACCTTAACCTTAAAAGCTTGGGATGTTTATAACAATTCTTCAACAGAAGAAATTCAATTTATGGTGTATGATGAAGATGAAGCCTTAGTCATTGAAAATGTATTAAATTACCCTAACCCATTTGTAAGTTATACCGAGTTTTGGTTTAACCATAATAGTTCTGAGCCTTTAGATATCTCAGTTCAAATCTTTACGGTTTCTGGTAAATTGGTGCGTACCTTAAACGGACAGACCAGTGCAGATGAGTGTTGTTCGGATGCATCAAGCTCTCTATCTCGAAACATTGTTTGGGATGGTAGAGATGATTTTGGCGATAAAATTGGAAAAGGAGTCTATGTTTATAAACTAAAAGTGAAATCTAACCGTTTAAATAAACAAGTTGAAAAAATTCAAAAACTTGTCATACTATAATATTAAATTATATTTGCTAACAGATGAGTTGTGCTCTTTGAGTATTAATAGATCAAAAATTAAAAATGAAAAAACAAATTATAGCCTTAATGGCTTTGGTTACTTTAAGTAATGCCTTTGCCCAAGATGGTACCGTAATTATTCCAGATTCTAATGACAGTCGTGTTATTACTACCGGTTTACCTTTTATGTTAATTGCTCCAGATGCAAGATCAGCGTCATTAGGAGATATGGGAGTAGCGACCTCTGTAGATGGTTTTTCGCAACAATACAACCCTGCTAAATATGCGTTTTCAGAAACAAAGCAAGGGGTGAGTTTAAGTTATACGCCGTATTTAACGCGTTTGGTTAATGATATTTCCTTAAGTTATGTAACGTATTTTAATCGTATCAATGAGTATAGTGCTTTTTCAGCAGGACTTAAATATTTTTCTTTAGGTGAAATTGTACTTACCCAAGATGCAAATGACCCAGGAGTTGCTGTAAAACCAAACGAATTTGCAATAGATGCCGCTTACTCATTAAGATTAGGGAATCAGTTCTCTATGGCTGTTGGTTTGCGTTATATGCGTTCTGCGTTGCGTTTAGGTCAGGTCGACTCTAACGCTAATGCTGGAAGTACTTTTGGTGCGGATATTACAGGATATTATCAGAGTGAAGAAGAAGCTTATACTGATTTTAACGGACGTTGGAGAGCTGGTTTTGCAATTCAGAATTTAGGTCCAAAATTTAAGTATGATGATGCCGGGCAAGATGTATTTCAACCTACAAACCTGAGATTAGGAGCTGGTTTCGATTTTATTTTCGATCAGTACAATAAATTAGCTGTTACCGGAGAAGTGTCTAAATATTTAGTGCCAACACCTCCTGTTTATGGTAATGAGTATAATTACGAAGATGATAATGGGAATGGCGTTTATGATGAAGGAGAAGAATACGGAAACCCAATTACAAGCGATATCATTATTGATGGTCAAGATCCAGATGTTGGATTTTTAACAGGTGTTTTTCAATCCTTTGGTGATGCGCCAGGAGGACTAAGTGAAGAGTTAAGAGAATTTACTTGGGCTTTAAGTGCCGAATATACGTATCAAGATAACTTCTCATTACGAACAGGTTATTTTAATGAAGCAGATGATAAAGGTGCACGTAAGTTTTTCGGACTAGGAGCAGGGTTTAAATACACCACCATTAATGTCGATCTATCTTACCTTTTCTCGGCATCAAAAATTCAGAGTCCGTTAGAAAATACACTTCGTTTTTCTCTGACTTTCAATTTTGGAGATGGGGAATACAATGAGTATTAATCCACTTAAAGGTCCAGTCTTTGTATAGACTGACAAAAAAATAATTATATTTAAAGAACTATTGTTTAACGGCAATAGTTTTTTTGTCTCAACTAATTTGTAAAATATGAAGGAAGTAAAACTAGAAACGACATTACAAGTTTATACTGATATTAATGAAGTTTCTGAAGATATACAAACCTTAATGCAGGCGGCCATAGAAGCAAGGGAAGATGCTTATGCGCCGTATTCTAAGTTTAATGTTGGTGCAGCCATCTTACTAGACAACGGAGAAATTGTTATAGGTAACAATCAAGAAAATGCTTGTTTTCCTTCAGGACTCTGTGCAGAACGTACTGCGATTTATTATGCAGGGGCTAAATTTCCGAAGGCTAAAATGCTAACAATGGCCATTACAGCCTCATCGCAAAATCAACTTACCGATAAGCCAATTCCACCTTGTGGAGCATGCAGGCAAGCGATTGCAGAATATGAAATAAAACAAGATCTTCCTATTGAAATTTACTTTATGGGAGCTCAAGGAAAAGTTGTAAAATCACACTCCTTAGCCAACTTATTACCACTTCTTTTTGAAAGTTCAGTGTTATAGGGTTTTCGTTATTGAAAATTCAGTAATATCTTGATTTTTTTATGGCATACAGTTTCTTCATTATTGTGTAAAGTGTTATTTTTGTTATTCTATTTAAAGAACTCATCAAGAAATGCAAAAAATAACTAAAGAAGTTTACCTAAAGTGGTATGAGGACATGTTGTTCTGGCGTAAGTTTGAAGACAAACTTGCCGCAGTTTATATTCAACAAAAAGTTAGAGGTTTCCTTCATTTATATAATGGACAAGAAGCTGTTTTAGCCGGTGCATTACATGCTATGGACTTAACTAAGGATAAAATGATTACGGCATACCGTAACCACGTGCAGCCAATTGGTATGGGTGTGGATCCAAAACGTGTAATGGCAGAATTATTTGGAAAAGCAACCGGAACCTCTCAAGGTTTAGGTGGTTCAATGCACATCTTCTCTAAAGAACACCGTTTTTACGGAGGTCATGGTATTGTAGGAGGTCAAATTCCTTTAGGAGCAGGGATTGCTTTTGGTGATAAATATCACGATAGCGATGCTGTAACTATTTGTTGTTTTGGTGATGGTGCTGCTAGACAAGGATCTTTACATGAAACGTTTAACCTTGCTATGTTATGGAACTTACCAGTGGTGTTTGTTTGTGAAAACAACGGTTATGCCATGGGAACTTCTGTAGCGCGTACTGCAAACCATACGGATATCTGGAAATTAGGTTTAGGTTATGATATGCCATCAGGACCTGTAGACGGAATGAATCCAATAAAAGTAGCGGAAGCGTTTGATGAAGCTATACAACGTGCAAGAAAAGGCGGAGGACCTTCTTTCTTAGAAGTGAAAACTTACCGTTATAGAGGTCACTCTATGTCTGATGCACAACACTACAGAACTAAAGATGAGGTTGCTGAATACAAGAAAATTGACCCAATCACTCAGGTGAAAGATATTATTCTTGAAAAAGAATACGCTACCGAAGCAGACTTAAAAGCAATTGATAAAGAGGTGAAAAACCGCGTTTCAGAATGTGAGAAATTTGCAGATGAATCGCCATTTCCTGATAAGAATGTTATGTACGATGTTGTATATGAACAGGAAGATTACCCATTTATAGATCACAAAATAAAGTAAACTATGGCAGAAGTAATTAACATGCCGCGTTTGAGCGACACCATGGAAGAAGGAACTGTTGCTACTTGGTTAAAACAAGTGGGTGACAAAGTTGAAGAAGGGGAAATTTTAGCTGAAATCGAAACCGACAAGGCCACGATGGAATTTGAGTCTTTTAATGAAGGGACTTTATTACATATTGGTATTCAAGAAGGTGAAACGGCAAAAGTAGATACACTTTTAGCTATTATAGGTGAAGAAGGTGAGGATATCTCAGGGTATTTAAACGGAGAATCTGCACCAGCAGCATCTGAAGATGCATCAGAATCTTCAACACCTGAAACTTCAGAATCAGCAAGTTCAGACGCTAAAGAAGAAGCTTTACCAGAAGGTGTTACTGTGGTAACCATGCCACGTTTGAGTGATACTATGGAAGAAGGTACTGTAGCCTCTTGGTTAAAAAATGTTGGTGATGCTGTTGAAGAAGGTGATATTTTAGCCGAGATTGAAACGGATAAAGCAACCATGGAATTTGAATCTTTTCAATCTGGACATTTATTATATGTCGGATTAGAAGAAGGTGAAAGTGCTAAGGTTGATGCTTTATTAGCCATTCTTGGTCCTGAAGGAACTGATGTTTCTGGGATTGCTAAAAACTTTACAGCCGGTGGTGCTGAACCAAAGAAAGAAGCGCCAAAAACCGAAGCTAAAAAAGAAACCCCTAAGGCTGCGCCTAAAAAAGAAGAACCTAAGAAAACCGCTGCTCCAGCTTCAAAACCTGCAGCAACGACTTCTGGACGTATTTTTGCGTCACCTTTAGCTAAGAAAATGGCTGAAGAAAAAGGAATCGATTTAGCAGATGTACAAGGTTCTGGAGAAAACGGAAGAATCGTTAAGAAAGATATTGAAAACTTTACGCCTAAAGCGGCGGCTCCTGCAGCTGCAGTGGCAAGCGTAGCTTCAGGTGCTGTAGAAAGTTTTGATGAAGTTCCTAACTCTAACATGCGTAAGGCCATCGCTAAAAACTTAGCAAAATCTAAATTTACCGCACCGCATTACTATTTAAATGTGGAGTTTGATATGGATAATGCTATTGCTTTCCGTAAGGAAGTGAATGCTATTCCTGATACTAAAATATCATTTAATGATATCGTTGTTAAGGCCTGTGCCATGGCTTTAAAACAACACCCACAAGTAAATTCGCAGTGGTTTGATGATCGTATGAAATTAAATCATCATGTACATATCGGTGTTGCTGTAGCAGTAGATGAAGGACTTCTTGTACCGGTTGTTAAATTTGCAGATCAACGTAAGTTAACGCAAATTGGAGCGGCTGTAAAAGAATACGCTATAAAAGCAAAAACGAAGAAGTTATCGCTAGAAGAAATGGAAGGAAGTACCTTTACCATTTCTAACTTAGGAATGTTTGGTATTGATAGCTTTACATCAATTATCAACCAACCAAATTCAGCTATACTTTCAGTAGGTGCTATTGTTCAAAAGCCTGTAGTTAAAGACGGTGCTATTGTTGTAGGAAACACAATGAAACTTTGTTTAGCTTGTGACCATAGAACTGTAGATGGTGCTACTGGAGCGCAATTCCTTCAAACTTTAAAAGGTTATATTGAAAATCCATTAACAATGGTATTGTAAGTATAAAATATGATTCTTAATCGCATTAGAATCTCTTAATATATAATCCTGATTTGATCATTTATCGAATCAGGATTTTTTTATCTTTAAACGCATCTAAAAAATCAATATGAAGAACATAATTTTTGTGTTGTGCATGGCCCTCGTTTGTGCTTGTTCATCACGTAAAAAGAAAGAAGTTTCAACAACAGGAGAGCTTTCAAAACCCGAATTAACGCAACAGGCTATTCAAACGAGTATGTCCTATTTGGCATCCGATGAATTAGAAGGGCGTGCTACAGGTACGGCGGGCTTAGAAAAAGCAGCAGTTTATATTGAAAATTATTTAAAGGCGAATGGGATAAAGCCTTATTTCAAAACCTATAGAGATTCATTTAAAGTTAAAGATATTGACGGTTATAATATTGTAGGGGTCATAGAAGGTCAAGATCCGGTATTAAAAAATGAATTTGTTATTCTTGGCGGACATTACGATCATATTGGTAAAGGTAAAACCGTAGAAGGAGACAGCATTGCTAATGGTGCTAATGATGATGCTTCTGGGACCTTGGCAGCTATGGAGTTTGGACGTTATTTTGCCAAAACCAAATCGAATAAAAGAAGTATTTTAATTACGTTATATGATGCGGAAGAATTGGGTTTATTAGGGTCAACGCACTTAGCAACACGTCTAAAAGGTCAGGGGATAAATGCGTACACCATGCTTAATTTTGAAATGATTGGTGTGCCTAGAGCTGAAGGCGAAATTATGGCTTATATGAGTGGGTATGAGGAATCTAATTTTGCTGAAAAGTTAAACGCATATGCCAATGCTGAGGTCATCGGTTTTTTTGATAAAGCGAAGCAAATGTCACTTTTTAGACGTTCTGATAATTATCCATTCTATAAAGCATTGCAAATTCCGGCACATGCTATTTCTACCTTCGATTTTACCAATTTCGATTATTACCACCATGTGGATGACGAAGCTGATAAAATGGATTATGGCCATATGCTGAAATTTATAAATACGATGATTCCGGCCTTAGAAGGAATGATAAATGCCCCTAATAAAGAAGTAATTTTAAACAATGAGTAAACATATAATTATAACCGGAACGAGTCGTGGTATTGGCTACCAATTGGTACAATTATTAGCCAAACAAGGTCATAAAATTTTGGCCTTGTCACGTAATGAACAGCCTGTTTTAGATCTGAATTTAGATGAGGTTCAAACCATGGCCTTTGATCTCTGTGATGAAAGCGCTTATGTTAAGGTGTCCGATTTTATCAAAAAAGAATGGGGGCATGTCGATATCTTAATTAATAATGCAGGGGCGATAATTAATAAACCCTATGCAGAAACATCATTTGAAGATTTCACAACGGTCTATAAAACGAATGTTTTTGGTGTTGCAGAATTAACTAGAATTGTCATACCATTTATGAAATCGGATGGGCACGTGGTCACAGTGAGTTCAATGGGAGGCATACAAGGAAGTATGAAATTTCCGGGCTTAGCAGCATATAGTTCTAGTAAAGGTGCTGTAATTACATTGACGGAATTGCTCGCTGAAGAATATAAGGAGACCGGACCACAATTTAATGTTTTGGCTTTAGGAGCGGTACAAACTGAAATGCTTGAGGAAGCCTTTCCGGGGTATGTGGCCAATTCATCACCTTTAGACATGGCAGATTATATTCAGAATTTTGCTTTAACCGGCCATAAGTATTATAACGGTAAGGTATTGCAGGTATCTAATTCTACACCCTAGGTTAAGAATTTGCCTAAATTCTAGATTTTGAAAGCCTTAAGTCGGAAAAAAAAGATCCTTACTTTAAAGGAGGAATACTTTGTAGGAATAAATCTTAATTTTTAGGTGATGTAAAATATAATTATATCCACTATTTTTGCGCTAATGCAATCAGCACTTTTAGAATATATTCCAGAGGCAGCAAGACCGTTAGTTATAGAACTTTTGGCTGTTGATAATTTGAATGTAAAAGTTAAGAAGGAGCGCAAAACAAGACATGGCGATTATAGAGCGCTTTCTAACGGAAAGCATCAAATCACGATAAATTCTAATTTGAATTCCTATCGTTTTTTAATCACCTTGATTCATGAAATTGCGCATTTTGAAGCCTATCAAAGTTATGGCAGGTCTATAAAGCCGCATGGTAAGGAGTGGAAACATACATTTCAACGCTTAATGTTACCCTTTTTACGCCCTGAGGTTTTTCCTTCAGATTTATTACCTTTATTAGCGCGACATTTTAAAAATCCTAAAGCCTCTAGTGATACGGATGCGCCGTTGGCTTTAGCTTTAAAACGCTACAGTGATGCACCCGATACAACCTATGTTTTTGAACTTTCGGTAGATCAGATTTTTAAGTTGTACAATGGTCGGGTGTTTAAAAGAGGAAACCAACGAAGAAAACGCATTGAATGCCTTGAAGTAAGCACGGGAAAACTATATTTGTTTAACCCAAATGCAGAAGTAGAAATTATAGAATAAATTAAATACGAATAGATAGAAATGAGTAGTAAGAATTCAAATTATTACGCCATACTGATGGCTGGTGGAGTAGGATCGAGGTTTTGGCCTGTAAGTACCCAAGATTTTCCAAAACAGTTTCATGATATGTTAGGGACTGGAGATACCCTTATTCAGAAAACATTCAACCGTTTAGCAAAGTTAATTCCAGAGGAAAATATATTTATTCTTACCAATGAACGCTATAATGATTTGGTTTTTGAGCAGTTACCGCAAGTGACCGAACGACAGGTGGTTTTAGAACCTGCTATGCGTAATACGGCACCTTGTATTTTATACGCGTCTTTAAAAATTCAGAAGGAAAATAAGGATGCTGTTATGATTGTTGCGCCAAGTGATCATTGGATTGAAGATGAAACGGCGTTTACAACTAACGTTCAGACCGCTTTTGACTATTGCCAATCGCACGATGCGCTGATGACTTTAGGAATTACCCCAACCTTCCCTAATACAGGTTATGGTTATATTGAATACGATAAAGCTGCCTCTGAAGAAATTAAACCGGTGAGTCAATTTAGAGAAAAGCCAGATTATGCTACGGCAAAATCATTTATAGAGCAAGGCAATTTTCTGTGGAATGCCGGTATATTTATGTGGAGTGTAGCCGCAGTGGTTTCAGCGTTTAAAAATAATCAGCCCGAATTATTTCAATTGTTTGAAAGCGGTTACGATGCTTATAATACAGATCTAGAAGACGCCTTTATAAAAGAAAATTATGGGAAGGCTGAAAATATTTCGGTGGATTACGCCTTAATGGAAAAGAGTACTAATGTCTTTGTTATTCCTGCCACCTTTGATTGGAATGACCTTGGTACCTGGGGAAGTCTTTACGACAAGTTAGATAAAGATGAAAGTTCTAATGCTGTGGTTAATGCAGAAACCTTATTAGAAGATTCTACAGGAAATATGATTCGTTCTAAAAAAGGAAAAGTTGTCGTTATCGATGGTCTAAATGATTATATCGTTGTGGACAAAGAGGAAGTTTTACTTATCTTTCCAAAAGCAAAAGAACAAGATATTAAAAAGGTATTACAAAAAGCAAAAGCTAAATTTGGTGATGCTATAGGATAATCTTTTTGAGGTCTTCTGTGTTTAGCTTAACCAATTGTGGTTCTAATTATAATTTTGGAATTTTATAACTATGAGTGAAGAAAATAAATTTAATTTTTCTGATGAAGAGGCCGGGCGCATGACCAATGAAATGAATAAAGAGCAGGCGGTTGAAGATAAAAAGGATGCCGTAAAAAAGGATGCGCAAGGCTTGTTTGCTAGTGTTAAAACCTTTTTGCATGAATTGCTCGACTTCAGAGATGACACCGATAGAGAAGCTACAATAACGGCCATAAAACACGATATTCCTTTTAAAGGGGCGACAGCGTGGATTTTAGTTTGTTCCATTTTTGTGGCTTCTATAGGATTAAATGCCAATTCTACGGCAGTAGTGATTGGAGCCATGTTAATATCTCCCCTAATGGGGCCAATTTTGGGTGTGGGCCTATCTATTGCGATTAATGATATAGATACTTTAAAGAAGTCTTTAATCAACTTGGCCACGATGATTGTGCTAAGTTTATTAACGGCATTTTTATTCTTCTACCTATTCCCCTTAAGTGAAGATACCTCAGAACTCATGGGGCGTACGCGTCCTGATATTCGTGATGTGTTAATTGCCTTTTTTGGTGGTCTAGCCTTAATTATCGCGAGGACTAAGAAGGGAACTATTGCTTCTGTTATTTTTGGTGTTGCTATTGCTACGGCATTAATGCCGCCTTTATGTACAGCAGGGTATGGTTTGGCTAAAGGAAATTGGCAGTTTTTTGGTGGTGCCATGTATTTGTTTACCATTAACACCATATTCATCGCCTTAGCGACCTTTTTAGTGTTGAAAATTTTGCGTTTTCCAATGCTTAAATATGCCAATTCAGCAAAGCGAAAACGAACCTCTAGGATTGCTATGGGGGTAGCTATAATTGTAATGATACCTGCAATCTGGACCTTCTTAACGGTACTGCAAGAAAGTCGTTATCAACGTGATTTTGATAATTTTGTAAAAAACGAAATTGAGAGTAATTCTAACCTTTGGTATCAAAAGCGAGATAACGATTTAGACATAGAAACCAAGACGATGAATCTTCATTTTAATGGTGATGTGAGTGATGAAATGATCACCGATTTACAAAATGAGAAAAAGAATTATATCAATTTATCGGATTTTGAGTTGATTATTAATGCGAATAAAACGCGAAGCGCAGACCGTTTAATGGAGTCTTTAGATCGTGCCTATGCAGATTTAGACCGTAAGGATAATGTTATTGATGGGTTACAAACTCAGATTGAAAATTTACAAAAAAGTATTACCAATCTTAATCAACAAATAGAGTCTAAAAACACCAATATAAACGCGGTATCATTTTCGTCCTTATCGCGTGATGCGAAGATTAAATTTAATGATTTAGAATATTTTGGTTATGCTAAAATGTTAGAGTCTAAAGATTTTATCAATATTGATACCGTTACAATTGCACATGTAAGATGGAAAGTAAAACTTTCAGATAGCCTTGTGCTTAATAAAGAACGCGACTTGCAGAAATGGCTTAAAAATGAACTTAAAGTCGATACCGTTTTTATAAGAAGAAACTAATGGCTAGAGTGAGGTTATAACCTATTGAGCATCCTCCTCTAAATACATTCTACGTACTTTTCTAAATAACTCAGATGAATAAACGAAGTTGGTCACAGCTTCGTTTTCTGTTTTAAAAATGGTTTTATTAGAGCCTTCCCATTCTAACAGTCCGTCTTTTAAAAATACAATTTTCTTTCCGATCTCCATAACGGAGTTCATATCGTGGGTGTTTATAACTGTAGTAATGTCAAATTCTTCAGTAATTTCTTGAATTAAATTATCAATCACAATAGCAGTTTTAGGATCTAAACCCGAGTTAGGTTCATCACAAAACAAGAATTTAGGACGGTTAACAATAGCTCTTGCAATAGCCACACGTTTTTGCATTCCTCCAGAAGCTTCACTAGGCATTTTGTTATGCGCATTGTCAAGATTTACACGTTTAAGTACAATATTAACACGGTCTTCCATTTCGCTCATGCTTTGCTTGGTAAACATGCGTAATGGGAACATTACATTTTCAGCAATCGTCATAGAATCAAAAAGGGCACTGCCTTGAAAAACCATTCCCATTTCAGAACGTAATTCGGTCTTTTCATTCCTTGAGAGCTTACTAAAATTTCGGCCTTCATAAGAAATAGATCCTTCTTCATATTCAAATAAACCGAGTAAACATTTTAAGAAAACTGTTTTACCAGAACCACTTTGCCCAATAATTAAATTGGTTTGTCCTTTTTCAAAAGTGGTAGAAAGTCCTTTTAAAATATGTGCGTCTTCAAACGATTTATGCAAGTCTTTAACTTCAATCATGTTTTAGCCTAATAATAAACTGGTTAGTAAAAAGTTAACAATAATTACCAATACGCTGGTCCAAACAAAAGATGTGGTACTCGCTTTTCCTACTTCTAAAGCACCACCTTTCATAAAATACCCATAATACGATGGGATAGTTGCCAATAAGAAGGCAAAAACAAAAGTTTTTATAAAGGCATAAATAAAGTGAAACGGAATAAAGTCTAATTGTACACCTTCTAGATAATCTTCCATGGTGCCGTATCCGCCATATACACAAGCCATAAGACCACCAAGAATACCTAAAAACATGGCTATTGAAATAACAAAAGGATAAAGTGTTAAGGCGATAAATTTAGGGAACACCAAATAATTAATGGCATTAATTCCCATAACTTCTAAGGCGTCTATTTGCTCTGTAACACGCATGGTCCCAATACTAGACGTAATGAATGACCCCACTTTACCTGCCATAATAATCGAGATAAAGGTTGGTGCAAATTCTAAGATTATAGACTGTCGTGTGGCAAAACCGACCAAGTATTTTGGCATAATAGGACTGGTCATATTCAAGGACGTTTGGATGGCTACAACGCCTCCAACGAAAAAAGAAATAAAGGCTACAATCCCTAAAGAACCAATGATAAGATCATCAATATCTTTTAAAATTAAAGGTTTCATCACAGACCATTTTGTCGGTCTACGAAAAATATCTTTAATCATTATAAAATAGGTTCCAATATTATGTAGGTAAGTCATGTTGAATTTTATTATTGCTAAAGTATAAAAAATGATTAGTTAATAATGTTAATTTGAACTAAGATATTTTTTTAAATCGTACTTTTGAATCTTAATAATAATGTTTTATTCTAATGAAAAATTTCTTCACTTTAAGTGCTGTACTCCTCTTATTTATGTCGTGTGGAGCACAAAATACAATTACTGAAACTAAAAGCCAAACCAACCCTATAAGCTCATCTGAACAGCCTAAGTTAGTTGTTGGGATTGTTGTGGATCAAATGCGCTACGATTATCTTACACGTTTTGAATCTAAATTTGGAGAAGGAGGATTTATGCGTATGATTAATGAAGGTTTTAACTGTAAAAACAATCATTTTAATTATGTGCCAACTTATACAGGACCTGGTCATGCTTCTGTTTATACGGGAACAACGCCAAAAATTCACGGTATTATTGGTAATAATTGGTACGATAAAGAAATCAAAGAAATGGTGTATTGCGCAAGTGATGACCAAGTAACTCCAGTAGGGACGGAGAACAAAGCCGGATTAATGTCGCCTCATAGACTACAAACGACGACGTTTGGTGATGAAAACAGACTGTTTACGCAAATGCGTGGTAAAACAATCGGGTTAGCCTTAAAGGATAGGGGAGCCATTTTACCAGCAGGGCATACTGCAAATGCAGCATATTGGTTTCACGGTGCTGATGAAGGCGCTTGGATTACCAGTTCTTTCTATACAAAAGAGTTGCCACAGTGGGTTAAAGATTTTAATGCTTCAGAAAAGGCATCGTCTTATTTAAAACCATGGAATACACTTTATGATATTTCTACCTATACGGAGAGTGGTGTAGATGAAAATACTTTTGAAGGCGGATTTAAAGGAAAGGAAAAGGCAACGTTTCCTTATGATTTAAAAACCTTGAGTAAAACCAATAGAGGTTTTGATATTTTAAAAGCAACGCCTTACGGTAACAGTTTAACAGCCGATTTCGCTATGGCTGCAATTGAGGGAGAAGCATTAGGACAAGATGCTATTACAGATGTTTTAACGGTAAGCTTCTCGGCAACGGATTACGTAGGTCATAATTTTGGAGTTAATTCTAAAGAAATTGAAGATACTTATTTACGTTTAGATAAAGATCTAGAGCGTTTATTTAATTACTTAGATAGTACTGTGGGGAAAGGTGAATACACTGTTTTTCTTACAGCAGATCATGGTGCGGTAGATGTGCCTTCTTATTTAAAAACAAGAAAAGTTCCTGCAGGATATGTAGATAATAAGGATAGAAAAAATCGTTTCAATAGCTTCTTAGATGCTACTTATGGGACAAAAGACTTGGTAGAGAATATTAGCAATAATCAAATCTTTTTAGATAGAAATAAAGTTAATGGTTTAGGTTTAAAACTGTCAGATGTTCAAACGGCTATTGCTATGGAACAGTTAAGTTATCCTAATGTATCTAAAGTATACACGGCTACCACGATGAGCACTACGACGTTTTCTAATGGTATAGAGGCTTTAATTGAAAATGGTTTTAACCAAAAACGATCTGGAGATGTTGTTTTGGTGAATGACACGGCTTTTATTTCTTATAGCAAAACAGGATCTACGCATGGTAGTGGATTAAACTATGATACGCATGTGCCCTTATTATTTTTTGGTAAAGGCGTGAAGCATGGCGAAACGTTTAATAAAACGGTAATACCAGATATTGCACCAACGATTTCTGCTATGTTAGGCATTAGCTTTCCTAGTGGAGCTACAGGACAACCTTTAGGATTTATAATGGAATAATTCGTTTAGTGTGAAAAGGAAACCCATTTTTACAATCATAGCTGTACTTATCGTCATTGGTATTTACAGCTATGATTTTTTTATAGAACAAAAAGCGAAGTCAGACCTTATAAAAGATGGTCAGACAGTAAAGGCGCTTACCAATACATTTTTTTTACCGACAAGTACTACGGGGCAGGTGATACATCATCAGAATTATTCACTTTCGTACAGTGAACCGTATGAACAAGCGGAGTGGGTCGCTTATGAACTGAAGGCTTCTCATTTAAGTTCTACCAATCGTAAAAGACCGTATTTTGAAATTGATGAGGCCGTAAAAACAGGCGCAGCACATTGGAAGAATTATAAAAAGTCGGGTTACGATAAAGGACATTTATGTCCTGCTGGTGATAGGCGTTTTACAAAAGCGGCCCATGATGAGACGTTCTTAACGAGTAATATAAGTCCACAAGAACATCAATTTAATGCAGGTGTTTGGAACCGTTTAGAACAGAAAGTACGCTATTGGGCCAAAAAGAATGATGGCGTGTTTGTGGTTACAGGCGGAATTTTAAATAAGGATTTAAAAACAATAGGGGAAGAAGAGGTGGCAGTGCCTAATCAGTTTTATAAAGTGATTTTAGACCATACAAATGGAAAAACTAAAATGATTGCTTTTTTGATGAATCATGAAAACTCAAACTTACCCTTGTATAAATTTGTGGTGTCTGTAGATACGCTTGAAGCCTTAACAGGAATTGATTTCTTTCCGGAGTTAGAAGACCGTATTGAAGATCAACTTGAAGCTTCTGCGAGTTACAAAAGCTGGTCGTTTTAGGGGGTTACTTAAATTTATTGAGCATGCCTTTCCATCGTAATTGGCGAATAAATTGGCCTTCGGCTTCCGACACTAAAGGCGTCACCTTCTCCGATTGGGCTTTAAAATAGCCAGACATATAATCTTTAAACAATTGAAAACGCCCTTTTTTATAGGCTAGTTTTATTGCAGAAATTAGGGTGATCCAAAAGCCATAACGTAACTTGTACATGGCTTCTCCTTGTAAGTATTTTGAGGCCTTATTATAAGATTGTCCCGTAGGTTTTAAATGTTTTACATGCAAGGTTTCATCTGTAAGGACTTGCCAACCGTGGTATTTTGCAAGTAACTCATC
This sequence comes from Winogradskyella rapida, assembly GCF_042675845.1. Taxonomy (NCBI): domain Bacteria; kingdom Pseudomonadati; phylum Bacteroidota; class Flavobacteriia; order Flavobacteriales; family Flavobacteriaceae; genus Winogradskyella; species Winogradskyella rapida. Next base: position 129,515 of record NZ_JBHTKM010000048.1, on the reverse strand, counting down.
GACGGTATCCCAACCCATAGAAGCTTTTAATTGTCCTATTTGTTCAAAACAGGCTTTTCTGTAAGCTTTTAGCGCACCTCGGATATGATCTTTGTTAGTAAGATCTTCTAAAATCCATTCTTTATTCTTTTCAATATAACAGAAGCCAGCAACCATTCCCAATTTCGAGTTGGTCTTGTAATGTGCGGCTAAAGTTTTAAGATAGGACTCCGGAAAAATAAGATCGGCATCAAATTTACAAATGATGTCATAATCCGTATCTAAAGTATTTAAGCCTTTATTAAAGGCATGAATAATTTTAGAACCCGGCAGATGTTTTGCAGAGGACTTAGAGTTTAATACTGAAATCCAAGGATATCGTGACGCGTAATCCTCACAAATTTTCTGTGTGTTGTCGGTAGAATTATCATTAACCACAACGACCTTTTTAGGTAACAAGGTTTGCTTTGCTAAAGATTCTAAGGTGAGACCAATATAAGCGTCTTCGTTGTGTGCTGGAATTATGATATAGAAGTTCAAAGGCAATAGCATTTAAGACCGTTTAGCATAAACAATATAATAACGCGGTGTAAAGCGTCTTAAAATAGGTCTAATCCCTAATTTATTTACGGGGTTGGTCCATTTTTGACGGTCTTTAATCACCCAGCCTGTTTTCTCTAGGAGCCAATCTAATTGCCAATCTTCAAACTCGTGATAATGACGATCGCGCATATCGGTTTTGCTCCTATAGGCTGAGGCGAACCATAATTTAAGTGGAATACTAATAAGAATCTTATTGGCCTTTACAGACTTTAAAACTTCATAAGGCGATAAGAGGTGCTCAAAAATTTCGAATGCAGTAACCACTTTGGCCGGAGAGGCTACAATAGCCTTCCGGTCTTCATCTAAATCTTCACCTGTGGTATTTTCAACGTTATAACCTTCTGATAGCATAATTTCAGTAAACGGATTCTTTACCCCTAAATCTAAAATTGTTTCCGAAGTGGAAACGTGTTTTTTTAAGAACTGAAGCGTTAAATTAAAACGTTTATTCGGGTATGTTTTCTCGTACATAAAAAAGAACTACTGAAGGGCTCGCGTTTAATTAATATTGATAAACAATGGCATTAATATTCATGCCGGCACCTACACTGGCAAAAATAATAACGTCACCTTCGTTAATGTTTTGATTTTCTAAGTCGCCTTTTAAAATCACATCATATAAAGTTGGTACGGTAGCCACACTAGAGTTTCCTAGCTTATTAATGGTCATTGGCATAACCCCTTCAGGCATGTCCATATTATGAAGTTTGTAAAACCGTTTTACAATAGCTTCATCCATTTTTTCATTCGCCTGATGGATCAATATTTTCTTTACGTCTTTTATAGACTTCCCGCTTTTTTCTAAACAAGATTTTAAAGCTTTTGGGACATTCGTTAATGCGAATTCATAAATTTTACGTCCATACATCTTAATGTATTTACGTTGGGCATCACTGTCTTTATCGTTGGTTTTTCCGAAGAAAATATAGTGCGCCTCATCAAAGGCAAAGGTTGCTGTTTCATGGGCTAAAATACCGCCCTCAAGGTCGCTTTTATCAATAATAGCCGCACCAGCACCGTCGCCATAAATCATAGAATCTCTATCATGCGGATCTATTACTCTAGATAAGGTTTCAGAACCTATAACTAAGCAACGTTGCGCAATACCAGAAGCGATAAATGCTTTGGCTTGTATAACGCCTTCAATCCATCCTGGACAACCAAAAAGGATATCGTAACCCACACATTTAGGATTTCTAATCTTTAATAAATGTTTTACGCGCGAAGCAATACTAGGTACCGTATCACTTTGTTCTGAGCCATGAAGAATATCGCCATAATTATGAGCAACAATAATGTAGTCAATTGTTTCTCTATCTATTTTAGCGTCTTCAATGGCTTTTTCAGCTGCAAATGTGGCAATATCAGAGTTGTTTAGATCTTCTGTGACATACCGCCTCTCGTTAATTCCTGTAATGGCTTTAAATTTCTCTACAATAACTTCATTAGAATTCTTAATTGTAGAACCATCTGCATTTAAAAATTGATGATTATAAAAGTTCTCATTTTTTTCTATATAGCTTGGTATATAGCTTCCTGTTCCAGTGATTTTAATCCCCATCGTTGTTTATTTTCGTAATTACGAAATTAGTCAATATTAAAGAGCTTTCCCTACTGTAGCGTTTTAAAAGATTCAATTTTTGACAAATTCTTAATAATTATTAGCAGTCGCTATTTAAAACACAAAAAAGTATTCGGTTTGAATACTTTTTTGTGTTTTAATTTAAGATTATGCATCCATATAGTCTTCTATAGGAGCACAACTACATATTAGGTTTCGATCGCCATAAGCGTCGTTAACACGTCTTACGCTTGGCCAGAATTTGTTGTCTTTAACAAAGTCTAGCGGATACGCTGCTGCCGCTCTAGTATATGGTAAGTCCCATTCATCTGAAGTAAGCATTTCCATAGTATGTGGTGCGTTTTTCAGCATATTGTTAGCATCTTCTTTTGAAGTTGTTTCTATTTCTTTACGAATAGAAATCATAGCATCACAAAAACGATCCATTTCAGCTTTACTTTCGCTTTCTGTTGGCTCAATCATCATGGTGCCGGCAACAGGAAAGGATACTGTTGGTGAGTGGAATCCGTAATCCATTAAACGTTTTGCAATATCGGTAACTTCAATACCATTGGCTTTAAAGTCACGACAATCAATAATCATTTCGTGAGCAGCTCTTCCATTTTCACCTGAATATAAGGTTGGATAAGATCCACTTAAACGTTCTTTGATATAATTGGCGTTTAAAATCGCAACTTCAGTGGCCTTCTTAAGACCTCTATAGCCTAACATTTTAATGTAACCGTAAGAGATTAAACAAACTAAAGCAGAACCGAAAGGCGCTCCTGAAATAGCTGTAATTGCTTGGTGACCTCCCGTTTTAATAATTGGGTTTCCTGGTAAGAAAGGAACCAATTGTTTAGCAACACAAATTGGGCCTACACCTGGTCCACCACCACCATGAGGGATCGCAAACGTTTTGTGTAAGTTTAAGTGACAAACATCGGCACCGATATTTCCTGGATTTGTTAAACCTACTTGTGCATTCATATTGGCACCATCCATATACACTTGTCCACCATTATTATGGATAATTTGTGTAATTTCTTTAATGGCCGACTCATAAACTCCATGGGTAGAAGGATAAGTTACCATTAATGCTGAAAGGTTGTCTTTATGTAATTCTGCTTTTTCTCTTAAATCTTCTACATCAATATTTCCGTCTTCAGAGGCTTTTGTTACCACCACTTTCATTCCGGCCATTACAGCACTTGCTGGGTTGGTTCCGTGTGCCGATGATGGAATTAAACAGATATTTCTGTGATGATCACCACGAGATTCATGATAAGCTTTAATTACCATTAAGCCTGCAAATTCACCTTGTGCACCAGAGTTTGGCTGAAGTGATGTCGCCGCAAAACCGGTAATTTCAGAAAGTTGATTTTCTAAGGCTTTAAGCATTAACTTATAACCTGTAGCTTGGTCTGAAGGTACAAATGGGTGCATATTGCCCCAACTTGGCCAACTTAAAGGCAACATTTCTGAAGCCGCATTCAATTTCATGGTACAAGACCCTAAGGAAATCATAGAATGATTTAAGGCTAAATCTTTACGCTCTAAACGCTTGATGTAACGCATTAATTCAGTCTCTGAATGGTACGTGTTAAAAACGTCAGCTGTTAAGAACTCGCTTGTACGTTTTAAGTGCTCAGGAATGGTTTGGTTCGTTGATGTGCTTTCTATTTTTGCAGTCGTTTCACCAGTCACTGTTTCAAAAATTGAAATGATCGCATTTAAATCTGAAAGAGTTGTGGTTTCATTAATTGCAATGGTAATGGTATTGGTATCTGGATAATGAAAATTGACTTCATTTTTCTCCGCTTCATACTTCACCTTAACGGCATCCGCCTTAATCTGAATAGTATCGAAATAATGCGAATTAACTTGCTCTAATCCAAGTTGCGTTAAAGCATTGGCTAGGGTAGAAGCTGAGTTCTTAATTTTGTCAGCAATAAAGGTAAGTCCTTTAGGTCCGTGATAAACGGCATACATACCGGCCATAACAGCTAACAATACTTGTGCTGTACAAATATTAGAAGTGGCTTTATCTCGTTTTATATGTTGTTCTCTTGTTTGTAAGGCCATACGTAAAGCACGGTTGCCGTTGGCATCTTTAGTCACACCAATAATACGACCAGGAACATCACGCTTGTAAGCTTCTTTGGTTGCAAAATAAGCGGCATGAGGACCTCCATAACCCATAGGGATTCCTAAACGTTGGGTAGTACCGATAACAACATCAGCTCCAAATTTTCCTGGCGCTTCTAGTTTTACTAAACTTAAAATATCTGCAGCAACAGCCACTTTTATATGCTTCGCATTGGCTTGCTCTATAAAAGATTTAATATCTGTAATCTGACCATTTTTTCCTGGATATTGAAGTAAGGCTCCAAAATACTCATCAGATAATTTGTATTCTGCTTCGTTACCAATAACTAGTTCAATACCGATAGGATTCGCTCTAGTTTCAAGCAAATCGATAGTTTGTGGTAAAACTAAGTCTGAAACAAAGAATTTATTTACGTTAGCTTTCTTTTGGCTACGCTCTCTAACGGCAAATAATAAAGCCATAGCTTCAGCTGCCGCAGTACTTTCATCTAAAAGTGAAGCATTGGCGATTTCCATCCCTGTTAAATCAATAATCATGGTTTGGAAATTTAACAAAGCTTCTAATCGGCCTTGTGCAATTTCAGCTTGGTACGGTGTGTAAGCCGTATACCAACCTGGGTTTTCTAATACATTACGCTGAATAACAGCGGGTAAGTTAGTAGGGTAGTACCCTAAGCCAATGTAAGTTTTAAATATTTTATTTCGTTGAGATAGTTCATTGATGTGGCTGAGGTATTCTTGTTCGCTCATTGCCGCATCAAGATCTAAATCTTTTTCTAAACGAATATTACCCGGAATGGTTTCAGTGATTAATTGAGCTATCGTATCCACACCTATGGTGTCTAACATGGCTTGTTGCTCATCTGAATTTGGGCCAATATGTCGTAATGCAAAAGAAGTTGTATCCATTAAATAATTATAATTAATTGAGTTGTGCAAAAGTACGGATTTAGGCTAATTTTTTAGTTAATGCACTCTAAAGTTTTTAACCGAAATAAAAGGTTATTAACACAATGCTTACTTTTGTTTTATGAATGTGTTAAAACGGCTTTTTAACTTTTATCTCAACAGTAGTATTCATGTGGCTTTTGCGGCGGTCGCTCTCTCGTGGGTAACCATGATAGAGTTGCATTTAAAACAGGATTGGTCGCTACTTTTATTTGTGTTTTTTGCTACGATTACGGGCTATAATTTTGTGAAGTATTTTGGCGTGGTGAAATTTCATCACCGAAGCATCGCGAGTTGGTTAAAAAGTATTCAAGTATTTTCGTTCGGAGCCTTCTTAGCAATGGGGTATTATTTATGGCATCTCCAAGGGACAACCTTAATTTGGATAGCGGTACTAGGCGTGATCACTTTTTTTTATGCCATTCCTATTATGGTCCCTAAACATTATTTATATGATGATAAAAAAAACCTGAGGCAGGTAAGTGGTTTAAAGGTTTATCTCATCGCTTTTATTTGGATGGTAACAACCGTGTTTTTGCCTTTAGTGAATCAGGAGGGTGAAATACACCAAGATGTCCTTATAATGGGAGCGCAGCGTTTCTGTTTTATTTTAGTTTTAATGTTCCCATTTGAGATAAGAGATTTGAATTACGACAGTTTAAAACTGGCGACAATTCCGCAAACCATTGGGATTAAAAAAACAAAGCTATTTGGAGTGGTGTTATTGCTCTTGTTTGTACTGCTCAATTACTTTAAAACTGAATCGCATACCTATATCACAATGGCGTCATTAGGGATTGCGATAATCACCATAATGTTTTTGTGGTTTTCTAATAAAAATCAGTCCCGATATTACAGTGCGTTTTGGGTAGAGAGTTTGCCAATATTTTGGCTCTTATTGTTGTTTTTGCTTAGAGAGTTCCTTCTCTAAAGCCATTTGTAATTTGTTGCGTTCTTCAGTTTTTAAACATTGCACTTTAGATGAGGCAATAGTTTCTGACAACTTCGTGTTTTTCTTTGAATACGTCCTTGTAACATGGCAATAGAAAATTCGCAACATTAATTTTGCTTTTTCCCAAGCTGTCGCTTCCCCATATTGTGCTTTATCGCAAATATGTTTGGCTTCATCACAAGTTATAAATAAAAAACTTTTTTTCATTTTATCTTTTCCGTTTTAAGCGGGGTATCAATTTTAATTAAACCAATTTTTTTCCATACACTCTGCTAAACCAGTTCGTGCTCTATGGATTATAACCCATAGGTTAGACGCAGTAATATTCAATTCTTTACAAATTGTTTCTGTATCATAATCTAAAATGGTTTTCATTTTAAAAACGTCGGCTTGTTTCTGTGGTAATTTAGCGATGCAATCGTAGATAGCGTCACCCATTTCAGAATTCACTAAGGTGTCTTCAGCCGTTTTGTCTGAGGCGTCTGAAACACGCTCCTCTAGCCAATCGCCTTCGGTTTCTGTATCGTTATGGTAATTCATTCTAACTTCAGCTTTGCCTTTATTAGAATTGATTTTACGATAATGGTCAATAATTTTTCGTTTTAAAATTGAAATGAGCCAGGTACGCTCACTCGCTTCACCTTTAAAATTGACCATGGACTTTAAGCCTGCCAGGAAGGTTTCAGAAATTAAATCCTGAGCAATCTCTCTATCATTTACACGTGTTATGGTGTAATTGAAGAGGTAGTCTGAATATTGGTTGACCCAATTGTTAGGGTTTATTTGATGCTTAGGCATTTTTTTGATGTCATTACAGAGTCAAAAATAAGTTAAAATGTTGAGATTTAATTTCATTATAAAAATTAAACATAACTTTAAGATACGCATTTCATTCGACTTTATTCTAAAAGACCATCTAGGGAAGGGAATTTGGTCATATAAAAAGATTTATTTGCTAAGCGGAATTTCTATGTTTTAGATTGAAAATGGTCGTGATATTTTTTTGCTTTTTAGGGTTTAGGTGATTCGTAAAGCGTTGATCCTAAATTGAAGATATAAGGGTATAAAAAAAAGGAAAACATTTCGTTTTCCTTTTTAATAACTATAATCGAAGTGAACTTCGTACTAAAATTTACTGTTCTATTTTAATAAGCCAGCACGTCTTAATAAGGCTTCAGGTTGTGGTTCTTTACCTCTAAATCGTTTGTATAACACCATTGGATTTTCTGTTCCTCCTTGAGACAAGACAAAAGTTTTAAACTTATTGGCTACGGTTTTACTAAAAATACCTTCTTCTTTAAAATACTCAAAAGCATCAGCATCTAAAACTTCCGCCCATTTGTAACTGTAATAGCCAGAAGAATAACCGCCTTGGAAAATATGTGCAAAGGCCGTACTCATACAATTTTCGGCAACATCAGGATAAAGACTCGTGTCTTTGAAAGCTTCAACTTCATGAGCTTTTACATCTTTAATTGCAGTTGGGTCTACACCGTGCCAAGACATGTCTAGCAGACCAAAACTTAATTGTCTTAAGGTTTGCATGCCCTCATGGAAAGTTGCAGACGCTTTTATTTTGTTGATTAACGCCATTGGGATAACTTCACCCGTTTCATAGTGGGTAGCAAAGAGCTCTAGGGCTTCTTTTTCGTAACACCAATTTTCTAACACCTGACTTGGTAATTCAACAAAATCCCAATACACGCTTGTTCCTGATAAGCTAGGGTAAGTGGTGTTGGCTAGCATACCATGAAGGGCATGTCCGAATTCGTGAAACAAAGTGGTGACTTCATTAAATGTTAATAAAGAAGGTTTGCTTTTTGTTGGCTTGGTGAAATTACAAACTATAGAAATATGAGGTCTATCGTTTTTACCGTCCTTAATCATTTGTGGTTTGTAAGACGTCATCCACGCGCCGTTACGTTTGCCTGCTCTTGGGAAAAAATCCGCATAAAATATAGAAACCAATTCGCCTTCAGCATCAGTAACTTTATAAGTTAGGACCTCTTCGTGGTATTTGTCTATGGTGTCAATTTCTTCAAACTGTAAACCGAATAACTTTTCTGCTACAGTAAAAGCACCGTTTATGACATTTTCTAATTTGAAATACGGTTTTAGTTGTTCATCATCAAGATCAAATAACTTTTGCTTTAATTTTTCAGAATAATAACCAGAATCCCATTTTTGAAGTTGATCTATACCGTCCAATTCCTTTGCAAAGTCTTCTAGTTTTTTGAACTCTTCTATTGCTGCAGGTTTTGCTTTTTCTAGCAGTTCATTTAAGAAAGACGTTACTTTTTCTGGCGTTTCTGCCATACGCTCTTCCAATACAAAATGCGCATGGGTTTTATAACCTAAGAGTTGCGCGCGCTTAAACCGAAGTGTTGCTATTTTAAGAACAATGTCTTGGTTGTCTAAATCATCGTTCTGAAATCCTTTGCGTCCAAAAGCTTTGGAAAGGTCTTCTCTTAGTGCTCTATTATCGGCATAGGTCATAAACGGAATATAACTTGGGTAGTCTAAGGTGATTAACCATCCGTCTTTATCTTTGCTTTCAGCCAATTGTTTAGCGGCTTCTTTTGCACCGTCTGGGAGGCCAGAAAGATCCTCTTCGTTAGTAAGGTGTAATTCGTAGGCATTTGTTTCGGCTAAAATATGCTCGCCAAATTTTAATTTTAACTGGCTTAACTCTTTATCTATAGCACGTAACTCTGTTTTTTTTGCTTCTGGTAAATTGGCCCCATTTCTAGAAAACCCTTTGTATTTTTTATCTAGTAGAGTTTCTTGTTCTGTGGTTAAGGTTAATGACGATTTTGAGTCGTAAACCGCTTTAATACGTTTAAATAAAGCCTCATTTAAGGTGATGTCGTTACTGAAATCCGAGAGTAGTGGAGAAACCTCTTGTGCTATTTTCTGTATGGCTTCATTGGTTTCTGCGGAGTTAAGATTAAAGAAAATACTCGATAAACGATCCAGTTCTTCTCCTGAATAGTCTAAGGCTTCAATGGTGTTTTGAAACGTCGGACTCTCCGTATTAGCGGTGATGGCATCAATTTCTGCTTTAGCTTTTTTTATACCTTCTTTAAAAGCCGGTAAATAATCTTCTGTGCTAATTTGAGAAAAAGGTGCCGTATTATAAGGTGTTGAAAAGGGTTTATTAAGAATCGTCATGGTAATGAGAATTTTAATTAAGTGTTTGATTAAGAAAAATTTAGCTATTATTTTAGTTCAAGACCTTATTAAGATGATTATCTTTGCACTACTAATCTTCAAGTAGGTTTATATTGAGATTAGTATTGATTAATAGCAATGAAAGCCTTGACGCAAGTTGAGGCTTTTTTTTATAAGTTTTTAGCCGTTTCTATAACCTTAGCTTTTAAACCTTCTTTATAATCTACAATCTTAGATAAGATAGCAGTATCTGCGCTCCCTAAAATTTGAGCAGCTAATATCCCTGCGTTTTTAGCACCGTTTAGAGCTACAGTAGCTACTGGTACACCTCCTGGCATTTGTAATATGGATAAAACAGAATCCCAACCGTCAATAGAATTGCTACTTTTTACAGGAACTCCAATGACTGGAAGTGGCGATAATGAAGCAACCATACCTGGTAAATGTGCGGCACCACCAGCGCCAGCGATAATAACACTGATGCCTCTGTTGTGAGCATTTTTGCTGAAATCAAATAATTTTTCTGGAGTACGGTGAGCAGAAACGATATCTACTTCAACCTCAATTTGAAATTCTTTTAATATATCTATAGCATCTTGCATCACTGGCATATCGCTATTACTTCCCATTATTACGGCTACTTTACTCATAATATATTTTGGTTATTTTTTTTTGAATTGTAATTCTTGCTTTTGTATTGATCTGTTGCTAATACGTCTCAAAGTTAAGGCAACAGCATGGGGTTGACCAATTTTTTTGAAACTGTTAACAGCAGTGTTAACAAACAGGTCTAAAAAGCTATTGACTTATAACGGCTATACTGTTTTTAACGTCTTCAGCAATTCTACGGGCTTCTGAAATATCTTTATTCACAATTGTAACATGGCCCATTTTTCTGAAGGGTCTGGTCTGTTTTTTTCCGTAAATATGCGGGGTAACACCTTCCATGCCTAAGATGGTTTCAATGTTTTTATAAACAACATTACCGGTATAACCTTCAGCACCTACAAGATTAACCATAACACCAGCGACCTTACTTTTAGTATTTCCTAAAGGTAAATCTAGGATGCATCGTAATTGCTGCTCAAATTGTGAGGTATAGCTTCCTTCAATACTGTAATGCCCAGAATTGTGAGGTCTTGGAGCGACTTCATTGACTAAGATGTCATCGTTTTCAGTCTGAAACATTTCTACGGCTAATAAACCAACATGTTTAAAAGCTGCAGCTGTTTTTAAGGCTACGGATTCTGCTTTTTTAGCAATTGCATCCGGAATACGCGCCGGGCAAATAACATATTCTACTTGGTTGGCTTCAGGGTGAAATTCCATCTCTACCACAGGGTAGGTTTTTAGTTCACCTTTAACATTACGTGCTACAATAACAGCCAATTCGTTTTTAAAAGGAATTAATTGCTCTGCAATACATTCTACATTAGGTAAAGCTTCTAAGTCTGATGAACTTTTTACAACTTTTACACCTGTGCCATCATAACCAAACCGTGCACTTTTCCATACAAAAGGATAGTTGAGTTCGTTTTGGTCAAGTGCTGTGTTGATAGCTGTAGTATGGTCAAATTTTAAGAAGTCGGCCGTTGGAATACCATTTTCGCTATAAAAAGTTTTTTGTGTGGCTTTATTCTGAATGGTTCGCAGTGTTTTTGATGAAGGAAAAACTTTTACGCCTTTATTTTCTAAAGTTTCTAAGGCATCAACATTAACATTTTCAATTTCAAAAGTTAATACATCTACGTTTCTTCCGAAGTCAACAACGGTTTGGTAGTCTAATAAATCACCAATAGAAAATTCATCGCAAGCTAGTCGAGATGGGGCATCAGCACTAGGATCTAATACGGCTGTGTAGATGTCAAATTTACGGGTGTCGTACAGCATCATTTTGCCAAGTTGTCCGCCACCAAGAATACCAAGTTTAAAGTTTGAAGAAAAATAGTTCATCAATGTTTGTTGTTCCCTTAAAAACGGGAAACTTTTTTAGGATTAAATATCTGCTTTTCAAGAGCAAAAATAAGGTAAAAATGATACATACTTATAAATTCCTAAATCAAAAAATGTGCAATCGGCGCTCAAATATGTATCTTTGCGATTCTAAAATAAAAAGATAGTGGTAAAGCTTCACGATTTATACTTTAAACCTTTTGTCTCAGAGCAAGAATTAGATGCTGTGGTTCAGCGTATGGCAGATGCTATTGCTAAGGACTTAGGGGATGAGGTACCAGTTTTTGTTGGGATTTTGAACGGTTCATTTATGTTAGTGAGCGATTTTGTAAAAAAATATCCAAAACCCTGCGAGGTTACGTTTATTAAACTTGCCTCTTATGAAGGTGTAAAATCTACAGAAGATATTCAACGCCTTATTGGTTTAACACAAGATCTTACCGATAGAACTGTCGTTATTTTAGAAGATATTATAGATTCTGGTAACACCTTAGAGGAAGTGCACCGCATTTTTAAAAATGAAAATGTAAAACAACTGCTTATTGCTACCTTGTTTTATAAGCCAGAAGCTTATGCTAAAGATTTTAAACTTCATTATGTTGGTCTAGAAATTCCTAACAAATTCATAGTCGGTTATGGCCTTGATTATGATGGTTTAGGGAGAGATTTACCGGCAGTATACCAATTAAAAACAACACAACACATGACGAACATAGTCCTATTTGGCCCTCCAGGTGCAGGCAAAGGAACACAAGCAAATTTTTTAAAAGAAAAATATGATTTAATCCATATTTCTACAGGCGATGTTTTTAGATTTAATATCAAAAACGAAACTGCTTTAGGAATGTTAGCAAAATCATTTATTGATAAAGGTGAGCTAGTGCCAGACCAGGTGACTATAGATATGTTAAGTAAAGAGGTGGAGAAAAACTCGGATGCTAAAGGATTTATCTTTGATGGTTTTCCTAGAACCAATGCTCAAGCTCAAGCCTTAGATGAGTTAATGGGGAATAAAGATTCTCAAATTAATGCTATGGTAGCCCTTGAGGTTGATGATGAGGTTTTAGTACAACGTTTATTAAAGCGTGGTGAAACGAGTGGACGCGCTGATGATGCTGATGAAAGTATTATTAGAAACCGTATTAAAGAATATTACAAGAAAACAGCGATCTTAAAGGAGTATTACGCTGAACAAAACAAGTACTTTGGCGTTGATGGCGTTGGAAGTATTGAAGAAATTACCGTGCGTTTAAGTGCGGCAATCGATAAATTATAAATTGTTATTCCTAACTTTATAGGAGTAAAACTAAAAAGGTGCTCACAATAGTGAGTCTTGATTATGACTGAAGGAAATTTTGTAGATTACGTAAAAATGCATGTCTCTTCTGGAAACGGAGGTAAAGGTTCTGCGCATTTACATCGCGAGAAATATATTGCTAAAGGTGGTCCTGATGGAGGAGATGGTGGACGTGGAGGTCACGTTATTTTACGAGGTAATTCTAACCTTTGGACATTAATCCATTTAAAATTTAAAAGACACTTCAGGGCAGGTCATGGTGCTCATGGTAGTTCTGGTAGAAGTACGGGAGCTGACGGTGAGGATATTTATATTGACGTGCCCCTGGGGACTGTTGTCCGAGATTCTGAAACCGATACTGTACTGTTTGAAATTACAGAAGACGGGGAAGAAAAGATTGTAGTGAAAGGTGGAATGGGTGGCCGTGGAAACTGGCACTTTAAAAATTCCGTAAACCAAACACCTCGATATGCCCAACCTGGGATTCCTCTTGAAGAAAGAGATATTACTTTAGAGCTTAAAGTTTTAGCAGATGTTGGTTTGGTTGGATTTCCTAATGCAGGAAAATCGACCCTTCTCTCGGTATTGACTTCTGCTAAACCTAAAATTGCGGATTACGAATTCACCACACTTAAGCCTAATTTAGGAATTGTGGAGTACCGTGATTTTAAATCTTTTGTAATGGCAGATATCCCTGGTATTATAGAGGGAGCTGCGGAAGGTAAAGGTTTAGGCTATTACTTTTTAAGGCATATTGAACGTAACTCTATTTTACTCTTTTTAATTCCTGCAGATGCTAAAGATATTGTAGAGCAATATGAAATCTTAGAGGATGAATTACGCCGTTACAATCCAGAAATGTTAGATAAGGAACGTTTGGTGGTAATTTCAAAATCAGATATGTTAGATGATGAATTAAAGTCTGAAATCTCAACAATATTAGATAAAGATTTATCCGTAGATTATCTTTTTATTTCCTCTGTGGCACATCAAGGATTAACGGAGTTAAAAGATCAACTTTGGAAATTGTTAAATAGTTAGACAAGCTGTTTTTAGTATGAAGGCTTATCTTAAAAATCTTGTAGAACTTAACGGAACTAAAACAAGTAGACGCTTTGCATACTTTATACAGTTTTTAATTATTGTATCGGTAATAACCTTTTCTATTGAAACTTTACCCAATTTAAAACCACAAACTCGTGTAGTTTTAAATGCTATTGAAGTCTTCAGTGTGCTGGTTTTTACCTTAGAATATGTAGCGAGAATTTATGTTGCCGATAAAAAACTGAAGTTTGTATTCAGTTTTTTTGGTCTCATAGATTTTTTAGCTATCCTACCGTTTTATTTAGCCTTAGGTGTAGACTTACGTTCTCTTCGTTTATTACGCATGTTTCGTTTATTCCGACTGTTTAAGTTGGTGCGTTATAATAAGGCCATGCTACATTTTGCTAAAGCTATGAGGATGGCTAAAGAGCAGATTATTCTATTTATGGTCATTACCTTAATGCTTATTTATTTTTCAGCAGTAGGGATTTACTATTTTGAAAATGAAGCACAGCCAGAACATTTTTCTTCTATATTTTCTAGCCTTTGGTGGTCTATTGTAACACTTACCACAGTGGGTTATGGTGATGTATATCCGGTGACTATTGGTGGTCGGGTGTTTACATTTTTTATCTTACTTATTGGACTAGGTATCGTAGCTATACCAACAGGAATTATTTCGTCCTCACTAACCAAGGCTGTAGATCCTGTTGAGGAGAAAAAGAGTTAAGCCTCTGATCTTAACATTTTATTACCGTGTAGGATTTATTCAAGTGCTTGATTTTTTATACTTTTAAAATAAAAAAAGATGAAAAATTTAAAGTTTTTATTACTTCTTTTTATCCTGAGTTCCTGTGGCTCAGTTGTAAATTATGATTACGAGAAATCTACAGATTTTCAGTCCTACAAAACTTATAATTATTTTGGAGACATGACTACGGGTCTAAGTGAATTAGATACCAAACGGCTTATAAGGGCTATAGATCAGAAATTAGAAACTCTTGGACTGCAGCGTTCAGAACACCCCGATTTTTACATCGATATTCAAAGCCAAAATCTACAAAATGCTAATCGCAGTAATGTAGGGATTGGAGTTGGTGGCGGTGGTGGCCGAGTTGGAGGAGGTATTTCTGTGGGAATTCCTGTGAACCAAAATAAACGGACCCGAGAACTTAGTATTGAATTTGTAGACGATTCAAAAACAGGCATGTTTTGGCAAGCCCTAGCTGAATATCGCTATGACGTTAAAGCAACACCAGAAGAAAGAGCTGCTCAATTTACTAAACTTATAGAAAAGGTTTTCGCAACCTATCCTCCAGAGGAAAAGTAATTCCATAGAATGGTTGAAGGGCTTTTTATATTTTCTGAATGTTTATAAGGTTTGAAAAAGAGATCCTTTTTATTATTCTGAAAATAGGTTCGCAAAGTTTATGTGATATGTGGCGACAGGATGATATTTAGCATACTTCTAACAGTCTAAACTTTTGGCTTTTGGTCTAGTTTTGTAAATTTGGGTATAACCAAAAAAAGAATATTACATGCAAGACTTAAAAGGAAAAGTAGCCCTTATTACAGGGGGTACAAAAGGAATAGGATATGGCGTTGCTGAAGCGTTGCTTAATCAAGGTTTAAAAGTGGTTATAACAAGTCGTTCTCAAACGGCTGCAGATAAAGCTGCAAAAGAGTTAGCAGCTAAAGCTGATTGCGTAGGTTCTATAATTGGTATTCAAGCCGATGTGAGAGAATTTCAGAGTCAGTTTAAAGCCGTAGAACAAGCTTTAAATACCTTTGGGCAATTAGATGTCGTTATTGCCAATGCAGGTTTAGGACACTTTTCTAGTATAGAAGATTTAACTATAGAGCAATGGAACGATACTATAGATACCAATCTAACGGGAGCTTTCAATTCTATTAAAGCAAGTGTTGAGGCACTTAAGGCTTCTAAAGGCTATTATATAACCATTTCGAGTTTAGCAGGAGCTAACTTCTTTGCTTCGGGTTCAGCGTATAACGCTAGTAAATTTGGAGTGACTGGGTTTACGCAAGCAGTGATGTTAGACCTAAGGAAATACGGTGTTAAAGTCAGTACCATTATGCCAGGTTCAGTATCCACACATTTTAACGGTAATGAGCCTTCTGAAGATGAGGCTTGGAAAATTCAGAGCGAAGATTTAGGTGAGCTTGTTGTAGATGTATTGCAGATGAATCCTAGAACGCTGCCGAGTAAAATAGAGGTGCGGCCAACAACACCGCCAAGTGCTTAATTCTATCTAATTTAAAGATAAGACGGCAACCTTTATAAATTAATTAATGGTTGCCGTTTTTTTTCGATTAAAATTTAACCCCATTTCTCTTAAAGCTCCTTAAATAATCTAAATTTTAAGTGCACTTAGTAACAAATAAGCCCTTTAAATGCTGTTAATAGCCAATGCGTATGAAGGTTTAAACCTTAACGTATTAAGAGTTTAGGACTAAATCTTTAATTGTACTTTTGTTTAATAACCCAAATACTATGTATAGAGTTCTCTTTTTTCTTTTACTATCCTCCATCGGATATGCGCAACCCTCGCTAGAGGAAGCTGAAAAGTTGTTGGAAAATAAAGCGTATAAAAGTGCGCAAGAGGAAATGGAAACTTTTTTAGACCGTAATCCTGAAGATCTCAAGGCTATTGAGTTGTTGGGTGACGCTTATGGACATCAAAAGAAATGGGATGCGGCTATTGCGCAATACGAAAAGTTAAAACTAAAGGAGCCTCAAAATGCCAATTACCATTATAAATATGGAGGAGCGCTAGGAATGAAAGCCCTTAGCATCAGTAAAATTAAAGCCTTAGGGATTATAGGAGATGTGAAAGAGGCTTTTTTAAAAGCGGCAGAGCTCGATCCGAAGCATATAGATACACGTTGGGCCTTAGTAGAGTTGTATGTGTCTTTGCCTGGAATTATTGGAGGGAGTACCTCAAAGGCCTTAAAATATGCTGCCGAATTAGAAGCACTGTCTCAAGTTGATGGTTATCTAGCCAAAGGTTATGTTTATGAATATGACGATGAGCCTGAACTGGCTGAGAAGTATTATAAATTGGCCATTAAGGTTGGCGGTTCTGTAACCTGTTACGAAAAGTTAACTCAGTTTTTTGAAGAACAAAATGAACCTGATAAAGCGATTAAGAATATAGAAGAGGCTTATACCCATCATCAGAGAAACGCTCTACATTATCAATTAGGAAAAGTAAGTGCAGATTACAATGTTCAATTAGATAAAGGCGAAAAATGCCTTAAAGCTTATGTGTCGCACCACTCGGCAATAGATGGCGTTCCTAAAGCTTGGGCATATTACCGTTTAGCACAAATTTATAAGCATAAAAAAAATAAACTTGTGGCTTTACAATGGATTGATAAGGCCATTTCAGGTTTGCCCAATATTGAGGTTTTTAAGGAAGAGAAGGAGCGGATTACTCAAATGTAATCATTTGAGGGATTTCGATTTAGCCTTGAGTCGGGCTGCAGTTAATAGCTGCTAATCTTTTGTTAATTCTTAAATTGTAATAGTATTACTATTATATTTGCAATTAAACGACTTGAGTATGCGTAGTCTTCTTTCCAATTTAAAAATTGCAGTCCCTGATAAAATATATCTTAAAGATCCTGAGTCTTCTAAATTAGGAAAACGAATTATTGAGCATAGTATATTACTCATAGATCAAATAGGGTTTGATAGTTTTACTTTTAAAAAACTAGGTGTAGAAATCGGATCTAACGAAAGTTCTATTTACCGTTATTTTGAAAGTAAGCACAAACTGCTTGTTTACCTAACCTCATGGTATTGGGCATGGATTGAATACCAAATGGTGTTTGCTACACTAAACATCAATGATCCCCAAGACAAATTATTAAAAGCGATTGAAGTCGTTACGAGAACTATAGAACAAGATGATAGTTTCTCACATATTAATGAGGTTTTATTACATAAAATTATCATTAACGAATCCTCAAAATCATACTTAACCAAAGCGGTTGACACCGAAAATAAAGAAGGTTATTTTAGTGTTTATAAGCGCATGATTACGCGTATAAAAGACATGATTCTAGAAGTTAATGCCAACTATATGTTTGCTTCTAGTTTAGCCAGTACCATTGTAGAAGGGGCGTTACATCAACATTTTCTAAAAGAACATTTTACGTCTATAACCGACTGTAATGCTGATGTTAGTCCTTCAGAATTTTTTAAAAAAATAACCCTTAGCACCTTAAAAAACGACGTGTAGATGAAAAATAAAAATGTGATGACGCCTTGGGAACGATTTGTAGGCCTTATAAAACTTGAAAAACGAGATATATTACAAGTTATTTATTACGCTGTTTTCTCAGGGATACTAAGTCTAACTTTACCTTTAGGGATACAGGCGATAATTAATTTATTACAAGGTGCACAGGTCAGTACCTCGTGGGTGGTTTTAGTCATCTTAGTGACCTTAGGTGTGGCTTTTGTTGGGGTTTTACAACTTATGCAATTGCGGATTATAGAAACCATCCAGCAGCGTATTTTTATGCGGGCTTCTTTTGAGTTTACCTATCGTTTTCCAAAAATTAAAATGAGTGAACTTCGGAATCAGTATCCTCCAGAATTGGCCAACCGTTTTTTCGATATCTTAAACATCCAAAAAGGATTAGCAAAAATTTTAGTTGACATTCCTGCGGCGATTCTTCAAATTGTCTTTGCTTTAATCCTGCTGTCTTTTTACCATCCGTTTTTTATTGCATTTGGTATTTTGCTACTTGTGCTCATTTACGTTGTGTTTAAGTTTACAGCCCAATCAGGAATGGATACCAGCTTGGTAGAATCTAAGTATAAGTATAAGGTGGCGCACTGGATTCAGGAAGTTGCTCGTGCTATCGTCAGTTTTAAACTCTCTGGACAAACTTCATTAGCGATAAATAAAAATGACGCCCTAGTCAACGATTATTTAGAGTCGCGAGAAAAGCATTTTAGGATCTTAGTTATCCAGTTTATGCAAATGGTAGGCTTTAAAGTTTTAGTTACCGCCGGCTTGTTGCTAATTGGAGGCTTGTTAGTTTTAAATCAGGAGATGAATATCGGTCAGTTTGTAGCTGCTGAAATTATTATTCTTTTGGTAATTACTTCTGTTGAAAAGTTAATATTGCGATTAGAATCTTTCTACGATGTGTTGACCTCCTTAGAGAAAATGGGCCAGGTGGTCGATAAGAAAATGGAAAGTCAAGAAGGGGATAAGCCTCATTTTAATGGCCGATTTAATATTGAATTAAGCAATGTCTCTTACGGTGTGCCCAATAGAGAATTACACATATTGAAAAACATTTCTTTAAAAATAGGTACAGACTGTAAACTGTTAATTACTGGTGAAAGTGGTTCCGGAAAATCAAGCTTGCTCCGCTTAATTGGTGGTGTTGTAGAGCCTACAAAAGGACGTGTGTTTATCAATGATTATGATTTAAAAAACATAAATATTAACCATTACAGGTCGCATGTAGGTTTATCGCTTTCAGATGAAACCCCTTTTGAGGCCACCATAAGAGAGAATATCACTTTTGGTAATGAAAATATTTCTGAAGAACAGCTTTTATGGGCTATTAACAAAGTAGAACTTAATGCCTTTGTAAAAGAAAGTCCAAAAGGATTAAATACCATTTTAAATCCTGAAGGAAAACAAACGTCGTATACCATTACAAAGAAAATAGCCTTGGCTAGAGCGATTGTGAATAAGCCTAAAATTTTAATTTTAGAAGATCCATTAGAGTATTTTGAAGATGATGAATCAGAACGTATCGTAAAATTCTTAACGGATCCTACAAACCCTTGGGCTTTAGTTGTGGTAAGTAAATCAGATCAATGGAAAACGCACTGTACCCAAATCGTTACGCTTAAAAAAGGACAAATAATTTAAAAGAATTTACAATGTTAAACATTTCAAATAACCAGCTTAACAAGTCTGTAGATTTAAAAAAATTTAAGTCAGGTCAGCGCATCTTCAATGGACGCTATTATAAATATTTTAATCGTTTTCTATTGGGATCCGCTATCATTATTATCTTTATTCTGTTCTTACCGTGGACGCAGAATATATCAGGAAATGGTAATGTCACAACCCTGAGTTTAGATCAAAGACCGCAAACCATTCAATCGCCGATTCCGGGTAGAATTGAAAAGTGGTTCGTTGCTGAGGGTGATTTTGTAGCGCAAGGCGATACCATTATGGAAATATCGGAAATAAAAAGTGAATATTTTGATCCCGACTTAGTCAAACGTACGGGTGAACAACGCTCGTCTAAAGCACAATCTGTAGGGTCTTATCAAGAAAAGGTAAAAGCCTTAGAACGACAAATTGTAGCCTTGTCTAAAGAACGTGGCTTAAAATTAGAACAGGCTAAAAATAAATTATTGCAAGCCAAATTAAAGGTGAAAAGTGATAGTATAGATTTTGAAGCGGCGAAAACAAATATAGCTATTGCACAATCAAAATACGACCGAACGGTAACGCTACAAGCGGAAGGTTTTAAAGCGACGAAAGATGTGGAAGACGCAAGACTCAAGCTTCAAGAAACAGAAGCAAAATTAATTTCCAAAGAAAATAAATTGCTTGCAAGTAGAAATGAAGTGATCAACGCGCAGGTTGAGGTCTCTAGAGTCAATGCCATGTATGCCGATAAAATTTCGAAAGCACAAAGTGATAAATACACCGCACAGTCCAGTCAATTTGATACCGAAGCACAGGTGTCTAAATTAGAAAACGCTTATTCTAATTACGAAATGCGTAACGCACTGCGTTTTGTCCGTGCTCCTTATGATGGTTATATTAATAAGGCGATTCGAGGAGGTGTAGGGCAAACCTTTAAAGAGGGCGAAGACTTGGTTGGTGTGATGCCCGCACATGTAGATTTAGCTGTAGAAACCTATGTGGCGCCTATAGATTTACCTTTAATAAATTTGGGGGAGAAAGTACGTGTTCAGTTTGATGGTTGGCCAGCGATGATTTTTAGCGGATGGCCAGATATCTCTTACGGAACTTACGGTGCCAAAGTTGTGGCAATAGAGAATTTCATCAGCCCTAATGGTAAGTTTAGAGTCTTATTAGCTCCTGATGAAGAGGAGCAAGCTTGGCCTGAGGCCATTAGGGCGGGATCTGGTGCTTATACCATGGCCTTGCTAGAAGATGTTCCTATTTGGTACGAGTTATGGCGACAACTAAATGGTTTTCCGCCTAATTATTATCAACCTCAGAATAAGGACAACGCTAAAACCAAATCATAATGAGATATATACTAACCATACTAGTAGTAATGTCTTTCTACTCTGGTTTAGCACAGTCTAACGAGCGCTCTAACGTGCTGCGGTTTGATGAGTATTTAGGATTCGTCAAAAAGTTTCACCCTATAGTAAAGCAAGCAGAGTTGGTTATTGACGAAAGTCAGGCGAAATTAATGAAATCGCGTGGGGCTTTTGATCCTAAACTAGAAGTCGATTACAGTAAAAAGAAATTTAAAAACACAGAATATTACGATAAACTTAATGGTGCTTTTAAAATCCCGACTTGGTTTGGGGTTGAGGTTAAAGCGGCTTTTGATGACAATTCGGGGTATTATTTAAATCCGGAATCTACTGTACCTGACGATGGTTTGTTTAGTGCCGGTGTTGCTGTGCCTTTAGGCCAGGGCTTGTGGATTAACAATCGTATGGCAGCTTTAAAACAAGCTAAATTATATAAAGAGCAAGCTAAATTAGATAGAGATCTTTATGTGAATAACATTTTGTACGAGGCCGCTTTGGTGTATTTTAATTGGTTGCAAGCCTATAAAGAACTCAAACTGTTTGAATCAATTTTGGTTAATGCTGAATTGCGTTATACCGGAATTTCAAAAGGGGTTTCCGTTGGTGAAAATGCTGAAATTGAAGCTACAGAAGCACGGATTGCCGTTAATAATAGGAAATTAAGTTTAGAGCAATCTAAAGTGAAACTTATGAAAGCCGCACTAGAACTCTCCAATTATTTATGGTTAGAGAATAATATTCCTGTAGAATTGCAACCCGACATGATTCCTGATGTAAATTCTGAAGCTATAGTCGATGCGACGTTTAATCTCAATCAGTTGCAAACACAAGATGCAATTTTAGAAGCCCATCCTAAGATGAGGTCTTTAAGCTATAAACTTGAAGGCTTAGAGGTGTCGCGACGCTTAAAAGCGAATAAGCTTTTACCAAAAATTAAGGCAGAGTATAATTTTTTAAACGAAAGTTATGATGATGTACAGGCATTTAATACGGATAACTATAAAGGAGGTCTAACCGTCAGTTTTCCGTTATTTTTAAGAAAAGAACGTGGCGATTTAAAGCTGGCCAAATTAAAGCAGCAAGATGCCGAATTTGAAATAGACGCAACTCGTGTACAACTTCAGAATAAAATTACAGCTCTAAAACAAGAATTAGAATCTTATACCATTCAGAATGAAATTACAGTAGAAATGGTTTCTGATTATGAGCAGATGCTTCAAGCTGAAGAACGAAAGTTTCAGTTGGGAGAAAGTTCGTTATTTTTAATTAACTCTAGAGAATCTAAATTGATTGAAGGCCAGTTAAAAGCCATTTCACTTCAGAATAAATTTTTTAGTGTAAAAGCGAAGTTGTTTAATAGTCTAGCGGTGAATCCTGAATTGTAAGTCTTGTTAGGATACATTTTGCAATGAGACCGTTTACGCCTTGTAAAGAGCTCTGTTTTAGTTCGAAATAAATTAAGCCTAATTTATTAAAAATAGTCTAAGTCTTCGCTGCTTAAAACCTACAAATGTTCCTGGTTTGAGGCTTCAGATTTCAAAAAACTTATAGTATTTTTACGCAAGATATTTTTGGATACTATGAACGTACATTTTATAGCTATTGGTGGTGCTGCAATGCACAATTTAGCCATAGCACTTCACAATAAAGGTTATAAAGTAACAGGAAGCGACGATACTATTTTTGAGCCTTCTAAATCACGATTAGAAGAGAAGGGATTGTTGCCTGAAGCCTTTGGTTGGTATCCTGAAAAAATCACTTCAGATTTAGACGCCATAGTCTTAGGGATGCACGCAAAAGTAGATAATCCGGAGCTGTTAAAAGCTCAAGAGCTCGGCGTGAAAATTTACAGTTATCCTGAGTTTTTATATGAACAAGCCAAAAATAAAACACGTGTAGTTATTGGTGGTAGTCATGGTAAAACCACGATCACTTCTATGATTTTACATGTGATGCATTACCATGATCGTGATGTTGACTTTATGGTTGGAGCTCAATTAGAGGGCTTTGATGTTATGGTGAAACTTACGGATGATAATGATTTTATGGTCTTAGAAGGCGATGAATATTTAAGTTCGCCGATTGATAGACGTCCTAAATTTCATTTATACAAACCGAATATTGCGTTGTTAAGTGGTATTGCATGGGATCATATCAACGTGTTTCCTACCTACGAGAATTATGTAGATCAGTTTAAAATATTTGTAGATTCTATCGTTACCGGAGGAAGTATAAATTATAACGAGGAAGATGCTGAAGTATGCCGTGTGGTTGAAGCTTCAGAGAATCAAATTCGAAAAATTGGATACGCTACGCCTGAATATCATGTAGAAGATGGCGAAACATTTATAGAAACCTCTGAAGGTCCAATGCCTATTGAAATCTTTGGTGCACATAACCTCAATAATTTAGCTGGTGCCAAATGGATTTGTCAGCATATGGGTATTGATGAAGATGATTTCTATGAAGCTATTGCGACCTTTAAAGGCGCAAGTAAGCGTTTAGAGAAAATAGCAGAATCGGGCTCTAGTGTTGCTTATAAAGACTTTGCTCATTCTCCAAGTAAGGTAGAAGCAACAACAAAAGCGTTGAAGGAGCAGTATAGCGATAGAACTTTAGTCGCCTGTTTAGAATTACATACCTATAGCAGCCTGAATACAGAGTTTTTAAAAGAATATAAGGGCGCCCTAGACGCGGCAGATATTGCCGTTGTTTTTTACTCCCCAAATGCTGTTGAAATTAAGAAATTAGAGGCTATATCTGAAGCGCAGATTGCTGAGGCATTTCAACGCGACGATTTAAAGATCTTTACAGATCCAACAGAGTTTAAAACCTTCTTATTTCAGCAAGATTTTAACCAGAAATCGTTACTACTTATGAGTTCTGGAAATTACGGAGGCTTAGACTTTGAAGCCTTAAAAGCTCAATTTGAGAAGTAATAAAAATACTTAAGCTTTAGAAATGTTGAAAATGAATAAGTAGGTCTTATTCATTTTCAATTTTTTCAATCATCTCTCTAAATAAATTCAACAAAAACGTAAGTTTACTGGCATCACCAGCGGCTCTAAATCTTTGATTAGAAATCTTTACGCCGTACCAATCTTGTCGACCGTTTTCGTTAAGAACCCACTTAATTTCAAGATTCGCAATAGAGGTTTTAGAAATATCAATTTCTACATCCCAACCCGGGTTGTCTAAAGTTGTAATCTGTATGGCATCGCCCTTTTCCCATTCGCCATCAGCATTCGCTTTGAACCAATTTTGTATCCAGTCTAAAATTTCCATGTGTTATTAAAGTTGAAGGTTGTCTAAAACGATACCGAGAACGCTATAAAATAAGCTGTTCTCGATACGTTTTGTTATTTATTATACCGCCTGCAATATTGCCTTAAGAGCGGATTTTAAAGGTCGTTAAGCAATACTGTTTACAAAGTCTAAAAATACCTTCTTGTGTAACTCCATATCCATATCTGGTGATAAGGCCACACGTGCAATATAATCTTTATCACCTTCTTTCGTGGTGCCTTGCGTCGATGTTGCAGGAACCGTCCAATAACAGCCTTTTAACTGTCCGTAACTCACACAGTATTTACTCTCGTTAGGAATTTCGGAAATCATTAAATGGATTAATTTAAGATTTAAGTCGCGTTTATAGGCTTCTTTTTCTTCAGCAGTATTCCCTTTTGTTGGCAAGTCTAATGAAAATACAGAAGGCGTAAATCCTTGAGCGGCCAATTCTTCTGAGACAAAATTGATTTTAGCTTCAGGAAGCGTGTCGTGAATAAAGTTTACAAATTCGCGTGTATTTGTATAAGCTGCTGCAATTCTTTGGTTCATAGAAGGTAATTGCTTGGCTAAGATCTCATATTGCAAATCTGTAGCTTCATTATCCGCTAAACTTAAGTGTTGCTCAATGGTGTTAATAAGTCCTTCAGCTTTGGTGTTTGCCACACAATAGCCAGCAGTACATTTTCCGCCACTTGGAAATTTAGATCCACTTGCGTAAGAAATCGTTCTAACCGTAGATAGGATGTCACCTTCCCCTAGAAAATGAACATTAGGGCAAAACGTTTGATCTAAGATAAAAACAGGGTCAATAGCAGTATGTCCGTCCGCTGTTTTGCGTTCTTGGCTTAAAGCGGCTTTTAAAGCCTCTAAATCCGGAACTTCAACCCGTGGGTTTGTAGGAATTTCAGCAATAATATAAGGAACGGCATCTTCTAATGCTACCTTTGTTAATACGGTGTTGATACTTTGAACCATATCGTTATCGCCATCTACTGGTAAATCAACGACTTCTACCAAATCAGAACATGCTGCCACACGTCTGGCCTGATCGTTAGTTCCACCATAGCAATTTGGAGGCACAATAAATTTAATAGACTTGCCTTTATGCTGTTCTAAAGCATGGTCTACTAAGCCCATCATAATTGCATACTGCATAGAAAGTCCACTTGAAGCAACTAAAGGTAAGGCTGAGGTTGACGTAATTTCTTTAAGAGAGTTCAACACGCTGGTTTTATTTTGGTCGCGTTGACGCTCTACGGGTACTATAGCCGTTTGATGCGCTAAGGCCTGTAAAGCTAATAAGGAATGAGACGGGGTCATTGCCACGGTCTCTCTTCTTCTTACATGTTGAATTTCGGAAATATAAGAATCGTTCTCTGTACCATTCACAATTAAAAGACTTCCTAACGACTGGTGTAAACTGATGATGAAATCGACCTTAGGCTTTAAATCGTAATGCCCTATAAGAGCGTCATCCGTAATAAGAATGGTACTCCCGTCAAATTCAGAAATAGCTTCCGTTTTTTTAATCTTTTTGAGTTCAAAATTATAACCATAAACGCGCTTTATCAGTTCGGCATCAAAAGCTTCTGGTAAGGCATCGGTATAAAGAATTTGCGTGTTTTTATCAGCAAATAAATTGGTTCTTAGAATAGCTAGAATAGGCATGGTTTGAGAACCAAAGCTAATAACGTTTTCTGAGTGTAAACCATTTAAATTTGCAATAGCCCATTCTAAAATACTACAGAGCGGGTGTCCTAATCTAATATAGTCGTAGGCGGTAGGTAATGCACTTAAGGCTGCAGTCCCTGAATCCTTAGATTTAAACAATGCTTCAAAGGCGTCTAAAAATTCAACTTTAGCCAATTTTTCATTGTAAATGTCTAAGCGATGCGTTGTTAGATTTAGCCAATCTGAAGGCATGTGTTCTAAAACATCTTTTATATAATGGTGTATGTTGTGATCTTGCATAATTTGCACTTTTTAATAGGGTGTAAAGATACGTTAGTTAAGAATGCCTTTAAAGCCTTACAGAATCTTTGTTATAGTTTTCCTAAGTTTATCTTGGGATTGTTAAAGAAAGCCGGCTTGCGCTTAGTTCTGTTTTTTAGATGAAGCTTAGCACAGAGCGTTTATTTTAACCGTTTTTTTATGGTCTTCCAAATTAAGGTCATGCGAGCTTTAATTTTTCGTTGCTCCGCTATCGCGGTGGCAAAAGCCATAGTGCTCAGTAGGGCCACAAAGGCTAAAGTTCCTAAAGAACCGCCATAACCATTGAAGACGTTTCTTTTACTCATGTAGATTAAAGTAAAAAGGGTGCCTGCAATTGCTAATAAGGCATAATTTTTCATGGTACTAGCGGAGACCATTCCTATGAATGACGCCCCAATAAATACAACCTGAATGTGTTTTGTTAAGTAAGGGTCTAACCAATTCGGAAAGCAATAAAAAAAGAGGCCAACGGTTAAGGCCAATAAAGCAGAGGCTTTAACAGGGCCTTGCTTTAGCTTTTCACTTATAAAAAAGGTCAAAGTAGCTCCTAAAATACCGGATATGATAAGGATAAAGAGCGTCATACAATAAGCCAATAAATAAATGAAGCGGCAATAACACCACCAAAGGCCATAGTGCCCAATTTACCGCCAACGCCTAAGAATAAATTTTTTGAGATCATAAAGAAGAAACCTGCTAAGGTTCCTGCGGCAAGAACAAACCAAATGTTAGGTGTGGTTTCTACACTAGACATTCCTACAAAAGCCCCACAATAAATACTTGCAGGTAATTGCTTTAAATAATGCGATTTTTGATTAAGGTGCGGTAAGAATGAAGCGATC
Organism: Winogradskyella rapida; assembly: GCF_042675845.1. Classification (NCBI taxonomy): domain Bacteria; kingdom Pseudomonadati; phylum Bacteroidota; class Flavobacteriia; order Flavobacteriales; family Flavobacteriaceae; genus Winogradskyella; species Winogradskyella rapida. The sequence goes on along the minus strand of NZ_JBHTKM010000048.1, from coordinate 102,470 downwards.
GTTCCCACTATTCCAACGGCCAATATACTTCCTAAACCTGCAACTATATTTAAAAGATAACACAGTACGGCGCCTATAGGAACCCATAAGACAACAGAGAGTTTTTCATAGCCATAATCTTCATGATGAAGGTCTAGATATTTATATCCAAAAAATAAGGTAGGGAGAATGATCACGGCGGAAATTATCACAGTGGTCATGACATCATAATGTTCTTTGACCACTAGGGTTAAAAACATGACGAGTACTAATAACACAGATATGACCATTAAATATCGAATGGCTTTGTGTCGTCTCATTAAAAAACAGTTTTCTTTGGGTTAGCAACTAAGTAACGTTCCCTAGTTATTTGAAGCTTCAAAGTTCTATGAATTTTTTTAAGATGGCAAATAGTTCAGGAGAAACTTATAACACTAACAAACCGTGATCGCGTAAGGTGTTTATGGGTTTTGAATACCAAAACAGTTCAAAATCTTCAAATTGAGTTTCAAAACTGGTCTTAATCTGTTTAAAGGATTGGGGTTTTTCTTGTGGCGTAATGGTTTCTAAAAGGTCTAAAAGCCAATGTCCTTTATCTTTTTCAGTAGTGATTACAAAGCTTTCAGCAGGAGTGTGAAAGGTGAGTTCTAAAAAAGTTTTTGTTTGTCCCTTTTTAGTTTTAGAAAATTCATAGAGTAACGGCATTTTGCCCAACCATACAATTTTTGCTGTGGGTTTAATATTGAATGCGGAATCTTCAGCCAAACAGTTATAGATAAAATCGGGCGCTATTTGAGTTTCAGGAACGTCAAAATCAAACCAATCTTGTAGAGGGATTTCAAACCCAATTCCATGCATAAAATTAAAAAGCGACTTTTTTAATCCGAAGCTAAATTCCGAATGGTTAATACCTGTAGAATCGGTGAAATCTACATCATTATTGGCAAAGGTAATGGTTTTGTAATGCGGTGAAATGCCGTAGTTCTCGGGGTGTAAACCTACAGGGCTGTGCGCGGTTAAGGCAAACTGATGCCAAAATCCAGATTGTAAAATACCCATTTCAAAAAGCTGACGTACCATTTCTAAACTGTCTACCGTTTCCTGAACGGTTTGAGTAGGATAACCATACATTAAATACGAATGTACCATAATATTGGCTTCGGTAAAATGGCGTGTAACGCGTGCCACTTGTTCAACCGTAACACCTTTATCAATTAAAGCTAATAAGCGGTCTGAAGCGACTTCTAAACCTCCAGAAACGGCAATACAGCCCGAAGCTTTTAACAAGGTGCATAAATCTTGTGTAAAGTTTTTCTCAAACCTAATGTTTGTCCACCAAGTTACGCTTAGATTTCGCTTTATGATTTCTAAGGCAAGGGCTTTCATCAAAGAGGGCGGAGCGGCTTCATCTACAAAATGGAAACCGGTTTCTCCGGTTTGGGCTATCAAGGTTTCCATACGATCTACTAAAAGTCGTGCCGCAACAGGTTCGTAAATTTTAATATAATCTAAGGAGATGTCACAAAAGGTGCATTTTCCCCAATAACAACCATGAGCCATGGTTAGTTTGTTCCAACGGCCATCACTCCATAAACTGTGCATCGGGTTGGCAATTTCTATCACAGAAATATAATCCTCTAAAGGTAAATCTGAGTAATCTGGCGTGCCTACATCTTGCTGCTTATAGTCGGCTTGAGTGCTGTTATTTTTATAGACAATCTTCCCATTTTCTAAAAGGAAGGTACGCTTAAAATTAGTTTCATTGTTAACAACAGCTTTATGTAAGAGTTCAATGGGGAGCTCTCCATCATCTAAAGTGATATAGTCGAAAAACTCAAACACTCTAACATCGCTCACGGAACGTAATTCCGTATTTGGAAAACCACCACCCATAGCAACTTTGATCTCTGGATAATTGGCTTTTATAAACTGCGCACAACGAAAAGCACTGTATAAATTCCCCGGGAAAGGCACAGAAAAACAAATCAGTTTAGGTGTCGTTTTTTTTATTTGTGCCTCTAATAACTCTAAAGTAATTTGATCAATATAAGTGTAATCGTCTTGTAAATTATCGTAAAGTTCATCAAAGGAATTCGCACTTTGTCCAAGGCGTTCCGCATACCTACTAAAACCAAAATCAGGATCTATACATTCTACAATAAAGTCTGATAAATCTTCAATAAACAAGGTCGCTAAATGCTTGGCTTTATCTTGATGCCCCATAGAGCCAAAAGCCCAATCCATATCATCGAGTTGCTCAAACCGTGAGGCTTGCGGTAAAAATCCGTCCGTGCATAATTGTCTAGCGAACGTTTGATTTTTCCCTTGAAGAAATAAAATGATATCTTCTAATGGCTTTAAGTAATGGTCTTTAAGCGCATAAATACGTTGACAGTTTTCAGTTTGAATACGATCGTTTTCGTAAGCCAATTCAAAAATTTCCTGAAAGGTGCTCTTCGTGAAAAGTTCTAAAATCACTTCAATTCCCAAATCCATCTGAAAAGCTGAAATCTCCTTAGTGTTTAAAAACCCTTTAAGATAGGCTGTGCCTGGGTAAGGTGTATTGAGCTGAGTAAAAGGTGGAGTAATGAGTAAGAGGTCTTTCACGGATTATAATTGAGTTTGAAAGTGGAATTATGCCTTGCAAATATAGAGGTAAAATCTTTGGCCGATTTATATGCGGAAGAAACAAGGGTAAAACCTCGGTGTTATAGTTTTGTGTTTGAAGAAAAGCTGAGGTTAAAGAGGGCATCGAAATAGCGACATAGACCTGCTTTTAAGCGGAAATTATTTCAGGAAATTAAAACCTTAGCCATTTTTTAAAATTTCAGAAACGGCCTGTTGATAGGCTCTAGGATTATTTGCTTTTTTTATTTTTTTGAAGGCTTTCTGTGGGTTCGAAAATGATTGGGCAAAGTATTCCCAGAATCCTTGCATCTTCATTTTTATTGGTGTTGGTCCGGAGAGCGCTTCATCATACTGCTGATAAATGGTGTCGTGAAATTCTCTGAAAATATCCCATCTGTTTTCAGGATAGGTCGTAGTATCATTTTTAATCATTTGCGGTAAAAACGGATCTGCAATTAGGCCTCTACCAATCATAAAATGATCAATACTCGGAAAGCGGAGTTGCATGTCTTTGAGCCTGGTTACCGTCGTTATATCTCCGTTATAGTACAGTTTGTGTTTGGTGCTGGCTATACAGGTTTCAAAAGCCTCTAAATTGACACCTCCTTTGTAAAGTTGTTTGCCAATACGAGCGTGAATAGCTATGTTTTTTAAAGGATATTGGTCTAAAATAGGAAAAGTGTCTAGTATTTCTTCCGGAGTTTCATAACCCATGCGCATTTTCATAGAGACTAAAATATCGGTTTCACGATGGACGCGCTCTAAAATGTGGTTAATTTTCTCAGGGTCGCAGATAAGGCCCGAGCCCATACCGCGGTTAGTGACCATAGGGTAGGGACAGCCTAAATTCCAATTTAATTCCTTATAGCCTAACTCTTGAATATAATCGACCACAAATAAAAACTCATCAGCGCTGTTGGTCATGATTTGCGGAATCACCTCAAGGTCTGCATTGTTTTCAGGTTGTAAATCGAGTTTATAAGAGTTTTTTATGATTAACTTTTTGTTGAATCTTATATAGGGCGCATAAAATGTATCAATACCTCCAAAATAATGGTTAAAAGCATTTCTAAATCGAAAGTCTGTAAACCCTTGTAAGGGAGAGGATAGCAATGTTAGGGACATTTCGTTTTATGGTTTTTAAGTTCAATATTTAAGAGCTGCTAAATAACGAAAAACTAAATTATAAATGCCCCTAGGCTGTTTCAAAATGGATGATAAAAAATGAATTCGGTATTTGATGCTATATTTCTCTCTTAGCCAAAGTTCTGTTTTAAAAGAAATGTCGTAAAATGTGAGTTTGCAGAATGTTATTTTACGCGTCTTAAGACAATGGCATTCTCGTCAAATGTGGTAGGCCGCTCGCCATTGATAGCTAAGTTGAAATTCATGGTATCCGAATCGGTAAAATCGGCAATGGCAAGAAGTTGTTTAGACTCTCCGGTTTCAAGTTTTGTTAGGGTGAGATCAATTTCAATAGGGGTAGTGGTAAAGTCAACGGTATACGTCATCTTACCTTTTTCTCCGTTAAGGATAAAAGATTTACCACCCATAACTTGACCGTTAAATTCAAATGCAGCGTAGCCTTCTTGGTCAAAAAGAACATAACCCACTTCGTTTTGGTCTTCGCCAATCCATTTGCCAACAACCTTGTCGTTTTGGGTTGTGCTGCTTAGAATGAAAAGTGGGAGCATTAAAATGGTGAGTAAAAATTTCATAGGATTTCGGTTTAAAATACTTTATTTAAAAATGAGACTATACTGCTTTGGTTAGCCCGTATTAATTCTGTTCGCGCCGCTTCTATGTCGGTAGGTTTTTTGTCTTGAGAGAGTTTAAATTTACCTTCCCAATGGGTAATGTCAATTTCGAACATGACAATATAATCAAGATTTTTGTCTAATCTAGGATTATCGGCCTCTAAAATATAGCGATATTCTGGGGCTTCTAAAAAGTCGGTCATGGTAATTAAGGATTGCTTTAATGCTTTTTTATCCGGATTAATCTTGATGCGGCCTTTAAGATGGACTTTAATATAATTCCATGTGGGAAGTTGGGTTGTGCTGTAAATGCTAGGAGAGATATAACATTCTGGTCCGCTAAAAATAAGATTAACGGTTTTAGTATTTTTAAAATGTTCCACTTGAGGATTATGGCAGTCAATGTGGCCAATTAATTTTCCGTCTTCGTAAATGAGGGGTAAGTGGGTGATAAGCGGTTCGTCATTTTGTACTGAAATTACCGTAGCTAAAGGGTAAGTTTTAATCACCTCTATTAAATGATCTTTAGTGTTGTCTTGATGTTGTTGGGGTGGATACACAGTGCTGGGTTTAATGAAAACGAAGAATACGCTAGACGTTATAATTTTGAACGTTGCGCTTCAGGTTTTGGTAAAGAATCAAAGATAGTCTTTTAGGGGCATTCAGACTTCATTTTTTAATTCTAGGGTTTTTTTAGAATGATAATCTGTTCTGTGCTTTAGTCTGATTTTAAATAGTTTTCATATTCTTTTGAATTAAAGGGGCATTGAAATTTACAATTTTTTATCTTTAGTGTATGTCAGATAAATCGCCTTCATTTTCAATAAAAAATTGGTCTAATGATGATCAACCTAGAGAAAAGCTCCGTGATAAAGGAAAAACGGCCTTGAGTGATGCGGAATTAATAGCCATTTTAATAGGTTCAGGGAATAGAGAGGAAAGTGCTGTGGCCTTATGTAAACGGATTTATGCCAGTGCCAATCACAGTTTAAATGCCTTGGGTAAGTTGTCAATAAAGCAATTAATGGAATTTAAAGGTATTGGCGAAGCTAAGGCTATTACTATTGTGGCGGCTTTAGAGTTGGGGCGCCGTAGACGTGTTGAAGAGGCGCTTCAGTTAGAAAAAATAAATTCTAGTCAATCGGTTTTTGAAGTGATGCAACCTATTATTGGCGATTTGCCTCACGAAGAATTTTGGATTCTTTACCTTAATAATTCCAATAAAGTCATACAAAAAAATCAATTGAGTAAAGGGGGAATAACCGGAACTCTGGTCGATGTGCGTTTGGTCCTTAAAACGGCTTTAGAAGTTGGAGCTATTGCTTTAATTTTATGTCATAATCACCCTTCCGGAACCTTAAAACCAAGTAGGGCAGATAAGGACATTACACAAAAGTTAACCGTAGCCGCTAAGAGTTTAGATATTTCAGTACTGGACCATCTTATCATTACAGAGAATGCGTATTACAGTTTTGCAGACGAAAATGAGATGGGGTGATTGGTGTTTTGAGTTTAGAGCCTTGGCAACACAAAGAAATACGGTCTGCGTATAGAACTCAAAGGATATTAACACACTATTGCAGTTATAATTTATTATTTTTAGCGCTTAGAATCTTCCATAACTTATGTTATTAGTTTATACCCATAAAATTACACCTCGCGTCACCTATACGTTTAAACATATCTGTAAACGTATTTTAGGAATAGAGGTCGTGTTTACTTCTAAAGTAGAAGATTTTATTGCTCACGATAGTTTAAAAATGTCTTATGCCAAGCAACCGCTAAGCAACGAGCTTTTTGTAAGAAGTAACGATTTGTTATTTGACAGTGGCTTGTCTGATGTTGAAATAAATGTTCAAACTTGGGGACAAACCAAAGGCTTTTTTGCAACTAGCGAGCGTAGTGATTTACCATTCGATATTTTTGCAGCTTCATTTTACTTGTTAAGTCGTTACGAAGAGTATTTGCCACACGTAAAAGATGATTATGGTCGGTTTCTGGCCTCAGAAAGCTTAGCGTATCATCATAAGTTTTTAAATCAGCCGGTTGTAGATATTTGGGCCTATAAGCTTAAAGATGTGCTACAAGAACGTTTCCCTAATTATAATTTCCCGCAGCGTAAGTATACCGTGCAACCCGTCATAGATGTACCTATGGCTTACTATTACAAAAACAAAGGCTTTCTAAGAACAATAGGCGGAACGCTTAATGATTTAAGACGATTAAAGCTGAAGCAACTCTATGAGCGTTACACCGTGTTAATGGGGTTTAAGCGCGATCCTTACGATACATTTAAATGGATTGTGAGAAAACAAAAATCGAGTAAAGTAAAATTTATTGTGTTGTTCTTAATAGGTGACTATTCCACCTACGATAAAAATATTAGTACCACTAAAAAAGATTTTATTACGCTTATAAAATCGGTGGCCGATTATTGTAGTGTGGGGATTAAGGCCTCGTATTTCTCTTTGAGTGATCTAAAGGTGCTAAAGAAAGAAAAGCTTAAAATGGAAGCGATTACCCATGTAGATTTAAACGCGGTAAGACATTCGTTTTCCAAACTAAATTTACCCCTTTCTTACAGGAATTTGGTAGAGCTAGAGATCAACCAAGATTTTACCATGGGGTATATAGATACTTTAGGGTTTAGGGCCGGGACCTGTACACCATTTCAGTTTTATGATTTGGATTATGAGGTGCAGACCCCATTGCAAATTAACCCTTATCATTGTTTGGATTTTGCTTTGCTGAAGTACCACTCCCTTTTGGATAAAACCGAACATTTACAAAAAGTAATTAAAGCCGTAAAAGCGGTTAATGGTACGTTTACACCTGTGTTTCATAATTACTCCTTTAGTGATTTAGAACGTTGGAAAGGCTTTAGAACCTTGTTTAATTTAATTTTAGAATCTGAAGAATGAAGCAAAAGATTAAACATGTCTTTTTCGATTTAGATCATACCTTGTGGGATTTTGATAAAAATTCCGGATTAACTTTTGAAAAGATTTTTCAAATGAATTGTATTGAAGTCGGTCTTGAGGATTTTTTACCTATTTATGAGCCTATCAATTTTAAGTATTGGAAATTGTATAGAGAAGAGAAGGTTACAAAATCGGCCTTACGTTATGGGCGTTTAAAAGAAGCTTTTGATGCGGTAGGCGTTAAGGTTGAAGATGAAATGATTCATAATTTGTCTGATGCTTATATCGATAATCTTTCTACGTTTAATCATTTGTTTGAAGGGACGTTTGAAACCTTAGATTATCTTAAGGATAAATACCATCTGCATATCATTACCAACGGTTTTGAGGAAGCTCAAGATAAAAAATTAACGGCTTCAAATATTAAACAGTATTTTAAAACCGTTACTAATTCAGAAATGGTAGGGGTAAAGAAGCCTAACCCTAAAATATTTAACTTTGCACTTAGTGGAGCTAAGGCATTGGCTAGTGAGAGCGTTATGATAGGTGACAATATTGAAGCCGATATTGAAGGCGCTCACAAAATCGGAATGCAAACCATACATTTTGATTATAAAAATTCCGATTTTAACCACGGATATAAAAGAATTACCAATTTAAAAATGCTTACGGAGCACCTATAAAATTAGATTATATTATGTTTAAAAAAATTGTATTTACGTTTGCTTTTGTGGTCATCTATATGTCAACTTTTGCGCAAAACAGTATTAATAATTACAAGTATATTATCATTCCTAACGCTTTTGAGTTTTCAAAAAGTGATGATCAATATCAACTGAATTCTTTAGCTAAATTTTTATTTAACAAGTATGGTTACGAAGCTTATTTCCTTGATGAGTTGCCAGAAGATTTAAAAAGAGAACGCTGTTTAGGTTTGGTTGCTGAGGTTTCTAACGATAAGTCTAACATGTTTTCAACAAAATTAGAAATCAGCCTTAAAGATTGTTATGATCAAGTGGTGATGACATCGCAGCTCGGCGAGTCGCGCTTAAAAGAATTTGATAAAGCTTATAATTTAGCTTTAAGAGGTGCTTTTGAAACTTTTCAGAATTTCGATTATACCTATGTGAAACCTTCAAATAATACGATGGATGTAGAAATGGTGACGGCCGACGTTGAGCTTGTAAGTACCGAGGCGCTTTCTCCAGATAAAAAGTTTGAGCAGGAAACCACAACGGAAACAAAGGTAACTACAGCTAAAGTCGATGTTGCAACAGATAATACGGCCAATTTATTTTATGCTCAAGCGGTTTCAGGAGGCTACCAATTAGTCAATTCAGAACCCAAAGTTGTTATGGTGCTATGGGTTACCGATGCTAAAGATGTATTTCTTGTAAAAGGGAAAAACGCCATTGTGTTTAATAAAAACGGGACTTGGGTATATTCTGAAAATGACGGTAAAACCGTTACAAATAAAGTGCTTAATATAAAATTTTAAGCGCTTAATAACCGTATTTGTCTTTCCAAAGGGCTTTTAAATAATTACGTTGCGATTGTTCACGTGCATTCTGTCCTGGATCGTACAATTTAGTATTTGAGATTTCTTCAGGAAGAAACTCTTGATGGGCAAAATTGTTTGCGTAATTGTGCGAGTATTTATAGTTTTCTCCATAACCCAACTCCTTCATTAATTTTGTTGGTGCATTACGCATAGGGATGGGTACTGAAAGATCTCCTGTTTCTTTTACAAGTTGTTGTGCTTTGCCAATAGCTTCGTAAGCCGCATTACTTTTAGGAGAACTCGCTAAATAAGTGGCGCACTGGCTTAAAATTATTCGAGATTCTGGGTGGCCTATTACCGAAACGGCTTGAAATGTCGTATTGGCCAAAACTAAAGCTGTTGGGTTAGCATTCCCAATATCTTCACTGGCTAAAATGAGTAAACGGCGGGCAATAAATTTTACATCTTCACCACCTTCAATCATTCTAGCTAAATAGTAAACAGCAGCGTTAGGATCGCTTCCTCTTATCGATTTAATAAAAGCTGAGATAATATCATAATGCTGTTCTCCGGTCTTATCGTATCGGGCAGATTTGTTTTGAACCTGCTTCATCACCAAATCATTGGTAATAACAATGTCAGTCGTATCAAAAGAAGTGACTAACAGTTCAAAAATATTTAAGAGCTTTCTAGCGTCTCCTCCTGAAATACGCAGTAAGGCCTCTGTTTCTTTAAGTTCTATATTTAATTTAGATAAGATTTGGTCTTCGTGTATGGCGCGCTGTAATAAGGCTTCTAAATCTAATTTACTAAAAGCGTTCAGGGTGTAGACCTGGCAGCGGGATAATAATGCAGATATGACTTCAAAACTTGGGTTTTCAGTGGTTGCTCCAATGAGGGTAACCCAGCCTTTTTCTACAGCTTCTAATAACGAATCTTGTTGCGATTTGCTAAATCTATGAATTTCATCAATAAATAAAATAGGATTCTTGGCGGTAAATAATCCTCCACTTTTTTTAGCTTTATCAATAACTTCTCTAATGTCTTTAACGCCAGAGTTTATTGCACTCAGTTTAAAGAACGGACGCTCAGATTCATTAGCAATAATATGCGCCAATGTTGTTTTTCCAATGCCAGGAGGTCCCCAAAGAATAAGTGAAGGTAAAACTCCACTTTTAATTTGTTGGTACAACATGCCATCCTTGCCTACAAGGTGTTGTTGACTTAAATAGTCAGATAATGTTTGTGGTCTTAGGCGTTCTGCTAATGGAATATTCATAATTCAAAATTACAAAATGCTTTTGTGATGCTTTAATGTTATTGCTTAAATTCATATAAAAATAACGCTGAAGCTTGTGGTGTTGGTGCTGACAATATTTCAGACCTACCATTTTTGGATGCACTTTTGAAACGATTAATTTATAACTTTAACTATGCAGAAATCAACACATTTTAAATATTCTAACTCGGTCATCATTTATCCGTTGATGCTCCTGTTTTCTATTTGGTTGGTGTTTTGGTATCAGGTTAGGGTAGATAGTGGAATTAAAGCTTTTGGAATTAGACCGCAGAAAATTGAAGGGCTTTTAGGCATTGTAACCAGTCCTTTTCTACACGGCGATATTCACCATATTTACAACAATTCTATTTCTTTGTTAGTGCTCTCGGTGGCTCTGTTTTATTTCTACCGAAGGATTGCTTGGAAAGTGATCGGGTTTGGTATTGTTTTATCGGGATTTCTAACCTGGCTTATTGCAGATTCTGGGAACCATATTGGGGCAAGTGGACTCATCTATGTGTTAGTGAGTTTTATCTTTTTTAAAGGAATTTTTGCAAAACATTACCGGCTTATCGCACTGTCTCTTGTTGTCATTTTCTTCTACGGAAGTATGATTTGGTATGTTTTTCCGATAAAGAATGGAATGTCGTGGCAAGGCCATTTAGGTGGACTCATTACAGGCTTGATATTCGCGCTGTTTTTTAGAAGACAAATTGCTAAACCTGAACGTTATCAATGGGAAGCGCCCGATTATAATGAAGAGGACGACCCGTTTATGAAACATTTTGATGAAAATGGAAATTTTATTCCGTTTGAACCTGAACCAGAGGTTAATCTAGAGGCTGATGCTGAGGTTGAAAACCCACAGCAAAGTTCTAGTCATCAAAGTAACATTAAAATTACCTATACCTATAAAAAAAGTCAGGACAATGGGGTAGATTAAAGTCTACTTAATGGCTTTAAGGCTAAGTTGTTAACTGCGTTGTCTTACAGCTTCGTATAGAAAAGCACCACAAGCTACGGAAACATTTAGTGATTCAATTTCTCCTAAAATAGGAAGTTTAGCTTGGTCGTCTACAACTTTTAAAACCGATGGATTTATCCCACGACCTTCAGATCCCATAATGATGGCGCAAGGCTCTTTAAAGGAAACATTATAAACAAAGTCTGTAGCTTTTTCAGTCGCTGCAATAACTTTAATTCCTGAGGCTTGCATATGAAAAACAGCATCTTTAATGTGGTCTACTTTACAAATTGGAATTTTAAAAATAGCTCCAGCACTCGTTTTAATGGTGTCTCCATTGATAGGCGCACCACCTTTTTTCTGAATAATGATTCCATTAACTCCGGTACATTCTGCCGTTCTAACAATCGCACCAAAATTACGAACATCACTTAATTGATCTAATAAAAGAAATAAAGGCGTTTTGCCAGATTCTAAAACATTAGAAACCATTTCATCAATATCATGAAAGGCAATTGGTGAGATTTGAGCTACAGCACCTTGGTGGTTTCCTCGTGTTAAACGGTTAAGTTTTTCCACAGGAACATAAGAAGAATTAATGCCCTCGGTACGGATAGCAAGTTCTAATTCTTGAAATAAATCTCCATGAAGTCCTTTCTGCATAAAAACCTTATCAATAGTCTCTCCAGACTTGATGGCTTCTATAATTGCTCTAATTCCAAAAATTGTAGTTTCATTTTTCATGCCGTAAAGGTATAAAAAAAGCCCCATAAGAAAATTATGAGGCTTTGAAATATTTAAAAACTAATTACATGGTGTCCCAAAATAATTTTGTGGTCTGGCTATCACCGCCAATAGCAGTAGAAGCAGCATCCCAGTTTGTACCATTTAGATTTTGTTCATCTACAGGATACGTGTAGCGCGTAGGTACTGGATTTCCAGATTCAACAGCTGTGTTAAGCACAGGATAATCATATTTTCTCCAAACGGTCCAACCTTCAAATCCTCTGTTGTACATGGCTAACCAAAATTGTGTTCCAATTTTCTCTCTCCAAGTTCCTGTTGCGGTAGGATAGGCAACATCTGTACGTGTTAAATAACTTGTAACATCTGTTGGTGTTCCTCCCCAATATTCAATTGAAGCTGTAATACCGTTAGTATAAAACTCTGTAGCTGTCCCACCAACGTTATAGGTACGCTCAGCAGCTTCTGCTAAGTAGAAAGACACTTCAGCGTAATCCATAAGCACTCCGGCAAATGTAGCTTCGTGAAGTAAGTCTCCTAGTTGTGAGTTTGTAGTATAACTGTTAGAATCGCCGTACTCCCCACCAACAAAGGTTCCTAAGCCTAAGTTTTCTCTAAAGTATAAAGGTCTTCTTGGGTCGTCTAAGTCATTCATAATGTCAACGATCGTATTGGCTGCTACAAAATCTTGACGTCCAGATTCTACTAAGTCTACCCATAACGGGTTAGTGTTTGGTGTTGCGCTAAGGTAATCTAATAACGCATTATCTGCATTAGAGGTAAATACACCACCTGAAACCGCAGATTCAACCGTTGCTTGGGCAAGTGTTGGGTTAACGTCAGATAAGCGAATACCTAATCTTAATTTTAAAGAATTTGCAAATTTCTTCCAGGCATCCATATCGGCACCATAAATTCTATCTGCAACACTGTCAAAACCTTCTCCAGAATCAAAATTGCCTAAAATAGCATCAATTCTTGTTATTAAATTAGGGTAAATTTCAGTTTCAGCATCATCATACTTAGGTAATGGAAATTGCGCAATATCTAAGGCTTCTGTATATGGAATATTGCCAAAGGTATCTACAAGTTGTTGCCAAGTATAAACAGAAAGAACTTCTATTTGTGCTAAACGCCCTGCTTTCTCATCCGCTGAAAGTGCGGCATCAGCCATCACTTTTTCGCTAGAATCCTTAAGGTCATAAAGGACATTACTATACATTTCTAACCAATGCGAGTCTGTAATAGTTCGTCCATTGAGGTCGTAATTAGACTCATCAATATAAGTGGTTTGTGTAAAGTATTGTGAAAACAATTTAAAAACATTATCGTTTACATTAGTACTAGACATTTGGTCAAACAAGCTTTTTGTCGCGGATGTAAAAAGTACATCTGCGGTAACCTCAGTCGGATTCTTTGGATCTCTATTTAAATCGTCATATTGTTCATCGCTCATACATGAAAATATGAGTGTGAAGCTTAATATCGGAATAAGTATTTTTCTCATAATTAATTTTTTTTAAAATTGAAGTTTTAAACTAGCTCCTATTTCTCTAATGGCTGGATAAGCACCAGACTGGTATCCTTGAATATTCCCTGAACTCAATCCTGCTTCAGGATCAGAGTATGGAAGGTTCTTATGAATGATCCATAAATTACGCCCTATAAGTGAAAGTGATGCGTTTGTAAAAGGCAACTTTTCTAAGACTTTAGGGGTTAAGCTATATGTTAAACTCAGTTCTCTTAATTTTACAAAAGATGCGTCATAAACGTGCGCAGCATTTGGTGTTCTTGCATATCCCCATGGGTTAGCATAAGAAGTTGCACTGGCTCTAACGGTGTTAGGTGTTCCATCGGCTTGTACACCAGATAAAATTACACCACCACTATCAGCTCCTGAAGTTACAGGGTTTCTTACTGGGTTACCAAGATCATTGGTTCCGGCTGTAAAGTCATATAAACCTGTAGCGTAACCATACCAAGTATCTAATGAGAAAATGTCACCTCCTTTTTGAATGTCTATTAAGAAACTCAATGTCACATTTTTATAAGAGAAACTGTTATTGATCCCCGCTTTCCAATCTGGGTTAACATTTCCAATAACCTCATTAGAAGTATCTGTTGTCTCGTAATAACCATCAGTACCTACAACTCTTTCGCCATCTTGGTAAATAAAGTTAGTTCCTCTAATGGTACCATAGGCTTCACCAGGAGTAGCGTTGATAGATACACCACCTTGTAAACTTGCAAGTTGTAAGTTTTCAATACCGTCTAGTAATTCAATAACTTCGTTTTCATTTTTAGACCAGTTAACGTTAAGATTCCATTGGAAATCTTCTGTTTTTATCGGCGTTCCATATAGTTGAAGTTCTAAACCTTTGTTTTCTATTGTTCCTGCGTTTAACCAACGTGAAGAGTATCCAGTAGCTCCAGAATAAGGAACGTTAACAATTTGATCTTCTGTCGTGGTGTTGTAATAAGCAAAATCGAATCCAGCTCTCTTGTTAAGGAAAGACATTTCAAGACCAAATTCGTATGAATTTTGACGTTGTGGTTTTAAATCTAAATTGTTTAAAGACGCCGGGTTTGACGCGATACCAGAACCATCAAACGGTGCTGAAATATTATAGGTGTTATAAACTCTATACGGTCCTGTATCATCACCAACTTCTGCATAGTTAGCTCTTAGTTTTCCAAAGGTAATCCAATCTGTATCTATAAACTCTGAGAAAATAAAACTTCCTGAAACAGAGTAGTAACCAAAGCTATTATTATCCTTTGGTAGGGCAGAGGAGCGGTCTCTTCTGTAAGTGGCTTCGATAAAAGCAAAATTGTCATAGCCTAAACTTGCTCTTACAAAGGCACCATCTACCATTTTTGTAGCATCATATTCTATTGGAGCTTCAATTGGGCTCGATGAATTTGATAAGGAATATAAACCTGGAATTCCGAGTCCACCATTTGTTACAGCTCTCATTGACTCCCATGTTTGTCTTCTTAAGTTAAGACCAAAGTTTCCGTCTAAATTAAGCTTGTCGCTTAAATCTTTGTTGAAGTTTAAAAAGAAATCATAATTGTATTCTGCAACTTGGTTGTTAAATCTAGAATATTGAGAAACATTAGCACTTCCTACATTGGTACGTTCCTCTTGAAATTCAGTATACGTATCATAAGAGAATCTTGCCATGGCACTGATCCAATCATTGATTTTGTAATCTAACATAACGTTACCAAAGTAACGATTTCTAGAATCGGTCTCATAATTTTCATAAAACGTCCAATACGGGTTATCCGAGTATATTGGAGATAAATCTGTACCAGAACTGGTATTCCATGTAATGTTTTCTCTCGTTGCGAAATAAGCATTCTTCTGTGCTTCAAGATCTACATTGGTTTGCCACCATTGTCTAAATTGTTGCATTACGTTGTTAGAATCATACCCTGTTCCGTAACGACCTTTACCACTTGTTTTAGTGTAAGTGAAAGACGTAGAGGCCGTAAGTTTATCTGTAAACTGATGCGACCCATTAAAGGTGATAGAGTTTCTTTTAATTTCACTATTCGGTAAATTACCTTCTTGCATCATATTGGTGTACCCCAATCTAAAAGAGCTAGATTCATCAGAACCATCTAAACCTACAGAGTTTACATAAGTTCCAGAAGTTCCCCAAACATAATTAGGATCATTAGCTCCTGCAACCCATGGTGTTGCTTCGCGGTAACCCTCTAATTGTGGGAAAATAGAATTCCACTGGTAAACCATTAAGCTTGGGTCAAAAGCTGCTCCGTAAGAAGCATCTTCTGTAAATGGTACTGTAAGATCTGGAACACCATCTCCGGTTATATCTTCAAAATCATTGAAATATTGGTCTTCGGTAGTCCCGTAATAGGCTCCGTAACCTGCACCATATTTGTCTTGGTAGTTTGGTAGGGTCTCACTATCTGCTGTACCAATCATAAGACTAGAGCTAATTGTTATACCAATACCTTTCTTTGTTTTACCTGTTTTTGTAGTAATAATTACAGCGCCGTGCATTCCACGAGATCCATAGAGTGCTGTAGCGGCAGCGCCTTTTAAGACGTTAATTGTAGCAATGTCATCAGGATTAATATCTGAAGACGCGTTTCCGTAGTCATAACCTCCACGTCCAAGAGTTTGATCGCTTGTGTTGGTGTTTTGATTACTAATAGGAACACCATCAATAACGAAAAGTGCTTGGTTGTTACCAGAGATAGAATTACTACCCCGTATAACAACATTAGTAGAGCCTCCAAGTGTACCGGAAGATTTAATATCTAAACCCGCGACTTTACCTGAAAGGGAGTTAACGAAATTGGAACTTTTGACCTTAGAAACTTCTTCACCGTCAACTTCTTGTGTGGCATAACCGAGACTTTTCTTTTCTCTTTTAATACCTAAAGCGGTGATCACCACTTCGTCTAATGCTGCGGTGTCTTCAGTAAGGGTGGCATTAATAACATTTGAAGTTCCTACAGTAATTTCTTCAGGTTTTAGTCCGACGTAACTAAAAACTAAAACGTCTCCCGTATTGACTGAGATGGAATAATTACCGTCAAAATCAGATTGGGTTCCATTGCTTGTACCTTTTACTACAATGTTAACCCCTGGGAGCGGTAGTCCGGATGGGTCCGTTACGGTTCCTGAAACTGTCCTTTCTTGTGCAAAAGTAACTTGCACAACAAACGCTAGTAGTAGCGTTAGAATTCTACTAAACTTTGTTTTCATATTTAAATTATTAGAGTTAGCTAAGTCTAAAAATCATAATAAAAAGTTAAGAAAACAATATTTTTGTGTTAAAAGTTTGAGTTATTCTTTGTTTTTAAGTCATTTAAGTATATTAATCGCAAGTGTAAAAGACCTGTTTAAAAAGTCGTGTTTGTACCATTATCACTGACTTTAGCGCCATTTTTAAATTTTTTAAAATGCCGCTTATAAGGTCTGTTTTGGATTGAAGTTGTTAAGACCTAAAAATCAGCGAAATATCCGCTGGGTTTTATGAAAATGAAGGAAATTTGGTGAAAATGGCTTTTTTTACTCCAGTAAAAATTAACAATTTAAAGAAGAATTTAAGTGTGGCGTAAAATTATTAGGTTTAGAATTTAAGACTTAATAATTTTTTTATTGATCACCTGATTAGCGGTGTATAACTTTAAAAAATAAACCCCATTTGCTTGGTCGGTTAAATCTATAGATTCCGTAGTTCTACTTTCTCCAATTTTCTTACCCGTTAAGCTGTAAATTTCAATTTTTGAGATGCTGGTATTGGATTGGATGTTTATAACTCCTGTTGTAGGATTGGGATATATGGCTGTTGTTTCTAGTTCGTAATCCGAGGTGCTTAAGTTTTCGCATGCGGTGGTGTTAGGGTTAGATTCAATCGGAGCCCCTGTAGTAATGCTGTTAGTATCGAAAGCTGCGTAAGTGGTGCTGTATTTTATAGCTCTAAAGCTAACGTTAGAAAATGAAGCTGGGGCAGTGCCTTGCGTTTTGTTATCGCCATTATTGGTGTTAATAGGGTTGATGTATTCCCATACAATATTTTCGTTACTGTCTATTTCAAAAAAGCGTCCATTAATACCTTCGCATATTAAAGTGTTTCCATTAGGCAAGCGTTGGGCGCTACTTAAAATGCTAGAGAAAAAATAGGATGGTCCCGTGCTGCTTCCGTAAATGTGTTCTGGAACACTAGGTCCATAGCTTGTTCCTGATTGATAAGTGTACACACCGGGACTAGATGTAGGGGGAACAACGGTGTAAATCTCAGAATAGAGCGGTGAACGATCTCTTCCGTTATTAAAGAGTAGAATTTTATTTGTATTATCATTATCGTCTTTAATAAAATAAGGGGAGTGTTGCCCGTAAAGCAGCCTGTCTGATTCGGTGCCTTGATTATAGGCTTGTGGATTTCCCCAGCGGTATAGAAAGTCGCCTCCTTTTCCGTAAATACCTCCTGTATTGCTAGTAGCTTCTAAAATCGTTGTGGAGTGATCTATAATATAGACTTCACTTAAATTTCTAGAGCTTATGATAATTTGGTCTAAAGTGGCGTCATAATAAATGGAATTGAAATGAAGCCAATTTGGATCTGGTGTAGCGCCATTTAAAAAATTAATATTTAGTTTTTCAGGATGAGCACTTATGGTTCCGTAATTGCTCTTTGTTGGGTCAAAATCTTGAATAACATGATCTTTAATATTCCATTCCCATATAATTTCAGCATTATTGGTACCTATCGGTTTTACTTCAATAAGTTGTTCGTTATAGAGCGCATCTTGACTAATTAATTCAGGGTCTCTTCCTAAGTTTAGGGCTTCATTGCGTGATAGTTTAGTTACGGCTAAAATTAATACGTTACCATTGGGCATTGGAAAAACATCATGATGTTGTCTCATATTAGGAGTGTCGTAAAAATACTGCCAAGTGAGTTGTCCGTCCCAATCTCTAATTTCAATAACACCGCCTTGTCCTCCAAAGGTAATATCGTCTGTGTCGGTTTGGCCTGCTCTTAACAGACTGCCATCTTCAAGTAAGTGGACCGCATTTCCAGGGAGGTAGTCACTAGACCATTGATTAACGACTTCACCACAATTATTAATAAGATAGGTTTCTGTAAAAGCGGAGAATAAAGTATAACCGTCGTAAGCGCCTTGTTCATAAAGAGTGTTACCTATAGTGTTTTGTGCGATTAATAGATTACTGCTTAAAACTAGGAAGCAAATTAATGTTCTTATCATGGTGGTTTTATTAAAAGGTCGCTGTTAAACTTAAATGAACTTTAGAGTCTGATAACTTAAAAGTTTGATTTTCGGTTTTTCCGCTAGAATAATTTAATTTAAAGAGTCCGGCGTTGGTTAATAGTCCTAATCCAAATCCAAACCCAAATAGTTTTTCTTTACTGTCTGTAAGTTGGTTTTCAAAATAAGCAGCATCTAATACAGAGTGTACATATAAGGTATTGCTTAAACGATATCTATACTCGGTATTAATGACGCCATAAAGGTTGCCAACTAAGCTATTCTCTTCAAATCCTCTAATCGAATTGATGCCCCCAAAACGAAACAATTCATTGTCTAGATATTGGTCGGAGTTGAGCATAGCGGCTTTCAGTTTGGTAAAAATACTATTCTTATTATTAAGGTTGAAAATTTTATAAGTTTCCACAGTAAACATCTGTTGATCTTCATTGCTGTTGCTAATCGTGCGGTCTCCAAATCCTGACGTAAAATCGAACCAAAAATTAATAGGAAATAGAGGGTCGGCATACTGTGGTTTAGAGTAGGTGTAATTAAGCGTGTAATAGGTGGTTTTGTAATCGGATAACGTTGGGCTTGTTTCTTCTAATAGGTATGTAGAATTCGTAGTGGTTATACCAAGCCCTACTTTTTGTTCCGCATTTATTAAATAGTTGAGCTTGGCGTATTGGTTGGCGTTTAAAAACGTGGAATCTTTCTTAAAGAGTCGGAGTCCTACTTGAGCCCCTATTGGTGTAGAAAACAAGTAAGGCAAATCTGCGTCTACTTCAAAAGTTTGTTGATCCGATTCGTCACTCTTATAATAGAGATTGATGGTTTCACCATAATTAAGATTATTAATGAGTTTTAGATCTAAGTAGCCGTCAAATTCAATTTTATTAGTATCCTCATTAGTGCCAAATCCTAAAAAGCCGTCAAAGTTATTAGTTCTTACTTTTTCTACATATATATATAAGGATGTAGAATCGTTAGTAAATAAGACTTCAGGATCTTTAATGGTTTTTGCAAAACGGATGTTGTCAAACAACATGGTCTTGGTTTTAATCTCATTGAGATTAAACGTTTGGTTGGTTCTTAATTTTAAAAAATGTTTTATGTAAGCTTTTGGGAATTTTTCATAACCTTTAACTATGATTTTGTCAATCTGCCTTTTTTTATTGGAGACCACCTTTAATTGGGCGGTGAGGGTGTCTGAATTTAATTTTTGAAGGTCTATAAGTTGTAAGGTTGAAAAAGGATCGCCTTGTTCTGCAAGTTTGGTGTTTAAGTGGCTTAATACGCTTTCTAAGTTTTGAATGGCAATGTCGTAGTAGTCGGTTCCTTTTTGATGTTTGATGTCATCTAGAAGTTTCGCGTCAAAATCAGAGGTGTAATAAATTCTTACGATGTTAATCTTGGTTCCTAAAAATAATGCCGCATGGTAAGTAGAATCGTTCTGTTTGCTTACGGCGTCTATTCTTGTATCTATATAACCTTGCTGGCTAAGTTGTTCTTTTATATTGAAGACCTCTTCCTGGAGTTGCTTATAATTGTCAAAGCGCTGCTTGTAGCCAATAGAATCTAATACCTTTGTTTTTTCTGCGTTTTCTGCTGTAACCTCAAGTCTGATAACCTGTGCATGAGCCCAATTAACAAAAACCGAAATTATGGTAAGAAATAAAAAAATACGGTTTCGCAATGGCATCAATATAAAATAGAGTCGTTTAGTAGGTCAACGTAAAAATAGCGCATATTATATAAGTTGAAAATAAAAAATCATTTTTATTAGAAAAATAAATTCACAACTATTTGAATAATAGATATTAATTTGTACCTTTGCAGCCCTCAAAAGTGAGGGTTAATAAAATTTTATATAGAAATATATGCCAACAATTTCACAATTAGTACGAAAAGGAAGAGCCAAAATAACCAAGAAGAGTAAATCGGCTGCTTTAGATTCGTGTCCTCAAAGACGTGGTGTATGTACTCGTGTTTACACAACGACACCTAAGAAACCAAACTCAGCAATGCGTAAGGTAGCAAGGGTTCGTTTAACAAACGGAAACGAAGTAAATGCATACATCGGTGGAGAAGGTCACAATTTACAAGAGCACTCGATAGTATTGGTTAGAGGTGGAAGGGTAAAAGATTTACCAGGAGTTAGATATCACATCGTTCGTGGTGCTTTAGATACAGCAGGTGTATCTGGAAGAACACAACGTAGATCTAAGTATGGTGCAAAACGCCCTAAGAAGTAATTTAAACTTTAAGAAGAAGACATGAGAAAAAGAGCAGCAAAAAAGAGACCGCTTTTACCAGATCCAAGATTTAATGATCAGTTAGTAACACGTTTTGTTAACATGATGATGTGGGATGGTAAGAAGTCTGTAGCTTTTAAAGTATTCTATGATGCAATTGATATTGTTGAAGAGAAAAAGAATGATGACGAAAAAACAGCTTTAGAAATTTGGAAAGAAGCTTTATCAAATGTGATGCCTCACGTAGAAGTACGTAGTCGTCGTGTTGGTGGTGCTACATTTCAAATCCCAATGCAAATTCGTCCAGACCGTAAGGTTTCAACTGCAATGAAATGGCTAATTGGCTTTTCACGTAAGAGAAACGAAAAATCTATGGCACAGCGTTTAGCGGCCGAAGTATTAGCAGCAGCCAAAGAAGAAGGTGCAGCTGTTAAGAAAAGAGCTGATACTCATAAAATGGCAGAAGCAAACAAAGCATTCTCACACTTTAGATTCTAAGAAATGGCAAGAGATTTAAAATTAACAAGAAACATAGGAATTGCAGCTCACATTGATGCTGGTAAAACAACAACAACTGAGCGTATTCTTTTTTATACGGGAGTATCACATAAAATTGGAGAAGTTCATGATGGAGCTTCTACAATGGACTGGATGGAGCAAGAAGCTGAAAGAGGTATTACAATTACTTCTGCAGCGACAACTTGTGACTGGACGTTCCCTAAAGAAAATGGCGTACCAACAGCTGAAGCGCAAGATTATCACTTTAATATCATTGATACACCGGGCCACGTTGATTTTACCGTAGAGGTAAACCGTTCGTTACGTGTATTAGATGGTTTGGTATTCTTATTTAGTGCAGTTGATGGTGTAGAGCCACAATCTGAAACGAACTGGAGACTTGCTGATAACTATAAAGTGCCAAGAATTGGTTTCGTAAATAAAATGGACCGTCAAGGGTCTAACTTCTTAGGTGTTTGTCAACAAGTTAAAGACATGTTGAAATCTAACGCTGTGCCAATCGTTTTAAACATTGGTGAAGAAGGAGATTTTAAAGGAATCGTAGATTTAGTTAAAAACAGAGCTATTGTATGGCATGATGATAACTACGGATCTACTTTCGATGTTATTGAAATTCCAGAAGAATTAAAAGAAGAGTCACGTAAATATAGAGCCTTACTTATCGAAGAAGTTGCATCTTATGATGAAAACTTATTAGAGAAGTTTATGGAAGATGAAGATTCTATTACAGAAGAAGAAGTGCACGCTGCACTTAGAGCTGCTGTAATGGATATGGCTATCATCCCTATGATTTGTGGGTCTTCATTCAAAAATAAAGGTGTACAGTTCTTATTAGATGCTGTTTGTCGTTACTTACCTTCTCCATTAGATAGAGATAGTGTTGTAGGAACAAACCCTAATACAGACGAAGAAGAAAGACGTAAGCCTTCTGTAAAAGAACCATTTTCAGCTTTAGCATTTAAGATTGCTACAGATCCTTTCGTAGGGCGTTTAGCATTCTTTAGAGCGTATTCTGGTCGTTTAGATGCAGGGTCTTATATCTTAAATAACCGTTCAGGTAAAAAAGAGCGTATTTCTCGTATCTACCAAATGCACTCTAACAAACAAAATGCTATCGATTTTATTGAAGCAGGAGATATTGGAGCAGCTGTAGGATTTAAAGACATTAAGACTGGTGATACTATGTCTGATGAAAAGCATCCTATTGTTTTAGAATCAATGGACTTCCCTGATCCAGTAATTGGTATCGCAGTAGAGCCTAAGACTAAGGCAGATGTAGATAAAATGGGTATGGCTTTAGCTAAATTAGCAGAAGAAGATCCAACATTTACAGCGCGTACAGATGAGTCTTCAGGACAAACTATTATCTCTGGAATGGGTGAGCTACACTTAGATATTATTGTAGATCGTTTAAAAAGAGAATTCAAAGTTGAGGTTAACCAAGGTCAACCACAAGTTGAGTATAAAGAAGCTATTACACAAGCTGCAGATCATAGAGAAGTTTATAAGAAACAATCTGGTGGTCGTGGTAAGTTTGCTGATATCGTATTTACGATTGAGCCAGCTGATGAAGGTGTTGTAGGACTTCAGTTTGAGTCTACAATTAAAGGTGGTAACGTTCCTAAAGAATTTATCCCTTCAATTGAAAAAGGATTTAAAATGGCAATGGCTAATGGTCCATTAGCAGGTTACGAAGTAGATTCTATGAAAGTAACTTTAAAGGATGGATCTTACCACGATGTCGATTCTGATCAACTATCTTTCGAATTAGCAGCGAAATTAGGATTTAAAAATTCTGCAAAAGCAGCTAAGGCGGTTATAATGGAACCAATCATGAAACTTGAGGTGATTACACCAGAAGAAAACATGGGTGATATTGTAGGTGACTTGAACAGAAGAAGAGGTCAAGTAAGTGATATGGGTGATAGAGCAGGTGCTAAGACTGTAAAAGCTACAGTGCCATTATCTGAAATGTTCGGTTATGTAACAACATTAAGAACATTATCTTCAGGTAGAGCAACATCTACAATGGAATTCTCTCACTATGCAGAGACTCCATCTAATATATCACAAGAAGTAATTGCAGCGGCTAAAGGCGTTGAATCGTAAATCTTAAGAAAATGAGTCAAAAAATCAGAATAAAATTAAAATCTTACGATCACAACTTGGTAGATAAGTCTGCTGATAAGATTGTAAAAACAGTAAAAAGCACAGGTGCGGTGGTTACAGGACCAATTCCTTTACCAACACACAAGAAAATTTTCACTGTGTTACGTTCACCACACGTTAACAAGAAGTCTAGAGAACAATTTCAATTAAGCTCTTATAAGCGTTTATTAGATATTTACTCTTCATCTTCTAAAACAATTGATGCCTTAATGAAGCTTGAATTACCAAGTGGAGTTGAAGTTGAGATCAAGGTGTAATTATAGGACTTCTATCGCCTAGCGAAATTGAAGTCAACATGTCCTAAGCTGCGAGCGAGGGAAAAACGGTAATAAATACAATTCAAGGCTGAAACGTATTTTCGGCCTTGAGTTTTATATACTAAGGACAAGTCGCGACTTGCCTTCTAAAAAACAAACAAAAGTGACAATTCGCGAGTTGTCAATAAAAAAACAAACAAAATTATGTCTGGGTTAATTGGAAAAAAAATCGGTATGACCAGCATTTTCGATGAAAATGGAAAAAACATTCCATGTACAGTAATCGAAGCTGGACCATGTATCGTTACCCAAGTCAGAACTGAAGAAGTGGATGGTTATTCAGCCCTTCAATTAGGTTTCGATGACGCGACAGAAAAAAGCGCTACTAAAGCAGACTTAGGTCATGCTAAAAAAGCGGGTACTTCTGTAAAACGCAAAGTTGTTGAATTCAAAGGTTTTGATTCGGAGTACAAATTAGGTGATGCTATCACAGTAGAGCAATTTATTGAAGGAGAATTTGTGGATATCGCAGGAACTTCTAAAGGTAAAGGTTTTCAAGGTGTAGTAAAACGTCACGGTTTTGGTGGTGTAGGTCAAGCGACGCATGGTCAACACAACCGTTTAAGAGCTCCAGGTTCTATTGGTGCAGCTTCTTATCCTGCGAGAGTATTCAAAGGAATGAAGATGGCCGGAAGAATGGGTGGTGAAACAGTAAAAGTTCAAAATTTAAGAATTTATAAAGTAGTTCCAGAAAAGAACTTACTAGTGGTAAAAGGATGTGTTCCTGGTCACAAAAATTCTTATGTAATCATTGAGAAGTAATGGAGATAGCAGTTTTAGATATAAACGGAAAAGACACAGGAAGGAAAGCAGAGCTTTCTAAAGAAGTGTTCGCTATAGAGCCTAATAATCACGCTGTCTATTTAGATGTTAAGCAATACTTAGCAAATCAAAGACAGGGAACGCATAAGGCAAAAGAAAGAGCAGAGATTACTGGAAGTACACGTAAAATTAAAAAACAGAAAGGTACTGGTACTGCAAGAGCAGGTAGTATTAAGTCTGGTGTATTTAAAGGTGGTGGTCGTATGTTTGGTCCAAGACCAAGAAACTACGGGTTTAAATTAAATAAAAACCTTAAACGATTAGCACGTAAATCTGCCTTAAGTATTAAAGCTAACGACAATTCAATTTTAGTATTAGAAGATTTCAACTTTGAGTCTCCAAAAACTAAAAACTTTGTAGAGGTTTTAAAGGCTTTAGAACTAGACAATAAAAAGTCTCTAATTGTGTTGGGTGGGTCAAATAATAATGTATATTTGTCTTCCCGCAATTTTAAAGGGTCTGAAGTGATAACTGCTTCAGAATTAAGTACTTATAAAATTATGAACGCTAATAAGGTAGTTCTAATTGAAGGTGCTTTAGAAGGAATTGAAACGAATTTAAGTAAATAGAACAGATGAGTATCTTAAAAAAACCTATAATCACAGAAAAAGCGACCATGCAAAGTGAGTCGTTAAATGCATATGCATTTGAAGTGAGCACTAAGGCGAACAAGGTAGAAATCAAAAAAGCAGTTGAGGCTGCTTATGGAGTTTCTGTTGAAAAAGTTCGTACAATAAATGTCCGTCCAGATCGTAAGACCAAGTTTACAAAAACTGGTGTTCAACATGGTAAAACAAATGCTGTTAAAAAAGCAATTGTACAACTGGCGGAAGGTGAAGTAATAGATTTATACACTAACATGTAATTTTAGACATTAATGTCAGTAAGAAAATTAAAACCGATCACATCAGGTCAGCGATTTAGAGTAGTTAATGGATTTGACGCCATTACTACTGATAAGCCGGAGAAAAGCTTGCTTGCTCCGAAAAAACGATCAGGTGGTAGAAACAGTCAAGGAAAAATGACCATACGCCAAGTAGGTGGAGGTCATAAGAAACGTTATCGTATTATCGATTTCAAACGTAACAAAGCAGGAATTCCTGCGGAAGTTAAGACAATTGAATACGATCCAAACAGAACAGCATTTATTGCACTCTTAAATTACCAAGATGGTGAGAAGCGTTACGTTATCGCTCAGAATGGTTTACAAGTAGGGCAAAATATAGTGTCTGGTGAAAAAGGGATTGCTCCAGAAATTGGAAACGCAATGCCATTAAGTGAAATACCTTTAGGTACAATTATTTCTTGTATAGAATTACGTCCAGGTCAAGGTGCTGTTATGGCACGTAGTGCTGGAGCTTTTGCTCAGTTAATGGCAAGAGGAGATAAATTTGCTACAGTAAAATTACCATCTGGTGAAACTAGAATGATTTTAGTGACTTGTATGGCTACAATTGGAGTTGTTTCTAACTCAGATCATCAATTACTTGTTTCTGGTAAAGCCGGTAGAAGTCGATGGTTAGGTAGACGTCCAAGAGTAAGACCAGTAGTTATGAACCCAGTCGATCATCCAATGGGTGGTGGTGAAGGTAAATCTGCAGGTGGACATCCAAGATCTAGAAATGGTATTCCAGCGAAAGGATTTAGAACACGTTCTAAGACTAAGGCGAGTAATAAGTATATTGTAGAACGTAGAAAGAAATAATTAAGATAGTATGGCACGTTCATTAAAAAAAGGACCTTATATCCACTATAAATTGGAAAAGAAAGTTGCAGAAAATGTAGCTTCAAATAAGAAGACGGTTATTAAAACTTGGTCTAGAGCATCAATGATTTCTCCGGATTTCGTTGGACAAACTATAGCGGTTCATAACGGTCGTCAATTTGTTCCAGTATTTGTTACTGAAAACATGGTAGGACATAAGTTAGGAGAATTTTCACCAACACGATCATTTAGAGGTCATGCAGGTGCTAAGAAT
This sequence comes from Winogradskyella rapida, assembly GCF_042675845.1. Lineage (NCBI taxonomy): Bacteria > Pseudomonadati > Bacteroidota > Flavobacteriia > Flavobacteriales > Flavobacteriaceae > Winogradskyella > Winogradskyella rapida. The sequence continues at coordinate 75,880 of NZ_JBHTKM010000048.1, read as the reverse complement.
AAAGGTAAAAAATAAGAATCATGGGAAGTCGTAAAAAACAAATGGCGGAAGCTATTAAAGCTGAGAAGAAGCAGGTTGCTTTTGCAAAGCTAAATAACTGTCCTACATCTCCAAGAAAAATGCGTTTAGTAGCGGATTTAGTAAGAGGAGAAAAGGCAGAGAAAGCTCTTCAGATTCTTAGATTTAGTCAAAAAGAAGCGTCTCGTCGTTTAGAGAAACTTGTAATGTCTGCAATTGCAAACTGGCAAGCTAAAAACGAAGATGCTGATGTTGAAGAAGCTAAATTGTTTATCAAAGAAATTAGAGTAGATGGTGGTTCTATGTTAAAGAGATTGCGTCCAGCACCTCAAGGTAGAGCACATAGAATAAGAAAAAGATCTAACCATGTAACTGTGGTTGTAGATGCAATAAATAAAACACAAAGCTAAGATAGAGATATGGGACAAAAGACAAATCCAATCGGAAATCGCTTAGGAATTATCAGAGGATGGGAATCGAACTGGTACGGAGGAAACGATTATGGTGATAAACTTGCCGAAGACGATAAGATTAGAAAGTATATTCATGCTCGTCTATCTAAAGCTAGTGTAAGTAGAGTAATTATTGAGCGTACGCTTAAACTTGTAACCGTTACTATCACTACTGCTAGACCTGGTATTATTATCGGAAAAGGTGGTCAAGAGGTAGATAAGTTAAAAGAAGAGCTTAAGAAAATTACTGGCAAAGAAGTTCAATTGAACATCTTTGAAATTAAAAGACCTGAGTTAGATGCTTATTTAGTAGCTGCTAGTGTTGCACGTCAAATTGAAAGCCGAATTTCATACAGACGGGCCATCAAAATGGCAATTGCTGCTGCTATGCGTATGAACGCTGAAGGAATTAAAATTCAGATTAGTGGTCGTTTGAATGGTGCTGAAATGGCACGTTCAGAACACTATAAAGAAGGACGTATTCCGTTATCTACTTTTAGAGCTGATATTGATTACGCTCTAGTAGAAGCACATACAACCTATGGTAGACTAGGTATCAAAGTTTGGATTATGAAAGGCGAAGTATATGGAAAAAGAGAACTTTCTCCATTAGTTGGTTTATCTAAACAAAAGAGCAAAGGTGGACGTGGTGGAAATAAGAACCAATCTCGTCGTAGAAAGTAATTTTTTAAAGAAAAGAAAAAATGTTACAGCCTAAAAGAACAAAATTTCGTAAGCAGCAAAAAGGACGTATGAAAGGAAATGCGGGAAGAGGTCATTTGTTATCAAATGGTACTTTCGGTATTAAATCATTAGACTCGTCGTTTATTACTGCACGTCAAATAGAAGCAGCGCGTATTGCCGCGACTCGTTATATGAAAAGAGAAGGATCGTTATGGATTAAAATATTTCCAGACAAGCCTATCACAAAGAAACCTCTTGAAGTACGTATGGGTAAAGGTAAAGGTGCCGTTGAATATTGGGCAGCAGTTGTAAAACCAGGACGTATGTTATTTGAAATAAGTGGTGTGCCATTAGAAACTGCTCAAGAAGCACTTCGTTTAGCAGCACAGAAACTTCCTGTAAAAACTAAGTTTATCATAGCTAGAGATTACGAAGCTTAATAGAAAGATATTATGAAGCAATCAGAAATTAAACAGCTTTCAACAGCTGAGTTACAAGAGAAACTTAGTGAATCTAAAAAAAGTTATACAGACCTTAAAATGGCTCATGTTATATCACCTTTAGATAATCCAATTCAGTTACGAGTTGCACGTCGCACAGTAGCTAGAGTGGCAACAGAACTAACTAAAAGAGACGTACAATAATTGTATTCTGCTGAAAGATGGAAAAAAGAAACTTAAGAAAAGAACGTATAGGGATCGTAACGAGTAACAAAATGGAGAAATCTATTGTTGTTTCAGAAGTTAAGAAAGTAAAACACCCTATGTATGGAAAGTTCGTGTTAAAGACAAAAAAATATGTCGCACACGATGAAACAAACGACTGCAACGAAGGAGATACAGTAAAGATCATGGAAACACGACCTTTAAGTAAATCTAAATGTTGGAGATTAGTAGAAATAATTGAAAGAGCGAAGTAATTATGGTACAACAAGAATCAAGATTAAAAGTAGCTGATAACACTGGTGCAAAGGAAGTTTTAACGATCCGTGTACTAGGAGGAACAAAAAGAAGATACGCTTCTGTTGGAGACAAAATTGTCGTATCTGTTAAAGACGCAACACCTAACGGTAGTGTGAAGAAAGGTGCTGTTTCTACAGCAGTTGTTGTTCGTACTGCAAAGGAAGTAAGACGTCCTGATGGATCTTATATCCGTTTTGACGATAATGCTTGTGTACTTTTAAACCCACAAGGGGAAATGAGAGGAACACGTGTTTTTGGTCCTGTAGCTAGAGAACTTCGTGATAAACAATTCATGAAAATTGTATCATTAGCACCTGAAGTGCTTTAATTGATAAATAAAATGACAAAGCTTAAAATAAAATCAGGAGATACAGTAAAAGTAATTGCTGGAGATCACAAAGGATCTGAAGGTAAAGTACTAAAAGTATTAATAGATAAGAACAAAGCCATCGTAGAAGGTGTGAACATGGTTAAGAAACATACGAAACCAAGTGCACAAAATCCTCAAGGTGGAATTGTAGAGAAGGAAGCATCTTTACATATCTCTAACTTATCGTTGTTAACCTCTAAAGGAGAGTCTACACGAGTGGGATATAGAATGGATGGTGATAATAAAGTAAGATTTTCAAAAAAATCTAATGAAGTAATTTAATTATGGCTTACGTTGCAAGATTAAAACAAGAGTATAAGGACAAAGTTGTTCCTGCTCTTACGGAAGAATTTGGATATAAAAATGTAATGCAAGTACCTAAGCTTACTAAGATAGTAATATCTAAAGGTGTTGGTGCTGCTGTGGCGGATAAGAAATTAATCGATCACGCAGTAGAGGAGCTTACAAAAATATCTGGACAGAAAGCTATACAAACGATGTCTAAGAAGGATGTTGCTTCTTTCAAATTACGTAAAGGGATGCCAATTGGTGCCAAAGTTACGTTAAGAGGAGAGCAAATGTATGAATTCTTAGATCGTTTAGTGACTTCAGCTTTACCACGTGTTAGAGATTTTAACGGAATCAAAGCTACTGGTTTTGACGGACGTGGAAACTATAACCTTGGGGTCGTAGAACAAATCATATTCCCAGAAATTGATATTGATAAAGTAAACAAAATTTCAGGAATGGATATTACATTTGTGACTTCAGCGGAAACCGATAAGGAAGCGAAGTCATTATTAACTGAATTAGGATTACCTTTTAAAAAGAATTAATTATGGCTAAAGAATCAATGAAAGCCCGTGAGGTGAAGCGTTCTAAAACGGTAGCTAAGTATGCAGAGAAGAGAAAAGCTTTGAAAGAAGCTGGAGACTATGAAGCGTTACAGAAATTACCAAAAAATGCATCACCAATACGTCAGCATAACCGTTGTAAACTTACTGGTAGACCAAAAGGTTACATGAGACAATTTGGAATTTCTCGTGTAATGTTTAGAGAAATGGCTAACCAAGGTTTAATACCGGGTGTAAGAAAGGCAAGTTGGTAAAATTATAAATTGGTTTCAGGTTTGACAATAGTGTCGAAAACCGCTACCGCAAATTAATACATATGAATACAGATCCAATAGCGGATTATTTAACGCGAGTTAGAAACGCAGTTAAGGCCAATCACAGAGTGGTTGAGATCCCTGCATCTAACTTAAAAAAAGAAATAACTAAGATATTATTCGATCAAGGATATATCTTAAGTTATAAATTTGATGACTCAACTGTACAAGGTACAATCAAAATTGCTTTAAAATATAGCAAGGAGACTAAAGAGTCTGTCATCAAAAAAATTCAAAGAATCAGTAAACCAGGTTTACGTAAGTATGCTTCATCTAAAGAAATGCCAAGAATCCTTAACGGATTAGGTATTGCAATTGTTTCTACGTCTCACGGTGTGATGACAGGAAAACAAGCGCAGAGAGAAAATGTAGGTGGTGAAGTTTTATGTTACGTATACTAAAAACAGGAAATTATGTCAAGAATAGGTAAAAACCCAATAACAATTCCTGAAGGTGTAACAGTTGAAGTTAAGGATAACGTAATTACTGCTAAAGGTAAATTAGGTGAATTAACTCAAGAGTATTCGGATATTGAAATTAAAATAGAAGACGCAACAATTACATTAGAGCGTGCTTCTGACAAGAAAGATTTAAGAGCAAAGCATGGTCTTTACAGAGCATTAATTGCTAATATGATAGAAGGTGTTTCTAAAGGATGGACAAAAGAACTAGAATTAGTTGGTGTCGGTTATAGAGCATCTAATCAAGGACAAAAATTAGATTTAGCCATCGGATTTTCTCATAATATCGTTATGGACATCGCTCCAGAAGTAACTATTGAGACAGTTTCAGAAAAAGGTAAAAATCCAAGAGTTAAATTAACGTCTTTAGACAAACAGTTAGTAGGTCAAGTTGCAGCTAAGATTCGCGGCTTTAGAAGACCTGAGCCTTACAAAGGAAAAGGTATCAAGTTTGTTGGTGAAGAAATTAGAAGAAAAGCAGGTAAATCAGCTTAATAATTAGGTTATGGCATTGACAAAGAACGAAAGAAGATTAAGAATTAAAAGCAGAATCCGTAAGGTAGTATCTGGTACTGAAACAAGACCAAGATTAGCTGTTTTTAGAAGTAATAAAGAAATTTATGCTCAACTCGTAAATGATGTAACTGGTGAAACTTTAGCTGCTGCATCTTCAAGAGATAAGGATATTGCAAAGTCTGAAGGTAATAAATCAGAAATAGCTGCTTTAGTTGGGAAATCACTAGCAGAAAAAGCTTTGAAAGCTGGTGTTGAAACTATTTCTTTTGATAGAGGTGGATACTTATACCATGGTAGAGTAAAATCATTAGCAGAAGGTGCTAGAGAAGCAGGACTTAAATTTTAAGACATTATGTATCAAAAATATAAAAACGCAGAGCTTGTTAAACCAAGCGGATTAGAATTAAAAGATCGCTTAGTTGGCGTGCAGCGTGTAACTAAAGTAACGAAAGGTGGTAGAGCGTTTGGCTTTTCTGCAATCGTTGTTGTAGGAGACGAAACAAATGTTGTAGGTCAAGGATTAGGAAAATCTAAAGATGTAGCAACCGCTATTGCAAAAGCAGTAGAAGATGCTAAGAAAAATTTAGTAAGAATTCCAATTCTTAATGGCACAATACCGCACGAACAAAAAGGGAAATACGGTGGAGCTAGAGTAAACATCATCCCTGCAGCACCTGGTACAGGGGTTATTGCAGGTGGTGCGGTAAGAGTTGTTCTTGAAGCAGTAGGTGTACACGATGTATTATCGAAATCTCAAGGATCATCTAACCCTCATAACGTGGTAAAAGCAACTTTTGATGCTTTATTACAATTAAGAGATGCTAAGTCTGTTGCTAAAGAGCGTGGAATTTCACTTGAAAAAGTATTTAACGGATAATCGATAGGATAAGATGGCAAAGATTAAAGTAAAGAAAGTAAAAAGTGCAATCAATCGTACGAAAAGACAAAAGCTTACATTAGAAGCTTTAGGTTTAAAAAAGATTGGACAAGTTGTAGAGCACGACGCCACACCAAACATCCTTGGTATGGTTAAGAAAGTTGAACATTTAGTTTCTGTAGAAGAAGCTTAAAAATATAACTTAAGAATGGATTTAAGTAATTTAAAACCTGCAGAAGGTTCAGTAAAAAATCAAGGAAAGCGTGTAGGACGTGGACAAGGTTCTGGAAAAGGTGGTACGGCAACTCGTGGTCACAAAGGAGCAAAGTCTCGTTCTGGTTATTCTAAGAAAGTAGGATTTGAAGGTGGGCAAATGCCAATTCAAAGACGTGTACCTAAGTTTGGTTTCACAAATATTAACCGCGTAGAATATCAAGGTGTTAACTTAGATACGTTACAAAGGTTAGTTGACGAAAAGAAAATCGAAGGTAGTGTTGATTTTGATACATTAATAACTTTAGGTTTAGCTGGTAAAAATGAACTAGTTAAAATCTTAGGTAGAGGTGAGTTAAAAGCAAAATTAACAGTAACTGCTCATAAATTTACTGCTACGGCAAAGGCTGCTATTGAAGCTGCTGGTGGTGAAGCTGTAACTTTATAAGATTTTTAGGATGAAAATAATAGAAACATTAAAAAACGTTTGGAAAATCACAGAACTTAAGGATAGAATTATTCTAACCTTAGGTTTGTTGTTGGTTTATCGTTTTGGTGCGCAGGTTGTATTACCTGGAATCAATATCGATGCTCTAGGTGGTTTACAAGCCGGTACGGATACTGGAATATTAGGATTGTTAAATGCATTTACAGGAGGGGCATTCGCTAATGCCTCTGTATTTGCCTTAGGTATTATGCCTTACATTTCTGCTTCCATTGTTGTTCAGTTAATGGGTATTGCGATTCCTTATTTACAGAAACTTCAAAAAGAAGGTGCTAGTGGTCAGAAAAAGATCACTCAAATTACACGTTGGTTAACTATCGGTATTTGTCTTGTACAAGCACCAGGATATTTAGCTAGTATACCAGGTTTATCTGGTGCCACTTCAATGGGGGCTTTATTAGTTCCTGGATTTAGTGAAAACATGTTCTATTTCTCATCAGTAATTATCTTAATAACCGGTTGTGTATTTGCAATGTGGTTAGGAGAAAAAATTACAGATAAAGGAATCGGAAATGGAATTTCATTATTAATTATGGTAGGTATTATTGCAACTTTACCACAAGCATTCCTTCAGAATGCAGCTTCTAGATTAGAAGGTGATGGTGGGTTTATGATGATCCTTATTGAATTAGTAATTTGGTTCTTAATCATCCTTGGATCGATATTCTTAGTAATGGCAGTACGTAAAGTAGCTGTACAATACGCAAGAAGAACCGCTACAGGAGGATATGAAAAGAATGTTTTTGGATCGCGTCAGTTTTTACCTTTAAAGTTAAACGCGTCTGGTGTAATGCCTATTATCTTTGCACAAGCAATTATGTTTGTACCAAGTTTAATTGGTGGGTCAGCGTGGTTAAAGGATACTGATACTGGAGTTTGGATGCAATCTAACTTCTCTGATATATTTGGTTTTTGGTACAATTTAATGTTTGCTTTATTAATTATAATTTTCACATATTTCTATACAGCAATTACAGTACCAACAAATAAGATGGCCGATGATTTAAAACGTAGCGGTGGGTTTATCCCAGGTATACGTCCAGGATCTGAAACATCAGAGTACTTAGATAAAGTGATGTCACAAATTACGTTACCAGGTTCTATATTTTTAGCGTTGGTAGCTATTTTTCCAGCATTTATTGTATCCTTAATGAACGTACAACAAGGTTGGGCATTATTCTTCGGAGGTACATCACTATTAATTATGGTGGGTGTAGCAATAGATACCATGCAGCAGATTAATTCTTATTTATTAAATAAGCATTATGACGGCTTAATGAAAACAGGTAAAAATAGAAAAGCGGTTGCGCAATAAGATAAGATTATGGCAAAACAAGCAGCAATAGAACAAGACGGAACAATCATTGAAGCATTATCGAATGCGATGTTTCGTGTTGAATTAGAAAATGGTCATATAGTGACTGCACATATCTCTGGTAAAATGCGTATGCATTACATTAAATTGTTGCCAGGAGATAAAGTGAAATTAGAAATGAGTCCTTACGATTTAACGAAGGCTCGTATAACCTATAGATACTAATACGATGAAAGTAAGAGCATCAGTAAAGAAAAGAAGCGCAGACTGTAAATTAGTGCGCAGAAAAGGTAGACTTTACGTCATTAACAAAAAGAATCCTAGATTCAAACAAAGACAAGGGTAATTATGGCAAGAATTGCAGGTGTAGACATACCAAAACAGAAAAGAGGAGTTATCTCTTTGACTTATATCTACGGAGTAGGTAGAAGTAGAGCAAAAGAAATTTTAGCAGCTGCTAAAGTTGACGAAAACACTAAAGTTCAAGACTGGACTGACGATGAAATTGGAGCAATCCGTGAAGCTGTTGGGACATTTAAGATTGAAGGTGAATTACGTTCTGAAACTCAAATGAACATTAAGCGATTAATGGATATCGGATGTTACAGAGGTATTCGTCATAGAGTTGGTCTTCCATTAAGAGGACAACGTACTAAGAATAACTCACGTACCAGAAAAGGAAGACGTAAAACAGTTGCTAACAAGAAGAAGGTAACTAAGTAATAAATAGTCTTTAGTCTTTAGACGTTGGAAAGAATCTGTTTGAAATTTAACGGTTTAGGATTCTAGCGACTATATACTAAAACTAAAAGCTAAAAATAAAATGGCAAAGGCAAGTACAAAAAAACGTAAAGTTATAGTAGATGCAATTGGTGAAGCTCACATTACAGCTTCATTTAACAACATCATTATTTCTTTAACAAACAAAAAAGGTGACGTTATTTCTTGGTCATCAGCAGGTAAAATGGGCTTTAGAGGTTCTAAAAAGAACACTCCTTACGCAGCGCAATTAGCCGCAGAAGATGCAGCAGCAGTAGCTAAAGAAGCTGGATTAAAGAAAGTAAAAGCATACGTTAAAGGTCCAGGAAATGGTAGAGAATCTGCTATTAGATCTATACACAATGCAGGTATCGAAGTTTCAGAAATCATCGATGTAACTCCATTACCACATAACGGTTGTCGTCCACCAAAAAGACGTAGAGTTTAATCTGAAATTATTCAGAGGTCTAACAATTTAAGTTAGATTGACTTATTAAAATTACCTAATAAACTAATATCTCGCATTTATGTGTTGGTATTAGTTTATTTTGTGTAATTTTGCAAACTGAAAAATATTAACAAGTATTAATAAGAGATTCACGATTCTTGAAGGATAAGATTAAGACCTTAATTCACGAATCACTCTTAAAAAACAATTTAAAATGGCAAGATATACTGGTCCTAAAACTAAAATAGCCCGTAAATTCGGACAAGCTATCTTCGGAGACGACAAAGCCTTCGAAAAAAGAAATTACCCTCCAGGACAACACGGTAACAACCGTCGTCGTGGTAAAAAATCTGAATACTCTATTCAATTAATGGAGAAGCAAAAAGCTAAATATACTTATGGTATTTTAGAAAAGCAATTCAGAAACATGTTCAAAAGAGCAACTTCTGCAAAAGGAATTACAGGTGAAGTATTACTTCAATTATGTGAGTCTCGTTTAGATAACGTTGTATACAGAATGGGAATCTCTCCTTCTAGAAGTGGAGCTAGACAATTAGTATCTCACAGACATATTACTGTAAACGGTGAAAAAGTAAACATTCCTTCTTACCAACTAAAAGCTGGTGATGTTGTTGCAGTAAGAGAAAAATCTAAATCTTTAGAAGCAATCCAAAATTCATTAGCTAACTCTAGTGAAGTATTTGAATGGATTACTTGGAACACGAATACTATGGAAGGAACTTACGTTGCTGTCCCTGCAAGAATTCAGATTCCAGAACAAATCAACGAGCAGTTAATCGTTGAACTTTACTCTAAATAATAAATAATCACATTGGTATTTAGCCAAAGGATTTATAAGTCTTCTTCAAACTTTTAAATCGCGCAACTAAATAGCAATTAAAACGAAGACAACTATGGCAATATTAAATTTTCAGAAGCCTGATAAAGTAATCATGATTGATTCTACTGATTTTGAAGGGAAGTTTGAATTCAGACCTTTGGAACCAGGATACGGGTTAACAGTAGGAAACGCTTTAAGAAGAGTTTTATTATCTTCTTTAGAGGGATTTGCTATCACTTCTATTAGAATAGAAGGTGTAGATCACGAATTTTCTACCATTTCTGGTGTTGTAGAAGATGTTACTGAAATGATATTGAACTTAAAGCAAGTTAACTTTAAGCGTCAAATAGAAGAAGTAGATAACGAAACCGTTACAATTTCTATTTCAGGACAAAATCAAATTACAGCTGGAGATTTCCAGAAGTTTATCTCAGGATTCCAAGTTTTAAATACGGATTTAGTGATCTGTAACTTAGATCCTAAAGTAAACATCAATATGGAGTTAACTATTGAAAAAGGTAGAGGTTATGTTCCTGCAGAAGAGAATAAAAAATCTTCAGCAGCTATCGGAACCATCTTTACAGATTCAATCTTTACACCGATTCAGAATGTAAAATATAGTATTGAAAATTACCGTGTTGAGCAAAAAACGGATTATGAAAAATTAGTTTTTGAAATTAGAACTGATGGCTCTATCAATCCTAAAGATGCTTTAACGGAAGCGGCTAAAATATTAATTCACCACTTCATGTTATTCTCTGATGAGCGTATCACTTTAGAAGCTGATGAAATTGCACAGACTGAAACTTATGATGAAGAATCACTTCACATGAGACAACTATTGAAAACCAAATTGGTTGATATGGATCTTTCTGTACGTGCACTTAATTGTTTAAAAGCAGCAGAAGTAGATACCTTAGGAGACTTAGTATCTTTCAACAAAAATGATTTAATGAAATTCAGAAACTTCGGTAAGAAGTCTTTAACTGAACTAGAAGAACTAGTAAATGTTAAAGGGTTAAACTTCGGAATGGATTTAAGTAAATATAAACTAGATAAAGATTAATACGTCATATTTTGCTCCTCGTAAAAGGGTAGTAGCAAGATGATGATTAAAACAAAATGTCATGAGACACGGAAAAAAATTCAACCACTTAGGAAGACAAACAGCGCATAGAAAGTCAATGTTAGCTAATATGGCTTGTTCTTTAATTGAGCACAAACGTATTAACACAACAGTAGCGAAAGCTAAAGCTTTAAAGCAGTTTGTAGAGCCTATGATTACAAAATCTAAAACAGATACGACTCACAACAGACGTATCGTTATGGCTAAGTTAAGACAAACTGGTGCTGTAGCAGAATTGTTTAGAGATGTAGCTCCAAAGATTGGTGATCGTCCAGGTGGATATACACGTATCATTAAGTTAGGAAATCGTTTAGGTGATAACGCTGATATGGCAATGATTGAGTTAGTTGATTACAACGAACTTTACAACGCTGATAAAGCGCCTAAGAAGTCGACTCGTAGAAGTAGAAGAGGTGGTAGCAAAGCTACAACAGCTCCAGCTGCTGAAACTAAGGCGTCTAACGAAGAAGAATAAATGTGGATAAGCATTTATAAATATAAAGGGTAAACTGTTTCAGTTTATCCTTTTTTTTTGGACTTTTGCAAAAGTTTAGGTAATTAGGTTTAGCTTTAATAGCGCAGAGCAAAAAGGTCTAAAAAATGGTTTTATAACCTTTAAACCCTATTTAGGTTTTTAACGTCACCTTAAAAGGTAACCGTATAAGTCTTTTATAGTAGGTATAGTATTAAGAGATGTCTGTAGTAAGTTCTAAGACATTTTTAAATAAAACATAAAACATAACAACAGCTTAATAACTCATATTTAAGTCATGAAGTATAAACAAAGAAAGAAAGCGATTATCCTTTTAGCAGATGGAACTATTTTTCACGGAAAATCGATAGGTAAAGAGGGATCTGCTTTTGGAGAGGTCTGTTTTAATACAGGTACCACTGGATATCAAGAAATTTTTACAGACCCATCATACTACGGTCAGTTAATGGTAACGACAAATGCCCATATTGGAAATTACGGAACCAAGGCTGATGAAGTAGAATCAGATGAAGTTATGATTGCTGGGTTAATCTGTAAAAACTTTAGCTTTAACTACTCGCGTCCGGCAGGAGATGCGTCTTTAGAAGAATTCTTTGAAAAACATAACACGCTTGCTATTGCCGATGTAGATACACGTGCTTTAGTTAGTTATATTAGAGATCACGGTGCTATGAATGCGGTTATCTCTACGGATGTAGATAATATTGAAGGTCTTAAAAAACAACTCGCAGACATTCCGTCTATGGTTGGTTTAGATTTAGCCTCTAAAGTATCTACCAAAGAACCTTACTTTGTTGGAGACGAAAATGCCACTTATAAAATTGCTGCTCTAGATCTAGGGATTAAGAAGAATATCTTAAGAAACTTAGCAAAAAGAGATGCTTATATTAAAGTGTTTCCTTACAATAGTAAGTTTGAAGATTTAGAAGCGTTTCAACCAGATGGTTATTTTCTGTCTAATGGTCCTGGAGATCCAGAACCGCTAGTAGATGCTATAGAAGTGGCTAAGACTATCATTGAAAAGAATAAGCCTTTATTCGGAATCTGTTTAGGACACCAAGTCATTGCTTTAGCCAATGGTATTTCAACTTATAAAATGTACAATGGGCACCGTGGTATTAACCACCCGGTGAAAAACCTTGTTACCGGAAAAGGAGAAATAACGTCTCAAAATCACGGGTTTGCTATTAATCGAGAAGAAACGGAAGCTCATGCTAATGTAGAGATTACGCATGTACATTTAAATGATGATACAGTAGCAGGTATTAAGCTTAAGGATAAAAATTGTTATTCGGTTCAGTACCACCCTGAGGCAAGTCCTGGGCCAAACGATTCTTTATACTTATTTGATCAATTTATTGAGAATCTTAAGAAATAAACACTACAGAAAACGCAAGGATAACAAAAAATTCTTGCGTTTTTTTAGTTACGAAAACAATATCGTAAACTTTAATCATAAATATGATTTTTGTCAAGTATAGCCTTTAAGATTTTCGTAAATTTGTTACAGTTCTAAGGCTTATATAACACGGAACTTTGTTCAAGTGTTGTACAATTTTTATGACAAATTAAATTTTAAAATCAAACTTAACTAAAACCAAGAATAATGAGTATTATTATTAATGTACACGCAAGACAAATTTTAGATTCTCGAGGAAATCCAACAGTAGAAGTGGATGTGACTACAGAAAATGGTGTTATGGGTAGGGCAGCAGTTCCTTCTGGAGCCTCTACAGGTGAGCATGAAGCTGTAGAATTGAGAGATGGTGGCGATACCTATATGGGAAAAGGAGTTCTAAAAGCCGTTGAAAATGTAAATTCTGAAATAGCTCAAGAATTGTTAGGTATGTCTGTTTTTGAACAGAATGCTATAGATAAAATGATGATTGAATTAGATGGTACACCAAACAAATCTAAGTTAGGTGCTAATGCAATCTTAGGTGTTTCTTTAGCAGTAGCTAAAGCGGCGGCTAATGAATTAGGGATGCCATTATACAGATATGTAGGTGGAGTTTCTGCAAATACTTTACCATTACCAATGATGAATATCATCAATGGAGGTTCTCATAGTGATGCGCCTATCGCATTTCAAGAGTTTATGATTATGCCTGTAAAAGCGAAGAATTTTACACACGCTATGCAAATGGGAACTGAAATTTTCCATAACCTTAAAAAAGTATTACACGATAGAGATTTAAGTACTGCTGTTGGAGATGAAGGTGGATTTGCACCAAACTTAGCAGGGGGAACTGAAGATGCTTTAGATACTATTGCAAAAGCTGTTGAAAATGCTGGCTATAAATTTGGAGACGAAGTGAAGATCGCTTTGGATTGTGCTTCTGCTGAATTTTTTGTGGATGGTAAATACGACTACAAGAAGTTTGAAGGAGATTCAGGAGTTATCAGAACAAGTAAAGAACAAGCTGAATATTTAGCTGAATTAGCTGGTAAATACCCAATCATTTCTATTGAAGATGGTATGGATGAAAACGACTGGGAAGGTTTCAAATATTTAACTGAATTAATTGGAGATAAAGTACAATTAGTTGGTGATGATTTATTTGTAACTAATGTAGAGCGTTTAGAAAGAGGTATTAAAGAAGGTATCGCGAATTCTATCTTAATTAAAGTGAACCAAATCGGAACTTTAACAGAAACTATTTCTGCTGTAAATATGGCACATAATGCAGGTTACACATCTGTAATGTCTCACAGATCTGGTGAAACTGAAGATAACACAATTGCAGATTTAGCTGTAGCGTTAAACTGTGGTCAGATTAAAACAGGTTCGGCTTCACGTAGTGATCGTATGGCTAAATACAACCAATTATTACGTATTGAAGAGCAGTTAGGAGATGTTGCTTATTTTCCTGGTGAAAATGCTTTTAAAATAAAGGCATAAGCTTTTAAAGCCTATCCAAATAAAAAAACCATCTAACTTAGTGTTAGATGGTTTTTTTATGCCTTCGTATTAGGGAATACATCACTTTTAAGGCTTTGTACGCTGCAAGTTATAAGTGGTGTAATCTAAGAATAGAGCCTTAGAAACGGGAGCTATAATTGCCGATAAGACTTAATTAGTTTCAATAGCCTGTAAGATCTATTTAATTTGTTAAAAGCATTATAAATCTCCTTTCTAAATCGATTGAGATTTCGTAAATTTACGTTCTTATAATTTATTAAAATCCGTAGAGAAAATATGTCAGATAAAGCTACATTAGAAATTAATGGTGAAAAGTATGAATTTCCTGTTGTTATAGGAACAGAAAAGGAAGTCGCAATAGATATTAAAAGTTTAAGAACTGCTACCAATGGAGTAATCACCATAGATCCAGGTTTTAAAAATACTGGAAGTTGTGAAAGTGCTATTACATTTCTAGATGGTGAAAAAGGAATCTTAAGATATAGAGGATATTCTATTGAAGAACTTGCTGAAAAAGCCGATTTCTTAGAAGTTATTTATTTATTAATCTTCGGAGAATTACCAAACAAAGAAAAATTAGATCAGTTTCATGAAGACATCAAGTCGCATTCAGTTGTAGATGATGATTTAAAGAAAATCTTAGATGCCTTCCCTAAATCAGCACACCCAATGGGCGTGTTATCGTCATTAACTAGTGCACTTACGGCGTTTTACCCATCTTCAGTAGATGTCGCTTCAGAAGAAGCAATGTATAATTCTATTGTTACAATTTTAGGTAAATTCCCTGTAATTGTTTCATGGACAATGCGTAAGAAGCAAGGTTTACCATTAGAATATGGAGATGATAACTTAGGATATGTAGAGAACATCTTAAAGATGATGTTTAAGAGTCCTAACGGAGAGTACAAACAAAATCCTATTCTTGTTAATGCTTTAGATAAGCTTTTAATTTTACATGCAGATCACGAGCAAAACTGTTCTACGTCTACGGTTAGAATTACAGGTTCATCTCATGCCGGTCTTTTTGTGTCTTTAGCCTCTGGTATCTCTGCGCTTTGGGGACCATTACATGGTGGTGCTAACCAAGCGGTATTAGAAATGCTAGAAGCCATTAAAGAAGATGGTGGTGATACTAAAAAGTATATGGCTAAAGCTAAGGATAAAAACGATCCTTTCCGTCTTATGGGCTTTGGACACCGTGTGTATAAAAACTTTGATCCAAGAGCTAAGATTATTAAAGTAGCCGCTGATGAAGTGTTATCTGATTTAGGAATTGAAGATCCAATTCTTGATATTGCTAAAGGTTTAGAGAAAGAAGCTTTAGAAGATCCATACTTCGTAGATAGAAAATTATATCCAAACGTAGATTTCTATTCTGGTATTATTTACAGAGCTATGGGAATTCCTGTAGAGATGTTTACGGTGATGTTTGCCTTAGGTCGTTTACCAGGTTGGATTGCACAGTGGAAAGAAATGAGAAGAAAACAAGAACCAATTGGTCGTCCAAGACAATTGTATACAGGAGAAACATACAGACCGTTTGTACCTGTTAACGAAAGATAATTTATTCGTAGAGAATATTAAAAAGCTTCATATTTATTATGAAGCTTTTTTTATTTTTGGACTAGCGATAGTGTAGAATGTCATGCTAGGTTTTGACCAAATATGAGAGTCATAAAATAGTCAAAAGTTCTGGCTTAAAGCACCTACTCTAAACGCATCTCTAAATAATGTTTTTAAAACATAGCGCATTATTCTAAATAACTAATAGATACGACCACATGAAATTAAACATAGAAAACGAAACCTCTAAACTAAAAGCTGTCATATTAGGAACTGCGGAAAGCAATGGACCTATTCCGTCATTAGAAGAGGCTTATGATCCTAAATCTATTCAGCATATCAAAGCAGGGACTTATCCTAAAGAAGCTGATATGGTAGCTGAAATGGAAGCTGTGGCAGCAGTACTAGAAAAGTACGATGTAACTGTTTATAGACCGCAAGTGATCCAAGATTACAACCAAATTTTTTCAAGAGATATCGCCTTTGTCATAGAAGATAAATTGGTAAAAGCGAATATTTTACCCGATCGTGAGCGTGAGTACGAAGCAATTCAGCATGTATTAGATCAAATAGGAACGGATCATATAATTGAACTTCCCGAAGAATGTCACGTAGAAGGTGGTGATATTATGCCTTATAACGATTATATTTTTATAGGAACGTACTCTGGGGCAGATTACTCCGATTATATAACCGCACGGACTAATATGGATGCTGTGATTGCGCTTCAAGAGGTGTTTCCTGAAAAAACAGTGAAGTCTTTTGAGCTTCGTAAATCTAATACAGATCCTAAGGAAAATGCACTTCATTTAGACTGTTGTTTTCAACCTATAGGAAAAGATAAAGCTATACTTCATAAAAATGGGTTCTTAGTAGAGCGCGAATACGAATGGTTAGTGGATTTCTTTGGTAAAGAGAATATTTTCGAAATTACTAAGGATGAAATGTATAATATGAATAGTAACATCTTTTCAATTTCAGAAGATGTTGTGATTTCTGAAAAGAATTTTACGCGATTAAATTCTTGGTTGCGCGAAAATGGATTTACAGTTGAAGAAGTAGCCTATGCTGAAATAGCAAAACAAGAAGGTTTATTGCGTTGTTCAACGATGCCTCTTATTAGAGACTAAGAAAAAACGATAGGTTTAAATTTGAAATAAAATCCTTTTAATGTAGGATAAGATACTAAAGTAGGATTGCTCCTTTTTGTGAGCGTCCTATTTTTTTTGTTTAAGAAAGAGGATTGCAATGGTCCTCGTCCATTACTTTCTATAAAGAAAATAGGTGTTAACGAGATTAATATATTCTACTTTAGCTTGCTCTCTACTAATATTTTTAATTTGAAATAGCGCATTGGCCTTAAAAGCATTAATAATAGGTTTACGGCTGCTTGGTCTGTCGTAATTACTAGTTGCTTTTTTGTAGTAAGCATAGAGGCGTAATAGAAAGTCTGCAGGAAAAGGATCTGTATGATCATTTACAAGATCTACAGCATTCTTAAATTCGATATCTAAATCTTTTTTGGAAGTCATTATTTTATTTCTGCAATGATGCTTTCACCACCACGAACTTTTTGGTTCAGTTCTACTTTTATATCAGCATGCAAAGGTAAGAATAAATCTACTCGCGACCCAAATTTAATAAATCCTGAATCGGCACCTTGTTGTGCAGTCGCATCTACTTTTGCATAATTTACAATACGCTTGGCTAAAGCCCCAGCAATTTGGCGGTATAGAATTTTACCAAAATTAGCGTTCTCAACCACTACCGTTGTACGTTCGTTTTCTTCACTGGCTTTAGGATGCCATGCCACTAAATATTTTCCTGGGTGGTACTTACTATAAGTGACTTTACCAGAAATTGGGTAGCGTGTTACATGGACGTTTACCGGAGACATAAAGACAGATACCTGAATACGTTTGTCTTTAAATACTTCATTTTCTTGTACTTCTTCTATAACAACCACTTTACCATCAACAGGAGATAAGGCCTGTGAGACTTCTGGGTGGGTGTTACGTTTAGGGTTTCTAAAAAACTGTAGGATGAGTATAAAGAAGCCTAAAACCAAAAGCATTAAGCTGGTTCTGAGCCATTCTGTTGTAACAAACCCATCAATGAGAAAAAATGAAGCAACAACAATAACTAACGTTGTAAAAATAATTTTATGGCCTTCTTTATGAAACATACTTTAAAATTCTTATGAATAAATATATAAATGGTACTGCAAAGATAATACTATCTAATCGATCTAACAGTCCTCCGTGTCCTGGCATTATAACGCCACTATCTTTAACACCTGCTTGACGTTTAAATTTCGACTCTATTAGGTCGCCAAATGTACCAAAAACACTAACAATAATAGCTAAAATAAGCCATGAAGTGTAGCTTAAGGTTAGGCCTAAGCTATGCGCGTAGACGGTAATAAAATAACTAGACACGCAAGAAAAGAATAAACCGCCTAGGAATCCTTCAACTGTTTTTTTAGGAGATATACTCGGAAATAGTTTTTGTTTACCAAAATTCTTACCTACTAAATACGCTGCACTGTCATTCACCCAAATAAGAATAAATGCACCTAAGAGCATAAAAGGGGTAAATTCATCTTGATAATTTGCGATAAGCATCATAAACACAAAACCACTTGTTAAGTAGAATGCGGTTACAATATGGCGCTTAGATTCGAAAAGTGGAATTTTCTTAGCGGTAAAAACATCTTTTATTAAGATCAGGTTGACAAAGATGGTAATAACCAATAAGATTTTAATAGCTTCATTGGCTATAAGGTCTGTGGTGTTATATACACTCATATACCAGAAACCACCATAGATCACTAAAAAGATAATGTATTGTACAAAAGATTTTAAATGGATAAGACGGCTAAACTCTGTAAGACAGATGAGGCCAAAAAGTCCAATTAAAATGACTGATGTATTCTGAGCGTATAGGGAACCTATAAGTAATACGACATAGATAGCCCCAGAGAGGGCTCTTATTGCTAACTCTTTCATTATAAATCTTCTAGTAAGAGTAGGTATAAATTTTTAGAGCTGCTACCATAAGTCAAGAAGTCCTTATCGTCTGCAGTTTTAAAATGTTTAATAGTGGTAATGTTAGTCGGAATTTTTGTGGTGCTTTTCGCTTTGATTCCTTTTAAGCCTTCGCCAATAGTCTCTACAAACTGACTTGTAGTGGCGTAGATAATGAAGTTATCTGGTAATTCAATTAATTTTTTCTCTGCGATTTGGTTGGACGAAATTAATAAGGATCCGTCGTCAGAAATTAAATATTCACAGGTAGATAAAAAATAAGTGCTTTCAGAAGGATTGTGCGAGGCATTTAAATTAAAATCCTTAAATAACTCAGCCAAACGTGGATCTATAATAAAGACTTTATCATTATGCCATTGATTTTCTTCTAATATGGCATTGAAACTTTCTTGTACTTCTTCTATATTTTCGCAATATAAAAATTTACCACCATTCGCTTTAAAATTAATTGTAAAACGTTCATCTACAGGTAGCTTCATTTCAGGCATGTATTTGCCCCGCTCATGATTTGGTATGTTTTCTTCAGTTTTTTCAGATTTTCTTCCGAAGAATTTACTAAATATGCTCATTCAATAATTGCTATTAATCCTAGTGTGGTGTGTTATCTTCAAATATAAAAAAACTTAAACTAACACAGAGTTAATTTAAGCTTTTTATATGATTTATGGGAGATGAGCGCCTATTCTTCTTCTTCGCTTTTAAGCACTGGAGTTTCAAAAGCACGCTTCCCGAAGATCTTTTCAAGGTTGTCTTTAAAGATGACTTCTTTGTCTAATAAGACCTCTGCTAACTCTGTTAATTTGTCTTTATTATTTTCTAATAAAGTGATAGCACGTTGGTATTGCTCTTCAATAATATCAGAGATTTCTTGGTCAATAAGTTCAGCAGTTTTCTCACTGTAAGGTTTTGTAAACCCGTATTCAGATTGTCCTGAAGAATCGTAGTACGTTAGGTTTCCTACCTTATCGCTAAGACCGTAAACCGTAACCATGGCACGGGCTTGCTTAGTCACTTTTTCTAAGTCACTTAAAGCACCAGTAGAAATCTTATCAAAAATAACTTTCTCTGCAGCTCTACCTCCTAATGCTGCACACATTTCGTCTAGCATCTGCTCTGGGTGTACAATTAAACGCTCTTCTGGTAAGTACCAAGCGGCACCTAAAGAACGTCCTCTAGGAACAATTGTAACCTTCACTAAAGGCGCAGCATGTTCTAACATCCAACTTACCGTAGCATGGCCCGCCTCATGGAAAGCAACCGCACGTTTCTCTGCTGGAGTAATAATTTTATTTTTCTTTTCTAAACCACCGATAATTCTATCAACAGCATCTAAGAAATCTTGTTTGTTAACTGATTTTTTACCTTTTCTAGCGGCAATTAAAGCAGCTTCATTACAAACATTAGCAATATCTGCTCCAGAAAATCCTGGGGTTTGCTTCGCTAAGAAATCAATATCTAAAGTCTCTTCTTTTTTAAGTGGACGTAAATGCACTTCAAAAATTTCTTGACGTTCTCTAACATCCGGTAAGTCTACATAGATCTGACGATCAAAACGACCAGCACGCATTAAAGCGCTATCTAAAACATCGGCTCTGTTGGTTGCCGCTAAAACAATAACATTAGTGTTTGTTCCGAAACCATCCATCTCTGTTAAGAGTTGGTTAAGAGTGTTTTCGCGCTCGTCGTTAGAACCCGACATGTTGTTTTTTCCTCTAGCTCTACCAATAGCATCAATCTCATCAATAAAGATAATAGATGGTGATTTTTCTTTGGCTTGCTTAAATAAGTCTCTTACACGAGAGGCACCAACACCAACAAACATCTCTACAAAATCAGATCCTGATAAAGAGAAGAATGGTACTTTAGCTTCACCTGCTACCGCTTTTGCTAATAAGGTTTTTCCTGTTCCTGGAGGTCCTACAAGTAAGGCTCCTTTTGGAATTTTACCTCCTAAAGCTGTATACTTTTCTGGGAACTTTAAGAAATCTACAATTTCTTGAACTTCTTCTTTAGCACCTTCTAAACCGGCAACATCTTTAAAAGAGGTTTTCGTGTCTATTTTTTCATCAAAGAGTTTTGCTTTAGACTTTCCTATGTTGAAGATTTGTCCTCCAGCGCCGCCTCCGCCGCCACCAGACATTCTACGCATAATAAAAATCCAAACACCTATAATTAAAACAAAAGGTAATAAGGTTAGGAGAAAATCGCCCCATACATTATGCTCTGTTTCATAAACTAATTCCGTATCTAAATTATTGGTTTGGATAACTTCATTAACTTGTTTTTCGAAATTCTGAAGATCACCAAATTCAAATTTGTAATTAGGAGATGCGTTTACCGAAGGAATTATAGATTTTGAAGTTGTGTTTTTATGAGGCGCTTGTGTTTGTGCTTCCTTAGTTAAGAAAACACGAGCTTCTCGTTTATTTACAATTTCAATTTTATCAACTTGTCCTTGTTCTAAGTAATCTAAGAACTGTGCCGGAGTAGTTTGTGTCCCTGTAGATTCTCCAAATCCACCAGAAAAAATCTGAATAGAAATGAAAACGGCAATGATAATTCCGTAAATCCAATACGGATTTAATTTAGGTTTTTTGTTTGGGGTTTTATTGTCTTTAGCCATTAAGCATGTCCTTTATTTAGTAACTCGTTTCTATTTGGGTAACCTTTGCGTCTCCCCAAAGTTCTTCAATATCGTAAAATTCTCTAATATGTTTTTGAAACACATGCACCACAACGTTTACGTAATCCATCAAAACCCATTCTGCATTATCTGTCCCTTCAACATGCCAAGGCTTGTCTTTAAGGGATTTACTAACTTGTTTTTGAACGGAATTGACGATGGCGTTTACTTGTGTGTTTGAAGAACCTTCACAAACAATAAAATAATCACAAACAGTATTTTCTATTTCTCGTAAATCTAATATTGTTATCTCTTTTCCTTTAACTTCCTCGATGCCTCCGATGATAGCTGTAATGAGTTGGTCTGTAGGTATTTTATCTTTCGTCATTAATTTGTTATAATTTTATGCAAAGTTATTATTTTTTTAGTTCTTGTAGGCGCATAATGTCATAAGAAAACTATAAAATAAATTTGCGTATTAAATGTACATAATCAAACTTAATGCCATTGACTCTACAAATAGCTATCTCAAAGATTTGGCAGCAGTGTCCTTACCCAAGGATTATACAGTAGTTGCGGCCGATTTGCAGACCAAAGGGAAGGGACAAATGGGAGCAGAGTGGCACGCTGAAGCGGGTAAAAACCTTACTGCTAGTGTGTTTAAAAGAATACCAAATTTTAAAGTTACAGATCAGTTTTATATTAGTATGACGGTGGCTTTAGCCATAAGCACGGCTTTAAGTCACTTTAAAATTCCGCAATTACGGATAAAATGGCCCAACGACATTTTGTCAGCCAACCGTAAGATCTGTGGAATATTGATTGAAAATGTCATAAAAAATAACCAATTGCAAGGGTCTATTATTGGATTTGGACTCAATGTCAATCAGAAACTATTCGAGAATTTACCCCAAGCGTCGTCAATGAGTGTATTAACGGGGATATTATATGATAAAGATGAAGTGCTTGCTGAAGTTTTAAAACAACTGCAAATTTATTTCGAGATTTTGGAATCGGGACAGTTAGAGGATCTGAAGTATAAGTATGAAAGTCTACTGTTTAGAAAAGATAAACCCTCAACGTTTTTGGGGGCGGATGACCAGCGGTTTGCCGGAATAATTCAAGGCATTACGGAAACGGGACAGTTACAAGTTTGGACCGAGGATGACATTATTAAATATTTCGATCTGAAAGAAGTAAAACTGTTATACTAAATCCAAACTTATACGTCTTGCTTTAAATAGCGGTTTTCATTTTAGTGACTAAGGTTTCCATAAATTTACTAATAGGATTCTTAATCATCATGGCCATCATAGCATTAAAATCGCCTTCAAAATGTAACTGAACCTCTGTTTTTTGCTCGGCGACTTCGTTGATATCTGCAATTAAAGCGAAGTCTAATTTTCCACCTGCAGCACCTAATACAATTTTAGAGTGGGGTACGGCTTCCTTTTTCTTTAAGATAATATCAGGCATGCCTTTTAGAGCAAATAAAAATTTATCCGTGTCTAAAACTTCAAATTTACTAATGTTTTCAGGCATTAAGCTTTCAAAGTTTTTAATGTCAGAAAGAAAATTAAAAGTGGTTTCTGCGGATTGGTCTAAAGTAACTTTAGGAGATTCTAATTTCATAGTTGTGTTTTATATGGTGAGTCTTAAGGCGTATTAAGACTAACGACTTCTTTAAAAGATTGACGTCATCAATTTATTGTGGTGACCAAGCACTAGGGTTGGCATTCCATTTGGCTAAAATATTTTGTTGCTCAGTGGTAATATAGTAGGTGTCTACAGCTTGCTCTAACAAGTTTTCATAATTACCTAAGGTATGCAATTCAACATCAGCCTCTTCAAAATTCTTTTTGGCAACATCAAATCCGTAAGAAAAGATGGCTACCATACCTTTAATGTTTACTTCAGCTTCTTTTAAAGCTTGAACAGCATTAAGGCTACTCATCCCTGTACTAATAAGGTCTTCTACAACAACAACGGTTTGTCCTTTTTCAATATAACCTTCAATTTGGTTTTGGCGGCCGTGCTTTTTTGCTTCTGGTCTAACATATACAAAAGGCAAATTTAAATATTCAGCAACGAGGGCCCCTATACCAATAGCGCCGGTAGCAACCCCAGCAATAACATCGGGCTTACCATAAAGGTCTTCTATGTTTTTTGCTATAGTCGCGCGGATATAGTTTCTAATTTGTGGAAACGATAAAACAATTCTGTTATCGCAATAAATAGGAGATTTCCAGCCAGAAGCCCAAGTAAACGGGTTTTCGGGTTGTAATTTTATAGCATTGATTTGCAATAAAACTTCGGCTGTTTTTTTGGCGGTGTCTTTGTTAAAAATCATATTACAAAAATAATGATTTTTCAATCTTAAGAAATTTTAAATTAATTAAATTTTCATTTCAAATACTTTCTCGAAAAAAATAATATTTTTACATATATAATGTTGAAACCAACTAAAGGATGTACACAATATATGTAGGTGATAAACCCATCATTTTAACCACTGAGAATAAGAAAGAAACCGATTTTAAATCCTTTCTTTTAAAGTCCGTAAATATAGGCAAGGTTATAAAGACCTTAAACCGTACGGATTTAAAGGCTGTGCATTTAATTCATAAGAATGAAGAGAAGCTGCTGAAAAAGTTTTTAAAGCTTTTACCTAATGTAGTCGCCGGAGGTGGAAAAGTCTATAACGATAAGAATGAGGTCTTGTTTATCTATAGAAATGATAAATGGGATCTGCCAAAAGGTAAGGCCGAACGTAAAGAAACCATTGAAGAAACGGCAATACGGGAAGTTGAAGAGGAAACAGGGGTCGAGGGTTTAAAGATTACAAAGCCTCTACAAACCACCTACCATATCTTTAAACGAAACGGAAAGCATAAGATAAAAGTCACCCATTGGTTTGAAATGAAAACGACTTTTAGCGGTACTTTGTCGCCTCAAGAAAATGAAGGGATAACTAAGGTCGAATGGCTAAATGAAAAAGCGTCTCAAGAAGCTTTAGAAAACAGCTACGCTAATATTCGTATTTTGGTATAGGGCTTTTAAGTCTGAAGCCATAGTACTTCTCGTTTTAAAAATGTTATGCCTTAAACCGTTGCTTTTATTAAAGGCAACGGCATTAAAAGGATCTACTAAAACTTAGGGCATTACTCCGTAATACGATATATAGGATATTGTAAGTGGGCCTTCTCGTAATACTTACTTTGTTTGTGTAGCCAATCTAATTGCGCATACCAATTGTTGGCAAAGGCTTCATCATAACTAACTTTTACATTAAATTCCATTTGTAAGTTGGGATTGTTGTTTAGAAGCTCTTCAGCTTTATCTTCCCATACATAAGGCGAAAATCCTTCCTTTTGCTGTAAAATAGTATCGAAGAAATTCCAATTAAAAAAAGAATCTACAGCCATAGGCTCTAAGGTTTCAATAAGATAACGTAGGGCATATTGATCTGTTGGAACCAAATAATCTCCTTTTCTAAAAGTCTTGTTTATTAAGGTGGAACTAACCTGAGTATTGTAATGCGCATAATGACCTTCATATGGGGTCTTTCTCGTGTTATAATTACTAATTTTATAAGATTCTACCGTAATAAGGGTGTCTTTAGATAAGGTTTGGTACTGCACATTATTACGATTTAATAAGCTTAGGACGTGATGCCAACCTTGTGGGATAACATAGGCTTTAGGTATGGTAACCGAATCTTTTGCTGTAAAATAATCTTGATAGGCGATAGGTCTGGTGTAAGGTTCGTCTCGGTTATATTTTAAACGTTCTGCTCCGGTAAAATTACTTACAATGCTATGGCCTTCATAACCTTTGAATTCTCGCGTTGATGATTTTGTGCTGTCTACTTCCCATTGCAACGGGTAGCTTGCACCTGCATACCATAAGTTCTGTTGTTCGCGCTGAAGGGCTTTTATTTCAGAACTTTGTTCGTCTGTAATTTCAATCATACTTTTAAGCAATTCATAGGTGCCTTCGACACGTTGCTTGTAGGGTTTAAGCATATGCGTTTCAACCATCATTCCTAGAGTATTGAATAAAGACGTATAGCCGGTAGAATAACGAGGGCTGTCTAAAAATTGTGTAAAGCCTGTTTCTGGTGTCCGATTAAAAACATTAACGTAGGGCGTAATGTCCCAAGACTTTTTAGCTAGCTTTTCCTCTAAAGTAGGCATCATTGTTTTATGGATGTAGTTCCCCAAGGGGCCACCTAATTTATTGTGCTGTGTAAATAAATGGGTTAATGTATATTGGTAATCGGCGCCATTACTCACATGAGTATCTATAAAAACATCGGGTTGTACCATGTGGAAAATCTCAGCAAAAGTTTGTGCGTTCTTGGTGTCCGACTTTATAAAATCACGATTTAAGTCATAGTTTCTAGCATTTCCTCTAAAGCCATAGGTTTCAGGACCATTTTGGTTGGTTCTAGAGTTTGCATTTCTATTTAAACTACCTCCAACATTATATATAGGGATGGTAACAATAACCGTATTTGAAGGCGACTCTATTTTACCTTGGGCCCAATCTCTAAATAACATCATGGTGGCATCAATACCGTCGGGTTCCCCAGGATGAATTCCATTATTAATGAAGAGAATTTGCTGCTTCTGTCTTAAAACTTCAAAATCAGTAGGGGTGTCTGTACTATTAAATGTAGCGACGTGTAAAGGTTTGCCGGCATCGGTTTCTCCCATCTCTTGTAATGAAATTTGAGGGTAGGTTTCAGCTAAAGCGTTATAATAGGCAATGGTTTCTTGGTAAGTTGCCGTTTTATGACCTTCACTTTGCTCAAAAACGGTAGTGAAATTGTAAGAAACTTCAGGTTTATCAACCTTATTTTTTTTACAAGCAACTAGTAATAAGGCGAGTACAAAGAGTTTTTTCATAACAGAGAATTTGAGCTAAATTTACTTATATTTATTGACATGAAGACCTATAAATTAAGCTTTGGGGAGATCAGTATTCTTAACCCTAAACTCGCTGAAGTTATTATTAACGAAGGCGTAATCATGGACGTTGACATGGTTGTAGATTATCATAAATTTCTCATGGATCATCTTGAGGCACCCTTTGCCCTCTTGGTAAATAAAAAACACTCGTATACCTATACGTTTGAAGCCCAAAAAAATATTGTTAATCACGATGTGACTAAGGCCATTGCAGTGGTAAATAAGGTTTATGCCTCTAAGTTGGCGACGGATGTTTTAATCAACATTAACAGAGAAAGTAAGTGGAATATAAAAACCTTTAGGGAACGTGAAGAGGCTTTAAAGTGGTTAGAAGAACAAGCTTAGTTTTAACTTTATTTTCGCTTAAAAAATTATAACTTCGCATTTCATTATTTACCCCTATTTTATAATAAATGCAACAAACAACAAATACGATATTGATGATTCGTCCTATCAACTTCAGGATGAATGAACAAACCGCAGTTAACAATTATTTTCAAGAAGATTTAGATCTTAAAAATGCCGAAATTAACGCCAAAGCTCAGGAAGAATTTGATGCTTTTGTTGAAAAATTAAGAGCGGTCGGAATTCAGGTTATTGTAGAAAATGATGATGTTTTAAACGATACGCCAGACTCTATTTTTCCTAACAATTGGGTGAGTTTTCATAGTAATGGTGATGTGGGCAAGTATCCTATGTTTGCAGAAAATAGAAGACGAGAACGTAGAGATGAAATTTTTGTAAGACTTGAAGAAGAAGGGTTTTTAATTGAGAATATTATAGACTATACTTCTGCAGAACATGAAGGTTACTTTTTAGAAGGTACTGGGAGTGTTATTCTAGACCGTACCAATAGAAAAGCCTACTGTGCTTTATCACCTAGAGCGGATGAAGAATTGTTTATTGAATTCTGCGAAGATTTTGAATATAGTCCCGTTATTTTTACAGCTTACCAATCTGTAGATGGCGAACGCTTGCCAATTTACCATACCAATGTTATGATGTGTATTGCAGATCAGTTTGCTGTGATTTGCTTAGATAGTATTGATGATAAAAAGGAGCGTAAAAATGTAGTGAAGCATTTAAAGCAAGAAGGAAAAGAAATCATTTCTATTACTGAAGCTCAAATGCACAATTTTGCTGGAAATATGCTACAGTTGTTAGGCGCCAATGATCAGCAATATCTAGTAATGAGTGAAGCGGCACACCAGAGTTTAACAGCAACACAAGTGGCCAACATAGAAAAGTATTGTCCTATTATTTCGAGTTCTTTAGAGACTATTGAAACTTGTGGTGGAGGTAGTGCTCGTTGTATGATGGCAGAAGTATTCTTGCCTAAAAAATAGAAAGAAAAGAAACGAATTTAAAGCTTAGGTATTGGGCTTAAGCTTTAAATTCTGACTTTGGGAGTTCAACGTAAAATTTACTTCCTACGTTTTCTATACTTTCCACCCAAATCTTACCATTATTAAGTTCTACTAAGTCCTTAGCAATAGAAAGCCCTAAGCCGGTACCTTTTTCATTTTTAGTACCCTTAGTTGTAAAGTTTTTATGGGCTGCAAATAATTTGGAAATATTACCATGAGCAATACCAACTCCGGTATCTTCTATAGTAATACGACAGTTTCCGTCGACCTCACGATTAGAAATGGTTATAACATCTCCTGTTCTGCTGAATTTAACCGCATTGGTAATTAAGTTCTGGATTACAATTTCTACCATACTACGGTCGGCATAAATTAAGTCGTACTGCGATTCATCATTCAGAACAATACGTTTGTTTTCTATCTTTTGTTCTACTAAGGCTATCTTAGTATGAAAGACTTCTTGTATGTTAAAAACTTCAGGTTTAGGTTCTAAACTTTGTAGTTGCGATTTGGACCAATTCAGTAAATTAAATAATAGGGAAGAGGCATTGTTCGCATTTTCGCTTAACTCCGGAATTAATTCAAAAAACTCTTCTTTAGAGATATTATCTTCAGTTAAGAGGTCTATAAACGCTTTTATTGAGGATATTGAATCTTTTAAGTCGTGAGATACAATAGAAAATAATTTATCCTTCACTTGGTTAACTTCTTCCAAATGTTGCGTTTTTTCTAAGATGCTTTCCGTTTTTGTCTTCGCTTCAGCCAACTTGAGTTGATGGGCTTTAATAGCGTCTTTATGCGCTTTAAGTTTTAAGAGCGTAAAGGCTAAAAATAGCATTAACAACAAGGCAAGGGTTATAGAACTGTATAAAACATAAGGCTTATCTTTTGTTGGTACTGCAAGCTTTGTGTTGTCTGTAGTTTTTTTTGCTTCTGAAGTATTAGCAATAAGATCTAGGTGCTCAATATGCTTAGGAACAACGGGCATTTCTATTTTATTCAGTGTGGCTTTAAGCGCGTAATATTTACTTTGCCAGGTAAAAGCTTTTTGGTAATTACCGCGTATAGAGTCTAAACTCATACGGAGTTTATAGTTCTCTAAAAGTGCGGGATTGTGGTTAAGTTCTGTTGCAATACTATGGGCTTCACTTAACTGTTCTTCAGCAATACTAAGCTTGTTATTTTTAATATTTAAGTTTCCTACAGCATTTAGCGCATCTAATAAACCTGTTTTGTTGTTGTATTTACGGTTATAGACTAAACCTTCGTTTAAATACTCTGAAGCCTTATCGTATTCTTTAAAACGTAAGTATTCCGTTCCTATTTTAGGAAGGATTTCACCTCGTAATTTCTGATCTTCCAAAGGGTCTAAAAGCGCTAAAGCATCTTCATAATAATGAATAGCTCTTCGGTGTTCTTGCAAAACGGAATAAAGTTCAGCAATATTTATTGTCGTGGTTTTTATCCCCTCGGTATCTAGTATTTGTTTTCTAACCTCTAAGGTTTTAAAGTTAAACGCTATAGCTTCATCAATCTGGTTGATTTTATAATAAGCTTCGGCAAGATTATTATAGGCAGAACTCAGCTCGTGTTTTAAAGAGAGCATTTCAAAAATATCAATAGCGGATAGTGAATTTTGTAAGCCGGTTTTGTAGTTGCCTCGCTTTAGTTCTATATGGCCAATACGGTTACTCACACGTGCTACGCCTAAGGTGTCTTTTAATTGTAGGTATAGGTCTCTAGACTTTTCATAACTATCAATAGCATTGTAGTAATCATTACGATTGGCATAAATTAAAGCTCTGTAGTAGCTGCTTTCAGCTAAACCTCTAGTGTAATGAAGCGTTTCAGAGAGTTTAGACGTTTCATCAATAAAAAGTAAGGCCTTACTGTGATTGTTGTTCTCGTAAAGTTCATTTATAAGCATAAGCGACACTTCTACTTTTGTAGTGTCGGCTTTTAGGTAGGCTAATTGAACAGTGAGTCTGTCTATTTTTTCATTTTGAGAAAAAACAGCAAACGACAAGAGACAAACAGCCATGGTAAGGTACTGTTTCATCTCAAATAGCGTTATAACAAATTGCGCTGTTTCGGTGTGAAAAACTTTTATAGAGGGATAGCAAAAGTAAGTTAACACAAAACAATAACAATCTTGTTAATGTTTGATTATTAAGCTTCATCAATGTTTGGGACATAAATTAATAGCAGACCAAAAGTGCTATTCTGAATGCAGATATGCTAATTATTAGGATTTAATACCAATATATTAGTTAAACTGACTAAAAATCTTTCCTTAATTCCTAATAATGCAATATTAAATATAGATTAAGAATTCTGAGTGTTTTCTTCGGGCTGATGTTCTTGATAATAAAGCGGTTTCAAATAAGGCCTTAGTTTTAGAACCTTAAGCCGCTTCCATCTATAGAGGTTATACGGCGCTTTAAAAAGTGATTTAGAGCCTGTAATACTCACCGAATACGACTTCCTTAATTATGTGTCCACAGAGGAAGAATAAAATAATAAAACTGCTATCTTTGCCAACGTTTTAAAATAGATAATACGGCAAAATATGAAGCTTCAAGAGACTTTAGAATTACATGTAAAAGCAGCGATACAAGCGTTGTTTGAAAAGGAATTACCATCAGTAGAATTTCAAGCAACTCGCAAGGAGTTTGCAGGAGATGTAACCGTGGTTGTATTCCCTATGTTGCGTGTAGTAAAAGGTAACCCTGTGGTTATTGGCGAGCAAGTTGGTCAATATTTACAAGATCATGTAGATTTAGTCAAAGGATTTAATGTGGTTAAAGGATTTTTAAATATTGAAATTAGTGATCAGTATTATTTTGATTTCTTTCAATCTATAAAAAACGATGATCAGTTCGGTTTTGTAAAGCAAACCGATGATAAAGCGATTATGGTGGAGTATTCTTCGCCTAATACTAATAAACCTTTGCATTTAGGACACGTTAGAAATGTGCTTTTAGGGTATAGTGTTTCAGAAATTTTAAAAGCTTCTGGAAGAAAAGTTTATAAAACCCAAATTATCAATGATAGAGGGATTCATATTTGTAAAAGTATGTTGGCTTATCAGAAATTTGGTGAAGGTGAAACCCCAACAGAAACCTTAAAAGGCGATAAATTAGTTGGGAATTACTACGTAAAATTCGATCAAGAATATAAGGCTGAAATTGCTGAATTAGTAGCCCAAGGCCAATCGGAAGAAGCCGCTAAAAAAAATGCTCCACTATTATTAGAGGCTCAAGAAATGCTTTTAAAGTGGGAAGCTGGTGATACAGAAGTGGTTGCACTTTGGGAAAAAATGAACCAATGGGTTTATGATGGTTTTGATGTAACTTATAAAAATATAGGGGTAGATTTTGATACCTATTATTACGAAAGTAACACCTATTTATTAGGAAAGGAGTTTGTTGCTGAAGGTTTAAAAACCGGAGTCTTTTTTAAGAAAGAAGATGGCTCGGTGTGGTGCGATTTAACGGAAGATGGATTAGACGAAAAAATTGTTTTGCGTAGTGATGGTACTGCCGTTTATATGACCCAAGATATTGGGACAGCTATACAACGTATTAAAGATTACCCTGATGTAGGAGGGATGGTTTATACCGTAGGAAATGAGCAAGACTACCACTTTAAAGTGTTGTTTTTAATCTTGAAGAAATTAGGATTTGAATGGGCTGAAAACTTATTTCATTTAAGTTATGGTATGGTCGATTTACCAAGCGGGAAAATGAAGAGTAGAGAAGGAACTGTTGTTGATGCTGATGATTTAATACAAGAGATGTCCGATACTGCTGAAGAGATTTCTAAAGAATTAGGTAAACTTGAAGACTACTCCGAATCAGAGAAAAAAGCACTTTACAGAACCATTGGTTTAGGAGCGCTTAAATATTACATCTTAAAAGTTGACCCTAAGAAACGAATTTTATTTGACCCTAAAGAGTCTATCGATTTCCAAGGGAATACAGGACCGTTTATTCAGTATACTTATGCTAGAATTCAATCTATTTTAAGAAAAGCGAATAGTGAGGCGTCTGAAACTAGTGATGTAACAACTTTTAGCTTCCATGAAAAAGAAAAACAATTAATAAAGCAGTTAGAGCAATTCCCTGAAGTTATTCAGAATGCTGCCGATCAACATAGTCCTGCTTTAATTGCTAACTATACGTATGAATTGGTGAAGGACTTTAATTCGTTCTACCAAAATGTTTCTATTCTTGGTGCCGATACAGAAGCCGAAAAAACATTTAGAGTGGCCTTATCTAAAACGGTAAGCCAAACTATTAAAAATGCTTTAGCGGTATTAGGTATAGAAGTTCCAGAACGTATGTAGTCATTTGGCTTAAACATGCCTTAATTTATATCCTTATAATATTTTGAGTATTATAAGATGAGCAACGGTTTCTTAGTCTTTTTATAAAGATGAAGAAACCGTTTCTTTTTTTAAGATTTATAGAGAACGTTTTTTTAACATTCTGAATACGAGTAGTTTCTGCTATTTTTCGTATATTAAGGATGTTGTTGATTTATTAAATCTTATTGTTATGGAAAAATCTTACCGAATAAAATCCTATGGTGTTACCCTTATAACACTTTGTTTTGGGCTTTTCTTTTTAAACGCTCAATCGGATTTCAAAACTTATCAAGGAACAGTTATAGATGGTGTAACGGAAGAGGCTATTGAGTTAGCGAGCCTCAATGTTTTAGAAACGAACATTAGTACCATTTCAAATTCGGAAGGTGCGTTTACATTAAAAGTTCCTGAAGCCCATCTTAATTCTAAATTAAAAATCGCTTACTTAGGGTATAATTCTTACGTTATCCCCTTATCAGAATTAAAGAATGACAAAGCGGTTATTAAACTTTATAAAGCTGTTACAGCCTTATCTCCTGTCAGTATTTCCGCTTTTAAAGATGCCGAACGTTTAGTTCGAAAAATTTTTGAAGACAAGCATCACAATGTTGGGACCCCCTCAGTATTTATGACGGCTTTTTATAGAGAAACCATTAAACGTCGTAATCGAAATGTCTCTCTCACTGAAGCCGTTGTTAATATCTTAAAAGAACCTAATACCTCGCAACAGCGTGATGCTATTCAATTGAGCAAGGCCAGAAAGAGTACCGATTATAAGCGTCTCGATACCGTGTCTGTAAAATTACAAGGAGGTCCCTTTTCTACGATTTATATGGATATCATGAAATATCCTGAATACATTTTTACGGATAAAAGTATTTCTGGATATCAATTTTCTTTCGATGCGCCTTCGGTAATTAATAATCGTTCGGTTTATGTGGTGAATTTTGTACCTAAAAGTGAAAAGCAACCGATTAAGTATCTCGGGAAACTTTACGTAGACGTAGAATCTTTAGCTTTGGTTAGTGCCCATTATACCTTAGATCTTAGCGATCAGAAACAAGCTAGAAATTTATTGGTGAAGAAAAAACCTCGAGATGTTATTGTCTATCCTTTAGAAGCTAATTATCGTGTAGACTATCAGCAAAAAGGAGACCAGTGGTACTACAGTTATTCAAATTTAAATTTGACCTTTAAGGTGAATAAAAAACGTCAGCTGTTTAATAAGGTTTATACCCTTGCTAGTGAAATGGCAGTGACGGATTGGGAAGTTAATAGTGAGATAAAACGGATTAAAAATAAAGATAGATTAAAGCCTACCGTAATTATTACGGATGCGATTTCCGGATTTTCAGATCCTAATTTTTGGGGGAAATACAATCTTATAGAGCCGAATAAATCTATAGAATCTGCTATTGATAAGATTCGAAAAAATATTAAAAAGCAAAAGAAACGCGAAAATAAGAACACTGCAAATGGCTAGATCATAGCCATAAAAATTATAAATTGTGTTAGTCTGAACGTCTGCCTTCCCTAAGGTGGACGTTTTCAGTTTAGGACCTAACTTATGCTGCGGTAATAGCTTGTGCGACGTAAAGCTTTTACTAAAAATTAATTCTCACACTAAAATTAGGCGTGAATTTCAAGGATTCATTGTTTATTTCTGAAAGTGCTCCTTCAGCATCTTTAGTGTAGTAACGGTTAATAATATTGGTTTGGTTAAAAATATTCCACAGTGCAATACCTACTTCAGCATTACTATTGCCAGAGAGGTCTATTCGGTAGGACGCTGAGATGTCTGTTCTAAAATAATCCTCTAAACGTGCACCATTAGGAGCCTTGTATTGTATGGTATTGGTATTTGCGTCTTGAGATTCTGAAGGTGAGGTGTACGGTCGCCCTGAGTGCCAATTAAAACTCATGCCTAATTGTAAAGCACTTTTGTTATAGGTGAGTGAAGCGTTAGCAACATGTCTCAAATCTAAGGTGTTTGGAAATAACTCGCCTTGATTTAAAGTTTCAAAATGGTAATCATTTTTACTATATGTATAGCCCAACCAAGTATTAAACAGGCCTAAACGTTTATGAATTAAGAAATCAACCCCTCGTACTTTATAAGATCCTATGGTGTTTATAAACTGATATTGGTTTTGAAACCCTTGACTTCTCGTAGTGATATCATTGACCACTTTATAATAGCCTTCTACAGAGACTAGCAAATTATTATGGTTATAACTAAGGCCTAAAGAGGCTTGTTCGCTTGTCATTAACGGCACGTCATTACCATTGGCTAATTGCCAACGACGCTTTTCTATACCGAAAAAATCTTGTTGTAGATCGATGATTTGTGTAATGGATTGGCTTTTTAATTCGCCTAAAATTTCAAGTCTGAAAAAATCAAAAAACTGATAATTTACCGAAAATCGAGGTTCTATTTTAAAAGTGGCTAATTGGTCAAAATAATTAATTCTAGACCCCAATCTAATATGGGTTTTACGAGAAGGGGTGTACCATTCAATTTCGCCAAATAAGGCATGAGATCGTATAATTTCTTTCGTATAACTCGTAAAATTAGGTGCGTTTACATCTTCAAAATATGCGACACTGACTTCATTAAATTGATAGCCTGTATTAATATTCAGATCCGTATTTACGGTTTTTGTAAAGTCTAAGCGTAAACCATAGTCTTCAACTTTATTTTCTTGTGTCAGTACAAGATTATCGTGTACGTTTTCATTTTTGGCATCCAAGTCGTACTGCGAATAATAAAGTTCAACTGTGCTTTTAAACTGGCTATTGAACGCTTTTGTATAATTGGCGCTTGCCCCGTAGGTCAATTGGTTGAGTTTACTTTTTGTTTCTTCCAAGCGATGTTCTGTAGAAATGTAGGCTTGGTTGTAATCCAAACGATTCCGTATCGCTAAAGCATTAAACCTGATTTTTGAAGTCGCATTGATATCGTATAAAAACTTCGCATTAAAATCGTAAAATAAAAACCGTTCGTCTAAGGCTAAAGCATTATTTGTAGCATTGTTGTTATTGAGTTCAGAATCTTGAAAGATGCGTTCAAAATAGGCATCATAAGTTTGGGTCACCATCACATCTGTGTAGGCGCGTCTGGCCGAAAGTTGAATTTCAGATTTTGGAGATATCGGGGTTTTGGCAAATCCGTCAACACTGAGAAGGTTACCACCAATGCTGGCTTGCGTTTTATGGTCAATAACATCTTTACTTTTAATAGCAATGGTACTTGATACGGCATCGCCAAACCGTGCACTCGTTCCATTTTTTGAAATAGAAATCTCTTCCGTAAGATAGGGATTAAACGCTGAAATTAGTCCGAAGAAATGCCCTGATTGATACATGCGAATTCCTTCGTATAAAATTAAATTTTGGTCGTTGGTCCCGCCTCTTATATTAATGTTAGAGATCCGTTCGTCTATACTGATAATTCCAGGTAAATTTTGAATAATTTGTAAAACATCGGGTTCTATAAGACCAGGCAGCATATTAAAGCCTTTGGTGTTCGCTTTAATGGTTCCGTTGTTTAATTTTGAAATACCCTTGGTTAAATAATTGGTCACAACGACTTCATTAAGACGCTGTGTGTGCTGAGGTTCATTTTTGACAATTTTTAGCGCAATGGTTATAAACCGACTATTTAAAATTTTAAAATTTAAAGGGGTGTTAGTACGGAGTTCCTGTAAGGCTTCTTCTAAAGAATAATTAGGATTTAAAGACTTTACTGATAGGTTTGCAATGGTTTGAGGTTCGTAAGAAAACGTGACCTGATGTTTTTTTTCTAATTCGGAAAGAATCTGTATAAGTGGCAGTGCATTGGGCTGCGTTTGGCTATAGGCCAACGGTGATAGGGATAAGCTTAGTAAGAAAGATATTAAAATGAGTAGGGGCTTATTCACGTTGTATTAAAATAGACTTTCCTGAAATAGTATAGTTTAAATTTAAAGGAATTGTAACAGATTGCAAGGCTAAATCTAAATCATTATGCGTAAAACTTCCGGTAAACAAACGCGAGCTATCAATACCTTGAGGTGTTATTGAAATGTCGTATTGGTTTTCTAACTCCATAATAACATATTGTAAGGGTACACTTTTAAAACTACTTTCCCCTAAAAGCCATTGCGGTTGTTCTAGGTTATTTGTTGTTTTGGTTGAGGTCATACCGTAAATAGAGCTGTAGGTATCTCCCGGTTTTAGATTAAAGGATTGATCTTGATGTGTTACGGCTACTGCACCTTCATAACAGGTGACTTCAAAATAATTTTGGCGTTGTTTTACATTAAATTGCGTTCCTAAAACGGTAACTAAACCTTGTGGGGTAATCACATCGAAAGTGGCGCCTTTGGCAACTTTAAAAAATGCTTCACCTTCTAAATTTACCGATCGGGTTTCGCTCCAACGTCCTTTGTTAAATACAAGTTTAGAATTGGCGTTTAATTCTACAACCGAAGCATCGGGTAAGGCTATTGTAGATTGCTGAGCAATGGGCGTTTCTACGGCAGTATCTAAGGTCGCGGTATAATAATAGAGGCTTAGGCCTAATACTAAAATAGCGGCGATTTTTAAAGCCGGTTTTAGCCAAGAGCTCTTTTTATGTTGACGCAGTTTTAATTCCTTTTGTAAGGCTAGGTAAGAATGGTCTATGGATAATCCTTCGTTCTTAAATCCTTTTAAAGCCTCATCCATTTGTGTTAAGGACTTGGCATCTTCAAGTTGCTCAAAAGCAATTTGCTCTTCAGGGGTAAGATTATGGTCTAACCATTTTTTTATGAGTTCTTCTCTATTCATTCGCTTTGTATCCCTTTATAGGGTTTCATTTCTACGGGACTATTTTTTTTGCTTATTACGGCTTCTGTGTATATAACAAGTTACGAGGTAAATCTCCTACTTTAAGGATTTCTTATTTATTATTGAAGCATTTTAGCGGTGCTATTAGAGTTCTTCAATATCATGTCTCAATTTTTTTAAAGCCCCATAAATACGTTTTTCCACCGCCTTAACGGAGATGCCTAAGAGTTCAGCAATCTCTTTAAACCGTTTGCCTTCAACTCTATTCATTAAAAAGGCCACGCGCTGCGCTTCAGTTAAATTACTGATTGCTTTTTGCAGCTTAACGTGGTATTCTTTCTCCTCAAGTACAAATTGTGGGGTTTCTAGAGTGGTCTGCTTTTTGGGGATTTTCTGATATTTTAAAACCACCTTTTCATGGGCCACAGCATTTAACATTAAGTTATTGGCGGTGGTAAATAAATAACTCTTGGCTTTGTCTGGCGTTACTTTTTTACAATTCTGCCAGAGTTTAATAAAGGCCTCCTGAACTTTGTCTTCCGGATTACGTTGGTCTCCAAATTTGTAATATAAAAAGTCGTGCAAATTTTTGGCGTGTTTTTTATACAAACGCTCAAATAAATGCGATTCACAAATGTTATTTTGTAAAGGTTGACTCATGGGTATTTTACGGTGCTACAAATTAGAAATAAATTTTTACATAATCAGGGTAGGGGATTTTGGCTCTAACTTGTTATATAATAAAAAGATAAGTTTCTTAGATTATAAAAATGAAAAGCAACAATATTCTATTTCATGTCCTTTTTGCCCTTTTTTGCCTGATGTCTTGTCAAGAGGAGGTCAGTCAGATTGAAGATCCTACAGATCAAGAAGCCTTAGTTTTTAATTCTAGCTTAGTAGAGGTGTTGCGCAGCACAACGTCTAATTATAAGAGTTCAGATGACTTTTTAGATGGTGCTAGTTGTGTATCTGTGCAATTGCCTGTAACCCTCATTGTCAATAATGTTGCGATGACTTTAACGAGTGATGCAGAATTGCAGGAATTTCAACTCATGTTGAATACGGCTAATACTACTGAAATTGATTTTAATATCGTTTTTCCTATAACGGTGATTTTATCGGATTATACTACAAGCCTTATTACTCATCAAGAGGGACTTGATAATTTAAGTGCTGCCTGTGAGGGGATAGATTCGTCTTACGCGTCTTGCTTAAATTTTATCTATCCAATTTCGTTATCCGTTTTTAATGCCAATTTTAATACGGTTGAAATTGTTCAGGTTGAAGACGATCAAGCGTTTTATGAGTTTTTAGGAATGTTGAGTCAAGCTGAAAACAATCTAATTGTAAGTTTAAATTACCCGTTGCATCTCAACCCTTCCTATGGAGAGAACTTTACCGTTACTGATAATGATGACTTACTGGTTAATTTAACTTCGGCTGAAACCTTTTGTAATGATGAATCTACACACTGTGTGGAAGATGAAGTCTTAACCCGTTTAGAAGCTTGCTCTTGGTCGCTTGTAGCAAATTCTGATTTTAATAACTTACGTTTTGTGTTTCATGCTGATGGGAGCTTAGAGCTTTTAGAAGGTCTTATTGAATCTGAAATTATAGGGAGCTGGAATCTATCTTCAATAAATGGTGAGATAATGTTGACGTTTTCAGATTTAACCACATTTGAAACCGATTTAGAAGGAAATTGGATTATTGAAGATTGTAGCGATGACGACTTCACAATAAGTCAAAATTCTACAACATACTTCTTAGAGCAGCAATGCGATTTGGATACACTTTTTAATTGTTTTAATGATTTTGAATTGGTAGCATGTGCGGACCTTAATGGTGAGGCCGTATTTAATCTAACCGCCCAAACGATAGAAACGATAAGTTGTACTGAAACGTATAATGCCACTTTTTTTACTACTCAAAGTGATGCGGAATCGCACAGTAATCCTATTGCAAATATAGAAGCTTATAGCTCAGCAACCGAAACGCTACTCTTAAAAATAGAAGCGGCAGAAGGCGAGTTTCAACTGTATTCCGTGTTCTTAAATGCCGTTGTTTGTAATGATTTTGAATGTTTTGATGCTGAAAATCCGGTGTTAGAAACCTGCTATTCCGATGCAGCGGTGCTGTATGCCTTTAATCTTATGTCTGCTTATCAAGAGTGTACTGCGGAGACCATCACCTTTTATGAACAATTAATGGAGGCGGAAACTGAAGTAAATCCTATTTCAGATCCTACCGCATATCAAACCGCTTTACTTAACACTACGGTGTATGCGCGTGTTGAAATTAATCAGCAATTTCAAATCTATCCGATAACCTTAAATGTGGTGACTTGTAATGAAGATAGTTGTAATACAACGACTGTTGAAACACGTTTAACCACATGCCTGTGGACCGTGAGTAGTTACAACGGAAGTGATAATTTAGATGGGTATACTCTAGATTTTCAATCAGAATCTGGAGTGCTTCATGTGTATGATGATTCTGTTTCAGTATCGGCAGCTTGGTCGGTTTATGAAACTTATGATGGTGTGGGCATTGATTTTTCTGGGATATCGGCGTCAAACATTCAAGTGATTAACGGCAGTTGGCTTATCATAACATGTCAAAGTGATGAGATGATTTTACAGTCTTTAAATGATAATAATCTAGAGATGGTTTTAAGCCGTACCTGCGAATAAAATTTTAAGTTGAGTTGATTGAAAAGGAGCCGCTTGCCATGAGGGGCTCTTTTTTTTTTTATTTAAATAACAAAAGGCTTGAGTTAATAGGTTTCGGGATTGCTACTTATGATCGTTATTTAAGAAGTAAAATTCTCACAACTGAAGGCTTCAAATTTAGATTGAATAGAGCCGCATTGCATTCAGAAATCATTTTTCAATATCACATTCGTATTTCCCTCATAAATTCTTAAATTTGCAACTTATTAAAATAACACAGACTGCTTATTTGCAGGCTGGAAACTTAAGACGAGAAACATGTTCAATAATTTAAGTGATAAGTTAGATAAAGCGTTACACGTATTAAAAGGTCATGGAAGCATCACAGAAGTGAATGTTGCTGAGACATTAAAAGAAGTTAGACGTGCGCTTTTAGATGCCGATGTTAACTTTAAAATTGCTAAAGAATTTACCGTTCGTGTAAAAGAAAAAGCACTAGGGCAAGATGTATTAACCACCTTGCAGCCAGGTCAGTTAATGGTGAAAATCGTTAAAGATGAGTTAACTGAATTAATGGGTGGTGATGCCGAAGGAATTAATCTTTCTGGTCAGCCAACAGTGATTTTAATGTCTGGTCTTCAGGGATCTGGTAAAACAACCTTTTCAGGTAAACTTGCCAATTATTTAAAAAATAAAAAAACAAAGAAGCCTTTATTAGTGGCTTGTGATGTTTACCGTCCGGCGGCGATTGATCAGTTACACGTGGTAGGAGATCAAATTGGTGTTGAGGTTTATAGCGATAAAGGAAATACAGATCCTGTTGCGATTTCTCAAGCCGGTATTGCACACGCTAAAGCTAATGGGCATAATGTTGTTATAATTGATACCGCGGGTCGTTTGGCAGTAGATGAAGCCATGATGACTGAAATCTCTAACATTCATAAAGCCATTGAGCCACAAGAAACCTTATTTGTGGTCGATTCTATGACGGGTCAAGATGCTGTTAATACAGCGAAAGCCTTTAATGATATCTTAAATTTTGATGGTGTTATCCTTACTAAATTAGATGGTGATACCCGTGGTGGTGCTGCCATTTCTATTAAGTCGGTTGTAGATAAGCCAATTAAATTTATTGGTACAGGGGAAAAGATGGAAGCTATTGATGTTTTCTATCCTTCTCGTATGGCCGATCGTATTCTTGGTATGGGAGATGTGGTGTCTTTAGTGGAGCGTGCTCAAGAGCAGTTTGACGAAGACGAAGCAAGAAAACTTCAAAAGAAAATTGCTAAAAACCAATTCGGGTTTGATGATTTCTTAAAACAGATTCAGCAGATCAAGAAAATGGGTAACATGAAAGATTTAGTAGGCATGATTCCTGGTGCAGGAAAAATGATGAAAGATATAGATATTGATGATGATGCGTTTAAAGGAATCGAGGCTATTATTCATTCTATGACGCCTGATGAACGTGCTAACCCATCAATTATTAACGCAAGCCGTAAAAAACGAATTGGAAAAGGTTCAGGAACCTCTGTACAAGAAGTGAATCAGCTTCTAAAACAATTTACTCAGATGAGTAAAATGATGAAGATGATGCAAGGTGGTGGCGGAAAACGTATGATGCAGATGATGCAGAATATGCCTAAGTAAACCTAAGTACACTATAGAGGGTTTGTTTTATATACAGACTTCGGTAGATTTTAAAATATTTTAATTTATAACCCAGTAATTTTTTGCGCAATAGCGCTTTTGCTAGAAAACAATAACCAAAAGCATGACAATTTTAGACGGAAAGAAAGTAAGTAACGATATTAAAAACGAAATCAAAGCTGAGGTCGATAAGATGAAGGCTAATGGTGAAAAGGTTCCGCATCTCGCAGCAGTTATTGTTGGTAATGATGGTGCCAGTTTAACTTACGTTGGTAGTAAGGTAAGAGCTTGTGAGCGCGTAGGGTTTGAGTCTACGATGGTACGTTTATCTAATACAACAAGTGAAATTGAATTATTAGATAAAATTGATGAGTTAAATAAGAATGACGATATCGATGGTTTTATTATTCAATTACCATTGCCACCGCAAATTAATACCCAAAAAGTATTAATGGCTGTAGATCCTAACAAAGATGTTGATGGATTTCACCCAATGAACTTTGGTAAAATGTCTTTAGACATGTCTACTTTTATTCCTGCGACACCGTTTGGAATTTTAGAATTATTAGACCGTTACGGAGTAGAAACAAAAGGAAAGCATACTGTTGTAATTGGTCGTTCTCATATTGTGGGACGTCCAATGAGTATTTTAATGGGACGAAAAGGTTTTCCAGGGAACTCTACAGTAACCTTAACGCACAGTCATACAAAGAACATTACTCAGATAACTTCTCAAGCAGATATTATTATTTCGGCCTTAGGAATTCCTAAGTTCTTAAAAGCTGAAATGGTAAAGGATGACGCTGTTATTATTGATGTAGGAATTACAAGAGTTCCAGATGATTCTGAAAAAGGATACTACATCACAGGAGATGTCGATTTTGCTACAGTTAGTAAAAAAGCGAGTTTTATAACACCTGTTCCTGGTGGAGTAGGACCAATGACTATCGCGATGCTGTTAAAGAATACATTAATAGCAAGGGATCAACATAGAAATAATAACTAAGAATTAGTTAATCATAAAAAAGGGCAATAATTTTAATTATTGCCCTTTTTTTTATGTGCTAGATTTTAATTTGAAAGTTTTTTACTTCGCAAAAAGTTGACTTTTATCTTTAAATGACTTGAATTCTAAAGCATTTCCTGAAGGGTCTTTGAAAAACATCGTGGCTTGTTCACCAACTTGACCTTCAAAACGAATGTAAGGTTCAATAACAAATTCTATAGACTTAGATTTTAATAATTCAGCAAAATCATGAAAAACATCCCAATCTAAAACCACCCCAAAATGAGGAACCGGCACGTCTTTACCGTCAACCACATTGATAATGTTTTGGTCGGCTTCTTTTTCTTTATAATGAATAACCAATTGGTGACCAAAGAAATTATAATCGACCCAGTGTGAACTGCTTCGTCCTTCTTCAAAATTTAAAACCTCGGTGTAAAAATGTCTACACTCAGAAAGGTTGTCCACAGGGATTGCAAGGTGAAAAGGGGATAGAGCCATAATTAACGTCTGTTTTTTCTAAGGGTATTTTGACTTTCTTCAAAAGTTTTGTCAGAATCGGCAATAAGGGCGCTCAAAGTTTTAAACTCCTCTTGTGTTAATTCTCTATACTGTCCTATAGGCACATCAAGCTTTATGTTCATAATTCTTACGCGCTTTAAGGTTTGTACTTCGTAATTTAAGTACTCGCACATACGACGAATCTGACGGTTTAGACCTTGAGTTAGGATAATACTAAACGTGAATTTGTCTATTTTTTTTACAACACACTTTTTGGTGCGTTGCCCTAAGTCTTCAATATAAATTCCTCCAGACATACGTTCTATAAAGGTTTGAGAAATAGGAATATCTACAGTAACAATGTACTCTTTTTCGTGATTATTACTTGCTCTCAATATCTTATTAACAATATCGCCATCGTCTGTAAGTAAAATAAGACCTTCACTAGGTTTATCTAAACGACCGATAGGAAATATACGCTTTGGATAATTAATATAATCTATAATATTATCTTTCTCTACACGTGTATCTGTGGTACAAACAATGCCCACAGGTTTATTAAAAGCGAGGTATACAAAATCTTGTTGGCGTTGGCCAATGACTTCTCCGTCTACTTTTACAATATCGTCTGGAGATACTTTTGTGCCCATTTCTGGGACCACATCGTTTATAGTTACACGACCCGCATCAATTAATCGGTCTGCAGCTCGGCGAGAGCAGTAACCGGCTTCGCTGAGGTATTTGTTAAGGCGTTTTAGTTCTTGTGACATCTTGCAAAAATACAATAAAGATTACGCATTAATGAAATCTATAATCTTTGGGGTTAAGGATTCGTCTTTTAAACCATGGCCAAAACCAGAGGTGGTTACAAACTCTGCGTTTTTGTAACGGTTTGCTATGAGTTGCCCATCTTCATAAGGAATAATTTGGTCCTTTTTATCATGGATCACTAAGCCTTTTGCTGCTATAGACTCCGTAAAGTTAGCCGTAGAAAAGTAAGACACAGGTTGTTTAAAACGATCTAGAATAATAGAATCTAAACCTTTTGAGATTCTTTTGTTAAATCCCATCATACTTTTATACCGATCAAAAACACCTGTAAAGTGTGCCGGTGCTCCTAATAAGACCAGTTTTTCAATGGAAGGAAGTTCATGGTTATGTAATGAAAATACACTAGCCATACCACCAACGGAATGTCCCATGAGAACTTCTGGTTGAAACTTTTTAATAATAGTTGCAATAAATTCTGAATATAAAATGGCATTAAACTGTTTGCCATCAGATCGTCCATGTGCAGGAGCATCTAAGGCTATGATATTATAGTCTTGTGCCTGTAGGTCTTTTAGAATATAATTCCAACGTGAGGTGTTACTTTCCCAACCGTGTGCTAAGAGAACGGTTTTTCCTTTTCCTACCCATCGGTAAGTAGCGATGTCCATGTTATTATATCGGGTTTCTTCAAAAAAAGCCGAATTAATAATCTGTTTCTGGTAATCGTTATAACGCCCTTTTCTTGGCGATGCAAATAGGTTAATGGCTCTCTTGGCTGCAAATTTTGTTGAGATGATACTCGATGCATTAAGCGCGCCACCTATAGATTTTACAATAAAACTACTCATAGGACTAATCTTCTCTATTAACCGCATCCATAGTAAAGGCTGGACGGCAAATGGCTAAATATTCACAAGGTTCTGTAAACGGATTTGAGTATTGAAGCCTTGTGTTTTTTTCAACTTTAATAGATTGACCGGCTTCTAAAATAATAGTTTCACCGTCTATAATAAATTGCTTCTTACCTTTTATAATAAAAGTGTATTCGTCAAACTCTGGCGTCTGAAAAGGTTCAGACCAGCCTGCTGGCGCTATCATATGTGCAA
Organism: Winogradskyella rapida; assembly: GCF_042675845.1. Lineage (NCBI taxonomy): Bacteria > Pseudomonadati > Bacteroidota > Flavobacteriia > Flavobacteriales > Flavobacteriaceae > Winogradskyella > Winogradskyella rapida. Next base: position 31,292 of record NZ_JBHTKM010000048.1, on the reverse strand, counting down.
TACTTATGTCGCTATTACCGTCACTAGCTTGCCCAAAGTGTTCTTTTATTACTTTTCCGTCTGTTGTAGGAACAACAAAAGGAGCATTCTGTATGGTGTATTTTTTCATGTTATCTCGTTCTATTTTTTATCTTACCAATGCAACATAAAAAATTTAATTTTTGCTTTTTCAGGAATTTGAAGCGGGTCTATAACTAAGTCCCTATCAAATCGCATACTTGCAGGTAATTCATTTTTATCAATAGTGAAAGACGCATTGATCTCGTCTACAGAGACCACAATAACATTGATAAGGTTATCTATTTTAGAGATTTTGTAATTGTCCCTAAGGGCTTTAAATGTACTTATTGTAGAAATATCTTTGTCCGTCTTATAACGTTCGTCAATAATACGTACAGTAGAAATGACAGACATGGAATCTAAAGGTGTTTTAGGAGATAAATCTAAAAGTTTTTTACCGCCTTTCTCAAAGACTTCAATAGTGTTTCCTCCGCCATAAATTTGGTTTCTATTATTAACGTTTACCACAGAGTCCTTGCTAAAAATGGTTTCTAAATCTTTAACTTTTGTAGAATCGTTTAATAACCCGATATGATCTTTTTTTATTAAAAACGGATTGCTATTGTCCGTTGTACAACTTGTAATGATAAGCGAAGCAGCAAGGGCTGCTAAAAAGGGTTTATTCATGTTTTATTTTTTCAATTTTATTTAATCATTTTGCTGAGAATACCAAGAACCCCTCTAATAACTGTAGCGCTCGTTAAAACCTTTACTAAAGGATTCATACGTGTGCTTTGACGTCGCGATGTTTTTTTTGTGGCCGCACGTTTTAGGGCTTCCTTTTCTTCTTGAGCCTTTTGTTTGGCTTCTTCAGCTTCAGCTTGTTTAATTTTTTTATTGAGCATCTCGTAAGCACTCTCACGATCTATAGTTTCATTGTATTTCCTAGCCAGTTTAGATTCTGCTATAAGTCCGCTTAATTCATTATCCGTTAAAACATCCATTCTACTCATTGGTGCTCGTAATAGCGTTGCAGCTAATGGAGTAGGTTTTCCTTTTTCATCTAAAGCAGAGACTAAGGCTTCTCCAATTCCTAATGACGTGAGCACATCAGCAGTGTCGTAATATTCCGTGTCAGGGTAATTCTGTGCTGTAAGTTTTATGGCTTTTCGGTCTTTTGCCGTAAAAGCTCTTAAAGCATGTTGCACTTTTAAACCGAGTTGGCCTAAGACTTCCTCAGGAACATCCGTTGGATTTTGAGTTACAAAATATAATCCGACGCCTTTACTACGAATTAGTTTAACAATACTTTCTATCTGATCTAATAAGGCATCAGAAGCTTCATTGAAAATTAAATGAGCTTCGTCAATAAACATAATGAGTTCCGGGCGTCCGCTATCGCCTTGTTCTGGAAATGTAGAATAAATTTCGGCGAGTAAACTCAACATAAACGTTGAGAATAACTTGGGTTTATCTTGAATATCGGTTAGTCGAAGTATATTAATATAACCTCTTCCTTGGTCGTCAACACGTAATAAATCTTCAGTGTCAAATGATTTTTCACCGAAGAATAAGTCACCACCTTGTTGTTCTATTTCTATTATTTTTCTAAGAATAGCACCGGTAGAGGCTGTTGAAATTCGTCCATAAGCTTTTTGAAATTCTTCTTTCCCTTCATTAGTGGCATATTGCAAGATCTTCTTAAAATCTTTAAGGTCTAATAGCGGCAGGTGGTTATCATCACAATATTTAAAAATAACCGAAATAATACCAGCTTGGGTTTCGGTAACATCTAAAATTCTTGAGATTAACACCGGACCAAATTCACTTATGGTAGCCCGTAAGCGCACGCCATCTTGTTCTGATAAGGTTAGCATTTCAACAGGAAAAGCTTGCGGATTAAAAGGTAAGCCAATTTGTTGGTGACGCTCGTCTATTTTAGCATGGCCAGGACTTGGTTTTGCAAGTCCACTTAAATCCCCTTTAATATCCATAAGTAAAACCGGAACACCTTTTTCTGAAAGATTTTCAGCCAAAACTTGTAGTGTTTTAGTTTTTCCGGTACCTGTGGCCCCAGCAATTAGCCCATGTCGGTTCATGGTTTTTAGAGGCACATTAACAAAAGTATTGGTCATAGTTTGGCCCTCTAACATTGCAGCGCCCAGGGTAATATACTCACCTTTACAGGTGTTTCCGTCAGTAATTTCTTTTACGAAAGCTTCAGAGTTCTTCATTCATCAGAAAATTTGTATAAAAATAATGTAATTTACTCAGCTATGAAACAGTTTTCACATTCATACTTTAGCAAAGATAGCTGTTGGTCCTTGTGTTTATTGGGCTTGCCGAATAAAATTTAACCTGTAGATTAGTGGGTGTAGAGATGGTGACTGACAACTAAATAACTATCTTTGCAGCCTTATGACAAGAAGAGAACGACAAGAATTAATAGATAAAGGTTTATTATTACCTTTAATGGAAGAATTTTACACCATTCAAGGTGAAGGATTTCACAAAGGAACAGCGGCTTATTTTGTAAGAATAGGAGGGTGTGATGTGGGATGCCATTGGTGCGATGTAAAAGAAAGCTGGTTGGCCGAGTTACATCCGCCTACAGCAACAGAGAAGATTGTAGATAATGCTGTAAAATATAGTAATACTATTATTGTTACCGGTGGAGAGCCTTTAACTTGGGACATGGGGCCGCTTACAGCGCAGTTAAAAGCTAAAGGGGTTCAAACACATATTGAAACTTCTGGGGCTTACAAACTAACAGGGGAGTGGGACTGGATCTGTCTATCGCCTAAAAAAATGAAATTGCCAACCAAAGAAGTTTATGAGAAAGCTCATGAGCTAAAATGTATTATTTATAATAATGACGATTTTAAGTTTGCTGAAGAGCAAGCAGAAAAAGTTAACGGAGATTGTATTTTGTATCTGCAACCCGAGTGGAGTAAACGTGATAAAGTTATTCCTAAAATTGTAGATTATGTTATGGACCATCCAAAATGGAAAGTGTCGTTACAAACCCATAAATATTTAAATATTCCTTAGTGAGCCTAAGGCGAATTATTTAAAATAAAAAAAGTTCCGTTGATATAATCAGCGGAACTTTTTTACTTTATAAAAAGGATATTATTTTGTAAACGGTACAGCAGCTCTTATTGTGCCCCAACCTAAATGCATATCAACACCTTTTTCAGATTTATCAAAAGCGATAGAAAATGCTTCTAAAGATTCTTTAGCTGTTGTTACAGGTACAGAAATACGTGCTACATCATTGTCTTCTTTATAAAAATAGCTTCCCCAAACATTAAGGTCTGTATTTATAATGGCTGTCCATTCTTTCTGACCAGGAATAACATAAAATGTGTAGGTTCCTGCTTTTACCAATTGTCCGCCTAATTTCATGTCTGTATAAAGCGTAAGCTCAGCTGCTTCATTAGCACCAACGCGCCATACGTCTCCTTCTTTTACTAATTCTTCTACGGCACGTCCCTTTAATTGAGGACGACTGTAAGTAATTTTAATCAGTTTGTTAGCCTCTTTGTAACTTGTAGGAAATGATGCGGCATCCATTGGGCTTTTGTCTAAACCTTTAAATTCTTGTGCACTCACATTCAGCGTTAAAAGGAATAGCAATGCAAAAGCTATTGAGGTCATTACGTTTGATTTTTTCATAAGTCTTTAGGTGTTAGTTGTTTTTGTTAAATGCGTTTATAATTTACTAACTAGTCGTAATTAATGTGTAAAATTTACAGTTTCATAGCTAAAGGAGTGATAAAGTCGTCATTTTGTTGTAATATGAATATAATAGGCGGTTTTAAGTTTTAATTTAAAACCATTATGTATTTGTTTGTTTTTAAAATGAAAGTTTAATTCCATATTTGTACTGTAATTAATAATTAATGGCTTGTTTTTAGAAGTCATATCCTAATAAAAATAAAAGTTATGTGCGGAATAGTATGTGCGTTTGATATAAAACAGAAAGTAGACGATTTAAGACCTCAAGTATTAGAAATGGCGAAAGCTATCCGTCATCGTGGTCCAGATTGGAGTGGTATTTTTAGTGATGACAAGGCGATAATGGCGCATGAGCGTTTAGCGATTGTAGATCCAGCTTCTGGTAAGCAACCCTTATTCAGTCCTGATAAAAAATTAGTCTTAGCAGCAAACGGCGAAATCTATAACCACAGAGAACTGCGTCAGCAATTTGAAGGGAAATACGATTTTCAGACCGAGAGTGACTGTGAGGTGATCCTTGCTTTATACCAAGAAAAAGGTGTGGATTTTGTAGATGAAATGAACGGTATTTTTGGCTTTGCTATTTATGATGCTGAAAAAGATGAGTATTTTATTGCAAGAGACCATATGGGAATTATTCCTTTATACATCGGATGGGATAAAAGTGGAACTTTCTATGTGGCATCAGAATTAAAAGCTTTGGAAGGTATCTGTACTAAAATAGAACTGTTTCCTCCAGGACATTTTATGTCGAGTAAAGATGGTGAATTTGTACAGTGGTACAAACGCGATTGGAAAACCTATGAGGCGGTAAAAGAAAATGAAACTAGTATTGCTGAAGTTAAAGAAGCTTTAGAAGCGGCTGTACACAGACAATTGATGAGTGATGTGCCTTACGGGGTATTATTATCTGGAGGCTTAGATTCTTCAGTGACCTCTGCTATAGCAAAAAAATATTCTGAAAAACGTATTGAAGCCGATGACCAAGAAAAAGCATGGTGGCCACAATTACACTCGTTCTCTGTTGGATTAGAGGGATCTCCAGATTTAGCGGCAGCTAAAAAAGTGGCCGATCATATTGGTACGGTACACCATGAAATTAAATTCACCATACAAGAAGGATTAGATGCTATTAAAGATGTAATCTACAACATTGAAACTTATGATATAACAACTATTCGTTCGTCAACACCTATGTATTTAATGGCTCGTGTAATTAAATCTATGGGAATAAAAATGGTGCTCTCAGGAGAAGGGGCTGATGAGTTATTTGGAGGGTATCTATACTTTCATAAAGCACCAGATGCTCAAGAGTTCCATGAAGAAACCGTACGTAAACTCGATAAGTTACATATGTACGATTGCTTAAGAGCGAACAAAAGTTTAGCCGCTTGGGGTATTGAAGGTCGTGTGCCATTTTTAGATAAAGAATTTATGGATGTGGCGATGCGTATTAACCCTAAGGATAAAATGATTAACGGGGAGCGTATGGAAAAATGGGTTATCCGTAAAGCTTTTGAAGATTATATTCCTGAAAGTGTAGCATGGCGACAAAAAGAACAGTTTTCAGATGGTGTTGGGTATAGCTGGATTGATACCTTAAAAGAATTGGTAGAAAAAGAAGTTTCTGATGAGCAAATTGAAAATGCAAAATTCCGTTTTCCAATTAACACGCCATTAAACAAAGAAGAGTATTATTACCGCTCTATTTTTGAAGGCCATTTCCCTAGTGACGCTGCGGCATTAAGTGTGCCACAAGAAGCTAGTGTTGCCTGTAGTACAGCCACGGCTTTAGAATGGGACGAAGCCTTTAAAAACATGAACGATCCTTCGGGGAGAGCAGTTGCCAAAGTGCATTCTGATTCTTACGTAAAAGCTTAAACTATTTTAATTACGATGATAAAAGACCAATCAAAATACGATTGGTCTTTTTTTTATACCCTACATTGTCGTAAATTCATCATCTTAATTAAAGTTATGAGCTTACCAAATTTTACAAACTTTCTTATTGAAAAAGGAGGGCTGACAGCAGAAGAAGTCCGTCAGGTTACACCTTTTATGCGAACAGAAACCGTAGCTAACAATGCGTTTTTATTAAAAGCAGGTGAAGTGTGTTCGCATTCGTTTTTTGTTGAAAGTGGTGTGCTTCGACTTTATGCCTTAAATGAAGAAGGAAAAGAGAATATCTTACAATTTGCAACTGAAAATGGTATTGTGAGTGATCGTGGAAGTGTGTTTTTTCAAGAACCCTCTACTTATTATATCGATGCTATAGAGCCTACCGTTGTAGTGTTATTTGATGAAGCATTTGTCAATGAAGTCGCCAAAGTGAATTCAAGTTTTAGAGTGCATCACGAAAAATTATTACAGAATCATATTCGTCATTTATACAAGCGCGTCAGTTTGTTAATTGGTGCTTCGGCTAAGGTGCGCTATTTAGAATTTGTACAGCGACACCCCGACCTTATGCTGCGTGTACCACAATGGATGATTGCTTCCTATTTAGGGATTACGCCAGAAAGCCTAAGTCGCGTGCGTAAAGCCTTGGCGGCAGAAAACTTTAAATCTAATTAAAGTCCATCCTTAAATGGTATAGCACAGTGCTTCTTATCAAATGTCAATGCACATGCTTTTATGTTCCTGTAATTTTACAGTCATAAAACAAAGCAGTTATGAGACATTTAGAAGTGTTAGTGGTAACCAAATCACCTACAAATCCGAGAATTTTAAATTGGAAGGTCTCTACAGTGCGTCATGTAGAGCAAGCTATTGAGCACCTGCAACGGCATCATTTTGCTGTGGTTGCACTCTCTAGTACGTTGAGTGAATCCGATAAAAAGAAGTTAAAGACTCTTCTCCCTCTACTTAAGGAGGATTTAGTGTTGGTGGAATATACTGAGGATAGCAGTTTAGCTGAAACGGTTAAAGCAGCGTATTGGAAGACTAAACAACCCAACGCTCAGACCAATTATCTCGATAACGCATTAGCATTAAACTTAGCGCAACACTATTAATTAAATACCTAAAACGATTATGAAAACATATAAAGAAAGACAAATAGAAAAAGTAACGGCACCAGGAACACCGCATTTTGTTGGTGATGGATTTAGAGTTCACAATTTTATACCGGGAAGCTCAAGCATGCAGCGTATGGATCCGTTTATTATGCTTGATTATAATTCCAAGTATAATTTTCCGGCGACCGATAAACCAAAAGGTGTCGGCGTACATCCGCACCGTGGGTTCGAAACTGTAACCATTGCTTACAAAGGTCGTGTAGAACATGGCGATAGTGCTGGTGGTGGCGGTATCATTGGCGAAGGAGATGTGCAATGGATGACGGCAGCTTCAGGAGTGTTACATAAAGAATTTCATGAAACCGAATGGAGTAAAACAGGAGGTGAATTTCAAATGGTACAGCTATGGGTAAACTTACCGGCTAAGGATAAAATGAGTGCGCCCAAATACCAAGCTATTGCAAATGCAGAGATTACTAAAGTAGCTTTGCCAAACACTGCCGGAGAATTAGAAGTAATTGCCGGTGCGTATGAAGGAGAACAAGGTCCGGCGTCTACATTTTCGCCAATACATATGTATAATGTGAAGTTGAAAGCCGGAGCTAAAACCCAATTGTCATTTCCTGCTCATTACACCACGGCTATTTTAATGGTAGAAGGCGATGCTGTTATTAACGGAGATACCAAAGCAGAGGAAGATCATTTTGTAATGTTTGGTAACAATGGGGAATCTTTTACCGTTGAAGCTGAAAACGATGCCGTGATTTTAGTGTTAAGTGGTGAACCTCTTAAGGAGCCCATTGCAGCGCATGGTCCTTTTGTAATGAATACAAAAGAGGAATTGATAGACGCATTTCAAGATTTTAATACCGGTAAATTTGGGTACTTAGAAGATTAGTAGCTATAAGAAAGCAGCACCATTTGGGGCTGTTTTTCTTTATAAGCAAGGACGTCTAATAAGTGACGGACGTACTTACGAGACCAAGCAGTTAGGGGCGCCAAAGACAGTAAACGTTGTACTTTTGAAATTTAAGCTAATTCTACCATTTATATTTTTAGCGGAGAGGCCTTTTCAGAAGAACAATTTACAGAATGGAACTTTGTGGCGTCAGATAAAATACCAATTGCAAAAGCTAAAGTTGCTTTGAAAGCAGAACGGTTTCTAAAAGTCCCTCAGGATACCCTGCGTATTCCTTGGTCATAGCCTAAAGGGTTTGCCGGTGAATCACCGTTTAAGAAATCTGAAGATTGAGGGTGAATTTTATCAGTTTTAATAAAACAGGTCTTCCGTAGAAAAGAAAATAAGCTTAAAAATAAGCGGTTTGCGCCCGTTTTGATTTTTGAAATAGAAGCAAAGCCTTTAAAATTACTGAAATCCATTTTAAGGTCGATTTTAGCCTTTTTAAGCGACTTTTTTAATTTTGAACAAATGTTGATAATTATTGGCTTGGAGGGGTAAAAAGCTTTTTAAATGCGTTTAAAATCCTTATATTTGTTAGTATTCTAAAAATGATACAGCTGTGTCATTTTTTTATGTCAAAAAAGCGCTTAATTTTCGAAATGAAATTGAAGGAAATTGAGATAGCTGAATTGATTCCGTTGAAGGACGGAACCTTTTTTAAAATAAAGATTAGAACTAAACGTATTCAAAATAATGAGCGAAAAAAGAGAAGAATTTAATAAGGATAATTATTCCGCAGATAGTATTCAGGCCCTAGAGGGTATGGAGCACGTGCGTATGCGTCCTTCCATGTATATCGGTGATGTGGGGGTTCGTGGTTTGCACCATTTAGTATATGAGGTTGTAGATAACTCTATTGACGAAGCTTTAGCCGGTCACTGTGATAACATTAGTGTTACTATTAACGAAGATAACTCGATTACTACCGAAGATGATGGACGTGGTATTCCTGTAGATTTACATAAAAAAGAAGGCGTTTCTGCACTTGAGGTCGTGATGACTAAAATTGGAGCCGGTGGTAAATTCGATAAAGATTCTTATAAAGTTTCTGGTGGATTACACGGGGTTGGTGTAAGTTGTGTTAACGCCTTATCAGAGCACTTAAAAGCTACGGTTTATAGAAAAGGTGAAATTTGGGAGCAGGAGTACGAGCGCGGTAAAGCAATGTACCCTGTAAAGAAAGTTGGCGATACGGAAAAGCGAGGTACAATTGTAACCTTTAAACCAGATCCAACCATATTTACTCAAACTTTAGAGTATAGTTATGATACCCTTGCGAGTCGTTTACGTGAATTAGCGTACTTAAATAAAGGGATTACCATTCATTTGATTGATAAACGTCATAAAAAAGAAGATGGTGAGTATGAAGGTGAAACGTTTCATTCTGAAGAAGGACTTAAAGAATTTATTAAGTTTTTAGATGAAACACGTGAGCCTTTAATGAAAGATGTTATTGCTTTTGAAGGTGAAAAAAATGGCGTTCCTGTTGAGGTAGCCATGGTTTATAATACTTCTTATGCTGAAAATTTACATTCTTATGTAAATAATATTAATACGCATGAAGGAGGAACACACTTATCTGGATTTAGAAGAGGTTTAACGCATACCCTTAAAAAGTATGCTGATGAATCTGGAATGCTAGAAAAGTTGAAATTTGATATTTCTGGTGATGATTTCCGTGAAGGATTAACCGCGATTGTTTCCGTAAAAGTTGCTGAACCACAATTTGAGGGGCAAACGAAAACAAAATTAGGAAACCGTGAGGTCTCTGCTTCTGTGAGTCAGGCCGTTTCAGAAATGTTAACGGATTACTTAGAAGAACATCCTGATGATGCTAAAACCATTGTACAGAAAGTAATTTTAGCCGCTCAAGCCCGTCACGCTGCACAGAAAGCCCGTGAAATGGTACAACGTAAAACCGTTATGAGTATCGGTGGTTTACCTGGGAAATTATCAGATTGTTCTGAACAAGATCCTGCAAAATGTGAAGTATTCCTTGTCGAGGGAGATTCGGCAGGTGGTACGGCTAAGCAAGGTCGAGATAGAGCCTTCCAAGCGATTCTACCATTAAGAGGTAAGATTCTTAACGTAGAAAAAGCGATGACGCATAAAGTTTTTGAAAACGAAGAAATCAAAAACATTTTTACCGCTTTAGGGGTGACTATCGGAACAGAAGAAGATAGTAAAGCTTTAAACCTTTCAAAATTAAGATACCATAAGGTTGTAATTATGTGTGATGCCGATATTGATGGTAGTCATATTGCCACACTAATTTTAACTTTCTTCTTTAGATATATGAAAGAATTGGTAGAAAACGGATACATCTATATTGCAACACCGCCTTTATATTTAGTTAAAAAAGGAGCGAAAAAACAATATGCATGGTCAGATAAAGAACGTGATGCTATTTTAGCTGAATTTGGTGATAATGCTAAAATTCAACGTTATAAAGGTCTTGGGGAAATGAATGCGGAGCAATTGTGGGATACAACAATGAATCCAGAATTTAGAACCATGCGTTTAGTACAAATAGAAAATGGTGTAGAGGCAGACCGTGTATTCTCAATGTTGATGGGAGATGAGGTTCCGCCACGTAGAGAGTTTATTGAAAAGAACGCTATTTATGCTAATATTGATGCCTAAATAGAATATTATAGTTATAAAAAAAACGCATATTAAATATGCGTTTTTTTTTTTTGCTTAAAAGTCAAAACCTAAGGAGAATTGCCATACTCTATTTCTCGGATTTCCGTCGTCGTAGATGTCTCCTAGTCCTAAATGATATCTTACACCAAAGCTTACACCGGAGTCCGTTTTAACGCCGCCTCCAAAATTCATCCCCCAATCAAATCGATTAGGATTAAACTCTTGTTCGGTATCAAAAAGATTAAAACTACTATCAAACTCTTCTTTATGTGAGATTGCTAAACCAATTTGTGGTCCAGCCTCTAAAAAGAAATTGTTACTAGGATATAACTTTAACAGTAAAGGCATATTGATATAATCTAATTTCTGTGTGAAGGTGCCACTGTTGTCTTTCACTTCATAACCTTGTTGCGCGTATAAAATTTCAACCTGAAAGGCAAGGTTGTTAGTGGCAAATGATTCGCCATAAAAACCAACATGGAACCCATGACGCTGTCCGGTTTCAGTGTCTCCATCAAAACTTACTGCGGCTAAATTGTAACCAAATTTTAAACCTGCATTAGATTTGTTTTTAGTGGTCTGGGCGTCTTGAGCGTAAAGATTAGTAAGCATTGAGAATGCTAGTACGAGGTAGATATAAGTTGTTTTCATAATGTTATTTTTAATTAAATTTTAGATGATTTTATTTCCCGCCTTGGGCTAAAAGGTCATTAAGACAAGCGTTGTCTAATTCTGGTGCAGCGCTCATGTTAATCATGTTTTCTAAACCTGCAGACGATTCTGAGGACCAATACATTAAACAGTTTTCATTATTACAATGTTTGGGGTGAGCTTCATCTTCATGTTCGGTTTCCATAGGGGTGCCTAAGTTTGTAAGTCCCAGAAGGTGGCCAAATTCATGAGTAATCACTGTGGTTTCTAATAATTCCCGATCAGGGTCAAATGGACCGTTGCTAACACTTTGAATACTGTCTTCAAAAATAACAAAGGAGGAGTTCCAATAAGCGGTACCTAAGACTACATTAGTTTGGGAATTACTTGAAGCTTGTCCGTCAGAAAAATACACCCATAAGGTCATTTGATCTTCCGTGTTGTAACGGGTTCGCTCTGCCATTTCAATATCAGCGATATCCTGAATACTATAAGTTTCTAAGCCAGGTGAGGCGATACTTCTTTTTTCTATCGTAACACCATCAGGTTTGTAGGTTCTGTTGTTAATAAACGTTATTAAATTACTGATGCTGCTTTGTTGAGGTTCAAAACCTTCAACATAAACCATTTCAATGAGAAGACTTGTATAGGTGTCATCTGATAAGAAGTCATGCGCAGAGGTTCCTACATTTTGTCGGTTAAGGCTCACATTGACATCGTCTGCTTGCCCATCAATGAGCGTGTTTTCTGTAGCACATCCTGTGATTAAGAGTAGTAAAACCGATATTGCTAAAATTTTATAAACCATCGTTATTTGTTTTAATTAAAGCAGCTACCAAAACGGTAGCTGCTTACCATAACCTGTACATTTCGCCTGAAGCTTTGGTCTTATATTTGGGCTAAAACCAAAGTGACTGCTCCATTTGTTGTACTTTGTAGGGAAATTGTGCTTTCAGAATATTGGGTAACTTTCCATGTGTCGTTTAAGATTTCAAAATTTGAACTTTGAGAAAACGTTAAGCTAACAAAGATGTCTAATTCAGATGCGACTTCATAGGTGCCGTTTACAGCTTCTATAGTTGCATTTGTGGTGTGTTCAGCTGTTACCGTAAGATCATTAGCAAAGTTTAATGTGTAGTCGCTAAAATCATTTGCAGTATCTACACCTGCCGTAATAAAAGCGTCTATAGTAAATAAGCCTTCGACTAAAATTTCCTCTACATCTTCAGCATCATCTTCAGCGTCTTCCATGTCATCCTCAATTTCTAAACACTGGTTAATATAACTTTGTAAATCGGCATCCGATGTAATTTCAACAACGGTATTACTATTTAAAGTTGCTGTAATTGGGTAACTCACGGCAAAGAATTCGGCGTCGTCAAAATTGTTCATATACGCATATAATTGTTGTTCAGATTCAATCACAACACTTCCTGTTTGTTCAATATTAGTACTGTAAGTAAGGATGGTAATTGGGAAATCTATGTTTAAACAATTAATGGCATCTTCCGCTTCATCTTCTGCGGTTTCGCAAGCCTCCATTAAAGTCTCAAACTCAGCTTCATTAGTAACAAGAACTTCATTGTAGTTACTAAGCTTTACGGTTAATGGAAATTGAAATTCAATCGTATCTTCATCATCGGTATAGGCTCCCAGAAGCTCTAAAACTAGGCTGTAATCTGAAGCTGTTACTAAAGAAACCTGGGTGTTATTTACCGTTACCGTGGCTGGTAATAAAATAGAAGAACAAGAGGTGTCGTCTAAAAAGTCATCAAAACTTCCATCGTACATTGCTGAACGCTCTAAATTTTTTGCTGTTGTAGAATTGGCGGTATTGGTATTAGGGTTGTCTCCGGTTTCATCGTTGATTTCATCTTGACAAGACGACAATACCAAAGCGGCCATAAATAATAATGCGGTTAAGAATTTTGAATTTTTCATACTATTGATTTTTGGGTTTTACAAATATAAATTCAAAAGCGTGTTTTTGTGCTTTCTATAACTAAGACGTTTAACTTGTAATTTACCCTATGCTTTTTTGCTATTTTTTTTAAAGTTTTTTATAAAACCTTCACCATTAGAGGATTTAAACTTGATTTTTTTATACTTATTTTTGCCTTTAGATACTTGTAACTCTAATTTATAAGCGACCCTATGTCTAACCTTTGCGAAGAAAAGCATTTTAACGCCTTCTACCTTTCTCATGTAAAGGCGGCTCATAATTTTGCCTTTTATAAATGTGGCGACCAATCTAAATCGTATGATTTGGTGCAGGACGCTTTTGCTAAAATATGGGAGAATTGTTCGCAAATCGATTATAGTAAAGCAAAAACTTACTTGTTTACTACTGTAAATAATCTCTTTTTAAATGTAATGCGCCACCAAAAAGTGGTGTTTACTTACGCTAAGGAAGCGCCGTATAGAGACCAAACCAACTTGAATCCTGAATACCTATTAGAGGAAGAGGAGTTTAAAACTAAATTACAAAAGGTTATTGCAAATTTAAGTGCCGAGCAACGCGAAGTGTTTTTACTCAACAGAATAGAAGACAAAAAGTATCGTGAGATTGCAGTGCTCTTAAATATATCTCAAAAAACGGTGGAAAAACGAATGTCTGCAGCGCTAAAAGCAATACGATCTCAGTTAGAAGGCATTAAAATTTAAATTTTTTAAGCGGTGCCGTAGGGTAATATAATGTGAAGGTGTCTTAATACTGAATAGCTCTAAATATGACTAAAGAACGTGACATATTAAAATGGTTTAATGACGAAATTTCTAGTGAAGAAATAAAACGTTTGTACCCTGATGAAGATTTTTCAGTATTAGAGAAATCAAGATTCTACACCAAACAGTTTAGTCTTCCAGAACTGGATGAAGAAAAAGCACTTGCCGATTTTAAAGCAAGGCAAAAACAGAATAAACCGGCTAAAGTTGTGCCTCTAAACTTCAGAACCTTTTTAAAGGTTGCTGCGGTTTTAGCTGTGATGTTGGGACTTTCTTATGCTTTATTTTTTAATGAGGCTTCGGTCTCGTATAGCACCGAGATAGCACAAACGGAAACCTTTAACTTGCCCGATGATTCAGAGGTGATTTTAAATGCAAAATCAGAGCTTAAGTTTAATAAGAAAACCTGGGCGTCTAACCGAAGTTTAAATTTAGACGGAGAAGCTTTTTTTAAAGTTACCAAAGGTAAGACCTTCACGGTAGAAACTAGTGCTGGAGCGGTACAGGTTTTAGGAACCCAATTTAATGTGAAAGAACGTGAGGACTATTTTGAAGTGACCTGTTATGAAGGATCGGTAAGCGTCACTCACCATAATAAGGAAACCATATTGACACCAGGGAAAACCTTTAGAGTGGTAAAGGGCGAGGTGATGGCGGTTACAGAGGTTACTGCTAAAAATCCGGCATGGATTATAAAAGAGTCTAGCTTTAATAATGTACCGTTGTGGCAGGTTATAGACGAATTAGAAATCCAATATGGTATTACAATTTTAGCAAATACAGTAGATACGTCTCAATTATATACAGGAAGTTTTACACATAACGATAAAAATATAGCATTACAGTCAGTAACGATTCCTTTAAAATTAAGCTATAAAATTAAAGGCAATACGGTTGAATTCTACAATTATGAATCGCACTAAATATGTTTCTCTTGTTGTTTTGCTTTTTTTGAGTCTTAATGCGGTTGCGCAAACTCAAAAGCAACTGCCGTTGGTTCAGTTGATACAAGATTTAGAAGCTAAGTTTGATGTAAAATTTTCCTATGCCTTAGAAGATGTTCAGCATATTTTAGTTGAAGAACCCGAAGAAAAAACGGCTTTAAAAGCTATTATTTCGGCGCTAAATGAAACCACCTTATTAAATTTTAAATTCTTAACGGCACGTTATATTACGATTTCTACCATAGAAAAAACAATTTCAATTTGTGGTGTACTCAAGACTACAGATAACACGCCGTTGTATGGTGCTTCTGTTTATGTAGAAGGGCGATTAAAAGGGACAGTTACAAATGAAGAAGGCCATTTTAAACTTGAGGCTGTTCCGGTAAACGCAACCATTAAAATATCATTTTTAGGGTTTAAAACACAAACGCTTTTAGCTAAAACCTTGTGGGCAAAAGACCACTGTGAAACGGTGGTGATGCCTATTGAGAGCGAATGGCTTAATGAAATTGTAATTTCAAAATTTTTAACCACAGGTTTGCAACAACGTATTGATGGGAGTACCCAATTAAATACGGCAAAATTCGGAATCTTACCTGGACTTACAGAGCCCGATGTATTACAATCTATACAAGCTTTGCCTGGAGTAGAAAGTTTAAATGAAAGTATTGCTAATATCAACGTACGTGGCGGAACTAATGATCAGAATTTAATGCTATGGGATGGGATAAAAATGTACCACTCGGGGCATTTTTTCGGACTCATATCGGCCTATAATCCTTATTTAACGGATAAAGTAATAGTAACTAAAAACGGAACGTCCAGTGCTTATAGCGATGGGGTTTCGAGTACAATTAATATGTTGACTAAGGATGAGGTGACTGAGGAATTGTCTGGCGGGTTTGGAGCTAATCTTATTCATGCAGATGCAGTTTTAGATATTCCTGTTAGTGATAAAATAGCTTTACATATATCAGGGAGACGTTCGTTTACCGATGTTTTTAATTCCCCAACTTACGATAATTATTTTCAGCGTAGTTTTCAAGATAGTGAGGTGGCTACAAACCCAGATCAGGTTCAGGAACAGCGCAGTGATTCTGACTTCTATTTTTATGATTATTCCGCAAAATTATTATTTGATTTAAATGCGAAGCATCACTTTAGAGCGCATGTTATAGGAATTAGCAATAACTTAGATTATGAGGAAGGGTATACCAATACATCTAATCAAAGTTTGTCTAAAGCAAGCCGTTTAAAACAAGAAAATTTAGGATTCGGTGGGCATTGGGAGGCGCAGTGGAGTGATAAATTTCAAACCAATTTAAGTGCTTATTATAGCGAGTATAATGTTGATGCCACAGATTATCGCACAGAGACCGACCAGCAATTAATTCAAACGAATGAGGTGTTAGAAACAGGGTTAAAGTTTCATGGGCATTTAAAACTTCATGAAAATCTAACCAGTTTTAGTGGCTACCAATTTACAGAAACAGGAATTTTAAACGGAACTACTGTTAGCAATCCGGCTTATAGTCGTACCAAAAAGGATGTACTTTTAAATCACGCCTTGTTTACAGAATTAGAATGGCAATCTAAGCAGTTGTATCTAAGAGGTGGGGTTCGGGTGAACTACTTTCAGAAATTCAATAAACTACTTGTAGAACCCCGTTTAAATTTGCGTTACCAATTTCTAAAGGATATAGCGCTTAAGGTTCAAGGCGAATTTAAAAATCAGTCTGCTACACAGATTATAGATTTTCAAGATGATTTTTTAGGTGTTGAAAACCGACGTTGGATTTTAGCTGATGAGCAAAGCATTCCTATTTCAGAAAGTCAACAAGCCGCATTAGGTTTGCAGTATAAAAGGAAAGGATTTGTTGCTGATGTGGAAGGTTTTTATAAAACGGTAGAAGGTATTACTGTTTCTAATCAGGGATTTTATAACAATTTTCAGTACCTCAATGCTATTGGGAGTTATACAGTGAAAGGAGTAGAAGTGCTGTTAAATAAAACAGCCAACCGTTTTAGTACATGGGCAAGTTATACCTATAGTGTAAACAATTATAAATTTGAAACCTTGAATCCGTCTGTTTTTCCTAATAACGCCGATATAAGACACTCCGTTTCCTTTGCTTTCAATTACGACCTTTTTAAAAATTTTAAAATTGCTTTTGGAGGTATTTGGCGATCCGGACAACCTTATACCACGCCATTAGAAACTAATGAAACGGTACAAAACGGAAATACCACCTACGTGAATTATGATACACCTAATAATAACAACCTAAGAGATTTTATGCGTTTAGATGCGTCTTTAAATTATAAATTCAAAATTAATGACGCGCTGCATTCTTCAGTAAAAATTGGTGTGCTTAATCTTTTAGATAGAAAGAATGTTATTCAGCAATATTACGAGGTAGACCCTAATAACGAGAATACTGCAATTGCGATTCAAAATACAGCCTTAGGACTTACACCCAACATCAGTGTGCGTTGTAATTTCTAAAGTAAAAAAACATAATTTTAAACCCTACTACAAATACAGCGATGTATAATCGCTCATAAAATTGAAACTTATGAAAAGACTAATTCTGTTTACCCTTTTGGGCTTTTTAGCCAATGATCTTAAAGCTCAAAATGATATTGATGTATTTCTTGCTGCCGGTATTGATGATGCGCAGCGTTTTGCTAACGACTATTTAGCACCGGGAACCAATGGTATAATGCATAGTATGAATGCCAATTGGTTTAATTCTGCAGAGGTAAAACCCTTAGGCGGATTTGAATTGTCGGTTGTTGTGAATGCGGCCTTAATTAATGATGAACACAAGACTTTTAGCTTAGATACGGATGCCTATAATAATGTGCAATTTGTTGAAGGACCAAATACGCAATTGGTGTCTTCAGTACTCGGAAAAAACGAGCCACCGATTTTTGTAGAAGTCACTTATGACGATCCTATTTTTGGAACCCAAACCACAGAGGTAGAATTACCAGAAGGCATTGGTGAGAATAGTGCCAATATGCTACCAACAGCTTTTATTCAAGGAGCCGTGGGACTTGGTAAAGGCATTGAACTTAAAGCCCGATTTGTACCCAAAGTAGATACGGAAGATGTAAGTTTAAGTATGTACGGCGCAGGGTTACAATTAGAGGTTACGGATTGGCTTCCGGCAAGTGAACTATGGCCTGTAGCTTTATCGGGCTTAGTGGCTTATAATCATGTGGATGCTTCTTATAATTTAATGGAGTCTTCAGGGATTGACGGAGAAAACCAACGCTTAGAAAATGATACCAATACTTGGTTGTTTCAAGTTATTGCTTCAACAAAATTGCCAGTTATTAACGTGTATGGAGGAGTGGGCTTAATTAACGGAACATCAGAGTCTGATTTATTAGGAAGCTATAGAGTTACCAATGGATTACTGTCTTCTGAGACTATTGTAGATCCTTTTTCTGTGTCTAGCAAAGTTAGTTCGGTTAGAGGGACTTTAGGTGCAAAATTAAAAGTCGGATTTTTTAGATTAAATGCCGAGTATCATATGTCAGAATACGATGCATTTTCTGTAGGAATCAATTTTGGATTTAGATAATCTAATTTTTTACCCTAATAACATGCAAAGCACAAGATTTAGACTTGTGCTTTCTTCTTTTAAAGTAATTTTATTTGTAAATTTACAGTGATTTTTAACACTTAATTTTCACATTAAAAAAATATAACAAACATGAAAGTAACAGTAGTTGGTGCAGGTGCCGTAGGAGCAAGTTGTGCAGAGTATATTGCAATTAAAAATTTTGCATCAGAAGTAGTCATCTTAGATATTAAAGAAGGATATGCTGAAGGTAAAGCGATGGACTTAATGCAATGTGCCTCTTTAAATGGTTTTGATACTAAAATCACAGGAAGTACAAATGATTATTCTAAAACTGCAGATAGTGATATTTGTGTTATTACTTCTGGAATTCCTCGTAAGCCAGGGATGACCCGTGAAGAGTTAATTGGAATTAACGCTGGAATTGTAAAAACAGTATCTTCAAGTTTAGTTGAACATTCTCCAAATACAATCATTATTGTGGTAAGTAACCCAATGGATACAATGACGTATTTAGTGCATAAAACAACAGGTTTACCTAAACATAAAATTATCGGAATGGGTGGAGCTTTAGATTCTGCTCGTTTTAAATACAGATTGGCTGAAGCTTTAGAAGCTCCAATTAGCGATGTAGATGGAATGGTAATCGGTGGTCATAGTGATACTGGTATGGTGCCATTAATTTCTCATGCGACTAGAAATAGTATTAAAGTTTCAGAATTCTTATCTGAAGAGCGTTTAGAGCAAGTTGCTGCAGATACTAAAGTTGGTGGAGCAACCTTAACTAAATTATTAGGAACTTCTGCTTGGTATGCGCCAGGAGCTGCAGTAAGTGGACTTGTTCAGGCTATTGCTTGTGACCAAAAGAAAATTTACCCATGTTCTACCTTATTAGATGGGGAGTACGGTTTATCTGATCTTTGTATTGGTGTACCAGTAGTTTTAGGTAAAAACGGTATCGAAAAAATCGTTGATGTTTCTTTAAGCGATGCAGAAAAAGAACATATGAAAGCAAGTGCTGAAGGTGTTAAAAAAACAAACGCCTTATTAGAGTTATAAGCCTCATATAGATACACAGACTTTAAAAACCTTACCGACATTAGTTGTCAGTAAGGTTTTTTGTATAATAAAGCTAAATTAAAAAATAACAAGATGAAAAAAATACTATTCTTAAGTGTTGCAATGCTCTTAACAATGAGCTTATTTGCTCAAGAAAAAATTAATGAGGGAATCCTTATCGCAAAACAAAGCATGTCTAGCGATAATGAGCAGATGAATGCCCAGTTAAAAGCTATGGGAGATACCAATGCAACAACTTATTTTAAAGGTGAAAAATCTAGAAGTGAAACTAGTAGTCCTATGACGGGTGACGTTACTATTATTATTGATGCGGCAGAGCAGCAAATGTTAATGATGATGGACCGTCCGGGGATGGGTAAAAAATACATGCTTCAATCTTTTGCACCTAGTGAAGAAGATTTAAAAAATGTTACAGTTGAAAAAGGAACGGCAACTAAAACGATTTTAGGTTACGAATGTCAACAGTACATAATTGGCATGAAACAAAACGGTCAAGATGTAAAAATGGAAATGTATACCACGGATCAAATTTCTGCAGTAAGCCAGAACACAACGGCTATGGGAGATAAGGTTGAAGGTTTTCCACTTTATTTTGTAATGACTATGAACCAAATGGGGGCTACTATTGAAGTGACTTCAGAAATTGTCGACATTAAGAAGACTACAGTTGCAGATGAGAAGTTAAGTTTAACACCTCCAGAAGGCTACACTAATATGGGAGGGCTTTAAGAGCATCACTTCCAAGACTGTAAATTAAAAATAAGACTGTAGAAATACAGTCTTTATTTTTAGCTATATTTGCGACAATGAAAACCAAATTGCATTTCGGAGTACTACTGTTATTCTTAGCGTTTCTAGGAACGTATATAGAGCAGACCACAGTACCTAACCAGCAAATGGTTGTTCAATTTTCAGATACCAACATTACTTTAGAAGAATCTGAAAACGCCATAACGGCCCTTCAAGAGCAACTCTTAACCTTAGGAGTTACCCATATTCAAATTGGAGAAAACGCTCAGGGACAATTAAAAATCACTTACCACAGTGATCTTGAAATTACAAGGATTCAGCAAGCTATATTTAATGCAGATCAGGTCAATATAGCGTTTCATACCAACCAACACACTTCGCTTCCTTTATCAGAATCTCATGGGGAGAAGCAGTATAAAATTAATATCTCTGAAATTACCACTTCTAATGATGGGAATTGGGATTTTAATGGCCTACAAATTGTAGAGCACAATCAGAAATTTGATCGTTTTTCATATTTTAAAACGCATAGCTCAGGACTTCAAAATGAGCAAACACCACATAATTACAATCTGCAAACCGTAGTTGTACGCCGTGGGAATACGGCTTGGCTTAGAACCCCAATTTCGGATGTAATTCCTGAGGTCAGGGCAGGCCCCAATGCTTAAATAAGATTAAGATCCTATCTTGATTTTACATTCACTTCAAGCGCTTTTTTTTAATAAAAAGCCAATAATCAATTTATTAAAAAATATTGTCGGATTATCGTGTAAACTATATATTTGCGCGCTAGTTTCAATATTTATTGAAATATATTAACAATTCGACATTAAACAAACAATTAACAATGCAAAACAAAGGACTAATTAAGCTTTTTGCGCTTTTATTTGGTTTGGTAAGTATTTATCAATTATCATTTACTTTCAAAGCCGGACAAATAGAAGATGAAGCAGAAGCTGCAGCAATTGCAAAATATGCTGACAATGTAGAGGACTACCAATCAAAACGAAATGCTGAAGAGCTTCGTTATTTAGATTCTCTGAAAACTTCTAAAATTAAAGTAGGGGATACGTTTGAGCCTATTGAAGTTTATAACTTAGGAGTAGCACAATTTACCTACACCGATGTTGAAAACAATGCCATGAACCTTGGTTTAGACCTTAAAGGTGGTATTAACGTTATTCTTCAAATTTCTGTAAGAGACATTTTAAAAGGTTTAGCAAACAACAGTAAAGATCCTGTGTTTAATAAAGCTTTAGATGATGCTGAAGAATTACAAAAAGATTCACAAGATTCTTATTTACAATCGTTCTTTACAGCTTTTGATGCTATTAAAGGCGATACTAAATTAGCATCTCCAGATATTTTTGCTAACCGTACCTTAAGCGAAGAGATTAAATTTGATATGTCTGATGATGAGGTAAAGAGCATCATTGAAACTAAAATTGACGAATCTATTGTTTCTGCGTTTGAAGTTTTACGTAAACGTATTGATAAATTTGGGGTAACTTCTCCAAACATTCAACGTTTAGGAAATTCAGGACGTATTCTTTTAGAATTACCTGGAGCTAAGGATATTGAGCGTGTTAAAGATTTAGTAACTAAAACGGCACAATTACAATTCTGGGAAACTTATAAAACTGAGGAAGTTGTTCCTTATTTATTAGAGGTAAACCAAGCTTTAGTTGAAGCGAATAAAAAAGCGGAAGCAAAAGAAGAAGGCGATGCTGCAGTAACAGAAGCTCAAGAAGAAGACAATGCTGATGCTATTGATGAATTAACAGGACAAATTGAAACGGATGCAGCAGATGTTGCAGAGGTTAATCCTTTAGGAATTCAAGGTTATGGTAATGGAGGTTCTGTAATAGGAATGTTCTTATCTAAGGATAAAGAGTTTGTAATGGAGCAATTAAACGCATCAAAACACAGAGCATCTTTACCAGCAGATATGCGTTATGTAAGATTTGTATGGGGACTTCAAAATGAAGAGTCTGAATTTTCAGAATTATATGCTATAAAAAGTAATAGAGACGGTGAACCAGAATTAAATGGAGCTGTTATTACTGATGCAAGACAAGAATACGACCAATTAAATAGACCAGCAGTAAGCATGTCTATGGATGCTAGAGGGGCGAAAATTTGGGAAGAAATGACCAAAAAAGCTTACGAAACTCAAGGTTATATTGCTATTGTATTAGATAATGTGGTGTATTCTGCACCAAGTGTAAATACAGGAGCAATTTCTGGAGGAAACTCTCAAATCTCTGGGTCGTTCTCATTAACAGAAGCAATCGATTTAGCTAACGTTTTAAGAGCTGGTAAATTACCTGCTTCTGCTCAAATTGTACAAGCAGATGAGGTTGGACCATCTTTAGGTCAAGAAGCTATTGATAGCGGAATGCAGTCGTTCCTTATCGCTTTAGTTTTTGTATTACTTTGGATGATCTTTTACTACGGAAAATCAGGTGGATTTGCTGATGTAGCTTTATTATTAAACATCTTATTAATCTTTGGGGTCTTATCTAGTTTAGGAGCGGTATTAACATTACCTGGTATTGCCGGTATTGTATTAACCATCGGTATGTCGGTAGATGCTAACGTTCTTATATTTGAAAGGATAAAAGAAGAGATCGCAAAAGGTAAAACACAAAAAGAAGCCGTTAAAGACGGATTCTCTAACGCTTTATCTTCAATTTTAGATGCTAACATTACAACAGGATTAACAGCCTTAATCTTATTTGTATTTGGTACAGGACCAATTAAAGGTTTTGCTACAACCTTAATCATTGGTATTTTAACCTCTTTATTTACGGCGATTTTTATCACACGTTTATTAGTAGACTGGTACCTTAATAAAGGTGGGAAATTAGAATTCTCAACAGGATTAACGAAGAACTTATTTACCAACTTAAATATTGAGTTCTTGAAAAAACGTAAGATTGCTTACATAATCTCAGGAGCATTTATTCTTGCAAGTTTAGGATCATTATTTACAACAGGATTAGATCAAGGTATTGACTTTGTTGGAGGTAGAACTTACCAAGTGCGTTTTGATAGAGACATGAGTGTAGAAGAAGTGAAAACGGATCTTCATGAAGTGTTTGAAAGTGCTGAGGTAAAAACAATTGGTGGACCAAATCAATTAAAAATATCTACGAAGTACAAGGTAGAAGATAGTTCTATTGAAGCTGATGAAGAGGTGCAAGCGATGTTGTTTGAAACGCTTAGAAAGTACCTTCCAGATGGAATGACATATGATGAGTTCCTTGACGGTTCAGGAGATAAGAAAATCGGAAAATTATTATCAAGTAAAGTGAGTCCGACGATTGCAGATGATATTAAGAAATCTTCAATTTGGGCGATTTTAGGATCTTTAGTGGTTGTATTCTTATACATCTTATTAAGATTTAAGAAATGGCAATTCTCTTTAGGAGCTGTAGCTGCAGTTTTCCATGATGTATTAATCGTATTAGGAATCTATTCTATAACATGGAGATTTATGCCATTTAGTATGGAGATTGATCAAACCTTTATTGCGGCGATCTTAACTGTAATTGGTTACTCTCTGAATGATACCGTGGTTGTATTTGATAGAATTAGAGAATACTTTAATGAGAATTATGGTTGGAGTTTTGATACGACAATTAACCGTTCAATTAACAGTACAATTAGTAGAACTTTAAATACCTCTTTAACAACTTTAGTGGTGTTATTAGCAATGTTCTTATTTGGAGCAGATTCGCTTAAAGATTTATTATTTGCATTAATTGTTGGGGTTATAGTTGGTACTTATTCTTCAATCTTTATTGCAACGCCTATTATGTATGATACGGCTAAAAAAGGTAGTGCAACAGAAGCACTTAAAAATAAAGTAAAAGAAGAGGATGAAGAGGCTTAATCGTCTTGTTATTCTTTTCTGAAAGGATTCAGAATTAAAAAAGCCCTTCTTAATTGAAGGGCTTTTTTTTTGATATAAAAACACGAAACTTATAGGGAACATTGAAACAAAGGTCGCTCATATTGTTGTATGATGTCACGGGTAACATATCTGAATAAGGGAAGCTCTTATGATGTCTAAACCTTAAGATGTATAAAGGTGTTGAAGAGGTGTAATGTTGAAAATATAGACGTGCGTATTTAGGGTTTCCTTTTAAGAGTGAAATCCTGTCGGATAGTCGTATAAGCCGTCTTGTGATACTTATGGTCTTCGGGTCTAAAACAGACCATACGCTATGGCACAATGGTATTTTGTACGAGGTTCAGAGGATTGTTAAAAGGGAGTTAGCGCTGCAGTGTATTATCTTTTGAGAGCCAATAGGTTTAAGGGTGAAAACCAAATCTTATAAAAGGTCAAAATCAATACGGTCACCAATCTGTAGACCCCAGGAGTCAGAAAGCCCGCCGTTAATTTCTAAGACATAAGTGGCAGGTGCCTCCGATGGGAGAGAAGTAAGGTCCATAGGTTGGGCTTGCTTTTGAATACTTACAATTGTTTTCGCTTTATTGATGTAGATAATGTCTAAAGGAATTTTAGTATTCTTCATATAGAAATTTCGCATCTGCTCATCAGGAAATATAAATAACATACCCTGATTCGTTTCTAAGCTTGTTCTATACATTAAGCCGGTTTGTATGCTGTAATCGTCATCAGCAACTTCAATAGCAAGGGTTTTGATGACCTCTGCCGTTTCGGCCTTTTTTAAATGTAATGTGCCCTCTTTTTTAAAACTCACCACGACCTTATCGGTTTTGGTACGTTGCTGGTCTTCTTTACAAGACGCAAATGACCCCAACACGATGAAAAGGAGGAGCGTTTTAATAAATGAGGACGAAGGCATTAGTTCAATTTTGTTTTTGGCTTATACATAAACATAAAATACAGGCCAATGAGGATAAAAGGTATACTTAACCATTGTCCGGTGTTTAAAGCCCAATCAGCGCGTTCTACATTTTGTGCTTCTTTAACAAACTCTACGAAGAATCTTACCGTCCAAAGTAAAACTAAAAACAAGCCGAATAAAAAACCTTGTTGTTCCGATTTTTTGGTTTTCCAATAGAAGTAAAATAATATAATAAATACAAAGACATAACAGAAAGCCTCATACAATTGTGCTGGGTGTCTAGGGGCGGTTTCTCCAAGTTGTTTAAAGACCACACCAAAATCACTACCAGTATATTTTCCTATTATTTCTGAATTGATAAAGTTTCCAATGCGTACAAAGACGGCCCCTAATGCAACGGGTACTACGACACGATCTAAAATCCAAAGGACAGATTTGTGTAATACTTTTTTATTATAGAGGTACATAGAAATAATCATGGCAATAGCAGCACCATGACTGGCTAAGCCTTGAAATCCTGTGAATTCTACCCCGCCTTTAAATTTAAACGGTAAAAAGATACTGAAGAAGTCTTCAGAAATAAGTTCGGGTTGGTAAAAAATAACGTGGCCCAATCGAGCTCCAAGCATAATACCAACGACCGAGTAAATAAATAAAGAATCTAGCGCCTCATCGGATTGCCCTTCATTTTTATAAATACGTTTTGTAATATAAAAGCCTAAAATAAAAGCGGTGATCCACATTAGGCTATAAAAGTGAAGTTTAAAAAATCCTAAATCAATAAATTTTATAGGATCCCAATCAATCGATAATAAAAACATAGATATTCTATTTATTCGGTAAATATAATATTTTGGAAGGGATTGAAAATGACATTAACGTAATATTAATCCTCTTTTGGTGGCACAGGATCAAAACCTTTACCGCCCCAAGGATGACAACTAAAAATCCGTTTAATAGCCAACCATCCGCCTTTAAAAAAACCATGAACTTCTAAGGCTTCTTTAGCATAATGTGAGCAGGTGGGTTGGTGCCTACACGTCGCAGGTGTAAAGGGTGAAATAGCAGTTTGATACACCTTTATTAAAAACAGAAAAGGATAGGTCAACAGCTTTTTCACAATTTAATTGGTTGTAAATGTGGTTCCTTCTCTACTGTCGTTCAGTTGAATTCCGGCTTCGGCCAAATCATCTCTAATTTTATCCGATAGCGCAAAATCTTTATTTAAACGGGCTTCTTTTCTTAAGTTAATTAAAATCTCTACCGCGCTTGTAAGTTTATCACTTCCTACTTGATCTTTAGAAATGTTTACAAGTCCTAAGATGTCAAAAACAAAGATATTCAGCGTGTTTTGTAAAAGCTCTAAATCTTCAGAAGTGATGGTAGCGCTTCCATCTTTAATCTGATTAATAAACTTAACGGCCTCAAATAACGTGGCGATTAAAATTGGAGTGTTAAAATCGTCATTCATGGCATCGTAGCATTTCTGCTTCCATGCTTGTACCTCTAAAGACGACGTTTTTGACGATTTTAAATTAGGAATAAGACTAATAGCGTCCATTAATCTGTGGAATCCTTTTTCAGCAGCAGCTAAACCATCATCGGTTAAATCTAATATACTTCTGTAAGAGGCTTGCATAATAAAGAAACGAATAACACTTGGGTTATAGGCCTTAGACATAATATCGTTGTCACCAGAAAGTAATTCCGCAGGGTTAATATAATTACCTGTAGACTTACTCATACGTGCTCCATTAAGCTCTAACATATTGGCATGCATCCAATATTTTACAGGATTTTGACCTTTAGCCGCTTGGTTTTGTGCAATTTCACATTCGTGATGCGGGAATTTTAAATCCATTCCACCACCATGAATATCAAAGAAATCACCAAGATATTTAGTGCTCATTGCTGTACATTCTAAATGCCATCCCGGAAATCCATCACTCCAAGGTGAAGGCCATCGCATAATGTGGGTAGGCTCAGCTTTTTTCCAAAGCGCAAAGTCTTGTGGGTTTTTCTTATCACTTTGGCCGTCTAATGCTCTAGTATTATGGATTAAGTCCTCTAGCTTACGTTTACTTAAGATTCCATAGGCATTTGAGGTGTTGTATTTATGCACATCAAAATAAACGGATCCGTTAACAATATAACCAAAGCCATTATCTATTATTGACTGAATTAATTCTATTTGTTCTATAATATGTCCTGTAGCCGTAGGTTCAATGCTAGGTGGTAGAAAATTAAACGTGTTTAAGACATTATGAAAATCTACGGTATAACGTTGCACAATTTCCATAGGTTCTATGGCTTCTAATCGTGCTTTTTTAGTAATCTTATCTTCACCAGCATCGGCATCGTTCTCTAAATGCCCTGCATCCGTAATATTACGGACATAGCGTACCTTATAACCTAAGTGCTTTAAATAACGAAAAATCATGTCGAAAGACATAAAGGTTCTTACATTACCTAAATGAACATTACTATATACTGTAGGACCACAAACATACATTCCAACATAACCTTCCGTTATAGGTTCAAAAATTTCTTTTTCACTAGTAAGTGTGTTATAGAGTTTTAAAGATTGTGTTTGGTACAAAGGCATATTTAGAGGTAGATAAAATGAATCAATAAATTAATTAACGGTATTTGGGCTATTAAAACTTGGTTTCAAGTTTAATATATTCTAATAGTTCTCTTCGGGTATTGGTTTCATTGAATTTTCCACCAAATTCAGAAGTAACGGTGCTGCTTTCAATATCTCTAATTCCACGAGAGTTCACACAAAGGTGCTTTGCGTCAATAATACAAGCAACATCATCGGTGCCTAAAACCTCTTGAAGTTCTTTAACGATTTGTATGGTAAGACGTTCTTGTACTTGTGGGCGTTTAGCATAGTAATCTACAATTCTATTCATCTTAGATAAACCTACTACGGTACCATTAGAGATATAAGCAATATGCGCGCGACCAACTATAGGAAGTAAGTGATGCTCACAGGTTGAGTACACCGTAATGTTTTTTTCAACCAACATTTCACCATACTTATATTTATTGTCAAAGGTAGAAGCGTTTGGTTTTTTTTGCGGATCTAAGCCACCAAAGATTTCATTTACAAACATTTTAGCCACACGGTTTGGTGTGCCTTTTAGACTGTCGTCATTCAAATCGAGTCCTAAAGTTTCTAAAATATGAGTTACATCAGCCTTTATACTGTCTATTTTTTCCGCATTAGAAAGCTTAAAAGCATCCGCTCTTAATGGGGTGTCGCTAGAGGTGCCAATATGGTCGTCACCTATAGCATCAACGTCGTTAAAATCACTTTCGATTTTCATTATAAAATTATTGTTATCGGTTTTTAAAAAACGAGTTGCAAAGATAAGCAATAAAAATAGGATGTATAAGGTAGGAGTTTTATAATTACAGCTGTTATATAAGTAAAAGTGTTAAATCCCCGATATTATTGGTGAAATAACAATTCAATTCCTTAATTTTCGAGATTAAATTAAATAATAATTCATGAAATTAAAATTACTCCCTCTAGCGACTTTGCTATTTTTTAGTGTTTTCCTATTTGGCCAGGATAGCAAAACAATTGAAATTAATTATCCAGATAATGTAAATGCCCCTTTATCAAAGAGTGAAAGGGCTATGATTGATGAAGTTTACAAAGATCAGGCAGATTCAAAAGTTTATAATAATGCCACATTTCTGAAGGATATAAAACATCTTTTAAGAAACCGAATTTTAATTTATAAGGATGAGAATCCTAAAACTCAAAAAGGGATGCAACTGTCTCAGGTACCACTTTTCGATACTTATAATAAGAATCTAAAACGCGATGTGGATTTTAAAGTTGACAATTTTAATCCTCTAAAATATCAACTAGATTTCTTTTCTAAAGGGACCTATGTGTATAAGGTGGATAACACCAATTATTTTATTCAGGTGACTTCACAATACAGAAAACTTTAAGGGAATAGCAATCTATAGCTGATTATAATGAGAAATTTTTTACTTGTACTTACACTAATAGCAACCCAAATAGGGTTGTCTCAGGACGTTTTTATGTCAGACGGAACTTATAGCCAATGTAGCGGGATGTTCTATGACTCCGGAACACAATATGCTAATTATAGTTCAAATGAAGATTATGTAACCACAATATGTGCTGATGTTGAAGGAAATTCTACGGTGTTAGATTTTTCGGCATTTTTCTTTATCGGTACAGATGGTGATGAATTAAAAATTTACGATGGTGATGATATTACAGCACCTTTAATAGGAACATATACTGGTGGTAATAACCCAGGCGTTGTCTTAGCTTCTGATACCAACACCACGGGATGTTTAACCATTTCATTTATTTCTAATGGCTCAGGAACGCAGCCAGGATGGGAAGCAAGTATTGGGTGCTTTACACCTTGTCAAACCATTACGGCTTCTATAGATAACGTAGATCCTGCTCCTGTGGCAGGAACCTTAGATGTAGATCCAGGTGATTTAATTTCGTTTGAAGGTAGTGCTACGTTTTCAGAGGGTGACGATGTTGGTGCCACTTATGTTTGGGATTTTGGAAATGGAGATACGGTTGAAGGCCTTAATGTAAATTACGCTTATGCTGTTCCAGGAACCTATACCGTGACCTTTACCGTGACAGATACTAATCCTTTAGGCTGTTCTGGTTCAGGCAATTCTGTGATTGTTAATGTTCTAGATAATGATGCTTGTGTTGGAGCCTTACCTATTTGTGATGGTATTGTGGATGTTCCTTCACCTGTAGGATCAGGAAGTGCAGAATCGGGAATAGATTATAGTTGTCTAGGGAGTCAACCTAACCCAAGATGGTACTTTATACAAACAGGAGATCAACAGGGAAATATAGAGCTAACTTTAACTCAATCTACAGGTCAAAACGGAACAGGGTCTTTAATTGATGTCGATTTTATTATTTGGGGACCTTTCAGTGAGCCGCAATGTGGAACATCAAACTTAAGTCCGGCTACGCAACAAGATTGTAGTTACTCAGGTTCTGGAGAGGAAGATATCTTTGTTCCTAATGCGCCTGCAAACTCTTATTTTGTATTGTTAATTACCAATTATAGTAACGATCCAGGATATATTAATTTAGAAAATACAAATCCAGATCCGGCCATGGCCTTAAACTGTGACATTATTTGTCAGGTAGATTTAGGAGAAGATCAAGAAATATGTAGTGGAGGGAGTTACGAAATTATAGCGAATACCACAGGGGCTTTTAACACCTTTGAATGGCAATTAGATGGTGTAACTATTCCTGGTGCAACGTCTCCATCTTTAACAGTGACCGAATCAGGTACCTATACGTTGTTAGCGGAAGGCTTTGATGCGGTTTATGGAGATCCATGTAGTGCGAGTGATGAGGTTGTGATTTCTATAGCGGAGGCCTTTAGTGTTAATAATATCGCTATTTCAGAGTGTAGTCAAACAACAACTTTCGATTTTAATTTAGAAAATGAAATTCCATTTATTTTAGATCCTTTAGCGGTTGATGATTATGTAGTTTCTTTCCATAACAGTCAGTTGGATGCTGAAAATGATGTTGATGCCATTACAAACCCAACAGCTTACAGTGGAACAAACGGTGAAGTAATCTACGTTAGAGTAGAAGCGGATGGTGCAGAAGGATGTTATTCTTTAGCCACCATAACTCTTGGGATTACTTCAGCCCCAACCATCAACGCAGCCTCTAATTTAGAGCTTTGTGACGATAATTCTAACGATGGAATTGGCGAGTTTACACTAAGTGACCAAACAGCAATTATATTAGGAGCACAGTCTGCAACAGACTTTGAAGTGTCTTACCATTTAGATGCTACCGATGCGGAATTAGGTAATAATGCGTTGCCGTTAACCTATACTAATACGGTAAACTCACAACCTATTTATGTGCGAGTAACCAGTTTAGCAGATACCAGTTGTTACAGTTTTTCAGCAGCACCGCTATTTAATTTAGTGGTAAACACAAGAGCCTTAGCAACAATGCCTGCTAATATGGAAATCTGTGATGATGCCAGTGGAGACGGAGTGGCCATTTTTGATTTAACAAGTCAAGAGGCGGCTATATTAAACGGTCAAAATCCAGCGGTTTATAATGTAAGCTTCTACGCCAGTCTTGCCGATGCCCAAAGTGGTACCGGAGCCTTGCCAAGTACTTATGAAAATACCAGTTCACCAAACCAACAAACGCTTTATGCGCGTGTAGAAGATCCTGCTTTTCCAAGCTGTTACGGAACAACAAGTTTTGATATTATTGTTAACGCCCTACCGGTATTAACAGCTCCTACAGCTTTAGAGGTTTGTGA
>NZ_JBHTKM010000047.1:0-517 GCF_042675845.1 Winogradskyella rapida | reverse complement strand
CTTACTATGCTTTACTTATACGGGACTATCACCCTCTCTGGTCGCTCTTTCCAAAGCGTTCTAATTCATTATAGCTCAAATATCGCAGTCCTACAACCCCAGCAATGCCGTAACATTACTGGTTTGGGCTAATCCAATTTCGCTCGCCGCTACTATCGGAATCACTTTTGTTTTCTTCTCCTCCGGGTACTTAGATGTTTCAGTTCTCCGGGTTCGCCTCCTTACGGATAACATATCTTCAATATGCTGGGTTGCCCCATTCGGATATCTGCGGATCAATTTGTATGTGCCAATCCCCGCAGCTTTTCGCAGCTTATCACGTCCTTCATCGCCTCTGAGAGCCTAGGCATTCCCCATACGCTCTTATTTAGCTTATTGTACTTTTGTCTTTTTAATGAGTTACTATTTAGTCTTAGTTTAATAACTAAAACTAAACTTTGTGTTTAATTAAAAGCTCGTAAACTTTAATTAAACACTATTACTTATACAAAGAGATAAATCTCTTCTTTTTGTATTT
>NZ_JBHTKM010000046.1:0-1062 GCF_042675845.1 Winogradskyella rapida | reverse complement strand
AGCAGTATTGAAATTCAGAGTCATTTGCTCGTTATAGATTTGTTCTTTAAATGGCAGTTCAAATTTCATTTATAAGTTCGATTTTTAACTTGTGCACAACGGTTTTGTGTATGGTTAGTTGCGTGGTTAAGCAACTAAGTTAACAAACAAATCACAGATAGAATATTCCGCAGGAATGTTCGTAAGTCGGCAGTGAACTAGCAATTAATTATACACGGTGTTAGGCATCTGGCTTTTTTCAGATTATACTTGATTTGAATCCGTTTTCTCCAAGTAAAGCATTCAGATGAATCTTATAATCATACCATTGTGAACCATTATGATGTTCAGTTTTATCTATGTTTTTTATGAGTTCCTCAATTATATGAAAATCAGATTGAGTTGGATTATCTGTTAATTTAATCATCTCATTAATCTCTTTAGAAATTTCATATTCTGGCAGATAAAGTTTGTCATTTTTTGAATTTGACTCAAACATTCTACACATCATATTCATTCGCTCAAAATGTACTTCCGATATCTTTTTCATTAATCAGTTATCTCTGTTAAGTTTAAATCCAATTCTTTCATAACTTGGTCAATGTTAAATTCAAAATCTTTAGGAATATTTATAGTTGCTATTCCTCCAAAATCGACTTGCCAAAACCCACCACGTTTTATTAATTCGTCTCCTAAAACTCTGTAATCAGATTCTTTGTATTGAGTTGATAAAAGGAAACGTCTAGTAATAAATTCAGATTTCTTAATTATTTTGACAACTTCGTGGTTTCCATCTTCATTTATTCTCGTTTCGAATTCAGTTCCTTTTGTTAGATGACAGATGAAAAGGTCATTTTCAGTCATTCGAAACTTATTGTCAGAGATTTGTTCAACATAACAAGAAGAAGTTATTTTCTCTCTTTTATCATAAACAAAAATTTTGATTTCTTCCGTTTCCATTGGTTTTTTCAGCTTGTGCCTAACGTGTTTGTGTATGGTTAGTTGCGTGGTTAGGCAACTAAGTTAGCAAACATTTACGAACCCGTGAAAATTCCGCAGGAATTTTCGCAAGTAATGAAGAAC
>NZ_JBHTKM010000045.1:0-2380 GCF_042675845.1 Winogradskyella rapida | reverse complement strand
CAATAATAAATTACTATGGGATATTAATCTTCATTTCTAAAGGCTATCCCCCTGTAAAAGGTAGATTGTATACGCGTTACTCACCCGTGCGCCACTCGTCAGCAAAAGAGCAAGCTCTTCTCTGTTACCGTTCGACTTGCATGTGTTAGGCCTGCCGCTAGCGTTCATCCTGAGCCAGGATCAAACTCTTCATCGTTAAATTTTAAGTCTTACGACTATACTTTTAACAACTAATAGGAATTATTCTAGTACTCCAAATGATTTATTCTCTTGTTTTTAATTAACCGTTTCCAGTTAATTTTTACGCTGTCAATTCAATATGTTAATGAACTTATTTTCTTTACTTTTGCTTAACATTGTTTCGCTAAGCGGGTGCAAATATATAACCCTTTTTTCATTCCCACAACTTTAATTTGAAAAAGTTTTTTAAGCCCTTTTCTAACTAAAATTATCTGACAATAAACGTGCGAAACTTGACATGCTGTCTTTGTTTCGGGGTGCAAATATAGAACCCTTTTATAAACCTACAACATCCTTGAGCGTTTTATTTTATTTTTTATTTAATGGGCTTATTTACTGTGAGTTAGTTTTAGCGTTATTTCACTTTTTATTTCATGGGCTCCAGATCCTGATGGTATAGGGTCTTTTTTAAGGTTTATCGAGTTAAAGAATACTTATCGTTTTTCGTTGATAATGGCAGATTGAGGAATTCCCTTTTGTTTGTTTTTTTTGATATGGTGTGGAAGTTCTCTCCTTTTATGATGCATAACGCAGCAGATCTTCTCGATGGTAGTTGTTAATTCATCCGGAATTGGTTTATAATATTATTTTTTGATGAAAGTTTTTATAATTTGAAGACCCATATTTGGATGAACGGCTTCATAAAAGTGATACGCATCCTTGTTGAATCTTTCGAAATTCTCATCATTCAATCTTACTCAACCTGGAGCGGGTTGAACAATTCTTTATTTTGAACTATTTTCTGAGAAGATTCCGTTTTATTTTCCTTTGAACTATGGATCCAGAATAAAGATTAAGGGTTTTTAATTATTAGTAGGCGCTATAATTTTAAATGAAGGTTTCTATTTTAGTTCGACGATTAATAATATGAAAGCTTATGCCCTAATAATCGAGATGAAACTATATCATCTCGATTACTATTTCACTCTTTTCAACAAGATTCTCCTTTTTTTAAAATTGGATTCAATAATTTCTCAAGAATCACCCTAGACTTATATGAATGGTAATTTTAAAGAAATCCTATTTAGGATTAATTGGATCTATTTATGGCTCTAATTTTAAATAACACTATTTTTATTTGTTAAGATTATCCACTACTCAATGTAAGATTACTATACTCAATAAGAATTTTCTGGATATTAATTGCCTTCAATAATAATAATAATATCACCTTAGCTTATTTTAAGTATTGCTATTCTTTATTTTGATGTACTACGGTCATCCCATTTTTAGACAACTTAACTTCACCTTATTTATAACTCGATTTAATAAACGAAGTAGAAATTTATTTTAGGAAACTCTTTTTATGGAGTCATCTTGGTTTTTAGGTCAGCTAGATGAAATAATTCTAGATATCAGGACAAAGTATATTTTATATTGAGAGACTTTATTCAACCTAATATTATTTTAGCTTACAATTTCCGTTTTTTTTATCATCATCAGCGAGTCTTATAATAAATAGATTTTTGTTTTAGTGGAACCTAGATTTAAGTTCCCAGTTCAGTCTTGTAGTTATATCCGTAAAGTTGAAATTACAGGAGGGATTCCGAGGAAAATTTGCCTTAATTAATTTCAAGCTTTACTAAAATTATTTCTAAAGGCGACTACTAAATATGATTATGAGTAGATAATTGCTTTTTGTTTAACAATCTTAAAAATCCAAATATTAAGTTCAGTCTTGATCTTCTCCCCGTGAAGTTGGGATTATGGGTAGGATTGCGAGCAATATATAAAGGTGTGGTTATTTAGGTGGTTTTTAAAAAAGGTGTAAAAACAAAAAACCCTTACTAGTTATCTAGTAAGGGTTCTTAAAAAAGGCGGCGACCTACTCTTCCACAGTAAAGTAGTACCATCGGCGCAAACGGGCTTAACTACTCTGTTCGGAATGGTAAGAGGTGAGCCCCGTCGCTATAACCACCTTAAGTCTTTATTCTGATTGTATCAGAACTTGGGTTGTTATAAATAATCAACACTAATATTGTTGACATATTGAAAAAATTACATGATTTTATGATGTGTAAGTAACGTAAACTTATAAAAAACGCTGTACAATAAGCCTATGGGTTATTAGTACTACTTGGCTATGACATTACTGCCTTTACACCTATAGCCTATCAACGTGGTCATCTTCCACGACCCT
>NZ_JBHTKM010000044.1:0-1302 GCF_042675845.1 Winogradskyella rapida | reverse complement strand
GATTCTATTGAAATCAGAATTATAATATTCAGTGATTTTTTCATAAGCAACTCCGTCAGTACACATACTGTTAAAGAAATTTGTATTTCTTTGAAACGCAAAAGTTTTCTCTTTTTTGTCGAAATAGTGTAAATATTCAATATACCAATCTCCGCTTTCGCTTGTTGGAAATTCGCCAACCAGTACAATATTCCCATTTTTATTTTTCCAAATATTGTATGTTGTTTCTATAGTTTCTGGCCAATTTTCATTCAGTACGATTGTTAATTTTTCTTTGTTGAGTTCTTTAACTAAAACTTCTAATGTCAGTTTGTCTTGGGATTGTAAAGTGTCAACAATTATTTTTTGACTTTTTAACCTATCCAAAATATCAGGTTCAGGAAGTAATTCAGTTGAGCGATTAACTTTATCTTCTTTTATGTCTGTTTGTAAATCACTCGTTATTTTTTTCGTTTCGCCTTTTTGTTGACAAGAAACAAATATGAATATTATCAATATGTATTTTAGGTTTCTCATTTGTCCTTATGGTGGCTAACGTGTTTGTGTATGGTTAGTTGCGTGGTTGGGCAACTAAGTTAGCAAACTTTAACGAACCTGTGAATATTCCGCAGGAATATTCACAAGTAAGCTCAATAAAGCAATTAATTATACACGGTGTTGGCAGCCGTGCTTATTTTTTTGTAAGCTATGTTTTTAAGAAACTATAATTTAATATGCTTCAATTAGTCAACTTGAACATTAAAAAAATCGAGAGATAATCTGCTTTTAGTCCTGCGTTGCTGCTATTCAGACACGCATTTTACGCTCAGCTTGTAAATCCTGCGTTATATTTAAATATCGAGTAAACTTTTCAAATTCTAGCTTTTATAAATAATCAGTTAGATGACTATTCTAGTTCCGTAAGAAATTAAAATTTCCGGCTCTATTTTTTCTGATTTTACTTACTTAAAATTCTAAAAAAAAATCGCGGAAAATAAACTAGGCTTTTTTTTAACGTAGGTGATTTTGAAATGTTCAGTTAAGGTTTAATTTGAACGAAATTGTCCAGGTTTTTATTTAATCAGCAGTGTTTACCGAAATATATTCGATAAGCTTTAAATCCATCGTTTGAGTTTCCAAATAAAGGTTCTTTGATGGCTAGAATAAAGAAAGTGTTAAGTTGGGGTAGGTAAAGGCTTTTGCTGTCTGGGTGCATTGCTGCCAACGGTTAAATATATGAATAGTAAGGGATTTAAAAAGCTATTCCTTCGGGTTTTTAATAAGCCAATTTAGTAAATAAATATTTAAATTTTTAATAGATAT
>NZ_JBHTKM010000043.1:0-1003 GCF_042675845.1 Winogradskyella rapida | reverse complement strand
CATACACAAACACGTTGTACACCATTTGAGGAAAAATGAGAAAGTCAAAACTTTGGGAGCAAGTTAATCGAATTCTTTGGGAAGATTGGGACCCAATCGGAATTAATGATTCAGGTCCTGAAGATGAATATTCTGGATACGTTCCTTCTGTAATAAAACTTCTGAATCGAGATGCTGACGAAAATAAGATTGCGAAGTTATTACTTGAACACGCAAACATAAATATGGGAGGCTCAACAATATTAGAAGACCATTTAAAAGTTGCTAAAAAACTAAAACAATTAAATTATTAATAATAAGTTGGGACATTGTACTCAATCAAAAATTAAAAGTGTTATTAAATTAATTAATGAGATATACAATTCAAATTTGGTTGTTTACAGTAATAAGTTCACCGCTTCTTTTAGCAATTATATTAGGAATTATATTAGGAATTATAATTAACGAATCGAAATTGAATGAAATTTTGAATTCCTATGAAATGATTCTCTTAATGATACTCTTCGGTTTGTTTCTATCAATACCAGCAATGGTAGTTTTTTGGCTAATACAGAGAAAACTGAACTCGAAAATATCGATATGGAAAAATAAAATAATTTTGAGTATATATTCTTTCTTATCTGTCTGGTTGACTTTCTATTTTGTTGACAATGGATTTATAACAAGATGGTCGGAACAAACAATTTGGGTTTTAATATATTCATTGACAATATCAATTGGAGTTTGGATTTTTAAATATCCAAATGAAAAAATAATTTAATAAAAAAACGGTGTACAACAACGTGTATAATTAATTGCTTTGGTCGTTGCTTATTTGGAAAATTCCTTCGGAATTTTCTCGCGTTCGTTTTTGTTTACTAAATTAGTTGCTGAAACACGCAACTAACCATACACAAAACCGTTGTAACACATTTGAGAAAAACTAAAGACATATTAATTTTCGTATTTGCTATAATTGTAGTTTCGGCTTTAACTTATGTGATTTTTTTATTCTTTTATGTTC
>NZ_JBHTKM010000042.1:213-787 GCF_042675845.1 Winogradskyella rapida | reverse complement strand
CAACGTGTTTGTGTATGGTTAGTTGCGTGGTTGGGCAACTAAGTTAGTAAACTTTAACGAACCAGTGAAAATTCCGCAGGAATTTTCGCAAGTAAGCTCAATGCAGCAATTAATTATACACGGTGTTAGCAGCCGGCTTTTAATTATACGGGGTTTCATTAAACAATTCTGACATTGATTTTAGCGTATAATTCCGTTTTCAGTGTCCAATTAGGGTTAAATTAGTTTTTTTACGTTCAGATCGGCCGTAAAGCTTTTTAAAATTAAAGCAGAGTAGAGTGAGTAGTCTGTTGGTGTTCTATAATGATTTTTTAAAATCTAATGTTTAATAGTTTCTATTATCCAGCGTTGTTATTCCGTGTTGTTAAACAATTCTATTTATTCACCTGAGTAATCAATCCAACGTTGTTGCTCCGTATTACTTGTCAATTTAACTTATCCAACTGAGTGGTTAATCCTGCGTTAATATTCCGTATTGCTTATCACGTTAGATTATCCAGATGAGAATTTAATCGTGACTAGGAATAAAAAATTTTTCGATTAAGAAAGACATTAGCAAAACGTGACTGCTTGC
>NZ_JBHTKM010000042.1:0-203 GCF_042675845.1 Winogradskyella rapida | reverse complement strand
TTATCACGTTAGATTATCCAGATGAGAATTTAATCGTGACTAGGAATAAAAAATTTTTCGATTAAGAAAGACATTAGCAAAACGTGACTGCTTGCTGCTTTTTTGTTTGTGTATGATTTCGTTGCGTGTTTTAAGCACTAAAGTTAGCAAATAAATCACAGATAGAAAGTCCGCGAGGACTTTCGTAAGTAGGCTATAACTAG
>NZ_JBHTKM010000041.1:11913-17766 GCF_042675845.1 Winogradskyella rapida | reverse complement strand
GTTCTTCATTACTTGCGAAAATTCCTGCGGAATTTTCACGGGTTCGTAAATGTTTGCTAACTTAGTTGCCTAACCACGCAACTAACCATACACAAACACGTTAGCGCCAAGCAGACACATCTATTTACATTTAGGCATTCTAAAAGTCTGTATCTCTTATGCTGGACTAAACACTCGAACGAATAACCAAAATGAGGAGTATTACGGAACAACAACGCAGGACTAATTAACCGTTAGCACCTACTCTATTATTTGTTTCTGTCCATCGTGATTTCATACCTACGCTCAAAACACGCGAAAATTAAATAATGCCGGTCGCTAACATTGTGTATATTTAATTGCTTGGGTCTTGCTCATGTGGAAATTCCTGCGGAATTTCCCCGCGTTCGGTCAATTTTTGCTAAATTAGATCCTTAATCGCGCAACTAATCATACACCGCCCGTTGTAAAACATTGGACCAAACTATATGAATGTAAAAAAAATACTATTTGACTTTGGCAGTTTTATTTTTGCAGGATTAACTTTTCTCGGATTTATAATAATTTATGCTGGAATTGGAGGAAGAGGAAGATATAATCCGACAAGTGATACTAATTGGTATTTTGTTGGAACAGGTATCATACTTATTTTACCCTTTGTTATCTATATGATTAAAACAAAACTTATGCTAAAAAAATCTTCGGACGAAAATGTTGAGCGGATAAATGACTTGATTAGAACTGGAGACAAAGTAATTATTGATTTAGACAAATTAGAAATTCAAAGTAATAGCTACAAACAAGAAATAGAAGTTGGAAGCGGATATAATACACGAAATGAATATGTCGATGTTGATCATAATGTAATTCTAATAGACGTTCCATATAAAAATGAATCAATTAAATATAAATTAAACATTGATATGGATTCTACTAAATTAAAAATGCATTTTACGATTAAAGAGAAAACTGAATTATATGTTGACTCTGAAAATCCGAACAACAACTATTTGGATTTAAGATTTTTAGAAAGTTGAATAAAAAAACGTTTTACAACACCGTGTATAATTAATTGCTAGCTTCTAGCCTACTTGCGAATATTCCTGCGGAATATTCACGGGTTCGTAAAAGTTTGCTAATTTAGTTGCTTAACCACGCAACTAACCATACACAAACACGTTGTAAACAATTTGAAAAAACGCACAATCAAATACGGAATTATAAGCATAATTGGAATCTATTTGATTTTCCAATTTCTTCCAGTTGGTGATTATTGTTCAGGTCTTGGTAATTTTTTGAGTTCTCTTTTTATAATCGGACTTTTAATTTTAATAGTATTTATTTTAGCAATTCGGAATCTAATTAGAATTAAAAAAAAGAAAGAAAAATTTGATTTTATTCCTTTAATAATTACACTGTTTTTTGGAGTAATGTGGTATTTTTTAGTGGATATGACTGATAAAAAATTCTGGACTGAAGAATCGTTAGTCAGTTTTGTGGAAATGGAAGGAACGCCAAATAGCGGAACATTAGTACTTTTTAAAAATGGTTCTTTCGGAGCTTCCTATCATCGTGCTGATTATAGTTGTACTTATCAAGGGAATTATGTGATAGTTGACAATCGACTTACTCTCAAACGAACAGATTTAAGCGAATTAACGCATAAAATTTTCACGACTGAATATTTGATTAATCGAAAGGACAGTATATTAAAGCCAACGAAAGACGGATTCAAGGAAATCGGAATTTCAAAAATGAACGAATAAAAAACTGTTTACAACAAAGTATATAATCCATTGCTAGTTCTAGCCTACTTACGAATATTCCTGCGGAATATTCTATTCGGTTTTTATTTGCTAAATTAGTTGCTTACACACGCAACGTATCATATACAGAACCGTTGTGTGTAATTTGAGAAACGAAATGATAACATTCAAAATTGATGGTAAAAAATTGACTGATTGGAATTCATTTCACTCGGAATTTAAAGCTACATTAAATTTTCCAGATTATTATGGCGAAAATATAGATGCTTGGATTGATTGTGTTGACGATTTGACTGAAAAGCCAACTATATTGCAAATTGAGAATGGTAAATTCTTAAAAGAAAATGCACCTGACTTATTCAATGCGATTTTGGAATGTGGTGCATTTGTAAATTATAGAAAAACATAAATTGGAGAACAACCAAATTTAATAATTGCGACCGATTCCTGATTCTGATGAAACAAACTATTACAAAAAACGAGAAAGCTTTTAAGATTTTGAACAAACTCATTCTAAATGGATTTTACGATGGAAGTATTAGTCCTGAAAGGTTTGAGTTAACACCAACTCGTTTTACCAATAACTATAGATTGATTGGGATTTTGAATAAAGAAAATAAATTCGAATTGAAGTTTGCCTATAAATATCCAATGAACATTGCATCTAAAGTCGCTATTGGAGTCGGAATTTTGATTTCTATAATTTCAATGGTTAAGGGAAATTGGCTTATTCCTGTTTTCTTTTTTGTAATTCCTTTTTTAATAACATACATAGGATTTAAAATAAAAGAAAGAAAAGAGATTGACCTTTTTACAAGTAAGTACTTGGAATTTTATAAAACGGAATATGAAACGTAATAAAAAAAACTACACACAACACCGTGTATAATTAATTGCTAGGTTCTAGCCTACTTGCGAAAATTCCTGCGGAATTTTCACGGGTTCGTAAATGTTTGTTAACTTAGTTGCCTAACCACGCAACTAACCATACACAAACACGTTAGCTGTAATATGAGCAAAACGACCAGAATAGAGTATTTAAAGTTAAAAAGAGCTGAATATAAAAATCGAATTAATATCGAGAAAAAAGAGAATGCACTAAATCAATTTTTGACCGAATTAAATAGTTTGGAATCTGAATTAGGAAAAATCGTTTCTTTAGACATAGATATAGAAAATATTGCTCAACCGACTCTGATTGACAAACCTGAAAAACCAATCTATACGGAATTAAGGTTTAAAACAATTGAGGAGGAATTGTATGTTAAGAATGAAATCAAAAACTGGATTTTGGAACAGAAATCTGATAGACTTTTAATTAAGAATGAGCTCCTTATCGACAGAACTAACTGGCTGGAAATTAAATCGGAATTGTTAATTCGGAACTTCGATTTACTTTTTGACAAACTGAATATTATTTACACGTTAATGTTCTCACCTGAAAATGGAAATTTTATTAACTCTTTCGAATTTGAATATGATGTGACAATTTACAAAGGAAATTTAAAGGAAAAAGAAATAAAATACTACAGCTAACACCGTGTATAATTAATTGCTGTGTTCTTCCCTACTTGCGAAAATTCCTGCGGAATTTTCACGGGTTCGTTAAAGTTTGCTAACTTAGTCGCTAAACCACGCAACTAACCATACACAAACACGTTATACCTCACCTGAAAAACTTACTCGAACAAAAATTGAATGAAAAAATATATTGACTACAAAAATGATATTTCGGAAACTGAACTATATGATGGCTTGGTTGGTTATGGACTTTTTGCAGAAAAAATACCCAACTTTTTGACTAGTGTTGATTTTTTAGCTTTTTCAAAAACACTGACTTTTCCAGTAAATAATAAGCCAAAAGATTTTATAAGATATTCTAGTATGCGGAATATAAATATCCCAAGACCAATGGCGATTCCTGAACCATTTGCTTATTCAAATCAAGTAAAGTCTTTATCAGACAATTGGACAAAATTAAAGAATCACTTCAGAAATAAAACTATAAACGATTCTTTTAAAATCAGTAGAATTCATTTGAGAAAACTTGAAAATAAGTTTGAACTTTTTGAAATGAATTACAAAAATTTTTCTAAAGATGGCGACCCTGAGCAAGACATAGTTATTAAAAGTAAATACGTAGCATTAGCGGACATTTCAAGTTGTTTTCCTAGCATTTATAGTCACTCAATTTCTTGGGCATTAGTAGGAAAGCCTTATGCAAAGTCAAAATCAAAGCCAGCTGACAAAAATGAGTGGTTTAATCAGTTAGATTTTAATACAAGGAACCTAAAACACGGAGAAACTAACGGAGTACTAATTGGACCACATTCTTCAAACTTAATATCAGAAATAATCCTTGTTTCGGTCGATAACGAGCTAACTCAACAAGGTTTTAAGTACATAAGAAATATTGACGACTATACTTGCTATGTAGACTCGTACGAAGAAGCTGATAGATTCTTTATGTGCTTATCAGAAGAATTAAAAAACTATGAATTGGTTTTAAATAGTAAGAAGTCCAAAATTATTGCATTGCCTTTAGCAAGTGTAAAAAATTGGGTTACAAAATTGAACCATTTCAATTTCACAAACAGCTATGTTGTTAACAACAAACAAGCTATTAGAGTCAAAGAATTAAAAGGTTTTATCAACTTTGCAATTGAGCTGATGTTAGATGAAGACTCAGACGCTTCGATACTAAATTATGCTATCAAAATAATTTCCGATAAGCATTTAGGTTCTAACGCAAAAGATTATTACCTAAAGCAAATTCACCATTTAGTTTTACTTTATCCATATTTAACTAATTTACTTGAGAAAAAAGTATTTGAACCGCACAAAATAGACAAGAATATTATAAAGAATATTGCTCAAGACATATACACATATGGACTTAAGAAAAAGATTTACGAAGCTTGTTCTTATGCAATATATTGGGCAATTAAATATGACTTTGAACTTGAAATAACTACAATCAAACAGGATTCAATAAGTTCAATGGACTGTGTATTTTTAATGATTGCATATCAATATGACAAAAAGCATAATAAAAAAGCATACTTAAAAGAATACAAAGACCTTTCTAAAAATCTAAAAAGAGACGATTTCGACAGATATTGGCTCTACATTTATGAAACATTACCGTGGACTGAATTAACCGACAATTATAGAACAATGAAAAAAAATGGCTTGACTTTTATAAAACCAGAATTCAATTAAAAAAAGGCGAAGGCATAACACCGTATAAAATTAATTGCTTGGTTAAAGCTTACTTACGAAAGTCCTCTCGGACTTTCTATCTGTGATTTATTTGCTAACTTTAGTGCTTAAAACACGCAACTAATCTTATACAAACACGTTGTGCGCAAGCAAGACAAACCATCGTAATTGAATGATATTTAAAGGAGTAAACAATCAAACTGTTGAGTTCAAGATAACAAATTATCAGTTTCCTGAAATAACGAATTGTGAATATGATTCAAATTGGCTGTTGATTTATTTAAAAGTAAAAAGCGATTTTGGAAATTGGGAAACGGTTGACCCATCACTTTTAGTTAGAGATTTAAAAGACATTATCGAATGGTTTGAGAAACTCTCGAATGACATTGAAGCGGACTCTGATTCACTCGTGTTTATGGAACCAAATTTGGTATTTGAACTGACTAAAATAATCGCCGGCAAAAAGCGAATTCGAATAAAATTTGACTTGGAATCTCCCCATCCGAATGCTAAAGATGAAAAAGAATTTTATGTAGATTGTGAATATAATAATACAGAGTTAAAACTAATAGCGTCTGAATTAAAAAAAGAAGCGGAATTATTTCCTGAACGTGCATTCACAAATAGAAAATAATCAACCTTAATGTTTTTAAATATTTAGCTGATTCTATTTTAAAAAAAGAATAAAAGCCAGCGCACAACACCGTGTATAATTAATTGCTAAGTTCTTCCCTACTTGCGAAAATTCCTGCGGAATTTTCACGGGTTCGTAAAAGTTTGCTAACTTAGTTGCCCAACCACGCAACTAACCATACACAAACACGTTAGCGCCAAGCAGACACATCAACCCTTATCTAGGCAACCTAAAAGTCCGTATTTCTTATGA
>NZ_JBHTKM010000041.1:0-11903 GCF_042675845.1 Winogradskyella rapida | reverse complement strand
ATTTAAGATTTTTAGAAAGTTGAATAAAAAAACGTTTTACAACACCGTGTATAATTAATTGCTAGCTTCTAGCCTACTTGCGAATATTCCTGCGGAATATTCACAGGTTCGTTAAAGTTTGCTAACTTAGTTGCCCAACCACGCAACTAACCATACACAAACACGTTAGCAAATATTACTCACTCATCTAAATACAAACTTTGACTAAACTAAAATTGTTTATCGCAATAATAATACTTACAACACCTATGTTGGTGAATTGTCAGGAATTAAATAGTGAAAACATAACTCAGGCTAATGAAATATTATCAGAGGTTGCTGCCGATTCTGGAGGACTATATTTTACAACAGA
This sequence comes from Winogradskyella rapida, assembly GCF_042675845.1. Classification (NCBI taxonomy): domain Bacteria; kingdom Pseudomonadati; phylum Bacteroidota; class Flavobacteriia; order Flavobacteriales; family Flavobacteriaceae; genus Winogradskyella; species Winogradskyella rapida. The sequence goes on along the minus strand of NZ_JBHTKM010000041.1, from coordinate 11,551 downwards.
TGAATTAGAAAAGAACAATAACAAAAAATATTTTATAGAATTATTAGTTCGAAACTCGTATTTAATAGACGTTCAGGCGACAAAGCCTAAAATAGTTGCTTCATATTGTGCTTCTCAACTATATAAAAGAATTGACAAAAAAACGTTAGACAAAAATTATGCTTTCAAGATTGTACTGATTAGTAACGACAATCAAGAGACTTTCTTTTTTGAAAAACAAGAAATAAAAAAAGTAAATGAAGCCCTAAACTCAATAGACAAATACATTAACCTAGTTATTGCTAACAATTTATCAGAAGCGAACTCAATGTTAAAAATAGATGAGCATAAAAATTTTAATCTAACAGTAACAAATAAAATATTAGAAAGAATAAAGGACCTTAAAATAAATAGTTATAATTATTATGACGATTTCTCTTATACTACAAAAAATGATTGTTGGGTTGTAAACAATTTGATTTCACTAAATGACAAACTAATAATATCACTACAATTTATAATTCAAAAAGAAGATCCTGAAAAAATTATTTACATTAAAATAAATCAATAAAACATTTGCTAACACCGTGTATAATTAATTGCTAGGTTCTTCACTACTTGCGAATATTCCTGCGGAATATTCACAGGTTCGTAAAAGTTTGCTAATTTAGCTACTAAACCACGCAACTAACCATACACAAACACGTTGTACGCAAGTTGACCAATGAAACGCAAAAAGAAAATAACAATCGGAATTGGAATCCTAATTGTTGGAATTTTATTCTGGCAATTTGGACTTTTTAATCGATTCAATTATTTGACTGGAAAGATTGACAGTTGGCGGAATTCAGCAAGAATCGTGACAATTGGAAAACCTTTACCTTGTGGAGTTCCATGTATTAGATTAAAAGAAAAATACGGATTTCACGAATCGAATATTGGATGCACTGTAACTGGACCTCAATTACGTGGAATTGACTCTTATAACGCTGAAATTGAAAAGTATCTGAATAAAAGAAACGGAAAAGAATGGCGAGAAAAATATCAAGCGGAAATGGACTCGCAAATTAAAAATAATATGTTGGAATGAAATTTAGCATCTTTAAGAATTTTACCTTTTTATTTCTATTTTTAGTTGCAAAGACTATTACAATGATACAATAGAATGGGCTGACAATATTGAGGCTGAACTAAACGTAATCGAAGTTAAAAAACAACAACCTGAATTTATTGAAATTGACTGGGAAAATCCACTTACCACTTCTGATAACGAAAAATGGTATTTAATCACAGAGATTAAAGGGAACAGAGATATTTTGAGTATGTCTCACTTTTTAGTTTTTAAGGATGGAAAATATAAATACAGAGAATCGAAAAAATAAAAACCTGCGTACAACACCGTGTATATTTAATTGCTTGTTACTTGCTTACTTGCGAAAATTCCTGAGGAATTTTCACGGGTTCGTAAAAGTTTGCTAAATTAGTTGCTAAAACCACGCAACTAACCATACACAAACACGTTAGCGCCAAGCAGTCACATCAACCCTTATCTAGGCAACCGAAAAGTTCGTATTTCTTACGCAGGACTCAATACTCGAACGAATAATCAAATTGAGGAGTATTACGGAACAACAACGCAGGACTTACGGCAACATGACACCTACTCTACTCACTGTTTGTATCCAATGTGATTCTATTCCATCGATCAAGAAGCACCAAATTCAATATGACCGAGAAACTGGATCAATATAACAGAATATAAGCTTAAAGCTAACAGCAATGCGATCTAGTCGAGCTGTTTAAAAATTAAATAAGGCCGGTCGCTAACATTGTGTATATTTAATTGCTTGAGTCTTGCTCATGTGGAAATTCCTGCGGAATTTCCCCGCGTTCGGTCAATTTTTGCTAAATTAGATCCTTAATCACGCAACTAACCATACACCGACCGTTACCACACATTAAAGAAAAAACTGAATGAGAGGAGATATACAATCAGAATTAAGACAACATTTAGACAATAAAGAAACTTTGCTTTGGACAGGTCAACCGAAAAAAGGTGTTGTATTTAGAACAGCAGATATTTTTCTAATACCTTTCAGTCTTTTATGGTGTGGATTTGCTATATTTTGGATGTTTATGGCTTCTCAAGGTGGTGGGATTTTTGCCATATTTGGAATTCCTTTTGTAATTATAGGATTGATATTTGTATTCGGAAGATTTATAATTGACGCAAAACAACGAGAAAACACTTATTATGGTTTGACAGAAGACAGAATAATAATAAAAAGCGGAGTATTTTCTAAAAATGTAAAATCGTTAAATATTAGAACATTATCTGACATAGAGTATAACGAAAAAAATGACGGAAGCGGAACAATCTCAATCGGACCAAAAAACCCAATGATGATTTGGGGAAACGGAATGAATTGGTGGCCAGGAATGAAAGCAAATCCACAACTTGATTTGATACAAAATGTTAGAAAGGTATATAACCAAGTGATTGAATTACAGAAAGAAAAATAACGTGTGGTAACACCGTATATAATTTATTGCTGGCTTCTTGCCTACTTACGAAAGTCCTCGCGGATTTTATATTCGGTTTTTATTTGTTAACTTAGTTACTTAAACACGCAACAAACCATATACAAACACGTTAGCAGCAAGCAGTCACGCTTTGCTAATCTCTTTCCTAATCAAAAAGTTTTTTATTCCTAGTCACGATTAAATCCTCATCTGGATAATCTAACGTGATAAGCAATACGGAAAATTAACGTAGGATTAATCACTCAGTCGGATAAGTTAAATTGACATGTAATACGGAGCAACAACGTTGGATTGATTACTCAGGTGAATAAATAGAATTGTTTAACAACACGGAATAACAACGCTGGATAATAGAAACTATTAAACATTAGATTTTAAAAGATCATTATAGAGAACCAACAAACTATTCACTATACTCTGCTTTAATTTCAAAAAGCTTTACGGCCGATCTGAACGTAAAAAAACTAATTTAGACCTAATTGGACACTGAAAACGGAATTATACGCTAAAATCAATGTCTGAGTTGTTTAATGAAACCGCCTGTAATTAAAAGCCGGCTGCTAACACCGTGTATAATTAATTGCTAGGTTCTTCATTACTTGCGAAAATTCCTGCGGAATTTTCACGGGTTCGTTAAAGTTTGCTAACTTAGTTGCCCAACCACGCAACTAACCATACACAAGACCGTTGTAAAACATTTGAAGGAAAACCTGAACATATCAAAAATGCTTCTCAAACTAACTTTAATATTAGTTTGTGGAATTTCTTATGGCCAAACTGAAATCATAGGAAAAGTGATTAGCGGAATTTCTGGAGAAACACCTATTTCGGACATTTACGTTCAAGAGCTGATTACCAAACAACCATTAATTATGACTGACAGTTTGGGCAACTTCCGAATTGAATATCTCGAACCAAATAAAAAGTATGTTATAGAAATTTCTGCATTCGGATACGGAAAACAAAAATTTAACGTGCTAGCGAAAAGCGGAATTAATAACGTGACATTTGAATTGAAAGCTGATTGTGAATATAATGCGGAACGTGCCGAATCTGATTGGAAAAAAGGAATTGCGAACTTATTACTTGTTGGTTCAATTGCACCAATTGCAAACTCAACTTCCGACAAGAGGTTTGAGGAAAAATTTGAAGTTAAATATTTTGACTTTGGTTGTGAACCACCAATTGACGAATGTATAAAAGAATATAATACTCGAATTTTTAAACTAATGGACAAAAAATACGGAATGAAATGGCGGAAAAAAGTTCGTTCTGATGTTGAATATTTGAATTAAAAAACGTTTTACAACACCGTGTATAATTAATTGCTTTTTTGAGCTTACTTGCGAAAATTCCTGCGGAATTTTCTCGGGTTCGTAAAAGTTTGCTAATTTAGTTGCTCAACCACGCAACTAACCATACACAAACACGTTGGCAATAATATAAACAGAACGCAAAAACAACCGAATTGCTGAATGAAATACAGTATTCCCGATAAAAGAGAATTAACAAAATCTGAAATTGAATTTCTGACTTGTCTGTTTAGTAAAGAAAAACCAGAATGGACTAATTTAATCGGAAATCTAAAAGTTGTTGCGAGATGTGGTTGCGGAAAATGTCCAACTATAATATTTGGAAAAACAATGGATTCGAAAAATCAAAAAGAGAATTTAATAATTGATTATATCGGAAAAGGTAAAAATGATGAATTGATTGGAATATCAGTATTCGGAACTGAACAAATGCCGACGGAATTGGAATTCTACTCAATTGATGGAAAGTCTGATGTTATCGAACTACCAAGAATATTAAAATGAAATAAAAAATGGAAATTATTCTTGAGACATTGATAATTTTAATATTCAGATATCCTGGAGCTGGAATACGTTGGTTAATTTCAAGAACTTGGAACTCAAAGAAAAGCTTTAAAGATTTTTTAAAAGATGATGCGTATATAAATGGAATAATCGGGTTATTATTTTTAACTCTAATAATAATATCGATTAGTCGGATTAAAGTCTCGTGATGAAAAAATACTATTGCCAACACCGTATATAATTTATTGCTGGCTTCTCGCCCACTTACGAAAGTCCTCGCGGACTTTCTTGGTCGGTAATTATTTACTAAATTAGTTGCTTAAACCACGCAACAAACCATACACAAACACGTTGCCCACAATTAGAAAAAACAGTTCCCTAATTGAAATGAACAGTTCGCTCATTATAGATTTTTGCTATTAAAAAAGGAATGTAGTTTTGAATAAACTACCAAACTATGAATAGAATAATTATTGTAATACTTCTTTTTCCGACTTTATTATTAAGTCAAAATAATTGCGAAAAATACGTTGAGAAATATATTCCAACTGATTTGAATGACGCAATTTCCTTTTTTGAATGTAAGTGGTCAAAAGAAAGTCTAAACGAATTTAAAATTAAAGAAGAACAAAAAGCAACTTCTGAACTACATTTCGGAACTGGTAGGTCATTAAGAAACAACTGGAAACTTTGGGCTGGAACATCTGAACTGTCGAAATTTTTCAGAAATTTAGGAATCAATCATCCTGATGATATATCTAGTATCATATTGACTTCACTTCATAGAAAACTAAACGGAATTGAGATTGAATTAGATAATCAAATAAAATACTATAAAGATTATTGGGCTGAATCTGAACGAAAAGAAAATGAACGAAAAAAAGAAGAATTTAGTGAATTTAAGATTGGCGACATTGTTGAATTTCTGTATGACTATGATTTTGTATCAAAACGTCAGGAAAAAAAATATATGAACGATAAGTGTTTCGCTACTGGAAAAGTAATTGACCTGAATAAAGAAAAATTTGAACTAAAAATAAATCTAATAAAGAGTTGCGACAGAAAAGGAATTATTGTTCTTGAATATGATGTTTGGGACAAAGTAGATGGAGAATATAAAAAGATTGAAGAAGACAAAATTGAGATTATGAAAAAAGGAGAAACTCGATGGACTTTATATAATTTATGGGAAATAGTGGAATAATAACTGTGGGCAACACCGTATATAATTTATTGCTGGCTTCTCGCCTACTTACGAAAGTCCTCTCGGACTTTCTTGGTCGGTAATTATTTACTAAATTAGTTGCTTAAACCACGCAACAAACCATATACAACAACGTTACCACACATTTGACAAGACCAATGAAAAAAGGAGTTTTAATAACAATAATTGGGATAATAATTATCGGAATAGCTTATTTCGGAATTGAAATGTATGACTTTGCAAAAGGTGTGAAAAATGACATAAAAATCACTGAAACAGAGAACATAAAATTAGCCGAATCTGAATCTGAATCTGAATCTGAATCTGAATTTAATGAAAATGACTGTACGTTTGACTTAAATACTCAAACTGATGATTTTCTTAAAGAAATAACTGAATTTTCAAATTATGTTTGGGATAACGAAAAGAAAAAAGCGACAATAAAACTTAAAAACGGAGACACATTAATTGTAACTCGTGGAGGTTGTGTCCATTTTTCATTTTACGGGAATTTAATACTAAATAATTCGGAACTGAATTTAGATGACGAAAGTAAAATATTCAAAAAGGCTTTGTGGATTACTGAAAAATTATTTCATAAATCTGACTTTGATTTTATAAATGAGTCATTAAGCAATAGAAGATTTGAAATAGAACAATCAGATAATCAAAAATATTATGATTTTCAAATTGACAGATATTGTGATATGACTTTAGTGATTGAGAAATTAAACAATAACCAAATATCTATAGAAATCGGATATTATATGTGTTAAAAACGTGTGGTAACACCGTATATAATTTATTGCTAGTTCTAGCCTACTTACGAAAATCCTCGCGGATTTTCTATTCGGTTTGTATTTGCTAAATTAGGTGTTTAAAACACGCAACAAACCATATACAAACACGTTAGGCACAAGTTCATAGCACACCGCAAAATCTATGATAAAAATTATACAAAGACTTGAATTTGAAGATGTATTTCCTGAAGAAGAAAAACAAGATGCTTTATTCTACTTGACCAAGGTTTCCAGAAAAACGCTTTTAAAAAGTATAGGATTTTTCAACACTAATAATTTGCCGAATTTTGATAATTTTTTCTCTAATCCTGAAATCTCAAAAGATGTTTATGATAGAGTTGTTGATTATAGTAAAAAAACTGGCTTAAAAAACAAACCAGAAACAATTTGTAAACATGCAAGTCTAAAATTATCTGAACTAATATTATCAAATAGAAATGAACTTTTAGAAGAAAATGAAAACTCTTCAATCGATGAAGATGAAATAAACCTATTTAAAGCATTTCTAGTTGTTAATCAAGAAATAAATAAGAATCAAAATTTAGAAAGTACATCAGATTCTAATTTCGAAAAATTAGTTGATATTAGTGTGATTTTTAACTTTCCATTATCAGATTTAGCGATTTTTGAAAATGACGATGTGGAATTTTCAAAACTAATCTATACAACTCTGGTTAAAGTAGAGTTTCTATTTGAATTTTTAAACTCGAAGTCTGAATTCGATAATTTAAAGAAGCATCTAATTACATCTTTTAATACCGATAATGAAGAAGATTTTTTCAAAGAAATGAGATATCTCTTTGGTAAATTATTAAAATTAAAAACAAGCAACAATTACATTTTTCAAGTAGATGATGAAAATTCGGAGAAGTTTTTGACCTCAATGACATCGGATGACATTTTAACTGATGAAGATTTCACATATATGAAAATTCACCCTCTATACAAACTAGAAGAACACACCTACTCTATTGTCAATTATTTCTATGTAATCGACAAATTTTATCGTAGTTCAAAATTTAAAATAAAGGAAATTTATGAATCAGATTCATCTTTAAAATCAAAATATGGTAACTTCTTTAGCTTTTTTAATAAAGAGTTTTCTGAAAATTTTCTAATGAGAAAGATATTGGATGAAATATTCGACAAACCTTATTTGATTAAAAAACCGGAATCGGAAAAAGAACTTGATGGTGAACCTGACTATTATTTAAGACAGAATAATAATATATTCATTTTCGAAAACAAAGATGTCTTAATAGCTAAAGCCATAAAAGCATCTGCTGATATTGAAAAGATAAATGAAGTTCTAAAAATTAAATTTTTGGGCGACGAAGACCATAAAGTTGGTATAGGTCAATTAATCAACACAATAGAAGAAATTCTTGAAAAGAAATTCCGTTTTGATTCTTATGTTAATTCAAAAAATAATTTAAAGATATATCCTATTTTATTAGTTCACGATAGAATATTTCAAACTACAGGTATTAATTACAAGTTAAATAATTGGTACATAAAAAGTTTAGAAGAAAGATTAGGTATAAAATTTAATTTATCAAACATAAAGAGTTTAACCGTAATTGATATTGACACGATTATATGGTGGTCACCTTATTTAAAAGAAAAAGATAAAAGGTTCAAAGACATTTTAGACAATCATTTGAACAAATTGAATTCAAAATTTAAGATTAATACACCGAATTATGAATATGGTATGGAAATAGCAAATAAACGATTGACGGACAAAATCACATCTATAACCTACAGAAATATTCCATATACTTTACCTACAGAATTATTTATTGATAAATTTAGTAGTATTTTAAAAGACGAATAAAAAACCAGTGCCTAACACCGTGTATAATTAATTGCTAGGTACTTCCCTACTTGCGAAAATTCCTGCGGAATTTTCACGGGTTCGTTAAAGTTTGCTAACTTAGTTGCCTAACCACGCAACTAACCATACACAAACACGTTGTAAAACATTAAAAAAAATCCGAACTTCAATTAAAATTTATAATTCTTGAATAAAAACAAAGAAAAATTTGAATATGTTTATGTTGAAAAAGACGGAACAATACGTGAATTAGATAATCAAGAAATTGAGTATTTACAAACTGAATTTAAACCAAGTGATGGCGCAAGACCATATATCAAGAGTAATTATGAACAACTTGCACCTGACAAAAAAATTTCGGGATTTCTTCATAGAAATAATGTACCCGAAAATATCGAAATAATAAAAACAGATATTAGATATACGGAATTTGGATTCCCAATAAATATATGCAACTCGAACAGAGTTATAGAATTACACGTTGGAATATTTAGCGTATATGTTCTTGGTGGTTGGGACGTTGTTGTAGAAGATTTTACTTTTACACTTACGAATATTAAAACTGGAACAATAATTAATCCAAGAGATACGCAATGGAGAATTCAATCTTACGAATGTGGATATTTAGCAAAAAAAATAAAAATTCTTGATATTCCCGAAAGAGGTAATTATCTGATTGATTTTAAGAATCTGGAAAGTCTAAAAGTTTGGAATGCAAGATTACCGTTGATATTTAGAATTTTCAAGAAACCAATAAAAAAGCAAAACATTGCGATATGCATTGTATAAAAATTTGAACACAAAACGTTTTACAACACCGTGTATAATTAATTGCTTTGTTCTTCCCTACTTGCGAAAATTCCTGCGGAATTTTCACGGGTTCGTTAAAGTTTGCTAACTTAGTCGCTAAACCACGCAACTAACCATACACAAACACGTTGTAAAACATTGGACCAAACTATATGAATGTAAAAAAAATACTATTTGACTTTGGCAGTTTTATTTTTGCAGGATTAACTTTTCTCGGATTTATAATAATTTACGCTGGAATTAGAGGAAGAGGAAGATATAATCCGACAAGTGATACTAATTGGTATTTTGTTGGAACAGGTATCATACTTATTTTACCATTTGTTATCTATATGATTAAAACAAAACTTATGCTAAAAAAATCTTCGGACGAAAATATTGAGCGGATAAATGACTTGATTAGAACTGGAGACAAAGTAATTATTGATTTAAACAAATTAGAAATTCAAAGTAATAGCTACAAACAAGAAATAGAAGTTGGAAGCGGATATAATACACGAAATGAATATGTCGATGTTAATCATAATGTAATTCTAATAGACGTTCCATATAACAATGAATCAATTAAATATAAATTAAACATTGATATGGATTCTACTAAATTAAAAATGCATTTTGCGATTAAAGAGAAAACTGAATTATATGTTGACTCTGAAAATCCAAACAACAACTATTTGGATTTAAGATTTTTAGAAAGTTGAATAAAAAAACGTTTTACAACACCGTGTATAATTAATTTCTAGCTTCTAGCCTACTTGCGAATATTCCTGCGGAATATTCACGGGTTCGTAAATGTTTACTAACTTAGTCGCTAAACCACGCAACTAACCATAAACAAGACCGTTAGCGCCAAGCAGACACATCTATTTACATTTAGGCAACCTAAAAGTCCGTATTTCTTATGCAGGACTCAATACTCGCACGAATGACCAAATTGAGGAGTAATACGGAACAACAACGCAGGACTGAATAACCGTTAGCATCTACTCTACTCTTTGCTTCTGTCAAATGTGATTCCATACCTACGCTCAAAACACGCGAAAATTAAATAATGCCGGTCGCTAACATTGTGTATATTTAATTGCTTGGGTATTGCTCATGTGGAAATTCCTGCGGAATTTCCTCGCGTTCGGTCCATTTTTGTTAACTTAGCTACCAAACCACGCAACTAACCATACACCTACCGTTAGCGCCAAGCAGACACATCAACCCTTATCTAGGCAACCTAAAAGTCCGTATTTCTTATGCAGGACTCAATACTTGCACGAATAACCAAATTGAGGAGTAATACGGAACAACAACGCAGGACTGACTAACCGTTAGCACCTACTCTATTCTTTGTTTCTGTCAAATGTGATTCCATACCTCCGATCAAACCAGGCGAAAATTAAATAATGCCGGTCGCTAACATTGTGTATATTTAATTGCTTAGGTATTGCTCATGTGGAAATTCCTGCGGAATTTCCTCGCGTTCGTTTCATTTTTACTAAATTAGTTCCTTAATCACGCAACTAACCATACACCTACCGTTGGCAACAAGCTCTCACTCAAAACCGAAAAAGACAATATGAATGAAACAAAATATAAAAAATGGTCTTTTAGATTACTAATCTATTTGATAGTAATTAATGTATTAGTAGCATATTTAGTAATGAATTTTGCTGTTGGATTTCACGATGTTGGAAGATTTGAACAAAATATTGGAATTTTATCCATTGTTGCAAATCTGATTTTAATTGTTGGAATAGTATTTACTGTTTTAAGTATAAAAAATAAAGAGGGAAAAAATTATCAATTTTACTTTTCTGTTATCGGTTATCCAATATTTTTAGTTTTAACATTACTTTCATTGTTTTAATCTTGAGAAAAAAGAAGTTAATTATATTAGCTATTGTTGTTATTCTGACTTTTATTTTTGGAATGCGTTACGAATTGGATTATAGGATTTTGACTCGCAGAACGGTAAAATATCTGGCGGATTACAAACTCGGATTTTATGGCGGAAAGGAATTTCGACTTTTTGAAACGGACATTGCTTTTATTCTGACTCTAATACCAATCGGATTTTATTTCACATCTCGAAAGGTAAGTTCTCTGAAAAAAATAATCGGACTGAATCTAATCTATCTGATTTTAATTCCGACTTTTTACTGTCTTTATTGCTTTCTCGAAAGTCAGTTTATAAAAATAACAATAACGAACCCAATAATGAATAACGGAATTTTAAAATACCATCAAAACAATGTGAATTATAGAATGATTTTATTTTTAACAATAATCTCGACTTTTATTAGCGGAATAATAATTAAGATAATAGCGAACGGAAAAAAGCCAGTTGCCAACACCGTGTATAATTAATTGCTTTGGCAAGTGCTTATTTGGAAAATTCCTTCGGAATTTTCTCGGGTTTGTATTTGTTTACTAAATTAGTTGCCTAACCACGCAACTAACCATACACAACAACGTTAGCTGTAATAAAAACCGAATCGTCCAAAAAAATAATGAGTATAATTAAAGCATTTTTATATACATTTTTAGCATTTGTATTTTGGTCAATAAT
>NZ_JBHTKM010000040.1:0-12041 GCF_042675845.1 Winogradskyella rapida | reverse complement strand
TATCTATTAAAAATTTAAATATTTATTTACTAAATTGGCTTATTAAAAACCCGAAGGAATAGCTTTTTAAATCCCTTACTATTCATATATTTAACCGTTGGCAACAATATCCAAGCTGAACGCAAAAAGAATGGAAAAGAAATTAAAACAAAGTATTCTGACTTCTTATCTGATTGGAGCACCAATAGGAATTTTAACTATTGTTGCTACGATTGGGATTCCGCTGTTATTAACTGGAGAAGGACTTTTGACAATTGCTATTATCGGAACTTACAGAATTTCTACAATTGGACTTGTGGTTGCATTTCTAATTGCTCTTTGGATTGGTGGAGAATTAGCATATCGAAATATTAAAAGTGGAAAATCATTGCTTCTTACTTCCTTTAAATATTCAACCGTTGTGAATTTAATAATCTGGACAACTTTTTGTCTGATTGTCGGACTAACTGTAACTGAAGAAAGATTTTTGATGGTGATTCCACCGATTATCGCATTTGTTGTTTGCACAATTCTGACAACATTTTCTATCGGACTTTTAATAGCTTATGTAATTAAACGAATAAACAATAAACCGACTGAATTTCAAAATAGTTCTGTAATAAATATGGAAACTGAATAAAGATGTATAATCGAAGAATATTATTAATTAAAATGACAAGCGTAATATTATTATTGCTAATTTCTTGTTCGTCTTCAAAACAATCTAAAACAAAAGAGGAAAATTATTGCAATGAAAATTTAGTTTTTAAGAAGGAGTTCTTCAAGAATATTGAAAATGTTGAGAACCTAATTTATAAAGTTCAAGGCGAATCATTAAAAAATTCATTAAAATTTATTGGAAAATATACTCACGTTTCTTTCGAATCTATGTCGAATTACGCTAGAACTTATCCATCCGGAATATTTGAAAGAGATAAAAAAGTGTGGTTGGAATGGTATGAAAAAAACAAATGTAAAAACATGGAATTTAAAGAATAGAAATCAAAATACTGTTGCCAACACCGTGTATAATTAATTGCTAGGTTCCTCCCTACTTGTGAATATTCCTGCGGAATATTCACGGGTTCGTAAATGTTTGTTAACTTAGTTGCTTAACCACGCAACTAACCATACACAAACACGTTGGCAACAAGCTAAAAACATTACGTAAAAAATGAACCGAATAACAAAAAGCTTAATTCTATTTCTAATTTTAGTGAGCATTTCTTGCGATAAAAAGAAACCCGAAAAAACGTATTTAGCAAACTATATTGACTCATTGAAAACGGAATATTCGCTAACCGAGAATCCTCTTTTAGTAATTGATGGAGTTGCAGCTCATTATGAATCGATGAATGACGGATGGTTTTTAATAAAAGAAGAAGATATTTCCAGCCTCAAATATATTAAAAAAAGAGAAACTAAAATATATGGAAGTAAAGATATTAATGGTGTTGTTTTATTAACAACAATGTTAAGTGAAAGACAAAGAGCAAATACGAAATCGGAAAAGAAAACTATTTATGTTCTTGATGGAGAAATAATATCTTTAGCTGAATACAAAAAAATCGACCAAAGTAAAGTAATCGGAACAGCAACAATAACGGAACAGAGCGCAATAAAGGAATTTACATCTGACAAATATGATGAACTGATTTACGTGATGACAAAAATGCCGACAGAATAAATAAAAGCCAGTTGCCAACAACGTGTATAATTAATTGCTTTGGCAAGTGCTTATTTGGAAAATTCCTTCGGAATTTTCTCGCGTTCGTTTTTGTTTACTAAATTAGTTGCTGAAACACGCAACTAACCATACACAAAACCGTTAGCTGTAATTTGAACCAACTTTATGGTAGAAAAAAAAGACATCGAAAAATTAATTATTCAGAACAAAAAAAGTACTCTTAAAAATCATTGGAATGATTCATTTTTCTATAATACAACTAAATATAGCGGAGAAATAAAACAAAATGAAATCCTTATCTGGAGGTCATCACAATTTTTGAGGAGTGTTTATCCAATTTTCCATCTGACTTTTGACCAAAACAATAAATTGAACGGAATAAAAACAGAAAAAAATCCTTATCATAAACTTCTGAATAAAGCATCAACTGGATTTTTTATTTTGCTTGTTTTAGTTTTATTAATCACAACGAAATTAGAAATAGCTGTCGTTGGAATTATTGGAATTTCTCTAATTGGAACTTTATTGCATTTAGTTGTGTCCAAATCAAAAAAATATGAAACAAAACTTTTAACCGACGAACTTAAAGAATCCATAGAAAATATAGAGCAAACAAATAATCCTGAATTGATTAACAAACCCAAAACGGAATTAAAGAAAGAAAACATTAAAGAATGGACTTTTACGAAGATTTTGACAAGACTTCTTCTCTACCCTTTTTGCTTAATCCTTTTATGGTTTTCGATAACTGGATTTTTACCTGAAGGAAAAACATTATATGGAATATTTGGTATAATTGTCGCTTTAGCTTATCCAATTGCTGATATATTATTAATAATAGGAAAAAATAAAAACTACAGCTAACACCGTGTATAATTAATTGCTAGGTTCTTCCTTACTTGCGAAAATTCCTGCGGAATTTTCACGGGTTCGTTAAAGTTTGCTAACTTAGTTGCCTAACCACGCAACTAACCATACACAAACACGTTGCCATCCATTTGAGAAAAACGATTTACATATTAATATTTTTAGGAATTGGAATTAATTTCTGCTTTTCTCAAACTGAATCTGAAAAACGATTTGGATTGACCGAATTTGACTCAAAAAAACACGACCGAATTTATCGCGTTCAAATTGAGGATTACCAAAATGTAGAATTGATTGATTTCAAAAATGGAGAATTTAACGGAACTCTTACTCATTCGGTTTGGACTACGAATAGAAAGGAAATTAGAAAAGATAGCATAATTCAAAAAATTGCGATTCCGAATTCTATGGCGGAAAAACTGATTTCGGAACTGAATAACAACGGATTTGGAAATCTAAAAGACTGTAACGAAGTCGAAAACTGTATTAGCGGATTAGATGGAACAACTACTTTTTTTAAAGCAATTAAAGATGGAGAAATAAATACTGCATCTTATTGGGAATTAGAATCTGACTATTATTACAATCAAAATAAAGTAAAACTACCAACTGAAATTATAAAAGCAAGAAAACTAATTTCGATAATCAACAAAGAATTTGATTTGAAAGAACAATTTCAGAACTTTTTAAACCGACTTCCGATTGGACGTTATTCTTACAGTACGCTGATAATGAAAAAAGGATAAAAAACGTATGGCAACACCGTGTATAATTAATTGCTTTGTTCTTCCCTACTTGCGAAAATTCCTGCGGAATTTTCACGGGTTCGTAAAAGTTTGCTAACTTAGTTGCTTAACCACGCAACTAACCATACACAAAAACGTTGTACACAAGCTGAAAAAAGAGCCAACCACACGTTCAAGCACATTTCATTTTGCTCGTTCCTCACAAAATAAAAAGAGCTTTCTCTTCCCCACCGCCACCCAAATGAAAATATTTTTAAAAATGTAAATATTATTAGTAATAAGTTAATATATTTGCGTAAAACACAAATAAATTGGCTAAAGTGGAAATCAACAGAATTAAAGTTGCTCTTGCCGAAACCAGGAGAAAGAACAAATGGTTAGCAGAACAAATAGGTAAAGATGAATCTACTGTTTCTCAATGGTGTACAAATGCACGACAACCATCTTTAGAGAATTTGCTTAGAGTTGCAAATGCTTTAGAAATAGATATCAGAGAGTTACTTTATTCAACTAATAATTCTGAGAGTTAATATGAGCGAAAAGAAAACATATATTGACCTATTTGCAGGTTGTGGTGGACTTTCACTCGGACTTTATAATTCTGGCTTATGGAAAGGTTTATTTGCTATTGAAAAGAGTCCTGACGCATTTGAAACTTTTAACCATAATTTAATTGAAAAAAATAATCATTTCGATTGGCCAAATTGGTTACCAAAATCTAACCACGATATAAATGCAATAATCAAAAACTATCCTAATGAGCTTAAATCTTTAAGAGGTAAAATTGATATGGTCGCTGGTGGACCACCTTGCCAAGGTTTTTCGACTGCTGGAAAAAGAAATGAAAATGATTTACGAAATAAATTAATCAAATCTTATATAAAGTTTATTCGTCAAGTACAACCAAAAGTTATCTTTTTTGAAAATGTAAAAGGTTTTACTCAAAAGTTTGATAAAAATAAAATCCAAGGAAAAGTGTATTCTGAATATGTAAAGAGTGCACTAGAATACACTCCAAAAGACGGAAAATATTTAGGCTACAAGGTAGAAGGTCGTTTAGTTGATTTTTCGGAATATGGTGTTCCGCAAAAAAGAACACGTTTCATCTTAGTAGGAATTAGAAAAGATATCGCAAAAAATACAAACCCGACAGTTTTTTTTGATTCAATAAGAAGCGAAAGAGAAAAATTCCTAGTAAACAAAGGTATTGGTCTAACAAATAGTTTGGAAGATGCAATATCTGACTTATTAAGAGTTAATGAAACAATATCACCTGACACAGCTTCTTTTAAGGCAGGTTTATACAACAAACCTAAATCAGAATATCAAAAATTATTAAAAGGAAACTATTCAGAAAAAATACCTGATAGTCATAGATTCGCAAAACACAATCCTTCTACAATTGAAAAGTTT
Organism: Winogradskyella rapida; assembly: GCF_042675845.1. NCBI lineage: Bacteria > Pseudomonadati > Bacteroidota > Flavobacteriia > Flavobacteriales > Flavobacteriaceae > Winogradskyella > Winogradskyella rapida. Next base: position 7,349 of record NZ_JBHTKM010000040.1, on the reverse strand, counting down.
AAATATATACTTGAAAATGCAGATAAAAACAAAACACTATCAGACGAAATAAAAGAAAAGTTTAACCTTAAAAAAAGAACTATAATTCCATTATCTGGAACTACTCCTACTCCAACCATTACAACTTTACCAGATGATTATGTGCATTATTGTGAACCTAGAATTTTTACAGTTCGAGAGTATGCAAGAATACAATCATTTAACGATTGGTATGAATTTAAAGGAAAATATACTACAGGAGGAAAAAGAAGAACACAAGAAGTTCCTAGATATTCACAAATCGGAAATGCTATTCCTCCTTTATTTGGGGAACAAAGTGGATTAGTTTTAAACAAACTAATTAGCAAATGACAAATCCAAACGAATTACATTTTAAAACGAATGTTCAGTTAAAAAGTATAATTGGTAAAGACCTTATCAATGATGACAACATTGCAATTCTTGAATTGGTAAAAAATTCTTTTGATGCAGATGCAAAAAGAGTTAATGTAACTTATTTCAACCTTAAGGATAATGATGACGAGCTTATACAATCATTTTCGGAAAAAACATCAAGATTAGTTATTAAAGATGATGGCTTAGGTATGGATTTAAAGGACATTCAAGATAAATGGTTGAACATAGCCTATTCTGAAAAAAAATCAAACAAAACACAACATAATAGAAGAATGGCTGGAGCCAAAGGAGTTGGAAGGTTTTCTTGCGATCGCCTTGGCGAATATCTAAATCTATATGCGAAAACAAAAGATGATAAAAAATATATAAAACTTAGTATAGATTGGAAACTTTTCGAAATTGAAGATGAAGAAAAGGAAATTCAATCTATTCCCTTAAGATTTGAGTACCTATCAAATAATGAAATTGAAAACCTTGGTTACAAAGCCTTTGAAAATGGTGTGCTACTGGAGGTTATAAAACTAAGAAGTTCTTGGGCTTATCCAATTAAGGACAAAAACGGAAATACCATAAAATGGGACACAGAAAAATTCGTTGATTTAAAAAAATATTTAGAAAAACTCATCAATCCTAATCAAGCATTCCAAGATGATGATTTTGGAATTTACTTAAATGCACCTGAATTTCGAGAAGAAAATGATTTGAGAAATGATTATGAAAAATTTATAGGTAAAATTGAGAATCAAATTTTTGAAAAACTTAATTTTAAATCAACGAGTATAGAGTCTGAAATTCAAGAAGGAGGAAAAGTAATCTATACTGAATTAAAAGATAAAGGGAATACTATTTTTTGGATTAAAGAAAAAAATCAATACTACCCATACATTAAAGACGCCAAGCTTAAAATTTATTATTTAAACCCATACGCCAAAGCTTTTTTTACTAGGCAAACAGGAATTCAATCTGTTAATTATGGCTCCGTTTTTTTATTTATTAATGGCTTTAGAATTCCTCCTTACGGTGATGTTGGTGATGATTGGCTGGCTTTAGATCAAAGAAAAGCTCAAGGACACAGTAGATATTTGGGTTCCAGGGATTTAATAGGACACATTGAATTAAATGACGAGAATAATGATTTTCAAATTATCTCGAGTAGAGAAGGGATTGTTAAGAATGAAAATTATATTAAACTAACCTCAAAGGAGAGAAATGAAAGTTTTTATTTTAAAAGTCATAGAAGATTAGAAAAATATGTTGTTGACGGTCTTAATTGGGATAGTGCTATTTATGATGGTAAAAATAAAGAAGAAGCTAAACTTCTCAAAGAATTAGAACAAAAAATAGTTGAAGGCGGAATTACGGAATCTGAGTTAGTTTATCGTGAAGGCAAAGAAGTCAAACAAAATAGAGTGTACAATGCTATTCACTCTATAATTTCTGCAAAAGCCGGTGAAGTAATTGAATTGTATATCAATGAAAATTTAATTACGCAAAAGATTGAAGAAGAAAGGTTAAAGTCCGAAAGAGAATTTCAACAGTTAATTGAAGATTTTGATAATAAAAAAATTGACTCAGAAACTTTAAGTCGAATTTTACAACGTAAGGCTGAACAAAATTTCGAATTAGAAAAACAACTCAAAGAATTTGATAAATATTCAACCAATGAAGCTACTACAAAAGCAATTCTAGAGTTACAGAATTATAAAAAAACAGTTGAAGAACAAACTATTCTAGTAGAAAAACTTCAATATGAATTAGATGATTTAAAAAATCAAAAACAGAGTGCTGAAAAGACTGCTAAAGAATATAAAGATAAAGCTGATAAAGCTGAAGTAGATTTATCAATTGAAAAAGAAAAAAACCTATACCTTCTTGCAACAAGAAGAACTCTAAGTCCAGATGCAGATGGGCTAATTCATACTATAAAAATTAATAATATCGAAATAAGGGATGGTATTGAGAATGTAATTGACGATTTAATAGAAGATGATTTCGATATAAACAACCTGATTGAAAGACTAGGTTTTTTAAAACTCAATGCCGAACGCTCATTAAAAATGTCCGAGTTTGTTACTAGATCAGACCTTAAAGAAGATATCGAAAAAAAAGACGTTGATTTAGTGTCATATATTCAGGAATATATTTCATTATATGGAGAAACATTTTCTGATAAAATATCATTTGAATTTAAAGTTAACAACTCATACCTAAACAAAAATATTAGTGTCTTGAATTTATCAATCATACTTGATAATCTAATAAGCAATTCTATCAAATGGGGAGCAGAAAATATTCTGATTGAGTTTAATAACACAAGCGATAAACAATTAGAATTTGTTTTTTCGGATGATGGTGATGGTTTATCTGATAAGTTTTTAGACAAACACGAACGCATTTTTGAGCTTTCTGTACGTGAAATTCCTTCAAACGGTATGAATGGGTCTGGTATAGGATTATTTTACACAAAGAATCTTTTAAATGATATGAATTCTGAAATCGACTTTATAGGTAATAACTTAAAATTATCTGGAGCATCTTTTAAACTTATTTTCAATACAATATGAGTGTAGTACGGTTATTTTACATAGATGATAATAAGATAAATTCTCAAATAGATAATCTCAGGAAAAAACTAAAAAATGTTGGTTTTGACCTTGATGAAACTTTTTTGGATTTAAGTAACGATCATTATAAGAAAAGAGATGAATCTACTGGAAAAGTGATATTAGATAAGGCCAAAATTCAATCTTATGTTAATGACAATTATATGAATGATAATTTTGATATAGTTGCATCAGATTATGATTTTAAAGACCCAAATTTAGATGGCTTCGAATTACTTAAATGGATTAAAAACGAATGTACTTCAAAAAAATATAGATTAAGACGAGCAAAGTTTTGTCTTTATTCATCTGAACAAGATAAAGTTGCAAAAACATTTGACACTCCAAAAAAAGTAAAAAGCTTGATAAAGTTAAAAATTGATGAATTTATAGATAGGGATAGGATACCTGAAGAGTTAACAAAACTGACTGTTGCCCCTAAAGAAATATATAAACATAAAGATCACCTGATAAAATTTTTAGAAAAATACCCAGACTTAGTTTTTAACAGTGTCTATCCAAAGTTTAAAGGAAAAAAACTTTCAGAGATAGCACACGAAATTGATAAAGATTTGCCGAATGGTATTGATTTCCAGAAAAATTTGGTTGAACTAACTATAGCTCATTTAGTTGACTTAAATAAATTTGAGGATTGATGATTACAGTTATTATTTCAGTCGACCCTTCAACTAAATTTTTATTTGACATTGTAAAAAGTTTAAAATCTAATTCTATCGAATTTGAATTGATTGAAGTTCATCCTAGAGAAGAATCTTACAATAACTGTCTTGACTCAATAGCCAAACTTCCAGAAAACAGTACCATTTTATTTTTAGGTCACGGACAAGATAACCAAATTTATGGTGGTGAATCACTTGATGACTTCCCAAAACAACCTTTAGTAAAAAGAAATGAAATGGGCATTTTCAAAAAGCAAAATTTATTTTTACTTGCTTGTGATTCCGCAAGCTTAATAAAAAGCTCATTTCGAATTTCTAAAACAAATAAGGCTATAGGATTTGGTCCTTTACCAACAGAAATTGAAGAGGTTCAAAATGATAAAAAACTTGCTAAAGAAGGAATTACATTAGACACTATTGAGCTCTTTAAACAAGCAATTAATGAGACTGTTATATTAAGTTTACTAGAATTCTTTAAAGATGAATCTAAAGACTTTATATTTTTAAAAGATTATTTAAACTTACACTTGAATAAAAGAATCAATAAAGCAATTCTTGAAGAAGATAATAGGAATTTAGCCGATTTATTATTCAATATGAAAAATGATATGGTTATATACTGAGCCAACGCTAGAAGCCATACACATTTGCAATTCGCACTAGCCAACGCTACACAAAAAATTGCAAAAGAGTATGTCTTTTGCCAACGCTAGCAAGTTTGCGGAAAGAAAAGCCAGTGTACAACAATGTATAAAAATAATAGCGGTTTAATGGCTAAAACGAAAGTAAGTAAATACAAAAAAGGTCTGTGTTTACCTGAAAAGTAACTGCGTGAAAACCCGCTACTATTCTTATACTAGACCGTTACCTACAATATTGAAAAAACTACTTCAAATAATAATTCTGACTTTAATCACAGCTTGTGGTTCAACTAAAAACACGACTGACTTAATTGCGGATGAAAAGTTTGAATTATGCTCTGAAATCAAATATAATCGCCTCGTAACCGAAGTTGGACCGATTGAAGGAAAACTGATTTACAAACAAAATATTCATAGTTTATTAGAAAATTCATTAATTCAAGAAAAATATCTGACTGAAATAAGCAAAAAAGGATATACGAAATTATTAAAAAAGGCTAGTCGGAAAGAAATAGAACCTGAGTTTTTTGAAAAATTTAAATCGGATTTAGGATTTGACCCATACTTGTTATTTTTTAACAATTCTCACTTATCTTGTTATGAATACCTATTTGAACAACTGAATGTATTAACTGAAAATAGCTGGCAATATAAATCTGGTTTAGTGACAAATAACAAATCCAAAATTAATGGAGATTTTAAAACTGAAATTGAATATCTAATTTATTTAGTGAATAAAATACCAAAAAGTAAATTTGAATTAATAATATATAGAAAATTATTTTTAGATTATATTTACACAGAATTGAAATAAATATACTGTAGGTAACACCGTGTATAATTAATTGCTAGTTTTAGCTCACTTAGGAAATTCCTTCGGAATTTCGCCGCTCGTGCTTTATTTAGTACATTCACTGCATAAAACACGCAACTAATCATACACAACAACGTTACCACCAATTACCAAAAATGACTGAACAACAAAATGAAATATGGAGGAAAATTCAAAATTTTGAAATTGACGACATAGATTCTTCTTTCAGTTTTACAGATAGATTAGCAAGAGAAAATGATTGGTCAATAGAATATTCGCTGAGAACAATATTGGAATACAAAAAATTTATTTTTCTGATTACTATTTCAGATTTCCCTCAAACACCTTCAGACCAAATTGACCAAGTCTGGCATCTTCATCTACTTTACACGGAATCATATTGGATTGAACTTTGTAAAAACACAATAAATAAAAATATTCATCACGGACCAACAAAAGGCTCAGAGGAAAGAACTTTATTTAAAGAACAGTATTCAAAAACACTTGACTTTTACGAGTCAATATTTAATGAAAAACCACCAAATGACATTTGGGTTGATATTGATACTAGATTTAACGAAATTCACTTTACAAGAGTTAATAGAAAGAGAAATTGGATAATACCTAAACTACGATTTAAAAAGTAATGAAAATACTATCTAAAATAACACCTGCAGAAACAATGCTAATTAAAGATTGTACCTCAGTACAATTGAAAGATTTAATGAAGTTTACTTTTATGGATTTACTTTTAAAAAAAGTAATTGAAATTAAAGAAATAGATAAAAAATCTCATCCTAGAGACAAGTACATTAGAACTTATACATACGTTATTTCAGGTAAAAACTTTAATAAATACCAGCCAAAAAATCACGAATTAATTTATTTGAGTCCATTTATTAAAAGTCCTTCAATTCAAATACTATTTAAGAATTTTATAAAAATGGCTTACGATACTTCAAACGGAAGCTGGAATTTTAAAAAATCAACAAGAAGCAATCGAGAAATCAACCCTTATTTTAAACAATCATTCTTATTAAATTTATTTAGGCTAAATAAACTAACTGACAACGGAAATAAACTAAGGAGAGAAATATCAAACTTTCTAAATGAGATTGATAAAAGTATAGACCATCTGCTTCATAATGATAAAAAGAAAGGATTAGAGTTATTATTGAGAATTGGAGGAAACATTTTCTTATTAAAAAACTTAGATTTTCAACTTTTAAAAACAATCGATAAAGAATTACTAAATCAACAGAAAGTTTTACACAGTGATACTTACGATTCTGATAGCGATTGGTGGTTATATGTTGACTTTTTTGAAGACGATTATATGTTTGATTCATATTTTGATAGTTTTGATGACACTTTAGATTCATTTGATTCTGAATTTGACGCATCTGGTTGCTCTTCTTGTGATAGTGGATGTAGTAGTTGCGGTGGTTGTGGCGGATGTGATTAAAAACTGGTGGTAACACCGTATATAATTTATTGCTGGCTTCTTGCCTACTTGCGAAAGTCCTCGCGGACTTTCTTGGTCGGTAATTATTTACTAAATTAGTTGCTTGAAACACGCAACAAACCATATACAACAACGTTGGCAGTAATTAAAACAATGGGAATCTTTAGTAAGAACAAATATTACATCAAACTTTACGTCAACAAGATTGAGATAAAGGACTTGACAAATGGAAGAACTATAATTGAAAATTCTCAAACTGAATTTAACAATAAACGACTCTTAATTGCGGAGTTTCAAAAAGCTGAAAAGTTCGTGAAATCCGTTTTTAAAAATAATAATTTAAATACTAGAAATTCGATTGGAATTGTTCAACAAAGAGAAATGGTTGACGGAGGACTTTCTGCAGTTGAAAAAAGAGTATTAATTGAATTATTTGAAAGAGCTGGAATCAAAAAACTTTATATTGATAATAGCATTTCTGAATTGACCGAAAAGCAACTAATTGAATATAAATAACTACTGCCAACACCGTATATAATTTATTGCTGGCTTCTCGCCTACTTACGAAAGTCCTCGCGGACTTTCTTGGTCGGTAATTATTTACTAAATTAGTTGCTTAAACCACGCAACAAACCATATACAAACACGTTAGCAGCAAGCAGTCACGTTTTGCTAATGTCTTTCCTAATCAAAGAGTTTTTTATTCCTAGTCACGATTAAATTCTCATCTGGATAATCTAACGTGATAAG
>NZ_JBHTKM010000039.1:0-584 GCF_042675845.1 Winogradskyella rapida | reverse complement strand
CGTTAGCAGCAAGCAGTCACGTTTTGCTAATGTCTTTCCTAATCAAAGAGTTTTTTATTCCTAGTCACGATTAAATTCTCATCTGGATAATCTAACGTGATAAGCAATACGGAATATTAACGCAGGATTTACTACTCAGTTGGATAAGTTAAATTGACAAGTAATACGGAGCAACAACGTTGGATTGATTACTCATGTGAATAAGTAGAATTGTTTAACAACACGGATTAACAACGCTGGATAATAGAAACCATAAGACATTAGATTTTAAAAGATCATTATAGAAAACCAACAAACTACTCACTCTACTCTGCTTTAATTTTAAGAAGCTTTACGGCCGATCTGAACGTGAAAAAACTAATTTAGACCTAATTGGACACTGAAAACGGAATTATACGCTAAAATCAATGTATGAGTTGTTTAATGAAACCGCCTATAATTAAAAGCCGGCTGCTAACACCGTGTATAATTAATTGCTAGGTTCTTCATTACTTGCGAAAATTCCTGCGGAATTTTCACGGGTTCGTAAATGTTTGCTAACTTAGTTGCCTAACCACGCAACTAACCATACACAAACACGTTAG
>NZ_JBHTKM010000038.1:0-681 GCF_042675845.1 Winogradskyella rapida | reverse complement strand
AACGTGTTTGTGTATGGTTAGTTGCGTGGTTTAGCGACTAAGTTAGCAAACTTTAACGAACCCGTGAAAATTCCGCAGGAATATTCGCAAGTAGAGAAGAACAAAGCAATTAATTATACACGGTGTTGGCAAATCGTATTTATAAAACTAATTCTAACACTATTATCTTTCTAACTAATTCATTATTCAAGTCAGCTTCTTTTAAGGCTAAATCACAAAATTGTTTTTTATCAATAATTCCTTTTTGGTCAGAAAATCGCTCAAAAAATCCGCCGAATTTTCTAATATAGTTGATTGTCTGAATATATTTTCCATTATAATGATTCACATATTTCAGGTTCATTATTTTATTTACAAGTGAATCTTTATCCGTTGTAGAATCTATTTTAATGTAATGTCTGTCGTACTCATAAATTGTTTTTTCAGGACTACTGAGCATTAAATTTTTCTTTCTCAATTTAATATACGGTCGATTTACATCAAGAAATATTAAGGAATCTTCTTCTACTTTATCAAACGTACTGTTCGGTAAAATCCAAACTGAATCTGGATGATAATACATTTCTTTTTCTAATTGGCTTGAATTAAATTTCTCTGTTATTTTTTTTGGTAAAGGCACCCAATTTTCGAGGCTATCATTTTTATAATCAATCAAGAATTTTTTGTAAGATTCATTTAGTT
>NZ_JBHTKM010000037.1:0-1913 GCF_042675845.1 Winogradskyella rapida | reverse complement strand
TTTGTAAGTACTCATCTGGAATATTCCTGCGGAATTTTCACGGGTTCGTAAATGTTTGTTAACTTAGTCGCTTAACCACGCAACTAACCATACACAAACACGTTGTGCCCAATTAAAAAATTACGTTTGATAAGATAATTCAGATTAAATGATTGTATCTTTGATAGTATCAAATGATAGTATCAAAAATGAAACCACCTTACGAAATAACATCTTCTATTTTAAAATTAATAACTTCTATTTCAGAGAAAATAGGAGAAGTAAATGCTAATTTATTAAACAAACCTTCACCGAAATTAAGAAAACAGAATAGAATTAAAACTATTCATTCTTCGTTAAAAATAGAAGGAAACACACTTACAGAAGAACAAATTACAGCGCTTCTTGAAAACAAAAGAGTTATTGGTCCTAAAAAAGATGTTCTTGAAGTTTTAAATGCAATTAAAATCTATGAAAACTTAGAAGATTTTAATCCTTCAAATGAAAAATCCTTTTTGAAAGCACATCAAAACTTAATGGAAGGTTTAATTGAAAATTCTGGAAAATATAGAAATCAAAGTGTCGGAATTGTAAAAGGCTCAAAAGTTGAGCATTTGGCACCACCTTTTGGAAATGTGCCATACTTAATGAAAGACCTTTTTGAATATTTGAAAAAATCTGATGAAATTGAATTAATTAAAAGTTGTGTTTTCCATTACGAAATGGAATTTATACATCCATTTTTAGATGGAAATGGCAGAATGGGAAGATTATGGCAAACTTTAATTTTGATGGAAAAATATCCAATCTTTGAGTTCCTCCCCTTTGAAACGTTAATTAGCAACGACCAAGAAAAATATTATAAAGCCTTGGCTGAAAGTGATAAATCAGGAAAATCAACTAAGTTTATTGAATATATGCTAAACGTAATTGACATTTCAATAAGTCAATTATTGGACTTCAATAATAGAACCTTAAGTGAAAAAGACCGATTAGACTATTATGTTTCCTTAAATAAAACTGAATTTACAAGAAAAGATTATATGGATATTTTTAAGGATATTTCTTCTGCAACCGCTAGTAGAGATTTGAAAAAAGGAACTGAATTAGGTTTATTTGAAAAAATAGGAGAAAAAAATAAAACAATGTATCGACTAAAATAACTGGGCACAACACCGTGTATAATTAATTGCTAGGTTCTAGCCTACTTGCGAAAATTCCTGAGGAATTTTCACGGGTTCGTAAAAGTTTGCTAACTTAGTTGCCTAGCCACGCAACTAACCATACACAAACACGTTAGCGCCAAGCAGACATATCTATTTACATTTAGGCATTCTAAAAGTCTGTATTTCTTATGCTGGACTGAACACTCGAACGAATAACCAAAATGAGGAGTATTACGGAACAACAACGCAGGACTAATTAACCGTTAGTACCTACTCTATTCTTTGTTTCTAACAAATGGGATTTCATACCTACGATCAAAATGTGTAATAATTAAATAATGCCGGTCGCTAACATTGTGTATATTTAATTGCTTGGGTATTGCTCATGTGGAAATTCCTGCGGAATTTCCTCCCGTTTGGTTCATTTTTGCTAAATTAGATCCTTAATCACGCAACTAACCATACACCTACCGTTGGCAAAGATATAATCGAACAATGAGAATCATATATATAATTCTATTACTAATTCTGACTTTTGGTTGTTCCTCAAACAATAACATATCGGAATTTGAAAAAGTATTAGGAAAGAAAAACAACGAGACTCTGACTTTACTCGTGAACGACTTTGAAAATGACTTTCTAAGAAAACAATATCCTAATTCTAAACTAAATGAATCTTACAAAAAATTCTTGATTGATTATAAAAATGATAGCCTCGAAAATTGGGTGCCTTTACCAAAAAAAATAACAGAGAAATTTAATTCAAGC
>NZ_JBHTKM010000036.1:0-565 GCF_042675845.1 Winogradskyella rapida | reverse complement strand
TTATAATTATACCCCAAACGTCAGTTCGAGTGGAATTGCACTTTTTAGCAATTTTATATCGAGAACCAATTAAAAAACAAATACCTATCAACGCTTCTCGATACTATTTACTCATGCTTCGCAAATCACTCGAAGTGACGGAAAAATTATACTAAAAATAGAACAAATAATAAGGAATACACCTCAAACGTCAGTTCGAGTGAAATTGCTTTTTTTTAGCAATTTTGTATCGAGAACCAATTATAGAACGAATACAAATCAACGCTTCTCGATACTATTTGCTCATGCTTCGCAAATCACTCGAAGTGACGGAAAGGTTATACAAAAATAGAAAACGGAATAAGAATTACACCCCAAACGTCAGTTCGAGTGAAATTGCTTTTTTTAGCAATTTTGTATCGAGAACCAATAGTAAAACCAGTACTCAACAGCGCTTCTCGATACTATTTGCTCATGCTTCGCAAATCACTCGAAGGGACGGAAAATTTATATTAGAACTAGAACACGGAATTATAATTATACCCCAAACGTCAGTTCGAGTGGAATTGCACTTTTTAGCAATTTT
>NZ_JBHTKM010000035.1:0-702 GCF_042675845.1 Winogradskyella rapida | reverse complement strand
CGTTGTAACACATTTGAGAAAAACTAAAGACATATTAATTTTCGTATTTGCTATAATTGTAGTTTCGGCTTTAACTTATGTGATTTTTTTATTCTTTTATGTTCAAAAGAGATACGCTGAGATACATACTGACACAAAATCAATTTTTACAGAATCGAGATATTTATACGGAATATCATCAAATGACAATCTGAAACTTCGAACAGAATATTTACTCATAAAAACCGTTCGCGATTCGATAATCAAATATGAATATAAAAGTACGACAGATTCGACTCGGAATTTAAAAGTAAGTTACTTGACCAAAAATCAAGAAATTCAATTTGACTTAACCGATTACGTAAAGTATGAAAGCAAAACTATTCGGAGTAATTCGAACTCTGAAATTTGGTTTGATATGTACGAAATGAAAGAGCCGATTATTGACGGAATGAGTCCAGTAATGTTTAATAAAGATTATGGAATTCTAGCTATTGCGAATCCACTCGGAGGTTCCGCTTTTTTTATGGATAAACAAAATGACAGTTTACAAGTAATGAAAATAAGTAAAAAATTATACTAAAAAACGTGTTACAACACCGTGTATAATTAATTGCTAGGTTCTTCCCTACTTGTGAATATTCCTGCGGAATATTCACAGGTTCGTAAAAGTTTGCTAACTTAGTTGCTTAACCACGCAACTAACCATACACAAACACGTTA
>NZ_JBHTKM010000034.1:0-1573 GCF_042675845.1 Winogradskyella rapida | reverse complement strand
TAGGCAAGTGCTTCTTTGGAAAATTCCTTCGGAATTTTCTCTGGTTCGTAAAAGTTTGTTAAATTAGCTACCTAACCACGCAACTAACCATACACAAGACCGTTGTAACCAATTTGAGAAACTGAATGAGCCCTGAAGTACCTATCATAGTAATTTTAATCGGAATTCCGACATTTTTTATTTTACGTTGGATATTAAAGCGATTTATAAAAAATAAGAAAACCAGAAATTGGACTTCAATTTTAGGAACTATAATTATTGCACCGATTTTATATATCGGACTTATAATGGCTTTCTTTAGTTATTTATTTTACGAACCTCAATATGATTTTAAAAAAGAAAAATGGTTTGCCGACAAAAATTCAAGATTTGAAATGCGTGATGATTTAGTCAATAGTGGAATTTTAAACGGAAAAACGAAAATTGAAGTTATTGAATTGATTGGAAATTCGGAAAGTGCTGATTCGACTGATATTTGGACTTACGACTTGGGAACATCTGGCGCTGGATTTGGTTGGCAATTTAATAGTTTGATATTGACCTTTGAAAACGGAAAAGTTTCTGACGTTAAAAAACAAGAAATAGTTGATTAAAAAACTGGTTACAACACCGTGTATAATTAATTGCTTTATTGAGCTTACTTGCGAAAATTCCTGCGGAATTTTCACGGGTTCGTTAATGTTTGTTAACTTAGTTGCCTAACCACGCAACTAACCATACACAAACACGTTGTGCATAATTATGAGAATCGTAACTTTAATAATACTTTTTGTTTCATTTAATCTTTATTCTCAGGAGATTGAATACCAATTATATGTAAAAAACTCTTGCAATGACTCAATTGAAAAAGCAGTATTTTATTCTTTAAAAAAAGGAGAACAAACATATGAAATATTGAATCTTGATAATCCGGTTATCAGAGTTCCAACGAGTGGAATTTACCAACTGATTTCAGAAGAAACAAATGAAAAACTAAAAATTGAAATTTCCACAAATAAATCAAAGGACACTTTACTTCTTCCATCGATTTATAAACTTGAAGGAATTTTACCGCCATCATATAAAAAAGATATCAGCGAATCTGAATTAAAGAAGTTGAGAAAAGAATCTCGTTCAGTATTTAGGAAATGTGATTCCAATCTAAACGGAGAACAAAAAGAATATTTCACGAATGGAATAATCAGGTTTTATGGAAATTTTGAAAATGGTTATGCCATTGGAGAAATTAAAGAGTATTATCAAAATGGAAACATAAAAAAACTTTTGATTTACGACAACGATGGTTATTTTAAAAAGAAAGTGAATTATGACACGAGTGGAAAAGAAATTAAAAAATAACTATGCACAACACCGTGTATAATTAATTGCTATGGCAAGTGCTCATCTGGAAAATTCCTTCGGAATTTTCTCTCGTTCGTATTTGTTTACTAAATTAGTTGCTTAACCACGCAACTAACCATACACAACAACGTTGCCATTCATTGCGGAACGCACTCAAAACCGACAAATAAATATGACCAAATTAAATAAATGGATTCTAATAAATTGTTTGATTTCATTTTTAATGTTTTCA
>NZ_JBHTKM010000033.1:0-2226 GCF_042675845.1 Winogradskyella rapida | reverse complement strand
GAATTTAATTGTGACGAGGAATAAAAAACTTTTGGATTTGGAAAGGCAATAGCAAAACGTGACTGCTTGCTGCTAACGTGTTTGTGTATGGTTAGTTGCGTGGTAAGGGAACTAAGTTAGCAAACTTTAACGAACCTGTGAATATTCCGCAGGAATATTCGCAAGTAGGGAAGAACCTAGCAATTAAATATACACGGTGTTGGCAATAGTAATTTTATTTAATTTTTCTTTTTCACAAATTTCGGTTTTTCATATCCACAAGCTATTATAGTTCCATTTTGTTTTTTTATTAACTCTATTTTATTTGTGATTGCATTGACATAAAATAAATCAATTTCGTAATGATTTAAGCCTAACTCCTTTGGTTGGTCTGTTTTTTCTTTAATTAACCAACAAAATGAATTAATCTCATTAAGATATGCCAATTCAATAAATTCGATTTTCTTGCCTTTAAATTGCTCGTCCAATTTTACTTTCTCCAAAGCACGACAAGGTTTGTTCAGGTTTTCAAATTCAGGATTGAGTGAGAAGTCAGGAAATTTGTTTTCAGAAATCATTTTTCCGTCTTTATCAAATTCCAATCCAAATGCGTATTTAAAATCGTTATTGCTATAAGTGAAGAGAATCCAATAAGTGACATTATAGTTCGATAACTCATACAATTCAGGATTATCATATTCCGCTTTTACAGAATCGAGAAAATTTACTTGAAATTCGCCCATTTGTAATTTATGGTAAAAGTCAATATTTGCACGTGTAACAATATATTCTTTTGCTTTTTTTAGAATAAAATCAGAATATTTATCAATGTTTTTAATATTGTATGGATAAAAAGTGTTTTCTCGCTCTATTGAATCTTTATGCTTTATTTCAAATGGAATGTAGTTTCTTGTTCGAGAAAGATAAGTTCCACCCAGTTCCAGTTTGTCAATATCCTCACATTGAGCAAATCCGCTGATTGAAATCAGAAAGATTATTAATATGCTAAAAGTTTGTTTCATTATTATTGCCAACGTGTTTGTGTATGGTTAGTTGCGTGGTTAGGAAACTAAGTTAGCAAACTTTAACGAACCCGTGAAAATTCCGCAGGAATTTTCGCAAGTAGTGAAGAACACAGCAATTAATTATACACGGTGTTACCCAACGTTTTTTATTATTTGTTCAATTTCACAATCTGTTTTAATATCTTTTCCTTTCTCTGTAAACTCATATAAAAGAGGTTTTGTTGAAGTATTCTCAATATATTTATTATCAACTAATAAATTTAAATATTTTCTTATTTCCTCATTCTTATAGCCAGTTGATTGAGCAACTTCTTTTATAGAAAACCATATATGCTCAATGGGTTCTACACAATTATCTGAGTGAAGCCACAGTTCTTTTAAAAGCCGTTTTAGTGGTTTCAATAAATATGTTTGTTGTATTCCGCTTTTTATTTTTTCAATCCAGTTTTTGTCTGTTGGTTCAACAATAATTGCTTTAAAATTAAATTTTTCACTCTCAATTCCAACACCTTTTAAATCGTCAATATGTAAGTCAAAATCAAAAGCTGGTGGAAACTTTGATGAGTTAATATTCCGAGATTTTAAAACTTTCCGATTTTCTTTTTCGTTTACAATTCGGCTGACTTTTATTCCATAATATTTTAAAGTCAATCTTATTTTTGTTTTAGTTCTATATGATGTTGTATAAATATGAACTTTGTGACCTTGATTTTGCAAATCAGAAATCAATTCACGTGTGCCTTTTCGCATTTTCTCAATTCCGAACAGTTTTGCAATTCCGTTTCTTTTTTCAGTTTCAAATTCCTTCCCGTTTGGAATTAATGTGCTGTCAAGGTCAAAACTTATATTCATTTATTTATTGTCAAATATTGTTTTCGATTCGATTCCGTGATTTTTTGTCAAATGTTGGGTAACGTGTTTGTGTATGGTTAGTTGCGTGGTTAAGCAACTAATTTAGCAAAAATGAACCGAACGAGAGGAAATTCCGCAGGAATTTCCACGTAGGCAAGTAACAAGCAATTAATTATATACGGTGTTGTGTATAGTGCTTTTATTCAATCCAACTTGATTTATATACTTTAACCACTTTTCCGTTCTCAAAGAAAAACAAATAGACCTTTCCACTTGAACCTGGTTTACCAACTCGTTTTGTTGTAACATTCAAAATCAAACTTTCTTTATCTAACTTCGAAATCACAACATTCGGTTTTTTTTTCTTTTT
>NZ_JBHTKM010000032.1:0-6000 GCF_042675845.1 Winogradskyella rapida | reverse complement strand
CGTTACCTGCAAGCTGAACAAACCATCGTGAAACAAATAGACTTCATAGCTGAATTAGAATTTTTATCTACCGAACAAGGTGGACGAAATGGATACGCAAGTTCTGGTTATCGACAACATATTGAATTTGAAAATTACCCAGAATACTTAACTTCAGGAAACCAGACTTATATTGGAAAAGAAAAAGTTGAACCTGGAGAAAATGTAAAAGCAGAAATTGCAATTTTAGGAACTGAATATTTTGCAAAACGACTTTATGAAAATATGGAATTTAAATTTTGTGAAGGAAGTCGGACTATTGGTTTCGGAAAAATAATCGAGATAATAAATACTGACTTAAAATACGCATCTGGAATTGACCAAAAGACAATAAACCTGAATTTATATCCAACTGACATAAAAAACAGACTTGAATCTGATTATGGGAAAAACTCTGGAGAAGCTAAAAGAAGTATCCAAAAATTAATAATATCTAATAAAGAATTTCGGAGTAAAAGAATTGTTAGAGCATTGATATATGCAGGAAATAAAGATGTTGTTCATCTAAAAAAAATGATTGAACTAACACGAACCGATTGGAGAGATTTACTAATGAACGTAGAATATGAATATCCTGAAAAAAGAGTTCGTGATTTTAACAACGAAATCGGAAATGAAAAAATAAAAGCCAGCAGGTAACACCGTGTATAATTCATTGCTAGTTATAGCCTACTTACGAAAGTCCTCTCGGACTTTCTATCTGTGATTTATTTGCTAACTTTAGTGCTTAAAACACGCAACGAAATCATACACAAACACGTTACCACCAATTACCAAAAATGACTGAACAACAAAATGAAATATGGCAGAAAATTCAAAATTTTGAAATTGACGACATAGATTCTTCTTTCAGTTTTACAGATAGATTAGCAAGGGAAAATGATTGGTCAATAGAATATTCGCTGAGAACAGTATTGGAATACAAAAAATTTATTTTTCTGATTACTATTTCAAATTTTCCTCAAACACCTTCAGATCAAATTGACCAAGTCTGGCATCTTCATTTACTTTACACGGAATCGTATTGGGTCGAACTTTGTAAAAACACAATAAATAAAAACATTCATCACGGACCTACAAAAGGCTCTGAGGAAAAAAAATTATTTAAAGAACAGTATTCAAAAACACTTGATTTTTACGAGTCAATTTTTAATGAAAAACCACCAAGTGACATTTGGGTTGATATTGATACTAGATTTAACGAGATTCATTTTACAAGAGTGAATAGAAAGAGAAATTGGATAATACCTAAACTACGATTTAAAAAGTAATGAAAATACTATCTCAAATAACACCTGCAGAAACAATGCTAATTAAAGATTGCACCTCTGTACAATTGAAAGATTTAATGAAGTTTACTTTTATGGATTTACTTTTAAAAAAAGTAATTGAAATTAAAGAAATAAATAAAAAGTCTCATTCTAGAGACAACTACATTAGAACTTATACATACGTTATTTCAGGTAAAAACTTTAATAAATACCAGCCAAAAAATCACGAATTAATTTATTTGAGCCCATTTATTAAAAGCCCTTCAATTCAAATACTGTTTAAGAATTTTATAAAAATGGCTTACGATACTTCAAACGGAAGTTGGCATTTTAAAAAATCGACAAGAAGCAATCGAGAAATCAACCCTTATTTTAAGCAATCATTATTATTAAATTTATTTAGGTTAAATAAACTAACTGACAATGGAAACAAACTAAGGAGAGAAATATCAAACTATTTAAATGAGATTGATAAAAATATAGACCATCTGCTTCATAATGATAAGAAGAAAGGATTAGAGTTATTATTGAGAATTGGAGGAAACATTTTCTTATTAAAAAACTTAGATTTTCAACTTTTAAAAACAATCGATAAAGAATTACTAAATCAACAGAAAGTTTTACATAGTGATACTTATGATTCTGATAGTGATTGGTGGTTATATGTTGAATTTTTTGAAGACGATTATATGTTTGATTCATATTTTGATAGTTTTGATGATACCTTAGATTCATTCGATTCTGAATTTGACGCATCTGGGTGCTCTTCTTGTGATAGTGGATGTAGTAGTTGCGGTGGTTGCGGCGGATGTGATTAAAAACTGGTGGTAACACCGTGTATAATTAATTGCTTTGTTCTTCTCTACTTGCGAAAATTCCTGCGGAATTTTCACGGGTTCGTAAATGTTTGTTAACTTAGTTGCCTAACCACGCAACTAACCATACACAAATACGTTAGCACACATTTGAGAAAACTATGAGAATATTAATAATCCTGACTTTAATTTTCGGAATTAACTCTTGCACAGCACAATCTGCATCTGAAAAAAAACTAATCGGAAAATGGATTTTGGTTGCGGAAACTGACTCTTTTGATGACGATATTGAGCCACTTACGGAAAATGACTCTGAATCGGAATCTGACTCAAAAGCGGAATTGAAAACCAGTCTGACTTTTAATAAGGACAAAACAATATTTATTAACCAAATGGGAAATGAATACGATGCAACTTATAAACTGACTGACTCAATTCTGACTATTGGAAACCGGAATTACATTCTGATTGAAGTCGACAAAAAGAAACTGATTTATAAAAATAAAGGCGGATTGTTTGACAAACATTATGAATATAAAAAAGTGGAATAAAAACGTGTGCTAACAACGTGTATAATTAATTGCTTGTGACTTGCCTACGTGGAAATTCCTGCGGAATTTCCTCTCGTTCGGTTCATTTTTGCTAACTTAGTTGCTTAACCACGCAACTAACCATACACAAACACGTTGGCAACAAGCTAAAAACAGAACGCAAAAAATGAAAATCTTGACTTTTATATTGACTTTTGTAATTTTATCAAGTTGCGTTGATTCTAAAAAACCAATTCACGAACAAACAAATATCGAACTTAAATTAGTAGATAATATTCATATAAAAAAAAGACTTAACGAAACCGACTCTATTCGTTTGAATAATGAACAAACTGAACTTTTTGTAAAAGAATGGAATAATGCAAAGTCTGAAGGACTTTATAAAATGGGACCTGAATTTTGGATAATAGTAAAACTCAAAAATGATTCAATAAGAAAGTTTAGAACAAATAGTAATTTAATAAAGGAAAAAAATGATTGGACTTATTCTCTATCTGATTCAACACTAATTAGTTCATTTTGGAAACCCGAATATCCATTTGCAAAACCCGAAAATTATAACCCAATTTCATTTTTAGAACAAGTTTCTTCAACCTTAAAAACGGAGAAAGATACTTTGAGAATAGGAATGACAATGATTGGAGATTTTCCAATTGATTGGGTTAAAGAAGAACATATTGAACATTTAATTAAGTTGTTGGAATCAAAAGAAATTTGTGGATGTTATCTAAATCCACTTTCTTCTTACATACCAACTGATGATTTTGCCGAAAAAGGTGGTTACGCTGGGATTTTTATTAAAGCATATAAAGAGAAACGAAAAGTTGAATTAGGATTATATTCTTGTCCGAAAGTTGACGAAAAATTAAATGCGGAATTGAGAAAATGGTGGAAAGAAAGAAAATAAAGCCAGTTGCCAACACCGTATATAATTTATTGCTGGCTTCTTGCCTACTTACGAAAGTCCTCGCAGACCTTCTTGGTCGGTAATTATTTACTAAATTAGTTGCTCGAAACACGCAACAAACCATATACAAACACGTTAGCAACAAGCAAAAAAACCAACTATGAACAAAGATTTAAACGCATTTGCAGAAGATATAAGTTGGTTTTTCCAAGAAAATGACAAGGTAGAAATTGAAGAAAGAACTCTTGAATTATCGAATGAATTTAAAAACATATTCCCAAAACTGACAAAACTGATTGAATGTTCGCGAAAAACCTTTCTGCGAATTAATAATGTTGAACACATTTTGTTTGCTTGGACTGATATTGATGACGAAATATTTGGATGGTTAAATAAAATTGAGGGTTTAGAAAATGTATCAGATAAGTTAAGTGCTGAGCACAAAATTTTATTGCAAAATATTGGTGGAATTCAGGAATCGTTTAATCAGCCAGAGGATTCACTAACCAATAATCAGAATTTTATGTTTATTGGAACTGAATGCAGTTTCGGAATTGGTAGTTGGAATGAATATTATAAAGAAACTTGCGAAGAAGAAAATATCAAGCCGATAGACTACTCAAACCTGATTTGTTTTGTAGAAGAGGCAAATGGAAATATGACTTTCTATGATTCTAAAACTAATAAAATAATATTATTCGCTTCTGACCATTGTTTTGATGATATTACGCCAATAATTGGACAGCCCGAATACACATTTTACAGTTATGACAAAATAAATACATTCACAGAATATGTTGAACAAATAGCTAAAGAATGGGCCGAAGAAAATGCCAGTTGCTAACAACGTGTATAATTAATTGCTTGTTACTTGCCTACGTGGAAATTCCTGCGGAATTTCCTCTCGTTCGGTTCATTTTTGCTAACTTAGTTGCCTAACCACGCAACTAACCATACACAAGACCGTTGTGCTTAATTTACCAAAATGCGAATAATAGAGATAAACGGAAATAAATTTTCAAATATGAAAGGATTTTATCGAGAGATAGAATCAAAAATGACTTTCGGACTGAATTGGAAAATTGGACGGAATCTAAACGCATTTAATGATGTACTTTACGGTGGATTTGGAGTTCACGATGTTGATGAAAAATATATCCTAAAATAGCACCGATGTGAAAAAAGCAAATCGGAATTAAAATATTATGACCGAATAATTGAAATCATAGAAGAACACGAGAATATCGAATTACAGCTGACTTAAAAATATAAATCCGAAAATGACAAAAGATATAATTAAAGATAAATTTTTAGGTCCAATTTTAATAATACTTTTATTAGCTCTTTTTAATATAAAAAGAACAAATGATTGGCTTTTCCTATTAATAATTCTTCTAATTGGTTTTACTATTTTGTCTACAGTAGGCTATTTAAGAAATGATTTATACATTAAACATTTCTATCTGGAAAATGAAATACTTTTAATTTCGTTTCAAAAGAATTTTTCAAAAAATAGAGAAGATAAATTTTCCCATAATTTTAAATCACTTGAATTAGTGAAGTTTCGGTCGAAATCATTCCTTGACCCTTTTCATATAATTACAGTTCGTTTTCAAGATGAAAATGGATTTTATGTTACGAAGTCATTTAAAACCAATAACGACAAGATATTTATAGAGCTAATTTATAAACTGAATAAAGAAAAAAACTAAGCACAACACCGTGTATAATTAATTGCTGTGTTCTTCCCTACTTGTGAAAATTCCTGCGGAATTTTCACGGGTTCGTTAAAGTTTGCTAACTTAGTTGCCTAACCACGCAACTAACCATACACAAACACGTTGTACAACATTAACACTCGTCCTGAATAAAGGCTACATAATTTTAAACATTATGTATAAAAATGACAAAGTAATTAGACGTTACAGCGAACCTTTCAAATTAAAAATTTTAGCCGAACTTACAACCGGAAAACACACAAAGAGTGAACTATGCAAGCTCTACTCTATTGCACCTACAACGGTGAATGTGTGGATTAAAAAGTACAATCGTAAAGACTTAATGAACACCAGAGTAAAAGTGGAAACAAAAGACGAAATATCCAGAATTAAAGCCCTACAAAAAGAGATTGAACAGCTTAAAAAGCTACTACTTAAAAAGGATCTTGATGCAATGGTATTAGATTCTTATCTAGAAGTAGCTGCTGAAGATCTAGGTTACAAATCTGTAGCTGAACTAAAAAAAAGCTAAGTATAAAGCCTTAATCATAGCTAAAGAGAAATCTAAGGGATTTGCGTCTTTAACTACTATAAATCATTGTTTTGGGCTTAAACGTGATGCGTATTATAAATACAAATCTAGAGCTGATAAGCGTTTAAAACTAGAGCAACAAATTATAAAAATAGTCAGTAGAAAAC
>NZ_JBHTKM010000031.1:0-953 GCF_042675845.1 Winogradskyella rapida | reverse complement strand
CAACGTGTTTGTGTATGGTTAGTTGCGTGGTTAGGCAACTAAGTTAGCAAACTTAAACGAACCCGTGAAAATTCTGCAGGAATTTTCGCAAGTAGAGAAGAACCTAGCAATTAATTATACACGGTGTTAGCTGTAGTAATTTTCTTCATTCCGATTATTGTTATAATAATTCCAACTCCAAATGATAGCCAATAATAAATGTCAAAATTATAACCAATCAGCCAGTTGTCATAAGAGATTCCAATATTGTTTGTCGTAACTATAATTAAGTTTACAATGAAATGAAGCATTATACAATAACATATTTTTTTAGTTTTCAAATATATTATTCCGAGTATAATTCCGCTTATGAAAGTCGGTATTAAATTATTAGGTGTTTCAATATGCATTATTGAAAAACAAATACTTGAAGTAATTATTGCTGAAATTCGGCTATTATTTTTTAACAACTTATCTAATAGAAATTTTCGGTAAAATAGCTCTTCGATAATTGGTGCAATTAATATTGTAGAAATTAGTTTATAAATTAAATCAATATAATTTATTGCTGTATTTGAGCTATAGTTCGAAGGAATCCCTTGGTAATATTCCATTATTTTCGTAAAATCTAATAAAGGTCTGTTCAGAAAGAATAAACCAATTCCGATTAATGGCAGATATAAATATACTTTAGGATTATAATTCTGCATCCTTAGAGCTTTTTTTAAATCAAACTTTGGTTTCCAGAAAAAATAATAAATTATTAAAAACGAACCAATAATTGATATGTTATTGGTTATTCCTATTATGTGAGTAAAATTATCTGGTTTTCCAATAAAATACTTAATTGGAAGAAGTATTGCGAGTTGAATTATTGACCAAAATACAAATGCTAAAAATGTATATAAAAATGCTTTAATTATACTCATTATTTTTTTGGACGATTCGGTTTTTATTACAGCTAACGTTGTTGT
>NZ_JBHTKM010000030.1:578-8266 GCF_042675845.1 Winogradskyella rapida | reverse complement strand
TATCTATTAAAAATTTAAATATTTATTTACTAAATTGGCTTATTAAAAACCCGAAGGAATAGCTTTTTAAATCCCTTACTATTCATATATTTAACCGTTGGCAAACATTTGACAGAACATCTATGAAAAACATTATACTGATTTTACTATTAACTTTAAGCTTACAATCTTTCGGACAAAATAACTACCGAATTGAAAAGAGCATTTGGAGTTACACAAAGCCTTCCGAATATATTACGAGAGTAGACAATTTTGAGAAAGACAGAAAAACTGGAGAAAACTATGTTAAAAATCAAAATGACGGAACTACAGTTTCGACTCACGACAAAATACTTGTCTCAATAGCAAAAACTGATTCAGTACAAATGAATGTTGTTTTAGCGAGTTATAAAGACAATGGAAATATTGAAAGGTTTACGCTAAAAGGTTATGCTGAAAAATTAGGAGAATATTTCAAGGTAAATCCAAAGAACGATAATCCGAAAAATATAGTGACTGTAAAAGTTAATGAACTGATAATTGATGAAACAACGTTTTATGTGATTAGCAAAACCATTAATTATTCCGAACAAAACTATTCTTACACTTCTGATTATTATGTAACAGAAATTCAAGGAAAAGAATTTTCGATAGCAGCTGTTTATGACAATGAAACTGATAAACAGAAAATTGAGAAATCGATATTGGAATCAACATTTGAATAAAAATAAAAAAACGATTTGCCAACACCGTGTATAATTAATTGCTTTATTGAGATTACTTGCGAAAATTCCTGCGGAATTTTCACGGGTTCGTAAAAGTTTGCTAACTTAGTTGTCTAACCACGCAACTAATCATACACAAAACCGTTAGCAAACATTTAAGAAAAACCGCAATTCGAATTGAAAAAAAGATATTTAATAATAATTTCCATTTTACTAACTATACTTTCCTTTTGGCTCGGAATGAAAGTAGAACGTGAATTTGCAAGTTGGGACGAAATCGGTAATCCTGTATTTGAAAAGGAACAGATTTACTTTCCGAATAAAAAAACCTCTCTTTATCTGAAAAGTAAAAATTGGGGATTGACTGGCGACCATAAAATTTCTGTGCTTTCTACGAAGTCGGACTTTGAATTTCAACCTGACTCAATATCTGAATATATTTTTCACGGATTTGGTGGAATAATATACAAAGTAGAAAATAACACTCTGAAAATCTACTCGCATCAAAAACCGAAAATTCCACCGAAATTTGAATCGGAAATAAACGTGGAATTAATAGAAATTAAGAATAATTCGGAATGGAATAAACTGAATGACAAAATAAAAAATGAATACCAAAAATTTGAATAAAAAACGATTTGCTAACACCGTGTATAATTAATTGCTTTGTAAGTGCTCATCTGGAATATTCCTTCGGAATATTCTCAGGTTCGTAAAAGTTTACTAAATTAGTTACTTAACCACGCAACTAAGCATACACAAACACGTTGTAAAACATTATGAAAAAAACGAAACGCATTATCATTTTGTCAATTATTTTACTTGGAACAAGTTACAACCTAACTGCACAAGAGATCATTGACAAACTTACTAAAGAATTATGTAAGTGTATTGAAAAACAAGAAGTGAAAAATACTACTGAAATGGAACCTTGTTTTGAGGATTTACTGATAAGTAATTTAAAAGAGATTAAGGAACATTACAAAGCAGAAACGATGGACGACATAAATATGGAAGAAGTCGGAAATAAAATCGGTGCAAAAATGATTAAAGAATGTCCTTATGTTCTAGATAACTTTCCATCTGGAGTTATTGGAAACGAGGAAAAACTTACTAAACAACCTGATTTAAAATGTGACGATTTAAAAAAAGGAGACTTTTATTACCTAACTGAAAGACCTGAAGTTGGAATTGTCGACACAACATTTGTTACGATATCAAACAATATGTTTTTAGAACGAATGAAAAATGGTCGAACATACTCATTACTTGATATACAATGGAAAGATAATTGTGAATTTGATTTGACATTTAAGGAAAGTAATGACCCAATGAAAAAGGAGTTTAGTAAATCCGGAGATGTTTACGAATATGAAATACTAACAAACGGAAATAAATCACTCTTTTTAAAAACAACTTGGATGGAAAGAAGTTATCAATTTGAGCTGATTAAAATAAAATAACGTTTTACAACAACGTGTATAATTAATTGCTTGGGCAAGTGCCTAATTGGAAAATTCCTGCGGAATATTCACGGGTTCGTAAAAGTTTGCTAACTTAGTTGCTCAACCACGCAACTAACCATACACAAACACGTTGTAAGCAATATGAGAAAAGCCTTATCGATACTAATTTTACTTCTGATTTATTCCTGTGAAAAGTCCGAATATAAAACGATTGACTTTGGCTCATTTGAATTAACTGTACCTCAAAATTGGAAAGAATATGAAATCAAAGGAACTGACAGTTATGTTGGCGGATTAGTTACTAATGAACAAGATACTTTGATTTTTGATTTGGGTTGGTATTCTGGAGATTTGACAAAAAACATTGAAATATTTGTATTTAGCGAAACCGAATATTCTGAATTCTCTGAAAAACAAAAGAGTCGATTAAAAAAGGTAAAACATTTAATAGTCGATAACGAATTTACTGCTGAATATGACGCAAAAGAATATCTAAAATATAAATTTACCAAAGACAGTGTTGCTTGTTTTTCAGCGAAATTTATCGAGCCGACAAACAAAGGTTTTGGTGCGAGCGGAATTTATATAGACAGTTTAAAAGGTAGTAGAAAAACTCATAATAAAACATCAATGAGTTTTTATGGAAATGATTTATCGGAATCCACTCAAGCGGAATTTTTCAAAGCTCTGAAAGGAATGGAATTTAAAGATTATTGTAAATAAAATACTGCTTACAACACCGTGTATAATTAATTGCTAGGTTCTTCCCTACTTGCGAAAATTCCTGCGGAATTTTCACGGGTTCGTTAAAGTTTGTTAACTTAGTTGCTTAACCACGCAACTAACCATACACAAACACGTTGGCAACAATTTAAACTCATAACGTTAATGAACAAATTACTTTTGACTTTTCTTATTGCTTTAACTGTAAGTTTTCAATCCTGCGCTCAATCGACTTATGAAAATATAACATATTCATATCAAGCAAAAATACCAACAGATTGGAACTTAGTTGGTGAAATTAAAAATGACACTATTCAGAATTTTTCTATTACGGAATGGACTCTTCCAAAAGTTATTTCTGAATCACAAGAAATTGAGGTTCAGAATTCTATAGAAGTATACGCTTATGAAAACAATGATATTAAAAACATAAAAGAACTAATAAATCACGAAAAACAAAAATGGCAACCCTTTCTATTAAAAACGGATATTTCACAAGAGGGCTCTGAATTTTCAAGAGAAGTTATAACTACCTCAAAAATTCCAAGTTTTGACCATAAGTCAAAAAAATATTTTATTTACAAAAATGGAATCTGTTATAGAATACAGTTGGTTTGTACAATTGATACTTTTGACAAAAATTTTTCTGATTTTGAAAATTTCTATACGGAATTTAAAATTATAGAAAATAAAAAGAAATAAAAAACTGTTGCCAACACCGTGTATAATTAATTGCTTTTTAGAGCTTACTTGCGAAAATTCCTGCGGAATTTTCACGGGTTCGTTAAAGTTTGCTAACTTAGTTGCCTAACCACGCAACTAACCATACACAAACACGTTAGGCACAATGCGTGAGCAAGTTTCTGAAAAAATTAACATAATGATAATGTTAATTGTGGGAAAACCGTAATTACGAACAATTATATTTCTTTAATTTTAAAGAAAATTATTGCTCTATGAAAAAACTACTTTTAGTACTTACAATTACACTTACACTAAACTGTTGTAACAATGACGACGACCAACCAACAAACCCAATTGACCAACTGCCACCAGCAACCCAAACAGGAGAAAACACCTTTGGTTGTTTATTAGACGGAGAAGCTTTTATACCAAGTGGTGGCACAAATCCTTTGGACTGTGTGTATCAATTTGTCAATGGTGAATATTATTTTGGTTTACAAGGCAATAAAAGAGACCAAGATAATCATTTGATTACTATTTCTCTCTCAACGAATGCTTTAGAAATCAATGAGAGCAATTATATTTTAAGAAACAATGAGTTTGGAAATGCTTATGCTGGTTATTTGTATGCAACATTACCATCGTTTACATCACTTAATTATGGAGGTGAATTAACCATCACAAAATTAGATACTGAAAATTACATTGTATCTGGTACGTTTTGGTTTAATATAGAAGACCAAAATGGTACTGTACATGAAATTAGAGAAGGTCGTTTTGATATGCATTACTCAGGTTAAATAGTAGACCTGCTAATTAGTTCATCTTATTAAATACTAAAAATAATGTCTAACCTTTATCTTTATAAATTTATGAAATTCTTCCCGCTTAAATCATGTTTTGTTATTCCATTATTACTTTTTATTAGCCTTGATAGTAATGCGCAAACCATTAATACAGAATGGGCAACACAAATTAACCAAACTTTTTCTGGTTTAGATAAAGATAAAATTCCACATAGTCTGGTACACTAACCAAGCAAGCAATGTGCAAAGTATAGCTATAGATTTTGGTAATGGTTCTGGTTATATTAATATGCCCTTTGATGGTAATTACCAACTGCAATATACCGAAGAAGGTATTTATGATTGGACGTATAAATTAACATTAACCAATGGACAAATATTATACAGCCAAAGCAGGATGATTTTTGAAGAAACTCTATACGATGCCGTTTCTCAATCCACAATAATGAAACGAGCTATTAGCGAGCCTTGTTCAGTTAATGATTTGGGTATCGATCAAGTTGAATTTGTTGGCACTCAAAATTATTTAGGCCAAACTAATACTGCGACTATTGAGATTGACTATTTAGGTAGTAATGATTGTGATGATGGTATCACAAAACCGCTTATTGTGGTAGAAGGCTTTGATAGTGGTTTACTCGGTATGGAAAACGGATTAGGTGATGTAGATTATGAACGTTTTTTTAAAGAAGCAACTATAAATGCAGGAAATTTAGGAATCACAATAACAGACTATGACATCATCTACGTTAATTGGGATAAAGGTAGGGACCATTTGCAGCGTAATGCCTTATTATTAGAAGATATTATACAATGGGTTAATAGTGAAAAGACAGCTAATGGTAGTACAGAACAAAATGTAGTACTCGGTCAAAGTATGGGAGGCGTTATAGCGCGTTATGCCCTTGCAGATATGGAAGATGACCCAGATTTAGACCACGACACCAAGTTATACATTAGTCATGATGCACCGCACCAAGGCGCTAATATACCGTTAGGCATACAATATTTTGCAAGGCATTTGGCAGACCAATTTATTAGTACGCCTTTAGGAGATTATTCCTTTGAGGTTAGTGATGGCGGTAATGCTTCTATACAAGAGATAAGCGCACTTTTTAATGAGACAGGTACACAACAATTATTATCTAACTATATAACATCTAATTTCAGTCTTAATAATGATGTTCATGCAGCATGGCAGGCAGACTTACTGTCTAAAGGCTACCCAACACTTACCAGAAATATAGCCATTAGCAACGGCAGTCAATGCGCCAATACCCAAGAATACGATTATAATGCGTCCTTGTTTAGAATGAACGGAAATGCTAGAACTCGTGTATTAACAGATATACTAGGCTCGTATCTTGGTATTGTAGACGATATTGCTTTAGCTGTTATTTTTGATGAACCTGCTTTAATTCTTGGAGTTCTGCCAGGCTCTAGTCGTTTTGATTTAGATTTTAACGCCAAAGCTTTACCAATAGCAAATACTTCAGAAAATATTTATGAAGGCAACGTATCTTACACAAAACAATTATTATGGTTTATAGATATAACTGTAAATCTTACAGATCGCTCTTATAATAACCCTGTTAACCTTTCTTATGACAATTATTCTGGCGGTAGGTTTGAATTATTTGAAGATATTGACCCTATTGATTATTTTGATGATGATGAAGATTATGATGGAGATGGTGACGATGATTTAACCCAATTTCAAGCAGATATGCTTAATGCTCTTATGGGTTCTGCAAATATTAATTTTAATATAGAAGAAACATTTGGCTTTATACCTACACTAAGTGCTTTAGATGTCGGTAGCGGTAGTACAAATTTAGATAATGACGATTATTTTAGAACTTTCGGTGCTGATAATCCACCAACTGGTAATTTAGGGATTCCTTTTGATAACTTTATAACGGCTTATTTTAATAGTAACAGTGAAAACGAGGAGCACATTTCTTTTAACTTTAGAAATGGTGACTGGCTGGCTGCAGAACTAGATCCAGATGTAGCTATTGATATATTTGATTGTACAGCTTTTTGTAGCAATGCAGAGATAATTGGTGAAGATACTTTGTGTTCTACAGGTGTTTATTCAGTTACGGATCTTGCCACAACGGTTAACTGGACAGTTACAGACCCAAATAATTTAGTGTCATTTACAACAAATGGCAACGAAATAACACTTAATCAATTAGACCCTAACAATTATGGTACTATTTCTATAACTGTAATTTATAGTAATGACGAGTGTGGAGAAATTGAAGTTTCTAAAGAAGATATAGAAGTTGGTATAATACCTTACCATCTAGACAATGCTTTAATTACGGGAGCAACATCAATCTGTGATTCACAATATTATACTTATATCCTTGATGGCTTAAGCCATCCTTGTGTAACCTCTATAGATTGGACAGTTTCAGACAATCTTACCATTATTTCTCAAACCAATACAAGTGTAACAGTTACACGTAATATAGCCAATGACGATTACGCAGGTTTAATTACTGCTAACTTACCTAACAGCAGTTTTGTAATTGAAAAAGGCATTTGGGTTGGTGTGCCAAGTAACGATGGTTTATCCATTCAGAAAATTGGTGTTTATGATTTAACTGTTGGCACGTGGACTAAATTATATGCTCAATACATTCCAATACTTTACCAAGCTAATGAACCTCTAAATATAACCTATGAATGGCAAATACCTAATAGCGCTATTAGAAACTATGATGATACAGCTTACAAGGATGTTATGCCAAATACTTCAGGTCAATTAAATATTGGTGTTAGAGCGGTTTGTGATTGTGGTAATGGCGAATGGCAATATCAACTTTTCGACGTACTCGGAAATGGTGGTGGAAATGAATTAATTCGCAATTGATAAATAGCACTGTGCCTAACACCGTGTATAATTAATTGCTTTGTCGAGCTTACTTACGAAAGTCCTCGCGGACTTTCTATGTCGTAATTATTTGCTAACTTACTCGCTTAACCACGCAACTAACCATACACAAACACGTTAGCCGCCATAAGGACAAATGAGAAACCTAAAATACATATTGATAATATTCATATTTGTTTCTTGTCAACAAAAAGGCGAAACGAAAAAAATAACGAGTGATTTACAAACA
The DNA here is from genome assembly GCF_042675845.1 of Winogradskyella rapida. NCBI lineage: Bacteria > Pseudomonadati > Bacteroidota > Flavobacteriia > Flavobacteriales > Flavobacteriaceae > Winogradskyella > Winogradskyella rapida. The sequence goes on along the minus strand of NZ_JBHTKM010000030.1, from coordinate 749 downwards.
GACATAAAAGAAGATAAAGTTAATCGCTCAACTGAATTACTTCCTGAACCTGATATTTTGGATAGGTTAAAAAGTCAAAAAATAATTGTTGACACTTTACAATCCCAAGACAAACTGACATTAGAAGTTTTAGTTAAAGAACCAAACAAAGAAAAATTAACAATCGTACTT
>NZ_JBHTKM010000030.1:0-568 GCF_042675845.1 Winogradskyella rapida | reverse complement strand
GGAAAAATAAAAATGGGAATATTGTACTGGTTGGCGAATTTCCAACAAGCGAAAGCGGAGATTGGTATATTGAATATTTACACTATTTCGACAAAAAAGAGAAACCTTTTGCGTTTCAAAGAAATACAAATTTCTTTAACAGTATGTGTACTGACGGAGTTGCTTATGAAAAAATCACTGAATATTATAATTCTGATTTCAATAGAATCGAGCGGAATTATTCTCTGACCGATAAAAATAAAAAGGAATTAAAAAAGGATGATTGTGTTATGTATTATGATTATCCATTTGAGGTTTCTGATAATCTAAAAATGTATCTGAAAAAAATAAAGTTCGGTGGCTAACACCGTGTATAATTTATTGCTTGTGACCTGCCTACGTGGAAATTCCTGCGGAATTTCCTCACGTTCGGTTCATTTTTGCTAACTTAGTTGCTTAACCACGCAACTAACCATACACAAACACGTTGGCAGTCATTTAACGCAACCAAACGGACAAAAGACCATTTACTAAAAAAAATATTATGAAATATTATATTTTAACTTTATTAATTGGAATTATATTAATT
>NZ_JBHTKM010000029.1:0-1417 GCF_042675845.1 Winogradskyella rapida | reverse complement strand
GATTAAGGATCTAATTTAGCAAAAATTGACCGAACGCGGGGAAATTCCGCAGGAATTTCCACATGAGCAAGACCCAAGCAATTAAATATACACAATGTTAGCGACCGGCTTTATTTAATTTTTAAACAGCTCGACTAGATCGCATTGCCGTTAGTTTTAGGCTTATATTCTGTTATATTCATCCAGTTTATCGGTCAGGTTGAATTTCGTGCTTCTTGATCGATGGTATAGAATCACATTGGATAGAAACAGTGAGTAGAGTAGGTGTCATGGAGCCGTAAGTCCTGCGTTGTTGTTCCGTAATACTCCTCAATTTGGTTATTCGTGCGAGTTTTGAATCCTGCATAAGCATTACAGACTTTTAAGATGCCTAGATGTGGATTGATGTGTCTGCTTGGCGCTAACGTGTTTGTCTATGGTTAGTTGCGTGGTTAGGCAACTAAGTTAATAAACATTTACGAACCCGTGAAAATTCCGCAGGAATTTTCGCAAGTAGGCTAGAACCTAGCAATTAATTATACACGGTGTTACCCAACGTTTTTATTTTTTAACACAATTAGGAAAACTATAATAGCCATAAATAGAATACTAAGAAAATAATTATAAATGCTATTACTTGTTAAAATCTCACCGAAAGATTTAGAGTGACGATAAAAAATCCAACGAATAAAAGCGCCAGGAATTTTTATTAATATTCTCATTATAAATTGACTAATAACTTCCATAGATTTTAATTGCGTTTTTCAAGTTCTGCTTCTAACTCAATTCGTTTTTTCTTATACGTTCTGCGAGCTTTATTAAATACAATATTTTTTTCGTCTATGATTAATTCCGCAATAAGGTGTTCAATTTCGCTATCACTTAATTCGTTTGGTTCTTTAAAGTATAAATCTGTACCGAATTCAGTCGGTTCCAACTTTTTATTCTCCAATTCATTTATTCGTTCCGTTGGTTTTTCCGTTTTCACTTCAACTAATTCGTATTCCGACTTTGGTAATTCCGATTTGCCAATTATATTCAGATAGTCACTTAAAATCCGTTTTTCCACAAAGATTTTTCCGCCTCCAAATTTGTGTCGGTCAGACATATCGTTTTTAACTCCTGAAATCCAATATTCATTTCCGCTTTCAAGGTCAAAATAGTTAGCTGAAATTCCTGTTCCATTTAGACTTTGAAATGCTTTTCCATCAAAGTAGATTGTCTTTCCGCTTTTTGAAAAAGAAACCATTCCAATCCAAGCTGGTCCATTATCCGAAAATCCACTTTTCAGTTCTAAATATTTAATTTCAGTTCTCATTTCTCAAATGTTGGGTAACGTGTTTGTGTATGGTTAGTTGCGTGGTTAGGCAACTAAGTTAGCAAACTTTAACGAACCCGTGAAAATTCCGCAGGAATTTTCGCAAGTAGGCGAGAACAC
>NZ_JBHTKM010000028.1:0-1915 GCF_042675845.1 Winogradskyella rapida | reverse complement strand
GATTTATTCTCTTGTTTTTAATTAACCGTTTCCAGTTAATTTTTACGCTGTCAATTCAATATGTTAATGAACTTAATTTCTTTACTTGTGCTTAACATTGTTTTATTAAGCGGGTGCAAATATATAACCCTTTTTTCATTCCCACAACTTTAATTTGAAAAAGTTTTTTAAGCCCTTTCTAACTAAAATTATCTGACAATGAACGATCGAAACTTGACTTGATGTCTTTGTTTCGGGGGTGCAAATATAGAACCCTTTTCTAAACCCACAACATCCTTGAGCGTTTTATTTTGTTTTATTTTTAATTGACTTATTTACTGTGAGTTAGTTTTAGTTTTTTTTCACCTTTTGTTTCAAGGCCTCCAGATCCTGATGCTTTAGGGTCTTTTTTACGGTTTATCAAGTTAAAGATGACGGATCGGTTTTCGTTGATAATAGCCGATTGATGAATTAACTTTTACTTTATTATTTTGAATGCACTGTCAAAATTCTCTTCTTTTAGGTTGGTAATCGGAGTAGATCTTCTAGAAGGTAGTTGTTAATTCATCTGGAATTGGTTTATAATATTATTTTTTGATGAAAGTTTTTTAATTTGAAAACCCATATTTGGATGAACGGCTTCATAAAAGTGATACGCATCCTAGTTGAATCTTTCGAAATTCTCATCATTCAATCCTACTCGAACTGGAGCGGATTGAATATTTCTTTATTTTGAACTATTTTCTGAAAAGGTTCCTTTTATTTTCCTTTGAACTATGGATCCGGAATAAAGATTAGGGAATTTTAATTATTAGTAGGTTCTCTAATTTTAGATGAAGATTTCTTTTTTAGTTGGAAGATTAATAACATGAAAGGTTTTCCCCTGGATAATCGAGATGAAATTATACATTTCGATTACTCTTTCACTCTTTTCAATAAGATCCTCTTTAAAAAAAAAATGGAATCTATAATTTCTAATGAAGAACCTTAGGTTTAAATAAATAGTAATTTTATAGGAATCCTATTTAAGATTGATTGGATCTATTTATGCCTCTAATTTTAAATAGTACTATTTTTATTTGTCATGCCTATCCTTTACTCGAGCATAGATTACTAAAATCAACAATATTTATATGGATCATAATTGCCTTCCATAATAATAGCCGGACCTTAACTTATTATAGGTATTGCTAATTTTCATTTCGACTTTACTTCGTTTCCATCATTTTGAGTCAAGACTCTATTCATCTTATTTAGCACTCAATTTAATAAACTAAGTACAAGTCTATTTTAAAGAATTCATCTCCAGTTTCATTAAGAAATCTAACTTTTGGCAGACTGGATTGTGTTTTCTTGATTTCCATTATCAGCAGTTATCACTAAACTTTATAGAAACTACTATTTTTTAGCTCAACTTAATTTAAAGTCAGAAGTCTTAAGTTCATGTCATGGAGATTTTATATTAGAATCCTATTTTTTAAACTCCAATTATTTTGAAACCGATATCAGTTTATCTCAAATATTAAGACAAAGTTTATTAAACACAACTCCATTTTGCTTTCGATAACTTTATTCAACCCGATTTCGTTTTTAAATTGTTTGATTTTCCTTTTTTATGAATCAACACCCAACCTAATAATAATATTCCTTTTTTTAAGTTGCCCCCAGTTAAAGATGAAGCGCCATAATTCCACTTGATTGGTTTTTAGTTTTAATCAACCTTATTTTTAAAGCTGATTACTAAATAGTATGTTAGGTAAATCTTTGTTTTGGGTAGAATTAAATATCCAACTCCCAGTTCGGTCTTAGTCTTCTCCCCGTGAAGTTGGGAGTATGGGTAGGATTGCGAGCAATATATAAAGGTGTGGTTATTTAGGTGGTTTTTAAAAAAGGTGTAAAAACAAAAAACCCTTACTAGTTATCTAGTAAGGGTTCT
>NZ_JBHTKM010000027.1:0-5145 GCF_042675845.1 Winogradskyella rapida | reverse complement strand
GGGCTTTAATTCTGGATATTTCGTCTTTTGTTTCCACTTTTACTCTGGTGTTCATTAAGTCTTTACGATTGTACTTTTTAATCCACACATTCACCGTTGTAGGTGCAATAGAGTAGAGCTTGCATAGTTCACTCTTTGTGTGTTTTCCGGTTGTAAGTTCGGCTAAAATTTTTAATTTGAAAGGTTCGCTGTAACGTCTAATTACTTTGTCATTTTTATACATAATGTTTAAAATTATGTAGCCTTTATTCAGGACGAGTGTTAATGTGCCACAACGTGTTTGTGTATGGTTAGTTGCGTGGTTAAGCAACTAAGTTAGCAAACTTTAACGAACCTGTGAATATTCCGTAGGAATATTCGCAAGTAGGGAAGAACCTAGCAATTAATTATACACGGTGTTAGCTACAGGGCTTTCTTTTTCCGCCCATTGTATAAGCCGTTTTTTGTCTTGGTCCAAATTCAATTCTGACTATTTTGCAACAATTCACTTCAACCACATATTGGAAATGTTCTAAACTCGCTCCACGACTTCCATAGCAATCTTCAAAATCAAATTCGCCTGGTAACGCTTTTTGTAATTCAGTTAAATCGTCTCCAACTTTAAATTTCGGAATTGTATTTTTTAATATGTCGTGTCTTACATATTGAGGAACAACATTGTATGCAAAAGATGGTAATAGTTTTGGAAAAACAAACAAATAAATGAAAAGTAAAAAAAACGGTAAAGTCAGAATAGGAATCAAATGTATTTGTTTTAATTCGTTCCGTTTTTTATTCCAAATCATATGAAAAGTCAGTCCGAAAATCAATCCGCAAACAAATGCGTCTAAAAATACTCCATAGAAATTGTCAGAAATTAAAAACAACCAACCAATTAGAATAGTAAAACCGATTAAAGCATAAACCCCTGAAAGAATTGTAAATGAAGTTAAAGTCAGTTTTTTAGTTAGTTTTACAATTCCCTTTTGAGGTATTAAGATAAAAAGTCCGTAAAAGATTAAAAGAAAAAAAGAAGCCCAAAATAAAACTACTCCAGTATCTCCGCCAGAAGCATTTTCATATCTTAAATTCAACCATATTATATGAGTTGTAATTAGTCCAATCCAACCTAATGTTAAAGATAAAAAGGATGTTTTTTTGAAGTTCTTCATTTGCCTTGTAGCTAACGTGTTTGTGTATGGTTAGTTGCGTGGTTAGGCAACTAAGTTAGCAAACTTTGACGAACCCGAGAAAATTCCGCAGGAATTTTCGCAAGTAAGCACGTAAAAAGCAATTAATTATACACGGTGTTGTAAGTAGTTATTTTTCCTCAACGTAATATTCCAGTTGTTCTCCTCCAAAACATTCATTAATTCCAGTTAAGTATCCTTGTTTAAAAAGTAAATGCGCAATCATTACTTGTTCTTTTTCATTATCCGCAAAATAACTCCATTCGTTTTTGTTCGAAATGCTATTAGCAATAGAGTCAAAATTTATTCGGTCAGAATATTTTACAAGCTCTGATTGAGAGTATTCAATTCTGTTCAAAAATTTATGCTTGTCATAGTTTTCCACTTTAAAAGTTCGGTTTCTATTCCGTTTTACTTTTCGGACAGCTTTAAATTCATTCTCTATGTCAAAATTCCATTCGTCCATCATAGTCGATACTAATTCAAATCCTGTAAGGCAGATTTCAGTAGATTTTCCATTTGATTTATCTTGGATGTTAACTACTAAATAGTTTTGAAAAGTACTGGCATAATTATCAAGAGCTTTACAATAATTCGTATACATCTGATTGTCATTTCCAAAGTCGGAATATGATACTAATAAGAATGATAATATGATAATCAGTAGTTTCTTCATAATTACTTACAACGTGTTTGTGTATGGTTAGTTGCGTGGTTAAGCAACTAATTTAGTAAAAATGAACCGAACGAGAGGAAATTCCGCAGGAATTTCCACGTAGGCAAGTCACAAGCAATTAATTATACACGGTGTTACCCAACGTTTTTGTCCTTTAAAATTAATTCAACTGCTTTCACAGCTTCTTTCTGGTATTTTGATTTGTTAGTCAAAATTTCGTTTAATTCGGTTTCTGATTTTGTTTTAAATTTCTCAACAAACTTTTCGGTTTGGCTTTTTTCTTTTTTCCTTTCCAATTCTTGTTTTAGTTTTACTGTTTTTTTTGAATCGGATTTATTAATGTAGGTAAACATTCTAAACCTATATTTTGTGTTTTTAAAAAAAGGATCATTGTGAATAAAGTCGTGAAGAATGTTGGTTAAAAAGTATCTATCTCCATTCTTAAATTTCAAGTCCCAATATCCAAAGTCAGATACAAGCATGGGAATTCGTCCAGCTCTATCTATTGCGTTTTTGTAATAAATTCCAAGATGATAAGTTGATTCCGAAACATCATTTATCGTGTACGTTTTAGTCTTTCCGTTTTGAGTGATTTCAATTTTTTTTGAGTCAAAGTCCATAGTAAAAGTAGTGCCTTTGTTTTCAAAGTAATAATTGAGATAGATTAACAAAGACGGAATGTTCATAATTAGGATTATGACACTAATAATTATTAATATTTGTTGGTCAAGAACAAATTCGGTTTCGTTTCTCCATTTCCAATAAAAAGGCAATACGATTATCACAAGAGCTATCATTTTGAGGTTGTCAAAAAGTAGTCCTTTCAGAAGCTTGTTGTTTATGTCGTAGTGTTTTTTCAAATGTTGGGTAACGTGTTTGTGTATGGTTAGTTGCGTGGTTAGGCACTAAGTTAACAAACATTTACGAACCCGTGAAAATTCCGCAGGAATTTTCGCAAGTAAGCTCTAAAAAGCAATTAATTATACACGGTGTTGTGGTGTCGTTTTTTTATTAACTTATAAATAATCAAATTTATACGAATTAGATGTTTTTCCTTTTCTCGAATTTTTAAATTCAATATTTACAATTACTTCTTGAGTTCCGTGAATTTTTTCTTTAAAATCAAAATTTTCTTGATATGAAATTCCGTATTTATTTATGACTTCATCAATTTTGTTTTTTTCCAATTCCGCTTTTTTATTTTCTCTTCTATATTTATTCAGTTTAGAGTAAGCAGTTCCTAGAAATGAAAATCCAGTTACAATCATTCCAATTTTTACGTACCATAGATACAAGCTAAATATTTTCCAGTCAGATAAAAAGTACCCAAGAAGTATTAAAAGAAAACCAATAATTATTGTGCCGTAGAAAGTCAGATGTGTTGACTTTTGGTTTCTACGGATTATTTCCAGTTCGAGATTAGCAATTTCTAATTTTTCTTGAAATTTTTTGTCAAGTGTAATTTTTGAGCAAGTATTACTAAATTCAGGTTTTTTATTGGTCAAATTACAAGTCAATCCTTTTTCAAGACTCGTTATTTGGTTTTCGCATAAATCACAATGTCGTGAAAAATTCATTAAAAGTTCAGTTTTATTCAGTTTTTGATTCCAACGTGCGTTTTGGTAAATGCGCCACAACGTGTTTGTGTATGGTTAGTTGCGTGGTTAGGCAACTAAGTTAGCAAACTTTGACGAACCCGTGAAAATTCCGCAGGAATTTTCGCAAGTAAGGAAGAACAAAGCAATTAATTATACACGGTGTTGTAGCCAGTTTTTCCTTTTTTATTCTTTCCCCAAGCAATAACTTTTACTCCTTTTGAGTATTGGATTTTGTTTGGCTCGTTTTTAATCAATCCGTCAAATTTTGGATAATTAAATTCTAAATTTTTCAAGTCAATTTCGTTAATTGGCCATTCCAAATGGTGAATTTCAAATTCGTTAATCGACTTTTCTGTGTCTTGAAAAAGAGCGTATCTTTCAGTCAACCATTTGTCTAATTCCGTTTTCTCTGTAATTTCTTTTCCAATCTCAAACTGAATATTCAATTTGTCATTAAATTCCGAATTATTTGATTCGTATTGGTTTTTAGTACGTTTTATTTTTGAAAATCTATATGGAAGTTCAGATATTCCTTTCGCAACTTTACAAGACAAACTTTTTCCGCCTTCAATGCTCAAAAAATATACTCCAGTTTTGTTATTTGATTTCACATAAGTTCGGATATTAATTTCGTCAAAATCCGAAATAGGCGGAAAGGAAGGTAGGTTTTTCGGTCTTATCTTTTCCATTGTAAAAGCAACAACTGAAATCCAGGGTTTTCCGTCAAAAAGGTCAATTTCTAATTCTTTCGGTACAAACTCTTTCAGTTCGTTTAATTCCACTTGCCAATGAAGAAATATTGCATTATTCCACTCTTGATAAAATTTCCAGTTTTCAGTTGGCATTTTCCAAGGTCTGTGTTCATTTGTATTTAATATCTCTCGGATTGTCATTTTTCTCAAATTGGCTACAACGTTGTTGTATATGGTTTGTTGCGTGGTTTAAAAATCTAATTTAGCAAATAAAAACCGAATAGAAAATCCGCGAGGATTTTCGTAAGTAGGCTAGAATTAGCAATAAATTATATACGGTGTTGTAAAACGTTTTTATTCGCTATCAAATATTCCTCTCGCAGACAAATAACCGTTTTTCTGTTCAGTAAATAGCTTTTCTATACTTTCTCCTTTTAAGCCTTTCCAATTTCCATTTCTATCTTTTTCAATTGGGTCAAATATATATTTTTGGTGATAGTATTTGTTTTTTTCTTTGCTGTATGATAAGTATAACAGAACGTTTTTGTAATCCTCAAATGCAGGTCTTCCATAATGGTCGTAAGCATCAAATTCAATCGTATCTGTTTTCAGTTCGTTGTATACGTTACTTATTACCTTGTATTTATTTCTGAAACCATTATCCATTACATAACTCTTAAATATCAGAGTGTCTCCTGTTATAGAGTCAATTTCGATTCGTTCATTATTTTCATTTGGGTCAAATTCAATTACAGATATTTTTTCTCCGATAAATGCATAAAGATTTACAGAGTCATTCGTCATTTTGAATTCAGATTCAGAACCAATTTTAGTCGACTTACAACTAATCAATATTATTAAAATCCCTAAAATTTGAAGGATGCGATTCATTTCGTTCAAATGTTTTACAACGTGTTTGTGTATGATTTCGTTGCGTGTTTTAAGCACTAAAGTTAGCAAATAAATCACAGATAGAAAGTCCGCGAGGACTTTCGTAAGTAGGCTATAAC
>NZ_JBHTKM010000026.1:0-1009 GCF_042675845.1 Winogradskyella rapida | reverse complement strand
AACGTGTTTGTGTATGGTTAGTTGCGTGGTTAAGCGACTAAGTTAACAAACATTTACGAACCCGTGAAAATTCCGCAGGAATATTCCAGATGAGTACTTACAAAGCAATTAATTATACACGGTGTTGTAAACAGTTTTTTAATAATATTCATACAAAATAGTACTATCAGCTGATTGGTTTGAGCTTATTGTTATTTGTGTTGGTAAGTCAGAAGAATTAAATTCAGTTGTATAATCATATTGGAATTCAGATTGGATTCCGCCTGTCGCAAAATATGTTGTAACCTCTTTACTTATAAGATTCTTATTAACTATTAAAAATCCGAGTGCAGGATTTGTCAAATACCTAATTTCAGTCAGATTAGAACCGAAGAAAGCAGATTTGCCATTGTCAAATTCAGATACGTCTATTTGCACTAGTGTTTGTCCATTGTCATCGCTATAAGTTGTTGTATACGAGTTTCCATTTCCGTCAAATTCATAACAAATTTGCTGAAAAGAATTACATTCAATATCAAAGCAACGATTTAAGCAACTAAAAGCTCCATTTTCATAGAAATAGTCTCCTCTTTCAATGATTTCATTGTTATTTTCATTGTCAATTCTTATTTCACTAATTAATTCATTCGAAGCGTTGTAGTTAAAATTGACAGTTTGAACAACTTGGTCATTACTCAATAAAATGCTTTCTATATATTCAATGCTTCCTTGGTTGTTATAGTAGAATTTATCCTTTCTGTCTCCAGCAAAATAGTTGTAAAAATAGATTTCATTGATTGTATTATTATCATTGTAATTAAATTCATAAATATATGGTGTTGAAGTATTCTGGATTTCCATTCTTTCCAGCAGTCCAGATGATTCAGGTTCTTGTTCATTTGAGTCATCCGAAGAACAAGACACAATTAAAATTCCGATTAAAATTATTACTGTTTTTGTTAATTTTTTCATTCGTAATATTTGGTTTTAAATTGTTTACAACGTGTTTGTGTATGGTTAGTTGCGTGGT
>NZ_JBHTKM010000025.1:0-994 GCF_042675845.1 Winogradskyella rapida | reverse complement strand
GCTTAACCACGCAACTAACCATACACAAACACGTTACCCATAAGCTGAACCAACCATTGAAAATACTACTTCACATAATAATTATTGCTTTTTTGACTGTTGTCACTCAAATAGGTGGAATAATATATTTGATTGCAATTTTGTTGGTTAAGAAAAGTGCGGAAAAGAAAAGATTGAAACGGATTGGAATTTTCGCAGTTCTATATTTGCTTACAACATTTTTAATCATTCCAAATGTCGCACCGATTTTCGGACGTGAAAAAATAAAAGAATCGGAATTCTTAAAAGCTCATTCTTTTTTTTACAAACTTGCCAATAGAAACTATGTAAGACCTGAATTAAATAAATCAATCGGACAAATCGCAACCGAATTTGAGAAACAGAACACAGGAATAAAAATGGTTTATCTTGATGCGAATTTCCCTTTCATAAACAAATTTCCTCTTTTGCCCCATTTGAGCCACAACGATGGAAAAAAAATTGACGTTTCTTTGATTTACGAAAATGATAACGGACAATTGACAAATAAAAAGCCATCAGTTAGTGGATATGGAGTTTATGAAATGCCAACCGAAAAAGAATATGACCAAGCCGAAGTTTGTAAGAATAAAGGAAATTGGCAATATGATTTTCCCAAATATCTGACTTTAGGCACAATCAATAAAGACATTGAGTTTTCCGAAAAAGGAACTCGACAATTGGCAAATCTGATTTTAAAACAAAAAAATATTGGCAAGTTATTTATCGAACCGCATTTAAAAACCAGACTGAATTTGAACAACGGAAAAGTAAGATTTCACGGATGTCAAGCAGTAAGACACGATGACCATATACATTTTCAACTGAAATAAAGAAAAAAGCCTATGGGTAACACCGTGTATAATTCATTGCTAGTTATAGCCTACTTACGAAAGTCCTCGCGGACTTTCTATCTGTGATTTATTTGCTAACTTTAGTGCTTAAAACACGCAACGAAATCATACACAAACACGTT
>NZ_JBHTKM010000024.1:0-843 GCF_042675845.1 Winogradskyella rapida | reverse complement strand
TCATTGTTTTGGGCTTAAACGTGATGCGTATTATAAATACAAATCTAGAGCTGATAAGCGTTTAAAACTAGAGCAACAAATTATAAAAATAGTCAGTAGAAAACGTAAATCCCTTCCTAGAGAAGGCGTACGTAAACTCATAAAATCATTAGATAACGAATTTACAAATGCTAACCTTAAAGTAGGTAGAGATACACTATTTAGTGTCCTTAGAAAACATAATATGCTAACACTTAAAAAGAAAACCAGTGCCAGAACTACTAACTCATATCATCGCTTTTATAAGTACAATAACCTGATAAAGGATATGGAAGTTACAAGATCAAACCAGGTCTGGGTCTCTGATATAACATACATCAGAACTGTAAAAGGGTTTTGCTACTTGGCTTTAATAACGGACATGCATTCTAGGAAAATTGTTGGTTATGATCTTAGTGATAGTTTGGAACTAAAAGGATGTGTAAGAGCACTAAATAAGGCCATATATCAGGCACAAAACATTAAACAGCTTATTCATCATTCAGACAGAGGTATACAGTATTGTAGCAATCAATACACGCAAATACTCAAAAGAAAAAAGATAGGTATCAGTATGACTGAAGAAAATCATTGTTACGAAAACGCCATCGCAGAACGTGTAAACGGTATCTTAAAAGACGAGTTTTATCTCGACCAAACCTTTGATAGCGTAGCACACGCGAAGAGAGCTGCAAAAAATGCAATTAATTTATACAACGAAATAAGATTACATTTATCTTTAGACTATAAAACACCTAATATGGTACACAAATTATCAGCGTAAAACCAATTTTAACCTGTAGCCGTATTTCAGGACTAGACATT
>NZ_JBHTKM010000023.1:0-1249 GCF_042675845.1 Winogradskyella rapida | reverse complement strand
ATTATTGACCAAAATACAAATGCTAAAAATGTATATAAAAATGCTTTAATTATACTCATTATTTTTTTGGACGATTCGGTTTTTATTACAGCTAACGTTGTTGTATATGGTTTGTTGCGTGGTTTAAGCAACTAATTTAGTAAAAATTACCGACCAAGAAAGTCCGCGAGGACTTTCGTAAGTAGGCGAGAAGCCAGCAATAAATTATATACGGTGTTGCCCACAGTATTTATTGTTCGTCAAACCCTAATTCAAGTTGAGAATTATCCCCATATTTTCTTTCAAATAGATGTTCAAATTCCTTTTTAGTTTTAGATACTTCCATTAGAGTTGTAACTTCTGTTATTTGCTTTTTTAAATGTTCTTTCCCAACTTCAGGTGTAAGTGATTGATGAAATTTATATTTCCAATTTCCTTTATCGGTTTTTGGTGTGTTTTTTCTTAAATTTTCCAAAACTCCATTCGGTAGCTGTTCGTAAATATATTTAGTTGTTAATCTACCAATAAAAGACGGTTTGTTTTTAATATATTTTGGTATGAATGGTAAATTCCACAAACGATAAATTTGTTTATAAAAATCGTCTGTAAATGTTAATTGCCATTTTAGTATCTCCTCTGATATGTAAGCATTTAATATTTTCTGTAATTCAAAACGCTCTCTGTCATATTGATAACCGGTAGCTTCATCTACAAGTGCTGTAATTCCGACTTTTGCAAAAGCTCTAATTAAAATTTCACATTGGTCTGCAATTATTTTTTGACGTACAGATAAATTTATTTCATTTCTAGCATCTAAAAAAGATTCGCAAATGTCAGCTAAAATAGTTGCTTCGTAACCATTTATTTTTTTCTCTCCTTGATAGCATTCAATTGGCTCAAAGTGGCCTGGTTCTTTTCCCTTGTAAATAAAGGGTTCTAGGCTTTTTTGACCTAAATATCTGTTTAATCTGGCCCCACTTGTTGGCTTTGAATTTTCGTCTGTATCAACCATTTTCAAAGCCTCTTGCATTCCTCTACCTGAAAGAACTCTTGTTCCATCTTCAAGAACGTAACAAGGAATAATTATTCCAGCTAAATCTATTTCTCCTTCGTGTATTATTTTACTCATATTTTCAATTTATAGCGGTTTTTAGTATATTGTGGGCAACGTGTTTGTGTATGGTTAGTTGCGTGGTTAAGCAACTAAGTTAGCAAAAATGAACCGAACGAGAGGAAATTCCGAAGGAATTTCCACGTAGGCAAGTCACAA
>NZ_JBHTKM010000022.1:0-2157 GCF_042675845.1 Winogradskyella rapida | reverse complement strand
GGTTCTTCTCTACTTGCGAAAATTCCTGCAGAATTTTCACGGGTTCGTTTAAGTTTGCTAACTTAGTTGCCTAACCACGCAACTAACCATACACAAACACGTTGTGTGTAATGCAAAAACTCACTCAATTCTGAATTTACAATCTATGAAAAACATCCCATTATTAATGATTTTATTTCTGACATTCGGATGTTCTGAATCGGAAAACGAAGTCTATATTCAAGAATTTGAATGGACTTTAAATATCCCAAAAGATTTTAAAGATGTTCCATCAAAAACGCGAATGGAATCTCGAAAAAAAGGTATGAAAATGATTGAATCAGCATATCCTGATAATGAAGTAAATATTGTTGCAAGGAATTTATTCCATTTCAATAATGGAAAATATAATTCAATGCAAGCTCAGTTCTCTGAATTGAATTCGGAACAGAATTTTATGGATAAATTTAATGAGGCAAATGAAATTGTTATAAAAGCATTTACAAAAGACAGACCGAATACCAAAATAGAGAAAAATACTAGCGAAAAAATCATTGATGGACTTGAATTTAAAATGTTCAATATGAAAACGCAAAATGAGAATGGGGAAAATTATGAGTTTACTGTTTACAGTAGAATGTTTGATCGAAAGCAATTAGAAATAATCATTTTATCTAGCGAATCCGAAAAAAGAAAGCTAATTGAAAAAAGTATATTAGAATCAAAATTTAACTGATTAAAACACTACACACAACACCGTGTATAATTAATTGCTTTTTACGTGCTTACTTGCGAAAATTCCTGCGGAATTTTCTCTGGTCCGTAAAAGTTTGCTAATTTAGTTGCTTAACCACGCAACTAACCATACACAAACACGTTGTGCAACATTTGAAAAACCAATCGTTCTGAATTAAAATATGGGAATTTTTGACATATTTAAGAGAAAAGAAAAATCTACAGAATTTAAATGTTCGACTTGTGGACAAGTTCACGATGAACTGCCAGCTCTTGGATTTCTGTCACCATTGTATTACGATACTTTAAATGAAAACGATAAAAAAGAAATAGCCGAATTAACAACTGACTTTTGTGAAATTAAACACAAAGACCAAACTGACAGATTTATACGAACAACTTTGACTATCAAAATCATTGATGCGTGCGAAGACTTGGATTACGGAATTTGGGTTTCTTTAAGCGAAAAGAGTTTTAATGAATATCAATCTGAATTTAAAAACAACATTGAAGGAAAAACGTATTTCGGGATGATTAGTAACGAAATTCCTGATTACGAAGAAAGTACTTTAGGTATTCACGTTAATGTAAATACTCGAAGTGGCGGAATAAGACCTGAAATAATTCCTCACCAAAACGACCATAAACTCATTTCAGATTGGGAAAATGGAATTACCATTGAGGAAGCTGAAAAACGAATAGAACGAATGACAAATTCGACAGCTGAAATTAAACCTGGAAAATTTAATAAAGACCAAATTAGAATAGAATTTAAAAAATTTGTTGGAAATGAAAAATACAATCATTTCATTTTGACACTTTATGAAGCGTTTCCATTGAGAGAGAAATTATTTTTTTGGCAAGAAGAATTACTAAAGAGTTTTTCGAATGAACTTGATATTGAACCAATCCTTTTTGAAAATGTCCACGAGATATTTAATCATTGTCCAATCCACGATTTTGAATTGAAAAAGGATAACGTGAAAATCGTAAATGGGAATGACATAATTCCAAAAATTTCATACGAAAGAGAAAAAGAGCTTTTTCCAATGGCCAATATTAATGCACCAAGAGACTTGGAAAGATTTAATTATCCGAAAAATGTTGACGTTTTTTATTGCGAAAAATGTAGGGAATTGAAGAATAAAAACGTTGCACAACAACGGCTATAATTAATACGGGTTTTGGTGCTTAAACAAAAGTCTGTGTATATTTACTAAGTTCGCCAAATCTTTTGATTTGGCTTTTAATAATGAAAAAATAAAAACAAAATAAAAAGCTTTGGCTAAGTGCAAGTCCGAAAATTTCGTTATTTTTAATCCCGTACTAATCATAGCCCAACCGTTGTGCACAAGTTAAAAATCGAACTTATAAATGAAATTTGAACTGCCATTTAAAGAACAAATCTATAACGAGCAAATGACTCTGAATTTCAATACTGCT
>NZ_JBHTKM010000021.1:0-1441 GCF_042675845.1 Winogradskyella rapida | reverse complement strand
AACGTGTTTGTGTATGGTTAGTTGCGTGGTTGGGCAACTAATTTAACAAAAATGAACCGAACGAGAGGAAATTCCGCAGGAATTTCCACGTAGACAAATCACAAGCAATTAATTATACACGGTGTTGTGGCACGTTATTTCTATTCATTCATTTGTTTTAATTCGGGCAAATCTTTTGAAATTCCATAATATTTAATGTCATTAATTAAACTGTCTCTTACTTTTTCTAACTGTTCAATTATTTGTTTTGGAACGTTGTATTTGATTCCAAAACTTTTTCTTATTTCGGTATCTGTATGTTTGTCATATTCCTCCCAATCGATTTCTGGTGTGTTAATTAGCTCGATTTGTTCCTTTAAGATTTCTATAAGTTCCTTTGATTCATTTGAGTTAATATCATAAAATTCAAGTTGTCTTAAAATATCTTTTGGAAAAGCATATCGCCAATTATCAATAGAATTTCTTCTAAAATATCTACCATTTTCTTTAAAGTTCCTAATTACAATTTTTTGAAGAATAATTGTATCTAAAGGTACTTTATGGTCTTTTGAAAATGTTGATTTTAAACTAATTACTTGTTCAGTTGAGCTTTGAGTACGCCATTTTTTTAATGTGGCTATTGTATTTTCTTGATATTTAATTCCGTATTCGGACTTGGCTTTATTTAATTGATAGTCAATATAATTGTAATCCGACTGGAATTTTTTATGATAAGCTACATTTAAAATATCTTGATTAATTGATGTTGTGTTTTTTAATGTAAATGTTATTGCAATACAAATTAAGAATGAAAAGAATATCCATTTTGAAGAAAGATAAACTAGTCTTACAATAAACCAATTTTGAGCAAAAACTACTATTGGAATTAGAACAAATAAAAGCCAATATTCTTCGAATAAATTTAATTGATTATCATAACCAGGCATTCCATATAAAACAAAGGGAACAACTGAACCAAATCGAGCAATCATCATTAAAATAAGCCAAAAAGTAAAGAGAATATTCGTCCGTGATAATTGTTTGTAAATTTTGTCTTTTTTCCTTCTATGATTATTATTCGTCATCCAAATTGAAACAGTAATTGAAAGACCTAAAACTGTTGCAAGTGATGCAAAGAAGTAGTTGTAAAATTGTAATTCAGATTTCTCTAAAATAAGTAAATCAGCTGATAAAGTTGTAAAATATCGAAATAATTCCCTAAAGTAATTGAAAGTTAGCGAAATTATAATCGCAGAAAACAGACCTGAAATTATTCCAATCCAAAATCTTTGTTTCCCAATGTTTTGAATTGATATTTTTTCTTTCCTAAATTTTCTTATCATTTACGGATTTCGTTTTAATGTCTAGTCCTGAAATACGGCTACAGGTTAAAATTGGTTTTACGCTGATAATTTGTGTACCATATTAGGTGTTTTATAGTCTAAAGATAAATGTAATCTTA
>NZ_JBHTKM010000020.1:0-1347 GCF_042675845.1 Winogradskyella rapida | reverse complement strand
TACTTGCGAAAATTCCTGCGGAATTTTCACGGGTTCGTTTAAGTTTGCTAACTTAGTTGCCTAACCACGCAACTAACCATACACAAACACGTTAGCAGCAAGCAATCACGTTTTGCTATTACCTTTCCTAATCCAAGAGTTTTTTATTCCTAGTCACAATTAAATTCTCATCTGGATAATCTAGCGTAATAAGCAATACGGAATATTAACGCAGAATTAACCACTCAGTCGGATAAGGTAAATTGACAAGTAACACGGATTAACAACGCTGGATAATAGAAACCTTTAGACATTAGATTTTAAACGATCATTATAGAAAGCCAACAAACTACTCACTCTACTCTGCTTTAATTTTAAAAAGCTTTACGGCCGATCTGAACGTGAAAAAACTAATTTGAAACTAATTAGACACCGATAAGGAATTATACGCTAAAATCAATGTCAGAGTTCTTTAATGAAACCGCGTATAATTAAAAGCCGGCTGCTAACACCGTGTATAATTAATTGCTAGGTTCTTCCGTACTTGCGAATATTCCTGCGGAATTTTCACGGGTTCGTAAATGTTTGTTAACTTAGTTGCCTAACCACGCAACTAACCATACACAACAACGTTGTAACACATTTAAAACCAATCATAATTGAACAAAAATCATAAATTTGAAACTCTGACAACCGAAAAAATAAAGCGGAATTTTAAGCTGATTAATTCATCTTATTTTTCAGAGATTATTTATGGCGAAAATCGCACATTTTTTGACTTGTATTTAAATGTTGGAACAAAAGGAATTTTAGAAAATCAAACAAAAACATATAATGAACTAATTGAAAATCTGAATGAATATTTGACTAAAATTAGTGAATATCTAAAATCGACTTATACAAACTCTGAAAAGAAGAAAGCGGCTGAACTGAATAAAATAAAGCTGAATATTAGTGTTGTTCAAATCTCAGATAAAAACAAAGACTTTGATACAGTTATAGTTTGCGAAAAAGAATACAAATATTTCGGAATTCTCAAAAAAAATATTGGAATAAGAACCGAAATTAAAAATGGTCGAATAACAACAATGGAAAGAAAAGCGGATACATTAAAAGAAAATCTGAAATAAAAAACGTGTTACAACACCGTGTATAATTAATTGCTGTGTAAGTGCTCATCTGGAATATTCCTTCGGAATATTCACAGGTTCGTACCTTTTTGTTAACTTACTCGCTAAACCACGCAACTAACCATACACAAAACCGTTAGCAGCAAGCAGTCACGTTTTGCTAATGTCTTTCCTAATCAAAGAGTTTTTTATTCCTAGTCACGATTAAATTCTCATCTGGATAATCTAACGTGATAAG
>NZ_JBHTKM010000019.1:0-1609 GCF_042675845.1 Winogradskyella rapida | reverse complement strand
CGTTGGCAATAATGTCGGAAATGCGCAAAGGAATCATAGTTTTAGCTTATTTAATTGCCTTACCAATATTTGGACAGAATATGGATTTACCCAAAGATTTGACAGAATTTTTAAAATCAAAATCGGAATTGAATTACGACTATAAAACTGTGGAACCTAACTTTGTCAGAATTATTGACTTTGACAAATTGGAACTCGGAAAAGTATGGATTGAGGGAAATGTTAGCGGAAAATCTTACTACGAAATTCCTGCAATCAATCTGACTGACCAATGCGAATACTATGACCCTGAATACATCCTACTCTACTTGCCGAATGAAAATCTGTATGGAACTTGGGATTCTGACCATTGGAAACTTTATGTTTTCCCAAATATTAATTGGACTGACATCACAGAAAGTCCAGCGGAATTTATAAACCAACAGTGGAATCCGAAAAAAGAAAACGGAATTGAATTTGACCCGAAAGCAGATTATATAATGAAAAACGGATGGCCATTTTAAGAGATATTAATAACTTGACTTTTGACCAATTATTTGACTTCGTTGAAGAAAGTGTAACCGCGACTGAAATCGATAAAAAGATTGCTCAAAAAATCCTCGAAGCAGAAAGAGATTGGCGGACATCTTTCAACACTTTAGATGGTTTCATTTCCACTTTAGAAAAAGCAGTTGGTGGAAAAATAACTAAATCCAGTTTAAAAAAGCTTGCAAGACATTACAAACAAAATGTTTCTCATAATGCTTGGGAATTAGAAAGTATAAGTTATTTAATGGAACTCTTTGAATTAACCAAAGAAAAGGAATTGAGAAATATAGTTACTGAACTGAACAAAAAAATAAAATAAAACACTATTGCCAACACCGTGTATAATTAATTGCTTTTTTGAGCTTACTTGCGAAAATTCCTTCGGAATTTTCACGGGTTCGTAAATGTTTACTAACTTAGTTGCCTAACCACGCAACTAACCATACACAAACACGTTAGCAACAATACGTGCCGAGTGTTTTTTCGTTAGTATTTACAATTTGAAATGCTGTCCGAAATTTAGTTTTTTATCTATTAACTTTTAGCTCGAAAAACTTTTTCTTGGAGAACTAAACGCACAAAGGTCGTTGCGTTTTCTGCAAATATCTCGTGCTGTCCCGAAACAATTTTTCAGCGTATTTTTTTAAGTTGTTTAAGTATTCTATTTCGTTGGAAAATCCGCTTATTTATGTTCCTGTATTCGGCATTTCTCAGAAAGTTAAGGCTTGCGTTCTGTATCGTTCTTTTCCAAAAAAAAGCGTCATTGCTGTGAGAAACTGCGCAACCAGATGCGTCGAAAGGCATCGCATTATTACAATGTACGCTGGAATTAAAGTGGACGTTATAAATAATCCAGCATTTTTGCGGTTGATTAGTTTCAGCATCTCAATGTTTGCGCTTGGAGAACAGACTAACTAAAAGCTTTCACTTTGGTCTGTACGCACTAAAGTAGCTAACAACGTGTATAATTAATTGCTTAGGCAAGTGCTTCTTTGGAAAATTCCTTCGGAATTTTCTCTGGTTCGTAAAAGTTTGTTAAATTAGCTACCTAACCACGCAACTAACCATACACAAGACCGTT